>CAVUIU010000001.1:0-187243 GCA_963741615.1 uncultured Actinomycetes bacterium
CAGGCGGCTGACCCGATGGCGGCAGGCGGCTATTTCGGGCAGGCGCTGGTGGTGGACGCGAGCTCCGGCACCGCGTACACGCTGCCGCTGCCCGACGAGCTGCTGCGCGCCTACATCGGCGGCGCCGGGCTCGGCACCTGGCTCATGCACCGGCTCGCCCCGCCCGGCGCCGACCCGCTTTCCCCGGCCGCGCCGCTGGCCTTCGTGTTCTCCCCGCTGGTCGGCACCCCGCTGACCACCAGCGCCAAGTTCGCCGTCGTGGCCAAGTCCCCGCTGACCGGCATGCTGAACGACGCGCTCTCCTCCAGCCACTTCGCGATCTCCGGGAAGCTGACCGGCCACGATGCCATCGTTGTGCATGGTGCGTGTGAGCGGCCGTCGGTGCTGCTGGTCGACGGGGCGGGCGCCCGCTTCACCGGGGTGGCGGATCTGTGGGGGCTCTCCGCGGCGGAGGCCGAGACGCGGCTGCGCGAGCGGCTGGGGCGGGGCTGGCGGGTGGCCGCGATCGGGCCCGCGGGCGAGCGCCGCGTCCGCTACGCGACGATCTCCCACGACGGCCGGCACGCCGGGCGCGGCGGCCTCGGCGCCGTGCTGGGCGCAAAACGGATCAAGGCCGTCGCGGTCCGGGCCGCCACCAAGGTCGCGCCGGCGCACCCGGAAGCGGTGCTCGCCGCCGCGCGTGACCTGCGGGCGCGCTCGTTCGGGCCGGCCACGGCCAAGTACCGCGAGCTCGGCACGCTGGCCAACCTGCTCGCCTTCAACGCCATCAACACCCTCCCCACCAAGAACTTCCAGGCGGCGACGTTCGCCGAGGCGCCCCAACTGGCCGCGGAGGACCTGGCCGGGATGCGGCAGGTGGCGCGCAACAGCTGCGCGTCGTGCACGATCGGCTGCGAGCACATCTACTCCGCCCGCGGTGGCAAGAAGATGCGGGTGGAGTACGAGAACGTGTTCGCGCTCGGCCCGATGTGCGGGGTGTCCGACCCGGACGCGGTGCTGTCCGCGAGCGGGCTATGCGACGAGCTGGGGCTCGACACCATCTCGGCGGGCGGGACGATCGCCTGGGCGATGGAGTGCGCCGAGCGGGGCCTGATCGACGCGCCGTGGCTGCGGTTCGGGGATGCGGACGCGCTGCAGCGGGCGCTGGCGGAGATCGGGGAGCGGCGCGGGCTCGGGGAGCTGCTCGCCGAGGGATCGCGCCGGGCCGCGGAGCGCGTCGGCGGCGGGTCGGCCGCGTTCGCCCCGCACGTCAAGGGCCTGGAGATGCCCGGTTACGAGCCCCGCACGATGCAGGCCATGGCGCTCGGGCTGGCGGTGAACGCCCGGGGCGCGGACCACAACCGCTCCGGCGCGTACGAGGCCGACCTGTCCGGCGACCACGACCGGCTGGAAGGCGGCGACGCGCACGTGGCCGCCGCGATCGAGACCGAGGACCGGGCCGCGGTGATGGACTCGCTCATCTTGTGCAAGTTCCTGCGCGGCGTGTTCACCGAGCCGTTCGGCGAGTGGGCGGCACTGCTGTCCGCGGTGACCGGCTGGGACGTCAACGGCGCCGAGCTGCGGCGGACCGCCCGCCGGATCGTGCTGGCCAAGCGGGTGTTCAACATCCGCGAGGGCTGGCAGCCGGGGGACGACTGGCTGCCGGAGCGGGTACTGTCCGAGCCGCTGCAGCTCAGCTCCGGGCGGGTGGCCACGCTGACGCCGCAGCGGCTGCGCGGCATGATCGACGCTTATTACGCGGCGCGCGGGCTCGACGCCCAGGGCCGCCCCGACCCGGCCGATCTGGCCGGCCTCCGGCTGGATTATGTCGCGCCACGATAGATATGCCCGGCGCTTCAGTTGATGTGATCTCGCGGCAGGACGGATACTGAATACATGGCCATTCCCGTGCAAGCCACCTCCCGGACGGTGACGCTCACGATCGACGGCCGTGAGGTCACCGTCGCGGAGGGTTCGACCATCTGGGCCGCGGCCAAAGCGGCTGGAATCGATATCCCGGTCCTGTGCCACGACGAGCGTTTCGACCCGGTCGGCGTCTGCCGGATGTGCGTGGTCAACGTCGGCGCGCCCGCCTTCGCCGCTTCCTGCGTGCGCGCGTGCGAAGAGGGCATGGAGGTCAAGACCGCCACCGCCGAGGTCGAGCGCAGCCGCGCGGTGCTGACCCGGCTGCTGCTGGCCGACCAGCCGGCGCGCGAGCGCGACCCCAAGCAGACCACCACCGGCGACAACGAGCTGCTCGCGCTGGCCGACCGCTGCGGGGTGAGCCGCGAGGACGGCTTCCCGCTCGCCGCCGGCCGCGGCACGGACCTGTCCAACCCGGTCATCGCGGTGGACCACGACTCGTGCATCCTGTGCGACCGGTGCGTGCGCGCCTGCGACGACATCCAGGGCAACGACGTCATCGGCCGCAGCGGCAAGGGCTACGCCACCCGGATCGCGTTCGACCTGAACGACCCGATGGGGAAGTCCTCGTGCGTGACCTGCGGGGAATGCGTCTCCGCGTGCCCGACCGGCGCGCTGACCAACAAGCCGATCCGCAGCATCCCGATCCGGCCGCGCAGCGAGCTCGACCAGGTCAACACGGTGTGCCCGTACTGCGGGGTCGGCTGCGCGCTGACCTACCACGTGGACCGGGAGCGGGGCGCGATCGCGTTCGCCGAGGGCCGCGACCAGCCCGGGTCCCAGGGCCGCCTGTGCGTCAAGGGCCGCTACGGCTGGGACTACGCGGCCTCGCCGCAGCGGCTGACCGTGCCGCTGATCCGCCGCGAGGATTCCTACCCGAAGGGCCCACTGTCCACCGAGGTCCGCGGCGACATGGGCGACGGCGGGTACCCCGGCGACCTGGAGGAACGGGCCGAGGGTAAGGGCAAGGGCCGCAAGGGGCGCGGCCGCAAGCCGGGCGGGCTGGTCGACTACGGCGAGGTGCTGCCGCACTTCCGGGAGGCGACCTGGGACGAGGCGCTTGACCTGGTGGCCCGGCGGCTGACCGGGATCCACGCCGCGGGCGGCCCGGGCGCGATCGCCGGGTTCGGGTCGGCCAAGTGCTCCAACGAGGAGGCCTACCTCTTCCAGAAGCTGATCAGGACCGGCTTCCACACCAACAACGTGGACCACTGCACCCGGCTCTGCCACGCCTCCAGCGTCGCCGCCCTGTTCGAGGGCATCGGCTCCGGCGCCGTCTCCACCACCTACGGGGACGTGATCAACGCCGACGTCGCCATCGTCACCGGCAGCAACCCGACCGCGAACCACCCGGTCGCGTCGTCGTTCTTCAAGCAGGCCCGCCGCCGCGGCACCACGATCATCTACGTCGACCCGCGGGCGGACAAGATGTCCGACCACGCCGACATCTTCTGCCAGCTCAAGCCGGGCACGGATGTGGCGTTCTACAACGGCGTCATGCACGAGGTGATCAGGCTGGGGCTGACCGACGCCGAGTTCATCGAGCAGCGGACGTCGAACTACGCCGCGCTCGCCGAGACCGTCCGGGCCTACCCGCCCGAGCGGGCCGAGCAGATCAGCGGCGTACCGGCCGACGTGATCCGGCGGGTGGCGCGGGCCTGGGGCGAGGCCGGCGCCGGGGTCATCTTCTGGGGGATGGGCATCTCCCAGCACACCACCGGCACCGACAACGCGCGCTGCCTCATCGCGATGTGCGCGATCACCGGGAACGTCGGGCGGCCCGGCAGCGGGCTGCACCCCCTCCGGGGCCAGAACAACGTGCAGGGCTCATCCGACATGGGCCTGATCCCGATGTTCTACCCCGATTACAAGAAGGCGGACGACCCGGCCGTCCGGGCCCGGTTCGAGCAGCTGTGGGGCACCCCGGACCTGGATCCCAAGCGCGGGCTCACCGTCACCGAGATCATCGGCTCCGCCCTGAAGGGCGGCGTGCGCGGGATGTTCATGATGGGGGAGAACCCGTTCCTGTCCGACCCCAACATCAACAAGGTCCGCAAGGCGCTGGCGGCGCTGGAGTTCCTGGTCGTGCAGGACATCTTCCTGACCGAGACCGCCGAGTTCGCCGACGTCATCCTGCCCGCCTCGTCCTACCTGGAGAAGGACGGCACCTACACCAACACCGACCGCCGGGTGCAGCTCGGCCGCAAGGTGCTCGACCCGCCCGGGCAGGCCCGGGTGGACTGGGAGGTCGTCCAGGACATCGCCAACCGGATCGGGCTCGGCTGGAGCTACACCAGCGCACGGGACGTCTTCGAGGAGATCGTCGCGGTGATGCCCAGCTACGCCAACCTCAGCTACGACAACCTGGGGCTGACCGGCAAGCTGTACCCCAACCCCGACCCCGAGCACAGCGACGGGACCGTGGTGATGTTCGGCGAGAAGTTCAACACCGATGACGGGCTGGCGCACCTGGTGCCCGCCGAGTGGCTGCCCGCCAAGGAACTCCCCGACGAGCAGTTCCCCTTCGTGCTCAACACCGGCCGGCTGCTGGAGCACTGGCACACCGGCACGATGACCCGCCGGTCCTACGCGCTCGACGCGATCAGGCCGGGGCCGGAGGTCTTCATCAACCCCGGCGACGCCGCCGCGCTCGGCCTCGCCGACGGGGACAGTGCCCGGGTGACCTCCCGCCGTGGCTCGATCGTGCTGGCGACGCGGGTGTCCCACCGCGAGGCCCGGGGGAACTGCTTCATCCCGTTCCACTTCCGCGAGGCGGCCGCGAACCTGCTGACGATCGACGAGATCGACCCGATGGGCAAGATCCCCGAGTTCAAGTTCTGCGCCGTGCGGATCGAGGCAGCCCACCCCGCCGGGCACGCCGGGCACGGCGTGCCCGCCCGGCCCCCGTCCGCGAACGGGCAGGAAGACCGCTGATGGCCACGTCCCGCACGCGCATGCCCGGCGTCGAGGCCAGGGCGGGCAAGTTCGATGGCCCGAGCCTGATCCCGGCCCTGCAGGCCATCCAGGAGCGGGTCGGCTGGCTGCCCCGCGAGGAACTGGTGACCCTGTCGAGGGAAGTGCGCCGGCCGCTGTACGAGATCGAGGGGCTGATCTCGTTCTATCCGCACTTCCGGACCGACCCGCCGAAACCGGTCACGCTGCACGTCTGCCGCGATCTGTCGTGCTGGCTGCAGGGCGCGGACGCGCGGATCGCCGCGATCCGGCAGCGTCACGGCCAGGACGCCGACATCGACCTCGTCGAGGTGTCCTGCCCCGGCCGGTGCGACGCGGCGCCCGCCGTCAGCGTCAACGAGCACCCGGCGACCGCCGGCGACGCGGAGACCCTGATCGCCGCGGCCCGGGAGGGCCAGCTCCCGCCGCCGGCGGCGGGAAGCTATGCGGGCGGGCGGCCGTGGCCCAACGACCCCTACGCATCGGCGGCCGAGCACTACGGGGTGCTGCGTGCCGCGCTGGCCGGGGAGCTGGATCCCGGCCAGATCGTCACGGCCCTGCAGGACTGCGAGCTGCGCGGGATGGGCGGCGCCGGCTTCCCCACGGGCAGGAAGTGGGAGCTGGTCGCGGCGCAGGAAGCGGAGCCGAAGTATGTGATCTGCAACGCCGACGAATCGGAGCCGGGGACGTTCAAGGACCGGCAGATCCTGGCCGAGCAGCCGCATCTCGTGCTCGAGGGCATGCTGCTCGGGATGCTCGTGACCGGAGCCGAGGAAGGCTGGGTGTTCATCCGGCACGAGTACGGCCCCGAGGAGGCGCTGATCCGCCGGGAGATCGAGTCGCTTCGCTCCCAGGGGCTGGTGGGAGCGGATGCCGCCGGCACCGGGCGGCGGCTGTCGGTCGAGGTGTTCACCTCGCCGGGTGGTTACATCCTGGGCGAGGAGTCGGCGCTGATCGAGTGCATGGAGGGACACCGGGGGGAACCGCGCAACAAGCCGCCCTTCCCCGGCGTCTACGGCCTGCACGGCAAGCCGACGCTGATGAACTCGGTGGAAACCTTCGCCCACGTCCCGATCATCGCCAGGCGCGGGGCCAGCTGGTGGCGGGAGCAGGGCGCCGGCGGCAACTCCGGGCTGAAATTCTTCGCGGTCTCCGGCCATGTCGAGCGGCCGGGCGTCTACTGCGTGCCGATGGGCAGCACCGTGCGGCAGCTGCTGGAACTGGCCGGGGGCGTGTCGGGAGGACGGCCGCTCGGCGCCGTCCAGCCGGGTGGCGCCTCGTCGAACTTCCTCGGGCCCGACAAGCTCGATGTCCCGCTCGACTTCGCCACCCTGAAGGCCGCGGGGACGATGCTCGGGTCGGGGGCGCTGGTGGTGATGGCCGAGGGCACCGACCTGCTCGCCGCGGCCACGAACGTGCTGCGGTTCTTCCGCGACGAGTCCTGCGGCAAGTGCGTGCCCTGCCGGGTCGGGTCGGCCAAGGCGCACCGGATTCTCACCGACCTGCTGGCGTCCGGCGGCGGGCCCGGTGACGTTGACGGGCAGATCACCGAGCTGGAAGAGGTCATGCGCAAGACCTCGATCTGCGGGCTGGGCCAGGTGGCGCTGGGCCCGGTGATGAGCGTCACGAGGCTGGCGCGTGACACCCGGGGGAGTCGCGACGGAGACTGACGCGGCCACCCCCGCGGCGCGGGAGTTCTTCCGCACCCGTACGGTTGCCGAGGCGCTGGCCGGGTTCCGCCCGCAGCGGCGCACGCCCCCGGAGACGGTGCCGGTCACCGAGGCCCTGCACCGGGTGCCGGCGGCGCCGGTCAGCGCACCGCACGCGCTGCCCGGCTTCGCGCGCTCCACCGTGGACGGCTACGCGGTGCGGGCCGCCGACACCTACGGGGTTTCCGAGGGCCTGCCCGGTTATCTCCGGGTGGTGGGCGCCGTGCGGATGGGCGCGGAACCGGAGGTGAGCGTCGGCCCGGGGACGGTGGCGAGCATGCCCACCGGCGGCGTGCTGCCCGCCGGGGCGGACGCCGTGGTCATGATCGAGTACACCCAGCAGGCGATGGCCGACACCATCGAGGTGGTCAGGCCCGTCGCCCCCGGGGAGGGCATCGTGCGGGCCGACGAGGACGCGGCTGCCGGGGCCGAGCTGGTGCCGCGGGGCCGGCCGCTCCGGGCCCAGGATCTCGGCATGCTGGCGGCGGCCGGGGTCACGGGTGTCAGCGTGCACGCCCGCCCGGCGGTGACGGTCTTCTCCACCGGCGACGAGGTGGTGCCGCCCGCCACCGCGGCACTGCGGCCCGGCCAGGTCCGTGACGCTTCGGCGGCCGCCCTCGCCGCGATGGTGACCGAGGCGGGCGGCGAGCCGGTCCCCGGCGGCATCGTGCCCGATGACCGGCAGGCCCTGGAGTCAGCCGTGCGGGCCGCGCTCACCGGCAGCGACCTGATCGTCATCTCGGCCGGCTCGTCGGTCGGGGCGCGCGACGAGACGGCCGGCGTGGTGCGCCGCCTCGGCCAGCCGGGGATCTGGTGCCACGGCCTGGCGATCCGCCCCGGCAAGCCCACGCTGCTCGCCGACTGCGGTGGGGTGCCGGTCATCGGGCTGCCGGGCAACCCGCGTTCCGCGCTCGTCGTCTTCCGGCTGATCGGGATCCCGCTCGTGCGGCTCGTCGGCGGCTGCACCGCGCCGCCGCCCGAGCCGGCCGTGCGGGCGCGGCTCGCGCGCGACCTGGCATCGGCGACCGGGCGCCTCGACGTCGTCCAGGTCAGTGTCCACGACGGCATCGCGACCCCGATCTTCGGGCTCTCCGCGCTACTCTCCGTGCTCACCGCCGCCGACGGGTATGTGATCATCCCCGAGGAGGCGACCGGGCTCGACGCCGGCGCCGAGGTCGAGGTCACCTTGTATCGTTAGCGACGGCCATGGCAGACAGTCCCTTCATCCGCGACGTCCCCGCCGCCCGCGCCCGGGACGCCTGGCGCGGCGCACGCGATGGCGCGGGATGCCCGGCCAGGCTGCCGGTGGTCAGGGCCAGGGTCGAGGACTCCGCCGGCCGGGTCACCGCCGAGCCGGTGTGGGCCACCCGTTCCTCGCCGCCGTTCGACGCGGCCGGCATGGACGGCATCGCGGTGCGGGCCGCCGACACCCTCGGCGCGAGCGAGACCACACCGGTCCACCTGGAGCCGGGGGCGTACGACATCGTCGACACCGGCGACCCGATGCCCGACGGGCGCGACGCGGTGGTGATGCGCGAGCACGTGCACGACAGCGGCGGCACCGCCGAACTGCGCGCAGCCGTTCCGCCCTACCAGCACGTCCGCTCGATCGGCGAGGACGTGAGCTCAGCCGAGCTGCTGCTCCCCGAGGGCCACCGGCTGCGGGCCACCGACGTCGCCGCCGCCGCCGCGGCAGGGGCGACGCACGTCCTCGTCCGGCGCCGCCCGGTTGTCGCCATCCTGCCGACCGGGGACGAGGTACGGCCGATCGGGCAGCCCACCGGCCCCGGGGAGATCATCGACACCAACTCGCTCATGCTCGCCACGCAGGCACGCGAGGCCGGCTGCGAGGCGCACTGCCTGCCGATCGAGCCGGATGACCCGGCCCGCATCGCCGCCGCGGTCAGCGCCGCCGTCTCCGCCTGTGACCTGCTCATCATCGTGGCGGGCTCGAGCGCGGGCCGCGACGACTACACGGCCAGGGTGGTCGCCGAGCTCGGGACGCTGGCCGTGCACGGCGTCGCCGTCCGGCCGGGCCACCCGGTGGTGCTGGGAGTCGTCGGGGGCACACCCGTCCTCGGCGCCCCCGGCTACCCGGTGTCCGCGGCGCTGACTTTCGACATCTTCGCCGAGCCGCTGCTCGCCGAGCTGGAAGGCGCCGCGCCCCGCCGGCGGCCGCGGACGAGCGCGCGGCTGGCCCGTAAGCTCGCCTCGCCGCTCGGCATGGATGACTGGGTGCGGGTGCGGCTGGGGATGGTGGGCGGCACGATGGTCGCGACCCCGCTGCCACGCGGGGCCGGGGTACTGACCTCGCTGGTCCGCGCCGACGGGCTGCTCGTCGTCCCGGCCGGGCTCGAGGGCCATCATCCGGGCGAGCGGGTCGAGATCGAACTGCTGCGCGGCATCGAGGAGATCTCCCGCACGATCGTGGCCATCGGCTCCCATGATCTCGTCCTCGACCTCGCCTCCTCCGCGCTGCGTGCCGAGGACCCACTGGTCACCCTGGCATCGTCGAACGTGGGCTCGCTCGGCGGCCTGGTGGCCCTGCGGGACGGGCTGTGCCACATCGCCGGTTCCCACCTGCTGGATCCGGCCACCGGCGAGTACACGCTGCCCTACGTCGACCGCGTTCTCGGCGGCGCCGACATCTGCGTCGTCCGGCTCGTGCACCGCGATCAGGGGCTGATGGTCGCCGCCGGCAACCCGCTGGGCCTGACGGGGTTCGGCGACCTCACCCGGGCCGGGGTGCGCTATGTCAACCGCCAGCGCGGCGCGGGCACCCGCGTACTGCTCGACCACGAGCTGGGCCAGCGCGGGATCAGCCCCGCCGCCATCGGGGGCTACGCCCGCGAGGAGCCCACCCACCTGGCGGTCGCGGCGGCGATCGCCGCCGGGCGGGGTGACGCCGGCCTGGGGATCATGGCGGCGGCGCGGGCCTTCGGCCTTGACTTCGTGCCGGTCACCCGCGAGCCCTATGACCTGGTCGTGACCGCTGACGCCATGGCGAGCCCGCTGCTCGCCCCGCTGTGGGCGCTGCTGCACTCCGACCGGTTCAAGGCGGCGGTCGAGGAACTCGGCGGCTACACGGCGAAGGAGATGGGCCGGCGCATCAGGTGAGCCTCGGCGCGGGTGAGGCGCGCGCGGGCCACGCCTGTTTCAGCGGCGCCTGACGGCCCGCAGGGTGTAGCTGTGGGCGAGCCGCCACGGGCGGTCGGTCAGCCGCCATTCGCCGTTCTCGAGCAGCTCCATCTGGCCCGGCAGCGCTTCCCAGGGGACGCTGTCATGCTCGGTAAACCCGGTCAGCTCCATCCCCGCGTCCAGCAGCGCCGTGACGATCTCGCCGATGCCGTGGTTCCACGAGTGGGTCCGGTTGTGGGTGAAGACCGCGTCCGTCTCGACATAGGTGCCGTCATCGTCGAAAACCAGCGGCTCCTCCCGCTCGAAGTAGGGATAGTCCACCACGAGCAGGTTGCCGCCCCAGTCCTCGTCGAGGGCCCACATCATCGGGTGGCCCTCGCGGATGAACAGCCGGCCGCCCGGGCGCAGCAGGCCGGCCACCACACCCGCCCACCGCGCGATACCGGGCAGCCAGCCCAGCGCGCCGATCCCGGTGTACACCAGGTCGAACGACTCCGGGTCCAGGACCGTGGCCGCGTCATACACGTCGGCTTCGACGAAACGGATATCGGCGCCGGCCAGGCCTGCGATGCGCCGGGCCTGGGCCAGCGAAGCGGGGGAGAAGTCCAGCCCGGTCATCTCGGCGCCCAGGCGGGCCAGCGAGATCGTGTCGGTGCCGATGTGGCACTGCAGGTGGACGCCGCGCAGGCCGCTGACGTCGCCCAGCAGCGGCAGATCGAACCGCACCACCTTGCTGAGGAAGGCGGGATCCGCGGCGAAACGCTCCACCGCGTAGCCGGGGGAGGCCGCATGCGGCCCGGCCCGCTCGTCCCAGTTCGCCCGGTTGAGTTGCCGGTAGTCTTCCACCGGCCCATGATGTCACGCCCGTCGGCCCCAGCTGGGCACGCTTGCCCTGGTAGGAGGCATCAACCCAGGCGCCGGGGCACCCGCACCCGGCTCGCCAGGCTACGCTCGGCTCATGGCCCTGCACATCCCCAGCCCGCCGGTCAACGGCTTCCACATCGGCCCGGCGTTCATCCACTTCTACGGGCTGATGTACGTCATCGCGATCACGGTCGCGATCCTGATCACACAGCGCCGTTGGAAGGCCCAGGGCGGCGACCCCGGGCTGGTCGGCGACGTCGCCCTCTGGGCGGTCCCGGCCGGGATCGTCGGCGGCCGGATCTACTTCGACCTGACCACCCCGAAGTACATCCCGCACCACTGGTACGGCGTCTTCGCCGTCTGGGACGGCGGGCTGGGCATCTGGGGCGGCATCGCGCTGGCCGCCGTGGTCGGGGCGTGGCGGGTGCGCCGGAGCGGCGCGAACGCGGGCCTGTTCATGGACGCGGTCGCCCCGGCGCTGCTGGTGGCGCAGGCGATCGGCCGCATCGGCAATTACTTCAACAAGGAACTGTTCGGCGGCCCGACCAGCCTGCCCTGGGGGCTGGAGGTCCCGCCCGCCTACCGGCCACCCGGGTACGCGGCCTACAGCACGTTCCACCCGACCTTCCTCTACGAACTGATCTTCAACCTCGCGCTCGCGGCCTTCCTGGTCTGGCTGGGCCATCACCGCTCGATCAAGCCGCCAGGCCTGTTCGCGCTGTACGTCACCGGGTACTCGGCATTCCGGATCTTCGAGGAGTCGCTGCGGGTCGACCCGTCCGAGCACTTCCTCGGGCTGCGGTTCAACATGTATGTCGCGAGCATCCTCACCGTAGTCGGCATCGTGTGGTTCTGGCGCTCGCAACGCCGCGCGCCCGCGCCCGGGGGACAAGCCGCCTCGGGCAGCCAGGCCGGGGCGGATGTGGCCCACGTGCAGGCTGAGCCGGATGGGCCTGCCCAGGTGGGCGCGGACGCCGCGGAGCCGGGCACCCCTGGATCATGATCCCGGTTGGGGCGGCGGCCGCCGCCCCAGGGTGTCTCATTATCTGGACACGTATGATCAGTATGTGAGCACGTTCGGGAGTGGGCGGGGCGGGCGGCGTCCAGCACGGCGGTGGCTGGTGCTGGCGGCCGGGACCGTCGCGCTAACCGCGGGCTCCGCGTTCCAGTACGGCCTGGCCTACCTGATACCCGCCCTGCGCGCGGCCGGCCTCTCGCTCGCCCAGGCCGGGGTGATGGTCGCCTGCCCCACCATCGGGCTCCTGCTCACCCTGGTCGCCTGGGGCGCCGCCGCGGACCGCTGGGGTGAGCGCCGGGTCCTGGCCACCGGGCTGAGCATCGCGGGCCTGGTGCTGCTCGCTGCTACCCGGGCCCGGGGAATGGCCGCGCTCGGCGCCTGTCTGGTGCTGGCCGGGGCGGCGGGGGCCTCGGTCTACGCCGCGAGCGGGCGGCTCATCCTGGGCTGGTTCGCGGCCACGGAGCGCGGGCTGGCGATGGGCATCAGGCAGAGCGCGCAGCCGCTGGGGGTGGCGGTGGCCGCGCTGGCCCTGCCCTCGCTGGCGGCCAGGGGACTGCCCGCGGCGCTGATCTTCCTGGGTGGGTTCTGCCTGGCCGCGGCGGCGATCGTGGTGGCCGTCGTGCGAGACCCGGCGCGGGAAGGCGCGCGGGAGCAGGCGCAGCGGGGCTCGCCGTACAAGACCGGAGTGCTGTGGCGGATCCACGCCGCGAGCGCGCTGCTGGTCGTCCCACAGTTCACCGTGGCCACCTTCGCGCTGGTCTTCCTGGTCGACACCCGGGGCTGGCCACCGGCAGCCGCCGGGACGCTGCTGGCGGTGGCGGCGGCCGGCGGGGCCGCCTCCCGGCTGGCGGCCGGGCACTGGTCGGACCGGGTGGCCAGCCGGATGCGGCCGATGCGGATCCTCGCCCTGGCCACCACGGCCATCCTGGTGGCGCTGGCGCTGGCGGCCGGCTCAGCATCGGCGCTCGCGGTGCCCATCCTGCTCGCCGCCGCCGTCCTGGCGGTGAGCACCAACGGGCTCGCCTTCACCGCGGTCGCCGAGTATGCCGGGCCCGCCTGGGCGGGCCGCGCCCTCGGCATCCAGAACACCGGGCAGAACGCGCTCGCCGCGCTCACCCCGCCCATCGTCGCCGTCATCATCGGGGTGGCTGGCTACCCGGTGGCCTTCGCCGCCGCGGGGGCGCTCCCGCTGGCCGCCGCCGCGCTGGTGCCGCTGGCCGCCGAGCGGCGGGCAGCACGCCGGGCCGGGCCGGCGGCGGTGGCCACCGCCGCCACCATGGAGGGCGACTAGGGCACCTCCGGTGCCTGGCGCGGCCCCCAGGGATCTGCACCGCCGGGCTCCGGCTCCTGGAGCGGGGCCCGCGCGAGCAGCGCGGCCGGGCCCGGCCCGGGCAGGTCGTCCCGCACCGGAGCCCAGAAATCGGCTCCCGGGGTGGCCTCCACCTGCAGCCGGGAACCTCCCCGCCAGGCGGCGTCGAACGCCAGCCGCCAGGAGTGCAGCAGCGTCCGAGCGGCGCCCGCGGCCCCGAACAGCGGGTCCCCGTCGACCGGGTGACCGATCCAGGCCAGGTGAACCCGGATCTGGTGACGGCGGCCGGTGGCCGGCCGGACGGCCAGCAGGGCATGCCGGCCGTCCTGCCACAGGGTCGTGAAGGTGGTGACCGACGGGTAGCTGCGGACGTGGCTGAAGATCTCGGACTCCGGGACCGACCACGAGCCGTGAACCGCGTCGGCGACGATGGCGGCCCGCTGGGCGGCCACCCGGACGCGGCCCTTGCGGCCGGCGCTGAGCGGCAGGTCGATGGCACCCCGGTCCGGCATGCCGCCCGGCGCGACGATGGCGAGATAGGCCTTGCCCACCGTGCGCTGGGCGAACTGCCGGGTCAGCGGGCCGTGCCAGCGCAGTTCCTTCGCGAACAGGACGGCACCGGAGGTCACCTTGTCGATCCGGTGCACGGGGAACAACTGCTCGCCGGCCTCGGCCGCCATCCGGACCAGGTCGGTCTCATGCCGCTCACCCATGACGGAGACGCCGGCCGGCTTGTTCAGCACCAGCATGGCCTCGTCCTCGGCGACCACGCCGCCGGCCCGGATGTCGGCCCACCCGCTCACCACCCGATCGCCCGCCACGGGGACATCTTCCCGCCTGGCGGCGATGCGGGCAGAATCGGCGGTACCGGGCTGCAGGAGCGAGGAGGCGGCGCCGTGCGGGACACCACGCTGGATGAGGCGGGCCACGGCGGGGCGCCGGCGTCCGCACTGGACCCGTTCGGCGACGGCTTCCTGCGCGACCCCTTCGCCTGTCACGCGCAACTGCGGGAGGCGGGCCCCGTGGTCTGGCTGGAGCGCTACGGCGTGTGGGCGATGGCGCGCTACGCCGAGGTGCACGACGCGCTCCGGGACTGGGAGACCTTCTCCTCCTCGGCCGGCGTCGGCCTGAGCGACTTCCGCAAGGAGAAGCCGTGGCGCCCGCCGAGCCTGCTGCTGGAGGCCGATCCGCCGGAGCACTCGCGGGCGCGCAAGGCGGTGGCCCGGGCACTGTCCCCGCGCACCGTGCGCGACCTGCGGGAAGAATTCGCCCGGGACGCGGAGCAGCTGGCCGCGGAGCTGCTGGCGCGCGGGACGGTGGACGGGGTGCGCGACATCGCGGAGGAGTTCCCGCTGCGGGTGTTCCCACGTGCGGTGGGCCTGGCCGACGACTGCCGGGACCAGCTGCTCGCCTACGGCAACATGGCCTTCAACGCGTTCGGCCCGCGCAATCACCTGGTGGCGGAGTCGCTGGCGCGGATGGACGGCGTGGTCGCGTGGATCGCCGCGCACTGCACCCGGGATGCGCTGGCCCCGGGCGGTCTCGGCGCGCGCATCTACGCCAGCGCCGACCAGGGCGAGATCACCGAGGAGGAAGCCGCGCTGCTGGTCCGGTCGCTGCTCACCGCGGGGGTCGACACCACGGTCATCGGGCTGGGCTGCGCGCTGGACTGCCTGGCCCGCGACCCTGCCCAGTGGCGGCTGCTGCGGGATGACCCGTCACTGGCGGGCGCCGCGTTCGAGGAGACGCTGCGGTACGCCTCACCGGTGCAGACGTTCTTCCGGACCACCACCCGCCCGGTGACGGTCAGCGGGGTGACCATCGGCGCGGGGGAGAAGGTGCTGCTGTTCCTGGCCGCCGCCAACCGGGACCCCCGCCGCTGGCCGGACCCGGACCGCTTCGACATCCGCCGCCGGGCGGTCGGCCACGTCGGGTTCGGGTACGGCATCCATGCCTGCGTCGGGGCCGCCCTGTCACGGGTGGAAGGGGAGGTGCTGCTGCAGGCGCTCGCCCGGCAGGCGGCATCGCTGGCCCCGGCGGGGGAGCCGGTCCGGCGTCTCAACAACACCCTGAGCGGGTTCGCGTCGCTCCCGCTGACCCTCCGCGCCCCGGCGCCCTAGCAGCGGCAACGGCTACCCGGCCGGGACGAGCTCGGCCGTGGCCTCATCCCTGGCACGGGCGCGCCACCATTGCTGACCGCGGGTGGGCAGCACGTAGATCGGGTCGTAGTAGGCGTACTCGCGGCTGAGCGCGAGCGGGTCGCCGGCCTCCACCCCGGTCCGGTAGTTCTTGGTCCAGTAGGAGATGCCCAGGTCGGTGTCGTAGCGGGATACCTGGTGCACCCAGCGCTTCCCGACGTAGGGCACATCGCAGACGATCCGCGGGGTGGCGAACCCGGGCAGGTAGCCCATGATCTGGTGCTGCAGGCGCTGCGCCTCGGCGAGCGAGAGCCGCCAGTGCTCGCTGCCCGGGATCATGTCGCACATGTAGAGGTAGTACGGCATGATCTTCGCCTCGTCGAGCAGGACGAAGCTGAGGTCGAGGAGCGCCTGCGGGCTGTCGTTCACCCCGCGCAGCAGCACTCCCTGGTTGCGGACGTCGCGGATGCCGGTCTCGAGCATGGCGCGGGCCGCGCGTGCCACCAGCGGGGTCACCGACTGGGCCGCGTTCACGTGGGTGTGGATGGCGATGCTCACGCCGCGTTCCCGGGCACGGGTGCCGAGCCGTTCCATCCCGGCGCGCACGTCGTCGCCGAGCCAGTGCTGGGGGAGCCCCATCAGCGCCTTGGTGGCGAGCCGGATGTCGCGGATGTTCTCCACCTCGAGCAGGCTGCCGACGAAGGCCTCGAGCCGCGGCCACGGCAGGTTGGCCACATCCCCGCCGGAGACGACCACGTCCCGCACCCCCGGCGTGGCCTTCAGGTAACCGATCATGGCGGCCAGCCGGTCCTCACGGGGCAGGCCGAACTTGTGCTTGCCGATGGTGGGGGTCGGGTTGCCCACCAGATCCATCCGGGTGCAGTGGCCGCAGTACTGGGGACAGGTGGGGAGCACCTCGGCGAGCACCTTGGTGGGATACCGGTGCGTGAGGCCCTCGACCGCCCACATCTCCGCCTCGTGCAGCGAGTCCCGGGAGGCGTAGGGATGGGAGGGCCAGTCGGTGCGCCGGTCGCTGAAGACCGGGATCATGTACCGGCGGACCGGGTCGGCGTAGAACGCCTCGGTAAAGCCCGGGTCGCCGGGAGCGGCGGCGGGCACCATGGTGTTGAGCATCTGCGGCGGCACCAGCATCGACATGGTGGCCCGTTCCCGCTGGTCCTGCTCGAGATCAGCACAGAACGCATCGGACAGGCCCGGCCCGGCCACCTCGCGCAGCTGCCGGACGTTCTTCACGCAGTGCGCCCGCTGCCACTGTGCGGACTCCCACTGTGCCACGGTCACCCCGGCCCAGCCGGGGAAGCGCCGCCAGTCCGGCTCGGTGAGTTCCTGGCGGCGGTAGACGTACGGCTGGTCGATCACGGTGGCCCTACTCTCTTCCCCGATTACCGGACGATAGCCGGATCTACAGGGACCATGCGATAGAAACTCATGCAATAATAGTCCGTCACAGCAAAATTTTCTGAATCGGCCACCGCTACCTGCGTGTTACTGGCCGCTGAGCGGGCACGCCGGGCGTGCCGGGAGGACACGAAGGCATGACCGGATCGAAGCCCGCCAGCCAGGGCAGGACGGCGGCCGGGTCGCCGCTGGGCCTGCACCGGGTGCTGGCACCCACGGGCGTCCTGCCGCAGGCGGCGTGGCGGCTGGACCCGAGCCCGGGGCTGTGGCCGGACGAGGTCCGGGTGCGGGTGGAGCGCCTCAACCTCGACGCGGCCTCGTTCCGCCAGCTGCGTGAGGCCACCGGCGGCGCCGCCGCCGGAATGCGGGCGGCGGTCTGCCAGATCGTGGCCGAGCGCGGCAAGATGCAGAACCCGGTGACCGGCTCGGGCGGCATGCTCACCGGTGTGGTCGAGGAGGCGGGCCCCGGCTCATCGCTCGGCCTGGCGCCGGGGGACCGGATCGCCACCCTGGTCTCGCTCAGCCTCACGCCGCTGGTGATCACCGACGGCCTGGAGAGCTGGGACGGCCAGTCGGAACAGGTGCCCTGCGACGGGCACGCGATCCTGTTCGGCCGCTCGATCGCCACCGTGCTCCCCGCCGACCTGCCCGGGCCGCTGGCGCTGGCGGTGCTGGACGTGTGCGGAGCCCCGGCCCTCACCGGCCGGGTGGTCAGCCAGGCGGCCCTGGCCGGCGGGCCGGGCGGGCCGGTGGTGGCGGTGCTCGGCGCGGCCGGCAAGAGCGGCAGCCTGTCCGCGGCGGCGGCCCGCAGGGCGGGCGCGGGACGGGTCATCGGCGTGGTGCCTGACGAGGCCGAGGCCGCCACGCTGCGCGCCGCAGGCCTCGCCGATGAGGTGGTGACCGCGGACGCGCGCGACCCGGTGGCGCTGGCCGCCGCGGTGCGCGGCGCCGGCGGCCCGGCCGCGGTGACGGTGGTCTGCGTGGACGTGCCCGGCTGCGAGGGCGGAGCGGTGCTGGCCACCGCCGACGGCGGCACGGTCGTGTTCTTCTCGATGGCCACCTCGTTCACGGCCGCCGCCCTCGGCGCGGAAGGAGCGGCGGCCGATGTCACGATGCTGATCGGTAACGGGTATGTACCCGGGCATGCGGTGCTGGCGCTGGACCTGGTCCGCTCCGACCCGGGGGTGCGGGGCATCTTCGAGGCACGGGTGAGCGAGGCCGCCGGCGGCACCCGGGGCGCCGGGCGCGCCCAGCGCGGGAAGGTGGAGACGTGACACCCCAGGGCTCAAAACTCGGTCTTGATCCCGCCGTGATCGCCACGGCACGGGAACTGGCCCGGACCGCCGGGCAGCCCATCATCGACATGGCCCGCAGCCACTCCACGGTGTCGGTGGAGCGCGCGGTACTGCGGCTGGCCGGCCTCGACGGCGCGGACGACGGTGGCATGCCCTGGGTAAACCGCCTGGTGGACGCCGTGCGGGAGACCACGGGGCTGGAGCACGGGGTGGCGCTGCCGGCCTGGGACGCGCTGGCGACCGGGGGATACCCCGGCCTGCCCGCGCTCGCCAGGGACGCCGCCGCCGGCCGGGTCAAGTTCCGCGTGCCCGAGGGCCGTGACGCGGTGGCGGCACGGGCGGCCGCCAGCGCCGCGCTGGCGCAGGGTTTCGCCGCCATCGACGCCCGGCGGGCGCAGCGGGAGTCGATGCTCAGGGAAACCTCCGATCCGCCCAAGCCGTGGATCTACCTGATCGTCGCGACCGGCGACATCTACGAGGACATCCCGCAGGCCCAGGCCGCCGCGCGGGAAGGGGCGGACATCATCGCGGTGATCCGGTCCACCGGCCAGTCACTGCTCGACTATGTGCCGGAGGGACCCACCCGTGAGGGCTTCGCCGGCACCTACGCCACGCGGGAGAACTTCGCCCTGATGCGGGCCGCGCTCGACGACGTCTCCCGCGAGCTGGGGCGCTACGTCCGGCTCACCAACTACGCGTCCGGGCTGTGCATGCCCGAGATCGCGGCCCTGGCCGGCCTGGAACGACTGGACATGATGCTCAACGATTGCATGTACGGAATCATCTTCCGCGACATCAATCCCCGTCGCACCTTCATCGACCAGCGGTTTTCCCGGCAGATCCACGCCCGGGCCGGAATCATCATCAACACCGGCGAGGACAACTACCTGACCACGGCCGACGCGGTGGACGCCGCGCACACGGTCGTCGTCAGCCAGCTGCTGAACGAGTTCTTCGGCACCGAGGCCGGGCTCGCTGACTGGCAGCTCGGCCTGGGCCACGCGTTCGAGATCAACCCGGAGGTCCCGGACTCGCTCCTGCTCGAACTGGCGCACGCCCAGCTGGTCAGGGAGCTGTTCCCGGACGCGCCGCTGAAGTACATGCCGCCGACCAAGCACATGACCGGCAATGTGTTCGGCGGCTTCCTGCTGGACGCGTTCTTCAACCTGGCCGGCGTCATGACCGACCAGTCGATCCTGCTCATCGGCATGATGACCGAGGGCATCCACACCCCGTTCCTGTCCGACCGCGACCTGGCGCTGGAGAATGTCCGGTACGTGGCGCGCGCGGCGGGCAAGCTGGGCGAGAACTTCCGGCCCCCGCCCGGCGGCCCCGTCCAGCTGCGCGGGCAGCAGGTCCTGGCCGAGGCGGTCAACCTGCTGCGCCGCATCGAGGCCGACGGGCTGCTCAACGCGATCGCCGACGGCACCTTCGGCATCACCCGCCGGCCCGCGGACGGCGGCCGCGGCCTGGAGGGCGTCGTCGAGCGGGCAGAAGGCTACTTCAACCCGGCAGCCGAGTTCCTGGAGGGCGGGCGGTCATGAGAACGGTTCAGGCGGGGGGTTCCGGGGGGTCGCCCCCCCGGGCCAGCACCGGCAACCCGGCAGCCGAGTTCCTGGAGGGCAGGCGGTCATGACCAGCCCCATCATCCGTCCCTACGGGGACACCACGGGCGACGGGCAGGTGCAGGTGTCGTTCACACTGCCGGTCCCGTTCGGCACCGAGCACGACCGGGCGGTGGCGCAGGGCGCCGCCCTGCAGCTGGCCGCGAAGATGGGCCTGGAACCGGCGATGGTGGTGCACGCCAAGGGGATGGGCCCGGCGTTCACGTTCTTCATCGTCTACGGCCGCGCCAGCCACCTGGTGGACCTGTCGGAGGTCACGGTGGCGGAGCGGGAGTTCCCGGTGCTGCCCGCCGCCGAGATCAACCTGCGCATCAGGTCCGGCCTGGGCCGGGAGATGGTGGTGCTCGGTGCTTGCATCGGGACCGACGCGCACACGGTCGGGATCGACGCGATACTCAACGTCAAGGGCCATGCCGGCGAGAAGGGCCTGGAGTACTACCGGGAGATGCGGGTGGTGAACCTCGGCGCACAGGTGGACGTGGCCGACCTGGTCGCCCGGGCGGTTGCCGAGCATGCGGACGCGGTGCTGGTCAGCCAGGTCGTCACCCAGCGCGACGCGCACCTGGCCGGTGCCCGCGCGCTGGCGGACGCGTTCAGCACCGGAGCCGCCGGCGGGGGAGCGTCCGGCGGGGAGCGCCGCGGCCGGCCGCTGCTGGTGGTCGGCGGCCCCAGGTTCGACCCCACGATGGCGGCCGAACTCGGCGTGGACAAGATCTTCGGCCGGGGCGTCACCCCCCGCGAGGTAGCCAGCTACCTGGTGCATGCGCTCATCGGTGAGCCCGCCACGGCCGGGGCCGGGGCATGACCGCGAACGGCCCTGAGGAGGGCCTGTCCGTCACCCATCGCCGGTACGTGCCGGCCAGTCACGCCCACTACGGCGGCAACCTCGTCGACGGCGCCTATGTGCTCGGCCTCTTCGGCGACGTGGCCACCGAGATGGCCATCCGCACCGACGGCGACGAGTCCCTGTTCGCCTCCTACTCCGACGTCCAGTTCCTGGCCCCGGTGCTGGCCGGCGACGTGATCGAAGCCACGGCGGTGCTGACCCGGGCCTGCCGGCGCAGCCGCGAACTGGCCTTCGAGGCCCGGGTCGTCTGCCGCGCCGACCCTGAGCGTGGGCAGTCGGCCTCGCGGGTGCTCGACGAGCCGCTGATCGTCGTCACCGCTACCGGCACGATCGTCGTTCCCGCTGCTGAGTGACGGGCGGACGGTCCCGCCCGTGCTCGGCGATCCCGCCCTTCCTCCGAATCCGTTCGATTTTGGCACTCACTTTTGCTTGCGTCAGACTTTAAACTGATAGTAACATTCAGATTGGGGGTGATAGCGAGAGGTAGTGGGTGTCATGAATGTTGTGCGGGTGGGGGGCGCGGGGGCGCGGAAGTGGTGGGCGCTGGCGGGGCTGTCGCTGGGGGTGCTGGCCGTGGGGCTGGACGCGACGGTGCTGAGCGTGGCGCTGCCGACGCTGGCGGTGTCGCTGCGCGCGACCGCGACCGACCTGCAGTGGTTCATCTCCGCTTATACGCTGGCGCTGGCGGTGGCACTGCTGCCGGGCGGGCTGCTGGGGGACCGGTACGGGCGCAAGAAGGTCATGATCGGCGCCCTCAGCGTGTTCGGGCTCGGGTCGCTGGCGTGTGCGTATGCGCCGAACGCCGGTGCGTTCATTGCCGCGAGGACGGTGCTCGGGCTGGCTGCGGGCTGCATGATCCCGCTGGTCCTGTCGGTGGTGGCGGTGCTGTTCAGCGACGAGGAGCGGACCAAGGCGGTCGGCATCTGGGCGGCGGCCAACTTCCTGGCCCTGCCGGTCGGCCCGATCCTGGGCGGGTGGCTGCTGTCGAACTACTGGTGGGGCTGGGTGTTCCTGATGAACCTGCCGGTGGTCGTGATCGGCCTGGTCGCGGTCGCGGTGCTGGTGCCGGAATCCCGCGCCGCCAGCCGCCCCGGCCTGGACCCGGCGGGCATCGCGACGTCGTGCGGCGGCCTGGCGGTGCTGATCTACGGGTTCATCGCAGCCGGCCAGTACGGCTGGTCATCAACCACAGCGGTCCTGCCGATCGTGGCCGGGCTGGCGATGCTGGCGGCCTTCGTCGCGTGGGAGCTGCACCTCACCCGGCGCCCCGGTGGGCCGGGTGGGCAGCCGCTGGTGGATCTCAGCCTGTTCCGGTCGGCCAGGTTCACCTGGGGCACCATCCTGCAGGCGTTCGGCATCTTCGCGATGTTCGGCCTGCTGTTCGCGGCGCCCCAGTTCTTCCAGGCGATTCTGGGCGTGAACGCGATGGGCAGCGGGCTGCGGCTGCTGCCGCTGATGGCCGGCCTCGCCCTCGGCGCGGGCCTGGCCGACCAGGTGGCCAGGCGGGTCACCGCCAAGCTGACGGTCGCGCTCGGGTTCGCCCTGCTCGCGGCCGGCCTGGTGCTCGGCACCACGATGACGGCGGCCAGCGGGACCGTGCTCATCGCGGCCTGGACCGCCATCGCCGGGATCGGCTTCGGGCTGACGCTGGCCACCGCCGCGTCCGCGGCCCTGGTCGACCTGCCCAAGGAGAACGCCGGGATCGGCTCGGCGGTCATGCAGGCGGTCCAGAAGGCAGGCGCCCCGCTGTCGGCCGCGGTCCTCGGCAGCGTCATCGCCGCTGGCTACCACTCCCAGCTGCCGGCCGCGGGCCTGCCGGCGGCCACCGCGGGTGCGGTCCGCAGCAGCGTGTTCGCCGGGATCGCGGTGGCCCGCAAGCTCGGCTCACCCGCGTTGCTTGAGTCGGTGCGCTCGGCGTTCGTGCACGGGATCACGGCCATGCTGTGGGTGAGTGCCGGGCTGGCCGTGCTGGGGGTTGTCCTGGCGCTGCTCTTCCTGCCCTGGCGGGCGACCGTGGCTGACTCCGCGCCCGCTGCTTCCTTGCCGGCCGGAGAGGGGGAAGAATCAGCGCATGAGCGCGTTGCCTGAACATGCCGCCCCGCCGGATCCCACCCAGCCCGGGCAGCCCGGCCCGCCCGGCCCGCCCCGGCCCGGGCTGCGTGAGCGCAAGAAGGCCAGGACGCGTGCTGCCATCCGGGAGCACGCGTTCCGGCTTTTCCGCGAGCAGGGCTACGACGCCACCACGGTCGAGCAGATCGCCGACGCCGCCGAGGTCTCGCCAAGCACTTTCTTCCGCTACTTCCCCACCAAGGAAGACGTGGTGCTGCAGGACGACATGGATCTCCTGTGGATGGAGGCGATCCGGGAGCAGCCGCCCGAGGTAGGTCCCATCGCGGCCATGCGGGCCGGGGTCCACACGGCATTCGCCCGGATGGGGGAAGGCGAATGGGCGCAACTGCGCGAGACGACCGAGCTGGCCATGGCGGTACCCGCGGTGCGGGCACGCATGCTGGCGGAACTGGCCAGAACGACCCAGGTCCTCGCGGCGGCGGTGGCGGAGCGGTCAGGCCGGGACCCCGGCGACTTCGCGGTCCGCGCGCTGGCGGGAGCGATCGTGGGGATAGCCATGGCCGCGTGGTTCGAAGAAGCCGACGACCTGACGGACTTCAGCGACCACAACAGACTGGCCGCCTTCGCCAACAAGTTCGAACACGGCCTAGCCCTCCTGGAAGCCGGCCTCCCCCTCTAACAACCTCCGCCCGGAAACACCCCCTCGCCTGCCAGCCTCCGATCGGTGCCCGAGCAGAAGTAGCCGGGGCACGATTGGACCAAGCGTTATGCGCGGTCCACTCGTGCCCCGGCTACACCACTGACCCCTACTCCGCGCCGAACGCCTTGATCTCCTCGTACTCCTGCTCGGTCAGCTCCCGCGGCGCATCTCCCTTGCTCACCTTCGCGCTCTGCACGTGATGGCGGATATCTTCGACGATCTCCGGGTTGGCCAGGGTGGTCACGTCCCCGATGTCGGCGAAGTTGGACACCGCGGCGATCACCCGGCGCATGATCTTCCCGGACCGGGTCTTGGGCATGTCCGGCACGATCCACACGTTCTTCGGCCGGGCGATCTTGCCGATCTCCACCTCGATGGCGCGGGTGACCTTGGCGGCCATCTCGTCGGTGGCGGCAAAGCCGGGCTTGAGCGAGACGTACATCTCGACCATGCGGCCGCGGATGTCATCGATCACCGGGACCGCGGCCGCCTCGGCGACCTCGGGCACGGTGAGCGCAGCCGACTCCAGTTCCTTGGTGCCCAGGCGGTGGCCGGCCACGTTGATCACGTCGTCGACCCGGCCCAGGATCCGGTAGTAGCCGTTGACGGCCCGGACGGCGCCGTCACCGGCGAAGTAGGGCCAGTCGTGCCAGTCCTTGCTGTCCGGGTTCTTGTTGTACTTGCGGTAGTACACGTCCACGAACCGCTCGGGCTGGCCCCAGATCGTCTGCATGATCCCGGGCCATGGGTTGCGGATGCAGATGTTGCCGGCCCTGCCGTCGGGAACCTCGTCGCCGTTCTCGTCGTAGATGGCCGCGTAGATGCCGAGCACCATGGGGCCGCAACTGCCGGCCTTCATCGGCTTGAGCGCGGGCAGGGTGCTGCCGAGGAAGCCGCCGGTCTCGGTCTGCCACCAGGTGTCGACGATGACCGCCTCGCGCTTGCCTACGAACTCGTGGTACCACCGCCAGACCTCGGGCTCGATCGGCTCGCCGACCGTGGTCATGTGCTTGAAGTGGTAGCTGTACTTGGCCGGCTCGTCCGGGCCGACCTTGCGCAGCATCCGGATGGCGGTGGGCGAGGTGTGGAAGATGTTGACGCCCAGCCGCTCCGCGATCCGCCAGGGGCGCCCGGGATCGGGGTAGTTGGGGGTGCCCTCGTAGACCACGCTGGTGGTGCCGAGCGAGAGCGGCCCGTACACGATGTAGGAGTGGCCGGTGATCCACCCGATGTCCGCCATGCACCAGTAGGTGTCCTCGGGATGGATGTCCTGGTAGTACCTGGAGGTCCCGGTCACGTAGGCCAGGTAGCCGCCGATGCTGTGCTGGGAGCCCTTGGGCCGCCCGGTGGTGCCGGAGGTGTACATGAGGAACAGCGGTGCGTCGGCGGCCAGGGAGACCGGCTCGACGATCTGGCTGCGGTAGGCGGAGATCACCTCGTCCACGAAGAAGTCGCGGCCCTCGACCATCGGGGTCGGCGAACCGTACTGGCCCGGGTGCCGCCGCCACACCAGCACCTTGTCGACCTCCTGGCCTTCCTTGTGCGCCTCCGCGCAGGCCTCATCGGCCTTGACCTTGTGGTCCACGAGGTCGCCGCTGCGGTAGTAGCTGTCCATCGTGATCAGGACCTGGCTGCCGGAGTCGGCGATCCGGTGGCCGCAGGCGGTGCCGCTGAACCCGCCGAATACCTGGGAGTGGATGACGCCGAGCCGGGCGCAGGCGAGCATCGTTATCGGCAGCTCGGGGACCATCGGCATGTGCAGCGTGACACGGTCACCGGCCTTCAGCCCGGCGAAGTCACGCAGCAGCGCCGCGAACTCGTTGACCCGGTGATAAAGGTCCCGGTAGGTGATGACGACCGGGTCCGCCGACTCCGGCTCCGGAACCCAGATCAGCGCCGCCTTGTTGCCATACGCGGCCACGTGCCGGTCCACGCAGTTATAGGAGGCGTTCAGCATGCCGCCGGTAAACCACTTCCAGAACGGCGGATTACTGGTGTCCAGGACGGTGTCCCATTTCTTGTCCCAGCTCAGCAAGTCGGCGTACTCGGTGAAGCAATCCGGGAAACGGTCCTCCGCGAATCGGTCGAAGATGGCGGGATCGGCCGCGTTGGCCTGGGCTATGAAGGACTCCGGAGGATAGATGTACTCTTCCTCGCGCCAGTGCACGGCGATCTGGGCCTCGGAGGTCCGCGCCTCCCGAATCTGGGCCTCGGTGAACTGCGCCTGCGGATTTTCTGTCATTACTCGTCCTCCTGCTGGAAGATGACTGATGGGAGTGAACGGGACCGGGCACGCTCACAGCTCACACGGCCGGGACAGGCGGTCGCCAGGCTTCCCTCGATATTGCCGGGGAATTTCTCCCATCCATGGTGAGATGGCGACGGCTGGTGCAGTGGGGGGGGCCAACGGATAACGGCCGGCCGTGCAGTGCGGCCAGATCATCCTCGCCGCCAGGCTGTTCTCCTACCAGAGCACGACGCTGCCTGGTGCGACCACCGTGTCAGCGATCCGGGCAAGTCCTGCCCCGCCCCTGGATCGCTGGGTGACAGCAGGAGTGTCATGCCGCCCTCACACCGCTCGGAGAGGCTTAATCGTACCGCTCTGGGACAGCTGGGACCAGGGTCGACCCCTCTGCCCACATGGGCGGGAAGCGGAGGCCAGGCGGCGGCCCGGCGGCGCTCCCGCGGTGCGGGGACACGGCGGCCACGCACGGTTGACATCGCGGCGATGAAGGGTAAGTTGCTGCGAAGTCCAGCACGGGGCACAGCCGCTGGGCGGGGGGTCAAGGCCCGGACAGGGCCCGGGCGGCCAGTAGACAACGGAGAGCCGTGCTCGTTGCCGGCGGGACGGGCTCCGGTCCGAAGGGATGCCCGGGCCCTCTCCTGCGAGAGGTTATCTCTCACCCGGTTATGCGCGAGGTAAAGGCTTTCCCGGCAGGCATGCCACACGTCGCGCAACGGCCGGTGGCACCTGCTGGCGGGGTACCCTGCAATGACGTCCATGGGGGAAATGCCGGGCGGGCAGGCCCGGCATTGCGCGAAGGCAGGAACACGTGACCAGTTCGCCCGGTATCTCGGTGGGCCCGGTGGCCGTTGTGGTGCCCACCTATAACGAGCGTGACAACATCGAGATCATCGTGAACCGGGTCCGCGGCGCGGTGCCCGACGCCGACCTGCTCGTGGTGGACGACAACAGCCCCGACGGCACCGGTGAGATCGCCGACAAGCTGGCCATGCAGGACCCCCACATCCACGTCCTGCACCGGGCGGGCAAGGCGGGCCTGGGCGCCGCCTATATAGCCGGGTTCCGCTGGGCACTCGAGCGGGGCTACAACGCGATGGTGGAGATGGACGCGGACGGCTCGCATCAGCCGGAAGAGCTGCCGCGGCTGCTGACGGCGCTGGCCGGTGCCGATCTCGTGCTCGGATCGCGCTACGTGCCCGGCGGGGCGGTGCTCAACTGGGCACGGTCGCGCGAACTGCTGTCCCGCGGCGGCAATACGTACGCCCGGCTGATGCTCGGCCTCAAGCTCAAGGACGCGACCGGCGGCTACCGGGTCTTCCGTGCGAGCACCCTGCGCCGCATCGGCCTGGACGACGTGGAGTCCCAGGGGTACTGCTTCCAGGTCAACCTCGCCCGGCGGACCATCCGGGCCGGGCTTACGGTCATCGAGGTCCCGATCACCTTCGTGGAACGTGAGCGGGGCGCCAGCAAGATGAGCCGGGCGATCGTCGCCGAGGCCTTCTGGCGGGTCACTGTGTGGGGCATCGCCCGCCTGCGGCCAGCCCGCCCGGCCGACCGGGCCCGGCCAGCATCACGGTGAGGCGGCCGCGGCACCGGCGAGCGTGTCGTTAAGCGCTCTTGCGCTGCCGTGCCCGGGGCT
This sequence comes from uncultured Actinomycetes bacterium, assembly GCA_963741615.1. Classification (GTDB taxonomy): domain Bacteria; phylum Actinomycetota; class Actinomycetes; order Streptosporangiales; family Streptosporangiaceae; genus UBA9676. The sequence goes on from CAVUIU010000001.1 coordinate 26,871, forward strand.
CCTTCGCCTCGGCCTCGTCGCCGAGCCCGCGTTCCCCCCTGATCAGCGCGAGCCGTTCGGCGAGCACCTGCTCCAGGTCAGCGATGGACCGCCGCTCGCGCAGCATGTCCCAGTGACTGCGCGGGGGCTTGGTCTTCTTCGGGCTGGGCTGGTCCCCGGTGGCGGTGAAGGCGGTAGCGCCGCAGACCCGGCACTCCCAGGTGGCGGGAACTTCCGCCTCAGCGGCGAACGGCACGGTAAATTGGTGGCCCTTAGGGCAATCGAAAGCGATCTCCTGGCGTGGCGCCAGGTCTGTATTCCGGTCGTTCTCATAGCTCGTCGCTCCGAGCCGGGTGCCGCGAAGTGCGCGTTCGGCCATATGGCATTGCCTCCCAGGCGCTCAGCCTTCCACGTCGTCAACGCTGAGTTCCCGGACAAGATTCCCGCTGTGCCCCGATTCCAACCCAGCACGGCCGGGCGGGGTTGATCGGGTAAGGCAGGCCGCACCGGTTTACCCGCGGCACGATGGGGATACCGGCGACGGCCCTAGCGCGCCACCCGGGGATGCCACTGCCCGCGGCTGACGAGCACCTCCCGCAGCGCCACGGTCTCATCGGTCATGATCCCGTCCACGCCCAGATCCAGGAGATCCTCCATGGCGGGGCGGTCGTTCACGGTCCACGCATGCACCTGGAGCCCCAGCTGGTGGGCGCGGCCGATGAAGGCCGGGGTCGCCACCGTCGCAGGCACCTGGACACACTGCACACCGGCCTGTGCCAGGCGCTCCGCCAGCGGCCTGGGCGGGCGGGCACCCGCGCCCGGCCGGCGCGCGGCCACGGCCGTGGGGCCCGCGGCCGCCTGCCTCCGCATCAGGCGGTCACGGTGGGGGCCACTGGAGCCGCGGGGGCCGCGCGGGCCGCCGAACCGGACCATCGCGGCTCCCAGCGGCGAAGCGGCCATGCATACCGGCCGGTCGAGCGCCCGCCGCGTGGCCCGGAGCCTGCTGGCGGAGAAGGAGACCACGCAGACCCGGTCCCACGCGTTGGTCTGCCGTAGCACATGGGCCAGCGGCGCGACCGCGGGCGCGTCCTTCACGTCGATGTTGAACCGCACGTCCGGCCAGGCAGCCAGCAGGTCTTCGAGCACCGGGATCGGCTCGGTGCCGTCGATGCGGGCGCCCGCGATGTCCCGGAGCGTCAGCCGGGAGACCCGCCCCGGCCGGCCGGTGACGCGGTCCAGCGTGCGGTCATGGAAGGCGATGAGCACCCCGTCCGCCGTCGCCTGCGCGTCGGTCTCCAGGTACTCGTAGCCGAGCCCGACCGCGTGCTCGAAGGCGCGCCAGGAGTTCTCCGGTGCGTGGGCCGCGCCACCCCGGTGGGCGAAGGCGAGCGGGCCTGGACGGTCGAGAAATACGCTCGGCATGTAAGTGAGTATGCGGCACGGCTGTGACCAGGGTGAAAACGGAGGGCGCCGGCGCGGCGAACAGCCGGTGCCGGCCAGCCACCGGTCACGAACGCGGCTCGGCCACGGGCTGGCGCGCTGGCGCGGCGGTCCCGGACATGGCTGGCTCGATGTAGCGGTGGCTGATGTGACGCTCCACGATGAACGTCATCACCGGGATGGTGCCAGCGAGCAGCAACGCCACCGTCGGCCAGGGGGCGAGCCGCAATCTGCGGCTCAGCGGGAAGGCCACCAGCAGGTAGACGATGTACAGCGCGCCGTGAACGGTGCCGACGGCGTTCACCGCCGCGCCGTCGGCCACGAAAGCCTGCATGATCGCGAGGACGCACAGAACGATGAGCACCACGCCGGTCACGTAGGCCATCACCCGGTACAGGATGACGTTCGTGCGCATCCGGCTGACCTCCTTCGCGCTCAGGCGCGCGTGGTCCCTACCGGAGGCCGTGCCACCTGCCATGACCCTTCACTTCCTTGGTGAGGCGAGCAAGGTAGGCGTTGTAGGCGGCGAGCTCCTCGTCGTCCTCACCCGGCTCTCCAGCGTCGCCGGGCTCCCGCCCGCTGCCCGGACGTGGCACCGGCGCCCCGACCGGGAGCCCAACGTCGTCCGCCGATCCGGCCGGGGCGGGAGGATGGATCTCGTCCCGGATCGTCTTGACCCAGAAGACCAGCGCGAAAGCCGCGAACATCGGCCATTCGAAGGTGTAAGCCCAGCTGAGCGCGTTTCCCGCCTCGGCGCGGCGCAGCTGCCAGTCACCGAGCCAGAGCATCCCCACGATGGCGAGGATCACGAACGCGTGCCAGCCCAGCCACTTGGGAGAGATCAGGAACCTCCACCGGGAGGCCTCCCGGGTACCGGACATGCGCCGAGTCTAGGGCATGCGGGACGGCGCCGGCGGCTGGCCGAGTCCCTGCGCGAATCCGGGGCGGTCCTGCGTGATAATCGGAGCATGTCCCTGACGGATCTGCTCCGGCCCGGGCGGTCCGGCGTGGCCGGGCGCCTGCCCGCCAGCCTGGACGAACTGCACGGGCCTGAGCTGGGAATCATCGTCCTGCCCCGGCATCTGGCATGGCCAGGGCTGCGCGAGTTCGACCTGTCCGACGACCGTCTGCGCCGAAGCCTCTACGGCATCGTGCTCACCCAGGGGCGGCGCAACGACATGGCACGCTTCGTCAACGCGCGGCTGCTGCGGGCTGACTGGCCGCTGCTGCGAACATCGCTCGACCCCAAAGTGCGCAGGAGCTGCGAACGGCGGCTGCGGCTGGGGGTCTGACCGGCCCGGGCCAGCCCCAGGGTGCCGCCCCGGTGCGCGACCCCCATCCACCCGCCCACAGGAGGACCGCATGACCGTAACCGCGAACGGCCTGGACGAGCTCAAGGCACTGGCCGGAACCGACCTTGGGCACACCGGCTGGCTGGAGATCACCCAGGAACGGGTCAACGCGTTCGCCGACGCGACCGACGACCACCAGTGGATCCACGTGGACCGTGAGAAGGCGGCGGCGGGGCCGTTCGGCCGCACCATCGCCCACGGGTTCCTGACCCTGTCCCTGGTCATCCCGCTCTTCGGCGAGCTCGCCGCGGTGAAGGGGGTGAGCATGGGGATCAACTACGGGCTGAACAAGGTGCGCTTCCCGGCCCCGGTCCCGGTCGGCTCCAAGATCAGGCTGGCCGCCCAGATGGGTGCGGTCGAGGACGCCGGGGTGAATGCCGTGCAGGCGGTCGTCAACTTCACGATCGAGGTGGAGGGCAGCGAGAAGCCCGCCTGTGTTGCCCAGGGGGTCTACCGTTACTACGCCTGAGCGCGGACCCCGGGCCCCGGCGGAAGCCCGGTGACGGGGGCCTGACGGATGACCCTTACATACATGGGGCCTGCCCCACGTATGTAAGGGTGGCGCTATGCGCAAATACGTGATCATGGGCGTGCAGGGCAGCGGCAAGGGCACGCAGGCGGGCATGCTCGCGGCGGACCTGGACCTGGTGCATATCAGCGTGGGAGACATCTTCCGCTGGCACGTGCAGCAGCACACCAAGCTCGGCGCCCAGGTCCGGCGCATCATGGCGGCCGGGGAACTGGTCGACGATGACATGGCGGAGGCGGTGACCGCCGAGCGGCTCGGTCAGCACGACTGGAACTACGGCTTCGTGATCGACGGCTTCCCCCGTAACCGCCGCCAGGCCGAGTTCTTCCTCGAAAGCTACGACATCGATGGCGTGATCCACCTGGAGCTGCCCGACTCCGAGGTTCGACGCCGGGTGCTCGCCCGCCGTCTGTGCTCGGGCTGCGGCCTGGACTACAACCTCATCACCGCCCGCCCGGCGCAGGAGGGCGTCTGTGATATCTGCGGCGGCACCCTGGTCACGCGCGAGGACGACACCGAGGAGGCGCTGGCGGTGCGGCTGCGTGACTACCACGAGAAGACCAACCCCGTGCTGGAACTGTTCGCGCGCAAGGAGTACGTGATCAGCATCGACGCCCGTCCCAGCAAGGAGGAGATCCAGCAGGAGATCCGCGAGCGCCTCCACCTTCCCGCATACAAGCCGGCGGCTTCCCGGTAGGGCGCGGGAGACCCCGTGCGGGTCCTGTTCGCCCCCGACTCGTACAAGGGCACCGCCACCGCCGCGGCGGCCGCCGCCGCACTCGCCAGCGGCTGGCTGGCCGAGCGTCCCGGCGACCAGGTAACGTGCCTGCCCCTCGCCGACGGCGGGGAGGGAACGCTGGACGTGCTGGCGGCCGTGCTGCCGGGCACGCTGTGGCAGCGGGCCCTGGTCACCGGCCCGGGCAATGCCCCGGTGGACTGCGCCTGGCTGGAGCTGCCGGGCGCGGGGGCGGCGGTGGAACTGGCCCGGGCGAGCGGGATGCCGCTGCTCGGCAGGCCCGACCCGATGGGGGCGCACACCATCGGGCTGGGTGAGGCGATCGGCCGCGCGCTGGACCACGGCGCCCGGACCATCGTGATCGGCCTCGGTGGCTCCGCGTCCACCGACGGCGGGGCCGGGGCGCTGGCCGGTCTCGGCGCCCGCTTCCTGGACGCCGCGGGACGCGAGCTGCCCGCGGGCGGCGGGGCGCTGGCCGCCCTGGCCACGGTCGACACCACCGGCCTGCGGCCGCCGCCGGCCGGGGGAGTGACCTGCCTGGCCGACGTGACCGCGCCGCTGCTCGGGCCGCTGGGCGCGGCGGCCGTCTACGGCCCGCAGAAAGGCGCCCGCCCGCGGCAGGTGGCCGGGCTGGAAGCGGGGCTGGCCCGGCTGGCGGAGCTGCTGGGCGGGGAGCCGGGTGCCCCGGGCGCGGGCGCGGCGGGCGGGACGGGATACGGCCTGGCGGCCGGCTGGGGCGCGGTCCTCACGCCCGGCGCTCCCGAGCTGGCCCGGCTGGCCGGCCTGGACCGGGCCGTCAGCGGGGCCAACCTGATCATCACCGGCGAGGGCCGGTTCGACCCCACCTCGCTCACCGGCAAGGTGACCGGGACGGTGATGGCCGCCGCCGCCGCGGCGGGCGTGCCGGTGGCGCTGGTCGCCGGCCAGCTCAGCGGAACCCCGCCCGCGGCCGCGGCCGTCGTCACGCTGACGGCCCTGGCCAGCGGCCCCGGTCCCGCGCAGGCCGACCCGGTGCGCTGGCTGGGCCAGGCCGGGCGTGCGCTGGCGCGGGACCTGGCGGCACCGGCATGACCGGCGTCACCCGGCGCCCTTCCAGTAGCCTTGACCAACGTGCGGGAGATCGCCGTCTTCAGCGGCAGCGCCCACCCGGACCTGGCAGCGGAGATCTGCCGGGTGCTGGGCGAGCCGCTGCTCCCGGTCCGGCGCGAGCGTTTCGCCAACGACTGCCTGGAAATCCAGCTGCAGTCCAACTGCCGGGAACGGGACGTGTTCCTGATCCAGCCCCTCAGCCCGCCCGTCCAGGAGCATCTGGTCGAGCTGCTGCTCATGCTCGACGCCGCCCGGGGCGCCTCGGCCGCCCGGGTGACCGCCGTCATCCCTTACTACGCTTACGCCCGCTCGGACAAGAAGGACATGCCGCGGGTGTCGATCGGCGCCCGCCTGGTCGCCGATCTGCTGATCACCGCCGGGGCCGGCCGGGTGCTCACCATGACGCTGCACTCGCCGCAGGTGCACGGGTTCTTCTCGGTCCCGGTGGACCACCTGCACGCGCTCCGCGAGCTCGCGGGGTACTTCCGCGGCCACGACCTGTCCGGCGCGGTGGTGGTCTCACCCGACCTCGGCAACGCCAAGCCGGCCGCCGCGTTCGCCCGGCTGCTGGGGCTGCCGGTCGCGGCCGCGGCCAAGCAGCGCATCAGCGACCGTCAGGTGGCGATCACCTCCATCATCGGCGACGTGGACGGCCGGGATGTGATCGTGCTGGACGACGAGATCGCGCGCGGCACCACCGTAGTGGAGCTGCTCGCCCGCCTCCGTGAGCACGATGTCCGCTCGGTCCGCATCGCCTGCACCCACGGGCTGTTCTGCGACGGCGCGCTGGAGCGGATAGCCGCCGTGCCCGAGGTGAGGGAGATCGTCTGCACCAACACGGTACCGGTCCACGGCCGGGTGCATCACGACAAGCTCACCGTCCTGTCGGTGGCTTCCGAGCTGGCCGAGGCGATCCGCCGTATTCATGAGGGCGAGTCGGTGAGCGCCCTGTTCGGCTCCCACTGACCAGGTGACGCCCCGGCTGCCGGTCAGCTCTCCTCGATCGCGCGGGCGATCTGCTCACGGGTCAGCGGCAGGTCCCGCACCCGCACGCCCACCGCATCGGCCACCGCGTTGCCGATCGCGCCGGCGACCGGGCCCTGCGCCACCTCGCCCGCTCCGGTCTCCCGCTCGTCAGGCGCGGCCACGATCGCGACCTCCACCTGCGGCACCTCGGTGAACCGCAGGATCGGGTACGTGTCCCAGTTCACCGAGATGACCCGGGTCCGGTCGAAACTGACCCGTTCCCGCAGCGCCCAGCTGGCGCTCTGGACCGCGCCACCCTCGACCTGGTTGATGACACCGTCCGGGTTGATGACCCGCCCGACGTTAACAGCGAGCCACATATGGGACACCCGCACGTCGGTGCCGGCCTCCACGCGTGCCACCGCCGCGCAGTATCCGGCGACGCCCTTGTACCTGGCATAGCCAAGACCGAAGCCGGTCCCGTCCCCCCGCCCGGGCCATCCCGCCGTCCCGGCCCATCCGGACATCCGCGCCGCCTGCTCGATCACCCGCCGGGCCCGGGGATCGGTGAGGTGGGCCAGCCGGAACCGCACCGGGTCCGCGCCGGCGGCTGCCGCCAGCTCGTCCATGAACGACTCGATGGCGAAGACGTTGAGGAAGGCCCCCAGCGAGCGGAGCGAGGAGGTCCGGATCGGCATCGAGAGCAGCCGGTGCCGGACGATCACGCGGTCGGCGATGTCATAGCCGGGCACGGCATTGCGGGTCGAGCCCATCGCCCCGGTCGGCGGCCCGTCCGGGGCGGGGCTCATCGGCTGGCCCCCCTCGAGATGGGCGAGCGCCAGCAGCCGCGGCTCACCCCCGCTGCCCGGGCGGCCGATGAAGCCGTTGCTCCACACGTCCTGGCGCCAGCTGGCGATCCGCCCGCCGGCGTCGAGCCCGGCCGACAGCCGTGCCAGCATGGCCGGCCCGAGCGGCGCCCAGGCCATCTCGTCCTCCCGCGACCACAGCACCCGGACCGGGTGCCCGGGCACCGCGCGGGCCAGCAGGACCGCGTCCAGCGCGACGTCGTCGGCCCCGTTATGACCGTAGGCGCCCGCCCCTTCGACGTGGTTCACGGTGACCTGGCCCACGGCCAGGCCAAGCCCGGCCGCGATGGCCCCGCGCAGCGCGAACACGCCCTGGCTGTGGCTCCAGACGGTGACCCGCGCCTTCTCCCAGCAGGCGATGGCACAGCTGGGCGCCATCGAGGCGTGGGCAAGGAACGGCCGGGTGAACTCGGCGTCCAGAGTGCGGGTGACCGCGCTGGCCGCGGCCTCGTCGTGACGTTCGTCCACGGTGACCGCCTGCGCGGGCGCGGACAGCAGGAACCCCTTCAGGTCGCGCTCGTCGGGCAGGGACGGGGCCACGTCCCACCGCGCCGCCCCGGCCAGCGACCGCGCCGCCGCGACCGCGGTCCGGTCGGCCGGTGCCACCACCCCCAGGAAGGAGCCATCGCGCACGGCCACCACGTCATCGGGCAGCGGGGGATCGCCGAGGCCGGCCAGGGACGCCACCACGGCGGGCGGCCTGATCACCCGGCCGTACAGCATGCCGGGCAGGACCAGATCGTGCAGGAACCGGGGGCGGCCCGTCACCTTGTCCGGGATGTCCAGCCGGGCGGCGCTGCGCCCGGCGACCGACCACCGGGCCGGCGCCTTGGCCGGCCGGGGGTCGCCCGCTTCCCGGTCGAGCAGGCCGGGACCAGCCTGGCCGGCCCGGCCGCGGCCGGCCAGCGACCAGTAGGTCAGGCCGGTGCCCCCGGCGTCGGTGGTGATCTCCCCGTCGGCCACCCCCAGCGCCGAGGCCTGGACGCCGAGCCGCTCCGCCGCGGCCGACAGGAATACGTAACGGGCCTGCGCACACGCCTGGCGCAGCGCCGAACCGGACTCCTCGATGGAGCGGCTGCCCGAGGTGACACCCTCGTCCGGGCTGGTGGCGGTGCTCACCGGGGCGACCCGGACGCGCCGCAGGTCGACGTCGAGTTCCTCGGCCGCGATCTGGGCCAGGGCGGTCCACACCCCCTGGCCGTACTCGACCTTGCCCGAGAAGATCGTGACCACGCCGGGGCCGGTGAAATCGAGCCAGGCAGCCAGCACGGGGTTGGCGGCGAGGGTCACCGGCAGCGGGGAAGCCGGCGGGGACGGGGAGATTGCTGAGGTCGGCGGGACGGGCGGGGACCCTGGTGGCGGTGTGGTCATCCGGTGGCCCGCTCCCGCTCGGTCACCTCGCTCGCCGCCTTCATGACCGCGCGGACGATCCGGCGGTGCGCGCCGCAGCGGCACAGGTTGCCGTCGAGGGCCTCACGCACCTCCTGGTCGCTCGGGGAGCGGTTGCCGCGCAGCAGCGCGACCGCGCTCACCACCATCCCGGAGGTGCAGTAGCCGCACTGGGCGGCCTGCTCGTCGATGAATGCCTGCTGGACCGCGTCCAGGGTCTCGCCGTCCAGCAGCCCCTCGACGGTGGTCACCTGCCGCCCTTCGGCCGCCCAGGCGGGGAAATCGCAGGAAGAGCGGGCCTGGCCGTCGATGAGCACGAAGCAGGCCCCGCACAGGCCAAGCCCGCAGCCGAAGCGGGGTCCGGACAGGCCGAGATCATGACGCAGCACGTCAAGCAGGGGAGCGTCGGGCTCGCAGGGCAGGGTGCGGCTGGCCCCGTTCAGTGTCATATGCAGTTCATGCTGCTCCATCGTGGTCCCTCACACCGTCGCCGCATCGTTGCCCCGGCCGGGCGGCCGGCTGCGTCCGCGGTCCGCTGCCCGCCGTCCGGGGTTCGTTACCCTCAGGCTGTTGACCGGGCCTATCCCAGAGAGTATGCATTCGTTTGCAGGATCTCGCCAGCGAGTCACGGGAGTGTCGATGGATGACCGGGTAGCTGCGGCGATCTCTCATTGGGCGCCACGGTTCACGATGAACGGCGTGACCGCCGGGGATTTTGAGCGGATCACCAGCGGGCTGGCGTCCTGGGACGACTGGTGTGCCGGCTGGAGCGAGGTGGCGGCCGAGCACGAGCAGCTGGGCCGGGACGCGCTCGCGGCCGGCCGGGACATGTCGGCGGGCGCGCACCTGTCCCAGGCGGCGGTCTACTACCACTTCGCGAAGTTCCTGTTCGTCAACGACCCCGGCCAGATGCGCACGGCCCACCTGAAGGCGGTCGCCTGCCTGGACGATGCGCTGCCCTTCCTGGATCCGCCTGGCCGCCGGATCGAAATCCCGTTCGAGGGCTCACACATGGTCGGGGTGCTCCGCCAGCCGGCCCGGGAGCCGGGGGAGGGGCCACCTCCCGCGATGATCATGATTCCCGGCCTGGACTCGGCGAAGGAGGAACTGCGCAGCACCGAAGAGCTCTTCCTGGAGCGCGGCATCGCCACCTTCAGCGTGGACGGCCCGGGGCAGGGTGAGGCCGAATACGACCTGGCGATCCGGGGCGACTGGGAGGTCCCGGGCGGCGCGATCATCGACCGGCTGCAAGCAGAGCCCTCGATCGATCCCGGCCGGATCGGGGTCTGGGGAGTCAGCCTCGGCGGCTATTACGCGCCCCGGGTGGCCAGCGGGGACGACCGGGTGAAGGCGTGCGTCGCGCTGGCCGGCCCGTACACCTTCGCCGAGAACTGGGACAACCTCCCGATCCTCACCCGGGAGGCGTTCCGGGTCCGGTCCTTCTCGCCGGATCCGGAGACCGCCCGCGCCCGGGCGGCCACCCTGTCGATGGCGGGCCGCGCCGAACTGATCCGGTGCCCGCTGCTGGCCGTCATGGGCAAGCTCGACCGCCTCATCCCCTGGCAGCACGCGCAGCGCCTGGTGGACGAGGCGGGCGGGCCCGCCGAGCTGCTCCTGCTGGAGAAGGGGAACCACGGCTGCGCCAACCTGGCGCCGTTCCACCGCTACGCCACCGCCGACTGGGCCGCGGCGAAGCTCGGCGCCCGGGTGAGCCGGAGCCAGGCCGCGCGGGCATGAGCGCACGAGCATGAGCGCACGGGCAGCGGGCGCGCCGGCGCTGACGGCGAGCGCCTCCGGGCTCCGCCTGCTCGGCCACCACGACCTGGGTGGTCACGGCGACGGGATGCAGGTGATCCGGCACGGCGACGCCCTCTACGTGGGTCACACGGGCACGACCGGGATGGGGACATCCATCCTGGACGTGGCCGACCCGGCCCGGCCGGTGCTGGTGACCCAGTGGCCCGCGCCCGCTCACACCCACACCCATAAGGTGCAGGTCGCCGACGGCCTGCTGCTGGTCAACCACGAGAAGTTCCCCTACCGCACGGAGGCGGCCGGGCCGTTCTCGGCGGGCCTGGCCATCTACCGCCTCGGCGACCCGCTGCGGCCGGAGCGGGCCGCGTTCTGGCACAGCGGCGGGCGAGGCGTCCACCGCGTCGTCTGGCGGGGCGGCCGCTACGCGCACGCCTCGGCCATCCCCGACCACTTCTGCGACCGCATCTGGGTCGTGCTGGACCTCGCCGAACCCGCCCGGCCAGCGCTGGCCGGGCGCTGGTGGTGGCCGGGCCAGCGGGACGGCGAGGAGCGCGGCTGGCCCGATGGTGAGCGGTACGCCGCCCACCACGCGCTGATCGCCGGCGGCCGCGCCTACCTCGGCTACGACGACGCGGGGATGGTGGTGCTGGACGTGACCGACATCACCGCGCCACGCCAGGTGGCGCAGCTGCGCTGGGACGGCGGATCGACCCACACCTGCCTGCCACTGCCCGGCCGGGGGCTGGTGGTCGCGACCGACGAGCAGGTGACCGACGGCCCGCACGCGCCGCGGCGGGCGATCCGGGTCATCGATGCCACCGGGGCCGGCCCGGCGGTGCTGGCGGTGTGCCCGCACCCGGACGGCTTCGATACCGGGCCGCTCCGGTTCGGCGCGCACAACCTGCACGAGAACCAGCCAGATTCCTACCGCAGCGAGCGGGTGGTGTTCGCCACGTACTTCAGCGCCGGCGTGCGGGTCTACGACCTGGCCGACCCCCGCCACCCGGTGGAGGTGGCGCACTGGATCCCGGAGCCACCCCCCGGCCAGGCCGCCGCGCAGATCAACGACCTGTTCGTCGACACCACCGGCCTGATCTGGGTCACCGACCGGATCACCGGCGGCCTCTACGTCCTGCAGCCCGAGCCGAACCTAGCCGCGCTGATGGGGGAGTCCCGGGCGCCGTAGAGTGCGCCCGCCTCAGGGCAGGGTGAGGATCCGCGGCCCGCTGTCGGTGATGGCGACGCTGTGCTCGGCGTGTGCCGCCCGGCTCCCGTCCACGGTGTGCAGCGCCCAGCCGTCGGGTGCCACCCCGAAGTCATCGCCGCCGCCGGCCATGAGCATCGGCTCGATGGCCAGCACCAGGCCGTGCCGCAGGCGCATGCCGCGGCCCGGCCGGCCGTCGTTGGGCACATGCGGGTCCTCGTGCATCCGGCGGCCGATCCCGTGCCCGCCAAAACCAGCCGGGATGCCGTACCCCGCGGCGTGGGCGACCGCGCCGATGGCGGCGGATATGTCCCCGATCCGGGCCCCTACCACGGCGGCCGCCACCCCGGCGGCGAGGGCCTTCTCGGCCGTCTCGATGAGCAGCAGGTCGGCGGCGTCCGCCTCGCCCACGGTGAAGCTGATCGCGGCGTCACCGGTCCAGCCGTCAAGCTCCGCGCCGCAGTCGATGCTGACCAGATCCCCGTTGTGGAGTCGATAGCGCCCCGGGATGCCGTGCACGATCACGTCGTTGACCGAGGCGCAGATCACCGCGGGGAACGGGGTGGGCGCGAACGTGGGGTGGTAGTGCAGGAAGGGGGAGCGGGCACCGGCCGCGCGGATGACGCCGTGCGCCACCTCATCGAGGTCGGCCAGCGAGGTGCCCACCGCCGCCGTCTCCCGCACGGCCGCGAGCGCGTGCGCGACGACCCGGCCCGCCTCGCGCATGGCGTCCAGCGCGGCGTCGCTCTTGAGCTCGACCATCCCGCTACTCCTCGGCCAGGCCGCCGAGGTGGCGGGCAAGGAACCGTTCTGCCGCCGCATAGAAGCGCAGCCGGTTCTCGGGCTTGGCGAACCCATGGCCCTCGTCGGCGAACAGCATGTACTCGTGGTCGATGCCCGCCTCGCGCAGGGCGGCCACGATCTGCTCGGACTCAGCCTGCTTCACCCGGGGATCGTTGGCGCCCTGGGCGATGAGCAGCGGGGTCCGGATGCTGGCCGCCCGGGACAGGGGGGAGCGGGACCAGAGGAAATCGGCGTCCCGTTCCGGATCGCCGACCCGGGTGTGGAACAGGGCGATCATCGGGGCCCAGTACGGCGGGATGGTCTCGATCAGCGTCTTCAGGTTCGACGGGCCGACGATGTCCACGGCGCAGCGGAACGTCCCCGGGTTGAACGCCGCCCCGGCCAGCGCCGCGTACCCGCCGTAGGAGCCGCCGTAGATGGCCACCCGGGCGGGGTCTGCCCAGCCCTGGCCGACGGCGAACGCCACCGCGTCCAGCAGGTCGTCCTGCATCTTGCCGCCCCATTCGCGATCACCCGCGTTGACGAAGGCCTTCCCGTAGCCGGTCGAGCCGCGGAAGTTGACCTGCAGGCACGCATAGCCGCGGTTGGCGAACCACTGTGCCTCGGGGTCGAACCCCCAGGCGTCGCGCGCCCACGGCCCGCCGTGCACGTTGAGCACCGCGGGCAGCCCGGAGCGGGCCGCGCCGGGCGGGAACGTGACGTAGCCATGAATGGTCAGGCCATCCCTGGCGGTGAACGAGAACGGCTCCATGGGCGCCAGCTCGTAGCGTGACAGCTCGGGCCGGTGCTCGAAGAGGAAGTGCCCCGCCCGGCGCTGGCGGTCGTAGCTGAAGAAGGGCACCGCCCCGGTGTCGTTGGTGAAGCCGACCAGCCACAGCGTGTCGCCGTCATCGCCGTCACCGATGTCCGGGTCACCAGGGTGCAGCGCCCGGATGGCGGCCAGGTCGGGCTCGATCGCGGGGTCGAGCGCCCGGTACTGCATCCGTTCCGTCAGGAAGGCCGCGATCTGCGGTTCCCGGGTGTCGGGGTGCAGCCGGACCCCGGCCAGGTCGGCCTCCGGGTCCTCGGCCAGCACCTGCGCCGCGCCGCTGGCGATGTCGACGCGGACCAGCCGCCCGGTGTTGGCGCCGACCGAGCTCATCGCCAGCAGCGAGCCGCCGTTCGCGCTGAACGCGACCGGCCCGCTGGTCAGCGCGTCCTCCGCCGCGATCGGCAGCAACGGGCGCCAGTCCTGGCCGGCGTCGTCGCGGACCATGACCACCATCCCCCCGTCCGGCTGCGGGGCGACACCGCAGCGGACCACCAGCTCCGCGTCGGCGACCCAGCCGACGAAGCCCGGGTTCTCCACCTCCTTGACCAGCTCACCGCTGACCAGGTCGAGCCGGTAGACGTCGTGGAGCTGCGGGTTGTCGCGGTTGAGCGCGACCAGGATGTCGGTCGGGAACTTCTTCTCGGTGGCGACGATCTGCGCCTGGACGCCGTCGAAGGGGGTCAGGTCCCGCCGCTGCATGGTCTGCAGGTCGACGTCGTGCAGGCGCCAGTTCTCGTCGCCGCCGGTGTCCTGCAGGTAGAGCAGGTGCCGTCCGTCGTGCGCCCAGGCGAAAACGCGGATCCCGCGGTCGGTGTCGTCGGTGACCACGCGGGCGGCGGCCCAGTCAGCCCCGTCCGGCCCCAGCGGGGCCGTCCACACGTTGAGCACGCCTTCCTGCGGGGCGATCCATGCCAGCGTGCTGGCGTCCGGGCTGATGCGCGGGCTGATGCGTTCCGGGTTCCCGAAAAGGACACGCCGGGGGATGAGTTCGGCCATGGGCCATGCCTACCATGGCTGACCCGGTCTGCTGAACCATCGGCCGCCCGGCCGCGGGCACGGCCGGCCGGGCCTGTCAGCCCGGGGCGTCGACCGCCCCGCCGCCGATTAAGCGGCGAACTCCTCCTGGCCGGGCCGAACGCGCAGAACACTAGGCTCAGGCGCGGAGGATGACGAGTTGCTGGGTCGCCCGGGTCATCGCGACATAGCGGTCGACCGCTCCCTCGATGCCCGTGCCGAACGCCGCTGGGCCGATGAGGACGACCAGGTCGAACTCGAGCCCCTTCGCCAGTTCCGGGGTCAGCGACCGGACGCGGGGGGTCGCCCGGAAGGTGGGGTCGCCGATGACGCAGGCGATCCCGTCGGCATGCGCGGCGAGCCAGCTGTCGAGGAGCGGGCCCAGATCCGAGGCGGATCCGTACCCGACGGGGACGCCGGTGCTGCGGATGGAGGTCGGCACGTTGGCGTCCGGGAGCACGGCCCGGATGACCGGCTCGGCTTGCGCCATGACCTCTTGCGGCGTCCGGTAGTTGATGCTGAGCGAGGCCAGGCTGATCCGGTCGAGCCCGATCCGCTCGAGCCGTTCCTGCCACGACTCGGTGAACCCGTGCCGGGCCTGGGCCCGGTCCCCGGCGATGGTGAAGCTGCGGGACGGGCAGCGCAGCAGCAGCATCTGCCACTCCGCGTCGGTCAGTTCCTGGGCCTCGTCCACGACGATGTGCGCGAACGGGCCCGCGAGCAGGTCCGGTTCGGTGCTGGGCAGCGCGGCCTGGTCGATCAGGGCGCCGGCGAAGTCCTCGCCGCGCAGCATCGTCACCAGGCCTACGCCGTATTCGTCGTCGTCGGCGGCCTCGATCAGGTCGTCCACGACCCGGGCCATGTTCTCGCGTTCGGCGGCGACCGCGGCGTCGTGCCGACGCTTACGGCGTGATGCCTGCGGGTCGCCGAGCCGCTGCCGTGCCGCGTCCAGCAGCGGCAGGTCGGACACCGTCCATGCCTGGGCGTCCCCGCGCTGCAGCCGCTGAATCTCATTGCGGCTGAGCCAGGGAGCGCACATCCGCAGGTAGGCCGGTACCGACCACAGGTCTGAGACGAGGTCAGCCGCGTCGATCACCGGCCACGCCCGGTTGAGGGCCATGAGCAGCTCCCTGTTCCGCAGCAGCGACCTGCGGAGCAGGTCAGCCGGGACGTCCCCGTCGCGGGAGTCGATCAGGATCGTGAGCAGCGCCTCCCAGATCTCCTCGCGCGCCTCGTTATGCGGGGTACCGGGTGCGGGCGCTTCGCACGCCTGCGCCCAATCGGCGGCGGTCAGCCGGATATCGGACCAGGGGGTCTGCACCGTCATTGCCGTGGTGGGCGGGTTCTCGTAGAACCTGACGGCCGCCTCGATCGCCCTCACCAGATCCGCGGACGACTTCAGGCGGGCCACGTCCGGGTCGGTCTCGGTCGTTGCCGCGGCTCCCTCGGCGACGAGGTCCCGCAGGGTGCAGGTCTGCACGCCCTCCTCGCCGAGGCTGGGGAGAACGTCGGAGACGTAGGCCAGATACGGCTGGTGCGGGCCGACGAACAGCACGCCGCCCCGGCGGTGAGCGAGGCGAGGGTCGGAGTAGAGAAGGTAGGCGGAGCGGTGCAGAGCGACGACGGTCTTGCCCGTACCCGGGCCGCCATCGACGACGAGAGCGCCGGCCGAATCCGCGCGGATGATGGCGTCCTGATCGGCCGCGATGGTGGCGAGCACGTCCCGCATCCGCGCCGACCGGCTGCTGCCCAGGCTGGCGATGAAGGCGGACTGGTCATCGAGCGCGGCGTGCCCTTCCAGCCCGTCCGCGGTGAACACCTCGTCCCAGTAGTCGCTGATCCGGCCGCGGGTCCAGCGATACCGGCGGCGGCTGGCCAGACCCATCGGGTTGGCGTGGGTCGCCCCGAAGAACGGCTCAGCCGCCGGGGAACGCCAGTCGAGCAGCAGCCGGCGGCCCGTGCTGTCCGTGAGGCCAAGCCGCCCGATGTAGGTGGGCTCGGGGTTGTCCGCGCCGACGATGCGTCCCAGGCACAGATCCAGGCCGAAGCGGCGCAGGGCGCGCAGCCGGGCGGTCAGCCGGTGGATCTGCAGGTCCCGGTCCATCGCCTCCTGGCCGATGCCGCCGGGCGCCTTGCGCTCGGCATCCAGGCGATCGGACAGGTCGGCGATCGACCGCTCAAGGCCCTCCGCGACGGCCGCGAAGTGCTGCTCATCGACGGCGGTCAGCGCCGGGTCGGCCTTGGGGGAGAGGTGGTCGGGAAGGTCAAACGCGCTGGTAGTCAGGGGATTCACGTCATCAGCTCCCATCTGAGGTCGCTTGCAGCCATTGCGCGCGGCAAGGCGCCCTGGACCGGCGCGACGAACCTGGGTCCCGGTCCGGCGATCCCGCGTGGTTCACGCGGACACGGGCGTTTCCCGGCTGACCGCGCCGGCCAGCGGCGTCATCGGTTCGGCGTCCCCGCGCGACCCATCCGCCGGCAACGACACACGCACGCCGTGGCTCCCATTTCCGCAGGTTCTGGCCTCGGCCGGCGACTCTACGGCACGACCCGGGTCTTGCCGCAAGCCCCCCGCTGCGTTATATGTTGAAAGTGGAGGGGAGTGGGTGCTCTCCTTTTTGGGCCCACGGGATGCAGCCGCGGAAGCGGTTCCGCTCAGTTCTCCTGCAGGACGGAGAGGATGTTGCCCGCGGGGTCCCTGAACCACGCGATGAGGGGCCCGCCCTGGCGGTTGATCCCCTTCTCGTCGACATAGTCGTAGTGCTCGAACCCGACACCGCGCACGGTGAGCTGATCGACAGCGGCCTCGATGTCGTCCACCGGGAAGTTGAGGACCGTGAACGTCGCGGGCACGTGATCCGGCCCCTTGGGGTAAACCAGGACGTCCGTGTCGCCGGCGATGTGCAGTGTCAGGAGCCCGTGCTGCTCGGATACCCGCAGGCCGAGCGTCTCGCCGTAGAACTGCCTGGCCTTGGTGATGTCGTCCACGGAGAACCCGCTGAACGCCCTGGTGTGCTCGAACATGGCGCCTCTCTCTTACCTGTGCCGGGGAACGGACCGGTGGCGCTGATTGTGCCGCCCGGATCGGATGCATGCTGCATGGAGACAGACCAGACGGCCTTCCCGGACTCATCGGTGTCCCGTGTCCTGCGATGGTCCGCAACGGCCTGCCTGGGACCTGGGGTCATGATGTCCGCTGGGGCCGGCCCGGGTTGACAGGGGCGGCCTGCCTTATATCCTTTCCCTATGACTATAGATGAACAGACTGATTCCGCCGGGCCGGGCGGCGAGTCTGGTGGGCGGGGGGCGGCCCCGACCATGGAGTTCCGGCTCGATCCCGGCTCGGGCGTGCCGACCTACCTGCAGCTGGTGCAGCAGGTCGAGCACGCCCTCCGGCTCGGTTACCTCGGCCAGGGCGACCGGCTGCCGACGGTGAAAGAGGTAGTCAGCTCCCTGGCCATCAACCCGAACACGGTGCTGAAGGCCTACCGCGAGCTCGAGCACAGGGGCCTCGCGGCCGGCCTGCCGGGGCAGGGCACGTTCGTGCAGGCCACCCCGGGCACGGTCGGGCTGCCGGAGCTGGCCGCGTTGCGCAGGACCCTGCTGGCCTGGCTGCGCACCGCCGACGCCGCCGGGCTCGACGAGGCGGGGATGGTCGCGCTGTTCACCAGCGCGCTGCGGGATTTTCATGACCGTCGCGGCGAAGCACCGGTGCCTGGCTCCGGTGACGGCGGCGGCCAGGCGGGCCGGCGTACGGCGGGGGGAGTGGCATGAACGTCATCGAGACCTCGGGGCTCGGCAAGCGTTACGGGCGGACCTGGGCGCTGAAGGACGCCGCGCTCGCGATCCCGGCTGGCTACGTGGTGGCGCTGGTCGGCCCGAACGGAGCCGGCAAGACCACCCTGCTGCACATGTCGGTGGGGCTGACCAGGCCGACGGCCGGCCAGATCACGGTGCTGGGCAGTGAGCCCGCCGGGTCGCCGACCGCGCTGGACCAGATCGCGTTCGTGGCCCAGGACGCGCCGCTGTACCGGAACCTGCCGGTGGCCGACATGCTGCACCTGACCCGGAACCTGAACCGGCGCTGGGACCAGCGGCGCGCCGAGACCAGGCTGAAGGAGCTGAGCATCCCGCTGGACCGCAAGGTCGGCAAGCTGTCCGGCGGCCAGCAGGCCCAGCTCGCGCTCACGCTCGCCCTGGCCAGGCGCCCCCGCCTGCTGGTTCTCGACGAGCCGCTCGCCAGCCTCGACCCGCTGGCCCGGCACGACTTCATGGCCTCGCTCATGGCGGCGGTGGCCGAGGACGGCTTGTCGGTGGTGCTGTCCTCGCACGTCATCGCCGACCTGGAGCGGGTCGCCGACTACCTGATCGTGCTGTCCCTCGGCCAGGTACAGGTCGCGGGAGAGGTAGAGGAACTGCTGGCCGTCCACGCCGTGCTGACCGGCCCGGCGACGGCGGCCGACGATGTGGCCGGACGGCTGGCGGTGGTCTACGCCCGCCGCGCCGGGACCGCGGCGCACCTGCTGGTCAGGAACAGGGGAGCGGCCGAGCCGGCGCCGCCCGGATGGGAAGCCGGCCGGGTGAGCCTGGAGGAACTCGTCCTGGCCTACCTGCGCGAGCCCGGCGCCGCCGCGCTGCCGGGGCCCGCGGCCGCCACGGCGCGGGCCACGCACGACACCGGGATCCCGGCGTGACCGCCGTCACCGCGCCCAGGCCGGCCGGCGGCCGGCGCCCGGTGCCCTGGACCAGGCTGGCGTGGGTCACCTGGCGGCAGCACCGGGTGGCGCTGGCCGGGGTGGCCGTCCTGCTCGGTGGCGTGGGCCTGTACCTGCTGATCATGGGCCTGAAGATCCACAGCGGCTACGCCAGCGTGGTGTCCTGCCACCCGGCCAGGTCCGCGGCCTGCCAGCTGGCCGGCCAGCTGTTCAACAACGACTACTACCCCACCGCGCAGATCGTGACCGGCATCTTGCAGGTGATCCCCGTGCTCGTCGGGGTGTTCGTCGGCGGGCCGGTGCTGGCCCGGGAGCTGGAGACCGGGACGTTCCGGTTCGCCTGGACCCAGGGGTGCGGGCGGATGCGCTGGGCGTTCGCCAAGCTGGCGCCGCTCGCCGTCGCGGTCACCGTGGCGGCGGAGGCGTTCAGCCTGCTGTTCTCCTGGTACTTCCAGCCGTGGTTCGCCGAACGCCTGGACGGCGCGCTCGCGCCCCAGCTGTTCGACCTGCGCGGGATCGACTTCGCCGCGTGGGCGCTGCTGGCCTTCGCGCTCGGCGTTCTCGCCGGGGCGCTGATCAGGCGCACGGTGCCCGCCATGGCCGGCTCGCTGGCCGCCTGGACCGGGATCTTCTTCGGGACCTTCATGTTCGCGCGCAAGCACTACCAGGCGCCGCTGGTCGCCGGGGGCGCCAAGGCCAGCACCCCCGGCTTCGGCCTCAACTGGACGTGGGCCCAGTGGTACACCGGCCCGAACGGCAAGCCGGTGAGCCAGGAGGCGATCCGGAACGTGGTGGCGCACGCACCGGGATCGGTGCAGAACTCGCAGAACCCGAACGCGGCGACGGCCTACCTCTCCGCCCACCATTACACGCAGTGGTGGAGCTACCAGCCGGTGAGCAGGTACTGGCACTTCCAGCTCATCGAGGGTGGCTGGCTGCTCGCACTGTCCCTGATCCTGCTCGCGGCCACCGTCTGGCTGGTCCGCAACAAGGCCGCCTGAGCCCGGGCGAGCTGGCGCATCCGCCGCTGCTGGCCCGGGATCCAAGGGCCGGGCCGTCGGCGAGGGTCCGGGAGCTCAGCGCCCTAGGATGCCGCGGCCGGCCGGTGGCGGCGGCAGACGGTCTGGTGCGGCTGCGCTGGGAGATGGGAGAGGGGCCCCAAGGCGCTACTTAACATAATGCACATTATCGGCACAACGAGAGCGGGGCCCGCGCACCGGACCGGGGCCGGGGTTGAGTGTGATGCGCCGTGTCGAATGCTCTGACGGCAGCTGACGGCGCCGGATCGCCAGCGGCTTCCGGCCCGCCGGGAAATGCCGCGGCCACGAGCCGGCAGGCCGCTCGGCATGGTCCGGGCTCCGCGGGCGGGACCGCCCGCCGCGGTTCCGGCAACCGCCTTCTATTTGCTACGTGTATACTCTGAGTGTATTCTCTCAGGTATGAGCGTTCCGCTGACTTTGCTGGGCCTGCTGGAGCGAGAGCCGAGTCACGGCTATGACCTCAAGCGGGATTACGACACCTGGTTCGGCCGCGGCAAGCCGCTCCCCTACGGCCAGGTCTACGCGACCTTGTCCCGGCTGGCCCGCGACGGCAAGGCGATCGCCGGGCCGGCCGAGCACGGTGAGGGGCCGGACCGCAAGCGGTATGCGATCACCCAGGCAGGCATCGCCGATGTCGAGCGGTGGCTGTCCGAGCCGACCCCGGCCGAGCCGCACCTGCAGACGGTGCTGTTCGCCAAGGTCGTGCTGGCGCTGATGCTGGACCGCCCGGCCGGCCGCTACCTCGATGCCCAGCGCGCGGCGCACCTGCAGCGAATGCGCGAGCTCACCGGCCTGAAGGAGCGGGGCGACCTGATGGGCACCCTGCTGGCCGACTACGGCCTCTACCACCTGGAGGCGGACCTGCGGTGGATCGATCACGCCGCGGCCCGGCTGGACATGCTCGCCCAGGAGGTGCGCCAGTGACCGGGGGGCAGGCACCGGGCGGGGCCGCCGTGGCCGCCATGCCGGCGCCGGTCGTCGAGGCGCGCGGCGTGGTCAAGTCGTTCGGCCCGACGCCTGCGCTGCGCGGCGCCACGATGGCGGCGGCCCCAGGCGAGATCGTGGCGGTGATGGGCCCGAGCGGGTCGGGCAAGTCGACGCTGCTGCACTGCCTGGCCGGCATTCTCACCCCGGACGACGGCGAGGTCTGGTTCGCCGGGCAGCGGCTGGACACCGCGGGCGAGATCCAGCGCAGCGAGCTGCGCCGGGACCGGTTCGGGTTCGTGTTCCAGTCCGGCCAGCTCGTCCCGGAGCTGACGGCCGAGGAGAACGTCGCCCTGCCGCTGCTGCTGGGCGGTACCCGCCGGGCCGCCGCGCTGGCCGAAGCCAGGGCCTGGTGCGGCAGGCTCGGCCTGGACGGCCTGGGGCACCGGCGGTCCGGGGAGCTGTCCGGCGGGCAGGCGCAGCGGGTCGCGCTGGCCCGGGCCATGGTCACCGGGCCGCAGGTGCTGTTCGCCGACGAGCCGACCGGCTCATTGGACTCGGTGGCCGGGGAGCTGGTGATGAGCCTGATGACCCGGGCTGCCCGCGAGCAGGGCACCACGGTGATCCTGGTGACGCACGACGCACGGGTAGCCGCCTACGCCGGCCGGGAGGTCATCGTCCGCGACGGCACGGTCAGCTCGCTCACCGCGGCGGCCCTGTCCTCCGGCCAGGCACTGTGATCCGCCTCGGCCTGCGGCTGGCGGTCAGCGGCGGCCGTGAGGCCGTCACCCGCCTGGTCATCATGGCCGCCGCGGTCGGGATCGGCGCCGGCCTGCTGCTGACCGCCGTCTCGGCCGTCAACGCCGTCGGCGTGCAGAACGGCCGCTACGCCTGGCTGGACACGGGGGCGCAGAAGTATTCGCCCTACCCATCGCCGACGGGCTTCGGCGGGAGGCACGGTGGCCCGGCAGCACCATTGTGGGGGCTGATCAGCACCGACGAGTTCGGCGGGCAGAGCATTTACCGGGTCGACGCCGCGGCCACCGGCGCTACCTCACCGGTGCCGCCGGGGATCCCCCGCGACCCCGGGCCGGGCCAGTACTACGTCTCCCCCGCGCTCGGCGCGCTGCTGCGCAGTACCCCGGCCGGCGAGCTCGCGGACCGCTACCCCGGGCACCAGGCGGGCCTCATCGGCGAGGCGGGCCTGCCGTCCCCCGGCTCGCTGGTCATCGTCGTCGGCCGCTCCGCCGCGCAGATGTCGCACCTGCCCGGCGCCGCGAAGGTGACCAGCCTCAACACCACTGCGCCCAGCGGCTGCGGCATTCTGAACAGCTGCGTGATCCGGGGCGGCCTCAGCTCGGGAGGCGTCGACCTTGTCCTGTCGGTGGTCGCGCTGGCGCTCCTGCTGCCGGTGCTGATCCTCATCGGCACGGCCACCCGGTTGTCCGCGGCCCGCCGGGAGCAGCGGTTCGCCGCGATGCGGCTGGTCGGCGCGACGCCCAGGCAGATCTCGCTGATCGCGGCCGTGGAGTCCACCCTGGCCGCGGTGGCCGGCGTGGCCGCAGGCTTCGGCCTGTTCTTCGTGCTGCGGGTGCCACTGGCGGCTATCCCGTTCACCGGCCAGCCGTTCTTCCCCGCCGAGCTGTCGCTCAGCCTGCCCGACATCCTCGCGGTCGCGGTCGGCGTGCCGGCGGCCTGCGCCGTCGTGGCCCGGCTGGCGCTGCGGCGGGTGAACATCTCCCCGCTGGGCGTCACCCGCCGGGTGACCCCGGCGCCGCCGCGAGCCTGGCGGGTGCTCCCGCTGCTGGCAGGCCTGGCCGGCCTCGGGTACTTCGCCGTCCACGGCAAGCCGGCCAGCAATTCCGCGCAGGTCCTGGTGTTCCTGCCCGGCTTCGCGCTGATCATGATCGGCCTGGTCATCGCGGGGCCATGGCTGACGATGGCCGGAGCCCGGGTCATGGCCCGGCGCGCCAGCCGCCCCGCGGGGCTGATCGCCGCGCGGCGGCTGGCCGACGACCCGCGGGCCGCGTTCCGGGCGGTCAGCGGCCTGGTCCTGGCGCTGTTCATCTTCACCGTGACCGCCGCGCTGATCACCACGCAGGACACCAAGCGCGCCGCACCGGCCGGCGGCGCGGCGGCCAGCAACACCCTCGTCGACCAGTTGTCGACGGGCCCTGGCAACGGATCGGCGGTGGGATCCGCGCCGCCCCCGCCCGCAACGGTGCTGACCCGGCTGCGGCAGATCTCCGGCGTCCAGGGCATCGTCGAGTTCCGGGCCGGCCCACGGCTGACCATATCCAGCCCGCAGCTGGGCATCTCGCCGGGCTCCCCGGCCTCGGTGGTGTCATGCGCCCAGCTCGCGAGCACTCCTGGTCTCGGCCGGTGCCCGGCGGGGGCGGCAGCGGCGAAGGTCCCCGTCTCCCTCACCGACATCTGGGGCGGCAACCTGGCGCAGGCCACCTGGCCGGCCGCGGATGTCCCCGCCCGGCGGCTGGACAGCCTCCCGCTGAGCAGCCTGAACGTTACGACGAACGGGTCGGAGCCCGCGATCGAACAGGCCAGAACGGTACTGGAGAACGCCTACCCGACAGGCACCGGCTCACCGCCGCCGCAAACGCTCGGCGAGGCCACTGCGGTGGATAACGGGGCGGACAGCGCCTACCAGCAGCTCGCCGACGTGGTGATCCTGACCAGCCTGACCATCGCCGGCTGCACTCTCGCGACCAGCGTGGCGGGCGGGCTGGCCGACCGCAAGCGCCCGTTCAGCCTGCTGCGGCTCACCGGAGCCCGGCTCGGCACGCTGCGCCGCGTCATCGTCCTGGAAAGCGCGGTCCCGCTGCTCGCCGTCGCAGCGGTCGCGATCGGTGCCGGGTTCGGCGCCTCGGCGATGTACGCGACTCTGGAGATGAGGCTCTCCCTGGTAGCGCCGGGCGCCGCTTACTTCGCCATGACCTGCGCCGGGATCGTGCTGGCCCTCGGCGTCATCGTGGCCACGTTCCCGCTGCTGCGCCGCATCACCGGACCGGAGACCGCCAGAAACGAGTGATGTGTCCGTCTGCGGCACCTCCGTTCGTCCTCACGACAAAGCTGGCATCCGGCCGGCCAATCGATGGGACACCCCATGTTCATTCACCAGGAAGCCACCATCAACGCCGACCCGCAGGCCGTCTACGACGTGCTGACCGACGGCCAGAAGTTCGCCGCCGCCACCGGCATGCCTGCGCAGATCAGCGACCGCGAGGGCGAGACGTTCACTCTCTTCGGCGGCCGGGTGGAGGGCCGCCAGATCGAGCTTGTCCCCGGCCAGCGCATCGTGCAGGCATGGCGATTCGGCGCCGCGCACCCCTCGTGCTGGGACGCCGGTGTGTACTCGGTCGTCCGTTTCACGCTCAGCGGCCAGGAGGACGGCACCCGCTTCATCATCGACCACACCGGCGTGCCGCCGGAGTGGCGCGACCACATCTCCACCGGCTACCCCAGCTTCTACCAGCAGCCGCTGGAGCGATACTTCGCCGACCTGGCCAGGCCCTAGGGCCGGACGCCGGGCTGTCGGTGCCGGATCGCCACCACGGGCGGCACCGACAGCATCCCCGGGTGAAGGTCAGTCAGTCGCGGGGTTTCAAGTCCGCGAGGCGAGCTCGGAGGAAGCGCCGCTCGGGATCGGTCTGCGCGAGGTCCAGCGCCCGCTGGTACGCGCGGCCGGCGTCGCTGTGGCGGCCGGCGCGGCGTAGCAGGTCGGCGTGGGTCGAGTGGAAGTAGCGGTAGTGGTCGAGCTCGAGGGTGTCGAGGATGGCGAGCGCGGCCTCGGGCCCGTGGATTTCGGCGATGGCGATCGCCCGGTTCATCTCGACGATCGGGGACCCGGTTTGCCGGGCGAGAGTCTGGTAGAGCGCAGCGATCTGCGGCCAGTCGCGAGGCTGGTGCAGGTGCAGCTCGGCGATGGCTGCCTGCACGACGTACGGCCCGGTGTGCCCACGGGTCAGCGCGGCCGTCAGGATCTGGCGCCCTTCCGCTATCCGCTGTCCGTTCCACAGGGTGCGGTCCTGCTCGTCGAGGGGTACGACCTGCCCGTCCCGGATCCGGGCGGGCAGGCGCGCGTCATGCAGGAGCATGAGCGCGAGCAGCGCAAGGGCCTCGCCTTCGTCGGGCATGAGCTCGGCGAGAGCCCGGCCCAGCTGGATCGCCTCGGCGGCCAGGTCGATCCGGCCGCCGCCCCAGCCTTCATTGAAGATCAGGTACACGACGGCGAGGACGGCCGCGAGCCGGTCGGGGAGCTGGTGATCCGGCGGCACGGCGAACGGGATGCGCGCATCCCGGATCTTGTGCTTGGCTCGGGTCAGCCGCTTGCTCATCGTCTCGAACGGGACGAGAAAGGCGAGTGCGATCTCCTCGGTCGAGAGGCCGCCGAGGGCGCGCAGGGTGAGCGCCACCTGCACGTCGAGGGCGAGCGCCGGGTGGCAGCACGTGAAGATCAGCTCGAGCCGTTCGTCGGGAATGACGGCGGCGGCGGGGTCGTGCATGGCTGCCTCCGGGACGGCCTCGAGGTCACGCGCGAGCAGCTTCGTCTTCGCCGCCAGCACCTGCTGACGGCGGATCCGGTCGATGGCACGGTTGCGGGCAGTCGCGACGAGCCAGCCGACCGGGTTGGCCGGCTCTCCATCACGCGGCCAGCGCTCCGCCGCGCGGGCGAACGCGTCGGCAGCCGCTTCCTCGGCCAGTTCGATGTCGCCGAATACCCCGGTCAGGGTCGCTAGCACGCGACCCCAGTGCTCGCGGAAGACGGCGTCAAGCGCCATGGAACAGCGCTTCGAAGACGGGCCGCACCTCGATCGCGCCGCCGGTCCGGGCGTCCTGCAGTTCCTGTGCCACTTCGAGCGCTCCGTCGAGGTTCTCCGCCTCGATCACGATCAGCCCGGCGAGGTACTCCTTGCTGTCGATGAACGGGCCGTCTGTCAGCAGCGTCTTGCCCTCGCTGTGTCGCAGCGTCGTCGCCGACTCGTCGGAGTGAAGGCGGGCCCAGCCGCTGACGTACGGGCGGGCGAGCACCTCGACGATGGCGCCGTCGATCGGACCTGCCGCCTCGCGCGGCGTAGCGGGGCGGCCGTAGGCCAGCAGTGCGTACTGCATCAGTCCTCCAGCAAAGGTTTCCGGGCCGTTTCGAGTATCAGACGAACGGGCGCGCCGCGGACGGACATGCCCCGGGAGAATTCTGCGGCGAGCGTGTCCGTCTGGCGTCCGGCCGTTCGTCACCGCTGCAGATCCGCCCCGAGGTGGCGGCACGCGGCGAAGGAGCCGAGCTGATGACGAACGTCCGAACGCCATCCACGACGACCCGCCTGCGCTGGGTGCTGGGCCTCACGTCGATCGCGTACTTCATGGTCGTGCTCGACTCGCTGGTCGTCATCACAGCGCTGCCGCAGATGCAGCGCGACCTGCATGCCGACCTCGCTTCGCTGCAGTGGACCGTCAACTCCTACGGCATCGCGTTCGCCGCGGCGATCATTACCGCCGCGGCGCTCGGAGATCGTTTCGGGCGGCGGCGCGTCTTCAACCTCGGCCTGGCGCTGTTCACGCTGTCGTCGGCCGCATGTGCCCTGGCGCCCGGCATCGGCGAGCTGATCCTCGCGCGCACCGTTCAGGGGCTGGGTGCGGCGGTCGTCATGCCGCTAAGCCTGACCATCCTGACCACCACATTTCCGCCGGAACGGCGTGGCCGCATCGTCGGCATCTACGGCGGCCTGGCCGGGCTGGCCGTCGCCGCCGGCCCGATCGTCGGCGGCGTGGTTGCCGAACGTCTCGACTGGCACTGGATCTTCTGGCTCAACGTCCCGATCGGGCTCACCGCCCTGGCGCTCGGAACCCGGCTGCTCCCGGAAAGCCACGGCGCGCCGGAACGGCTCGACCTCGTCGGAGTCACCCTCGTCAGCAGTGGCGTCGTCGGACTGGTGTGGGCACTGGTCCGGGCGAACGACATCGGATGGTCAAGCCCGCAGATCCTCGGGACGTTGCTCGGCGGCGGCGCGCTCTTGCTGGCGTTCGTCAGCTGGGAGCAGAGGGCGCGCGAGCCCATGGTGCCGATGCGCCTGTTCCGCAACTCAGCCTTCGCGGCCGGCAACCTGACGACGTTTCTGATGTCCGGTGCCACGTTCGCCGCGGCATTCCTGTTCACCCAGGAGTTCCAGTTCGCCCGCGGGTACTCGCCGATGGCGGCCGGCCTGCGGCTCCTTCCGTTCTTCGGCACGCCGATGGTCGTCTCGCCGCTCGCGGGCGCGCTTTCCGACCGGATCGGGCGGCGGCCGATCATGCTGACCGGCCTTGCGCTGCAGGCCGCCGGCTACCTGTGGGTGGCTGCGCGTGGGTCGCTCGCCACCGGCTGGGTGGAAATCGTCGTCGCGCTGCTGGTCGCGGGGATCGGCATCTCGATGGCCCTGCCCACCGTGCCCACCGCAATCCTCGACGCGGTCGCCGGGCACGAGATGGGCAAGGCGTCGGGCGTCACCTACATGGCGCAGCGTTTCGGCGCGGTCTTCTCGATCGCGATTGCCAGCGCCGTGTTCGCCGCCCATGGCCACCTCGGCAGCCCGGCCGCCGTGACTGCTGGATTCCGTCCGGCGCTGTGGTCCTGCGTGATCTTCGCCGTGCTTGCCGCACTGACAGCGATCGCGATCACCGCCCGCGCGGGCCGCCCGCCAACACCCCCGCAGCCACCGCCGGGCCGACCGGGCAGCCTGGCGAGCCTCACGCCATCCCTGAGGGCCGCCACCCCGGGCGCGTCCGCGGATTGTCATGGCCCGGCGGTACCGTCGGGCCATGGCTAACCGGATCACCGCGATCGCGATCGACTGTGCGGACCCCGCGTTGCTGGCTGCCTTCTGGACGGACGTCCTGGGCTGGCAGGTAACAGAGCGTGACGATGAGATGGTGTCGATCGGGGCGCCAGCGGCACCCTTCGGCATCGACTTCATCAGGGTTCCCGAGCCGAAGAAAACCAAGAACAGGCTGCACCTGGATCTCAACGCCACCGACCGGGAGCAGGACGCCGAGCTGCGGCGGCTGATCGGGCTCGGCGCCACCCTGGCCGACATCGGCCAGGGTGAGGTCAGCTGGCATGTGCTCGCCGATCCGGAAGGCAACGAGTTCTGCCTGCTGCGCAGCCGCGTCGAGCCGGCCTGACCGGCCTGAGCCGACGGGACCTCCGGTTACCCCCGGGTGAAGGACGTCAGCTCCTCGCCGCTGACTGTGGTGCCGTTCGTGGTCACCTCGGACTTCACCGGGCCGATCCCGTGGACCAGCCAGGTCCGGATGTGGATGCTGACCGAGATGCCCGCGATCTTCTCTGCCAGCGTGTCTTCGACGACCGTCGCGTGGTAGGTGCCGGCCGGAACGGTGACGGTGGCCGGGCCGGCCCCCGGACCGTCACGTGGGTGGTGACGTTACGGGTCTGGCCGGCGATCGTGGTCGTTATCGCGATCGTGCTGGTGTGTGGCTGGCCGGAATCGATCTGCGCCTGGCTCGGCCAGACGATGCCACCGGAATTGATCTTGAACGTGGCGTTGCCCAGCGAGGTCAGCGGCGTCGTGATCGAGCCGTCGGAGCCGAACAGGAAGGTCTCCTTGGCGGTGGTGCCGTTGAGCTGGTGTGTGGTGGTCACCTGGTTGCCACCGGCGACAGGCACCACGGCGGTGATCTTGTCGGTCGCGGTCCCGGTCGACAGCCCGACCGCCGTCACCTTGTACACCCAGGTGTTCCCGACCGCCACCGGGAACAGCGCCGTCCCGGCGAAGGGGCCGCCGGCCGAGGTGCTCGCGGTCGCGCTCCCCCCGGCCGGCGACGACACCGATGAGGAGACGGCGGACGTGGACGAGCCCGACGAGCAGCCCGCCAGGGCCAGCGCCGCGGCGGCCAGCAGCGTGGCGCAGCCAGCGGACATGCGTGAGTTGGAGCGATGGCGGTTCATGGCGCAGCCCTTTCGTGGCACGTCGGTGGGGATGGTGCGTCGAGGTGGCCGAGTGGCGGGAGACTCGCGTGGTGCCTAGTTTCTACGCCGCCGGGGCACCTGCCCGCGGAGTTTTCGCCACCATGCGGCCCGAATTGAGACCAGGCGTGCTCGCGGCCGACCGCCCCGGCACCACCGTCACGCCTGGCACCGGGGCCGGGGGCCGTTTGCCTGCCGGGTAATCGAGATATATCTTGGCTGCCACTGCTGCCGGCTACCGGCACGCTAGCGAGGGGACGCGAAGGTGGAGATGGCAACGGGGGCGGATGTGCGCGTAGCTGATGCCGAACGCGAGGCCGTGGCGGGGCAGCTCCGTGAGCATTACGCCGCCGGGCGGCTCACCATGGACGAGTTCCGGGCCAGGCTCGACGCGGCCTACTCCGCGGTGACGGCACGCGACCTGAGCCGGGTCACCGCCGACCTCCCGGGGGCTGGCCCCGGCGCCGTGGCTGGCGCCCGGCCGGCCGGGCGCACGGCCGGGGCCTACCACGTGCCCGGCCCTCGCCGCAGGCGCCGCCTGGCGCGGCCCGCCGCGCTGCTCATCCTGGCCGCCCTGCTGGCAGCGAGCGCGCTGGCCCTGGGCTCGCTCCCCCATGGCGGCCTGCTGGTGCTCGCGTTCCTGCTGGTGGTGGTGCCGGTCGTGCTGCTCACCGCGCTCGCCGGCACCCTGATCTGGGTGGGGCGCCGCGCCTGGCGCAGCGGTGCGTGGCTGGAGCTGGTGCCGGTCGCGGCGGGCATGCCCTGGCTGGGCCGCGCCATCTGGCTGGTGCGTGCCGCCCTGGTGGGCAGGGCCTTCTGGCGGCTCGGCGGCCGGGCCCGGCGGCCGGTGCGCGCCGCCGCGGACAGGCGTCACCAGCGCCGTGGTTACCCGCAGTACCAACCCAGCCCGGGTGGGTCGTGGCATCAGGCGCGGGTGGGCGACCTCAGCGGCACGACCAGATAGCGGAACGCGGGCCCAGCGTCGTGGCCCGCCCGCTCCCCGCCCTGGCCGGCCAGGGTGATGAGCGCCGGCTTGGCCGGGCTGGTGAACTCCAGCCGGACCGAGGCGGCCGCCGCCGGAACCGGCGTGTCTGCCGTGTCCGCCGGGTCGGCCGGATTGGCCGGCTGCCTGGCCGTGCCGGACCCGGCAGCAGCGGCCATCAGGCCGTCCAGCAGGTAATGCGGGTTGAAGGCGATGGCCGGCTCGTCGCCCTCGAAGCTGGCGGTCACCGCCTCGGCCGCCCGCGCCCTGCCCTCGGTCTGCGCCTCGATCACCACCCGGTCCTGGCTGAAGGTGAGCCGGACCGGGCTGGCCCGGTCGGCCACCAGCGAGACCCGCCGGACGGCCTCGATGAACGGGCCGGGCGGCATGTCGGCCCGGCAGCCGTACTCCCCGGGGAACCGGGACCGGTAGCGGATGAACTCGCCGCCGATGAGCCGGCCGGTCAGCCGCCGCCCCCCGCATTCGAAGCTGATCATGCCCTCGACCGGCTGCGGATCGCGCTCCCTGGCCGGCTGTGGGTCCCCCGCCTGCTCGTCCGCGGAGGTGAAAGCCACCGGCACCGGCTCCCCGGGCGCCATCGTCCTGGCCGCGTCGGCGAGCGTGCGCGCCGGGACCAGGGCGATCGCGCGCAGGTCCGGCCTGGCGGGCTCCCAGTGCACGTCCCGCACGGCCAGCCGGTACCGGTCGGTGGCGGCCAGCGTAAGGGAATCACCCCGGATGTCCAGGCAGATGGCCGTCAGCATCGGCAGGGTGTCGTCGCGGCTGGCCGCGGGCAGGACCTGGGCCACGGCGGCGGCCAGCTCTCCCCCGTCGATCGTGCCGGCCACCGGCGGGATCGGCGGCAGCTCGGGATAGTCCGCCAGCGGCAGCGAGACGAGTGCGAACTCGGCGCCGCCACAGGTGAGGCTGACCACGTCCCCGTCGGCGGCGAACTCGGCGGGCTGGCCGGGGAGGCTGCGGATGATCTCCGCGAGCAGCCGGCCGGGCACCAGTGCCGTCCCCGGCTCGGCGACTTCCGCCGCCACCCGCGCGGTTGCCGACAGGTCGTAGTCGAAGCATGACAGCGTCAGGTCCTCGGCTGCCTCCAGCCGGAGCCCCGCCAGGACCGGCACCACCGGCCGCGACGGCAGCGCCCGCGCCACCCACGCCACCGCATCCGCCAGCGCCTCATGTTCGACCCGGAACTTCATGCCACCGCCCTCCGCCAGTACCGATCCTGGCATGCCCCACCGACATTGCGCCGCCCGGCCCGGCGGCGCCGGGGCGCGCCATTCAGATAAGCCCGGGCGGCGCGGCTGCCAGCGCCGACTCGATGGCCGCGGCCAGGGCACGGGCCGACTGGGCGGTGAGCTCCACCGCGACCCTGGCCCCCGGCCCCTGCGCCGGGTTGAGGAAGTCGATGTTGAGAGTGTGCTCCGCCGGGGCGTGCTGCGGGTGGTCGAGGTACACGGTCGCCTGGCTCAGCGCGAACCAGCCGGCCGCACCCTTGCCGCTGCCCACGACGTCGAGTTTCTCGGTCAGGTAGGTGCACATCGCAGCCTCCGTTCAGCTTGCCAGGTGACGGCCGTAGAAGTCCCAGATCTTCTGCCAGCCGTCGGTGGCGGCCTCGGGGCGGTAGGCGGGCCGGTTGACGGAGAAGAACGCGTGCCCGGCGCCGGGGTAACTGTGGAACTCGTGCTCCTTGCCGGCGTCGGTGAGCGCCTTGTCGAGCTCGGCGACCTGGTCGGGCGAGGGGTGCTGGTCATCGTCGCCGAACAGGCCGAGCAGCGGGCAGGACAGGTCCCTGGACAGGTGCACGATCGGGCCTACCTTGAGCGGCATGCCCTCGGGCGGCGTGCCGACGACGAAAGCGCCGTAACAGTCGACGGCGGCGTCCAGCGGCAGGCTGCACGCGGCGAGGAACGACTGGCGGCCACCGGAGCAGTAGCCGATCGTGCCGGCCTTCCCGTTGGACGCCGGCATGGACCGCAGGTACGCGACCGCGCCGCCGACGTCGCCGACCAGCCGTTCGTCGGGCACGCCGCCCTGGGCGCGGGCGGCGGCCGCGGCGTCGTCCGGGCTCGCGCCCGGCGCCTCGCGGGTGTAGAGGTTCGGGCACAGTGCCAGGTAGCCGTGGACGGCGAAGGTCCGGGTGATCTCCTTGGTGCCCGCGTCGTAGCCCGGCATGTGATGGATCACGACCACGCCGCCGAACGGGCCCGGGCCGAGCGGGCGGGCCAGATAGGCCTCGATCTGGTCCCCGCCGTGCCCGGTGATGCTGATGGTCTCGGCCATCATCGCGTCATACATCGTTCTCCCTTTCCTGCGCCCGCCGGGCGTGGCCGGCCACGGTGCTGAGCCACGGTACTGAGCCACGGTGCCTGTCCGTGCCCATAGTGCCAGCCGCCGGGGTGAAAGACTTGCCGGCATGGGATACCTTGCCGCCGCCGACCGCTATCACCGTCTGGGGTACCGCCGCTGTGGCCGCAGCGGTATCAGGTTGCCGGAGGTGTCGCTCGGTCTCTGGCAGAACTTCGGGGACGACCGGGCGCTCGACGGCCAGCGGGCGATCATCCGGCGCGCGTTCGACCTGGGCGTCACCCACTTCGACCTGGCGAACAACTACGGGCCTCCGTACGGCTCGGCGGAACGGAACTTCGGCCGCATCGTGCGCGAGGACCTGCGCCGCTACCGCGACGAGCTGATCATCTCCACCAAGGCGGGCTACGACATGTGGCCCGGACCGTACGGGGACTGGGGGTCCCGCAAGTACCTGCTGGCGAGCCTGGACCAGTCGCTGGGCCGGATGGGCCTGGATTACGTGGACATCTTCTACAGCCACCGTGCCGATCCGGACACCCCGCTCGAGGAGACCATGGGCGCACTGGCCAGCGCGGTCACCGCGGGCAAGGCACTGTACGCCGGCATCTCCTCGTACTCCGCCCAGCGGACCGCGCAGGCGGTCGCCATCCTGCGCCGGCTCGGCACGCCACTGCTGATCCACCAGCCGTCCTATTCCATGCTCAACCGCTGGCCCGAGGATGGCCTGCTGGACACGCTGGACGCCGAGGGCGTCGGCTGCATCGCGTTCTCGCCGCTCGCGCAGGGCCTGCTCACCGGGAAGTACCTGTCCGGGGTGCCGGCTGGCTCACGCGCCAGCCAGGACGGCAGCCTGGCGCCGGAGCAGCTGAGCGAGGAGAACCTGGGCCGGGTCCGCGGGCTCGGTGAGATCGCCCGCGGGCGCGGCCAGTCGCTGGCGCAGATGGCACTGAGCTGGGTGCTGCGGGACCAGCGGGTCACCTCGGTGCTGATCGGCGCGAGCAGCGTGGCCCAGCTCGAGGAGAACCTCGGCGCGGCCGGCCGGGCCGCGTTCAGCCCGTCGGAACTCGCCGCGATCGACAGGTACGCGGTCGAGGGCGACGTCAACATCTGGGCGGGCTCAAGCGCGGTCTGACCGGCGCACGAGCGTGCCGAACGGAGGAAAGGGGTAGAACACCGCTTCCCTATGCGAGATGCTCACCAGGAAGCAGGGGCAGAGCCTATTCCCGGGGAGGGTGCGGGCCAGTGGGGAGCACCGTAGCCGGTGTGGCGATCATCGTCGGTGTCGTCGGGGTCTTCGTTGGCTGGAATGCCCGGTCCGCCCGCGGCGCCCATTCCGACGTCAAGCTGTTCAAGAGCAGGGTGCCGGCCGCCCGCCGGGTGCGGAACCGCACCGGCCTGTGGTCGGTGGCCCTGGTGGTGATCGCCTTGCTCGCGCTGAGCGCGCTGGTCCGCGGCTAGCCCGGCCGGCCCGGGTCACGGCCGGGGGCGACCGCCTGCGGGAACCGGAACACCTGCGCCGGGTCGTAACCTCCGCAGCCAGGCCCGCTGGCCTACGACCGCGCGCACCGCCGCGCCATCGCGCCACTCGGTGGTGTACTGGGCCAGGAACAGGGTGTCCCGGTGCACGAACGCGGTGGCGGCAGCGGGCACACGGTTCAGCGCCCCGCCGAACGCGTCGAAGGCGATCCCGCCGGCCCCGCCGCTGGCGCCCCGGACCCCGCGCAGCCGTTCCACCCCGGTGAGCAGGGTGCGGATCCCGGCCCGTGGCAGGGCGGCGGTGAAGAAGTCGGACTTGGCGTCCGACGGCACCCGGGCCAGCCGGCCGCCGGGCGCCTGCCACGGCAGGTGGCACTCGTCCACGGTGAGCCCGGAGCAGCCCGCGTCCACCAGCATGGCGTCCAGGAACGAGGCCTCTTGGACGAACGGGTTCTGCGGCGCCGACCCCACCCGGGCGTACAGCCGGTCGAACAGCGCGGCCAGGCCGCGGTGCCGCCCAGGTAGGTGCCACCCACCTGCACCGTGGGCGCGGGACCGCCGGGGGCGGCGGACAGGTGGAGGTTCGACCAGAGCGCATCCGGCGCGTGCGGTGCCCACGACTGCCAGCCGTCCACCACCCGCGCCGCCTGCGGCCATGGCCAGGACAGGAAGAACAGGACCAGCCGGGCGAGCCGGTGGGTGCGGAACGTCATGGAGGTCGCCACCCCGAAGTTACCGCCGCCACCGCCGCGGCAGGCCCAGTACAGGTCGCCGTGATGCGACACGTCAGCGTCCAGGATGCTGCCGTCGGCGGTCACGACCTGCACCGCCTCCAGGTTGTCGCAGGTGAGGCCGTAAGCGCGGCCTAGCACGCCGACCCCGCCGCCGAGGGTGAGCCCGGCCACCCCCACGGTGGGGCAGGAGCCCGCCGGCACGGCAAGCCCGTGGCCGGCCAGCCGGTGGTAGAAGTCGATCAGGTGCAGGCCGGTGCCGACGGTGACGTTGCGCCCCCGGGGCCGAGCCGGAAGGAGTTCATCTCGGTCACGTCCACGACCAGTCCGGACGTGACCGACCAGCCCGCATGGCTGTGGCCGCCCGAGCGCGCCGTCACCGGCATGCCGAAGCGGCGGACGAAGGACAGGCAGAGGGCGACGTCGGCGGGCGTACGGCAGGAGGCGACCCCGGGCGGCCACCGCCGCGCACGCACGCCGCCAGCCCGCTGGCGCCCGCCACAGCACCGGACGCCAGCAGGAAGGCCCGCCTGGTCGCCGCGGCGGCGGCCGGGGAATCAGTGCTCATGACGCCGCCCTGCCGCCCGGGAGCCGCGCCGGCCCGGGATCCCGCGGCGCTGCCGCCGTCGCGCATAGCCCCACGACCTGCTCCTCCCCCGCCTGGCCGGCCGGGCGCGGATGACCCGCTCCCCCGGCCCCCCGTGCCCGGTCCGGCGCCTCTATGGACGTCCCGCGGTCCCCGTCGGTTGGCGGCCGGGCCCGCCGGCCTGCCGCGGATCCCCAGATAGCTTGAGTTGCTCAAGAATTGATCGGATAAAGGGTTGACTCGCTCAAGCAGGTCTGCTTATGGTTGATCTGCTCAACTATTGAGGATCTCAGGCATGTGATACCCACATGTAATCGACTGGACACGGAGGGTGCTGATGGGAACCGGGGACAGCACCACCGACCGGGTTGACGCGGAGATCCTCGACTGCATGGCCGAGCTCGTCACGTCACTGTTCGGGCGGGCGGAGGAGATCGCCCAGCGGTTCGGTGTGCCGATCTTCTTCCTCAAGGCGCTGCAGCGGCTGGACTGCCCGATGGCGATGAAGGATCTCGGCCAGCGGATGCACTGTGACCCGTCCTTCGTGACCAACATCGCCGACAGGCTGGAAAAGCAGGGCCTGGCCACC
Organism: uncultured Actinomycetes bacterium; assembly: GCA_963741615.1. Taxonomy (GTDB): domain Bacteria; phylum Actinomycetota; class Actinomycetes; order Streptosporangiales; family Streptosporangiaceae; genus UBA9676. The sequence goes on from CAVUIU010000001.1 coordinate 62,145, forward strand.
CGGGAGAGCGATCCGGCCGACCGGCGGGTCAAGCGGATCGCCCTCACCCCGGCCGGACTCGAACTGAAGCAGCGCGTGGAGGCCGAGATCATGGCCAGCCTGCCGTGGCGGCACACGCTCGACCCCGATGAGCGCGTGCAGCTGCTCAGCCTCATCCGCAAGGTTCTTCCGGCCGCGCCTGCCCAGCCGCACCACGGGGTCATCAAGCACGGGGTGATCAAGCACGGGGAGGAGGTGAGCGAGGTCCTTGTCAGCGCGCCGGTCACCGGCGCCGGCAGTTAACGGGGCCAGAGCCTTACGGCGACAGCCGCTCCCCCGGCGGGAATCTGAGTCCGCCGTGGCTGTTCCCCTCCTAACCACCAAGCTTCCGTGCGCGGCACACCATGCCGCGGCGCGGGTTCAGTACGGCCTTCAACAAGGAGATGTCATGTCATCCGCACAGCCCCTCAGCGGGCGGCCCGTCGCCGGCACCGCCGGTGCTGAGCCTGGTCGCCGCCGCCTCGGCCTGGCCCTGGTGGTCATCGCCACCGCCCAGCTGATGGTCGTGCTCGACGCGACCATCGTCAACGTCGCACTCCCCCACATCCAGCACGCGCTCGGCTTCAGCGGGTCCGGCCTCGAATGGGTCGTCAACGCCTACGCGCTCACCTTCGGTGGCCTGCTGCTGCTCGGCGGCCGGGCCGGCGACATCCTCGGCAGGCGCCGGGTGCTCATCGCCGGGATCATCGTGTTCTCAGCCGCCTCGCTGCTGGGTGGATTCGCCACCACGGAGGCCTGGCTGCTGGGCGCACGCGCACTCCAGGGGGTCGGCGGTGCCATCGTCGCCCCGGCCGCGCTGTCCCTGATCGCGACCACGTTCCCGGAGGGCCCGCCGCGGAACCGGGCGATGGGCGTCTACGCCGCGATGAGCATCGGCGGCGCGGCGGTCGGCCTGATCGCCGGCGGCCTGCTCACCACCTACGCCTCGTGGCGGTGGGTGTTCTTCGTCAACGTACCGATCGGGATCGCCGTCGCCCTGATGGCGCCGCGCGCGCTCGAGGAGTCCGAGCGGAACCGCGGCCGGTTCGACCTGCCCGGCGCGATCACCGGCACGCTGGGCCTCGTCGCCCTGGTGTACGGCCTCACCAACGCTGCCACCAGCCCCAACGGCGTCGCGCACTGGCATGACGCCAAGGTGGTGTCCTCGCTGGCCGCGGCCGTGGTGCTGCTGGTCACGTTCGTGCTCATCGAGGCCCGGAGCCGGCACGCGCTGATGCCGCTGCGGATCTTCCACAACCGCAACCGGTCCGGCGCCCTCCTGATCATGCTCTGCGTGGGTACCGCGATGTTCGGGATGTTCTTCTTCCTGAGCCTCTTCGTGCAGACGGTATGGGGCTACAGCGCGCTGAAGGCCGGCGTGGCCTACCTGCCGATGGTGGGCATGATCATGCTCATGGCCGGGGTCAGCTCCCAGCTTGTCCCCCGGATCGGGGCCAGGCCGCTGCTGCTGGCCGGCTCGGCGATCACCGCCGGCGGCATGTTCTGGCTGTCGCAGATCAACGAGCACAGCACCTATGCCGGCGGCCTGCTCGGCCCCATGATGGTCACCGCCGCCGGCCTGGGCATGCTGTTCATGCCGCTCACCCTGGTCGCCCTGTCCAAGGTGGAGGACAGGGACACCGGCCTTGCCTCCAGCTTGCTCAACACCGGGCAGCAGGTCGGCGGCTCGATCGGCCTGGCCCTGCTCGGCACCGTGGCCTGGACCGTGGTCGCGAACAGCATCCACTCCCAGGTCAGCGCCGCGGCTGCGGCCGCCGCCAAGACCGGGCACGCGGTGCCCGCTGCCGGAGGCCAGCTTCCCCGCGCGATCTACGACCACGCGCTGGCGCTCGGCTTCTCGCGGGGGTTCCTGGTCTCGGCGCTGATCGCGGTGCTCGCGCTCGTGATCACGCTGGTGACGATCCGGGTCACGCGGGCGGACCTCGCCGGTGCCCAGGAGACCGGTCCCCAGGCAGCCATGGCGGCGGTCGCCGCCGAGCCGGCGGCCGTCGCCGCGGCGCCGGCTGCCGAGGCGGCCCGCTGACGCACCGGCCAGTACGGGGTGAGGGGCCCGGCCGCGAGGCCGGGCCCCTCACTTGTCCGGCACCGTCCCGCGGTGTGGGCACCGCCCGTGCGCATCCCGATCGGCACCGGGGTTCCCTGCTGCCGATGAGCGGCCGCTACCGGGAAGCGCCCGCGTTCCTCACGCCGGCCGGCGAGTGAACCGCGGCCGGATGGGAACAGGGGGAAGCGTGGATACCGCATCCAGGTGCCGCTGCCAGGGCCGCCAGCGCACCACCTCCGGCGGGAAGCGCTGACGCCGGAAACTGGCGTTGACATCCGACAGGAACCTACTAAATTGATCGGGATAGTAGGTTGCCAGAATCTCGCTCATGCTGAGGAGGTCACCACCGTGGCCTTGCCAGATTTCCTCGTGATCGGTGCCCCCAAGGCTGGCACCACCGCGCTGCATGCCGCCCTGGCCGGCCATCCCGGGCTGTTCATGTCCGCGGTCAAGGAACCGAAGTTCTTCCTCACCGACGGCCCACCGCCGCGACGGGGCGGCGGTCCGGGCGACGTGCAGACGTACCGGGAGCACGTGTGGCGGCGGGAGGACTATGAAGCGCTGTTCGACGCCGCGCCGCCGGGCACGCTACGGGGCGAGTCGACCCCGTTCTACCTGTACGACCGCCGGGCGCAGCAGCGGATACGCGCGCTGATCCCCGGCGCCAGGCTGATCGCGATCCTGCGTGACCCGGTCGAGCGGGCGCACTCCAACTGGACGCACCTGTGGTCGGCCGGGCTGGACCCGATCGGGGATTTCCCCGCCGCGTGCGCGGCCGAGGATCGCCGGGTCGCGGCGGGCTGGGCTCCTTTCTGGCACTACACCCGGCTCGGCAGGTACGGCGAGCAGCTTGACCACCTGCTCGGGGTCTTTCCCCGGGAGCAGGTCCACATCCTGCGCTACCGCGACATGGTGGACAGGCCGGCCGAGACGCTGGATGCGATCTGCACCTTCCTGGGTGTACGGCCGGGGATCATCTCGCAGCTGCCGCGCGAGAACGTGACGGCCCACCCCGAGCACTCCCCCAGCCACCGGGCCGTGTCCCGGGCGCTGCGGGCGGCCGCCACCGCCGGGCGCCACCTGCCGGGCACCACCGGCACCGCCCTCACCCGGCCGCTCGAGCAGTTCCTTCAGCGCAGCGCACGTCCCCGCCAGCCGCTGACCTGGGAGCAGCGGCAGCAGGTGCTCGGCCGCATCGAGGACGATGTCCGGCTGCTTGAGGAGATCACCGAAAGGAGCTTCGGCGACTGGCTCCAGCCCAGGGACCGATCCGGCGGACTCGTCGGCGACCGGCCGACCGGGCAGCTCCAGGCGCGCAACGGCCAGCCGAGGCCGGAGCACGGCAGGACCGCCCCGGTTGGCGGGCGCCGGTGAGCACGGGGCCCTGCTAGCGAAGCTCCGTCCGCAGCTCGTGGGCCCCGTCGGGGCGTGTCATCTCGTAGTAGAGCCGGTGCCTGCCGTCGGCGAGCGGGAGGATGTCGAGATAGCGCAGGCCGCGCCCGGCGTAGGGCGATTCGGCCGCCGCGGCCGTGCCGATGGCGGTCAGCGCGGCCGGATCGGTGCCGGTGGCGATCCCGGTCCGCTCCTCGAAGTTCTCGGCGGCACTGGCCCGGCCGTCGTAGAAGGCGGCGACCGTGCCCCCCGCGTAGCACACCGCGCTGACCCGGGTCCCCCTGGCATCCCACTGGCCCGACCGGCCGCTCAGCGCCGTGCCGTGCCAGATCCAGTCCAGGCCGTCGGCGCTGGTGGCATATTCGGTGACCATCTGGTCGGCCTCACCGGGGTCGGCCAGCGGATGGCACGACGTCCACAGGTGCCAGCCGCCGTCCCGGTGCCTGATCACCGGGTCCTTCACGCCGGTCTTGGCATCCCCGGGAAGCACCACCAGGCGCTCATGGACGTCGAACCGGGCCGGGTGGCCGGCCTCCAGCAACTCGACCCGCCAGTGCTTGGTCCCCGGCGTGGCACAGCTCAGGTACAGCCGCCACCGGCCGGCCGGGGTACACACGAGGCACGGCCGCTCCAGTGACTCCGCCTGCATCCACTCCCGCCTGATCGTCAGCAGGGTCTCGAAGTGCACCCGTCGGGTGAGTGCGCGACCGCGACGGCGTAGCCCCGGCCATCGCCCACCGGCCGCCGCAGGCGGTAGGCGAGGTAGATCCCGTCTCCGGCGAGCACAGCGCTCGGCGCGCCCGCCCAGTAGCCCGGTCCCGCCCCCGGCGGGGTGACGACCACGGCCGATCCGGCCAGCCGGGGCAGCAGGCTCGCGGGCCACGTCGCATATTCTCTGCTATTCATATCGACATAATAGACAACTCGTCCCCTCCAGGTTGGGAAGCCGATCGCGGGGATACGACGCGCAGTCCACCGGAAACCGTTGGCGAAGGTATTTCGATGGTAACGCCGGGTGCGGGGGTCCGGTAAGCGGGCCGCGGCCGATGGGCGGGCCACGGCGGGCGAGCAGCCGATCGCGGGGCCGCCGGCGACGGCGGCGCCCGGAGGTGCCAGCATGGGCGGCGTGCAGCCATCCGACAACTGGCCGGAGGGTCCCGATGCTTGACGGCCTCATGCTCGTCAACGCCCACCTCCACCCGGCCCGCCTGCCCACGCTCAAGCCGGCCTGGCTCGACTGGGCGCACCAGTTCGGGCAGCCGGGCTGGGACCGGGTGTACGACGCCGATGGCACGGTTGTCCCGCGGGCGTTCGATGACCTGATGGAGTCCGAGGGGGTCGACCACGCGCTCCTGCTGTGCGAGTACAGCCCGAAGGTGACCGGCGTCCAGCCGGCCGAGGAGCTGCTGCCGATCATCAAGCAGAACCCGGCCCGGTTCGCCTTCCTCGCCAACGTCAACCCTCACCTGCACTTTCCGGTGGCCGCCGAGTTCACCCGCCAGATCGGGCTGGGTGCCGTGGGCCTGAAGGTGCATCCGGTGCACGGCGGGTTCAGCGCCGCCGACCCGATGCTCTATCCCGCCTATCAGGTCTGCGCGGAGGCGGGCCTGCCGGTGGTGGTCCACTGCGGCACCAGTTCGTTCCCGGGCTCGGACAACTCCCTGGCCGCCCCGGACCGCCTGCTGCCGGTGCTGCGTGACTTCCCCGGCCTGACCGTCGTCCTGGCGCACGGCGGGCGGGGATGGTGGTACGACGCCGCCGCGGCGCTGGCCCTGCTGCACGACAACGTGTGGATCGAGCTGTCCGGGCTGCCCCCGCACCGGCTGCCGGACTACTATGCGCGGTCCGGCCTGCGGCGGCTCGCCCGCAAGTTCATCTTCGCGACCGACTGGCCCGGTGTGCCCGGCATCGCGCGCAACGCCCGCGCCATCGCGGCGCTCGGTCTCGGTGACGACCTGCTGGCCGCCGTCCTGGCCGGGAACGCGCTGGCCGTCTACCCCGGGCTCGGCCGGTAGCGCACCAAATTCTACAGATACTTGACGCGACGCTCCAAAGATGTGGAGAATGGGGAACGCAGCCCCGATCCCGGCCCCGAAGGTGGCGTGCCATGCCCGGCGTCCCGGCGGTGTCGTTCGACACCGACCCGAGCCGTTACCAGCACCTGCGGCTGGAAACCGACGGCGAGATCGCCCGGATCGTGCTGGCCGTGGACGAGACCGCCGGCCTGCGCCCCGGTTACGAGCTCAAGCTCAACTCCTACGACCTCGGGGTCAACATCGAGCTGGCCGACGCGGTGCAGCGGCTGCGGTTCGAGCACCCGCAGGTACGCGCCGTGGTCATCACGGGCGGGCTGGACAGGGTGTTCTGCGCGGGCGCCAACATCCGGATGCTGGCCCAGTCCGAGCACTGGTGGAAGGTGAACTTCTGCAAGTTCACCAACGAGACGCGGGCCGCGATCGAGGACGCGACCGAGCACTCCGGCCAGACCTACCTCGCGGCGGTGAACGGCACCGCCGCCGGCGGCGGCTACGAGCTCGCCCTCGCCTGCGAGGAGATCATCCTGGTCAACGACGGCTCCACCGCGGTCTCTATGCCGGAGGTGCCACTGCTGGCGGTGCTGCCGGGCACCGGCGGGCTGACCCGGCTGGTGGACAAGCGCGGCGTCCGCAAGGACCTCGCCGATGTGGTCGCCACCCGCAGCGAAGGGGTGCGCGGCAAGACCGCGCAGGCCTGGCGCCTGGTCGACGAGATCGCGCCCCCGAGCCGCTTCGAGGGCACCGTGCGCGAACGGGCGCTGGCGGCCGCCACCCGGTCCCGGCGCCTGCCGGGCGGCCCCGGCGTCCAGCTCCCCCCGCTGGCCCGGCAGGTGAGCGACACCACCATCAGCTACCCGAACGTGACCGCGGACCTCGACCGGGCGGCCGGCCTGGCGACGATCACGGTGCGCGGCCCGCGGGTCGAGGCGCCGGCGGGCCCGGACGGAATGCACGCGCTGGGCCCATCGTTCTGGCCGCTGGCGATGTGCCGGGAGCTCGACGATCTCATCCTGTGGCTGCGCACCAACGAGGTGGAGCTGGGCACCTGGGCGATCAGGACCAGCGGGGACGCCGCCACGGTGCTCGGCCACGAGCGCCTGCTCTCCGGCAGCGCCGGCGAGAACTGGCTGGCCAGCGAGATCCAGCACTTCCTCAAGCGGACATTCAAACGGCTCGACGTGACCAGCCGCAGCCTCATCGCGCTGATCGAGCCCGGCAGCTGCTTCGCCGGCCCGCTGCTGGAGCTGGCCCTGGCCTGCGACCGCCAGTACATGCTGGACGGGGAGCTGGCGGATGACGGCGGGGCGGCTGGCCCAACCGGCCCAACCGGCCCCGCCGCGATCGTGCTGACCGCGGGCAACCTCGGGGCCTACCCGATGGCGAACGGGCTGTCCCGGCTGGCGTCCCGCTTCCACGGCGACCCCGGCCAGCTGGCGAAGCTGGAGCAGGAAACGGGGCGGCAGATCGAGGCGGCGCAGGCGCTGGAGCTCGGCCTGGTCACCTTCGCACCCGACGATCTCGACTGGGACGACGAGGTCAGGATCGCGCTGGAGGAACGCGCCTCGCTCAGCCCCGACGCCCTGACCGGGATGGAGGCCAATCTGCGCTTCCCCGGCCCGGAGACCATGGAAACCAAGATCTTCGCCCGCCTCACCGCGTGGCAGAACTGGATCTTCACCAGGCCGAACGCGGCGGGCCCCGACGGCGCGCTGCGCCGTTACGGCACCGGCCAGCGGGCCGTGTTCGACAGGAAACGAGCCTGACATGTCGATCGACTACACCGAGCGCATCCCCAACAACGTCAACCTGGCGGAGGACCGGCGGCTGCAGCGGGCGCTGGAGTCCTGGCAGCCCGCGTTCCTGCAGTGGTGGGGCGAGATGGGGCCCTCCCTGCCGACCCAGGACGTCTACCTGCGCACCGCCGTCGCGGTCGGCCGGGAAGGCTGGGCCAACTTCTCGCGGGTGAAGCTGCCGGAGTACCGGTGGGGCATCTTCCTGGCCGAGCGCGATCCCGACCGGCAGATCGCCTTCGGCCAGCACAAGGGCGAGCCGGTGTGGCAGCAGATTCCCGGTGAACACCGGTCCAGCCTGCAGCGGCTGATCGTGATCCAGGGCGACACCGAGCCCGCCTCCGTCGAGCAGCAGCGCAGGCTCGGCATGACCGCGCCCAGCCTCTACGACCTGCGCAACCTGTTCCAGGTCAACGTGGAGGAAGGCCGCCACCTGTGGGCGATGGTCTACCTGCTGCACGCCTACTTCGGCCGGGCCGGGCGGGATGAGGCCGAGGCGCTGCTGCTGCGCAACTCCGGCAGCGAGGACTCGCCGCGCATTCTCGGCGCGTTCAACGAGGAGACCCCGGACTGGCTGTCGTTCTTCATGTTCACCTACTTCACCGACCGGGACGGGAAATACCAGCTCGGCACGCTGAAGGAAAGCGCCTTCGACCCGCTCTCGCGCACCTGCGAGTTCATGCTCAAAGAAGAGGCGCATCACATGTTCGTCGGCACCACCGGCGTGGACCGGGTGGTGGAGCGGACGGCGGTGCTCATGCGCGAGCACGACACCGACGACATCGCCCCGCACGGCGGCATACCGCTCGCGGTCATCCAGAAGTACCTGAACTTCCACTACAGCGTCAGCCTGGACCTGTTCGGCGGGGAGACCTCCACCAACGTGGCGAACTATTTCACCAGCGGGCTGAAGGGGCGCTGGCAGGAGGAACGCCGCGGCGACGACCACGTGCTCACCGGCGCGGTGTCCGCGGTCGAGCAGCCCGACGGCGGACGCATCGTGACGGTGGAACTGCCCGCGCTGACCACGCTCAACCACGACCTGCGCACCGCCTACATCGCCGACTGCGAAACCGGGATCACCCGGTGGAACCGCATCCTGGCCAGCAACGGGGCCACCGGGCGCAGGCTGCGCCTGCCGCACGCGGGGTTCAACCGCAAGGTCGGAATGTTCGCCGGCTGCCACATCACGCCCGATGGCCGGATCGTGGACGAGGCGACCTGGGAGGCGGGCCGGCCGGGGTGGCTGCCCACCGCCGCCGACAAGGCGCACGTGGAGTCGCTGATGCGGCCGGTGTACGAGCCCGGGAAGATCGCCGCCTGGCTGGCGCCGCCCCGCAACGGCATCAACGGCCAGCCGCTCGACTATGAGTACGTCCGCTTCTGACCTTGCGCCCGCCGCGCCGCCCGTCAGGCGGCGGACAATTCCGCCCAGCGGGCCTGCGCGGGTGCCGCCCAGGCATGGTGCAGGGCGGCGAACACGGCGGCCGCCCGGGCCCCGGTCCAGTCGGGCGGGAGCAGCTCACGGGGCAGGCCCGGATCGGCCAGCGGGAAGCGCCGCCACTCGTGCACCAGCTGGATCTGGGCGAACAGGGTCTCGTCGCCGGGCGCGGGCCGCAGGTTCTCGAACCTGGCCAGGAACGCCTGGTACCTGGCCGCCAGATCGTCCAGGTGCCAGGCCTGCTCGACCAGCGAGCGCTGCGCGCCTATCCCCGCGAAGGGGCCGGTGAAGGAGAACGTCTCCGCCGACAGCCCCAGCTGCTCGGTGACCTGCTTGGCCTCCGCCTCCCCGGCCGGATGCGGGCTGACCCACACCCCGGGCAGCGGGCTGCCGAATCCGGCCCAGGTCAGCCGGGTGCGCAGCTTGTGGCGCAGCTGGCGGCGGGTTTCCGGGACGGTCACCATGAGCACCAGCCAGCGGCCGTCCCAGGCGGGCGCGTCACGGCCAAAGGAGTAGATGCGCGCTGCTCCCTCGGCGAGCAGTTCGTGCCCGGGCCGGGTCAGCGCCCACCGGACGCGCCGGCCGGCCCGGTGGGCGGTGATCCAGCCGTCCGCGGCCAGCCTGGCCAGGGCCTGGCGGGCCGACTTCTCTTCCAGCCCGAGGCCCCAGGCGACGTGGAGCAAGGTGGAGGTCCAGGGCGGCTCACCCGAGGGGAGCACGAACTCCCCGAGGATGGTGAGCAGGAGCGAGCGGGCACTCCCGGATCCGCCGTCGTAACGCCGGGGCAGGGACGGCAGGCCGCCGGGATGCCCATCGGCTGCTCGCGGGGGCATGGCCTGCTGCTCTCTCTTCCTGGCTGATTCCCTGCTTGCTTCCCGGCGCGATCCGGGCGGGACGTCCGGCCCACGCAATTCTACAAGTAATTGACGGCCCGCTAAATGTATGTAGAGGATATGTCCATCGTTTCCCGTGGGCGGATGGGATCAGCCATGCCTGTCGAGTCGTTCAACGCCAGCGTGTATCTCCTGGACCGCCAGGTCGAGGCCGGCCGGGGCGGGCATCTCGCCGTGACCGGGCCGGCCGGCTCGCTCACCTACGCCGAGCTCTCCGAACAGGTGGCCGCGCTGGCATCGGGCCTGCAGGCGCTCGGCGTGCGGCCCGAGGAACGGGTGCTGCTCGTCACCTCCGACCGCCCCGAGACCGTGATCACCTTCCTGGCACTGCTGCGGATGGGGGCGGTCGCCGTCCCGGTGTCCACCATGTACAACGGGGTCGAGCTCGGTGAGCTGCTCCGCGACACCCGGGCCCGGGTGGTGGTGGCCACGCCCGAGTTCGCCGCCGCCGCCCGCGAAGCCATCAGCCTCGCGCCGGAAGCCCGCACGCTCGTGCTCGCCGGCGAGGATGCCGGGGATGCCGATACCCGGTCCTGGGCTGACATCCTGGCCGAAGGGCAGCGCGCCGGTCCCGCGGCCCCCTATGGCACCTGGTTCGACTCGCCCGGCTTCTGGCTCTACACCTCGGGCACGACCGGCACCCCGAAGGCCGCGATGCACCGGCACGGCAGCATCGCCCGGGTCTGCGAGACCTACGCCCACCAGGTGCTGGGCATCACCGCGCAGGACCGGTGCTACTCGGTGGCCAAACTGTTCTTCGCCTACGGCATCGGGAACTCGCTGTTCTTCCCGTTTTCGGCCGGCGCCACCGCGGTCCTGGACCCGGCGCGCGCCACCCCGGCCGGGGCGGCGGCCCGGCTGGCCGAAGACCGCCCGTCGCTGTTCTTCGCCGGGCCCGCCTTCTTCGCGGCGCTGCTGGCCGCGGACGTGCCGGCGCAGGCCTTCGCCTCGGTGCGGCTGGCGACCTCGGCGGGCGAGGCCCTGCCGGCCGAGATCTACCGGCGGTTCACCCGCCGCTACGGGGTGGACATCATCGACGGGCTCGGATCGACCGAGGCGCTGCACATCTTCATCTCCAACCGGCCGGGTGCCGTCCGCCCCGGGACGTCGGGCACGGTGGTTCCGGGATACGAGGCGCGGCTGGTGGACGATCACGGCGAGCCGGTCAGCGACGGCCACCCCGGCCGGCTGCTCGTGCGCGGCGACTCGATAGCGACCGGGTACTGGTGCCGGGTCGCCACCACCCGGCAGGTGTTCCAGGGCGAGTGGCTGCGGACCGGCGACACCTACGTCCGCTCCGACGACGGGTTCTACACCTGCCTGGGCCGGACCAACGACCTGATCAAGGCCGGCGGCATCTGGGTGTCCCCGAACGAGGTGGAGTCCCGCCTCGTCCAGCACGAGTCGGTGGCCGAATGCGCGGTGGTGGGCCACCGGGACGCCGACGGCCTGGAGGAGGTCGTGGCCTGCGTGGTGCCCATGCCGGGCCGGCAGGTTGACAGCGGGGAGCTCATCGCGTTCTGCCGGGAAGGCCTGGCCGCGTTCAAGCGCCCGCGGCGCGTCCTGGTGCTTGAGGGCCTGCCGAAGACCGCGACCGGGAAGATCCAGCGGGTCATCGTCCGGGATATCGCCGCCGAGGCGCTCAGGAAGTGACCCGGTGCCCTACGGTCGAAGGGTGGCAGAGACCGGTCCCGATGTGCTGGTCGTGGGCGCTGGCGTATCCGGCCTGACCACCGCGATATGCCTCGCCGAGACCGGTCATGACGTCTGCGTCCGGGCGGCCCGCCTGCCGCAGGACACCACGTCCGCGGTGGCCGGCGCGATCTGGGGCCCGCACCTGGTGGAGACGGGAGAGCGCACCGCCTGCTGGCGCGGTGTCACCCTGGCGGTGCTGCGCGAACTCGCCACCGGCCCGGACGGCCGGGCCACCGGCGTCCGGATCGCGATCGGCGTGGAGGCCTACCGCGGTTCCCCGGCCGGCTCCACCGCCCCGCCGGACTGGCTCGCCGAACTCGGCGGCTGCCGCCCGTGCGGCCCGGCCGAGCTGCCGCCGGGGTTCAGCAGCGGCTGGCGTTATGCCGCGCCGCTGGTCCACATGCCGACCTACCTTGGCTACCTGCGGGCCAGGTTCGAGCGCGCGGGCGGGACGCTGGAGGAGGCGGCGGTGGCCTCGCTGGCCGGCGCGGCACGCGAGGCCAGGGCCCGGGTGGTCGTGAACTGCTCCGGGGTGCACGCCTGCCAGCTCGCCGGGGACCCGGCGGTCAGCCCGGTCCGGGGCCAGACCGTCGTGACCGCCAACCCTGGGCTCACCGAGTTCTTCATCGGGCCCGCCGACGCGACCGCCGAGCTCGTCTACCTGTTCCCGCATGACGGCACGGTCATCCTCGGCGGCACCGAAGCGGCCGGGGACTGGAATCTCGAGCCGGTCCCGGCGGTGGCCGGGCGGATCCTGCGCGACTGCACGGCGGTCGAGCCCCGGCTGGCCGGCGCGGCGGTCCTGGCTCACCGGGTCGGCCTGCGCCCGGCCCGGCCAACCGTGCGGCTCGAGGCCGAACGCGGCGGCGGCGGCCCGCTCATCGTGCACAACTATGGCCACGGGGGGGCCGGGGTCACGCTGTCCTGGGGCTGTGCCCGGGAAGCGGCCCGGCTCGCCGCCCACGGCTGACCGGCCGGCTCTGGCGCGAAGCCGGGCGCCCGGCGCCCCAGTAGGGTGAGGGAATGCGGATCGGTTTCGGCGCCCCCGTGTCGGGCGCGTGGGCTACCCCGGGCAACCTGGCGGGTTTCGCCGCCCAGGCGGAGGCGCTCGGCTACGCGTCCCTGTGGACGTTCCAGCGGCTGATCGTCCCCCAGGGTTCCGCGATGGAGCCCGTCTACCACAGCGTGCTCGATCCGCTGGTGGCGGCCGGTTATGCGGCGGCGGTCACGTCGCGGATCAGGCTCGGCGTCGCCGTCGTGAATATGCCCTACCTCGCCCCCGCCTACCTTGCCAAGCAGGCCGCCACCGTGGACGTGCTCTCGTCCGGGCGGCTCGATCTCGGTCTGGGCCTGGGCTGGATGCCGGAGGAGTTCGCCGCCGCCGGCGCGACCATGGCCGGGCGGGGCGCGCGGACGGCGGAGTACATCGAGGTGATGCGCCGGCTGTGGGCGGGCGGGGTGGCCGAGTTCAGCGGCGAGTTCTACACCCTGCCGGCCGGGCGGATGGCCCCGGAGCCGGTGCAGCGGCCCGGCCCCCCGATCCTGCTCGGCGGGACGGTCCCACGGGCACTGGAACGCGCCGGGCGGCTCGCCGACGGCTGGGTGACCTCCAGCCGGACCGACCTGTCCCGGATCGCCGAGGGCGTCCAGGCGGTCCGGGCAGCGGCGCAGCACGCGGGCCGTGACCCGGCGGCGATCCGGATCATCTGCCGGGGGGTGGTCCGCTGGGGCACCCCGATGACGGTTCCCGAGGGCGGGGGGCGGCTGCTGCTCTCGGGAAGCTTCGACGACATCCGCGGCGACACCCGGTGGCTGGCGGAGCAGGGGGTCACCGAGGTCTTCTACGACCTCAACTGGGATCCGCTGGTCGGCGCGCCCGACGCCGACCCCGCTGGCGCCGCAGCCCGGGCCACCGAGATCCTCAACGGGCTGGCACCCGGTATCTGAGCCTGCTGGCCCCGGCGGCCGGGGCGCCCTGCCCGCTCACCCGCGGGACGCGGCCGCCGTCACGGGCCTTCCCGGTAGGCGATGGCCGCTGCCTCGGTCCGGCTGGACGCACCGAGCTTGGCCAAGATGTTGGACACGTGCACGCTCGCGGTCTTCGGCGCGATGTACAGCTTGGCGGCGATCTCGCGGTTGCTGCAGCCCTCGGCGAGCAGTTCCAGGACCTCCTGCTCCCGCCGGGTCAGCGCCGCGAGCACGCCGGGCGGGTAGGCCGAGGGCCGGGGCCCCAGCCTGGCCCGCCGGGCCAGATCGGCCAGCGCCGTCAGCAGCGGGACCGCGCCAAGCCGCTCGACCGTCGCCATGGCCAGCTTCCATTCGTGCTCGGCCCGCTCCCGCTGCCCCTTCTCGGCCAGCGCCTCCGCCAGCCGCCAGCGCGCCCTGGCGCTTTCATAGACGAACGCGGGCCCGAACGCATTCAGCACCGCCTGCCATGCCGCCGGGTCATTCTTGCCGCGGGCACGGCCCCATTCGGCCTCGGCCCTGGCCAGCCAGCCGCGGGCGTCGATTCCCAGCACGAATTTCGGGTGGCGCGGATAGGCGGCCCCCTCGCGGGCCACCGCGATCAGCGCCTTCGCCGCCTTCACCTCGGCCTTTTCTGTTCGCGCGTCCCCGGCGACCCGGGCCCGCACGGCCCGGCCGGCATGGGCGGCCAGGCCGATCGCGGCGACCCGGATCACCGGTGGCCCGTAGCCATCCTCGTCGGCCTGCGTGGCCAGCGTGGCGGCGACCTCGGTCACCGCCCCCTCGGGATCGCCCCGCCAGAGCGCGTGCTCGGCCAGCAGCCCCCTGGCGATGTACTCGCCGAACTTGTCCGCCGCCCAGAACGGCTCCAGCCAGGCCCGCCGCTCCCCCACCACCGGGTTCCCCTGGCCCACCTCGACGAACAGGGCCATGGCCGAGAGCCGGGCTTCGGCCACCGTGGTGGCCCGGACCGGGAACCCGTCCGCGAGTTCCGCCGCGTGATCCCAGCTTCCCTCCGCGTAGTGCGCCAGGTAGTGCAGGTACTGCAGATCCAGGCCGTAGGGCGCCAGGCCGAGCCCGTTCTCCTCGGCCCGTGCCACACCCTGGTGAGCGGTGGTGACCGCGCCGTCCAGGTCGCCGCGCTCCAGCTTGATCCGTGCGAGCTGGTACGCGGCGCGCAGCTCGACGCCGAGCATCCGCGCGCCACGGGCCTGGTCGTGGGCCAAGGTGTACAGCCTGATCGCCTCGTCGATCTGGCCGGAGCGCTCGCTGAGCTGGCCCAGCGTCACCAGCGCGTCCGCTTCCACCCAGGGCACGCCGACGGCCCGCGCCGCCTCCTGCGCGCGCTTCGCCACGGTGGTCGCGGCCTCCTCGTCCCTGGCGTACATGAGGGTCTGGGCGAGGGTCGCCAGCGCCCGCGCCCATTCCCGCGTGGGCGGGCCCTCGGGCAGGATGTCCACGGCCGCCTGGGCGGCCTCCACAGCCTCGTCGGCGCCGGCGGTCTCCAGCAGGAAGTAGCCGAGCCGTTCGCGGACGCGGCTGGTGAGCGCGGGGTCGGCGGTGTCGCCGAGCGAGGCGCGGAGCCCGCGCAGTTCCTGCACCGCACGCACGACCTCGCCACTGGCCGCCGCGCAGGTCGCCGAGCAGAATGCCAGCGTCCCGCGGTCCATCCCGGCGAGCTTGTCCGGTTCACTCACCCGGTCCCAGACCGCCAGCGCGGCGTCGTAGTGCCGGTGCGCCTCGGCGGGTGCCGCCAGCCGCTCCGCCTCCTGCGCCGCCCGTACCGACGCGGAAAGCGCACCGGTGATGTCGTGGCTGGCCAGGCAGTGGTGGGCAAGCTCGGCCGCGGTGCCGGGCACGTTGGCGAGCCGGTCCTGGTCCGCGAGCAGCTCAGCGAACCTGGCGTGCAGCCGGGTCCGCTCGCCTGGCAGCAGGTCGCCGTAGACGGCCTCCCTGATCAGTGCGTGCCGGAACGCGTAGCCCTGTGTCCCGTCGGGGACCAGCAGCTGGTGGGCCACCGATTCGCGGATGCCCTCCTCGAATTCGGCGGCGGCCAGCCCGGAGGCTTCCCGGATGATGTCGTCCTCGGCCCGGCGCCCGGCGACCGCGGCCGCCCGCAGCACCTGCTGGGCGGTGCCGGACACCTGCTCGAACCGGGCGAGCAGCAGAGCGGCGAGCCCGGTCGGAAGGACGCTCCCGGCGTGGTCCTTCCCGGCGCGGCCGTTCCCGGCCGCCAGCAATTCCTCGCCGTAGTACGGGTTCCCCTCGGCCCGGGTGACGATCCGGTGCAGGGTGGTCGCGTCGAGCGGGCCGGCCGCCAGTGCGCTGAGATGATCGGCCATGTCCGCATAGCCGAGCGGGGCGAGCTCGATGGCGGTCACGGCGGGCAGCCGGAGCAGCTCGGCGACCACCGGCCGCAGCGGATGGCGGCGATGCAGGTCGTCGGTGCGGTAGGTGACGACCACCGCCACCCTTTCCCGGTGCAGCACCCGGCTCAGGAAGGTGAGCAGGTCACGGGTGGACCGGTCGGCCCAGTGCAGGTCTTCGAGGACGACCAGGACCGGCCGGCGCGCGGCCAGTTCGGCGAGCATCCCCAGGACGGCGCCGAACAGCTGCTGCTGCGCAAGGCCCGGCAGGTCAGCAGGTGGTGGGCTGGCACCGCGATCGGGCAGCAGCCGGCCGAGCACCGGGCGCTCGGCGATCGCGTCGAGCAGCACCTGGTCGGGCCCGGGGCCGGTGGTTGCGTCGCGCAGCGCGTCGGCGAGCGGCAGGTAGGGGATGCTGTCACCCAGCTCGGCGCACCGGCCGGACAGCACGGTGAAGCCATGGCCTGCCGCCCTGGCAGCGAGCTCCGACACCAGGCGGGTCTTGCCGACCCCGGCGTCGCCGCTGATCAGAGCGTGCGTGGGGCGGCCCTCGGCGGCATCGTCGAGCAGATCGAGCAGGCGGCGCAATTCGCCGGACCTGCCCACCAGCCGTTCACCCGATACCCGCAGCACATAGTCATTATCCCCGCCGGAACGGGCAAAAGTGATAGGACCGCGATTGCCAACCGCAAGCCCTTAGGTGGATGTGGCCACAGAGGGGTAAGTCACAGAGGGGTATGACCCCGGGCGGGGCCGGCGCTCGTCGAGAAGGAGATGAGGCCGCATGGATACCGAGACGGCTGTCTCCTATCGTGGCGCGGTCCCCGGCACCCCCGTGCTCACCAGCACCGGGAACGAGATTGGCACGCTGGAACATGTCCTCGAGGTGCCCGGGGAGGACCCGTTCGACGGCCTGGTGGTGGCCACCGAGTGGGGGCTGCGTTTCATCGACGCCGATCAGGTCGAGCTGATCACGGTCCGGCATGTCCGCTGCCGGCTGGACGATGCGCAGGCGGCCCGGCTGCCCCCGCCCCAGGGCACCGCGGTCTACCGGGTCAGCGCGCTGGATGAGATCGGCGACGCGCTGCACGAGCGGCTGGGGCTGATGTTCGGCCGCCCGCACTGGACGAAGGAATAGGGCCTGCCTCCGGCGGCGGTGTATTCTTGGGCCCCATGAGCACCGATTCCCGCCCCAGCCGCGCGCCGCAGGCGCGCCAGGCCAGCCTCGTGCCGGACAAGCCCTCGCTTGACGGCATCGAGGAGAAGTGGTCGCGCAGGTGGGAAGAGTCGGGTGTAGTACACGTTTGACCGCTCCGCCTCGCGTGGCGATGTCTTCGCCATCGACACCCCGCCGCTGACGGTCAGCGGGAAGCTGCATATCGGGCACGTCTGCTCGTTCACGCACACCGACACGGTCGCGCGGTTCCAGCGCATGCGCGGCAAGGAGGTGTTCTACCCGATCGGGTGGGACGACAACGGCCTGCCGACCGAGCGACGGGTGCAGAACTACTTCCACATCCGGTGCGACCCCCTGCTGCCTTACGACCCGTCGTTCGTGCCGCCGGCCAGCCCGGGCGCCGAGCAGGTCCCGGTGTCGCGGCGCAACTTCGTGGAGCTGTGCGAGCGCCTGACCGACCTGGACGAGCAGGCGTTCGAGGAGGTGTGGCGCCGGCTGGGGCTGTCGGTGGACTGGTCCACGATGTACCGCACCATCGACGAGCCCTCCCGCGCCATCTCGCAGCGCGCCTTCCTGCGCAACCTGGCGCGCGGCGAGGCGTACCTGGCGGAGGCGCCGACCCTGTGGGATGTGACCTTCGGCACCGCGGTCGCCCAGGCCGAGCTGGAGGACCGGGAGGTGGCCGGGGCCTACTACCGGATCGCCTTCTACACCCCGGCCGGCGAGGTGGTGCCGGTCGCGACCACCCGGCCCGAGCTGCTGCCCGCCTGCGTGGCGCTGGTCGCCCACCCGGGGGACGAGCGCTATGCCGCCCTG
This sequence comes from uncultured Actinomycetes bacterium, assembly GCA_963741615.1. Classification (GTDB taxonomy): domain Bacteria; phylum Actinomycetota; class Actinomycetes; order Streptosporangiales; family Streptosporangiaceae; genus UBA9676. The sequence goes on from CAVUIU010000001.1 coordinate 79,799, forward strand.
ATCGGCACGACCGTGCGCACGCCGTTGTTCGGGGTGGAGGTGCCGGTGCGGGCGCACCATCTGGCCGATCCGGCGAAGGGCACCGGGATCGCCATGGTGTGCACGTTCGGCGACGCCAACGACGTCACCTGGTGGCGGGAACTGGACCTGCCGGCCCGGCCGGTGATGGGCAGGGACGGCCGCCTCGTGCCCTGCTCGCCCGCGGCGATCACCAGCCGGCCGGGCCGCAACGCCTACCGGCAGCTCGCCGGTGAGACCGCGGTGGCCGCCAGGAAACGGGTCGCCGGACTGCTGCGCGCGGACGGGGACCTGCTCGCCGACCCGGAGCCGGTCCGGCACGCGGTCAACTTCTACGAGCGGGGCAGCCAGCCGCTGGAGATCGTCACCACCCGGCAGTGGTACCTGCGCAACGGGGGGCGCGACCCGGAACTGGCGCGGGCCCTGATCGAGGCCGGCGGCCGGATCAGCTGGCACCCCGCCCACATGCGGGTCCGGTACGAGAACTGGGTGAATGGCCTGAACGGTGACTGGCTGGTCAGCCGGCAGCGCTTCTTCGGCGTGCCGGTCCCGCTCTGGTACCCGCTCGACGCCGAGGGCCAGCCACGTCATGACGCGCCGATCATCCCGGCGGACACCAGCCTGCCGGTCGACCCGATGGCGCAGGCGCCGCCCGGATACGACGCCTCCCAGCGCGGGAGCCCGGGCGGGTTCGCCGGTGACCCGGACGTGATGGACACCTGGGCCACGTCCTCGCTCAGCCCCCAGCTCGCCGCCCGGTGGTCGATCGACGGCGACCTGGCCGCCCGGGTCCTGCCGATGGACCTGCGCCCGCAGGCACACGAGATCATCCGCACCTGGCTCTTCTACACCCTGCTCCGCTCACACGCGGAGAGCGGCGTCCTGCCATGGCAGCACGTGGCCATCTCCGGCTGGGTCCTGGACCCGGACCGGAAGAAGATGTCCAAGTCGGTGGGGAACGTGGTCACCCCGATGGACTCGCTACGCAGGCACGGCAGCGACGCCGTGCGCTACTGGGCGGCCAGCGGCCGCCTCGGTGTGGACATGACCTTCGATCCGGCCCAGCTGAAGGTGGGCCGCCGGCTGGCGATCAAGATCCTCAACGCAAGCCGTTTCGTGCTCGCGCTCGCTCCGCCGGGCAACCTGCCAGCCGGTACCGCGGGGGCATCGGCCGTCGGCGAGCCGCTCGACGCCGCCCTGCTCGGCCGGCTGGGGCGGGTGATCGGCCAGTGCACCGCCGCGTTCGAGGCCTACGACCACGCGGGCGCACTGGCGGCGGCGGAGGACTTCTTCTGGTTCTTCTGCGACGACTACCTGGAACTGGTCAAGGACCGTGCCTACGGGGAACGTGGCGACGGGCCGGCCGCCTCGGCGCAGGCCGCGCTGCGTCTCGCGCTTTCGGTCGTGCTCCGGCTGTTCGCCCCGTTCCTGCCGTTCGTGACCGAGGAGGTGTGGTCGTGGTGGCAGGAAGGCTCGGTGCACCGCGCCGCGTGGCCCGAGCCTGCCGAGGCGCTCGCCGCCGGGGACGGCGCGGGCTCTCCCGCGGGCAACGGGGTGCTCCAGGCGGCGTCCGGGGCGATCGCGGCGATCCGGGGGGCCAAGTCCGGCGCCCGGGTGTCGATGCGGACGCCGGTCCGGCTGCTGGTGGTGACGGCGCGGCGGGATCACCTGGACGCGCTGATGGCGGGACTGCCGGATATCCGGGCCGCAGGCCGGGTCGAGCGGAGCGAACTGCAGTTCCGTGATCAGCCCGGACCCGCGTACCGCGTCATCCTCTGACCGGCCCGGCCGCCGGGCGCGCTGTGGCCCGGCCGGTTCACTCGCGGCCGGTTCACTCCTGGCCGGCGAATCCTGGCCGCTGAATCCTGCTCGGGTAACTCCTGGCCGACTAAATCCTGGCTGGTTGTCTCCTCGGCCGGGTCAGCGGCGGTGATCAGGCTGATCCACTCGTCGGCCGCATCAGCCGGCCCGGCTGGCTCGGACCGGGCCGGTGAGCGGGGAGCGGGCAGCTTCGCATTCCCGCGTCCCCGCGGGTTCAGCCCGCCCGTCGTGGCGGCGGCCGGCGGGGAGCCGCCCGCATGGTCATGGGCCGGGGCCGGGGCCTTCGCCTGCGGCCGCTTGCCGTCTGGGCCCGGTGTCTCCGGCTGCTCGCCGGTGCTGTCGTCGCTGTCCCCCGGCGGGCTGTCTTCCGGCGGGCCGTCTTCCGGCGGCTGGGCCGCCTCATGATCCGCCGCCGGCTTGTCCGTCTGGTCCGCCGCCGGCTTGTCCGGCTGGTCCGCCGCGGGCTTGCCCGGCTGCTCCCCGGCCGGCTCGTCAGCCTGATCGGCGCTCCGGCCCGCGCCTCCGGTCACGCTCAGCGATAGCCGCTCCCAGTCCTGCGCCGCGTCGCTGGCCTGCGAGTTTCCCCAGTCAAAGGCCGCGTTCCCGGGCGGGTCGTCGCGCCAGCCCACGGGCGCCTCCCCCGGTATCTCCTCCGCCCAGCCCGGTGCCGCCTCCTGGGCCTCATCGGGCGCATCCCCGGCCCAGGCCGGCGGCCCGCCGCCCGCCGGTACGCCGGCGGCCCAGTCCGCCCCGGAGCCGTCCCAGCCGGCCCCGGTTCCCGCGTCCTGCTCGTGCACCCAGCCAGCCCCCTGGGCGCCCCACTCCCGGGCGACGATGCGCAGGTCGTGGAAGGTCACGCTGAATCCGGTGCCTTCCGGCGCCGCACACACGATCCCGGCCAGCAGCTCGCGCTCGGGCGGCAGGAACACCAGCGCGGCGAGCTCAGCGGGGCCCTCCCCGATGGCGTAGCGGACCTCCACCGCGTCGCCCCGCCGCGATACCCGCAGGGCGACCTCATCGAGGCCGGGTGGCAGGTCGGCCACCATCCAGCTGGACCAGCCCACGGTCAGCACCGTGCTGAGCCGGGGCCGTCCCTCGAAGAACTCCACCCCGGTCTTCAGCCAGGTCTGCTCGTCGGCCCGGAGCATGATGCCCGCCTGATCGTACTGGTTGGCGAAGGTGCCCCGCACCCGCACCGAGACGTCGAGGTCTCCCGGGAGCAGATCGCCGTACACATGGCCGTTGTCGTGGATGTACCCGTAACCGGTTGTCCGCCAGAAGTCGGTGCCCGGGTCGACGCTGACCCGGAGCACATCGCCGGTTCGCTGCCAGCTGGCAGGCTCGTTGAGCCACTGCATGGAAGTCCTCCACGGGGTCGACGCTGTCGACGGTATCGGTATCCGGGCCGCGGGTAGTCTCGGCTGCATGGACAAGGTCCAGCGAACAGATACGCAATGGCGGGAGCGGCTCACCCCCGAGGAGTACCGGGTACTCCGGCAGGCGGGCACGGAGGCACCCTGGACCGGCGAATACACCGAAACCAAGGCCGAGGGCGTCTACCGCTGCCGGGCGTGCGGGGCGGAACTCTTCCGGTCCAGGGAGAAATTCGACTCCCACTGCGGGTGGCCGAGCTTCTACCAGCCCGCCAGCGGGGACGCGGTCGTGCTGATCGAGGACAGCTCGCTCGGCATGACCAGGACGGAAGTCCGGTGCGCCCGCTGCGACTCCCACCTCGGCCACGTGTTCGAGGGTGAGGGCTACCAGGTGCCCACCGATCAGCGCTGGTGCATCAACTCGGTCTCGCTCACCCTGGAACCGGCGGCCGGCGAGTGAGCCACCTGCGCCTGGTCCCGGCCGGCCAGCTTTCCGGCGAGACCGCTCAGACCAGCGGAATGATCCGGTCCGCAGCCATCTCCGGGCCGCTGGTCGGGTCGCAGTCCCTGTGGATGGGAACCACCGTGATGCCGCCGGGGACCACCTCCGGCGACCACCATCACGGTGCGTCGGAGACCGGCATCTACGTGGTGTCCGGGCATCCGGCCTTTGTGTTCCGGGCCCCGGGCAGCCCGGGGCTGACCCGGCTGCAGGCCGGGCCGGGCGACTTCGTCTGGGTCCCCCCGCACGTGCCGCACCGTGAAGAGAATGCCTCGCCCGATTCCGAGGCGGTCGTGGTGATCGCACGTTCCACCCAGGAGGCGATCGTCGTCAGCGTCGACGGTCTGTAGCACCCGCCGGCCGGGTAAGGACCAGATCTGGGGACTGACGGGGATCCGCCCGGCCCGGCGGCGCATCGGGGGCGAAGCTGGCTTGAGCAAGCTGCTGACACGACTGGGCGGCGTGACGATCCGGGGGCGCTGGATCGTCATCGGCGCCTGGCTGGCGGTTCTCATCGGCCTGGTCGCGGCGCGGGCCGCGTTCGGCGGATCGTACGTCAACAACTACTCGGTGCCCGGCAGCCAGACCCAGCAGGGACTGGACGTTCTCGCCTCGACCTTCCCGCAGCAGAGCGGGTACGGGGGGCAGATCGTCTTCCATGCCCGCACCGGGACCGTCGCGTCGCAGCAGGCGGCGGTGAACCAGGCCACCGCCAACGTCGCCCGGCTCCCGGACGTCATCAAGGCGGTCAGCCCGTTCGCCGGGTCGGGTTCGGCCGTCTCGCCGGACGGCGCCATCGCCTATGCCAGCGTCTCGTTCAGCGTGGTGCCCGCCTCGCTTGACACCTCCTACCTGGACCGGCTGAACGCGGCGGTCGCCCCGGCCCGGTCGGCCGGCCTGGAGGTGGAGTACGGCGGCGGGGCCGGCCAGATCGGGCAGACGGTCAACGACGTGCCGTCGGAGATCCTCGGCCTGTCCTGCGCGCTGCTGCTGCTGCTGCTCATGTTCGGGTCGGTGCTGGCCGCCGCGCTGCCACTGGTCTCGGCCGTGTTCAGCGTGGGTGCCGGGCTGTCACTGCTGGGCCTGCTCACCGCCGCCGTGACCTTCCCCACCGACGCGCCGGTCATCGCGACGCTGCTGGGCCTGGGTGTCGGCGTGGACTACGGCCTGTTCCTGGTCGCGCGGCACCGTCAGCAGATTGATTCCGGCATGGACGTCGGCGCGTCCATCGTCCATGCCGAACGGACGTCGGGAGCTGCCATCGTCGTTGCGGGCAGCACGGTGATCGTCGCCATCCTCGGCCTGTACCTGTCCGGCGTCCCCTTCGTCGGCGCCATGGGCCTGGCCTCCGCCATCGTCGTCGCGCTCACCATGCTGGCGGCGCTGACCCTCATCCCCGCGTTCATGGCCGTGGCCGGCGGTCACCTGCACTCGCTGGCCATCCGCCGCCGTGCCCGCCGGGCCGGCCGGTGCGCGCGGTCGCGGGCGCCGGCGGCGCTGGCGGCGCCGACCATGAGCAGCATGCCTTCGCGCGCTGGGGGCGCCGGGTCAGCCGGCAGCCCTGGCCGTGGGCGATCGCCAGCATCGTCACCCTGTGCGTGCTCGCGATACCGCTTTTCTCGCTCAGCCTCGGCCAGCTCGACGCCGGCACGAACCCCGCCTCCGACAGCAGCCGCCGCGCCTATGACCTGCTCACCGAGGGCTTCGGCGTGGGCATCAACGGGCCGCTCACGGTCGTGGTGGTCCTGCCGCATCAGTCCAGCTCGGCCAACCAGGCCCTGCTCAGCTCGATGAGCAAGGACCTGGCCGCGACGCACGGAGTGGCCTCGGTCACGCCGCCGGCCGTCAACAGCCCCGGCACCACCGCGGTGCTGAACGTGATCCCGGACACGTCCCCGCAGGCCGCCGCCACCACCGATCTGGTCAACACGCTCCGGGACAGCGTCCTGCCGAAGGAGCCCGCCACCACGTATGTGACCGGGACGACGGCCGGGAACGTGGACTTCACCAGCCAGATCAGCAGCCGCATTCCCTGGCTGATCCTGGGCGTGGTGGGCATCGCGTTCGTCATGCTGACGATCGCGTTCCGCTCGGTGGTCATCGCCGCCAAGGCGGCCGTGCTCAACCTGCTGTCCGTCGGCGCGGCCTACGGGGTGATCGTGGCCGTCTTCCAGTGGGGCTGGGGCGCCAGCCTGATCGGCGTCCACCAGCACCTGCCGATCCCCGCCTACGTCCCGATGATGGTGTTCGCCATTGTCTTCGGCCTGTCCATGGACTACGAGGTCTTCCTGCTCTCGCGGGTGCGCGAGGCGTGGATGGCCACCCATGACGCGCAGCGCAGCGTGGCTATCGGCATCGGCGCCACCGCCCGCGTGATCACCACCGCCGCGGCGGTCATGGTGCTCGTGTTCGCCAGCTTCGTGATCAACCCGGACCCGGCGGTGAAGATGCTGGCGCTGGGCATGGCCGCCGCCGTGCTGATCGACGCCTCCATCGTCCGCATGATCGCGGTGCCTGCCATCATGACCCTGCTCGGCGCCGCCGCCTGGTGGCTGCCGCGCTGGCTGGACCGGGCCGTCCCGCACCTGGACATCGAGGAGCAACCGGCGCCCCGCCCGAGCGGGGCCGCTGCCCGCAGGTGAGGTCCCCGCTAGGGCAGCGAGGCGATCAGCTCGGCCGGCGGCTTGCGCCGGCCGGCGTAGAACGGGATCTCCATCCGCGTGTGCAGCCGGGCCCGGGCGCCCCGCAGGTGGCGCATGAGATCCACGATCCGGTGCAGCTCATCGGCTTCGAAGGCGAGTATCCACTCGTAATCGTTGAGCGCGAAGGAAGAGACGGTGTTCGCGCGGACGTCGGGGTAGTCGCGGGCCATCATGCCGTGCTCGGCGAGCATGGCCCGCCGCTCCGCCGGGTCGAGCAGGTACCACTCGTAGGACCGGACGAACGGGTACACGCTCAGGTAGTCGCGCGGCGGCTCGTCGGCGAGGAACGCCGGGATGTGGCTCTTGTTGAACTCGGCCGGGCGGTGCAGTGCCATCACCGACCAGACCGGCTCGCTGGCCCGCCCGAGCCGGGTGCGCCGGAACCTGCTGTAGAGCTCCTGCAGATCATCGGGGCCGGGCGCGATCCACCAGAACATGTAGTCGGCGTCGGCGCGCAGGCCCTGCACGTCGTAGCACCCGCGGGTGATGACCCCCTTGCCGGCCGCCTGCTCGAAGAGCCCTTCCAGTTCCGCTGCCAGCGCCTCCCGCCCCGGCTGCCCCGCATCCAGCGCCGCGGCGCCGCGCAGCCGGAAAACCGACCACATCGTGTAGCGGATCAGCTCGTTCAGATCGCGCGCCCGCTGCCGCTGGCCCGCGGGAGTCCCCTCAGTGGCTGCCATGTCACCATTGTCCGCCACCGGCCGGGGCCGGGAAGCACGACCCGGCCGGATCTGGCCCGCGACGGGTCAGCCGGGACCGCCGGTCACCGCGGCGGGCCTGCTCTCGCGCAGGTAGGCGAGCACCTGCCCGGCCGCGGCCTGGGCGGTGGCGATGCAGGCGGGGATCCCGATGCCGTCGTACGCGGCCCCGCAGACGGCAAGGCCGGGCTCGCGGCCCACCGCCGCCCGGATCCGGCTCACCCTGCCCAGATGGCCGACGGTGTACTGCGGCAGTGCCCCGCCCCACCTGCTCACCCTTGTGTCGGCGGGCCCGCCGCGGACGCCGGTCGCGGCGGCCAGGTCAGCGGCGGCCAGCGCGGTCAGGTCGGCGTCGTCCCGGTGCAGCAGCCGCTCCTCGCCGACCCGGCCCAGCGAGCAGCGGACCACGACCATGGCCGGGTCGGCGGCCCGCAGGTGCGGCCACTTGACGGAGGAGAACGTGACCGCCTTCACGGGATGGCCGTCCACGGCCGGCACCAGGTAGCCGCTGCCCTCCGGCGGCCGGGGGAAGCACGCGGCCGGGTAGGCCAGGGTGACGATCGCCATGCTCGCGTACGCGATCCCGGCCAGTGCCGCCCGCGCATCGGCGGCCGCGGGCAGCCCGGCCAGCAGGCGGGCCGCCGGCTGGGCCGGCACCGCCAGCACGACGGCGTCCGCGTCCATGCGTTCCGGTGCGTGGGCGGATCCGACCGTCAGCCGCCAGCCCGCCGGGGTGCGCGCGAGCTCACGGACCATCGCGCCCGTCCGCACCACCGCTCCGCAGGCAGCGGCGACAGCCGCCGGCAAGGTGCCCAGGCCCCCGGCGAGTGTGGTGAAGACGCTGGCCTCCGCCGCCGGGCTGGGGCCGGCCGGTGCCTGCGGGGACGGCGGCATCAGCGCCCCCGCCGCCACCGCCAGGGACGCGTGCCGCCGGGACTCCGCCGCCAGGCCGGGAAGGGTCGCCTCGAACGACAGGTCCTCCGAGCGTCCCGCGTAGACCCCGCCCAGCAGGGGGTCCACCAGCCGGTTGACCGTCTCCCGGCCGAACCTGGCCCCCACATAGCCGGCCACGTCAACGTCGTCCCCGCGCGGGGTGGCCGGCCGGATGAGATCTTCCCTGGCTCTGGCCATGCCCGCCGCCGACAGCAGCCCGCACCGGGCCAGGTCATCGAGGTCGGCGGGCACGCCCATGACCTGCCGGCGCGGCAGCGGCCGCATCCGCTGCCGGCTCCAGATCCGGGCGGCGGTCGTGCCCGGGGCGACCAGGTGCTCCGCGAGCCCGGCCGCACGGATCAGGCCCGTCCCCTCCGGCCTGCGGGCGAGCAGCGCTTCCGCGCCCTCGTCGACCGCTATCCCGGCTACCTGCGAGACGGCGAGCTTGCCCCCGAGCCGGGGCGAGCCTTCCAGCACGGTGACGCTCACCGGCGCGTCGCGCAGGAAGAACGCGGCAGCCAGGCCGGCGATCCCGCCGCCGACGATCACGACCCTGGACGGGGTGGGGTGGGTCACCCGTCCACCCTGGCAGACCTCATCCGCCGAAGCGAACCGTGACGCCAGCGGCCGGCCACCCCGGGACGCGTTGCCAACTCGTGACCGGGGCGGGCGGAACCGCGCCTTCCCCGCGGGACGTCAGATGGCCATGACAGCCCCATGGCACCTGTTCACCGCGTCCCACGCGAACCGCCTGCGGTCCGCCCCACGGCCTGCCTGGCGCGCCCTGGCCGCGCTCTGCGCGGGCACCTGCCTGCTCCTCGTGGGCTGCTCGGGCGGCTCAGGGCAGTCCTCCGCCTCCGGTTCCGGGGCGCCCAGCGGCTTCCGCGGGGCGGCCCCGGCTGCCCGGGCACCAGGGGCACCGGCCGCGTCCCTTCCTGGCACCGCGGCGAAGCAGGCCCGCCTCGCGGTCCTGCCGTCGACCGCCGCGCAGGCGATCATCTACACGGCGAGCCTGACGGTCCGCGCCGGCGACGTCAGGGCCGCGGCCACCCGGGCCGTGAGCCTGGCCAGGGCGGCCGGCGGCTACGTGTCAAGCGAGACCGCCCGGCTGAACCACGCTCACCCCGCCCAGGCCACGGTGCGGATCGAACTGAAGATCCCCGTCGCCAGCTACCAGGCCACGCTCACGGCGCTGTCCAGCCGGCTCGGCACCAGGATCTCGCTGTCCCAGCAGGCGCAGGACGTCACCCAGACCGTCGCCGACGTCACCAGCCGGGTGGCCTCGGCCCAGGCCGCGATCGCCCAGCTGCGCAGGCTGCTGGCGCGGGCCGGCTCGGTCAGCAGCCTGCTCATGGTCCAGGACCAGATCAACTCCGAGGAGGCCAACCTGGAGGCGCTGCAGTCCCAGCAGCGGCTGCTCGCGCACGAGACCACGTACGGGACCGTGTCGGTGCTGCTGGTGAGCAGGCGGCCAGCGCCGGCCGCGCGGCCGGTGAAACTGGCGGGCGGATTCGCCGGCGGCCTTGCGGCGGGCTGGCACGCACTGCGCCAGGTGACATCGTGGCTGCTCACCGGGGTTGGCGCGGTGCTGCCGTTCGTGGCGTTCGTGATCCTGGCGGTCTTCGCCGGCCTGCGGGGGCGGCGCTGGCTGGCCCGGCACCGCCAGGGCCCGCGCCCGGCAGACCCGGGCACCACCGCCTGAGCCACCGGGCCCGGACTACCGTGCCTGGCTCATCCGCGCCCGGTCAGGCCGGCCCGCCCGCCGACGCCGCGTGCACCAGGTCGGCGAGGCGGGCCAGCACGTCCGGGTCGGTCTCGGGCAGCACCCCGTGCCCGAGGTTGAAGATGTGGCCTTCCGCGGCCCGGCCGCGGGACAGCACGTCCCTGGCCCGCCGCTCGACCACGTCCCAGGGGGCCAGCAGGACCGCGGGGTCGAGGTTGCCCTGCAGCGCCGTGCCGATGTCCACCCGCCGCACCGCCTCATCCAGGCTGACCCGCCAGTCCACCCCGATCACGTCCGCGCCGGCCTCCCTCATCAGCCACAGCAGCTCCCCGGTGCCCACCCCGAAGTGGATCCGCGGCACGCCCGTCCCCGCGAGCGCCTCGAAGACCCGCTTGCTGTGCGGCAGCACGGCGGCCCGGTAGTCATCGGGCCCGAGCGCGCCGGCCCAGGAGTCGAAGAGCTGGACCGCGGAGACGCCGGCCGCGACCTGGGCCTGCAGGAACGAGATCGTGATATTGGTGAGCCGGGTGAGCAGGGCATGCCACAGCCGCGGGTTGCCGTACATGAGCGCCTTGGTCCGCTCCTGGTTCTTCGACGGCCCGCCTTCGACCAGGTAGGACGCGAGCGTGAACGGGCCGCCGGCGAAGCCGATCAGGGGCGTGCCGCCCAGTTCCGCCACCAGGGACGCGACCGCCCGGGTGATGTAGGGGATGTCGGCCGGGTCGAGATCACGCAGCCGGGCCAGGTCGGCTTCGCGCCGGATGGGCTTCGCGACCACCGGCCCGATCCCGGCCTTGATGTCGATGTCCACCCCCACCGCCCGGAGCGGGACCACGATGTCGCTGAAGAGGATGGCCGCGTCAACCTGGTAGCGCCGCAGCGGCTGCAGGGTGAGCTCGGTGACCAGGTCGGGTGTCATGCAGGCCGCCAGCATCGACTTGCGTTTCCGGGCGGCCCGGTACTCCGGCAGCGACCTGCCCGCCTGGCGCATGAACCAGACCGGGGTGTGCGGGACGGCCTGACGGCGGCAGGCACGCAGGAAAGGGGACTCCTGCGTCGGTGCCGTCACGGACGTGATCATCTCACAGCGTTGGACACGCCGACTGAGATCCACCGCCCCGGGCGGGAGGCATGCGACCATCATGTCCAGCCGGGCGCCGCAGCGGTGCTCCCCGGATCCCTGCCCGCGGCGAACCCGGCTGTGAGGGAGGTCACCGGAATGAGCCAGACGTTCCGCCCGTGCAGCGAGTGCGGCGGCGACCAGTTGTTCGAGCAGCACCACGACATTTCGGGCAGCTGCCCCGACTCAGCGGACGGCGAGTGCCCCGAGTGGTCCTGCACCGGATGCGGCAGTGCCCTGCTGGCGGGCTTCGTGCTCTACCACGCCGAGCCGGAATTGATGCCGGGCTTGCCCGGCCGTGTCGCGTGACGGCGGGCGGCGACGACGTACGCTCGGGTCATGAGACAGGTGGGCGGGGTCAAGGCACCAGGTGACGAGGCGGCTGCCGCATTCACGGCCGTGGTGGCCGGCCTCCGGTCGGGTCAGGAGCAGGTGTGTGCCGTCCGCCCGGAACTGACCTTCGAGGACGTGCCCGCACCCCGGACCCTCGCGCCGTTCGCGGCTGCCTTCGCCGCCACCGCCCGGATCGACGGGACGGAGGTCGCCTCGGGCCGTTTCGTGCTCTTGTACGACCCGGCCGGCCAGCGCGGCTGGGCGGGCCCGCTGCGCGTCATCGTCTACATCCGCGCCGACCTGGAGCCGGAGATCGCCGCGGACCCGATGCTGGGTGAGGTTGCCTGGTCCTGGCTGACCGAGGCACTGGACACCCGCACGTCCGGCTACGCCGCGCCCAGCGGCACGGTGACCCGGGTCGTCACCGAGGGATTTGGTGCCAAACGAGAGGAGCCGCAGGCGACCGGTTTCGAACTGCGGGCCTCCTGGTCACCGGTGGGAATGGCGGGCCTGACCGGCCCGCCGGGTGACCCGCCCGGACCTGCCGACCCTGACCAGGCCGGGCCAGGTCAGGGCGAGCCCGACCAGGCAGGCCTGGACGGTCATCTGGCCGCCTGGTGCGGGGCGATGTGCGCCGCTGCCGGGCTGCCCCCGCTGGTGGCGGGGGTGACCGCGCTCCGGCCCCCGCCCCGGCGGCGCGGTCCATGAGAGAGGGCATCGCAGCCGGGGCCGAGCAGCAGGCAGCCGATCCGGAGCAGCAGCAACTCGAGGCGGCTCACGCGGTCCCGCTGCTCGAACCACGCGACGGGCTCCCTCCCCTCGTGACCACGGCGCCAGCGCTCGCCGCGGCGGTCGCCATGCTCGGCGCGGGCGAGGGACCGGTCGCGGTGGACGCCGAACGTGCTTCCGGCTACCGCTACGGGCACCGCGCCTTCCTGGTCCAGTTGCGCCGCGGCGGCGCCGGCACCGTGCTGATCGACCCGGTCGCCTGCCCCGACCTGTCCGCGCTCGATGCGGCGCTGGCCGGCTGCGAGGCGGTGCTGCACGCGGCCTCCCAGGACCTGCCCTGCCTCGCCGAGCTCGGGTACCAGCCGCACCAGCTTTTTGACACCGAACTGGCCGGCCTGCTGCTGGGCTACCCACGGGTCGGGCTCGGCATCCTGGTGGAGACCGTGCTCGGCTTGTCACTGGAGAAGGGCCACGCGGCGGCTGACTGGTCCACCCGGCCGCTGCCCACCGAGTGGCTCCGTTACGCCGCGCTGGACGTGGAGGTCCTGGTCGAACTGCGCGACGCGCTCGCGGCCCAGCTGGCGGAGGAGGGCAAGGCCGAGTGGGCCAGGCAGGAGTTCGCGGCGGTGCTCGCGGCGGGGCCGCCGCCGCCCCGGGCCGACCCCTGGCGCCGCACGTCCGGCATCCACCGCGTGCACACGCGCCGGGGCCTGGCCGTCGTCCGCGAGCTCTGGCTGGAGCGCGACAAGATCGCGCGCCGGCGTGACTTGTCACCGGGCAGGGTGCTGCCCGACTCGGCGATCGTGGAGGCCGCGCGCGCCGTGCCGGGAACCCAGCATGACCTCACCGAGCTCCAGGGATTCAGGGGCCGGGGCGCGCGCCGGCACGCGCCGGAGTGGCAGCGGGCCGTCGACCGGGCCCGGGCCCAGGCCGAGCCGAACCTGCCGGGGACCTCGTCCCCCCTGCCCGACGGCCCCCCGCCCGCACACCGCTGGGCGGAACGGGACCCGGTCGCGGCGGGGCGACTGGCAACGGTACGCACCGTTGTCGCGGCGCTCGCCGACGAGCACTCCCTGCCGACGGAGAACCTGCTGCCGCCGGATGTGGTGCGCAAGCTCGCCTGGCGGCCGCCCGAGCCGCTCAGCCCGGAGGCGGTCGAGGCCGATCTGGCCGCCCACGGTGCCCGGCCCTGGCAGGCGGAGCTGACCGCGACGCCGATCAGCAAGGCTCTCACCCGGCTCGCCGAGAGGGAGGAAGACCAGCTGGACGAGAAGGAGGATGACCAGCTGAACCAGCCGGACTAGGGCACGTCCCATAGATCGGCAGGATGCCCTTGGCTCGCCGTCGGGCCCGGCCGCGTCACCGGTCATGCCCACGCTGTCGGTGCCCCAGGCGACAATGAATCTGTGAGCATCCGACCTCTGAGCAACCAAGCCGCGCGCGAACTCGCCTGGGGGACGCTCGGGTCCCCGGTCGGCGAGATGTCCGTCGCCTGCAGCGCGGCCGGGGTGGTCAAGGTCAGATTCGGCCCACCGCCGGCGCAGCCAGTCCCGCCCGGGCCGGAGCGGGCCCGCGCGCAATCAGACCGGGCGTGCGCCCAGCTGGCCGAGTACTTCGGCGGCGGCCGCCGCGTATTCGACCTGCCGGTGGACTGGTCAGGCATGTCCGCAGCCCAGCGGCAGGTGCTCCCGGTGCTCCTGGCCTGCGCCGGGTACGGCGAGACCCTGACCTACGGCCTGCTCGCTCGCCGGGCCGGGCTGACAGACGGGGGCGACGTGCCGCCAGCGCGCGTGGTGGGCCAGATCATGGGGTCCAACCCCATCCCGATCATCGTGCCCTGCCACCGGGTGGTCGCCGGTAACGGGCTCGGCGGCTACAGCGGCGGCACCGGCATCGAGATCAAGCGCTGGCTGCTGATCTTCGAGGGCGCCCTGCCCCCCACCCTGGACTGGGACCCGGCCGGGCCCACCATCAGCGAAGCGCGCTGATCACCGGCCCCGCCGCAGACTCCAAGCCCCGCTGTTGCCATTAAACGGCTGTCCATGGCGGAACCGACCCCCCAGCTCCGGTCCGTATCGCCGGTGTGTTTTATGCTTTCCAAAAGTGAATCGGCTGAAACTCTGTGGCTTTAGGAAGAAATGCCCGGAGGTCAGTCAAGTGTGTTCGCTGTATCGGGGGCAAGTTGGTGGTTTATACCCAGAAAGTAGCCTTTGATCTGCGGCGACATGGTCCGCTATTGCTCAGTTCGTACCCAGTTCGAGAGAAAGTCTCCGGTGCCAGCATCACATTCGTGAGGCCCGGCGCGAGGGCGTCCTATCGGGGGAGAAAGCACGAGGGGGGCTGGGAGACGTGAGACATACGCACCGGATAGGAGATAAACGGACCAAGTGGAGGTCCCGGCCCATGAAGAGGAGCACAGCGCGGCTCGCCCGCATAGCGGCGCCTGCTACGGTCCTGGCCGGCGCAGCCGCCCTCGTGGTGGCCGGCGTACCCGCCCAGGCCATCGGACGCCCCCCACCACCTCGGCCCCAAAACCCACACCCACAACGGGACCGTCACCACTGTCTACAACTACACCGGGGCCGAGCAGACGTACACCGTCCCGTCCGGCGTGACGTCGGTGACCGTCACCGCGATCGGGGCCGCGGGCCAGTCGACCGATGCCGGCGTCAACACGGGCGGGCTTGGTGCGTCGGTGTTCTCCACCGTCGGGGTCTTCCCAGGTGAGGTCCTGTACGTCGAGGTCGGCGGCGTCGGCGCCAGCCCCACGGGCGGCTTCAACGGCGGGGGGGACGGTGCTGCTACTGCCGGTGGCGGCGGCGGCGCCTTCGACGTTCGCACCATTGCCCGGGCGAACGCGGGCACCACTCTGCCGTCCCGACTGGTGGTCGCCGCTGGTGGCGGAGGTGCGGGTTCTGACGGCACGTGCCTTACCGCCGGCAGCGGCGGCAATGGCGGAAACCAGGCCACCGCGGGTGACAACGGCAGTGTTCGTACCACCGGTGGGGGTGGTGGCGGCGGCAGCAGCGGGACGTTCTGGCAGTGCACCAAGCACAAGCACACCTCGTTCTGCTCCCGCAGCGCCAAGATCGGCGCTCACGGCACCACCACGATCACGGTCAAGGTGAAGATCACGGCGGGCAAGGGCACGCTGGTGAAGTCGAAGGCCACCGTCAGCCCGAGCGACTCCAGCCCGGCTGACAACACCTCCGTCGATTTCGCTATCGTCCACAAGAAGTGACAGCCGCGCTGGTGCCGCTCCGCCCGCAGCACGGGCCGGGGCGGCACCGGCGTTTTGCGGGGTCAGAACCCAGGCTCTGGGTCAGGCTTCCAGGCCGTGCTGCTCGGCGGCGGCAAGCTTGCCTTCGCTCGTGTGGAGGGCCCAGAACGCACCCTTGGGCAGTTCCGGCCCGGCCGGGACCGGGGCGCCGAGGTCCTCGCAGATCCACGTCAGCAGCGAGGGCAGGTTCTCGCGATGAGCGCAGATCACCACCGGCTCGCGGGCCGCTACCAGCTCACCGGCCCGCTGGCGGGCCGACACGGCCGTCCACGTGGCCGCCCCGGACGCGTCCTCAGGACCGAGCCCGAATGACGGCTCCGGCTCCACCTCCGTGCCGGCCAGCGCCGCGTAGGGCCGGACCGACGCCAGGCAGCGCTGGGCCGGGGAACTGACTACCCGGGCGGGACCGAAACAGCGCAGGATCCGGCCGAGACGTTGCGCCTCTTCGTCCCCCTCCGGTGTCAGGGGCCTGGCCAGATCGTCCGGGTGACCAGCCGCCTGCCAGGCCTCCTTGCTCTGCGCGGAGGTGTGCCGGACCAGCAGGATGGCGACGGTACCGGCCGGGCCGGAGGCGAAGTCTGCCAGCACGTCGGTGTCGTGCGGGTAGGTGAGCCGGTCGACGGCGGCGGTCACCGGAAGCCACGCGAGGTCATCGACCTCGTCGTTGGGAACGAACCCCCCCGGCGCGGTGGGCGGGCCCGATCCGTCCCCGTCCGGATCCGGGCGGGCCGCCCAGTAGTCCACCCGCTTCGGCCTGCCGTCTCTCAGGTAGGACGCCGGGCTCAGCCGCCTGCCGAGATCGATCCGCACCCCGGTCTCCTCGCACACTTCCCGCACCGCCGTGACCAGCACGTGCTCACCGGGCAGGCTCTTGCCCTTGGGGAGGCTCCAGTCGTCGTAGCGGGGCCGGTGGACGATCGCCACCTGCGGGCCCTCCGGGCCCGGGCGCCACAGCACCGCGCCGGCGGCGCGGATCTGGTCCGGCTTGTCCCGGTCAGGCATCAAGAGACCTGCTGCGCAGGTTGGCGAGCAGGTGCTGCTGGAGATCGAGCAGTGGCTGGCCTGAGGAGTCCAGGTGATGCCGGTCCCAGGAGCCGTCGCCGGCCAGCCACCACGAGGCGGTGTTCTCGTCCATGGCCAGATCGACGAGGTTGCGCAGGACCGCCTTCTGGGCCGGGTCCTTCACCCGTACCAGCGACTCCACCCGGCGGTCCAGGTTGCGGTGCATCAGGTCGGCGGAGCCGATCCACACCTCACTTTCCTCGTCCCCACCGATGCCGAACGCGTAGATCCGGGAGTGTTCCAGGAACCGGCCGAGGATGCTGCGGACCCGGATCGTGTCCGACAAGCCCGGTACCCCGGGCCGGATCGAGCAGATCCCGCGCACCCACAGGTCCACCGGCACCCCGGCCCGCGAGGCCTCATACAGGGCGTCGATCATCGCCTCGTCCACGATCGAGTTGCACTTGAACTGGATCCGGGCCGGCTTGCCCTCCCGGTGCCTGTCCACCTGGTGGGCGATCCGTTCCAGCAGGCCGGTGCGCAGGCCGACCGGGGCGACCAGGAACCGCCGGTAGGAGTTCTTGCGGCTGTAACCGGTCAGGTGGTTGTACAGGTCGGTGGCGTCCGCCCCGACCGTGGGGTCGGCGGTCAGCAGGCCGAAGTCCTCGTACAGCCGGGCGGTGGTGGGATGGTAGTTGCCGGTCCCGATATGGCAGTAGCGGCGCAACGAACCGTCCGGCTCCTCCCGCACTACCAGCACCATCTTGCAGTGGGTCTTCAGGCCGACGATCCCATACACGACATGGCAGCCCGCTTCTTCCAGCTTGCGCGCCCAGATGATGTTGGCCCGCTCGTCGAACCTGGCTTTCAGCTCCACCACCACCACGACCTGCTTGCCTGCTTCGGCCGCGTCGACGAGCGCGTCCACGATCGAGGACACGTCGCTGGTCCGGTACAGGGTCTGCTTGATCGCCAGCACCCTGGGGTCGGCGGCGGCCTCCACGATCAGGCGTTCCACCGTGGTGGTGAACGAGTCGTAGGGCAGGTGTATGAGCACGTCCTGCTTGTCCAGGGCGGTGAAGATGTCGGTGTCCTGTGGCAGTGCCGATTCGGACGGGACGAAGGCCGGGTACTTGAGCTGGCGCCGGTCCAGATCGGCGATGACATTGAGGCCGGACAGGTCGAGCGGGCCCGGCAGGCGGTAGACGGCACGGTCGTCGATCCCGAGCTCGGTGACCAGCTTGTCGAGCACGTCGCTGGAGATGGAGTCCTCGACCTCGAGCCGGACGGCGGGCTCGAACCGGCGCCGCTGCAGCTCCCGCTCCAGCGACTGCAGGAGATCCTCCGTGACGTCCTCATCCACCTCCAGATCCCGGGTGCGGGTGACCCGGAACACGTGCTGCTCGAGGATCTCCAGTCCGGCGAAGAGCTCGGTGAGATGGGCGGCGATCACGTCCTCGAGCGGCACGAACCGGTACTGCGAGACGGTCAGGAACCGGGGCAGCAGCGGGGGCACCTTCACCCGCGCGAACATGGTCGCGCCGGTGCGCGGATCGGCGACCATCACCGCCAGGCTGAGGGACAGCCCGGAGATGTAGGGGAACGGATGGGCAGGGTCCACGATCAGCGGGGTCAGCACCGGGTAGATCCGCTCGCGGAACAGCCGCTGGAGGTCCTCCTGCTCGGCAGCGGACAGCTCCTTCCACCGCAGGACCTCGATCCCCTCTTCGCCGAGTGCGGGCAGCACCGCGCTGGCGTAGCACTCGGCGTGCCTGAGGCTGAGCTCACGGGCGGTTTCCAGGGTGCGGGAGAGGATCTCCTCGGGCGGCAGCCCGGTCACGCCCTCCACCGGCAGGCCGGTCGCCATCCGCCGCATCCGGCCGGCCACCCGCACCATGAAGAACTCGTCCAGGTTGCTGGCGAAGATCGACAGGAATCGCACCCGCTCCAGCAGCGGAAGGGTCTCGTCCTCGGCCAGTTCGAGCACCCGCTGGTTGAACCGGAGCCAGCTTTCCTCGCGGTCGAAGTACCGTCCAGGCGGAAGGTCGGCGTGCTCGGTCCCCGCTTCGGCCGGGCCAACCGGTGGCCGGACCCCGGACACATCCTCCATGACCTCCGCGCCTTCCCTGGATCCCCCGGGCCGCGCACCCTCCCGGTCGGTGCCGTGCTCAGGGGAACCCGCCCGCTTCCCCGGTGTGCGCTGGCCTGATGCCCGCTCGCCCGATTCGTGCCCGCCTGGCGCCGGTTCGCCCGGCGCCGACTCGCCCAGGACCGGCTCGCCCGATGCCGACGATTCCCGCACCATATGCTGCGGGGAGTCGGCTTGCATACCACCCATGTCCCCATTGTCCCCCGTGTGCGGGGGATCAAGACGCCCGGGACCAGCCGAAAGGCCCCGCGCGGGGGCATTCGGTGCGGCCGCCCCGGGCCCGCCGGGCGGTGCCGTACCGCGGCGGCTGACACCACCCCCGCGGTCACTGCCTCTCCCTGAGTCACTAGTCCCCAGTCTCTCGCTGCCCGCATTCACATTCAGCTCGCCCGCGAGCCCGGTCAGCCGCCAGATACGGCTCACCGCCGACTGGCTCATGCCCGTCTCCGCCGCCATGAGGCGGGTTGACCACCGGGCCCGGCCGACCGGGGGCGCCGCCAGCAGCGTCTGGGCGATCACCCCCGCCACCTGCTCATCGGTGATCGTCCGCGGGGCGCCGGGGCGCGGTGCGTCACGCAGCCCGGCGAGGCGCTGTGCCAGGAATCGCGACCGCCACTTGCGGACGGTGTCCCGGGAAAGCCCGAGTTCAGCAGCCACCCGGGAGACCGGCGGCCCGGCCGGGAACTCTGGCGGGGCCGCCGCGCACGCGAGCACGATCCGCGCCCGCAAGGCCAGCGGCGGCGCCTGCGGATCATTCGCCCACGCCGCCAGGCGCGCTCGCTCGTTACCGGCCAGCACAACTGGCGCAAGTTTCTGACTCGCCATGAGCACAGCCTACCCACCTGGGAATGAACTTCAGACTCACAATCGGCGGCGGGCGGCCAGGCTGGCGGCAGGCGGCCAGGCGGCTCAGCTGGCGGGAGGGCGGCAGGCCGCGTCGATCGCCTCCCGGCTGGCAAGCTTCACCCGGGCACCCCGGCCGAGCGCCAGGGCCAGGTCCGTCTCGGCCTGCTCGACCCGCAGCCAGTCGCGGTAGCTGACCGGCAGCACCCCGCGGAGGGCCAGCACCCCGGCCAGCTGTTCCCGCACCGCCCGGGCCAGCTCGTGCTGCCGCGGGGCACAATCCTCCAGCAGCGACTTGACGGTGTCGGCAGCGTCGGACTTGTTGGTCCCGATCACCCCGGTCGGGCCCCGCTTGAGCCAGCCGACCACGTACTCCCGCGCCAGCGGGACCCCGGCCAGCCCGAGAACCCGGCCCGCCTTGTTGGGCACCGTGTACGTCCGCTCGTCGAACGGGACCCCGGGCAGCGGCACGCTCTGGTAGCCGACGCTGCGGAGCACCATCTGGACGCTGATCGTCTCGAACTCACCTGTCCCGGTGAGCTTGCCCTGCTCGTCGAGCCGGGTGCGCTCGACGAGCAGCCCCGACACCCGTTCGGCACCTTCGACTCTCACCGGCCGCAGCCAGAACCGGACGTTCAGCCGCCGCGCGTGCCCGGCCGGTGAGCGGGCCGCCCAGTCATTGATGCACGCGAGGTTGCCACGGACGCGGCGGTCGGTTTCGGCGAGCCTGGGTCCCTCCCCGGACGCGTCGAAGACGGTCAGGTCGGCCTCGCGCTCGGGGACGCTGATGTCGACCCCGGTGAGCTCACCGAGTTCGCGCATTTCCTTGGTGGTGAACTTGGCCTGGGCGGGGCCGCGGCGGCCGATCACGTGCACCTCGCGGACGTTGCTGGCCATCAGCGCGCTGAGGACCGGCTGCGATATGTCGGTGCGGGCCAGTTCGGCCGGGTCCCTGACCAGGATGCGGGCCACGTCCACGGCGACGTTGCCGACCCCGATGACCGCCACCGACTCGGCGTGCAGCTTGAAGGCGCCGGGGTCCATGTCGGGGTGGCCGCTGTACCAGTTGACGAACTCCGTGGCCGCGTGGCTGCCCGCCAGTTCCTCACCCTCGATCCCCATCCGCCGGTCACGCATCGCGCCGGTCGCGTAGACCACGGCGTCGTAGCTGGCCAGCAGGTCGGCGCGGGTCACGTCGTCACCGAGATGCACGCCGCCGAGGAACCGCACCTCCGGGCGCTCGAGGACCTTGCGCAGGACCTCCGCGATCGACTTGATCGAAGGGTGGTCGGGCGCGACTCCGTACCGGACCAGGCCGTAGGGGGTGGGCAGCCGGTCGATCACATCCACCCTGGCGCTCACCGGCGGGTCCAGCGCGGCCGCCTGCTTGATCACCGCGTCGGCGGTGTACAGCCCGGACGGGCCGGAACCGACGACTGCGACCCTCAGTTCTGTCATCGCGGGGGTTCTCCTGTTACGACGGGGTTTGGTGTTCGAGTTCAGGCGTCAGCCGAGCCACCGCTTCGGTGATCTCGCGGGCAAGGTGCTGAGGCACCAGCCCGGCATCGGCCAGGATCTCTTCCCGCTTCCCATGCTCCAAGAACTCCTGCGGCAGGCCGAAGGTGCGCACCGGGGTGTCCACCCCTGCGTCCCGCAGCATCCGGCATACCGCGTCGCCGAATCCGCCTGCCCGGCCGTTGTCCTCGACGGTCACGACCAGCCGGTGGCCTGCCGCCGCGCCCGCCAGCGCCTCATCGACCGGCTTCAGCCAGCGCGGATCGACGACGGTCACGCCGATCCCCTGGTCAGCCAGCCTGCCCGCGGCCTCCACACATACCCCGGCCATCGACCCGGCCCCGGCCAGCAGCACGTCGTGGGCACCCAGCTCGCCCGGCCGGTGCAGCACGTCCATTCCCCCGAGCGAGCCCACGGCCTCGACCTCGGCGCCGACCGTCCCCTTGGGGAAGCGCAGCACGGTCGGCCCGTCGCTGACCGCCACCGCCTCGCCCAGCAGCTCGGCGATGCGGCTCGCGTCGCGTGGCGCGGCGATCCGCAGGCCCGGCACCACCTGCAGGATCGAGCCGTCCCACATGCCGTTGTGACTCGCGCCGTCCGGGCCGGTGACACCGGCCCGGTCGAGCACCACCGTGACCGGCAGCCGGTGCAGCGCCACATCCATCAGCAGCTGGTCGAAGGCACGGTTGAGGAAAGTGGAGTAGATCGCCACCACCGGGTGGAGCCCGCCCATGGCCAGCCCGGCGGCGCTGGTCATGGCGTGCTGCTCGGCGATGCCGACGTCGAACACCCGGTCCGGGCAGACGCGCGCGAACGCGGCCAGCCCGGTCGGGTGCAGCATTGCCGCGGTGATCGCCACGATGTCGGGGCGCCGCATGCCGATCGCCGCGAGCTCGTCCCCGAATACCTCCGACCAGGTCCGGGCGGGCGCCGCCCGCTGGCCGTCCGCGGGGGCCGGGGGCACCTGGTGCAGGCAGTCCTCAACGTTCTGCTCGGCCGGATCGTAGCCGAAGCCCTTGCGGGTAATGGCGTGCACGATCACCGGGCCGGCGAAATCGCGGGCGCGGCGCAGCGCATGCTCGACCAGCTGCTCGTCATGGCCATCCACCGGGCCCAGGTACTTGATGCCGAGGTCCTCGAAGAGCACCTGCGGCTGCAGCACGTCCTTGAGGCCCTTCTTGAGGCCGTGCAGCGTCTCGTACAGGGGCGGGCCGACCAGCGGGGCGCGCGGCAGGGAGGTCTTGATGTACTCCAGCACGTGCTCGTAACGCTGCGACACCCGGACCGAGGACAGGTGCGCGGCAAGCCCGCCGATGGTCGGCTGATAGGACCGCCCGTTGTCGTTGACCACGATGACGAGCCGGCTGTCCTTCGCCGCGGCGATGTTGTTGAGCGCCTCCCAGGCCATGCCGCCGGTCAGCGCGCCGTCACCGATCACAGCCACCACCGTGCGGCCATGCTCGCCGCGCAGCTTGTACGCCTTGGCCAGCCCGTCCGCGTAGGACAGGCTGGTGGAGGCGTGCGAGTTCCCCACGATGTCGTGCTCGGACTCGGCCTGGCTCGGGTAGCCGGACAGGCCACCGCGCTGGCGCAGCTGGGCGAAACCCTCCTGCCGGCCGGTCAGCAGCTTGTGCACATAAGCCTGGTGACCGGTGTCGAAGATGATCCGGTCGGCCGGGGAGTCGAAGACGCGGTGCAGCGCGATGGTCAGCTCGACCACCCCGAGGTTGGGCCCGAGATGGCCGCCGTTGCGGGAAACCGCCTCGATGAGGAAGTCACGGATTTCGCTGGCCAGCGCGGGGAGTTCGTCGGCGCTGAGCGCCTTGAGATCCCGGGGGCCGGAGATGGACTCCAGCAGAGTCATCTCGTCTGCTCCTCATCGTCGGTGGGCTGGCGGGCCCCCGCGATCAGCCCAGCGGGCAGTGCCTGCGGGCCGGGCGCGAAGCGAGAGCCCTAGGCGAGAGTCTATTTCGCCCGGTGCGAGTGATGCACCCGTGACCGCCATGTTGGGTCACGATCCTGTCATCACCCGCGGGGCGTCCTGACCCGAATCCGGCCCTGACCTGGACGCCTGTGCCAGCCCGGGCACCTCCCCCGGCCCCGGTGCCTGGTCGGAACGCAACGTGCGGACCTGGCGCGGCACCAGCGCGAGCAGCGACGCCCCGAGGATCAGGACGGCGGCGCCGTACTCGGTGAGAGGGACCCCGATACTCGCCGCCAGCGGGCCGGCCACCAGCGCGCCGGCCGGCATCGCCGCCACCGTGCCGATGATGTCGTAAGAGGAGACGCGGGCGAGCCGGTCCGGCGGGATGTGCCGGGCCAGCGTCACCGTCCACTGCACCATCATGATCTCTAGCGCGATGCCCAGCGCGACGGCGGCCACGCAGACCAGCGGGAGCGGCCACGGGCGCGCCAGCGCCAGCGGCGATATCGCGCTGGCCCCGCCGATGAGCACGACGAAGCGGATCGGCCGGCGCGGGGTGAAGCGCAGCGCGACCAGGCCGCCGATGATCAGGCCGACCGCATCCGCGGCCATGATCACGCCCCACGCCGCCGGGCCGCCCAGGTCCCGGCGGGCGACGGCCGGCCCGAGCACGTCGAACGCGCCGTACCAGGCGGCCAGGACCACGCAGAACTGGGCGGTGGTCACCCACAGCCAGGTATGGGAGGCGAACTCCGCCCAGCCCTCGCGCAGGTCGCGGAGCAGGCTGGCCTGCTCTGTGCGCTCAGCGCCGGGTGCCCGGATGGCCAGCAGCAGCGGCACCGTGCCCAGCATGCCGACCCCGCAGATGGCCAGCGCCCAGCCGGGCCCGGCCACGGCCACGAACACCCCGGCCAGCGCGGCGCCGCCCATCTGTGCCGCGTTCATGGCCAGCCGGCTGAGCGCGCTGGCCTCCTGCATCAGGTGGGCCGGGACCAGCCGGGGCAGCAGCGCCTGGGATGCCGGGTAGAACACCGCCATCCCGGCGCCGTTCAGCGCCTCCAGGGCGATCATCTGCCACAGCCGCGGCTGGCCGGTGAGCATGAGCAGGCCGAATCCGCCCTCGCCCACCGCGATCATGACGTTGGCGGCCACGATCACCCGCTGCGGGGCTATCCGGTCCGCGACCACCCCGCCGGCCAGGGCGAACACCAGCGACGGGACGATCTGCGCGGCCAGCACGTAGGACAGGTCGGCGGTGGACTCGGTCACGTCCAGGACCGCGAACGCCACCCCGACCAGGGAGAAGGCGGCAGCCGCCGGCGCCAGGACCCGGTCCGCCAGCAGGAACCGGAAGTCGCGGATCGCCAGCACGGGAAACCTGCGGACCAGGCCGGGCCACAGCATTGCAGGCGTCCGTTCTGTACATGCCGGGCGCGCGAGGGGGCCCGCCGCCGGGCGAAAGGGGGCTGGCCTCGACGGTAACCGGGCCGCTGACGGGGGGCAAACCGTTTTCACCCGCGCCGTATTCCGCGCCGCCGCGGTCCCGGTCCCCCTCCATGATCACGGACGATTACGTGCGCATAACGCCGGAAAGGGTCCGTGGTCATGGGATGGAGGACGGGCGGTGACCGCCCCGCGGCTACCGGACGCCGTAGAGGTGCTCCAGGGCGAGCTGGTCGAGACGCTCGAAAGCCATGCCGCGGGCCGCGAGCGCATCGATGTCCGGGGTGAAGCTTGCCACGTCGCGCCAGGTCTCGCCGGCGGACAGGGTCGGCGCCGCCAGCTCCTCCACCCTGGCCGCCTGCAGGGCAGCCTTCACCTCCGGGTCGGCCCGGAACGCGTGGACCTTTTCCCGCAGGATCAAGTAGTTGCGCATGCAGGCGGCGGCCGACTCCCACACCCCGTCGTCGTCCTCCGTGCGGGGCGGCTTGTAGTCGAAGTGGACCGGCCCCTCGTAGCCACCCGCTTCCAGCGCGTCCACCACCCAGAACGCGCCCCGTGCGTTGCCCGCGCCGAACCGCAGGTCCTGGTCGTAACGGGGCCCGTGCTGGCCGTTCAGGTCGATGTGGAACAGCTTGCCGTGCCAGAGCGCCTGGCTGATGGCGTGGGCGTAGTTGAGCGAGGCCATCTCCTCGTGCCCCACTTCGGGGTTGATGCCGACCAGCTCCGGGTGGGCGAGCTCGGTGATGAACGCCAGCGCGTGCCCGGCGGTGGGCAGCAGGATGTCGCCGCGTGGCTCGTTCGGCTTCGGCTCGATCGCGAACCGCAGGCCGTAGGAATGGTCGAGGACGTACTGGCAGAGCACGTCCATGGCCTCCTTGTAACGGTCGAGGGCGGCCCGCACGTCCTTGCTCGCCCCGGACTCGGCCCCTTCCCGGCCGCCCCAGCACACATAGACCCGGGCGCCGAGTTCGGCCGCCAGGTCGAGGTTGCGCATGACCTTGGCGAGCGCGAACCGGCGCACGTCCCGGTCGTTGGCGGTGAACGCGCCCTCCTTGAACATCGGGTGCGAGAACAGGTTGGTGGTGGCGGTGGTCACCACCAGGCCGGTGTCCGCCAGCGCCCGCCGGAAATCACCGATCAGACGGTCGCGTTCCGCCGGGCTGGCACCGAAGTCGAACACGTCGTTGTCGTGGAAGTTGACCCCGTAGGCACCGAGCTCCGCGAGCTTGCGCACTGCCCGGTCGGCGGGCATGGGTGGCCGCACGGCCGGCCCGAAGACATCCACTCCCTGCCACCCGACGGTCCAGATGCCAAACGAGAACCGGTCGCTGGGGGCCGGCTGATAGGGGGGGACTGCGTTCATGTCTGTGCCCTTTCCTGCCACCTCGTGGCGCTCATGGCTGTGACCTTTCCTACCACCTCGTGGCGCTCATGGCTGTGACCTTTCCTACCACCTCGTGGCGCTCATGGCTGTGCCCTTTCTTCCCAGGTCGTCGTGGCGTCCCTGAGTTCGGCGAACCGCTCGCGGAGGTGCGGCATGGCCTGCCCGGTGTACTCGGCGGCGGGCCTGCGGGGCCAGTCCGGTGGTTCCGGCGTGCCCGCCAGCGCCCACGCCGCCTGACGGGCGGCGCCGAGCGCCACGTACTCATCGGGCTCGGGCACGGCGACCGGGTGGCCGAAGATTCCCGGGGCCAGCTGGCGTACTGCCTCCGACCGCGCCCCGCCACCGATCAGCAGGACGCCGCGCCGTTCCACGCCATGCCCGGCGAGCAGGTCAGCCGCGTCGGCCAGGGAGGCGAGCACCGCTTCCACACTGGCCCGGGCCAGATTCGGCCTGGTCGCGTTGCGGGTGGTCAGGCCGCGCAGAACCCCGCTGGCGTGCGGCCGGTTGGGGGTCCGCTCGCCGTCGAGATAGGGCAGCAGGGTGATACCACCCGCGCCCGGTCCTGCCGCGAGCGCGGCGTCCGACAGCCCGGCCAGGTCGGTGCCGATCAGGTCCGCCACCGCCGCCAGCACCAGCCCGGCGTTGACCGTGGCGACCAGCGGGAGGAATCGCCCGGTCGCATCCGCGAACCCCGCTACCGAGCCGGAGCTGTCAGCGGCGGGAACGGTGGTGACCGCGAACGCGGTACCCGAGGTGCCGACCGACACGACCACCTCGCCCGGCTGCAGGCCCAGCCCGAGCGCGGCGCCCATGTTGTCGCCGGTGCCCGCGGCGAGCACCGCGCTGGCCCCGGTCTCGCCCACGATCTCGCACGGCGCGGCGACCCTGGGCAGCCGCGGCTGATGGCCGAGCGCGGTGGTGGCGACGTCCGGCAGCCAGTGGCCGGCGGCAGGCGAGAAGTACCCGGTGCCGGAGGCGTCCCCCCGGTCGGTGACCGGCCCAGGCGCACCGAGCCGCCAGGTCAGCCAGTCGTGCGGCAGCATCACCTGCGCGACCCGGGCCGCGTGGTCCGGCTCATGCTCGGCGAGCCAGCGCAGCTTGGTGACCGTGAAGGAGGCGTTGGGCACGCTGCCGGTCTGGGTCGCCCACCACAGCGGCCCGCCCCGCTCCCGGATCAGCGCCGCCGCGGCCGAGGCGGACCGCATGTCGTTCCAGAGCAGGGCCGGCCTGATCACCTCACCGGCCTCGTCCAGCACCACCATGCCGTGCTGCTGGCCGGCGACCCCGACGGCGGCTGCCCGGTGCAGCAGGCCATCGCCCGCCCGGGCCAGGGCCGCCCACCACGCGGCCGGGTCGGTCTCGGTGCCGCCCGGGTGCGGCGCGCTCCCCCGGGCGACGACCGACCCGTCCTCAGCCCGGCACAGGAGCACCTTGGTGGACTGTGTGGAGGAATCCACCCCGGCCACGAGCATGCTGCCCCCCTGTGCTGACGCAGTGAACCTACCCCTGGGCCGACCCTGTCAGGCCACCAGGCTATGGGTGATCAAAATAGCCGCCGAGGCTGCCGCGGTCAGCAGCACCGCCATCCGGAGCCGGCCCGCGTCGAGGAACCGGCGGAACCAGGCCCCGGCCGCAAAACCAGCGGCGGCACAGGCCATGAAGAACAGGCCCACCTCAACCGCGGGAGCGGGCAGCCGACCAGCGAGGGCCAGCGCTGCCACCGCGAGGCAGTTCCCCACGCACAGGAAGAGCGACAGGCTGGCCCGCACCCTCGGCCCCTGCTCCCGCTGGTAGAGAAGGGCGACCGGTGGCCCGCCGATGGAGGTGGCGGTGCCCGTCGTCCCGGACACCACCCCCGCGGCGAGCAGCGTCCAGCGGTTGCGGGGGAGGTCGGCACCCAGGCTGGTGACGGCGATCACCGCCAGCACCGCCGTGCCGACCAGGATGCCCAGGGCCCGCACGGGCACCGCGGTCAGGACCCAGATGCCAGCCGCGGTGCCGGCCAGGCGGCCGGCCAGTGCCCAGGACACACCGGGCAGATCGGTGTGCCCCGCCTCCCCGGCCAGGATGAGCGCGGGCAGGCCCACGCCTGCCACCAGCATGGACCCGGGCATGAGGGCCGGGTCCAGCAACGTCACCACCGGCGCGGCGACGACACCGAGCCCAAGCCCCACCCCGCCCTGCACCAGCGCGCCCAGCACGACGGCAAGACCGGCAACGAGAAACACGGTCGTGGGGGGCATCTCAGAGCCTGACGTTACCCCGGCCGGCCGTCGTCGGCATGGTGGCAGTCGTCACACTCCCTCTCCCCCGGTGCCGGGCAGTCTCCCCGACGCCGGCCGCACCGCCGCACCCCGCGCCCGTAACCCCGGCAGAGCATGATCGTGGTTGGTTTCTATGCGTGTGGCGCATAGAACCAACCACGATCATGGAACGTACCGGGGCGGATCAGGCTCCTGAGCTTCTTCAGATAGGTGAAACCGAATCTCACCGAGGGCTCCACGTAGGTGTTCTCGGTCCACTCGTTCCAGCTGATCAGGCCCAGGATGTCGGGCGCGGACCTGGCCGCGGTCGCGTACTCGGTGCGCAGGGTGGCGCCACTTAGGCGGGGGACGGCGCGGCCGCCGCCGATGAGGGTGGCGTTGAAGCCGGGCGCGAACGGCGCGAGCCAGATCTTGTGAGCCCGGTGAACAGCCGCACCCATGGCCGCGAGCTTGCTGGCGTAGAAACGGTCCCGTCCCGGGTAGACCGAGGACCAGTAATAGGCGTCCCCGTCGGTGTAAGCGGCGAGCCGCCTGAACTCGGCGACGTTGTTCCCCGAGCTGAGCACGAGGATCTTGCGGCGCACGCGCCCCGTGACGCTGGCCACCGCAGCCCGTGAGAACCGCGGGGTGCCATCCCATATCGTGAGTGGCTTGCCGTCGATCCGGTACCACGCGGGGTTCGGCGCGTAGGTGGAGGTGAAGAACCGGAAGTCCGCCGCCACCGTCGCGACGGGCAGTGGCTGCCGCGCGGCGTTCAGCCCCTCGTATTCCATGGCGAGCTTGAGCCCGCTCTTGCGGGCGGCCCGCTCGACCAGCGGGAGGATCGTGCGGTAAGCCGGGGTGTCCTTCCAGCTCACGATGAAGCCGGTGAGGCCTGCCGCCCTCGCCTGCCGGACCTGCCACCTGATCACGGCCGGGTTGTCGCTGCGGTAGTTGCCGGGGAACGGTTCGACCGGGTGATCCAGCTTGTGCTCGGACCAGTACGAACCGGTCATCCACAGGTAGTAGTAGGCGAACACGGGCACGCGATGGCGTGCTGCCGCCGACGCGGGCCCCCGTGCCAATGCCGCCGGGACCCGTGCCAAGACCGCCGCGCGCGTCGCCGCCGGCGCGGAACCCGCGACGGCGGGCGCAGCGCCGAGGATGCTGGCCGCGATGGCCGCGGCTGTCACGAGCACAGATTTCATGACAGGCGGCATGCTTTGTCCCGCCTTTCACTTCTTCCCCTTTCTATCTTTTCTTCCACATTCGCTGCTCCAGCAACCGGGGAAACGAAAGGGAACCTCGCTAACAACAGTGCGCGAGGCCGATTGATGGGGGAGGCGACTCCGGATCGCTTCTTATCCGGAAAATTCCGGCAGCGTCATCGCCCGCCCCGCCTGCCAGCCGGTGGCGAGCTCGGCGACCAGCACGGCAAGCAGCACCACGACGGGGATGGTCCAGCTTCCGGTCAGGCTGTGAAGGAACCCGACCGCCAGCGGGCCGATGGCGGCCACGAGGTAGCCCGCTCCCTGGGCGAAAGCCGACAGCGACGCGGCGGCCACCGGGTTGGGTGCCCGGGCCAGGGTGAAGTAGATGCCCAGGCCGAGACCGGCACCCTGGCCGAGACCGAGCAGGAGCACCCAGGCGACGGCACTGCCCAGGGGCGCGAACCAGGCACCCGCCAGGCCGACCGCGCTGAACGCCACCGTGAGGGCGACCAGCCATCGCTGGTCCCTGGTGCGGTGCGCGAGCACCGGCATCAGCAGCGCGGTGACCGCGTTACCGAGATTCATCAGCGCGAGCAGGGTACCCGCATGTACAGCGCCCGCTCCCCTGTCCCTGAACAGCGTCGGCAGCCAGGAGAGCGCTGCGTAATAAATCAGGCTTTGGAGGCCCATGAAGCCCATGACCTGCCAGGCCAGCGGGTACCTTGACACCTTCAGCAACCGCTGCTGCCCGGGCGGCCGGGCTTCGGCCGGGACCGTCCGGAAGCGCCATTGCGGCAGCCACACCAGCACCGCCGCTGCCGCCGGCAGGGCCCACACCCCCAGGGCCAGCGCGACCGATCCGCCTGACGCCTGGAACATCGGCACCGCTATCAGCGAGCCGAGGATTGATCCCATGGCCATGCTGAGCAGGTAGACCCCGATCAGCAGCCCCGCCTTCGCCGCCTTGCGCCGCTTGACCAGGCTCGGCAGGAGCACGTTCATCAGCGCGATAGCCGCGCCCGCAAGCACAGTGCCGGGGAAGAGCAGCCGTCCCGGCAGGGCCCCACGGCCCAGCAGGCCCGCGGCGAGCAGCGCCACCGCCGCGAGCAGCACACGCTCTTCCCCGAACCGGCGCGACAGCGGCGCCGCGACACCGGAGAACAACGCGAAGCACACAACCGGGGTGGCGGCGAGCCAGGCGATCGCCGCCGGCGACAGGTGCAGGCTCGATGACAGTTCGGGGAACAGCGGCGGCAGGCTCGTGATCGCGGCTCGCAGGTTGAACCCGAGCACGATGATGCCCACCACAAACGCTGCCGTGACCCATCGGCGGTGGGCAGAACTGGTCGGCGCCGTAGCGGGTGGAGCGGCAGGGTCCGGCATTTCGGGTCACGCTACCGCCTGACGTGATCATGCGGGAACGCGGCCCGGGCCCGCCGGCGGGCCGGACTAATTGTTGGCGCACCGGGTCAGCCCCCCGCCCGAAGAGAACGCAGCACATATTGCATGATGCCACCGTGCCGGTAATATTCAGCCTCCCCGGGTGTGTCAATTCGAATCACGGCGCGAAATTCGCGTCCATCAGCACGCACGGTGACCTCTCGTGGCACCGGGCCGGCATTCATCTCCTCGATCCCGATCACGTCGAACTCCTCCCGCCCGGTCAGCCCGAGCGAGGCCGCCGACTCCCCCGGCCGGTACTGCAGCGGCAGCACCCCCATGCCGATCAGGTTCGAGCGGTGGATCCGCTCGAAGGACTCGACCAGCACCGCCCGCACCCCGAGCAGCAGCGTGCCCTTGGCGGCCCAGTCCCGCGACGAGCCGGAGCCGTATTCCTTTCCGCCGAGCACGAGCAGCGGCGTGCCCTCGGCCAGGTACTGCCGGGACGCGTCGTAGATGCTCATCTGCTCGCCGCCGGGCAGTTTCACGGTCTCCCCGCCCTCGGTCCCGGGGGCCAGCTGGTTGCGCAGCCGGATGTTGGCGAACGTGCCGCGGATCATGACCTCGTGGTTGCCGCGCCGGGAGCCGTAGGAGTTGAAGTCGCGCCGCTGCACCCCGTGCTCGGTGAGGTACCGGCCGGCCGGGCCGGCGGCCTTGATCGCGCCGGCCGGCGATATGTGGTCGGTGGTCACCGAGTCGCCGAGCATCGCGAGCACCCGCGCGCCGCGGATGTCGGTGACCGGCGCGGGCTTGTCGGTCATCTCCTCGAAGTACGGCGGGCGCCGGACATAGGTTGAGCCGCCGTCCCAGGCGAACGTGTCGCCCGACGGGACGGACAGGGACCGCCACCGGTCATCGCCTTCGAACACGTCGGCGTAGTCGCGGGTGAACATCTCCGCCGCGACCGCGTCGCGCACCACCGCGGCCACGTCGGCCGGGGAGGGCCAGATGTCGCGCAGGTAGACCGGCGTGCCGTCGGCACGCGAGCCGAGCGGGTCGTTCACCATGTCGATGTCCATCGTCCCGGCCAGGGCGTAGGCGACGACCAGCGGCGGCGAGGCGAGGTAGTTCATCTTCACGTCGGGGTTGATCCGGCCCTCGAAGTTCCGGTTGCCGGACAGCACCGAGACCACCGCCAGGTCGCTGTCGGCGACCGCCTGGCTGATCGCCTCGGGCAGGGGGCCGGAGTTCCCGATGCAGGTGGTGCAGCCGTATCCGACCAGGTTGAAGCCGAGCTTCTCCAGGTAGGGCGTCAGGCCCGCCCGCTCGTAGTAGTCCATGACCACCTTGGAGCCGGGTGCCAGGGTGGTCTTCACCCAGGGCTTGCGGGCCAGGCCCGCCTCGACCGCGTTCCTGGCGAGCAGGGCGGCGCCGACCATGACGGAGGGGTTCGAGGTGTTGGTGCACGACGTTATCGCCGCGATGACAACGGACCCATGGTCCACCGACGTCCGCGTCCCGTCCTCGAGCGTGACCTCAACGGGCGTGGATAGCCGGTCGCCGCTGGCCTCTGCCCCGGGCTCACGGACGGGCTGGGCGTCCTCGCCGTTCTCCCGATCCGGGACGAACGGGTCGGAGGCCGGGAAGGTGTCGGCGATGTCGTCGTCCAGCCGGTCGAGCTGCACGAAGGACCCGAGCGCGCCGCGAAACGCGTTCTTGGCGTCGGCCAGCGCTACCCGGTCCTGCGGCCGCTTCGGCCCGGCCAGCGAGGGAACCACCGTGGACAGGTCGAGCGTGAGTTCCTCGGAGTAGCGGGCCGGGCGGCCGGGGTCGTGCCACAGGCCCTGCTCCTTGGCGTAGGTCTCGACCAGGGCAACCTGTTCCGCTGGCCGGCCGGTGAGCCGCAGGTAGGTCAGGGTCTCGGCATCGATAGGGAAAATTGCGCAGGTGGAGCCGAATTCCGGGCTCATGTTGCCGATCGTGGCCCGGTTCGCGACCGGCACCGAGGCGACGCCCTCGCCGTAGAACTCGACGAACTTGCCGACCACGCCATGGTGGCGGAGCTGCTCAGTAATGGTGAGGACCAGGTCGGTGGCGGTGGTCCCGTCGGGAAGCTCGCCGGTCAGCCGGAAGCCGACCACCTTCGGGATGAGCATGCTGATCGGCTGGCCGAGCATGGCCGCCTCGGCCTCGATGCCGCCGACGCCCCAGCCGAGGATGCCCAATCCGTTCTGCATGGTGGTGTGTGAGTCGGTGCCTACACAGGTGTCCGGGTAGGCGGCGCCGGCGTGGGACATGACCACCCGGGCCAGGTGCTCGATATTGACCTGGTGGACGATCCCGGTGCCGGGCGGCACGACCTTGAACTGGCTGAACGCTTCCTGCCCCCAGCGCAGGAACGCGAAGCGCTCCCGGTTGCGCTGGAACTCCAGGTCCACGTTGCGGTCGAACGCGTCCGCGCGGCCGAAGACGTCAGCGACGACTGAGTGGTCGATGACAAGCTCGGCGGGGACCAGCGGGTTGATCTTGGCCGGGTCGCCGCCGATCCGCTGCATCGCCTCGCGCATCGTGGCCAGGTCCACCACAGCCGGCACACCGGTCAGGTCCTGGAGGATCACCCGGGCCGGCGTGAAGGCGATCTCGGTGTCCGGCTCGGCCTTCGGGTCCCACTGGGCGAGGGCCGTCACGTGCCCGTCCGTGACGTTGCGCCCGTCCTCGTTCCGGAGCAGGTTCTCCAGCAGGATCTTCAGGCTGAACGGCAGGTCGCCGACGGCGGGGACGGCGTCCAGCCGGTAGATGGTGAATTCCGCATCGCCGGCCCGCAGCGTAGCGCGGCTCCCGAAACTGTTCGCCGTCATGGCGCGCTCATCTCCTGTCTGCGTCCCGGCTTCCGGCATCCCGCGTCACCGGCTATCCCTTGCATCCTGCCGCAGCCCGCTCCCCCGGAGTTGCCTGCCCTTGCTTCTGCCCAGCGTTGCGGTCCCCACTCCGCCAGCAGCTGGCGGACACGCGCTCTGGACCCCGAGATATCTTGACATCAAGGTAACCCTTCACACCGTAAGGAAAATATGTCTCGACGTCAAGCTATCTGCCGGGTCAGGTGGCCTGACCGCGAAGACGATATGGCTGGCGCCATCCAATGCGCCCGGCCTCTGGGCTAGTTCCGCCTCCCCGTCGAGAAAGAGGGCCCACCAGTCAGCGCTTGCGGCCAGGCGGCCGAGTGCGGGCGAGTCAGTCATCGATGCGGTGGCGGCAAGCGGCGGCAGGATTGGCGCCGCAGACGTACCGCGGGCAACGGCGACCGGCGCGGTCGCTGCGCCGGAACGACGAGCGGCGGGTGTGTGTCCGAGCGCTGGATAGCCGGAGACTCGATGCGTCTGGCGATGACCGACGAGGTAGGAGGCTGCTGCGTAACTGAGCGGTGCCCTCCTCGGTCACTGGTTCGTCATGATGCTCATCGTGGCGGAGGCGCCCGGGGCCAGGGAATCGGAGCGAACTGCTGCTGGAGGCGCAGCGACGATGCGAGACCGCCAAGCTGTTCACGTCGACGAACCTGTCCAACCAGCCCATGCAACGGCTGCTGGCACGCCTGGGCTGGCGCTCGGTCGGCATCATCTACGGCCTCGACGAAGGTGATGCCGAGCTCTTCTTCCTCGCCCCCGCGGTATGCCCTACCTGGCCACCATGATCACGATGGAGGTACCGTCCGCTGTACGGGCAACCGCTCTCATCACCGGTTACGATGGCGCGGTCACCCAACGTGCGGGAGATGGCGCCGTGGCGGGACCTCAGGACCGAGTGACCGACGAGCAGCCAACATCCGATGCGGCACGCCTGCGCGAGCACGACCCGGTAAAGGCCCAGTTACAGGAGCGGATGGAACGCCTGCCCCCCGGCCACCCGTCATCCCCCTACAACGACGACGGCTCCCGCAAGCCCCCCGTACCCGACCCATTCAAAAACGACTACCCCATCCCCGGCGACCCCGACTACCAGCCGGACGCACCGAGAAACAGCGAGAGCGATCACCCAAGGGGCGAGCAACCGGAAGATACCGGTGACCGTGGACAGCCAGCAGGTGCGGGCACTGCCGACGAGAACCTTGTGCATGGCAGCGAGACTGATCGCTCCTTAGACGCGGAAGACACGCCTCGCGTCGGCCCAGACGGCTCATGGGAGTGGAAAGGTTACTCGCTCACTGGCGAACAGTCACGATCTGCAAACCATCGCTTAGAAAGGTGCCGGGAAGCGGAAGGTCGCGATATGAATGATGACTACGGACATCGTGGTATCACACCCGCCATGCGCCGCATCGAAGCGCAGCTTGGACAGGGCGAACTCGTACCGGACACCGAAAAGTTTGCCCTCAAAAGCGCTGACCGCTTCAAAGAGAAGCTGGCGAAGATGATCTCAGACGAACCTGACGCCGAGTGGCGTGAGCTCGTGCCAAGGATCGCTGACGGCATTCGCTATACCTTTCGCTTCCCAGACGAAGAATACTCCTCTGGCGTCATGGAGGTATGCGATTCCCTTGTATCCGCAGGATTTCAGCTGTACGAGCGAAAGAATGCTTGGACGGATGAGACAAAGTCTTATAAGGGTGTAAATACTACGTGGATGGACGGCGATAGTGGGCTGCTCTTTGAGGTACAGATGCACACTGCCGCTAGCTGGACTGCAAAGCAAGAGAGCCATCGCGAGTACGAGATAATTGCCTCACGGAGCGCCGCAACCGATGAAAAGGTCCGTGCCCGCGAACGGCAAGACCACATATTTGCCAGAGTCCCAATACCTGATGGCGCGTCGGAGATCCCCACCTACCGGAAAGAAGGCTGGTAGTTTCCATGGCTGATCAAGTTCGTTACTACGCTATCATCGGACGTGGTCGGACCTCAGATGACCCGTCAGGGCTCGCCCGACGAAGAAGTGTAGGTGACAATTTCGTCGATGAGTCGCTACGCCGAGACATATCCTGGGGAAACACAACTGCTATTGCTGAATGGGATCGTGGAGAGGAACTCACCCGCGATCTTGTTGAGATTAGCGAGGCTGAGGCGCAGGCGCTGGTTGAGCGGTTCCGGGAGAGGTGGGGAGCGCAGGAAGGCTGAGGTGCGGCCGGCCTCAGGTCTGGTCGGCGTCGTCCAGGGGTGTAGGCGGGAGAGGACTTTCGGAGGTCGTCTTCGTACACGACATCGAACCGCTGGGTTACCGGGTGAGCGCTGGGTCCGGCCCCACCGGCTGACCTCAAGCCCGGCCAGCGATCCGAGCACGGCAGGCAGCTCCCCGACCGCCGCCCGCCGCTCACTACCCCCGGACAGGCATGCCAATAACCGGTTACGATGGCGCGGTCACCCAACGTGCGGGAGATGGCGCCGTGGCGGGACCTCAGGACCGGGCGACCTACGCGCAGCCAACATCCGATGCGCCGCGCCTGCGCGAGCACGACCCGGTAAAGGCTCAACTACAGGCGCGGATGGAACGCCTGCCCCCCGGCCACCCGTCATCCCCCTACAACGACGACGGCTCCCGCAAGCCCCCCGTACCCGACCCATTCAAAAACGACTACCCCATCCCCGGCGACCCCGACTACCAGCCGGACGCACCGAGAAACGCCGAGACCGGTCCCACCTCCAACAGCGCTGACAACATCAACGACCCATCTCCTGGCCCCGACGGAAGCCCCGACCAGGAGTTACCCGCCGAAGACAACGACAGGATCGGCGAACCTGACTCACAGAAGCTGAAGGAACGTCACTTATCGCAGATCACAGATCAGGCCGTAGCAAGATGCCGTGAAGCCGAAGGCCGCGACACCGACGGGAACTACGGCGAGCAAGGCCTCACCCCCGCCATGCGCCGCATCGAAGCGCAGATTCGAGCATGGTCAACCTGGCCGATCAGACAGAGGAGGATCGCACTGAAGGGCCCCGAGCGCTTCAAGGCAAAGCTTGCGGAGAGAGCTAACCGATTTCCGATAAGTCTGACCCGAGTGAACTGGCTGCTGAAATCCACGATGGCATTAGATACACCTTCATATTCGATTTTGAGCACTACGTGACGGCTAGCGTTCGATCTAGCCCAACGCCAGGTTAGCGGAAAGCTGGCTATCGAGCTCGGATATTGAAACGAAACCAGGATGGCGCGGACGACGAGTATAAAGGGGTCAACAGCCGATGGGGCGATACCAGCTTCTGGCCTGCGATTCGAAGTTCAGTTCCACACAAGCGAAAGCTGGGCCGCGAAGCAAACAACCCACTGACGCCTACGAGAAGATCATGTCAGCCAATACGCCAGTCCGGAGAAGCAGAAAGCCTTCGCGACTACCAACGCGTGGTTTCAGCTAGAGTGCAAATTCCTCCAGGCGCCCTCGAATATTCCTGCTTATAAGAAGGGTGGGTGAGCGAAGGTGGCGAACGAGGTAAAGTATTATCGTAATTGTCCGGGAGCGGTGACAGTCATGAACAGCCATCCGGGCTCGCCCGGCGTACGATGACACCCGATGGCCGGCTAGACGAAACACTTAGCCGTGACCTGACTTGGATGCGAGACTCCGCGATCTACGAGTGGGAACGCGGCGAGGAGATGGGTGCGGAACTGGTCGAGATTAGCTAGGGCTGAGGCGCAGGCGCTGGTTGAGCGGTTCCGGGAGAGGTGGGGAGCGCAGGAAGGCTGAGGTGCGGCCGGCCTCAGGTCTGGTCGGCGTCGTCCAGCGGGTGCAGCCGGGAGAGGACTTTGGGGAGGTCGTCTTCGTACACGACGCCGAGCCGCTGGGTTGCCCGGGTGATCGCCACGTAGAGATCGTTCAGCCCGCGGGGCGAGTCGGCCAGGATCCGCAGCGGATCGGCGACGATCACGGCGTCGAACTCCAGGCCCTTGGCCTGGCCGACGCTGAGCACGACCACCGGGCGGTCCAGGTCGGGGTCCTCCGCGCTGATCACATCGGGCACCACCTCCGCGACCGCCTGGGTCAGCTCGGCGAGCCGCGAAGCCGGAACGATGACCGCCAGCCGGCCGACCCCGACCCGGCTGACCTCAAGCCCTGCCAGCGACCCGAGCACGGCAGGCAGCTGCCCGGCCGCCGCCCGCCGCGACCACGGCACGACCCCGGTCTCCCGCACCGGGCGGGGCGGGTTCAGCTCCGGGTCGATCGCGGCCAGGACGTCACCGGCCACGTCCGCGATCTCGGCCGGGGTGCGGTAGTTGATGGTCAGCCGTTCCAGCCGCCACCGGTCGTCCAGGTGCGGCCCGAGCACCTCCTGCCAGGACGAGCCGCCGCCCAGGTCGCTGCCCTGGGCCAGGTCCCCGACCACCGTCATGGACCGGGCCGGGCAGCGCCGCATGAGCATCCGCCACGCCATCGGCGATAGCTCCTGCGCCTCGTCCACCACGATGTGGCCGAACGCCCACGTCCGGTCGGCGGCGGCCCGTTCGACCGCGGTGCGGTCGTCGTCCTCTTCGTAGCGGTCGGCAAGGCGTTCGGCGTCGATGATGTCGTAGGCGGACAGGATCTCCGCTTCTTCCTCGGGGTTCAGGTCGACGGACCGGGAGCTGTAGGCCAGGTCGAGCACCCCGCGCGCATAGGCGATCCGCCGCCGCCGCTCACGCTCGCCGCGCGCACGGGCGGCCCGCTGGTCCTCGCCGAGCAGTTCGGCGGCCTCATCCAGGAGCGGGACATCCGCGGGGGTCCACCCGTCCCCGGCGGGCCCGCTCGCGGGCCGCAGCAGGGCTGACCGTTCCTCCGGCGTGAGCAGGCCACGCCCGGCCGCTGCCAGCCGCCCGGGTGAGGACAGCAACTCGGTCAGCAGGCCGTCCGGGGTCAGCCGGGGCCAGAAGTCCTCCAGCGCGGCACGCACCTGCATGCTTTCCCGCAGTTCCTGGCGGATGTCGGCAAGGTCCTCCTCGCTGAGCAGGTTCCCGCCGCCGAGGACGTCGTACCCGATCCGGTCCGCCACCTGGCCGACCAGGGCGTCGATGAGCAGGCGGTGCGCGACCTGCCTGGCCTGGTTGTGCGGCAGCCGGGCACGCCGGGCCCGGTCGCGGATCCGGGTGCATGCCCGGCGGTCCAGCCGCAGGACGTCATGCTCGTAGCTGACCTGGAGCCCGGACCGCGATCCCCCCTGCCGGGCGCGCACCGCGGCGGCGATCACCTTGGCCATGTCCAGCCTGCCCTTGACCGCCGCGGCCAGGGCCTCGTCGCGGCGCGCCGTGATGCCGGGGTACAGGTCGGCGATGGTGGACAGCAGGACCGATGTCTCGCCCAGGGAGGGCAGCACCTGGCCCACGTAGCGCAGGAAGGTCGGGTTCGGCCCGACGACAAGCACGGCCCGCCGCGCGAGCTGCTCGCGGTAGGTGTAGAGCAGGAACGCGGCGCGGTGCAGGGCGACCGCGGTCTTGCCGGTGCCCGGGCCTCCCTGGACGACGAGCACGCCCTTGTGCGGGGAGCGGATGATCCAGTCCTGCTCGACCTGGATGGTCTCGACGATGTCGCTCATCTGGCCGGTGCGGCTGGCGTTCAGCGCGGCAAGCAGCGCGGCCTCACCGGTCAGGCCATCGGCCTGCCCGTTCTGCGCGACGTCGGTGAGATCGAGCACCTCGTCGTCGAGGCGGATCACCTCCCGCCGCAGCGTCTTGATGTGACGGCGCCGCCGCACGCCGTCCGGCGAGACCGGGGTGGCCAGGTAGAACGGGCGCGCGGCCGGGGCGCGCCAGTCGAGCAGCAGCGGCTCGTAGTCGTCTGCCTCGTCGCGGATGCCCATCCGCCCTATGTAGCGGGGATCGGCGTCGTGGAAGTCGATCCGGCCGAAGCACAGCCCGTTCTCGGCCGCGTCAAGCTGGGCGATCCGCTGCGTGTACATGACGGCGTTGACGTCGCGTTCGGTCCGCGCCTGCGGGGTTCCCCCGGTCTGCCGCAGCGTCTGCGCCAGCCGGCCCGACGCGCGGTCCCGCAATCCGTCGAGGTGGTCGTAGAGCATGGACACGTAAGCCTGCTCCAGCCCCACATCTCGCTGTGACACACGCCCAGGGTAGACAACCCCACCGACTACCCGGTTGCGCCGGGCGTCACACGGGCCGCCCAAACCGCCGGATTTGCCCAACGAGGAGCCGCGCTGGCCTGGCATCCCTGGCCCGCGCCGTTCGTCGTTGAGCAGAATGGGGCCGCCGCTACCGGGCCGGAGTCCCGGCCGGGATGCGGCTGCGCCAGGCCACGATGGTGGCCAGCCCGCCGGCCACCGCCCCGGCTGCCATGGCGGCCCGGTCGCCTGCGGCGCTGGGGGCCCCGCCGCCGTGGCTGGCGGCGATGGCGATGGCAGGCAGCAGCGCGGCGCCGACCGCGGCGCCGATCTGGCGGCTGGTGTTGATGACCCCGCCGACCACGCCCTGGTCCTGGTCGGCCACGCCACGGCTGGCGCTGACCAGGGCCCCGAACGCGGTGCCCGCGCTCCCGAACCCGACGAACATCACCGCTGCCAGCAGCGGGCTGTAGCTGCCGCCGGCCGGCAGCTGGGTGAGGACACCGAACCCGGCGGTGGCGGCCAGGTTGGTGAGCACGAGCATCCGCCGCAGGCCGAGCCGAGCGCTGAGCCGGGCGCCGAACACGCCGGCGGTGAAGCCCACGATGCCCTGGGGGGCTATCGCCAGCCCGGCCAGCAGCGGCGGGTCGTGCAGCTGCCAGCATCTCGCCGCCGTTGTAAACCCCGAGCAGCAGGATCAGTGAGTACGCGCGGCGCACGCCCGGCCGCCTGAGCAGGCCGATCCGGATCAGCGGGTCCGGGTGGTGCGCCCAGCAGCCCGGCGATGAAGAGCCGACGCCGCCCGAACAGGTTGGCGGCCCGGCCGCCGAGGATGAGCAGCCCGCCGAAGGCGATGGCGTACCCGGTCACCACCCACTCGACGGCGGCGGCGGGGAAGTGCAGCTCACGCTGGATGGAGGGCAGCGCCACGTTCACGATGCTGAAATCCAGCAACTTCTCGTCTGCTAACGTGTTGTTGAGCAGGACAAACACGGGGACGCGGACATGAGGTTGCTGCTGGCGGCGAGGCTTAGCCAGCTCGCGGACGGTCAGACTGGAATCGAGTCGCAGGACAAGGAAGCTCAGGCATGGGCGCTGGCGAACGGTCACGAGATCGTGGGCGTGGCGGCCGACCGCAAGAGCGGCACCGTCCAGCCGTGGGACCGGCCGAAACTGCGCCCGTGGGTCACCGAGCCGGGCAGGATCGCCCAGTATGACGGGGTGGTCGCCTACCGGCTCGACCGGCTGTCCCGCGGCGACCACCGGTCCACCACCGACATCGAGAAGTGGGCGCACGAGCACCGGAAGAAGCTGCTGACAGTCGACGGGCTCGTGTTCCCGTGCGAGGGCGCGGACGGCATCCGGTGGGACGTGACCAAGCGGATCGCCCATGAGGAATGGCTCAAGGCTTCCGAGCGGTACCGGCGGATGCAGGGCTATCTCAGGGACGCTGGCAAGCTGACCGGCCGCCCGCCGTTCGGCTACGAAGTAGTGCCCGCCGAGGGTGGCCACAAGACCATCGCCCCCACCGTCGAGGGCCGCGAGTATGTGCCCCAGATCTTCGCGCGGGTTATCGCGGGCGATTCGCTGGCCACAGTCGCGGAGTGGCTGAACTCCGAGGGGGTCAGGCCGCTGGGCGGTGACAGCTGGTGGCCCAAGTCCCTCGGCCAGATGATCCGGAACCCCACCTACATGGGCCACCGCGCCGACGCTGCCGGCAGGACCATTCTCCGGTGTGAGGCCATCGTCGATGCTGCCACTTTCCGGCGCGCGGGTGAGGCACTGGACTCCCGGCCCAAGCGCGGGCCTCTGGTCACTGAGAACCGCGCCATGCTGGCCGGGGCCATCTTCTGTCCCCTCTGCGCCGCTGAGCATCGTGCCGCCGGCCGCGAGCCCAGCCCGATGTACCGGATCAATACCGGGCGCGGGGCGGGTGCGGCGTTCTACTACCGCTGTGCCGGCCGGGGAGCACAGCGCAAAGGGTGCGGCAACATGGTGAGGCTGGAGCTGGTCAACGCCGCGGTCGATCAGATAGCAGCCCGGACATTCGCCTGGCTGCCGGTCGTGGTGACCAGGGTGGTGCCCGGCCATGATCACAGCGCCGAGCTTGAGGCAGTCCGCTTCGAAATGAAGCAGCTCGTGCTCGCCGATCTGCCCGACGCCGAGATGGATGCCGGGCTCGCAAGACTGAGGGCCGAACGGGACCGCCTGGCCGCCCTGCCGTCCGTCCCGGATCAGGTGGTGGAGGAGGAGACGGGGCAGACCTACGCGCAGCTATGGGCCGGGCTGGAGGTCTCCGAGCGAGGCCCCTGGCTTCGCCGGCAGGGCTTCCGGATCACCGCCGGCCGCGGCAAGGTCACGCTCACCCAGCCGGGTCACCCGCAGCAGCCGGCCGTGTCGGCCAGCCTGTAACGGTCAGGACCCGTCAACCCGCCAGGCGAGCGCCCGGGGCAGCGGTGTGAGCACGGACCCGCCGCCCTGGGCGAGCACCCAGGCCCTGGTCTCCCCGTCCGGATCTGCCTCGCCGGGGTTCGCGGGCCGCACGTCGGCACCGGAGACGACGGTGGCAATGATCCACTTCGGGTCGCCGGGGTCGGCATCGAAGACGAGCAATCGCCATGTGCCGCCGGGCGTGGTGGTGGAAGGATTCTTCATAGCCGGAACTCACTTTCCGGTCAGGCCCCGGGTAGCGGTGTTAGCGCACCGTCCGGGGCCGCTTTAACTGGCCTGGCCAGCATACGTCACGGCCGCCTTCGCCCTCTTCGCCCGCTTGGCCGCTGCTTTCCGGGCGGCGGCCTCGCGCCGGCCCACGTCGCGGCAGTCATCCGAGCAGAACCGGGCCGAACTCGTGCCGGCGAACTCCGCGGAGCAGACGGCGCAGGTCTTCGTGCACAGCGCCCGGCCCGCCCGCGGAGCGCGGTTGTCACGGGCCGGCCAGGGGATGTCTGCCGGCTCCAGCCGGGCGGCGGCGGAGTCCAGGCGGCCCAGGCAGCACGGCGTGACCGTCCCCGAGATCCGGGCGCCAGTCCTGGCCGCATCCTCGCCGTGGCTCAGCTCAAAAACCCGGATGTCGAGAAGACCGAGACCGGCGAGAAGATCAGCCAGTGCGCGGGCGGCCGGCTCCGCCACGGCGAACTCCGCCCCGGTCACGTCAAGAACGGCGTGGTAGTAAGAGGCGGCCCACCCCTCGGCCCGGTCACCGTCTTTCCGGCCCTCACAGGTCACCTCGGGCACGCCGGGGCCGGCCGCGTCGGTCAGTGCCCATCGCAGGCGCCGGGCCGCATGGGCCGGGCCGCATGGGCCGGCGCCTCATCCACCGGCGGGCACCTTGCGGCCCTCGACCAGCGCCCGCAGGTGCTGGAGGGCAAGGGCAGGGTGGAGACGGCGCTCCTGGCACTCAAGTGTGCGGGCGATGGCGACGCAGATCCCAACGTCATTCTGGAGCGGCTCGACCGCAAGCCAGCGCCGTTTGTCCAGCTCGTCCGCAATCAGCCGGTCAACCAGCAGCCGGCACGCCCCGATGTCGGCGGCGAGATCCTGCGGGCGGTGGCCGGGCACGATCACCAGCGGCGATTCGGCCAGCCCGCACCTCGCCGCCTGCTGGATGATCCTGCTCAGTTCCTCGCGGAAGCTGGCCGCGTCCACCTTCGGCTGCTCCTCATGTTGCTGGTGCTCAGCCCTTCCAGCCGCCGCCGGCGAGCGCCGGGATGCTCGCCCCACCGGGCCGGCCGCCAGCCAGGCTGCGCCGTTCGGCCGCTTCCCGGGCAGCCGGCGATAGAGGCCGGGTGACCCGGTTGC
Organism: uncultured Actinomycetes bacterium; assembly: GCA_963741615.1. Lineage (GTDB taxonomy): Bacteria > Actinomycetota > Actinomycetes > Streptosporangiales > Streptosporangiaceae > UBA9676. The sequence continues at coordinate 122,934 of CAVUIU010000001.1, forward strand.
CAGCGTCGCCGTGCAGCTTCATGTGCAAGGCGACGAGCCGGTCGACCTCGGCCGCGTGGGTGACCCCGCCCCTGCCGGGCTGGCCGTCGTCGGTGCCGTTCTCATCGGCGTCCAGATCGTGGACCAATGGGCGGCTGGAATGCCCGGCCATGTCGCGGCTGATGGCGGAGAGCCGCAGGATCTCGGCCTCGGCGTCGCGGGTGAAGCCGAGCCGGGTCTTGTCCTCGAAACCGGCGTCCGCGCCCAGGTAGCGGGACCTCTCGTCCTGGGCAGCGGGCTCCGCCGCCGGGAGGGCACCGGCACCCGTGATCTTGTTCACGTCGATGCCGGACCGGGGGTGCCGCATGCGAAGGCGCAAGATCTCGTCATCGACGTTGCGGCCGTCGCCCGACAGCTCCACCTGGGCCGCACGCCGGGCGGCGCCCTCGCGCCGGCGGTACGACTCCGGCGTGAAGATCCGGGTGTGATCGTCGCCGACCTCGGTCAGCGCGAGGACATCGCGTTCGATGGCCGACTGCTGCTGGGCCAGCTCCACGAGCGCCCCGGCGAGGTCATTCATGCTGAGGTCGATGGTGGTCATGTCTGCTCCTTTGCGTAAGCCCCCGGGTAGTCGGCCCGGCCGGCGAGCTGGGCGTCGGCGGCAGCCCGCGCCCGGCTGTCCCAGGGGTCCGGCGGGGCCGGCCTCGTGTACTGCGCCGAGAACCCGCTCTGCTGGGTGAAGCCGCCGGCTGCGGCCTTCGCGGCGGCCTCGCGGTCACGTCCGGCGCGCTCGGTCTCATCCCGGCGATGGGCCGCGCCGACCGCCTGATGGCTGGTCATCTTCGTCGGCGTCATCTCGGCGGCCACCTGCCGGACCAGGGCATTGACCGCCTCGGCGTCCGCACCCGCGAGCACGGCTTCCACCACCCGCGGATCGTGGGTGGGGTCCAAGTCGTACGCCAGCGCACCCCTGAGCGTGGCCGACTGCTGCCGGGCACGGTCCGGGTACGGCGGCTGACACAGCGCCGCGTTCTCCGCGATCATGGCGGCGACACCGCTTGCCACGGGCGATGGTGCCGGCGGCGGCGGGGAAACCGGCTCCACCGGCCCGAGCAGCGACTCAAGATCCTGCCCACGCTCAGACGGCGCGGCTGGCTTGGCAGCTCTGGATTCAGGCACTGGCGGTTTCCTTCCGTCTCAGGTTCCCGCTGACAGACTCGCGGGCACGCGCCGCCTCGGAGAACACCCGGCGCTGGCGCGAGTCGATCAGGTGAAGATCGTCCACGCCGGCCTGCACCCCCAGCGTCGGGACAAGCCAGCCGCTGACGCTCCGCGTCCGCAGGTCCATGATCCGCACCAGGCCGCCATCGTGGATGTGGCGCATCAATTCGCTGAAATGCGAGTGGGCATAGGACACGCTCACCGTGAGCACGTCGACCTCAGCGGGCACCGGGCACCCCCAGCCGGGGGTCGGACGGGTGCAGCAACACGGCAAGCTCGCGCCCCCAGGAGTCCACGATCCGGCGCGGCTTCCGGTCGGTGGTCACCTCGTGCAGGACCTGGCCGGTGAGCCGGTGCAACGTGGTCGGGGAAACGATGACGGTCGGCCCGGTGTTGGTGCCCGTTGTGCTCACAGTGGGCCATGCTCTATACATCGGCACCCGGGCGGCCCGCACAGCCGGTACGGCGAGATTTCTTTACCTGCCCGACCGGGAAGGGCCGCAAACGCTGGACCAACCGGTGGAAGGCCGCCCTCAACGCCTTTGACATCACCTTCGACGGGCGCCTGTCCGCCGGACGGAAGTAAGACCATCAAGATCAGTTACACGAAGAGTTGGCGCTGTCGGGTGGGGTTGTTCTGACTACCTGAGGGTCAGGGGATGCTGGCCTCGATCAGATCGAAGGCGTGGCGCTGGTCGGCGGTTGGCTCGGGGAGCTAGGCCGCACAGCGCAGGATCAGGCGCAACTGGCACCTGCAGATGCGCCCGGATACCTGGGTGGAGGCGCCGCCATCGTTGAGGCCGTTTGGCGGCGTGCTTGCCTACGTAGGAGGATTCGCCGGGATGACTGTCGTACCCGCAGCAGTTGCTTTTCTCGCCGGGGCGCTTGTGAGTCTGGCAACTAGCTGGCTGCTGGTTTCGCGGCTTGAGCGGGTCGGAGAGCGCCTGGGCCTGTCGGAGGCGTTGCTGGGCATTGTCGCGGCGCTGGCGGCGGATGCGCCGGAGGTCACGGCCGCCGTCAGTGCGATGGCCAGCGGTGAACAGCGGCTGGGCGCTGGGGTCATCATCGGATCGAATGTCTTCAATCTGGCAGCTCTGCTTGGCCTTGGCGCGGTGGTTGCCGGGCGCATCGGGCTGCATCGCAGGGTGGTGCTGCTCGGCGGGACCGTCGCGATGTGCGTGGCGGGTGTGTGCCTGGTGGTGGTGGCGGGCCTGGTGCCGCCCGCCGCGGGCTGTGTGCTCGGTCTCTTTGTCGTAGCGCTGTACGCGGTTGCGCTCGGTGCTTCCGATCGGGGTCTGGCACGTCTGCGGCTTCCCCGGCGGTGGGTCACCTGGCTGCGGTCGGCGGTAGCCGAGGAGGAGGTGGAACTGGAATCGGCGATCCGGCCGGTGCCGGGACGGTGGCCAGATGTGGCCATCGCCGCTGGGTCGCTGGTCATCGTGGTCGGCGCCAGCGTGACGATGGAGCGGGCTGCGTCGGTGCTGGGGAACCGTTTTGCGGTGCCGGAGATCGTGGTCGGTGGTCTGGTGCTCGCGGCGGTGACGAGCCTGCCGAATGCGGTCGCTGCAGTGTACCTGGCAGCTCGCGGGCGGGGCGCGGCGACCTTGAGCACGGCCCTGAACAGCAACACTCTTAATGTGGTTGCTGGCCTGCTCATACCTGCCGCGTTGATCGGGCTGGGCCGGCCGTCGGGCCAGACGATCCTGGCCGCCGTGTGGTACGTCGTTCTTACCGCGGTGGTACTTGCGTTCGCCTATCGTGATCGCGGCATATCGCGGATGACTGGCATCGGAGTCATTGCGGCCTACTTTGTCTTCGCCGGCTCGATTCTCGGCCTCGCGTACGGGGGACCACAGCAGACGCGCATCGCGATCGTGGCTGGCCTGGCCGTTGCTGCTGTGCTCGGAGCGTGGCTGGTACTTGGCCGCCATCCAGGTGCCAGCGACCTTGAGCCGGGCCCGTCCCCCCCATGGCCAGCCAGGCGAAACCGTGGCGGCCAGGCCCAGGAGAAGCCGGTGGAAGTGCCGGGCAATGGCAGCGCTCCGGGAAGTGCACGCGCGCGGATAGCCGGCCCCTCCCCATCCAGGAGGGGACAGGAATCGTTGCTGGCAGGCTGGCGGGTCAAAAGACTGTGGGTGCTCGGCCTGGAAATCTCCTTCATCGTGGCCACCATCGACGCCATGCTCGGGAACCGGGTCATCCTCATAGGCCTGCTGATCGTTGGCCCCTGCTGCGTGGTTTTGACCGGCCGCTGGGTCCCGACGGGGCTAACCGGGTTGTGGGTGATCGGCCTGGCGGTGGTGCTGGGCCTTCCCGACGGCATCTGGGGCACCGCCATCTTCTTCATCTGGGTCAGCGCAGTCGCCGTGGTTGCACTCGCCAGCACCGTAGCCGCGGCTTTCATCGAGGCTCTCGGGCCCGTGCGCGACTCCTGATCGGCTCACCCCCGCAGAATCCCCCGATCTGGACAGCCAGCGTCTTGACCAGCATCGAACCGATGCCCGCCAATCAGGCGGCGCCGGGCAGGCAAGCTACATGAGCAGCTTGTTCTTGGCAGCCTTCCGGGCGAGGTCTAGGATCGTGTCAGGTGTGCCGGGAAGCCTGGTCGGCGATGTTCGTATTTCGGACTCGTGGACTTGGGGCTACTGATGACTGTCAACAGCGCACCCGCGGACAACTCACCCGAGGCAAGCGGTTCTGCTGCTCCGCCGAGCTGGCCGTGGCGGCGGGCCGCGCTCTTCTTGGCCGGTGCCGCGCAGCTGATTACCATTTCGGCGCTGGTGAGCGCTGATCCTATCGCCGCGACCTGGTCGTCGCTGCTGCTGGCTGTTGCGCCTGCGCCCCTTGCAGCCGCGGCGGCCTTCGCCCCGGCCCCGGTTAACCTGCTGGCGGCAGTGGCCGGGATCGCGGTCCTGGTTGCGGGCATCGCCGGACAGCTCACGCACACCGGGTTGTTCTTTGTCCCGGCGCTGGTGGTGCTGGCCGTCGGCGCCGTCAAGCTCTGGCGCGAGCAGTCATAGGCCTGGGAGAAGGTGTGAGCGGATGACCCGCTACCTGACGAGGGACCGGGCCGCGATCGCCGCTGCTGTCGCGGCTCCGCTCGCGGCGGCCGCTGTGCTGCTGCCGTTCCGCGCGAGCTGGTCGAACACGAACGTGGCTCTGCTGCTGGTGGTGGCGGTCGTCGCGGTGGCGGCGATCGGCAACCGGGTCGCTGGCGCGGTCGCTGCGATCGGGGCGGCGGTCTGGTTCGATTTCTTCTTCACCCTGCCATATGAGCGGTTCACGATCCGCAGCTCGGCCGATGTCACCACGTTTGTGCTGCTGCTGGTGGTCGGCGTGATCGTGTCGCAGCTGGCTGCCTACGCCCGCCGCCTGAAAGTGGTCGCGATCACCGATGCGGGATACCTGGAGCAGATCCACCAGACTGCTTCGCTTGCCCAGTCAGCGAGGTTCCCGGAGGCTGTGGTCGATCATGTCCGCCAGCAGCTGGCCGGCCTGCTGGATCTGCAGGCCTGCCGGTTCGAGTACGGGAACCTGCTCGGTCACCCGCCGCGGCTGGAGCCAGATGGCACGGTGCTGACAGGTCATGGCCGCTGGGATGTGGAGAAAGCGGACCTGCCCGGCGAGGAGATAGAGCTGCGGACGTTCGGCAACGGCCAGTACTACGGGCGGTTCATGCTGACGCCCAAGCCGGGCTCGCGGCCGTCCCTGCAAGCGCGCCTGGTAGCCGTCGCGCTCGCTGACCAGGCCGGCCGCGCGCTGGCAGCCGGGACGCCCACCCCCACCGGGTGAGGAAACGGGCAGGACTGTGTCTGGCATAGGCCGGCTGATCGTCGGGACGAGCGGGTCACCGGGCAGCCTGCAGGCGCTGCGGTACGGGGAGGCCCTGGCTCGCGCTCACAATGCGGTCCTGGTCCCGGTTCTTGCCTGGGAACCGCCCGGTGGTGACCGCGCCGAGCGGATCGCGCCGTCGGGCGATCTGCGCCGGGAATGGCACAAGCTCGCGTGCCGGCGGCTCCGGGACGCGCTGATCGCGGTGTGGGGGGAAGTTCCCGGTGATCCGCTGGTGCAGCCGCAGGTGGAGCGTGGCCCGGCGGGCTGGGTTCTGGTGAATCTTGCCTGCCGCCCTGGCGATGTGCTAGTCGTGGGCGCTGGCCGCCGCGGCGCGCTGGCCCGGATGGCCTTTCCCAGAGTGAGCCGCTACTGCCTGGCCCGCGCCCGGTGCCCGGTCCTGGCCGTCCCGCCGCCTGAACTTGCCCGCGAACTCGGACATGGCCGCCTCGCCTGGGCGTTCTGGCACCGGCCACTGACCGCAGAGCAGATCCTTCGCGACCAGCCCAAGCCATCCACCTGAGGAAACAGCGGGCCAGCGCGACCTCGGCAAGACACCATGCGCAAGTCGCCTCTGGCGCCGGTTCCGGCCTCAAGTGGCGTAACGAAGTTCCCGGAGACCGTGCACCACAGCTAAGCCTTTCCCGGTCTCCTCGCCAGCGCGCTGCCGCGTTCCAATGCTTAGGGGCTTTGAACACGGAGGCATCTTCCGGCCTCCCCGGTAGACTGGGTCTCGGCGCGCCGGGAAGTCTGGTCGGCAACGGCTCATCGGATCGAAGAGGCGAGGTCGGCGGCGTGCGCAATGTTGAGACCATCGTGGTGCTGGTCGCGCTGGCCACCGTGGTGGCGGCTTTCGCCAAACGGCTGCGGGTTCCCGCTCCTTCCCTGCTGGTGGCCGTCGGCCTGGCTGTGGGCCTGCTGCCGGGGACACCCCTGATTCATGTGCCGCCCGCCGTGGTCAGCCTGGTGGTGCTGCCACCGCTGCTGTATGCGGCCAGCGAGGAACTGTCCTGGCGTGACCTGCGGGCCGTGTGGCGGCCGGTTGCGGTGCTGGCCGTGGGCCTGGTGCTGGCCTCGGCGGCCGCAGTCGCGGTCGTCGCCGGAGCGGTGGCATCTTTGTCGGCGAGCATGGCGTTCGTGCTGGGCGCGGTCCTGGCCAGCACCGATCCGGTGGCGGTCAGCGCGCTGGCGCGGCGGCTTTCGCTGCCTGCCAGGGTGCAGGCGCTGGTGCAGGCGGAGAGCCTGTTCAATGACGGCACGAGCCTGGTGCTGTTCCAGATCGCGGTCTCCCTGGCCGTGGGCGGCACGGCTGGGATGGCCGCGACCGGAGTCTTGCTGCACGGGGTGGGCGAGTTCGCCGTGCTGGCGGGCGGCGGCGCGCTGGCCGGCGCCGCAGTCGCGGCCGGTGCCATTATGGTGCGCCGGCGGATCACCGACCCGGTGGTGGAGACGGTGGCGGCTCTGATCACCCCGTATATGGCCTACCTGCTCGGCGAAACGCTTCATGTCTCGGGTGTGACCGCGGTGATCGTGGCCGGGCTGGCGATCGGCGCCAGGCGTTCGGCGATCACCACCGCGCAGACGCGGCTGCAGCTGCACTCGGTCTACCAGACCGTCATCTTCGTGCTGGAAAGCGTCGTCTTCAGCCTCATCGGGCTGCAGCTCCCCACGCTTGTCCGCGCGGTGGGCCATACCGGGCAATGGCTGGTGGCGGCGCTCACGGTGACCGGGACCCTGATTGCCACCCGGGTGGCGTGGGTCTTTCCGGTGTGGGCCGCCTCCCAATGGCGCCGTGGCGGGCGCCGCCCGTCCTGGCCGGTGCCCGCCGTGGTCTCGTGGGCGGGCACGCGCGGGGTGGTGCCACTGGCCGCTGCCCTGTCCATCCCCCTTACCACGGCGAGCGGGGCTGCGCTGCCGCAGCGGGATCTCGTGCTGGTCCTGGCCGCGGCGGCGATCGTGATCTCGCTCATCGTGCAGGGCTTCACCCTGGAGCCGCTGGCCCGGTTCGCCGGATTCGGCAAGACCGCCGCCTCCGGCCCCGTCCACGAGGAGACCATCGCCCGGCTGCGCATGGCCGAGGCGGGCCTGGCCCGGCTGGACGAACTGGCCGAAAGCGCCGCCGCCCCCGATGAGGTGATCGACCGGCTCCGCACCGGCCTGGAGGCCCGCATCGGTAACACGCGCGCCCGCATGAACCAAGGCCCGGATACCGAACAGGGGGCGCTGACCGAGCGGGAACTGCGGGGCGATCTCATCGCGACGGAGAATGCCGAGCTGTCCAGGCTCTTCGAAGCCGGCACCATCAGTGCGGCCACCCGTCGGCGGCTGCAGCGGAACCTGGACCTGGAGATCGCCCGGCTTACCGAAGGGCAGCAGTAAGCGCGGGCGCCGCTCAGTACTTGGCGAGGCCTGCCGGCACGCTCGTGCCGTCCTACCGGGCGGCAGCACAGATCATGCCCGGCTAACTCATCTCGATGGCCTGGCCGTTCGGCGGCACTGAGTAGCCAGATAGGGGGCGGCTGACAGTCCCTCAAGCCGCCCCATCCCCGCAGGGCCGCCCTGGGCAAAGGTCCCCCGATCCCCGCCAGGGCGGCCCTGCTCATGCCTGGTGACCTTTGCCTTAGGGCAAGGGCCTTCCTTGCTCTGGCAGTCCTGCCTGCTCAGGGGTGTACTGGAGATAGAGCCCAGGAGGCTGAGAACAATGCTGAGAGAGATTTGCAGAACTTGCGAGCTGTGCAGGCGTACGACCTACCCCTCGGAAGCGCCCGACGCTACCTGCCGCCGGACTGAGGGGTGTCCGAAGCTGGCACCCGTGCCGGACGTGAAAGCGTGCGGTGGCCACTTGCGGGTGTGTCCCGAGGCCTGGTACGCCGAGCCGACCGAGCCGCTGAGCTGGACCTGCATGCGATGCGGTCTGGTCACCACGCTTGCGCAGGCCGGTCTCGGTGCGACTCGCTACTCCAATCTCAGGTGCAAGAAGCTGGATCTGCATCCAGAACCAGAGCCAGAGCCAGAACCCGAGCCAGAACCCGAGCCGGTGTTCCTGCCCTCGCCTGAGATGTGCGGCGGGTACCTGCGGTACGTCGTTAGGGCTGGCCGCGGCGTCTTCGTCTGCGATAGGTGCGAGCGCGATACCAGCATCCAGGATCTGTTCGCTCGTAGCGGTGGCAGGAGGACCATCGTCACGAAGTACGACAACTACTGCGAGCGGATGCTTACGGGCGAGCAGGTCCGGGACCTGCCACATGAAATCTTCGCTGGCCCGCCAACGCCGCCGGAGGGATATTTCGGGTGACCTGAGCTGGCAGAGCCCCTGAGCCGACCCCCTGGCCCGGGGGCTCTGCCATGCAATGTGACCAAGTCCTGCTGTTGACAGACGGGAGAGTCTTGTCGAGCACCACCATGAAGGCGGCCGTGAGGATGAGGATCAGTCCCATGCCCCGGTAGCGGGGAGCGGGCGGAACGGCCGGGGGACGCTCGGCGGGCGGAACGGCCGGGGGACGCTCAACGGGCGGGATGGCAACGCGGCGCTGCACCGCGGGCGCAGGCTGCGTTGCCGGGGACGAGGGCCTGGTGAGAGCCTGCTCCATCAACTTATCCGATACGCACCGTTTCGTTTTTCATCCGGTGTAACTTCGGGGGTATGGGATCTATTCCGGCCCGCGGCCGGGGCGCCGCTGAACAGGCCCGCCGTGGGCGGCCGCGCAGCGAGGCGGCCGACCGGGCGATCCTGCGCGCCGCCACCGACCTGCTCGCCGAACGCGGCCTGCAGGGGATGTCCATCGAGGAGGTGGCGGCCCGCGCCGGGGTCGGGAAGGCGACCATCTACCGCCGCTGGCGGTCGCGGGGAGCGCTCGCCCTGGACGCGTTCGTGGCCGAGTTCCAGGGGCTGCAGCCGGTGCCGGACACCGGCACCCTCCGGGGCGACCTGCTCGCCGCGCTCCGGGCCTGGGTACGCGCGGTCACCCGGACCCCGATGGGCCGCGTCTTGCTCGGGCTCATCGCTGAGGCGCAGCACGACCCCCACCTGGCCGAGGCGTGGCGCAGGCAGGTCATGGAGCCGCTGCGCGCGCAGCGCGTCGTGATGATCGAGCGGGCCATCATCCGCGGCGAGATACCCGCCAGCACCGATGCCGACATCGTGCTCGACCTGCTCTACGGGGCGTCATACCACCGGTTGCTGCACGGCCACCGGCCCCTGACCGACGTCTTCACCCGCAAGACCGTGGACCTGATCATCGCGGGGCTGGGGATCCGGGCCACGGGCCAGCCGGGTTAGGACCGTCCCGGTCGCCTCCGGCCGCGCCGGGGACGTGGCCGCGGGCGATCACGGGACGGCCGCGGATGACCCCGCCAGGCCCGGCCGGGCGATTCACCCGCGGAAGGGGTCCCCACCAGCGCAAAAGAACGGCTAGTGTCGCAGTGATCACCTTTCGCCCTGGCCGCCCGGAGGCATTCATGGACCACCAGGTCAAGTATCTTCTGCAGGAATCCGAGCTGCCCCGGCAGTGGTACAACGTCATACCCGACCTGCCCTCTCCCCCGCCCCCGCCGCTGCACCCGGGCACCCGCGAGCCGGTCGGCCCGGAGGCGCTCGCACCCCTGTTCCCGATGGCCCTGATCGAGCAGGAGGTCTCGCCGGAGCGCCACATCGCGATCCCGGAGCCGGTGCTGGACGTCTACCGGCTGTGGCGGCCCACCCCGCTGTTCCGGGCCCGGCGGCTGGAGAAGGACCTGGGCACCCCGGCGCGGATCTACTACAAGTACGAGGGGGGCAGCCCGGCCGGCTCGCACAAGCCCAACACCGCCGTCCCGCAGGCGTACTACAACAAGGCGGAGGGGGTCACCAAGCTGACCACCGAGACCGGGGCCGGCCAATGGGGCAGCGCGCTGGCGTTCGCGTCGGCGCTGTTCGGGCTGGAGTGCGAGGTATGGATGGTCCGGGCTTCTTACGACCAGAAGCCCTACCGGCGGCTGCTGATGGAGGCCTACGGCGCGACGGTCCACCCCAGCCCGTCCGACCTCACCTCGGCCGGGCGCGCGGTGCTCGCCGAGCACCCGGACTCGACCGGCAGCCTGGGCATCGCGATCAGCGAGGCGGTCGAGGTGGCCGGCCCCGACCCGGCCATCAGGTATGCGCTCGGCAGCGTGCTCAACCACGTGCTCCTGCACCAGACCGTCATCGGCGAGGAGGCGCTCAAGCAGCTCGCCCAGGCGGGCGACACCCCGGACGTGATCATCGGCTGCACCGGCGGCGGGTCCAACTTCTCCGGCCTGGTGTTCCCGTTCCTGCGCGAGAAGCTGGCAGGCAAGATGAACCCGGTGCTGCGCGCGGTCGAGCCCGCCGCCTGCCCGTCGTTCACCCGCGGCGTCTACGCCTACGACTTCGGGGACACGGCCGGCACCACGCCGCTGTTCAAGATGCACACCCTCGGGCACGACTTCGTGCCGGACCCGATCCACGCGGGCGGGCTGCGCTACCACGGCATGTCGCCGCTGCTGTCGCACATGTACGAGCTGGGACTGTTCGAGGCGGTGGCGAAGCCGCAGTCGGAGTGCTTCGCGGCCGGGCTGCGGTTCGCCCGGACCGAGGGCATCCTGCCCGCGCCCGAGCCCACCCACGCGCTCGCCGCCACCATCGAGGAGGCGCTGCGCTGCAAGGAGACCGGTGAGGAGAAGGTGATCCTGACCGCCCTGTGCGGGCATGGCCTGCTCGACCTCACCGCCTACAGCGCCTACCAGGCGGGGCAGGTGACCGACTTCGACCTGCCAGCGCAGGCCCTGGAGGACGCCATGAGCGGGCTGCCCGTGGGGGTGTGATCCCCGGAGGGTGATCGCCGAGCCTACCCCGCCGACGCGGCCCACCCGGTCCAGCGCCCGACCTGGACGCGGATCACCGGGCCGTCCGGCGGGTCGGCGCGGTACTGCGGGTAGCGGCGCGCGAGCAGGGCGAGCGGCCCGGCCATCTCGGCGGGCGCGGCCAGGATGGTGGCGGCACCGTCGGCGCGGGCCCACCACAGCCGGTCCCAGTCCGCCTCGTAGTGGTCCGCGAGCATGGCCACCCGGGGCTCGGCCGCGATGTTCCGCAGCCGCGCCAGCCGTCGGGTCGTCTTCGGCTTGGCATCGACCGCGCTGTAGATCATGTCCCCGTCCATGGCGAAGGTGACCGGGACGAGGTGGGGCCCGCCGCCGGGGCTCATCGTGGCCAGGCGGGCCACGATGGCGGTCGAGAACCGCCGCCGCGCCTCGGCCGGCTCCAGGTTCAGCTGCCCTCTCCCCTCGCCCGCGCCTGCCCTGCAATCTTCGCATCGTCGGCGAAACCACCCGCACAGCGCACGCGGGCTGATCTTCTCCACTGCCGGACCGGCCCGGCGGTACCCGGGTAGGGTCAAGTGCTGTCATGCCAACGTATCCGCTGCTGGCAGGCCGGTACCGCCTGGGAAGCCAGATCGCGGCCGGCGGCGTCGGCGAGGTCTGGCGCGCGGAGGACACCGTGCTGGGCCGGCTGGTAGCCGTCAAGCTGCTGCGAGCCGAATTCGCCGAACACGCCGAGACGCTGGCGCGTTTCCGGGCCGAGGCCCGGCACGCCGGCGCACTGTCGCATCCGGCGATCGCCCGGGTGTTCGACTACGGTGAGCCGGTATCGCCGTATCCCCCGTTCCTGGTGATGGAGCTGGTGGACGGGCCCTCGCTGTCCGCTGTCCTGGCGGCCGGGCCGCTCGATGCCGCCCAGACCTTGGATGTGGTCGCGCAGGTGGCGTCGGGCCTGCAGGCGGCCCACGCGGCCGCGCTGGTGCACCGCGATATCAAGCCCGCCAACCTGCTGCTCGCCGCGGACGGCCAGGTGAAGATCACCGATTTCGGGATCGCGCACGTGGCCGGATCGGCACCGGTCACCCGCACCGGAACGGTGGTCGGAACCCCCGCCTACCTGGCCCCCGAACGGGTATCGGGCGCGTCGGCCACGCCAGCCTCCGACCTGTACTCGCTCGGGGTGGTGGCCTACCACTGCCTGGCCGGGGCCCCGCCCTTCACGGGGAAGCCGGTAGAGGTCGCCGTCGCCCACCGGGATCTGCCGCTGCCGCCGTTCCCGTTCGCCGTACCTGCCGAGGTCGCGCTGCTGGTAGCCGGGCTGACCGCCAAGGACCCGTCCGCCCGGCCGGCCGGTGCGCAGGAGGTAGCCAGCTGGGCCGACCGCCTGCGGGAGGACTTGATCGGTGGCATGGACGGTGCTGGCGGCTCGTGGGTGCACGCCATCCCGGCCACCGCGGCGAAGACCCCGGCACCCGAACCGGCCCCCCCGCAGTCACCCACCCTCCAGTGGCAGCAGAGCCAGCCCATCCGGCGGCGCCGCCGGCCGGCCGCTACCGCCGCCGCGGCGGCCGCCGCCGCCGTCGTGCTGGCGCTGCTCTCGCTGGTGGTGGTGCGGGGGCTCAGTGGCAGGCCGACGAGCTCCGCGTCCCGGCCGGGCCAGCACATCAGCACCCAGCCAAGCCCCTCGGTGACCCGTAGCCCGTCACCGCCGGCGACCGTCCCGCCGACGCCTGGCACGGTGGAAGTCACCGCCGGCTCACTGGTCGGGCAGTCACTGGGACTGGTACGCCAGCGGCTGCGGGTCCTCGGGCTGGCCGTCCGGGTCCAGCAGCGCCCCTCCGACCAGGAGACCGGGACGGTCCTCGCGGTCCAGCCGAGCGGTCAGGTGAGCCCGGCCAGCACCATCGTGGTGGTCGTGGCCTTTACGCCACCACCGCAGGACGGTGGCCATCACCACCGCCACCACCACCACCGGAACGGCAACGGCCAGACGGGCCCGGCCGTCGGAACGCTGACCAGCGCCGCCGCCCGCCGGGACGGCTGACGCTGCCCGCCGGGGCCTACTGGCCGGGCAGCTGGCCGAGGTGGAACCTGGTGCCCTGGTCGTCGGTGCAGTCGGCGGTGAGCCCGTATGGCTGCTGCTGCGGCTCGGTCGCGGTGCCGCCCGCGGCCCTGACCCGGCCGACCGCCGCAGCGAGCTGGGCCACCCGCCACATCGGCACGGCGGTGGCGCCAGGATGGCCGCCGGACAGGCCGATCAGGGGTGTCGTGCCCACCACCTGCCAGCCGTCGGCGATCCGGCCCGGCAGGAACTGCCAGCCGAGCACCGCGCCGTAGAAGTCACGGGCCCGGCGCGAGTCGGCCACCTCGAGCGTGACGTAGGCAAGATCCCCGTCGCGTGCCCCGGCCGCCCGCGCGCTCGGCCGGCCCGGGCCGGCCGGATCCGGGCCGGCCGGAGCCGCAGTGCCCCCGCCGCCGGTGCCGGCCGCCGGGGGCTGGTGCACCGCGAACCGGGTGCCCTGGTCGTCCACGCAGTCGGCGCTCAGTCCGTACGGCCGCGGGTCAGGGTCGCTGGCCTGGCCGCCGGCCGCCCGCACCCGCGCGACCGCCGCCGCGGCGTCGTCAACGAGGTAGGAGCAGAACAGCGTGGACCGGGGCTGGCCGCCCCACAGGCCCTGTGGCGGGGCCGCACCGGGCACCTGCCGCCCCTGCGGAGCACTCCCCGGCCGGTACTCCCAGCCGAGCACGGCGGCGTAGAACGCGGCTGCCCGTGCCACATCGGGCACCCACAGCGACGCGTAGCCGATATCTCCCTGCCGGGCGGTGGCGGCGGGCGCGGGATGGGACTGCCTCAGTTCACCTGTATCAGACACGACGACTCCTTCCGGGAGATCCAGGGCACGCTCCAGGCGCGCCCGCAGCCGGGCCGCGAACCGGGGATCGGGGTCGGCCGGCGTGACCGGCGCCCGCAGCACACGGAACGGGTCACTCATCGCTGTCCCCCTCCCGCTCGCGGGTGTACGCGGCCCGGAACGCCGACCGGGCCCGCACCAGCAATGCCTCGGTGGCGTGTACCGTACGGCCGAGCAGGTCAGCGACCTGCGGCACCGGCAGGTCATCCATGTACCGCAAGGTGAGCGCGGCCCGGTGGTGCGGCCCGAGCCGTTGCAGCACCGCGCGGGCCCGCAGCGCGTCCAGCCTGGCGTCCCACGGATCGTCCCGCCCGGCCAGGGCGCCCGGCTCGGCCGCCACTGCGTGCAGCGCCCGCTGCTCCCTGGCCTGGCGGCGCCAGTGGTCGCTGAGCTTGTGCCTGGCCACGCCGACCAGCCAGGCCGTGCTCACCGGTGGCTCCCGCCCGGCCCGGACCGCGTCCACGGCCGCCAGGAACGTCTCGGCGGTGAGATCCTCGGCTACTGCCCGCTGCCCGCACCGGGCCAGCAGGTAGCCGTAGACCTGCGGCAGGGCGTGGTCGTAGAGCGCGAGCAGCCGCGCAGCGGCGCCGGCCGGCGCCGGTAGCCCTGCTGGCTGCTCGCCCATACCCTCATCGTCGCTCCTGCGCCCCGGACTCCGACGGGCAGCTTCCGCCGGATAGGACTTGAACGTGTTCAAAACTTTCGGCCGGGGGATCCACCATGGCCATCTTCGCCACCTACGCCGCCCATCTTGTCATCAGCGTCGGGCTCACCGTCGCCGTCGGGTCGGCCCTGTCCCGCAGCGGCAAGGTGTTCCTCACCAGCGTGTTCGGCGGCGACGAGAGCCTGGCCGGGGCGGTCGACCGCCTGCTGGTCGTGTGCTTCGCCGGGTTCCGGCACCGGTCCCGCCCGGGCCCCGGCCAGCGGGCCGAGCAGGCACCGCCCCCGCCGGGCCAGCCCGGGCAGCCCGGCCAGGCAGTCACCCCCGGGACGCCGGCCGCCCCCGGGCCCGGCGCGCTGACGTTCCGGCGACATGCGCCCCTGAGCCCGCCGCCCACGCCGGTTATGGTGGCCCTATGCCGGATCGCCGGGAGGTCCTGGAGGTGGCTGGCCGCCCGGTGGTGGTCACCAACCCGGACAAGATCTACTTCCCTGCCGCCGGGCACACCAAGCTTGACCTGGTCCGCTACTACCTGAGCGTGGCCGGGGGCGCGGTGCGCGGGGTGGCGGGACGGCCGATGGTGCTCAAGCGGTTCGTGCACGGCGCCGACGGCGAGGCCTTCTTCCAGAAGCGTGCCCCGGACAAGCGCCCGGACTGGATACCGACCGTCACGCTGAGCTTTCCCTCCGGCCGGGTCGCCGACGAGATCGTGGTCAGCGACGCCGCGCAGCTCGCCTGGGTGGTGAACCTGGGCTGCATCGACCTCAACCCGCACCCGGTCCGGGCCGGCGACCTGGACCATCCCGACGAGCTGCGGGTGGACCTGGACCCGGTGCCGGGGATCGCGTGGCCGCAGATCCTGCAGGTCGCCTTGGTCGCCAGGGATGTGCTGGCCGATTTCGGCCTGACCGGCTGGCCCAAGACGTCGGGCTCACGCGGCTTCCACATCTACGCCCGGATCCAGCCGCGCTGGACCTTTCCCCAGGTCCGCCGGGCCGCCGTCGCGCTCGCCCGGGAGATCGAACGACGCGCGCCCGACCTGGCCACCGCCAAATGGTGGAAGGAGGAACGCCACGGCGTCTTCGTCAACTACAACCAGAACGCCAAGGACCGGACGGTCGCGTCGGCGTACTCGATCCGCCCCACCCCCGACGCCCGGGTATCCACCCCTTTGACCTGGCCTGAGGTGTCCGATTGCCGGCCGGAAGCCTTCACGATCGGCACCGTGCCGGAGCGGTTCGCCCGGCTCGGCGACCCATGGCAGGACATGGACGACGCGGCGGGCTCGCTGGAGCCGCTGCTCGCCCTGGCCGACGAGCACGAGGCGGCCGGGCTCGGCGACGCGCCCTGGCCGCCGCACTACGACAAGCAGGCAGGTGAGCCGCCCCGGGTCCAGCCCTCCAAGCGGCGCGCGGCCGCCGCCCCGCGGCCCGCCCCGGGCAAAACGAGCGGCCCGACCGGCCGCCGGCGGTCGGCCATGCCGCTCATCGAGGTGGCCCGCGCCGCGAGCGAGGCGGAGGCGCGGGCGGGGCTGGAGCGGTGGAAGGAGCGCCACCCCGGCGTCTGGCCCCTGCTTCAACCGGCTGACGTCCTGGTCGACGCGATGCGCGGGCGCAGTTCCACCTGGACCAGGATCCGGCTGAATCTGCAGCACGTGCCGGAGGCGCAGCGGCCGCCGCAGGAGACACTCGAGGTCGACTACGACCCGTGGGCGGCTTACCGCCAGGGCCCGCCCGGCCCGCCCGGCCCGCCCGGCCCGGCCCACCGCGATAGCCTCTCCCCGGGGCGGCGCGACCGACAGGAGGAGCCGATGCGCTTCGCGATCAAGACCAGGCCGGAGCACACCACGTGGGCACGGATCCGGGACGTCTGGCAGGCGGCCGACGAGATCAGCCTGTTCGAGTCGGCCTGGAACTGGGACCACTTCTACCCGCTCACGGGCGATCTCACCGGGCCGAACCTGGAGGCGTGGACCATGCTCGCCGCGCTCGCGCAGGCCACGACCCGGATCCGGCTCGGCTGCCAGGTGACCGGCATGATCTACCGGCATCCGGCGGTGCTCGCGAACATGGCCGCGACCACCGACATCATCTCCGGCGGCAGGCTGGAACTCGGCCTGGGAGCCGGCTGGAACCAGATGGAATGCGACGCGTACGGCATCGAACTGCCGCCGCTGCGTGAACGCTTCGACCGCTTCGACGAGGGCGTGGCGGCGATCGTCTCCCTGCTCGGCCAGGAGACGACCACGCTGTCCGGCCGGTTCGTACGGCTCACCGAGGCGCGTTGCGAGCCCAAGCCGGTCCAGCGGCCCCATCCGCCGATCGCCATCGGCGGGCGTGGCCGGACCCGGACGCTGCGGACCGCGGCCCGCTGGGCGCAGCAGTGGAACGCGATCACCAGCGACCCACAGGACTGGCTCAGCCTGGCCGGCACGCTCCGGTCCCACTGCGCGGACCTCGGCCGCGATCCCGGCGAGATCACCTGCTCGGTGAACATCCGGGTCGAGGACACCGCCGGCATCGGCCAGGCCGCTGAACTGGCCGCGGCCTACCGCGACGCCGGGGCCGACCTGGCGATCATGAACCTGCCGCTGACGGCCGACCCGGGCATCCTCGCCCCGCTCACCGCCGCGCTGGCGCCGTTGGCGGGATAGGCCGCCAGCGGCTGGCGCTTCCGGTCCCGCCCGGCATGAGCAGGACCTCCGCGGTGCCCCGCTCGTCAGCGGACATGGGGCATGACCTCGGTCGCGATCAGTTCCAGGTGATCGAGGTCGTGGAGGTCGAGGACCTGCAGGTACATCCGGGACGCGCCGGTGCGCGCGAAGTCCCGCAGCTTGCCCACGATCTGCGCGGGCGAGCCGGCCAGCCCGCCGGCCTCCAGTTCGGCCACCTCGCGGCCGATCGCCGCCGCCCGCCGCGCCAGTTCCGCGCCGGTCCGGCCGCAGCACACCACCTGCGCGGCCGAGTACACCAGCGAGGCCGGGTCCCGGCCCACCGCCGCGCAGGCATCCCGGACCCGGCCGAACGCGGCACCGGTCTCTTCGAGGCTGACGAAAGCGACGTTGAACTCGTCGGCGAACCTCGCCGCCAGCCGCGGTGTCCGGCGCGGCCCGTGTCCGCCGACCAGGATCGGGGGCCGGGGACGCTGGACGGGCTTGGGCAGGGCGGGCGAGCCGGTCAGCGTGTAGTAGGACCCGTCGAACGAGAACGTCTCGCCTTCCGGCGTTTCCCACAGCCCCGTGATGATCTCCAGTTGCTCCTCCAGCCGCCCGAAGCGTTCCGCCAAGCCGGGAAACGGGATCCCGTACGCGGCGTGCTCCGCGCCGAACCAGCCGGTCCCCAGCCCCAGCTCGACCCGGCCGGCGCTCATCTCGTCCACCTGCGCGACGGCGATCGCCAGCGGCCCGGGGTAGCGGAAGGTCGCCGCGCTCATCAGCGTGCCCAGCCTGATCCGCGCCGTTTCGCGGGCCAGGCCGGCCATGGTGACCCAGGAGTCCGTGGGCCCGGGCAGGCCGGTCCCTTCGCCCATCGTGAGGTAATGGTCGGAGCGGAAGAACGCGTCGAAGCCGAGTTCCTCGGTGGCCCGGGCGACCGCGAGCAGCCTGCCGTAGTCGGCGCCCTGCTGGGGTTCGGTGAAGATCCGGAGGTGCATGATCCCATCCTGGACCATCGGGGCCAGGCCGGCCGTGCCAGGGCTCAGCCGGGCGCAAGCGCCGCGACGCACTCCACGTGGTGGGTCATCGGGAAGGCGTCGAAGACGCGCAGGCCGGCCAGCCGCCAGCCCAGCTCGCCGAACACGGCGATGTCACGGGCGAGGGTGGCCGGGTCACAGGAGACGTACGCCACCCGACGCAGGCGGCTGCCGCTGCCGCCCGGCGGCCTCAGCAGCCGCTCGATGACCGTCCGCCCGAGCCCGGCGCGGGGCGGGTCAAGCACGGCCAGTCCCGCCTCCGGCCAGCCTGCCCGGGCGGGCACGCCTTCGGTGGCGGGCGCGGCTTCCCCTGCCAGCACGGTGGCCACGTCACCATGGTGAATGCGCACCCACGGCAGGCCGCGCAGGTTGTGCCGGGCATCGCGGACCGCACCCCGGTCGCCCTCCACCCCGATCACCGCTCCGCCCGGCCCGACCGCTTCCGCCAGCGCGCCAGCGAACAGGCCGGCCCCGCAGAACAGATCGAGGGCCACCTCACCTGGAGCGGGGCCCAGCGCCTCCAGCACCGCCGCCGTCAGCGCGTCCGCGGCGCCCGGATGGACCTGCCAGAACGTGCCGGCCCCGACCCGCCAGGTCCGCCCTGCCGCGCGCTGGCGCAGGTAGCCCCGCCCGCGCAGGGCGGTGAGCTTGCCGCCCCGGCCGGCGGCGAGGACCGCACTGGCCCGGCCGGACAGCATCGCGGCGGCCCGGGTCGCGGGATTCCCCGGCCCGGCATCACCGCGGCCGGCCTGGCGCCTGCCCGGCGCCGCCGTGACGATCACGGCCTTCTCCCCCGAGTCCGGGCAGACGCTGACCTCCAGCGAGGACACCTGCTGCCAGCGCCGCCCGGTTATCCCGGCCTCGCGCACCAGCGGGTGCGCCAGCGGGCAGTCACCGACGTCCACCACCTCGTGGGAGCGGTGCTTGAGCAGCCCGGCGACGCCGCCCGGGCCGACCGAGAACCTGACCCGGGTCCGCCAGCCCAGCCCGTCGTGGTCGCCCGGCAGTGGCTCCACGGTGACCTCACGCTCCAGCCCCGCGATACGCCGCAGTTGCTGGCTGACCACCGCGGCCTTGAGCCTTCGCTGTGCATCCGGGCTGGCGTGCTGCCAGTCACAGCCGCCGCAGCCATCGGGGCGGGCGTGTGGGCAGGGGGGCACGACCCGGTCCGGCGAGGCCGCCAGGATCTCGACCGCCTCGGCCCTGGCGAACCTGGTGGTGGAGTCGGTGATCCGGGCACGGACCCGTTCGCCCGGCAGCGCGTGCCGGACGAATACCACCCTGCCCCCCGGCTCCCTGGCCACGCACCAGCCGCCGTGCGCGACATCGCCCACGGCCAGTTCCAGCAGGCCGTCCGGGCCCATGTCAGCGTCCCGGCCGGCCGCTGCCCCGATCGAGGCTTCCACGCTGCTCCCCTGCCTTGTTGTCCCGCGGGCAAGTCCCGTGGATCTCCGCGAGACACGCCCTAGTATGCCGGCCGGGGGTCATGGGAGCGTGAACGGGGGACTACCGTGACTGAGCACCGTAGTCACTGGAGGGCGGCCGTGCACATCGTGATCATGGGATGCGGGCGGGTTGGCTCGACGCTCGCGCACATCCTGGAGGACCAGGGCCACTCGGTCGCCATCATCGACCAGGACCGGGAGGCCTTCCGCAAGCTGCGCGCGGGATTCAAGGGCAAGCGCATCACCGGTTTCGGCTTCGACCAGGCCGTGCTGATCGAGGCGGGCATCGAGGAGGCGGACGCCTTCGCCGCGGTGAGCAGCGGCGACAACTCGAACGTGATCGCCGCGCGGGTGGTGCGCGAGTCGTTCGGCGTGGAACGGGTCGCGGCGCGCATCTACGACCCCCGGCGCGCGGAGGTCTACCAGCGGCTGGGCATCCCGACGGTGGCGACGGTCCGCTGGACCGCCGACCAGATGCTGCGCCGGTTGCTGCCCGAGGGCTCCGAGCCGCTCTGGCGTGACCCGACCGGCGCCATCGTGCTGGCCGAGGTGGCCTACTCGCAGGAGTGGGTGGGCGAGAAGGTGCAGGCACTGGAGGAAGCCGCCCGGGCCCGGGTGGCGTTCATCTCCAGGCTCGGAGAGGCCATGCTGCCTGGGCCGGGCACGGTGCTCCAGGAGGGCGACGTGCCTTACGTGATCGCGACGGAGAGCGACCTGGAGCGCATCTGCGCGGCGTTCGCCCGCAACGTGCCGGGCAGGTCGCAGGGGAAGGGATCTCACTGATGCGGGTCGCCATCGCCGGAGCCGGCGCGGTCGGCTGCTCGATCGCCGGTGAACTGCTGGACAACGGGCACGAGGTCCTGCTGATCGACAAGGACCCCCGTTCCATCGCGGTCGACAGCGTGCCGCGGGCCGAGTGGCTGCTCGCGGACGCGTGTGAGATCACCTCACTGGACGAGGCCGCCCTGGAACGCTGCAACGTGGTCATCGCCGCCACCGGCGACGACAAGGCCAACCTGGTGGTGTCACTGCTGGCCAAGACCGAGTACGGGGTGCCCAGGGTGGTGGCCCGCGTGAACAACCCCAAGAACGAGTGGCTGTTCAACGAGTCGTGGGGTGTCGACGTGGCGGTGTCCACGCCGCGCCTGCTGTCGGCTCTGGTGGAGGAGGCCGTCAGCGTCGGCGACCTGGTCCGGCTGATGACGTTCCGGCAGAGCGAGGCGAGCCTGGTGGAACTGACCATGGCCGCCGACGCGCCGCTGGCGGGGACCAGGATCGGGGACATCCAGTGGCCGCCCGATACCGCCCTGGTGGCGATCCTGCGGGAAGGCCGGGTGATCGTCCCAAGCTCCGACGACCCGCTGACGGCAGGGGACGAGCTGCTGTTCGTCACCAGCGAGAACGTGGAGGACGAGCTGGCGCACCTGCTGTCGGCCCAGCACTGATCCGGCTGGGTCCCTCTCGTCACCAACAGGCACATCGATCCGGATGCCGGCGCGCCGCCGGCCATGCCCCTGGCCTAACGGGTCTCGGTGATCTCCGGGCCGCGCTCGAACGGGTTCAGCGGCCAGCGATCCTCCCCGGGTTCCGGCGCCTCCGGCAGCGCTTCCCCGGGAAGCCGGATCTCCAGCATCTCGCGGGGCGGGACGGGGTGATCACCGCGGACCACGACGACGCCCGCGAACAGCCGCTCCAGCGGCCTGGCCAGATCCTCGTGCCGGGCCGCCGGGCCGGTGATGAGACCACGCAGGAACCAGCGGGGCCCGTCTACCCCCAGGAACCTGACCGGCTCGAGCGGGCCACGCCGGACCCCTTGGACCGGGTCGGTGGGGGTGATCCGGGCCCGCAGTTCCACGCCGAACAGGCCTTCGGCCTCGGTGGCCTGGCCCCCGCTCCTGGCCACCTCGGCCGCGATCTCCTGCCTGACCTCCTCCCACAGGCCACCGCTTTTCGGCGCAGCGAAGGCCTGCAGCTGCAGGCCGCTCTCCCCGCGCACGACCGTGATCCAGGCCGGCTGGTTCTCCATGACGGTGACCTGGACCTCGACGCCCTCACTGGCCGGGACCAGCAAGCTGCCGAAGTCGAGCCGCTCCTGGGCGGGGACGTCCTCGGCCGCGTCCCACGGGCCGGCCCGGCCGTCGGGAACTCACCTTCGTCGGCCTCCACCCACTCCGGCTCGTTCCCGGGCTGGTCAGCGTCAGCGCGGCGACGGCGGAACACTGGCACCCACTCCTGTCCCTGTCCTGATTCCTCGCAAGCCTGCCTCCTCGATGGCGCCGGGTCCCCGCTCACGCACCCGGTGCCTGCGCGGCTGGGCCGGGCGGGCTGGGCGGGCCGCCCGGGCCGGGCGGGCCGGGCGCAGGTCCCGGCTGCGCGGGAGGCGTGCCCGCCGCGTGCCCGCCGGTGGACCCGAATCCCCCGTCGCCGCGTGCCGAGCCCGGCAGCGACTCCACCTCATGCAGCACCACCCGGGCCACCCGCTGGATGACCAGCTGGGCGACCCGGTCCCCGCGCTGGAAACGGACCGCATGCTGAGCGTCGGTGTTGATCAGAGTGACCCTGATCTCGCCACGGTACCCTGCGTCCACGGTCCCCGGCGCATTGACAAGGGTGACACCGTGCCTGGCGGCGAGCCCGGACCGGGGATGGACGAAGGCGGCGTAGCCGTCGGGCAGCGCGATCGCGATCCCGGTGGGGACGACGGCCCGCTGCCCGGGTTCCAGCCTTACCCCGGCCGCCGCGAAGAGGTCCAGCCCGGCGTCGCCGGGGTGGGCCCGGGACGGCAGCGGCAGGCCCGGGTCGAGCCGCCTGATGAGCACCGGCACGTTCTGTTCCACGCTGGGCAACCCTACCGCCGCTGGGCCACCTGCCCGGGCTCATCGGCGTGCCCCGCCAGCGGCCCGGGCGGGCGGCCGCGGAGGTACGGCCCGGCGCGGACCAGCGCTGCCGTGATGGGGACCGCGACCACGGCACCGGCGATGCCGGCGATCGCCGCCCCCACGGCCAGCACCAGGATGATGGCCAGCGGGTGGAGCCGGACCATCCTGCCCACCACGAGCGGCTGGAGCAGATGGCTTTCCAGCTGGTTCTCCAGGATGAAGATGGCGACGAGCACCAGCGCCGCGACCCAGCCCCTGGTGCCGAGGGTGACCGCGACCGCCAGCGCGCCTGCCACCAGGATGCCGACCAGCGGCACGAACGCGGCCAGGAAGACCAGGATGACCAGTGGCACGAGCAGCGGCACGCCCATCACCCACAAGGCCACACCGATCACGACGGCGTGGATGGCCGCCACCGCGATGGTGCCCCGCACGTAATAGGTGAGCGCCTGCCAGGCGGCCGCGCCGGCTCCCCGGGCGCGCGGCCTGACGTCGCTGGACAGGAACCCTGTCAGCCAGGCCCAGATCCGGTCACCGTCCTTGAGCAGGAAAAACGTCACGAACAGCATGAGCACCAGCCCGGCGAGGATCTCCAGGAAGATCCTGCCGCCGCTCAGCACCGTGCCGGCCACCGCCGACTGGTGGTGCCTGAGAAAGCCCAGTGCCCGGTTGGAGAGCTGCTGCAGGCTTGACTGCCGGAAGTGGAAAGGCGGCCCTGCCAGCCACCGCTGCAGGTCGCCGAAGGTGTTCCCGAGTTCGCGGACGAGCGACTGGTAGTCGGCCGATGTCTGGGTGGCGGCCAGCGCGGTCACCCCGGCGAGCACCGCGACCGCCACCAGCAGCGTGCACCAGGTCGCCCCGAGCGCCGGCAGGCCGGCCCGGCGCAGGCGGCGGGTCAGCGGCTGCAGCAGCGCCGTGAGCAGCAGCGCGCCGATGAAGGGCAGCACCACCAGCCGCAGCGCACTGGCCAGCCGGAAGGACAGGTAGATCACTACCCCGACGACGAGCAGGCGCCATGCCCAGCCTGCCGCCAGCCGGAGCCAGCGCGGTACCTGGGCGGGGCCGCCGGGGGCCGGCTCGGCCCAGCCCGCCGCGTCGGAGCCGTCGCTGTCCGGCTGCAGGCCGTTGTCCCGGGTCACCGCGGCCGGGCCGCTCTCGTCCCGGTGGCCAGGCCATCGCCGTCGCGCCATCACGTCCCCATGTAACCAGCTCATACGACCCACTACCGTGGTCTCATGCGTGTCTACCACGAACGGCTCCGGGTGCCGCTGTCATGGTGGCTGATCGGCCTGGTGGTGATCGTGATCCTCGGTGCCGAGCTCGCCGCCGGGTTCGGATGGCTGGCCGGGGGCGCGATCTACGCGGTCCTGGTGGCCGTGTGGGCCGCGATGCTGCTCTCGTGGGGGTGGCCGCGGGTGGAGGTCGCCGACGGCGAGCTGAGCGTCGGGCGGGCGCGGCTCGCGCTGGCCGCGGTCGGGGAGGTGAGCGCCCTGGACCGGGCGCAGACCCGGGTGATGAGCGGGCCGCGGGCGGACCCGGCGGCGTTCTTGCTCATCAGGCCGTATCTGCGGGAAGCGGTGTACGTCGAGGTGACCGGGCCCACGGCCGGCACCGTGCGGCGCCGCCGGCTCAGGCGGCTCAGGTGGCGGCGGTGGCGGGCGTCCACCGAGGTGAGCGGGCCAGCCGCCGGTGCCCCGTACTGGCTGGTGGGGACCCGTCACCCGGCCGAGCTGGCCGCCGCGATCAGCAGGTCGCGGCCCGGCGCCCGGGCCGACGGCGCCGCCGTGGGATGATCGACCGGCAACACTGGATCGACCGGCAACACTGGATCGACCGGCAACACTGGATCGACCGGCAACACTGGATCGACCGGCAACACTGGTTCGACCGGCAACACTGGGACGGCTGTGGCTGCCTCGGGCAGCGGGAAGGAACTGGGCATGTCAGACAATGACGGGGACGCCGTCAGCAAGGCAGTGGTGATGGCGGCCGCCGTCGGCGCGGGGTTCCTTGCCCGCAAGGTCCTCATTTTTGGCTGGAAGAAGGTCACCGGCAAGGAGCCGCCCACCGACGTCCAGGACCCCGCTGTCGGGTTCGCTGAGGCACTGAGCTGGGCGGTGGTGCTCGGGGTGGGCATTCAAGCCGCCCGGATGGTGGCCACCCGGGTGGTCACGAAGAAGATGCGACGGCCCGCGGCGGGCGAGATTCACGAGTGACCGACCGCACCGGGGACAGCGCCGTGCCAGACTTGGTGCCCGTGCCAGACTTGGTGCCCGTGCCAGATCATGACCGTTCGCGCCTGTCGTACAAGCTCGGCTACGCGCTCCGGCACCCGGGCCGGGTGATCCCCTATGCCCGCCGCCGTGGCCGGGACGCGCTGCTCGGCATGAAGTCGGCCGATCACGTCAGCTACTACCGCGGCGTGATGAAGTCGGACGCTGCCCGCTGCGCCGAGGCCGCGGTCGGCAGCGATACCCACGCGTCCTGGCTCCAGATCGGCCAGCTTCAGTTCGATTACCTGGCCGGCCACGGCCTGCAGCCGGGTGACCGGATGCTGGAGATCGGCTGCGGCAACCTGCGGGCGGGGCGGCTGTTCATCGACTACCTCAACCCCGGCAACTACTACGGCATCGACATCTCACCCGACATCCTGCTGGCCGCCCAGCAGACGCTGGCGGAGTTCGGCCTGCAGGCCAAGGTCCCGTGCCTGACCCTGGTCAACAACCTCAAGTTCGAGTTCCTCCCGTCGGCGAAGTTCACGGTGATCCACGCGCACAGCGTGTTCTCCCACTCGCCGCTCGAGGTGATCGAGGAGTGCCTGGCCCATGTGGGCCGGATCATGACCGCCGATGCCATCTTCGACTTCACCTTTGACCGGACCGAGGGCGCCGAGCATCAGGTGCTGCGTGAGGATTTCTACTACCGCACCGAGACCCTGGTCGCGCTCGCCGACCGCAACGGCCTCGACGCCCAGCTCATGGCGGACTGGGAGGGGACGCACCCGCAGTCGAAGATCCGGGTTACCCGCCGCGCCTGACGGCCTGACGGCCGTCAGGTAACCGACCCGGCGGCCGAGCCGGTCGCCCGGTCGCCCCACCGGTCCAGGGCCGCCTCCAGGTCCAGCGGTGCGATCATCGGGCCCTGCTTGAGTTCGGTCTCCCAGTCTTCCGCCGGTACCCGCCACATCACCTCGAACTCGATCCCGCTCGGGTCCTTCGCGTACAGCGACTTGGACACCCGGTGGTCGCTGGCACCGACCAGCGCACCGCGGGCGGCGAGTGCCTGGCGGATCTCATCCAGTTCGGTCAGCGTGCCCACCTCCCATGCCAGGTGGTAGAGCCCCGCCCGGGGTGCGGCGTCGGCCGGGACCGGGGTCCCGCCGATGCCGAACAGCCCCAGGTCGTGATCGTTCGCCGAGCCGGGCGCCCGGAGGAATGCTGCCTGGCCTGCGATCTCGGTCCGGATCTCGAATCCGAGCGTGGTGGTGTAGAAGTCAACGGCGCTGCCCAGGTCGTGGACATAGAGGACAGCGTGGTTGAGACGGCGCACGGCCATGGCAGGCCTCCTGGCTTGAAGTCGTCTGTCAGGGGAGTCTGGTGAGGGATAAGGCGCCTGGGCGGCCTCAGCGGCCGATCTGCCCGCGGCGGCGCATCTCCCGCAGCCGCCGCCGCTGTGAGGGATCGAGCATGAGGTAGGCGCCGACCGGGATCGCGATCCCGGCCACGACGACGATCAGGCCGAGCCAGAAGTTGAAGAACATCAGGATCAGGCCGACCACCGCGATGCCGATGGCCGCCTTCGAGAATCTGGACACCTGTACCTCCTCTGCGCGGGAGTCCCGCTCCCGCGTCCTGTCCCCGGCTGCTCCAGACATCCTGGACTACTAACCTGAACGCTGGCCGATCTTCCGCTAGTCCGTCCTGACCCTGGCAGTATCCGGAACGCTGCGGGCTGACAGGATAGTCGCTGTCCCAGGGAGGAAGCCATGATGCTGTCACTGCCGATCGATCCGGACGCCAACGAACTGCTGTCGCGCAGCCCGCTGGCGCTGCTGATCGCGATGCTGCTCGACCAGCAGGTGACGGTGGAGAAGGCCTTCACATCGCCCCGCGACCTGGTGCGGCGGCTTGGCCATGAGCCCAGCGCGCAGGAACTGGCCGATTACGATCCGGAAGCCCTGGTGGCGATCTTCAGCGAGCGGCCCGCCCTGCATCGCTACCCCCGGGCGATGGCGGGCCGCGTCCAGCAGCTGTGTGCGCTGATAACGGACCGGTACGACGGTGACGCCGCGAACGTGTGGACGGGGGCGGCCACCGGCGCCGAGCTGCTCACGAGGATCACCGCACTGCCGGGATTCGGCCCGGACAAGGCACGTATCTTCGTCGCCCTGCTCGGCAAGCGCTGCGGCGTCCAGCCCCCCGGCTGGCGGGAGGCGGCCGGCCGCTTCGGCGAGGCGGGCTCCCACTGCTCGGTCGCCGACATCGTCGACGCCGACTCCCTGGCAGCCGTCCGCGCCTACAAACAATCCCTGAAATCGCCCGCCCCCCCGGGCCCCTGACGGCAACCCCACGGGCCCCTCAGCGGATCCCATGCCGGCGGAGGACCTCTGCCGCATCCCCCAGGACGTCGTCGTCCCCGCCGCTGCCCTGGCTCTTCCGCGTGCTGACCGCCTTGGTGGCCGGCTTCCCCGCCGTCACGGCCGGGCCCGCGGCGGCACCCACCGACTTGGCGGCGGCCTGGCCGCCGGAGCGCCGTCGTGACCGGCCGCGCAGGCCCCCGGAGATCGCGAAGAGCGACACCGAGACCAGCACGACGATGATGCCCGCCCAGACCCGCGGCGAGAACACGAACGACGTGGCGAAATTGCCGATCGCGGTGCCGAACCGCCACAGCAGCTCGATCGCGCCGATCAGGTAGGCAGCCAGTGGCAGCAGCGACCACGCCACGCCGCGCAGGCCCGCCGCTGCGCCCCGCCGCCGCCAGACGTAGAAGCTGGCGAGCAGCCCAACCAGGGTCAGTCCGGCGGTCAGCGGCAGCCACGCGATCTGGCTATAAGTGAACATGACCGCGTCTCCTCCGTTGTCCAGTCCCCTCATTCATCGTCGCACACCACCGCCGGTGCGCCGACCGTAGCGGCCCCGGTCTGTTAGCTGTTCTCGGGGAAGTGGCAGGCGGCCTGGTGCCCCGGCGACATCTCGACCAGCGGCGGCTGCTGTGTCTTGCAGATGTCCTGCGCCTTCCAGCAGCGGGTGTGGAAGCGGCAGGCCGATGGCGGGTTGAGCGGGCTTGGGACGTCCCCGGTCAGCCGGATCCGTTCCCGGCGCTCCCGGGGGCCCTTATCGGACGTGCGGTGCAACGGTTCCGGCGAGGGCACCGCCGAGAGCAGGGCGACGGTGTAGG
Source organism: uncultured Actinomycetes bacterium (assembly GCA_963741615.1). Lineage (GTDB taxonomy): Bacteria > Actinomycetota > Actinomycetes > Streptosporangiales > Streptosporangiaceae > UBA9676. The sequence continues at coordinate 150,766 of CAVUIU010000001.1, forward strand.
GATGGCGGGGCCGGGCGTACAGGTCGTCCCGGTCGGCAAGTTCGACCAGGTTGCCGAGATACATGACCGCGACCCGGTCACAGACGTGCCGGATCACCGACAGGTCATGCGCGATGATCACATAGGTCAGCCCGAGCTCGGCCTGCAGGTCTTCCAGCAGGTTGATCACCTGCGCCTGGATGGACACATCCAGGGCGGACACCGGCTCGTCGGCGACGATGAGCTTGGGCCGCAGCGCAAGCGTGCGCGCGATGCCGATCCGCTGCCGCTGGCCGCCGGAGAACTCGTACGGGTAGCGGTTGTAGTGCTCGGGGTTGAGCCCGACGAGTTCCAGCAGTTCCTGGACGCTCTGCTTGACTCCCCTCTCGGTCTTGACCTTCTGCAGCCGCCACGGGGCGCCGACGATCGTGCCGACGGTGTGCCGGGGGTTGAGCGAGGAGTACGGGTCCTGGAAGATCATCTGGATCTCCCTGCGCAGCGGGCGCATCGCTCCCATGCGCAGGTGCGTGATGTCGGTCCCGTCGAACATGATCTGGCCAGCCGTCGGCTCGATCAGCCGGACGATCATGCGGGCGGTGGTGGTCTTGCCGCAGCCCGATTCGCCCACGATTCCCAGGGTCTCGCCGGATGCCACCGAGAAGCTGACATCCTCGACGCTGCGCACCAGCCCGACGGTGCGGCGGAAGATGATGCCGCGGGTGACCGGGAAATGCTTGGTCAGCCCGGTCACCGTCAGCAGCGTGTCCCCCGGCGGCCTGCCGTTCGCCTGCACCTGGCCCGGCTGCGCGCTCACGCTTTCTCCCGGCGAGCCGTCGCGCAGCCCGGTCACGATGCCACCTCGACCCGCTCGGCCCAGACCCGCCGCTGCTCGTCCGTGCTGAGGTGGCAGGCGACCAGGTGGTTCGGGCCGACCGGGCGCAGCATGGGCACCTCCTGCTCACATCTGCCGTTGTTCCTGGCCGCGTAGTCACAGCGCGGGTGGAAGGGGCAGCCCGCCGGCACGTTGATCAGGCTGGGCGGGGTGCCGCGGATGGACAGCAGCCGCTCGATCCGGGCCTGGTCCATCCGTGGCATGGAACCGAGGAGCCCCCAGGCGTAGGGGTGGCCGGGCCGGTTGAAGATGTCGTCGCTGCTGCCGTACTCGGCCATCCGGCCGGCGTACATGACCAGGACGTCGTCGGCCAGTTCCGCCACCACCCCCAGGTCGTGGGTGATGATGATGACCGCGGAATGGTACTCCTGCTGGAGGTCCGAGATGAGGTCCAGGATCTGGGCCTGCACCGTGACATCGAGCGCGGTGGTCGGCTCGTCCGCGATCAGCAGCTCGGGGTCGCAGGACAGGGCCATGGCGATCATCGCGCGCTGCCGCATGCCGCCGGAGAACTGATGCGGGTAATCGTCCACCCGGGTCGCCGGATGCGGGATGCCCACCCGCTTGAGCAGGTCAACCGCATGTTCGCGGGCCGCCTTCTTGCTCACCTTGTTGTGGATCAGGTAGGCCTCGGCGATCTGGTTGCCCACGGTGTAGTACGGGTGGAGCGCCGACAGCGGATCCTGGAAGATCATCGCCATCTTGTTGCCCCGCAGCTCACGCACCCGGGGCTGATCTGCCGCGACGATGTCCTCCCCGTCCAGGTAGATCTTGCCGCTGATCCGTGCGTTGCCGCGGTGGTACAAGCCGAGGACGCCAAGACTGGTGACGCTCTTGCCGGACCCGGACTCACCGACCACGCCGAGGGTGCGGCCCCTGTCCAAGGTGAACGACAGCCCGTCCACCGCCTTGACCAGCCCGTCGTCGGTCGGGAAGTGGATGTGCAGGTCCCGTATGTCGAGCAGCGCGCTGGGCGCGGTCTCGTCAGTTGTTGCCTCGCCGGTGCGCTGCGCCTCCGGGTCCCGGCTGCGACGGTCGCCCCGGTCGCGGACGCGGAGCCTGGCGAGCCGACCGCCGGCCCGGTCCGCCTGGCCGGGACCCTCGCCTCCCGCCATCAGTTCCTCACTCTCGGGTCGACGTATGCGTACAGGATGTCCACGAACAGGTTGGCGATGACGATGAAGAACGCGGCCAGCATGGTGACGCCGAGGATCTCCGGCAGGTCCTGGTTCTGGATCGCCAGGATCGTGAACAGGCCGAGGCCATGCAGCGAGAACGTGTACTCGGTGATGACGGCGCCACCGAGCAGCAGGCCGAGGTCCATGCCGAAAATGGTCACGATCGGGGTGAGCGCCGCCCGCAGGCCGTGCTTGACGATCACCGTCCGCTCGGGCAGGCCCTTCGCCCGGGCCGTCCGGATATAGTCCTCGCTCATGGTTTCCAGCATGCCCGCCCTGGTGAGCCTGGCGTACAGGGCTGCGTAGAGGAATGCCAGGGTGACCCAGGGCAGCACCAGGTTCCGTGCCCAGAGGTACGGATTCGTGGTGAAGGGGACGAACTGCACGTTCGGGAAGATCGGCCACTTGTAGCTGAACAGTTCCAGCGCGATCAGCCCGGTGAAGAAGATCGGCAGTGAGACTCCCGCCAGGGCCACCCCCATCGAGAATCGGTCGAAGACGCTGCCGCGCTTCAGCGCGGAAAGCACGCCGATCGACACCCCGCTGACCAGCCATATCACCGACGCGCCGATCGCTAGCGACAAGGTCACCGGTATGTCGCTGACCATCTGCGGCCAGACCGGCTGCTGGTTCTTGAAGGAGTAGCCGAAACATGGCGGCGGGCAGTAGGCCGTGGTCGGGCCGGCCGTGTAGTGCGCGCCGAAAACGATGCCGCGCAGGAACCGGCCGTACTGCTCGTACACCGGCGCGTTGAGGCCGAGCTGCTGCTCGACCTGGAGCACGGCAGCCCGGGTCGGGTTGCGTCCCACGTACTGGGTGGCCAGGCCGTAGGTGGTCTGGCCGGCCAGCCTGGGCAGCAAGAAGAAGATCGCGAACGTGATCATGCTGACGATGATCAGCAGGAAGACGGTGGCGATCAGCCGGCGGATGATGAATGTGATCACTGCGTGCGGCGCTGCCGCCCGGCCCGGTCACCCCGGCCGGGCGGCAGCGCTCTCACCGCCTCTCCTCTTGCGCGCTCTCCTCTTGCGTCGGACTACGGCTGGGCTACTTCATGCCCAGGGTGCCGTAGTTGTACATGCCGTAGTAAGGCTGGACCGAGATATTGGTGAGGTCAGGGCTGCGGTACAGCAGCGCCTTGGAGTAGACCGCGGGCAGCATGACCGCGTCCTTCATGACCTGCATGTCGATCTGGTTGGCGATGGAGTTCTTCTCCGTCTGGCTGACGCCGTTCGCCTGCATCTTGGCCAGGTCGTTGTTCACCACCGGGTCGTTGAGCTCGGAGATGTTGGTGTTCCCGGCCGACGCGATCGCGTTGCCGTTGACGATCTCGTCGAACCAGCCCCACGCGTCCGGCCAGTCAGCACCCCAGCCGCCGGTGGAGATCCCGAGGCCGTGGCTGTGCACGTACGCCGGGACACCCGCGTAGTTGCTGTAGTAGGTCCCCGACGGGTAGCCGTGCAGGGTCAGCTTGATGCCGACCGGGGCCAGCGCGGCCTGCAGGGCCTGGGCAGCCGCGGTGTCCCGGGGACGGTCACTGCGGTAGGCCATGCCGGTGGTGAACCCGCTCGCGTGCCCGCACGCCGTCAGCTGCTGCTTGGCGGCCGCGATGTCGCCGCCCGGCTTGGTCTTGGCGTTGTACAGGTCGAACGGCTGGTAGCCGATGATGTTCGGCGGCATCGCCGTGGACGCGATGGCGCCGCCGTACGGGCCGCCGTAAGCGTTCTGCAGCGTGGTCTTGTTCGCCGCGTACATGATGGCCATCCGGCAGTGCACGTTGTTCAGCGGCGGGACCTTGGTGTTGATGTACTCGAACCACATGAAGCCGGTGATCGGGTTGTCCGAGGTCGCCTTCAGCGAGGGCGAGCCCAGGATCCTGGCGCGGGCGGCGGACTGCACGCCGGTGCCTGCCTGGTCCATCTGGATGTCGCCCGCGATCAGCCGGTTGTCGATGTCGTTGGCGTTGGCGTTCAGGTTGACGATGATCTTGCTCGCCAGCTGCTTCACCTGCGGGTCGGTGGCCGGGTTCCAGTTCGGGTTCTTGACCAGCGTGTACTGCTTGTTGAGCTGGTAGCTCTGGAACATGTAGGGCCCGGACGAGATGGGGTTCAGCTGGTAGTTCGCGCCGGTGTCCTTGCTCTTCTCCACCGGGGCGGTCTGCGGGATCGCGGCCACGTAGTTCATGTCCGCGAACGGCTTGGTCAGGTTGAACACGATCGTGGTCGCGTTCGGCGTGATCACCGACGTGAGGTTGCCGGTCTTGTCCTTGTACGGGCCCTTGTAGGTCGCGGCGTTCCCGGCCAGCAGCACCTGCCAGTAGCTCGGCCCGTTCACCAGGACGCTCTTGGCGAAGGTGCGCTCGACGGCGTACTTGACGTCGGCCGAGGTGATCGGGGTGCCGTCGGAGAACTTCAGGTTGGGCTTGATGTGGTAGGTCCAGGTGGCCCCGTTGTTGCTGGGGACCCCGGGCGCCGACGCGAGAGCCGGGACGACCTGCAGTCCGCAGGTCCCCGGGCAGGACTTGTAGGTCATCAGTGGCGTCGCGTACAGCCTGGTGAAGTTCCACTGGAACGCGTAATAGGTGTTGCCCGGGTCGGTGGAGTCCGGGACGCTGCTGTTGTCATAGATGATCGTCCCTCCCGTTTTGGTGGAGGGGGCGACGATGGTGGTGGTGGCCGCGTTGTATCCGGCCGATGACGGGGTGGGCGAGGAGCCCCCGCCGCTGCCGCATGCGGCCAGCGCGAGCGCCGCGATTCCGGTGAATGCGGCAAGCCCTATAGTCCTGCGCCTTCTCATGAGGTGTAGTGCCTCCTGTCGTGTTTCGTCGTGAGCGCTCTGTCTCGTGGTGAGCGCCCACCCTGGACGGCTATCGGCTTCTCGGGTCGAGCGCGTCGCGCAACCCGTCGCCGAAGAGGTTGAAGGCCATGACGGTGATGAAGATCGCCATGCCAGGGATGATCATGAACATCGGGTCGATGGCGTAGAACCCGCCGCTCACCGCGTCGGAGATCATGCCGCCCCAGGTCGGCTGCGGCGGGATGATGCCCACCCCCAGGTACGACAGCGCCGCTTCGAACAGGATGTTCGTCGGGATCAGCAGGGTCGCGTAGACCAGGATCGGCCCCCAGAGGTTGGGCAGTAGCTCGCGGAACAGGATGTAGGGCGCGCGCCCGCCAAGACTGCGGGCGGCGTCGACGAATTCCCGTTCCCGCAGCGACAGGGTCTGGCCACGGATGATCCGGCCCATGTAGGGCCAGGCGAAGAACCCGATGATGAACACGAGCAGCCAGATGCGCAGCCCGTTGCCGGAGAGGCCGAACGCCGACGACGGCATCACCCCGACCAGGGCGATCGCGAAGACGAGCAGCGGGAAGGCGAGGAAGATGTCCATCAGGCGGGCGATCACGGTGTCGATCCAGCCGCCGGAATAGCCGGCGATGACGCCCATGAACACCCCGATCACCACGGCGAGCGCGGTGGCGAGGAACGCGATCAGCAGCGAGACCCTGGCGCCGTTGACGACGCGGGCCAGCATGTCGCGCCCGGTGACCGGCTCGACGCCGAACGGGTGGGCGGCGCTGATTCCCCCGAGCGTCCCGTATGGGCGGCTGAACGTCGGGTTGATCAGGCCCGGGTGGTAGATGGTCGGATTCTGGACCAGGAACGGGCCGAAGATGCCGACCAGGATGAGCAGGACGATGACGATGCCGCCGCCCATCGCCACCTTGTCCCGCCGCAGCCGCATCCAGGCGATCTGGCCGAGCGACCGCCCCTCGATGGCCTTGTCGCCCACGCCCACCAGCGCCGATTCCGGCGCGGCATCGGTCGATACCTCGAGCGGAGCGGTCATCGGCGGCGGTTCTCCTGACGCGTGACTAGGCTGCGGTCTGCTGCCCGGAATGCAGGGCAGGCCGCCAGGTCTCTATCCGGAGGATGCCCCTGGCGGCCTCTGTGCGCTAGACCTGGGCCGATGTCGTTCCTGGATTGTGACCCAATCAAGATTTTTCCGTCACAGCAGATGGGAGGACGACGATTTCCGGTCTCATACCCCATCAGCGCAGGAAACCACGGTCCGGTGGAGCCTCGCAAGATCAACCTCGCGCAGCGACGCCGCGACCGCCTGTCCCGGCCGGCCCGCATCGGCCATCCCGGCTGGTAGCGGCACACTCGGCACGGCGATCACCGGGCAGCCCGCCGCCTGTGCCGCGGCGATGCCGCGCGGCGAATCCTCCAGCGCCACGCACTCGCCCGGTGTCTCCCCCAGCAGCGCCGCCGCCCGCAGGTAGGGTTCCGGGTCCGGTTTGTTCCGGCGGACATCCTCCGCGCAGACCGTGACGGCGAACGCCAGGCCGGTGCTGGCGATGATCGCATCCATGATCCGCCGCTGCGCGGAGGTGACCAGCGTACTCGGGATCCCGGCGGCCGCGACCTCGGCCAGCAGCTCGGCCGCTCCCGCCATCAGCGGCACCCCGCGCTCGGCCACCAGGGCGGCCATGCTGTCCATCAGCCACCCGCCGACCAGCGCTGCCCCGGCGGGCCGCGGCGCCCTGGCCCGCAGGTAGCCGACCGAGTGCCCGAGCGAGCCACCGGTGAGCGCCAGCTGGTCGGCCCGGGTCCACGAACCGCCCATCCGGGCCATCACGCCGCACTCAGCCTCGAACCAGAGCGGCTCGGAGTCCACCAGCAGGCCGTCCATGTCGAACAGGACCGCCCGCAGCTTGCCGCTCACGTGCTGAAGTACCTCGCCTCGGGGTGGTGGGCGATCAGTGCGTCGGTGGACTGCTCCGGGGTGAGCTGGAACTCCTCCGACAGGCTCACCCCGATCCGCTCCGGGCGCAGCAGCCGCACGACCTTGGCCCGGTCCTCCAGGTTGGGGCAGGCCGGGTAGCCGAACGAATAGCGGCAGCCGCGGTAGGAGACCTTGAGGATGTCCTCCAGTCCCGGGGGGTCGAACCCGGCCAGGCCGAGGTCGGCGCGGACCCGGCCGTGCCAGTACTCCGCCAGGGCCTCGGTCAGCTGCACCGACAGCCCGTGCAGTTCCAGGTAGTCGCGGTAGGCGTCCTTCGCGAACAGCTCCGCGGTCGCCTGGCTGATCTTCGTCCCCACGGTGACCAGCTGGAATCCGACGACATCGCGCTCACCCGGCCCACCCGGCCCACCCGGCCCGGCTGGCCGGAAGAAGTCGGCCAGGCACAGGTGGCGGTCGCGCCGCTGGCGGGGGAAGGTGAAGCGCTCCCGCTCCCTGCCGTCATCGCCGAGCACGATCAGGTCGTTGCCCTCACTGACGGCGGGGAAGTACCCGTAGACCACGCCGGCCTCGACCAGCCCGTCGGTCTGGATCCGGTCCAGCCACATCCGCAGCCGGGGGCGTCCCTCGGTCTCCACCAGCTCCTCGTAGGAGGGGCCGTTCCCGCCCCGGGCCGACTTGAGCCCCCACTGGCCCATGAAGGTGGCACGCTCGTCCAGGAAGGTCGAGTAGTCGGCCAGCGCGATCCCCTTGACCACCCGGTCGCCGGTGAACGGCGGGGTGGGCACCTCGTTGTCGGTGGCCACGTCGGACCGGGCGGGCATGTCGGCCGGCTCGGTGACCCGCAGCCGCGTGCCCGGCGCGACCCGTCGCTCGCGCAGCGCCGGCAGCTGCGCACCCTGGTCCCCGCGCTTGACCGCCATGACGGCGTCCATCAGCCGCAGGCCCTCGAAGGCGTCCCGCGCGTAGCGGACGTGGCCGTCGAACAGCGAGGCCAGGTCCTGCTCCACGTAGGCGCGGGTGAGCGCGGCGCCGCCGAGCAGCACCGGCCACCGGGCCGCCAGGCCGCGGGAGTTCAGCTCGGCCAGGTTGTCCCTCATCACCACGGTCAACTTGACCAGCAGCCCGGACATGCCGATCACGTCGGCGCCGTGCTCGGACGCCGCATCCACGATGGCCGACAGCGGCTGCTTGATGCCGATGTTGACGACGTCGTAGCCGTTGTTGCTCAAGATGATGTTGACCAGGTTCTTGCCGATGTCGTGCACGTCGCCCTTGACGGTCGCCAGCACGATGCGGCCCTTGCCGACCTCACCGGACCGTTCCATGTGCGGTTCCAGGTAACCGACCGCGGCCTTCATCACCTCGGCGGATTGCAGCACGAACGGCAGCTGCATCTGGCCCGAGCCGAACAGGTCCCCGACCGTCTTCATCCCGTCCAGCAGGACGTCGTTCACGATCTCCAGGGCCGGCCGCTGGCCGAGCGCCTCGTCGAGATCGGCGTCCAGCCCCACCCGCTCGCCGTCGATGATCCGGCGCTTGAGCCGGTCCCACAGCGGCAGGCTTGCCAGTTCCGCCGCCCGGCTGGCCCGGACCGCCGCCGCGTCCACGCCCTCGAAGAGCTCCAGCAGCCGGGCCAGCGGGTCGTAACCCTCGCGCCGGCGGTCGTAGACCAGGTCGAGCGCGGCCTGGAGCTGCTCACCCGGGATCCGGGCGATCGGCATGATCCGCGACGCGTGCACGATCGCCGAGTCCAGCCCGGCCCGCACGCACTCGTCGAGAAAGACCGAGTTCAGCACCGCCCGCGCCGCCGGGTTCAGGCCGAACGAGACATTCGAGACGCCGAGGGTGGTCTGCACATCCGGGTAGCGCTGCTTGACCGCGCGGATGGCCCCGATCGTCTCCAGCGCGTCCCGCCGGGTCTCCTCCTGCCCGGTGGCGATCGGGAACGTCAGGCAGTCCACGATGATGTCGCAGGTGCGCATGCCCCAGTTGCCGGTGAGATCCTCGATCAGCCGGGTGGCGACCTCGGTCTTCCACTGCGCGGTGCGTGCCTGCCCGCGCTCGTCGATGGTCAGTGCGATCACCGCCGCGCCGTGCTCGGCGACCAGCGGCATCATCCGGGCTATCCGGGACTGCGGGCCATCGCCGTCCTCGTAGTTGACCGAGTTGACGACCGCGCGGCCCGCCAGCATCTCCAGGCCCGCTCTGACCACCTCCGGCTCGGTGGAGTCGATCACCAGTGGCAGGGTGGCGGCGGTGGCAAGGCGGCCCGCCACCTGCGCCATGTCGGCCGCGCCGTCCCGGCCCACGTAGTCCACGCACACATCGAGCAGGTGCGCCCCGTCGCGGGTCTGCTGCCGGGCGATCTCGACGCAGTCGTCGAACCGGCCGGCCAGCAGCGCGTCGCGGAACGCCTTCGACCCGTTGGCGTTGGTGCGCTCGCCGATCGCGAGGAACGAGGTGTCCTGGCGGAACGGCACATGCTGGTACAGCGAGGCGACACCGGGCTCGGGCCGGGGCCGCCGGGGGGTGAGCGGCCTTCCCCGCACCCGGTCCACCAGGACGGCCAGATGCTCAGGGGTGGTGCCACAGCAGCCGCCCACCAGCGTGAGCCCGAACTCGGCGATGAACGTCTCGTGCGCGTCGGCGAGCTGGCCGGGCGTCAGCGGGTAGTGGGCACCGTCGGCGGTGAGCACCGGCATGCCGGCATTGGGCATGCACGAGATCGGGACGGCCGCGTGGCCCGCCAGGTAGCGCAGGTGCTCGCTCATCTCCCCGGGCCCGGTCGCGCAGTTGAGCCCGATCAGGCTGATGCCGAGTGGCTCCAGGGCGGTGAGCGCGGCACCGATCTCGCTGCCGAGCAGCATGGAACCGGTCGTCTCGATGGTCACGTGGGCGACCAGCGGGATGTCGCTGCCGCCGGCCGCCATCGCCCGGCGGGCCCCGATGATCGCGGCCTTTGCCTGCAGCAGATCCTGGCAGGTCTCCACCACGATCGCGTCCACCCCGCCGCGCAGCAAGCCGCTCACGTTGCGCTGGTAAGCGTCGCGCAGGTCGGCGAAGCTGACGTGGCCCAGGGTCGGCAGCTTGGTGCCGGGGCCGACGGAGCCGAGCACCCAGCGGGGGTGGCCCGGGGCGGCGTCCACGGCCGCGCGGGCGATCCTCGCCCCGGCCTCGGACAGCTCCGCTATCCGCGCCTGCAGGCCATATTCGCCCAGATTGCCCAGATTTGCGCCAAACGTATTGGTCGTGATGCAGTCAACGCCAGCCTCGAGGTAGGCATCGTGGATGGCGCGGACGATGTCGGGCCGGGTGAGGTTGAGGATCTCGTTGCAGCCCTCATGACCGTCGAAGTCGTCCAGGGTGGCCGCACTGGCCTGGAGCATGGTGCCCATCGCCCCGTCGGCCACAACCACCCGCCGGGCCAGCGCGGCACGAAGCTGGCCCGCTGCCTGCCGGGCCGCGCGGTCGGTCGTCGTCATAGAGCCTCCATTCTAGTAGGGAGTCAAGGGGGTCCTCCGGGCGAACGGCCCGTGCGGCCGGCCAGGGTACCCAGCGATCATCTGCGAGCCGTAACCTGGAACCGTGTTCTCCGGGCGCCCGGGCAGCGAGGAAGGAGGTGGTGGGTGATCGAGCTCGACGGCATCGGCAAGCTCACATCACCAGTGGTCATCGCCGCCTTCGAGGGCTGGAATGACGCCGGCGAGGCGGCCAGCGGGGTCATCAGCCACCTGAGCCTCGCCTGGCAGGCGGCGCCGGTCGGCGCCATCGACCCGGAGGACTACTACGACTTCCAGGTGACGAGGCCGGTCACCGAGGTGGCCGACGGCCGGACCGAGCGCCTGATCTGGCCGACCACCCGGCTGCTGGCGGCCAAGCAGGACACCTCGGAACGCGACCTGGTGCTCGTCCAGGGCATCGAGCCCAACATGCGCTGGCGGGGCTTCTGCTCCGAGCTGGTCACCTCCTTCGCCTCGCTCGGGGCCGAACTGGTCGTGCTCCTCGGGGCCCTGCTCGCCGACTCACCGCACACCCGCCCGGTGCCGGTGACCGCCGCGGCCTCTGACCCCGCGCTCGCCGCCGACCTTCGTGCCGAGCCGGTGGACTACAAGGGCCCGACCGGGATTGTCGGCGTGCTCCAGCACGCGTGCGCGGACGCGGGCCTACCGGCGGTCTCGCTGTGGGCGTCAGTGCCGCATTACGTCGCGCAGCCACCCTGCCCGAAGGCGACGCTGGCACTGATCCGCGGGGTGGAGGACGTGCTCGATGTGTCTTTGCCGCTGGCCGACCTCCCGCAGGAGGCACGCGCCTGGGAGCGCGGCGTGGACGAGCTCGCCGAGCAGGACACCGAGGTAGCCGAGTACGTGCGGACCCTGGAGGAGGCCAAGGACGCGACCGACCTGCCGGAGGCGAGCGGGGACGCCATCGCCCGGGAGTTCGAGCGTTACCTGCGCCGCCGGCGCGATCCGGGCGACCGGGGCGGGCGCTGATCCCGCCAGGACGGGCCTACACCGGCGGCCAGGGCACGGCCGGCCAGTTCTCCGGCGGGTAGGGATGCACCCGGTGCTGGATCAGCAGGTCGATCCGGTCGCTCGTCGCGCGCACCTCGGCCGGCGACACCAGCGCGGCCAGCTCGGCCGCCAGGTCGCCCTGGGCCATCTTCTCCTGCAGCCGCGTCAGGGCGTGCATCGCGCGGCCGGGCAGCCGCCGCCCGCGCCACTGCCACAGCACGGTCCGCAGCTTGTATTCCTCACCGAAGCAGACGCCATGGTCGCAGCCGAAGAGCCGCCCGTCGCGCAGCGGCAGCAAGTGGCCGATCTTGCGGTCGGCGTTGTTGACCACCGCGTCGAACACGGCCATGTCGCGCAGCCGGGGATGATCACAGCTCCGCGAGAGCGCGATCAGGTCGGTGGTGGCATCGGCGTGGATCCAGAGCTGGCACATGCCGGGGCCGAACGGCCCGTCACGCATGATGGTGGGGGGCACGATGCCCCAGCCCGCAGCCCGGGACACCGCGTAGGCGGCCACTTCCCGCCCGGCCAGGGAGCCCGGCGGGAAGTCCCAGAGCGGGCGCTCCCCCGCCACCGGTTTGTAGACGCAGGCCGCCTGGCTGCCCTGGTAACTGACATTGCAGTACAGCGTGGCGTTCGAGGCCTCCACCAGGCGCCCCTCCACATCGAGGGCGCCCCGGGCGAGCAGCTCGAGCGCGGCCTCGTCCGCCAGCGGCTGGTCCCCGTCCCGGCCGGGTGCGGCGGCGGGCTTGCGGGACGGTCGTCCCGTGCAGGGCCGGCCGCTGAGCCCGCCTGCCTGAGACCGGTTCAGGCATCGCCGACCCGGTGACCGTTCTGCCGCGGGCAGATGTGGCCCTCTACGTCCAGCGGCAGCCCGCACAGCGGGCACGCGGGCCGTCCCTGCGCGACGACCTGGAGCGCCCGCTGCGAGAACGCACGGGCCTCGGCCGGGGTGATCCGGACCCGCAGCACCCCGGGCCCGTTCTCGGGCACCTCCTCGGCCAGTGGCTCGACCGGGTTCTCCGTCTCCTCCTGTGCCTCGATGACCACGCGCTCGTCCTCGCCGTCCCAGGCCAGGGCGATGGCGCCGACCCGGAATTCCTCCATCAGCGGAAGGTCGAGCGGCGCGTCGTCGGCCAGTTCGGCGGGGGCGGTGGCTGGCACGGCGACCCGCCCGCCGGTGCGCCGCAGTATCTCGTCGAGCAGCTCGTCGAGCCGCTCGGCGAGCAGGCTGACCTGGAACTTCTCCAGCGCGACACTGGTGACCCGGCCAGCGGCGCTCGCTTGCAGGTAAAAGGTTCTCTCCCCCGGCTGGCCGACCGCCCCGGCCACGAACCTGTCCGGCGGGTCGTATGAGTAGACCGACATGGACCTATCCTCCCGCGCCGCCGCCGACGACCGCGTCACTGTCCCCGCGCTGCCCGCCTCCGGCGGTGCCGCTGGCGCCGGCCGCGCCGGTAGCGCCGGCCGTGGCCTTCCCCGCTGCCGCGGGCGGCCGGGGCGGCCGGACCAGGCCGGTCACCGCCCCGCCGGTGTCGTTCATCCGCAGCAGGAACGGGCGCAGCGGCGTGTACCGGATCACGGTCAGCGAGCAGGGATCGACCTGGATGCGCTGGAACAGGTCCAGGTGCATGCCCAGGCTGTCGGCGATCAGTGATTTGATCACATCGCCGTGCGAGCAGATCAGGTAGACGGCATCCGCCCCGAGCCTGCTGTTCCACTCGCGGACCGCGCGGACCGCCCGGTGCTGGACGTCGAGCATGAACTCACCATCCTCGCCCGGGAACCTGACCGCGCTCGGATGGGCCTGCACCACCTGCCAGAGCGGTTCCTTGACGAGCCGCCGCAACGGCTGACCGGTCCAGTCCCCGTACCGGACCTCGGCCAGCTGCTCGTCCTCGGTGACGGCGGCGGGGTGGCCGTTCCTGGCCGAGGCGATGGCGTCGGCCGTCTGGCGGCACCGTGCCAGCGGGCTGGTGATGATGGCGTCGAGCGGCACGCCGGCCAGCCGGGCTGCCAGCGCGCTGGCCTGCTCGCGGCCGCGGTCGTCCAGCGGGATGCCCGGCGTCCTGCCGGTGAGGACCTTGCCCGTTCCCGCGGTCAGGCCGTGGCGTACCAAGAGAACCAACGTCACGCCCTTGACTCTATGGGTGACCGGTCCCCGGGGAAAAGCGGGCGGCGGCAGCACAGTCGGCACCACAGCAGACCGCCTGCCCAGTCAGGCTCACATTTCAGGCGGGCTCTCCCTGCTCGCCATCGCCGGTGCCGGGCGCCACCGTAGCGGATGCCGTGATTCCGGCGTCCGGCACAGGAGTGATCAGCGGGAAATGGCATGCTGCGAGGTGGCCTGACCCGAACGAGCGCAGCATCGGCTCCTCTTCGGCGCACCGGTCCTCCGCGAGCGGGCACCGCGTCCGGAACCGGCAGCCCGAGGGCGGCGAGATGGCACTCGGCAGCTCCCCGGCGACGCCGGCGCGTACCTTCGCCTTCTCCGCCTGCGGGTCGGCGACCGGCGCGGAGTCGAGGAGCCCCCTGGTGTACGGGTGCGCCGGGGTGCCGTAGACCTTGTCGGCCGGGCCGATCTCGACCAGCTTGCCCAGGTACATGACCCCGATATCGCTGGACAGGTAGCGCACGACCGCCAGGTCATGCGAGATGAACAGGTAGGTAAGGCCCATCTCGCGCTGCAGTTCGTTCATCAGGTTGAGCATCTGGGCCTGGATCGACACATCGAGGGCGGACACCGGCTCGTCGGCCACGATCAGTTCGGGCGAGAGCATCAGCGCCCGCGCGAAGCCCAGCCGCTGCCGCTGGCCGCCGGAGAACTCGTGCGGGTACCGCTCGGCGGCCGCCCGCGGCAATCCGACATGATCGAGCATCTCCTCCATCCGCCGCTGCTGCTCCCCGCGCGAGCCGATGTGCTGCGCGACGAGCGGCTCGCGCAGAATGACGCCTGCCCGCATCCGGGGATCGAGCGACGCATAGGAATCCTGGAACATGAACTGGATCTTCCGGCGCTGCCGCCGGTATGCGCGGTCACTGACCTTGGCGAGATCCTTGCCCTCGAAGTTGATGACCCCGCTGGTTGGCTTGTCCAGGCCGACGATCACCCGGCCGATCGTCGTCTTGCCGCAGCCGGACTCGCCGACCAGCCCGAAGGTCTCGCCCCGCCGGACGCCGAAGCTCACGTCGGCGACCGCGCTGACCGAGCCCACCCGCCGCTGCAACACTGCGCCCTTGGTGACCGGGAAGTCCTTGACCAGGTGCTCGATGCTCAGCAGCGACCCAGCTCGGGTCACCGGCGCCGCAGCGGGCGGCGTGGCGGGCGGCGTGGCGGGCGGCGGCTCCACGGCGGTGACCGTTGCGCCTTTCTTCTCCGCCTGGCCTGCCGGGTAGAAGCATGCGAACCGGTGATCCGGGCTATCGCCCAGAAGCCTCGGCTTCTCCTGACGGCACCGGTCCTGCACGTGCCGGCAGCGCGGCGCGAACCGGCACGCCGCCGGGGGGTGGGTGAGGTCCGGAGGGGCCCCGGGGATGGAGTACAGCCGCTCCTGCTGCTCCGCGGCCTTGTCCGGAAGGGCGTTGAACAGCGCTTCGGTGTAGGGATGCCGCGGGTTGGCGAACAGCGAGCCGGTGGCCGTCGTCTCGGCGATCTCACCCGCGTACATGACCGCCACCCGGTCGGCGCGGCCGGCGATCACGCCGAGGTCGTGGGTTACCAGGATGACCGACATCCCCAGCCGCCGCCGGAGGTCGTCGATCAGCTCGAGAATCTGCTTCTGGATCGTGACGTCCAGCGCCGTGGTCGGCTCGTCGGCGATGAGCAGCTTCGGCTCGCAGGCGAGCGCCATGGCGATCATCACGCGCTGCCGCATCCCGCCGGAGAACTGGTGCGGGTAGTCGCCGATCCGTTCCCTGGCCTTCGGCAGGCCCACCAGGTCCAGCACCTCCACGGCGCGGTCGTAGGCCTGTTCCTTGGTGGCCTCGCGGTGCAGGATGAACGCCTCGGCGATCTGCCTGCCGACGGTCATCGTGGGATTCAGCGAGGTCAGCGGGTCCTGGAAGATCATCCCGATCTCGTTGCCGCGGATGGTGCGCATGGCCGCGTCGTCGAGCCCGCTGATTTCATCGCCGTTCAACCGGATGCTGCCGCCCACGATGTGCCCGCCGACGGGCAGCAGGTTCATGATGGACAGCGCGGTCATGGTCTTGCCGCACCCGGACTCGCCGACGATGCCCAGCGTCTCGCCGGCCTCCACGTGGATCGACACCCCGTCGACCGCGTGCACGACCGCCTGCTTCAGTTTGATCTCGGTGCGCAGGTCACTGATCTCGAGGAGCGGCGCCATCTGGGTGACCTTCCTACCGGCGCTGCAGCCGGGTCTCGAACGCGTCGCGGAGCGCGTCGCCGATGAAGTTGAAGGCGATACACGTGAGGATGATGGCGATGCCCGCCGGGTAGATCAGCCACCAGTAGTTGGTGCCGGACTGCAGGTAGTTCAGCCCGCCGGACAGCATGTCCCCCCAGTCGGTCGCGGGCGGCTGGACGCCGAGGCCGAGGAACCCGAGGCTGGCCAGGATGATGATCGAGTCCGCGATCGCGAACGTGGTCTGCACGATGATCGTGCCGATCGCGTTCGGCACGATGTGCCGCACCACCGCGCGGGACCTGCCGCCGCCCATGACCCGGACTGCCTGCACGTACTCCCTGGTGCGCAGGGAGAGCGTCTCGCCGCGCACCAGCCGGGCCACGGCCAGCCAGTAGAACACGGCGATGATGAAGATCATGACCAGCTTGTCCGGGTGGAAGACCACCGACAGGATGACGACGACCATGATGTAGGGGATGGACAGCCCGGCGTCAACGATGCGCATCAGGAACGAGTCGATCGGGCCGCCGATGAACCCGGAGAAGGCCCCGTAGAGCGTGCCGATCATGACCGCCACGATCGCGGCGGCGAACCCGACCTCCAGGGAGGTCTGGCCGCCGACCATCAGCCGGCCAAGCTGGTCGTAGCCGACGTTGTCGCAGCCGAGCGGGTGCGCGCCACTGGGCGGGCACAGGCTCTGGCTGAGGTCGGTGTGTACCTGGTCGGTGTGGTAGATCAGCGGGCCGATGAAGCAGAACAGCACGATGAACACCAGCATGCCGAGGCTGGCCAGCGCGAGCTTGTTCTCGGCGAACACCTCCCAGCCGCGGCGCAGCATGCCGCGCGGCTTTGTGGAGGCGATCGCCGCCTCGATGGCCTCGGGGGCTTCCGCGGGTATGACCGCGGTGTCCATCTGGCCGGGGTCCGCACCCGGCGGGATGATAGCCATCAGCCGTACCTCACCCTCGGGTCGAGGACCGCGTACCCCACGTCGGCCAGCAGGTTCCCGATGATCGTCGCCAGCGTGGCGATGAGGGTGAACCCGAGCAGGACCTGGTAGTCAACGTTCAGCGCGGCGTTGTAGAACGCGAGCCCCATGCCGGGGTAGTTGAACACCACCTCGACGAAGATCGCCCCGGCGACCAGCGTGGGCAGCGAGAGCCCGAGCAGGGTGATGATCGACATCAGTGAGTTCCGGAAGACGTGCCCCCAGAGCACCCGCCGCTCGCTGGCGCCCTTGGCCCGCGCGGTGCGGACGTAGTCCTGCACCAGGTTGTCCATCACCGACGAGCGCATGTACCGGCTCCACAGCGCGTACAGGACGAACGAATAGGTGGCCACCGGCAGCACCAGCGCTCTCGGCTGGGACAGGATCTGGGCGACCGTGGTGCCCTGCGGGGCGAACGGCGGGAACAGGGGGACGTCGATGGCGAACCACTCGATCAGGAGCAGGCCGACGAAGAACGTCGGGGTGGCGTACCCGAGGAACGAGACCCCGGTCAGGATGTAGTCGCCGGTGGTGTAGCGCTTCACGGCCTGGTAGAGGCCGAGCGGGATGCCGAAGAGCAGCGAGACCACGGTGCCGAGGAAGACCAGCACGATCGTCTTCGGCAGGTCCTGGGCGATCAGGCTGGTGACCGTCTGGTTGAGCTTGGCCGAGTAGCCGAGGTTGCCGTGCAGCAGCTGCCCGACCCACTTGAGGTACTGCACGTAGAACGGCTGGTCGAAGCCGTACAGCCGGTTGTAGTAGGCGACCTGCTCCGGGGTCGCCCGCGGGCCGAGGAGCGACCGGATCGGCCCGCCCGGGAACAGGTGCACGAGGGCGAGCGTGAACACGGTCACCAGGAAGACGATGAGGAGGGACTGGAGGATCCGGCGGATCAGGTACCCGGTCATCCCGGCACCACCCCCCCTGCGGGCCGGTCACCGCCCGCGCCGCCCCATGCTGTCATGAGTCCCTCCCGTCCCGGCCGGCTTCTCACGCGCGTGCCGTTCCGGCCGCGGCCGCCGCCGCGCCCGCAGGACGCGGGCGCGGCGGCGGCCAGGGCCTCCTACTACTGCCTTACTACTTCCCGGCTACTTGGTGAAGTACCAGTATTCAGGAAGCGTCGTGTAGAGCGCGTTGAAGGTGACGCCGTGCAGCTTGCTGCTGACCGCCTCGATCCCGTACGGGTTGGGCGACCAGATGAACGGCAGCTGCTGCGCCCCGTAGGTGGCGTAGTTGTGGAACGTCGTGATGCTGCTGCTCGTGTGCGTCGCGTTGATCAGGCTGTCCATCTGCGGGTTGGAGTAGTTGCCGGAGTTCGACCCCGCGCCGGTAGCGAACAGCGGCTCACCGGTCGGCTCGAAGCCCGGGCCGTTGTAGGCCCAGCCGCCGAAGGCGAACACCTGAACGTTGCACTTCGGGCCCATCGGCGCGCACGGCGCGCTCTCGCCGATGATCGTGTTGAAGGTCTGCCCGACCAGGTTGATGCCGATGCCGGCCTTGCTGGCGTCGGACTTGTAGGTCTGCCACTGCGCCGTGACCGCGGCATTGCCGGTCGCGTAGTTGAAGGTGAACGTCGCCTGCTGGCCCTGCTTGATGCCGGTGCCGCACTTGGCCGGGTCCTGGCAGGTCATCACGCCGCCCTGCAGGGTCCAGCCGTGGCTGGTCAGCAGCGACTTCGCCTTGGTGATGCTGAACGGGTACGGGCCCTGAAGGTTGTTCAGCCTCTGGGCGTCAGGTTGCCACTGGTTGTTGGGCGGCGTGTTCGGGGACGGCCCCGAGTTCGGGACGGCGTACCCGCGGAAGATCGCCTTGTCGATGCCGGGCTGGTCGAACACCATCTGCAGGGCCTGCCGCATGTAGAGCTGCCGGACCATGAAGCCCACGGTCGGGTTGTTGAAGTTGGGCTGGGCGTAGTAGATGCCGAACGAGTAGAACGGCTGCAGGTTGTAGCCGCTGCCCAGCGGGTTGGTCGCCGGCAGGGCCGAGTTCGCCGGCTTCAGCGGCAGGTCCTGCTTCGGGATGTAGCCCACGTCGATCTGCCCGGTCTTCAGCGCGGTGAACTCGGTCGAGTCGTCGGTGAACGGCACGATCTTGAGGGTCGCCAGCTGCGGCTTGGGGCTGCCGGAGTACTTCGGGTTCGGCACGAACGTGACGTGGCCGTCGCTGTTGTAGGCGGACAGCTTCCACGGCCCGTCCACCACCGCCCAGAGCTTGCTGGTCGCGTAAGTCGCGGCCTGCTTCGACTGGGCGGTCATGAACGTGTAGACCGCCTTGCACTTCGCCCAGCCGTCGGCCGCGCTGTCGGTGGCGCAGCCGCCGCTGCCCGGGCTGGCGCCCAGGCTGGTGACGTCCCAGGCCTCTGGCATCGGGGTGAGCTCGGCCAGCTGGTTGTAGGTGAACCAGATGCTCGAGTAGGCCTTGTTGAGCTGGAACGTGACCTGGTTCGGCCCGGTGGCCTTGTAGGAGGTCACGTTGTCCGGCAGCAGGCCGGGCGTGGTGGCGTACCAGTTCGCCTTCTCGGCCTCCACCATGTTCATGAAGAAGATCACGCTCTTGGCGTCAACGGTCGAGCCGTCGGACCACTTCCAGCCCTTCATGTTGACCACGACGGTCTTGCCGCCGTTGGAGTACGTCGGCGCGTTGGCGGGCGACAGCTGGTAGTTGATGGCCACGTTGTCATTGGTGTTGTTGCCGAACATGTACAGCGGCCGGTACATGAGCCACTGGAACTGCTCGGAGTTGTAAACGCTGGAGTTGGTGATCGCGTAGAACGGGAAGATCCAGCTCAGGGTGACGCCCGGCGCCGACAGAGACATGGTCGCCGTCCCGCCCTTGACGCGCGTGCCGCCGCCCGAACTCGGCGGCGCGCTGCTGGAACTGCAGCCCACCGCCAGCACGGCGGCGACCGCCAGCGCGGCCACTCCCGCCATACGCCGCCTGTGTCTTCCTAGATACATGTGCGCTCCTTCGTGATGGCGTGCAGGCTCCTATTTCTGCCGTTTGCCTCAGCGGGCACCACAGTGCCGCTGAACCGGGCACGCCAGGTCCCGACTGCTGACGGCATGCCGGCAGACCGGCCGCGGTCCACCCCGGCTGGCGCCTGACGTTGCTGCTGCAGCCATGACGCCATCCCTTGACCGTGTGAATCGGCGGCACGGTGGCCTTCAGCAGCGCCGCCGCAGCGCCAGCGACTCCGTCGTCTGCCCAACGGTTCGCTCAGAGGGTAGATCGGCGCTGCTCACGGAGCGACCGAGAAAATGTCACGATTCTCTATCAATGTCACACGCAGGCAAAACACACGTAGGCAAATCAGGCACTTTCAAGCACGGCCGGTCCCCGCTCCTGCGCTGGCGGCCCAGCCGCTTCAGCCCCCGGCGGCTCAGCCTCCGACCGCGTGGGCGCCGCCGTCGGAGTGCACGATCTCGCCGGTGGTGGCCGGGAACCAGTCGGACAGCAGCGCCACGCAGGCGCGTGCGGCCGGCTCGGGGTTGGTGATGTCCCATCCCAGCGGCGCCCGCTTCGGCCACAGCTCCTCGAAATCGGCGAAGCCCGGAATGCTCTTGGCCGCCATTGTGCGCACCGGGCCGGCGGCGACCAGGTTCACCCGGATCCCGCGCGGCCCGAGATCACGCGCGAGGTAGCGGGCACACGATTCAAGGCCGGCCTTGGCCACGCCCATCCAGTCGTAGGCGGGCCAGGCAACCGACGCGTCGAAGGTGAGGCCCGCGATGGCACCTCCCTCGCCCATCAGCGGCAGCGCGGCCATCGCGAGCGCCTTGAGCGAGTAGGCCGACACGTGCACCGCGGTCGCCACATCAGCCCATCCGGTGTGCAGGAAGTTGCCCCCGAGCGCCCCCTGCGGCGCGAACGCGACGCCGTGGACCACCCCGTCCAGCCGGTCGGTGTGCGCCGACACCCGTTCGGCCAGCGACCCGAGGTGGTCCTCGTCGGTCACGTCCAGTTCCAGCACCGGCGGGGGTTCCGGCAGCCGCTGCGCGATCCGCTCGACCAGGCTGAGCCTGCCGAACCCGGTGAGCACCACGGTCGCGCCTTCCTGCTGTGCGATCCGCGCCACATGGAAGGTGATCGAGGAGTCGGTGAGCACACCGGTCACCAGGATCCGCTTGCCGTCCAGGATTCCCATCCCATCAACCCTTCGTGTCTGCCCGGCTCGGGTCGTGCTAGTGCCCCATGCCCAGGCCGCCGTCGACCGGGATGACCGCGCCGGTGATATAGGCCGCGTCGTCACTGGCCAGGAACGCGACCACACCGGCGACCTCCTCCACGCAGGCCAGCCGCCCCAGCGGGACCTGCGCCAGGATGGCGGCCCTGCGTTCGTCCGGCAGGGCCGCGGTCATGTCGGTGTCCACGAAACCCGGGGCGACCACGTTGGCCGTGATGCTGCGCGACCCGAGTTCCCTGGCGAGCGAGCGGGCCAGCCCGACCAGTCCGGCCTTGGACGCCGCGTAGTTGGCCTGGCCACCGGAGCCGAGCAGCCCGACCACGGAAGAGATGAAGATCAGCCGCCCGCGCCGCATCCGGATCATCGGGCGCACCGCCCGCCGTACCACCCGGAAGGCGCCGGTCAGGTTGGTGTCGAGCACCGACGTGAAGTCGTCCTCGCTCATCAGCGCGAGCAGCTGATCCTGGGTGATCCCGGCGTTGGCGACGACCACCTCGGCCGGCCCCTGCTCCGCCTCGACCTTCGCGAAGGCATCGTCCACCGAGGCCGTATCGCGCACGTCACAGGCGGCCGTGGCCAGCCCCTCGACCTTGTCGCCCGAACGTGACGTCACGGTGACCGTGTCGCCGCCAGCCGCGAGCCTGCGGGCTATCGCGAGCCCGATTCCCCGGTTGCCACCGGTCACAAGGACTGATCGGCTCATGTCCGCGGGTACCTCCGGCGGTCGGGGAGTGCATGGTCCTGCGCAGCGTACCCGGTTGGCCGGGCCCTATCCGGGAGCGCCGCGTTGGCCCGGCGCCGGTGGCCCGCCGGCAGGCTTGGGATAGGTTGCCACTCGTGGCTGACAACGCTGTTAACCGGACCACGGGCGACCGCGGCGGTGATGACCCCGGCGCCCGGGACCGGGCCGGCCGGATCGACCCGGAGTTCACCGCCCATCCCCTGCGTGAGCTCGCGGCGGCCGCCCTGCAGCGTGCCGCCGACCTCGGCGCACAGCACGCCGACTTCCGCGCCGAACGCGTCCGGGGCCAGCAGATCGCCCTCTCCGACGGCAATCTGGTGACCCAGTTCGACGGCGACGACCTGGGGCTCGCGGTGCGGGTCGTGCTCGACGGCACCTGGGGGTTCGCATCCGCGGTCAACCTGACCCAGGCGGCCGCGCTGCGTGCCGCCGAGGAGGCGGTGGCGGTGGCGAAGGTGGCGGCCGCGATCAACACCGAGCGCATCGAGCTCGCCGACGAGCCCGGCTACGGCGATGTCAGCTGGGTGTCCGCCTACGAGGTGGACCCGTTCGAGGTCAGCGTCGCCGACAAGGCCGCCCTGCTGGCCGGCTGGAGCTCCGCCCTGCTGCGCCATGACCGGATCGATCACGCCGACACCTCGCTGTTCCAGGTGCGGGAGTGCAAGTTCTACGCCGACGGGGCCACCACCGCACTCCAGCAGCGGGTGCGGATCTACCCGCAGGTGACCGCGGTCGCGGTTGACCCCGGTGGCCGGTTCGAGACCATGCGCACGCTTGCCCCGCCGGCCGGGCGTGGGCTGGAGTACCTGGGGGGCAGCCCCTGGGCCGGGCCCGGGGCCTGGGATTTCCCCGCCGAGCTGGCGCAGATGCCCGAGCTGCTGGCCGGGAAGCTGGCCGCCCCCGGCGTCCAGGCCGGCCGGTACGACCTGGTCATCGACCCCAGCAACCTGTGGCTGACCATTCACGAGTCGATCGGCCACGCGACCGAGCTGGACCGGGCGCTCGGCTATGAAGCCGCGTACGCGGGCACCTCGTTCGCGACCCTGGACAAGTGCGGCAGCCTGCAGTACGGCTCCCCGCAGATGCACGTCACCGGCGACCGGACGGCCGAGCACGGCCTGGCCACCATCGGCTATGACGACGAAGGGGTGGCCACCCGGTCCTGGGACCTCATCTCCGGTGGCGTGCTCACGGGTTACCAGCTGGACCGGCGGATGGCCCGCATGCAGGGGTTCGGCCGCTCCAACGGCTGCGCATTCGCCGACTCGCCCGCCCACATGCCGATCCAGCGGATGGCGAACGTGTCGCTCCAGCCGGCCGACGGCGGCCCGGCTACCGACGAGCTGATCGCCGGGGTGGAGAACGGCATCTACGTCCTGGGTGACAAGAGCTGGTCGATCGACATGCAGCGGTACAACTTCCAGTTCACCGGCCAGCGCTTCTACAAGATCTCCCATGGCCGGCTGGCCGGCCAGCTCCGTGACGTCGCCTACCAGGCGACCACCACGGACTTCTGGAACTCGATGGAAGCCGTCGGCGGCCCGCGGACCTACGTGCTCGGCGGGGCGTTCAACTGCGGTAAGGGCCAGCCCGGCCAGATTGCGCCGGTCAGCCACGGCTGCCCGGCGGTGCTGATGCGGGGAGTGCGGATCCTCAACACGGTGGAGGAGGGAGCATGACCTCGCCGGACAGGGCGCCCTGCGATGCGGGCCGCCAGGACCCGGGACCGCAGGAGACCGTGGAGCGGGCGTTGGCGGCCGCCCGGTGTGACGGCTGCGTGGTGATCGCGGAGGAGGTCTCGTCCGCGAACCTGCGCTGGGCGGGGAACACGCTCACCACGAACGGCGTGTCCCGCTCGCGCCAGCTGACCATCGTCGCCATCAGGGCGGACCAGCGGGGCGCGCGGGCCGGCGTGGTGTCGCGGGCCGGGGTGCATGACGAGCAGATCGAGGACGTGGTGCGCGCGGCCGAGAAGGCGGCCGCGGAGAGTTCCCCGGCCGAGGATGCGCAGCCGCTGCTCGCGCCGGGGGAAGGCGGGGCCTTCGGGGCCGGTGGCGGTGCGCGCACCGGGCAGATGGCCTGGGACGATCCGGTGACCGGCACCGAGATCGGTGTGTTCCGGTCGTTCTCGGCGGCGCTCGGCGAGGCTTTCGACGCGGCCGGGGCGGCCGGCCAGCGGCTGTACGGGTTCGCGGAGCACTCAGCGACGAGTACGTTCCTCGGCACCTCGACCGGGCTGCGGCTGCGGCACGATCAGCCGACCGGGTCGGTGGACATCAACGCGAAGTCGGCCGACCTGGCGCGGTCGGCCTGGGTGGGGCAGGGCACCCGTGACTTCACCGACATCGACGTCGCCGCCCTCCACAGCGACCTCACCCGGCGGCTCGAATGGGCCAAGCGCCGGGTCGACCTGCCCGCCGGGCGCTATGAGACCCTGCTGCCCCCGGCCGCCGTTGCCGATCTGCTCGTCTACCTGTACTGGTCGGCGGGGGCCAAGGACGCGCTGGACGGGCGGACCGTGTTCAGCAAAGCAGGGGGCGGGACCAGGGTCGGTGAGCGGCTGTCCGGGCTGCCGCTGACCCTGCGCAGCGACCCCACGTCCCCGTCAGCGCCCGGACTGGCCTGCGCGCCATTCGTGATAGCGCACGCGTCCACCCGGGAGTCGTCGGTGTTCGACAACGGCCTGGGGCTTCAGCCGACCGACTGGATCTCCGGCGGCGAGCTCGCGGCCCTGATCCAGACCCGGCATTCGGCCGGCCTGTCCGGGCTCGCCGTCACCCCCGCGATCGGGAACCTCACGCTTGACGGCGGCGGCTCCGCTTCGCTCGACCAGATGATCGCCGGAACCGGACGCGGGCTGCTCCTCACCTGCCTGTGGTACATCCGTGAGGTGGACCCGCAGACGCTGCTGCTCACCGGGCTCACCAGGGACGGGATCTACCTGGTGGAGAACGGCGAGGTCACCGCGGCGGTGAACAACTTCCGCTTCAACGAGAGCCCGGTGGGCATGCTGGCCAGGGTGACCGAGGTGGGCGCCACCGTTCCCACCCTGTCGCGCGAATGGGGCGACTATTTCGCCCGCACGGCCATGCCGCCGGCCCGGGTCGACGGCTTCAACATGTCCTCGGTGAGCCCGGCCAGCTGAGCACTCAAGAATGGGCAGCCTTTGATCGGGCGAAGAGCGGGACGAGGTGGGGTGGGGAGAGGTGAGATGGGAGGGGCGCGGCGCGGCTGACCGCTGGTGTGGCGGGGTGGCCCGCCAACGTCGTGAGCCGGTGCGGGGCGGAGGCTAGGCTGCGGCGGTGTGAGCGAAGGCGAGCTGCTGACCGGGGATGGCGTCACCCAGGGGATCGTGCGGATCGGGGACACGGTGCGGCGGCCGCTGCGGCCGTTCAGCCTGACCGTGCAGGCGTACCTGGCCCACCTGCGCGACGCCGGGTTCACCGGCGCGCCGCTTCCGTTCGGCGTCGACGAGCAGGGGCGCGAGGTGCTGTCGTTCGTCCCCGGTGACGTGCCGCGCAACCCGCTGCCGCCGGAGACGGCGGGCGACGACGTGCTCGTCGCCCTGGCCCGGCTGATCCGTGCGCTGCACGAGGCGTCGGCCGGGTGGGCGCCGCCGCCCGACGCGGTGTGGGGCGGGACGCCGGCCAACGCGGGACGCGATCACCGAGCGGACCGAGCTGGTCAGCCACCGCGACTACTACCCGGGCAACGTGGTCTTCCGCGACGGGCTGCCCGTCGCGCTGATCGACTTCGACCTGGCCATGCCGACCACCCGGCTCTACGACATCGCGAACGCGTTGTGGTACTGGGCGCCGCGGCGGGAACCGGCGGGACCGGGCGCCCGCGTTCGCGGACGCCGACATCCCGCACCGGGTCGCGGTGTTCGCGGACGCCTACGGCATGACGGCGCGGCATCGCGCGGAGCTGGCGCCGTTCGCCGTCGACATGGCGCGCCGCTATCACGAGGATTCCCGCGCCTCGGCCGAGCTGGACCCGGTGTTCCGCAAGCTATGGGAGGACGGCGCCAAGGACGAGCTGCCGCGCGCCGAGGCGTGGCTGCGCGAGGCGGCCCCGGCGATCACCGCTCGCCTCGGCCAGCCGCACCGCAGAACAGCGCCGCCGGGCGGCGCCGCGCCTTCGACCTGAGCTGTACAAAGCACGCCACGCCGTGGAATGCGGGATCAACCGGCTCAAGCGCACCGGGCCGTCGCCACGCGCTACGACATGCTGGCCGTCCGGTACGAGGCCACCGTCCACATCGCCGCGATCAACGATGGCTCCTGCCCCACTTTGAAACACGGCTCAGCACTCCAGCTGTAGATCGTTATGTGCCTGGTCTTGGGGCTGTCTGCCGCTGATGGAAACTCAGGTGGCCTCGGCGCTCGTCTGGGTAGAGTCGCGCAGTGCCCGAGCTGCAGCGCTGGATGCTGGCCATGCCCCGGCGGTCCTGGCCTTCGAGCTGGCGAACCGCGCCTACTTCGCTGCCTTCGTCTCCGACCGCGGCGATGAGTTCTACGACCAGTTCGCCGACCGGTACAGCGCCTTGTTGGCTGAGCAAGAGGCCGGCATCGGCGCCTTCTACGTGCTGGTCGCCGAGGATGGCTCGGTCTGGGCCGGTTCAACCTGGTCGACGTCGAGGACGGCGCGCCGAAGTCGGCTACCGGGTCGCGCAGCACGTGGCCGGCCGCGGCGTGGCGACCGCGACCGTCCGGGAGCTGTGCCGCTGGCGGCGGCGCGGCCGGGCTGCGCACACTGAGGGCGGCCACCGCCCGCGGCAATGCCGCGTCCCAGAAGGTGCTGACCAAGGCCGGGTTCGTCCCGGTGGCCCGGCCGACCCGGCCGACCTCGGCGGTAAGCCAGGCACCTGGTATCAGCGCGACCTAACCGGAAAATCGGACAGTTAGCTGTACGCGGCAGCGCCCCGTCGATCCATGCCCGTCGCGAGCGGCGGCCGGCGGATACCCGGCGGGCCGGGCGGCCGGTCAGCTGTCCTCGAGCCGGAACCCGACCTTCATGCCCACCTGGTAGTGGGCCACCCGGCCATCCTCGATCTGGCCCCGGATCTGGGTTATCTCGAACCAGTCCAGGTGCCGCAGGGTCTGAGACGCCCGGGTCAGGGCGTTGCGGATCGCGGGCTCGACGCCCTCGCTGGAGGTGCCGACGATCTCGGTCACCCGGTACGTGCGGTCGGTCATGATCCCTCCGTCGTGGTCCTGGCGCTTTCACCGCCGGGGGCGGGCACCGCGGGCCGGGCCCGCGCGTCCGCCTGGTGATGATCATGGCATCGTTATCGTTATGGTTCCCGATATCGCGGAGTTCGAGCGAGGCGTGGGAACTGCTCTCCCACCCGGGGATGACGCAGCGCGCGGCCGGCATAGCTTGAAGTAGTGATGGTCATGCGCAGGGTCCGCCGCACCAGCGCCCATCTGGTCACCGAGGCACCCCGGTCAAAGTCGGAGGACATCTCCTACCGCGAGCGCCGTTACCTGGCCATGATGGGGTTCCGGGTACTGTGCTTCGTGGTCGCCGTGATCCTGTTTGCCCAGGGTGCGGGCTGGCTGGCGGCCATCCCCGCGGTCGGTGCCATCGTCATCCCGTATTTCGCCGTGGTGTTCGCGAACGGCGGCCGGGAGCCCAGCAACACCAAGGGTTTCCGCGCCTATGAACCGAACCTGCCGGTGCTTTACCGGCCGCCGGGCGACGATTCTCCTGATGGCGGCGCGGGCGGTCGCGGCCAGGAAGATCCCGGATACGATGCGGGTACCCAGCCCGGGAGTAGGACAACAACAACCTCCCCGGTAGACAGGGGTCCCCCGGTGTGGACAGAGCTGTGCTGCGGTTAGGAAAACAGCACCGCGACGGGATGCGGGCGTAATCCGGTCTTGACGCACAAGGGGGGGTTTCGGTGTAAGCTTCATACGGTGCTCTGGTCCCCCGTCGGAGCACCTGCCGGCGTTCCGGGCCCCCGTCGGAACGCCGATGAATGCGACGCCGGGTGGTTTGCCCCCGTAGCCACCCGGCGTCGCTCTATGTTCGCTGGCAACTGGCCCCTCTCCGCGGCCCACCCTGTCCTGTCCGGGCGGACACTCCTGGGTTCTCGTCGCCCCATCTTCGCAGGGCCCTGACCATGCGGTCGGGTGCTGACCACCTGCGACGACCTGTCCTGGGCGCCCCGGGCCCGGAGGCGGCGGCGCGTCGCGGCTGCCCTGGGCCGGCGGAACCCCGGCCCTGCCGAGGGATGCGGCTCGCCCAGGGCCGCCTGGCCTGGCCTGGCCGACCCGGCCTGCGGGCGGTCTGCCACGATGATTAACCTGGACTTCCTATGAAACCCACAGACCAGCGGCACAACCGGACCATTTAACGCAACAATTTACCCCAGAAGTGTTCGGACGGCCGAACTATTGTCACAGCCGGGTAATACTAATTGTTAGCAGAAGTCGTACTACTCCGGCCGGCTGAATGTCACAATGGCCACAGCCATCATGATCAGTCCCATGGCCGCCACGATCCCCAGTGACAGGCCGATCGGGACCACCCAGCCAGCCCAGGTGATACCCGGTGACAGGGCCTGCTGGGCGTACGGCGGGAGGTCCAGGTGCGTGAACACCGCGTGCCTCATGGGGCCCACGACATAGGTGAGCGGGTCGATGCGGGTGAGGACGCTGAGCCATCCTGGCAGTCCGGTCAGCGGGTAGAGCGCACCCGACAGGAAGAACAGCGGCATCACCAGCATCTGGGTGAGTGCCATGAACGCCTGGAACTGGGTGATCCGTGCTGCCATCATCACGCCGAACGCGGTGAGCGTGAATGCGAGCAGAAGCAGCTCTCCCACGAGTGTGATCATCAGGACCGGGTTGTAGGGCACGTCCGCCAGGCCGGCGAGCGCGAGCATGACGATGCCCTGGAAGGTCGCGATCGTCGCGCCGCCCAGGATCTTGCCGATGACGATGGCCGACCGGCTGACCGGCGCTACCAGCATTTCCCGCAGGAACCCGAATTCCCGGTCCCAGACGATGGAGGCCGCCGAGAAGATGGCGGTGAACATGACCGACATGGCCAGCACGCCGGGATAGATAAAGGCCTTGAAGCTCACGCCCGGCGGCATGCTGCCCTTGGCCAGCGACGACAGGCCGGTGCCGAGGACGAGCAGGAACAGCAGCGGCTGGATCAGTGAGGTGATCGCCCGCAGCCGGTCACGCCGGAACCTGATCAGTTCCCGCCGCCACACGATGCTGACGGCACGCAGGTCTGACCGGAGGCTGTGCTCGGGAACCGCCACCCTGATCTGGCCTGCCAGGGCCGCCTCGTCCGCCGCTGTCACCACCGGGGTTGTCTGGGTCGCCATGATCTACCGCCTCCCGGCGCGGAAACGGGCCGCCATCTGGCGCATCGCGTCGGCGCCGGTTGCCTCGGCATCGCGGATGGTCTTGCCGGTGTAGGACATGAACACGTCGTCGAGCGAGGGGCGGGACACGCTCACCGCCCGGATGGGAACCGAGAGCCCGGCGAAGAGCCGGGGCACGAACTGCTCGCCGCCGGCCACCGAGAACGTGACCGCGCCCTCGTGGATGCCGGCCTCGATGCCGAACTCGCGGCTGAGCTCGGCGATGGTGGCCGTGTCGTCAGCGGTGTGGATCTGCACCCGGTCCTTGCCGACGCTCGCCTTCAGCGCCTCCGGGGTGTCGATCGCCACGATCTTCCCGTGATCGATGATGGCGATCCGGTCGCAGTGCTCGGCCTCATCCATGTAATGGGTGGTCAGGAAGATGGTGATGTCCTCACGCGCCTTCAGCTCGTTGATGTACGCCCAGATCGAGGTGCGCGTCTGCGGGTCGAGCCCCACCGTCGGCTCGTCCAGGAACAGCACCCGCGGCGCATGCAGCAGGCCGCGGGCGATCTCCAGGCGGCGCTGCATGCCGCCCGAGTACGTCATCACCAGGCTGTCCCGCCGGTCCCACAGGCCGACCATCTCCATGACCTGCTGCATCCGTGGCGCCACCGCCGCCGCGGGCACCCCGTACAGGTCGGCGTGGAAACGCAGGTTCTGCGCGCCGGTGAGGTAGTTGTCC
The DNA here is from genome assembly GCA_963741615.1 of uncultured Actinomycetes bacterium. Taxonomy (GTDB): domain Bacteria; phylum Actinomycetota; class Actinomycetes; order Streptosporangiales; family Streptosporangiaceae; genus UBA9676. The sequence goes on from CAVUIU010000001.1 coordinate 180,431, forward strand.
AGCGTGGTGTCCTGGAACACCAGGCCGATGTTCCGGCGGACAGCGTCGCGCTCCGCGACCACGTCGTGGCCGGCGACCCTGGCGGATCCGGCGGTGGGCCGGGCCAGCGTGCAGAGGATCTTGATGGTGGTGGACTTCCCCGCGCCGTTGGGGCCGAGGAAACCGAACGTCTCACCCGCGAGCACGTCGAAGCCGATGCCGCGCACGGCCTCGATGTCGCCATAGTTCTTGATCAGGTCGACGACCGTGATCGCCATCGGCCGCTGCCCGTTTCCGGCGGGCCGCCCGGACCAGCGCTACGCCACCCGGTCTTCCATCCCGCGCTGGCCGTGCGCTGCCACCGTTACCGCCTCCCTGAGGTCCGTTCCGAGCCTGGGGGAGGACATGTCTGCCGGATCTTCGGCCTGCTGTGCGTCGTCGTCGGCGGCGAGGATCCGGTACAGGCTACGCCGCGCGTCGGTCAGGATCTGGTGCGCCTGGGCCACCTGGGCCTGGCTGCCGACCCGCACGACCTGGATGGCCGCCATCGCCACCTGCCCGAACAGGTCCCGCAACTCGATCGCGTCGTCACCGACACTGCTCGCGACCACGTCCCAGGGCGCACGGACCTCGTCCGGGTGTGCCGCGATATATGCCTGGCCCTCGGTGGTCAGCGCGTACCTGCGGCGCCCGCCCTCGGGGGTCTCGGCCTGGATCAGCGCCTCGTCCTCGAGTTGCTGCAGGGCCGGGTAGACCGACCCGGGACTGGGGCGCCAGACTCCCCCACTCCGCTCGCTGATCTCCTGGATGATCTGGTAGCCGTTCCTGGGCTCCTCGGCCAGCAGCGCGAGCGCGGCGGCGCGGACGTCGCCACGCTTGACCCGCGGGCCACGCATGAACTTCGCCTCACCGAACCACATCCCACGCCCGGAGGGCCCCATCCGGGCCCCCATCCTCCGCGCCTGCCCGGGCCGCCGGGCCCGGGCGGGCCGCCATCCGCACCCTGCTGCGGCCGCCGTGACGGTGCCGCCGGCCCTCGTGCTCGCCTTGCGTCTCCCACGCCTCTTCGTCATGCATGGGCCTGCTCCCTTCTCCTGGCTCCGCTGACACTTGTCGTACTTCCCCGGAACCATCATTTGCTTCTAGACATCTCAACGATATATCGAAATAGTCGCCATGGCAAGCCACGGACACGGTCGTGGATGGGGTGAGCTTGCGGGCGGGCCGCCGCCCGGGCGCCGGGTGCTCCGGGTGCGCCGACAGCCGGGCCGAAGGCGCCGCGGCCGGCTGGCCGCTTGTCCCGGTCAGCCGCCGATGGCCGACATGGGCCGGGCGGGCTGGAGGAAGCCGGGGTCGTTGATGCCGTGGCCGGGAAGTTTCGCCGCCACCGCCCGCCGCCAGATCCCGGCCAGCTCCTCGTCGCTGGCCCCGGCCCTCATCGGATCCCGCAGGTTGCTTTCGGTGCGCGCGAACAGGCAGTTGCGGACCTGGCCGTCCGCGGTCAGCCGGACCCGGTCGCACGCCCCGCAGAAGGGCCTGGTCACCGAGCCGATCACGCCTACCCGGGCCGGGCCGCCATCCACCAGGAAGGTCTCGGCGGGCGCCGAGCCCCGGGTGTGCTCATCGTCCGGGGTGAGCAAGAACTCCGCCGACAGCGCCGCCAGGATCTCGTCCGCGGAGACCATGTTCTCCCGGCGCCAGCCGTGCTGGGCGTCCAGCGGCATCTGCTCGATGAACCGCAGCTGATACCCGCGCTCCAGGCAGAACCGCAGCAGCGGCACCGCCTCATCGGAGTTGACGCCGCGCATCAGCACCGTGTTCACCTTGACCGGCGCCAGCCCGGCGGCGGCCGCCGCCGCCAGCCCCGCCAGCACGTCAGCGAGCCGGTCCCGCTTGGCGAGCGTGCGGAAGACGTCGGGCCGGAGCGTGTCGAGCGACACGTTGATCCGGTCCAGGCCGGCCTCGGCGAGCGCGCCGGCCAGCCGGGCCAGCCCGATCCCGTTGGTGGTGAGCGAGATCTCCGGCCGGGGCCGGAGCGCGGCGGTGCGGGCGACGATGTCCGGCAGTCCCCGGCGCAGCAGCGGTTCCCCGCCGGTGTAGCGGATCTCGGTGATCCCCAGCCGCTCGACCCCGATCCGGGCCAGGCGCACCACCTCGTCGTCGGTCAGCAGGGTCGGGGTGGGCAGCCAGTCCAGGCCCTCCGGCGGCATGCAGTAGGCGCAGCGCAGGTTGCACCGGTCGGTCAGGGACACCCGCAGATCGGTCGCGATCCGCCCATAGGAATCAGCGAGCAACGTCACTTCACCTCCTCGGCCGGGTCAAGGCACATACCAGCCCCAGCCACTACCCGGCCACCGGCCGCCGGCACCACCACTGCTTACCAGCGCAAACCGCGGCGGCCACCGCCGGATTCCCCAGCCTATGCGCGACGGCCGCCGAAGCGCGATCTGCGGGGCCGCCGGCCCGTTGCGGGCGCAATGTGGTGCTGGATGGCGATCCGGTCACGGAGAATGGAGTCATGGTTGCGGACACTGCTATCTGGCGTGATCAGCTCACCTCGCAGGAATGGGCCGAGCTCGGCCGCGGCGCCTGTGTTATCCCGCTCACGCGGCCGGACATCCTCGTGGTGGGCGGGGGGATCGCGGGAGCGGCCACCGCGATCGCCTGTCACGAGCTGGATCTCGGCTCCGTGCTCCTCATCGAGGCGGGGCGGCTGGGCAGCGGCGCCACCGGCGGCGCCGCGGGCCTGCTGACGCCGGAGCCGCACGAGTGGAGCGATCCGGAGCCGTTCGTGGAGCTGGCCCGGGCCAGCCTGGACCGGTGGAGCCAGCTCGATGAGAGCGTGCCGGGCGGGGTCGGCCTGGTCGACTGGACTGGATCGGCCGGCCCCGAACCGGGCGGCTCCGCCCCCACCTCCAGCCCGCGGTGGAATGGCTAGAGCCGGGCGATGTCGCCAGCCTGGTCCGGGCCTGGCGCGGCCGATGGCGGGCGCGCCGATCCGCCACCAGGCCAGGGTCAACCCCCTGCGGTCGCTGGCCCGGCTGGCCGCTGCCTCCCCGCGGTGGCGACCGGCATCGCCGCCATCTCGGTCACCGTCAAGGGCGACAGGCTGGTCTCGGTCACCACCACCTCCGGTGTGATCACTCCCGGGGCGGTGGTCTTCGCCACCGGGCCGCCCCCGCTGCTGGATGGGCTCCCGCTCGACCCGCCTCCAGCCAGGTCAAGGGCCATCTGCTGGCCACCGAGCCCACGCCGCTGCGCCTGCCGGGCACGGTCGCCCCCATAGCCACCCAGCTGGAGGACGGCGGCTGCTGGTCGGGGGCACCTTCGACGTCGGCGACGAAACCCCCAAGGTGCAGCCCAAGGTGATCGAATCCATCCTCGCCGCCCTGTACGCCACCCTGCGGCGGTCCGCGGCCTGAAGGCCGCCTACCAATGGTGCTGCTTCCGGCCGCGTCATCCGGACGGGCCCCGGTCATCGACCGGGTGCCGGGCCTCAGGAACGCGTGGCTGACCTCGGGACACTTCCGGACCGGCATCCTCATGGCCCCGATCACCGCGCAGGTGATCTCCCGCTGGATCGCCAGCGACCAGCCGCCGCGGAGGCGGCCGCCTGGAGCATCGCCCGCTTCGCCGACCGGCGGCCCACCGGTCACTGACCGCCCCGCCCCGGTGGGTGTGACGCCCGGGCGCGGCGCGCAATCAGGCATGACGCAAAACGGGCGCCGCCGCACAATGATCCATCCCGTGGGTAGCCGTGGGCACGCAGGGTTTCACCCACCGCCTGCAGGGAGTGAATGTCATGACCAGGATGCTGGAAATCCCCCGCAGCCGCGGCGCCGTCAGCGGCCTGCTGCTGGTGCTGCTCGGGCTGTGGGGCGCCCTGATCCCGCTCGTCGGTCCCTACTTCCACTACGCCGACACCCGACTCCGCTTGGACGCTGACGGCCGGCCGGATCTGGCTGGAGATCGTGCCCGGGGTGGCCACGTTCCTTGGCGGGGCCATCCTGCTGGCCAGCGCGTCGCGGCCGCTGGCCATGTTCGGCGCGGAGCTCGCGGCGGCGGCAGCGCGTGGTTCGCGCTTGGCATGGTGATCATCCCGCTCTGGCCCGCGGCCAGCACGCTGGACCGGGCTCCCCGGCGGGCACGGCCACGGTCCTCCGGCAGCTTGAGCACCTCGGGTTCTACACCGGCCTCGGCGTGGTGATCGTGTTCGTGGCGGCGCTGGCGCTGGGCCGGCGACCGTGGTCGGGGTCCGTGACGGCGCCGGCCGAGCGCGGCACGGCCGTGGCCGAGCCGGAACCCGTGGCCGCGTCCGCCACCACCAGGCCCATCAGCACGGGCGCCACCACCACGGGCACCACCACCGCGCCTGCGACCGGCACCGGGCGGGCGCGCTCCCTGCACATGTTCGGCCAGTGGCGGGCCGCAGGCGCCACACCCCTCCGCGGCGCCGTGCCGCCTGCCTCACTACCGCGTGCCGTGGCTCAGCGAGCCCGCCGCGGAGGAGGTCACGCCCGAAGCATCGCCACCAGCTGTGAGGCCAGCCTCATCGCGCTGCTGCGGCCGTTGTCGGCGCCGTCGGTGGACAGCACCGTCACCACGGCGGTGCCGGCCTGCGCGGCCACCAGCGTGGTGCCGCCGCGCGAGGCGGGGTCGGTCACCGTCATGACATAGCCGCCCGCCGCGAACCGCCGGCTGGCCTGCTCGCTGACCGTGGCCCGGCTGCCCGTCTGCGGATCGGTGTACCACGGGCAGGCGGTGGCGACCGCGCCCAGCTGGCGCATGACGGCCCGCGAGGTCGTCCCGCGATACACGTCGATCTCCTGCGCGATCTCGGACGAGGTGGCCTTGTCGATATAGGCGTCCTCGGCGAACGACACACCGCCGATGCCGGTGATCGACGTCCATGACGTCGCGCCGAGCAGGCGGCAATCCGGCTTGGCCGCGGCGGTGCTGCTCGGCTGCTGGTACCCGGACCCGGTGTCCCGCGTGCCCGGGTCGCGCACGTAGCCGCGCGGGAAGTACGCCCGGGGCTCGAGCAGCCCCCTGACCTGTGTGCCGGTCAGCAGGCCCGCGTCGGGGTTCGCAGGGGACGGCGCCGCGGACGGGGGCCCGCCGCCTCGCCCGGGGCCGGGGCCTGCGGGGAACCGGTCGTGCAGGCGGCGAGGGCCAGCGGGAGTGCCGCGGCCGTGAGCAACGCGGCGGCTGCCGGGACGAGACGCATTTGGCGCATAACCTCTGGATCGGGTGCCATCCGCCGCGGACCGGTTGGTCCGCGGGGGGGCTGCGGATTGCGGTGCCCGGCAAGAAGCTAGTGGTCGTGCACCTGGACACCAGGCCGGTGTATCCATGGGAGCCGCGCCTGCGTGTCCCGGGCTGAATTTGTCGGTGGCGGCTGGTGCGCTTGGTGCATGCCACGGCGCCGCAGCCGAGAATCGGGCCGTAGGTGGTGCATCGCACCGCCCGGATGGGGCTGCGTGTCACGCGGGGAACAGCGCCGCCGGCTGCTGGCGCTGCTGGTCTCGGCGGGGAATGTGTGGGGCGGCCGTGCTGGAGCTGAACGGGTGGCGGCGGGCCCGGCAGGACCTGCCGCTGGTCTCCTACCAGGGCCTGTGCCGGGAACTGGCCGCATCCGGGCCGGGCTGTTTCGGGGAATTAAGGACGCCACCACCGGCGCGCGATCGGTGCTGCGCCGCTACTCCGATGCCTGGTTCGCCGCCGCCCAGCGCCGCCGCGGCCGGCGATGAGCGGGCGCGGTTCCCGCGGCGGCGGCGGGCGCTGATGCCGCCCCGCTGGTACCACGGCCGTTCACGCTCACCGGGCGGCGGCTACGGATCCCGGTGCCCGCGGCCGCCGCCGCTATGGGTGCGGCTGGACCGGCACCTGCCCTACCCGCCAGACCAGGTCCGCTCGGTCACCTTGCTGTATGACGCCGGGCGGCTCTGGGTCGATGTCACCGCCGAAGTCGCGGTCGCCTGCTACCCAGCGGGGCACGAGCCGGACCCGGGCCGGGTGGCGGGAGTCGATCTGGGCATCATCCACCCATCGCCGTGGCCGGGCCGACGGCCAGGCCCTGCTGGTGTCGGGACGGGCGATCCGCGCCGAGCACCGCATGCACCTGGCCGACCGCAAGGCCGCCAAAGAGCGGTCGCCCGCCGCGCGCCCAAGCCGGACAGCGGGGTTCCCGGCGGTGGCGGCACTACCGGCGCCGCCAGCGGCTAGCCGAGGCGCGGCACCGACGGCGGGTCCGCAGGCCCAGCACGAGGCCGCCAAAACCGTCATCACCTGGGCGGTGGACCGCCGGATCGGCACCCTGGCCGTCGGCGACCCCCGCGGCGTCCTCAGCATCAAGGCCGGGCGGCGGCACAACCAGCGCACCAGAGACTGGCGCATCGGCCACCTGATCACCGTGCTGGCCAACAAGGCCGAGGCCGCCGCGATCAACCTGCAGCTGGTGGACGAACGGGGCACCTCCTCCACCTGCCCCGCCTGCCACTCCCGGATCCGCAAGCCGCCCGGGCGGGTCCTGACATGCCCAGCCTGCCAGTTCACCGGCCACCGCGACCTCACCGCGGCCGCCAATATCGCCGCCCGTACCGGCGGCGGCATCACGCCGGCCATCCCGGCCGGCGTCACGCACCGCCGCGCCGGGGCCCACCTTCCGGGTGTGTCCTCGTCGCGACGTGACCCACGCCGCCGCGCCCATCACCGCGGCGCCCGCGGGTCCCCTCGCCGGCACCGGCCCGCCCGCGCCAGCCCCACCCAATCTGGCCGGGAGTCGCTCGTCACCCGGCGAGGAGCCTTAATACCTCACGGAATTACAAGGCAAGT
>CAVUIU010000002.1:0-113554 GCA_963741615.1 uncultured Actinomycetes bacterium
GCCCCTGACCACATCATTTCACATCGTTGACCTGGCAAGACTCTCTTGCCAGGTCAACGAATCGTTGGCAACGAGTGGCCGTGATTGACTGTTTCTGACCCTGGGGTGCCGCCTGCTGTCGCACGCGGATCGCACGGGCGGTGAAGAGCATCTCATCCGAAGCGGCCGCCGCCGAGCGTCTTGGCAAGCTCGGCCGATGAACTTTGGGTCGCTGCGTCGTCTGAGCGTCAGATGGCCACTCGCGGATGAGGAGCACCATATGACCAGCAGTTCGCCCCAGGGCGTTCGCATCCTTGGCAGCTTGCGATCGACAGACGGCCTCGGCGTCGTGCGCATGGAGGACAGGTTCGCTACTGACGTAGGTGACCTGTGGTCGGCATTGACCGATCCCCGCCGCCTCGCTCGCTGGTACGGGGAGGTTGAGGGCGACTTGCGCCCTGGCGGTGAGTTCCGCGCGCAGGTATACGACAGCGGTCTGCGGCTCGGGCGGGTGGAAGCGTGCGAGCCTTCCCGACGACTGCTGGTGACGCTGCGCGATGCTGATCCGCGTCCGGGTCAGCCGGCCGAGACGCCCATCGAGGTTGAGCTGACAGCTGACGGCGGTAAGACCGTCTTGATCGCCGAGGTCCGGGGCCTGCCGCTGCCTCTGCTTGCTGCTTACGGGGCGGGAGTGCAGACTCACGTCGAGGACCTCGCCGCTCACATTGCCGGGCAGGAGCGTGGCGATGCCGACGCACGGTTTGACGAGCTCTTCCCCACTTATCAGGACCTGGCAGCCGATATCGGCTAGCTGAACCGCAGATACCTGCTTATCTCCGTCGTTCTCACAGGCGCCGAATCCTTGCGAGTGGGTGCGGGCGCGGTCATACCTCATGGTGGTCCGGGGATCGGTGTGCGAGGCGGCTTCCTGCACGTCCCGCAGTGAGACCCCGGCGTCCAGCGCCGCAGTGATGAACGCGTGCCGCAGCGTGTGCGGCCCGGCCGGCTTGGTGATCCCGGCGCGGCGGGCGACCCGGCGAACCATCCGCCCGGCGCCGCGCCGGTCCAGTCGGCGGCCATCGGCAGCCAGGAAGATTGGCCCTTCGCTGCGCTCACCGACCGCCAGATCGATCGCCCGGGCAGTACGCGGCGCCAGCGGGATGGTGACGACCTTGCCACCCTTGCGGGTGACCACCAATGTCCGGTGCCCGCGCTCGACACCCAGGGCCTCGATGCTGGCGCCGGTGACTTCGGACACGCGCAGCCCGTTGAGGGCCAGCAGCGAAATCAGCGCATGCTCACCGGCCGTGCCGAGGCCAGCGGCGACCAGCAGCGCCCCAATCTCGTTACGGTCCAGCCCGGTGGCGTGTGACTCATAATCCAGCCGCGGCCGGCGGATATGGGCAGCGGGAGAGCGATCCAGTAGCTCTTCCTCGACGGCATACCGGTAGAACCCGGCAACGGTGGACAGGCGGCGGGTGATGGTGGCCCGGGCGCGGCCGCGGGCTTCCAGGTCGCGGGCGAAGCACTCGATATCGGCGCGGCGCGCATGGAACAGCCGCACCTGCTGTTGCTGGCACCAGCTGGCGAACTGCCGCAGGTTCAGCGCGTACGCCTCGCGGGTCAGGCCGGTGTAACCGGCCAGGAACCCACCCAGGGCGAGCCGTTCGGACTCGGTGAATACCGGTTGACGGCGACAGCTGTGGACGTGGACGTGGTGGCCATGGGGGGACCTCCTGGGTCGGGCTGAGACCCGGAAGGCTGGGCCCGCCATGGCCCCAGCGACAATGCTTCGCCCAACCCGTACGCCAGTCCGGATGATCACGCAAGGTCACCACGGCGATCATGAACGTCGCTCCCTGCCGACTATGCGCTACCTGCCGAGGGCTGGTTCGCTCCGGCCGAGCGGGCACAGAACAGTTGGTTCTGGGCCTTATACGGGTGGTGCCTGACCGGTGGGCCGCCGGCTTGGCCGCTGCCGTGACAGCCGCGTCGCGGCGGCGCAGCTTCGCCTGATTCCAGATCGGCCAGCCTGGCGGGCTGAGCCGGGCCGGCGATGGCAGGGCGAGGTTCTGTCAGCCTTCTTACCAGGTGGATGTGGTCGTGCCCCGGGTAGGCCGGCGTGCGGCCGCCTACGGGCGTTCGGCTTGCTCCCCGTCCGCGTTGATCTCGGGAACCTTGATGTCCGGTGCCTGAACCGGAGGTATGTCGATCGCCTCCACCGGTGGTATGGCGTCAGCCGCCACCGGTGGTATGGCGTCAGCCGCCACCGGCGGGATGGCCTCAGCCGCCACCGGCGGGATGGCCTCAGGCCCGGCAGCAGGCGGGCGGCCCTCGATGGCGGCCTCGGCCTGGGCTACCTCGGCGTCGCCGACGTCGGCGGGCGACGGCGAAAGCTGGGCATCTGGCCCGGCTGGCGCCATTTTCTCGAAGAACCGCAGCAGCTCGACCGGGACGGGCATGACCAGGGTGCTGTTCCGCTCGGAGGCGACCTCGACAACGGTCTGGAGCAGCCGCAACTGCAGCGCGGCGGGATCGCGGGCCATCACGTTCGCCGCCATCGCCAGCCGCTTGGACGCCTGGTACTCACCGTCAGCGGTGATGATCCTGGCCCGGCGCTCACGCTCGGCCTCGGCCTGGCGGGACATGGACCGCTTCATGCTCTCGGGCAGCGAGACGTCCTTGATCTCCACCCGCTCCACCCGGATACCCCACGGCCCCTCGGTCGGCTCGTCGATGATCCGGCGCAGCTCCCGGTTGACGCTGTCGCGCTCGGCCAGGAGCTGGTCCATCTCCGACTGGCCGATGATCGAGCGGAGTGATGTCTGCGCCTGCTGGGAGACAGCGAACATGTAGTTCTGCACGTTCACGACCGCCTTGATCGGGTCCACCACCCGGAAGTACACCACCGCGTCCACCCGGACGGTCACGTTGTCCTTGGTGATGCCCTCCTGAGCCGGAACCGCCATCGCGATGATCTGCATGTTGACCTTCTGCATCCGGTCACCGACCGGCCTGATCACCGTCAGTCCCGCGCCCCGCGGCGGCGACTGGATCTTGCCGAACCGGAACACGATGCCCTGCTCGAACTGTTGCACCACCCGCACCGAACGGCCAGCGGCGATCAGCCCGAGCACGACAAGTACTGCCAATACGATCAAGATGGCTTCAAGCATTGCCACCAGCCCCTCTCAGGCCAGGCGCGCCGGTCACGGCTCCAGCCCAGCGACAAATCTCATGCACGCTGCCAGCGACGCCCTGTCTCTTACCACGTACCGGGGCCGGCGGTAGTTCTCGTGCCCGGCCACAGATGACCCCCCGGGCGTGGGCGCAAAGGACACCGGCTGGGCGGGTGTGGGTTGCCGTCGTCACCGGTAACGGGGGCGGCCGCGTCTGGCCGGTGCCATGTCTCAGGCCCGTCCCCTGGCCCAGGATGCGGACCGGGAATGTGGCAACGTCATCAGTTGGCCATCCATGTCACCTGTGTGGGGGGCGGCGGCTGCATGGCACGACCGAAAATGGTGTCCCGCAGGTCCCTGATGGCCTGGTCCAGTTCGCTGATGGCATGGTGAATCTTGCCGGCCCCACGGTGATCGCCGATCAGTCCCAGCGCCGCCTGGAGGTCCAGTCCTGCGGCGAATAGCCGGTGGACCACGATATCGTTTAGGCCCCGGGCAATCCGGTCGTGATCTTCGGTCAGGTGCCGGGCTACCTCAGCTGGGCCAGCTGCCTCGTTGCCCGCAGGTACATGCCCGTTGGTGGCCGGGGGGCCCCGGGTCAGCAGCAGTTGGGGTGCTTCCGGTACCGGCATCGCGGACGCTGCGGCGGAAGACAGGCTTGATGATCGGTCCATCGCTGAGGCTCCTTCATCCCTACCAGGCTGGTCAGGCCAGGCCGCCAGGGTCCAGAGCGACGCGGTGACCTGCACCCATGGCTTGGCCCGGTGCAGGATCGTGCGGACAGTTCTCCATCAGAGACTACGCCGGTGTCCTCATGCGCGCACGGCCGCGGACGCCTCTCACCGGCCGCGGCGCTGGTCATCGATGCAGGGTGTCCGACACGGAGGCGCCGGCGCTTCCTCAAAATGGCGCACTCTGGGCACCAGAGCACTCCCCACAGGGAGCCGGCTGGCCGCGCCTTACCCGGCCTGGGTGCCTGCCGCTCCGGCGCAACCGCACTCCCACGAAATGATGCCGGCGAGGCCGCGACGTCGCCGTGGTTGTCGTCGTGCATCCGCGGAGCGCCATGGTGCCCAGGCTGGCGGCTGGGCGACGTTATCGGTCACCTCGTCTAGCTGGGGGAGACAACCAGATGGCCGGTCGTGCGTGACTCCGGTCGCAACAACATCAGGCCAACCAGGCCATCGACAGGATCGCCCGGCAGCTGGGCAACGAGCCCGTACCAACCCTGACCAGGCGACTCACAGCCGCATCCGGCGGCATGTCTGCCTTCCAGGCATGCGCCCGCCGTTACCCTCGGTGAGGTGTTCGTCCACTCGGCGGGCGCGCTTTCGACACTGCTGACCAAATCGAGCAAGAAACGGGCAGCAGTTGACCAGCTCCTTGGACCCGCCAGCCGTGCCGAGCAGTGCGCACGGCAGCAGCCCGGACGTGTGGGCAGCCAGGGCGACAGATCAACCTGATCTGTGCGCCGCCGCTCCATCGGCACCGAGCAAACGCGGCCGTGCAAGGCTGATATACGCGCGTACCATCTCCGATGACTGGCGACGCTCCGTGACCGTCCAATGGCGTCGGCACACCTTTTGGCAAGATCGTCGGGAGCGTGTAGCGCGCGCTCGGCGGCGACGGACGCTCACAAGTCCCAGGTCCCGTCTGCGAACAAGACCTCCTGGGCCGCGTCCAGCGGAAGCGTTGTTCCCCGATCGCGGCCGATGGGTCTGCCCGGGTGAGGCCGGGCTCGTGCGGCGGGGTGGTCACCCTGCGATGCTTCTACGCCGGGGAGGATGGTGGAATGTTCCTCCGGGCCATCTTGTGAGCCTGGAGATGAGAGTCCAGCTGGATGTTCGCGCTGGAGTCCGGCGGGTAGTACGCGTCGGCCGCCGCCCCCGGGGGAGCCGCTGAGCGGCCCGCGCCACCTTCGAAGGAAGCGGGGCATGGCGCGGGCCGCGTCCACCTGGGAGCGGCGGCACTGCCATGCGGGGCAGGCCGCCCGGTCGGCGGCACCTATGCCCACGATAACTGCGGCGGCTGGCAGGACCAGCGCTCGGTGCTTGTCCCTGCCGGCCGTAACGCTAGGACCCGGGTGACCGTTTATGTTCTCGGGGGGAGGGGCGCGGTCAGGCGGCAGGTGATCGGCCTCAGGGGGGCCCGGTGGGCCGGCCGGTGGTCGCCGGGAGCCCGAGTCCGCGGCTTAGTTGCCGCCCTGCCAAGGGGATGGCCCGGTGGCCGGTTCACAATCGTTGCCCGGGCCGGTGGTGGTGGTGCTGCCGGCCGAGATCGACATGGCTAACGCCGATGGTGTCGGTGAACAGCTCCGCTCGGCCTTCACCCCTGGCGTCACTATCGTGATCGCGGACATGACCGCAACGGTGTTCTGCGACTCCTATGGCATCCGTTCCCTGGTGCTGGCTTACCGGCGCGCAGCGGACTGCCGTGCCCAGCTGCGGCTGGCGGTGACGCACATCGGCGTGTTCCAGGTTCTGGAGGTGGCGGGCCTTGACCGCCTGCTGCCGGTCTACCCCACTCTCCCGGCGGCAATAACGGGCGAGTTCCCGGTATAGGCCAGCGCAGCTAGCCGTTCAGCCAGGGCGGTTTGGCCGCCGGTTCCCAGGGCGGCTTTCCCGACACCTGGGGCCGGTGGATCACCTCGCGCTCGGCGGGCTCAAGATCCCACGGCGGCGCGCCGGACACGTCCGGCCGGTGTACCTCGTCCCGCCGGAGCACGCCAGCATCGGCTGCCCCGGCCGCCGGGCCGTCGCCGCCGGCCGGGCCCGTGGTGTCAGCGGCGGCCGGGGCGGCCCCAGGCTGCCGCCGGGCCTGCGATGCCGCATGCGCGGGCCGGTGGGGCGTGGGCGGTCCGGTGGGAACGGCATCCTCGGCCGGCATCGCGATCACCGCGTACACGAACATCGTCAGCAGCAGCGCCAGCACAACCACGAACCAGAACAGGGCTGCGTTCACCAGGGCCGCAGGGCTCATTGGCCGCCTCCGGTCCGGCCATCGCCAGGCTGACCAGCCCAGCAATCCGGGGCCGGACACGGGGGGCGAGCCCGGCCCCAGGTCTTCGGGGTGACCGGCAGGTTACGCCCGCTCACCCGGCCCCACGGGTCCTTTGCCGGGCTTTTGCCCGGTTCCGCTAAACAGTTCTGGCAAGTCAGCCCTGCCGGGCGCCCCCGGCCGGGCCTGCCGATCGTCGGGGTCGCCAAACACCGGCGCAGCCCGGGCACCTGAACGCGTGCCGGACGCACAAGAGCCGGGCTACCTCTGGGGGTAATTCCCCGATCTTGCCCGTCACTGCTGGTACGGATGAGATACCAGCCCTCATGCGCGGAGAGATCCTGATACCACCGCAACAGCAGCTGCCAGCCGCCACCGGAGTCGCCGGCCCGGTACAGGACTCTCACGAAGTCCCACCTGCCGTCAGGCAGGCGCGCCGGGAACGTCACGGCGAACGGGGATGGGGCGGCGCCTGCTTCTCAGGGTGTCCCGGTCTCGGGATCCAGGCGCCAGCCCAGGCTGGGGCCGTGCGCGGCCTGGCCTGTGGTGGCGGGGCCGGTGATCGCCCCGGCGAAGCTGTCCACGAGGGCACGCATGGTTGCGGTGGCCACCCGGCGCAGGACAACCTGGTCCAGTCCGGCTCCCAGCCAGCCCAGCGCCGTTTGCACTGCGGGAGTGCTTTCTTCCCCCGCGGGGGAAACGGTCATGCCGGCGTCCGGCACCGGGGACAGGCTCCCAGCCGCGCCGACCGCCTCCCAGCGCAGCCCACCCGACTGCAGCGAGTGGATACCATCCTGCCTGCTGGCAGCCCGGCGGCGACGGCAAGGCAGGAGCCCAGCCAGCCCGTGCCACCAGCGGCCGAATCGTGCGGTGAAATCGGCCCGGCGAGTCCCCATACCCATCCCGCCGCAGCGGGCGCCGGAGTGTGCCCATTGCCCACGAGGATCGTCTTGTCGAACCTGACGGATTGGGCACAACGATCAACCTCACAAGCTCAGCTTCCTGGGCGGGCCCGCCCGCTTGGCGCCAACCAACTGCAGCCAGCGGGGCAGGTGCTGTCACCTCCATAGAGGGGCCGACCGCCGTGACGTACCCCGAGATCCGCTGGCCCCCGGGGCTCCTAGTTGGCCGGACCGGCTCCCCCTCGCTACAGCCAGCCCAGGGCCGGGCGGTCGGCTACGGAATGTGAACGCGGCCGGGACCCTCTCAGCGCTGGCAGGCACGCCTAACGCCGAGTATTTGCCCTCGTCGGCGGCATGGATCGTTCGGCTGTCTGCGTGCAGATCATCCGGTTATGACGCGCCGCCGGGTTCACAGGCATGCGCGTCGTGCCCGGTGTGGGTGCGTACCTATGCGGCTGTCTGCTCCGCGTGGCCGGTGAACCCGCTGTCAGCGAGGGCCCGGCTGGCGCCCGCGTAGCAGGAACAGGTTGGCGTCGGGAAACGGCCTGCGCTGCCAGGTCACCCAGGCCGGGAGCCGCCTGGCGTCGCGAGCCATCAACCTCCTCTGTGGCCGCTGGGCCGATGTGCCGGGCACTTCGCACCCGGCACCGCTGCGGCGCGATGCGGCACCGTGCCTCCGCAGTGGCGGTTGTGCGGCTCACCACGGTGCCGGGCGGCCTTTGAGCTGCTGCCAGTAGCGCCGGTGCGCGTGCCGGGCCTGGTCGCTGGTCATGCCGTCGGGAAGTTCGCTGTCAAGCGGGTCGGCGAGTTCGGCGATGTCGCGCAGGGCGGCGGCTTGGCAGGCCCGCTTGGTGAACGCGTACTGCCCGAGGCAGTCTTCGGGTGTCTGCTCGGCGATGGCGACGGCCTGGTCTAGCAGCTCCCCGGCTGGCACCAGCTCGTGCACCATGCCCAGCGCGTGCGCCTGCGCCGGGGTGAAGACCTCCCCGAGCAGGCAGGTGCGGGCCGCGACCGGCTCGCCCCAGGCGTAGGCGAGCATGCGGACGTACACCGCGGGCATCGGGATTCCGATCGGCACCTCGTTGAGCCCGAACTGTGCCCCGCCGGCGACGGCGACCCGGTGGTCACACACGGCGGCGGTGATGAGGCCGCCAGCGAAGGCGTGCCCGTTCACCGCGGCCACTGTCGGGCGCGGGTAGGTGAACAGCCGCATGTTCGTCGCCCGGTAGCCGCCGAACCAGGACGCGACGGCCGCTGGGTCGCCGGCGAAGAGCGGGAAATGCTCGCCGAGGTCGAGGCCGGCGGAGAACCGGGCGCCGGTGCCGGTCAGCACGACGGGCGAGTCTGCGTGATCGCGCTCCAGCCGGTCGAACGCCTCGTGCAAGTCGGCGAAGAACGCGCGGTTCTGCGCGTTGACCGGGTTGGTCGTCATCGTCACGACGGCGACGCGGCCCCGCCGCTCGATCGTCCAGCTCATGCTCGTTCCTCCTCGTTCCCCGGTTCGGGCTGGTGCCAGAGCCCCGGCGGCCGGTTGCCCCGGCCAGGCCGGAGCGTGCGCACGGTGCCCGCGAGCCGCTCGCGGATCTCTTCCTCTCCCACTTGCTCCATGACCGGCCCCAGCGGCGGCAGCTCGCACGGGCCGCAGCGGTAGCTGGATGCAGCTGATGTCGTCACGGCACCTGCGTGAGTAGCTGCCCGTGCGCGAGGCGCGCGCGGTCTGGCCACCCGGGCGAGGACGAGCAGGCTGGCCGCGACGCCGGTCGCCCCGAGAACGATCAGCCGCGGGTCGGACTGGTAGATGCCGAAGACGCCCCAGCAGAGCAGTTCGCCGAAGATGAGCAGCCAGGTGCCCGTGGAAATGCCTGTGGTGTGATCGGCCCGGTACGCCGTCCAGACCGAGGGCGTGACCTGGAGCAGGAAGGCGACGGTCAGGGCCGTGCCCAGGCCCGCGCGGCCGAACAGGCTGGCAGCGGTGATGAGCAGCGCGGCCCACACCAGTGCCAGCGCCGCGGGACGGCGCGGGAATCCAGCCCCACGGCGGGCGAGCATCACGGCCAGTGTGCCGGCGAGCACCGTCGCCGAGATGGCAGGCACCAGCGCGGTCCAAAAACCCGACAGCGCGAAGTAGCCGGCCCAGGCGGCGTTGTTGATGCTCGTCAGCGCCGCCCACGACCAGGACACCCCGGCCGTCTCCCCGGTGCGCGCCAGGCGTGCCAGCTGGGGCAGAAACTGCGGCACGGCAAGGACCGCGGCCACCAGGGGCAGCAAGCTGAAGACGGCGTGCATCGATGGTCCCTCTGTCGCCCGGCAGGAAAGCTACGCAACGACAGTCTATTGCTGCCCTAACTGAAGATTTTTGCGAATATCCACGCCATCAGCGTCAAGTGTGAAATAATCTATGCATGTGGACGATATTGACCGCAGGATTCTTGCTGAGCTTCAGGAGGACGGCCGACTGACCGTGACAGAGCTGGCCGACAGGGTCCGGCTCACTCCTGCGCCCTGCCACCGGCGGCTGCGCGAGCTGGAGCGCAACGGCATCATCACCGGCTACCACGCCGTCCTCGACCCCGCCGCTGTCGGCCTCGGCTTCGAAGCCCTCGTCAACGTCACAATGGGCCGCGAGGACGCCGTTGCCGCCTTCGAAGCCGCGCTCGCCGCCATACCGGAGATCCGGCACGCGGAGCGGCTGTTCGGCGACCCCGACTACCTGCTGCGCGTCGTCGCGACCGACCTGAATGACTATGCGACGCTGCGAGACCAGAAACTGGCCACCTTGCCAGGCGTCCAGCGCATCACCTCGACCATCGTCATGAAACGCATCGTCGACAACCGGCCGCTCCCACTGCCGGGAACCCAGACCCGCAGGCTGCCCGGCGCGGCCACCACCTCAGACCGGCAGCGCACCAGTTCACCAGGCAGGCGCGCCTAGCTTGTTCCGGCGAACCTCGCCGGCGCGCGTCACGGCCTCTGCGCGGCCGCCATGCGGACCCGAACCCGATAAGCGCGCCTCCCGCCACGGCGCCGGCCCCGCGCCTGAACCGACTGCGCCCGAACCCGCGACAAGCGCGGTCGATGAACAGCGCGCAGCCACCGAGCCCCAAGACGTCATCACACAGAAGACCACACCCAGAAGGACAAACTGTACGGGCACGGCTGACCTGCCCGCGAACTGTGGCAGCAGCCTCAACAAGAACGCCTCCGTCGCGCGTAGCTCTCCCAGAAAGTCCTATCTGAGCGGCGTGACGCCACCGGGCGGCCTGTCCTCAGCCGCGCCGAACGGCCGGGTCGGCGCGCGGGCGGTTCACCCGCCTCGCCTTCGGCCGGGCCAGTCGGGCGTTTGTGCACCGCGGCCGGATCGACTTCCTCCGCCTTTGGCCGATGGCAGCAATCGTCAGCCGCGCTCGCTCATCCACACCGAGACATGAGCGGGTTCCAAGGCCTGCCGGACCACGCCGGCCAGGTCATTGCGGACCGAGTCCAGGTCCACGGCGTCTTGCAGCCGGCTCGCGAACGCGGTGATGGTCTGGTCGGCGTCGTAGCGGGCGCGGTTGAACCGGCGGTCCACCGCCCGCTGCACCCGGCGCCGCAGCGGATTGAACAGCGCGGCCGCCGCAAGCGTCGAGGCGGCCACCGCCACCGGGGAGGAAACCGACAGCACGTGAGTCGCCAGCAGCACCAGCCCTGCGTACACGCCGACCAGCAGGCCCGTCACCAGCGCATACGCGAGCGTGCGGCTGATGATCCGGTCGATCTCATACAGCCGGTACTTCAGGATCCCGACGCCGATGCCCACCGGCAGGGCAGCGATCCCGACAATGGGGACGCCAGAGCCGAGCAGGGCCGCCAAGGGGATCGCGATAACCGCGATCGCGGCACCGCACGCGAGCCACTTCAGCTGCTGACGGCGCTCGCCGGTTGCCCGCCGCCAGCTCAGCGCCTGGCGGACCGCAAACGACAGCCCGATCACCGCGATCGCGGCAACGACGGGAACGAAAAGCCATGCGGGTGGATTAGCCAGCCATCCAGCCAGCTGACCAGTGTTCGCAAGGTTGCCGGAGGTGTCGAGGCGGATGTCGTGACCGGCGACCGCGCCGACCGACGGGCCGACGAAGACCGCCGTCGCGTAGACGGCTAGCCCAGCGTAGGCCCACAGCACCGGCCGCCAGCGCCGCGACGGCAGCCGCCCGTCCGGAAACAGCAAGATGATCGGGGGGAACAAGGCAAACGAAGGTGCCTGCAACATATCGAGCAGCACAGCTACCGGAGCGAACGGCAGCCCCCCGTAGCCGAAGCGGTAGTGCAGGACCGCGTAGTAACTGGCGCCGCTGGCGAGCAGATAGAGCACGGTGAAGATGAGCAGCATCCAGCCGATGGGGTTACCCGGCTGGCGTCGCGCGACAACGACACCCACGCCCGCGTACATCAAGACGAAGACGAGCCCCGCCACGGCGTCGCGGATCGTCAGCTGATGGGCGAGACCAGTCAGCATCGAGGTTGCCACCGCCAGCACGAGCACCAGGACACCCAGGACCGTCGCAGCAGCTGGTGATGCCATGCGGAAGCGGCGGGCCGTGACCTCCGACGTCACCGGTGCCTGCCCGCCCACTGGCCGCGCCTCCCCCACGGACCGCACGCTACGCCTGCATCGTTCCGGGAACGTTACCGCTCAGCACCGGACACTCCGCCAGGCCAGGCCGAGCACCACCTGAGATAACGCGGCCGGGGAGGCGCCCGCGCAGACCGGAAAATCGGGGACCTCAGCTGGGCGCGCGGCAGCGCCGGCGGAGCCGGCTTTGTGGCCCGCCGGTGACGTGGTGAGCGGTTAGGTTAGGCGGCCTGGGTGATGGTGACGGTGTAGCCGAGGGCTTCGAGCTGGCGGATGTGATTGCGTGCCTTGCGGCTCTTGTCGGTTCTGGCCTGGTAGTGGCCGGGTCCGAGGTCGTGGTAGCGGGCGGTGGGGTCGTTGAGCAGGTGCCAGATGATGATCAAGATGGATCGGGCGACGGCGACCTGGGCGCGGGCGGCGCCGCGGCGGCGGGCGAGGCGCCGGTAGCGTTCGCCGAGGAAGGTGCTGGTGCGGGCGGCGGCGACGGCGGCCCGGCCCAGGTAGCCCCGCAGCCAGGCGTTGCCCTGGCCTTTGCCGGTGCGGGTGCGGGCGCCGGATTGGATGGTCCGCCCGCATAGCCCGGCCCAGGATGCCAGATGGCCGGGGCTGGGGAAGCGGGTCATGTCCAGGCCAGTCTCGGAGATGATCGAGGCGGCCAGCTCGGCGCCGACGCCGGGGACTTCATCGAGCCGGGCGATGACCGGCAGGGCGATGGCGCCGGGGCTGGGGCCGGTAGCGCCGTCGGCATCGATGCCCCAGGCGGCGCGGGTGGAGGCGAGCTGCTCGCCGATCAGCATGGTCAGCCGGGCGATCTGGGTGTCGAGGAAGGCGATCTGGTCCAGCAGCAGCTGCGCCAGCTCGGCGTGGTGGTCGGTGAACAGGCCGGCCAGGGCCTCGGCCAGGGCGTCGTGCTTGGCTTTCATCCGGGTGCGGGCCAGGCCGGCCAGCACCTGCGGGTCACGCTGGCCAGCGATCATGGCGCGGATCATGTCCTGCACCGACCGCGTGGTCAGCTTGGAGGCCACCGCGGATACCTTGATCAGCGCGTCCTCCAGCAGCTTCTCCAGCCGCTGGAAACACCGGGTCCGGTCGTGGGTCAGCCGGGTGCGCGCCCGGGCATAGCCGCGCAGTACGCGGATCTCGGCTGGCGGCACGAACGAGGGGCGCAGCAGCCCCATCTCGGTCAGCCGGGCCAGCCACATCGCATCCAGCTTGTCCGTTTTCGGCCGGCCGGGCAGGTTGCGGGCCTGGCTGGCGTTGACCAGCTGCACCGCCAGCCCAGCCTCCTCCAGCACGTAAAACCAGATCCGCCAGTAGTCCGAGGTGGACTCCAGGGTCACCTTCTGCACGCCCTCGGCGGCCAGCCGCCCGGCCAGCTCGGTGACCGCGTGCATCGTGGCCGGCACCTCCACACCTGCGAGCGCCAGCCGCCGGCTGGGCCGGGTGCGGCAGGCGCATGCACACCACCCCCGACGCCTTGGCCACGTCCACCGCGGCCACCCGCTCGAAGACGCGTCCTTGTTCCTGATCGTCGAATACCTGCGGCTTGCCCACCGCGGCCTCCTATCCTCGAACCGTCCGAACACCAGCGGGCTGCCCGGGGCCCCGGTCAGGCAGCAGCCGAATACAGACCGTCGTGCTCGAGGCAACAAGAAGCGACCCACAGGGTCAGGGCCCAGCGGCCAGGCAGATTAGCGCGGCCTTCCGTGCAGCGGTTTCGGCCCTGGGTGGCTGAAGCTTCTTGAGGCGTGCGGGTTACCGCAGCCTGATCTGACCTGTGCCTTCATCACTACGGGCACATGCCCGGGGATCCATCCCAGGGCCGGTAAAGCTGCTGACAAATACCTGGCTGATCACAGGGGTGCCTGGTCCGGTCAGCGCGCCGGGTGGTCGCAGGGACCTGATGATCCCCGG
This sequence comes from uncultured Actinomycetes bacterium, assembly GCA_963741615.1. Lineage (GTDB taxonomy): Bacteria > Actinomycetota > Actinomycetes > Streptosporangiales > Streptosporangiaceae > UBA9676. Next base: position 13,581 of record CAVUIU010000002.1, read on the forward strand.
GATTCATACTGTGAGCAGCAGAGACATGGGGAACCTCGCCGTCGTCGCGCCGCCCGACCGCATCCGTGACATCAAGCAGTGCGCATGGTAGACCAGGAGCATGACAGCGAAACCAGCCCCGCACCGGCAGGGCTGGGAAGCGTTCGCCCGCCCGGCGAGCGTGAACCAGCGGCGGTATGAGGCGGTCCGCGCCTACGTGCTCGAAGGCGCGCCGCTGGCCGGGGCCGCCGCCCAGTTCGGGTACTCCCCGTCAGCGCTGGCGTCGCTGGTCCGCGACTTCCGGGCCGGCAAGCTCACACTGTTCGCGGAGGCGGGCAGGCCCGGCCGCAAGAGCGCGCCGAAGAAGGACGCCGCCCGCGGCCAGGTCATCGAGCTGCGCCGCCAGGGCCTGTCCGTGCATGAGATCAGCACGCGGCTGGCGGCCGAGGGCAGGCCGCTGAACCGCACCGGCGTCGGGCAGATCCTGGCCGAGGAAGGCTTCGGGCGGCTGCTGCGCCACCCCGAACCCGAGGCCAGCATCAGCCCGGCCACCGCCGGGCGGGACACCAAACTGCCCCGCGCCAAGGTCATCGACTTCGCCGCCTTCCCCGCCGCGGCCACCACCTGGCTGGCCGGGCTGCTGCTGGCCGTCCCCGACCTGGCCGCCCTGGACCTGCCCGCCCTCGCGCGGGCGGCCGGCTACCCCGGCACCAAGGCGATCCCCGCGGCATCGTGGCTGCTGTCCCTGCTGGCGCTCAAGCTCACCGCCACCCGCAGGGTCTCCCACGTCGACGACCTGCTCGACGACCCGGCCAGCGCCCTGTTCGCCGGGCTGGCGATCCTGCCGAAGAAGTCCGCCCTCACCGACTACTCCTACCGGCTGTCGCACGACCACCAGCGGAACTTCCTGGCCGCCCTGGACGCCAAGCTGATCGCAGCCGGGCTCGCCAGCGGCGACGAGGGCATCTTCGACCTGGACTTCCACGCCGTCATGCACTGGGGGCACGACCCGGTGCTCGAGAAGCACTACGTGCCCACCCGGTCCCAGCGCGCCCGGTCCGTTCTGACGTTCTTCGCCCAAGACAGCGGCACCCACAACCTGGTCTACGCCAACGCCGACATCTCCAAGGCCACCCAGCACCGCGAGGCCATCGCCTTCTGCGACCACTGGAAAGCAGCCTCCGGATCGGACCCCAAGATGCTGGTCATGGACCAGAAGGTCACCAACCAGAAGATCCTCGGCGAGCTCGACGCCCGCGGCATCAAGTTCCTCACCCTGCGCATGCGCTCGGCGGCCCTGATCCGGCACATCAGCAGCCTGGCCCCCAAGGACTACAAGACGACCGCCCTGGACCGGCCCGGCCCGCACAACCGGCCCCGCGTGCACGAGGACAAGGCCGTGCGCCTGACCAGCTACCCCGGCACCGTCCGCCAGCTGGTCGTCACCGGCCTCGGCCGGGACGCCCCCACCGTCATCATCACCAACGAGCACCAGGCCACCGTCAAGAACCTGATCAGCCAGTACGCCCGCCGCATGACCATCGAGCAGCGGCTCGCCGAGATCATCCGTTCCTTCTGCGCCGACGCCCTGTCATCCACGGTCAACCTCAACGTCAACCTGGACATCATGCTGTGCGTCCTGGCCCAGGCCCTGCTCGCCGCGTTCCGGACCCGGCTCGGCGCCGGCTACACCACCGCCACACCCGACACCCTCCAGCGGCGCTTCCTCGACAGCTCCGGCACCATAACCACCACCAGCGACCAGATCACCGTCCGCATCGACCGCCGCGCCTACTCACCCGTCCTGCGCCAGGCCAGCCTCCCGCCCGACACCACCATCCCCTGGTGGCACGGGCGGCGCCTCCACTTCGAGTTCAGCTAACCCAGGGTCGAAGAAGCTGCATGGAAATCGGCGTTAGCGGGATCGACCTCCCACTGTGCGACGGCGTCACGGGCAGCCCGCACCCATCCTGGCCACCCGTCTCCGGCCGCGCAGCCAAACCCCAGCCACCGCGCGGCAGCACCCCCAGCCCGCGACCCGCCCGCACCGGACCGGGATTTTCACCCAGTTGCGACCGCCCCCGTGGGCGAAGAAAGGCAGATTATCTCTTCTGGCGTGGTCTTCGTGGACACCTCGGCCTACCGACATCGGCGCCATAACGGCGGTTACACGCGCAGCGGGAACTCACTGGTTGGCCACGTTCTGTGATCGTTTCAGCAGTCGAGAGCCACAGGACCCGGCGCCGGTCTGGTATGAAGCCGTCATGTGGGTTGCCATGAGCGCCGCCGAGCGCGACGAGTTCCTGGCCGGCGTGCATGTCGGCGTGCTGAGCGCGGCCATGGGCACCGCGGGCCAGACTCTGGCCGTCCCGGTCTGGTACAGCTACCAGCCGGGCGGGCTGCTGACGGTGCTGACCGGCCGCCGGTCCCGCAAGGCCGCAGCGATCCGCGCCGCCGGACGGTTCGGCCTGTGCGTGCAGGACGCTAGCCCGCCCTACCGCTATGTCAGCGTCGAGGGGCCGGTCGTCAGCGAGGAGGAGCTCGATCCCGCCGAGCGGCTTGCCATGGCCCGCCGCTACCTCGGCACCACCGGCGGCGACCGGTACGTCGCCGGCAACCCGGACCCCGGGCGGGAGAACGTGGCGTTCCGGATGCGCCCGGAGCACTGGCTCAGCCAGGATCAGGGCAAGAAACAAGCCAGGGCCGGCCACCCAGAGTGACCCGATCCCAGGCTCGGCAGGCGGGCGGATTCTGGCACGGCACGGGCGTTTGGTCATGGTGGCAGGCGGTGCCGGGGTCAGCGGCCTGGCGGCGGGCTGCGCCGGTCATGACGATGGTCAGGACCGCCATTTGATGGAGCAGCCCATGCTGGGCCGGTGCGGCTCGGGCACCGGCTGGCCGGCCAGGGTCAGCTCGATGGCCGCACCGAGCAGCTCGCCGGTGACCGGCTTGCCGTTACCGGGTGTGGACTGGTCGAACGCGCCACGGTAGGCCAGCCGGCGCGCGCTGTCGTAGAGGAAGAAGCCCGGCGTGCAGGCGGCGTGGTAGGCGCGGCCGGCCTTCTGGTCGGCGTCGACCAGGTACGGGAAATCCCAGCCGGCACGCCGGGCCTGCCGGGCAAGCTCGTGCGGCCGGTCGTCGGGGTAAGCATCGGCGTCGTTGGTGCAGATGCCCACGATGGCCAGGTCACGATAGTGCGACAGGAGCGTGCCTAGCGCGGTCTCGATCTGCCGGACGTAGGGACAGTGGTTGCACAAGAAGGCAACCAGCAAGGCGGGCGCGGCGGTGAAGTCGTCGCGGTCTGCCATTGTGCCGCTGGTGTCCGGAAGAGTGAAGTCGGGCGCCTGCGAGCCGAGCGGGACCATCAACGACGGGACAGCCATAGCCGAACCTTATCCGCGTCCCGTGCGGCAACCGCGCTGGGATCCCTGCCGATCACCTTGATCTCGCGCGGACGGCACCGTGATGCAAAGCTTGCAGCCCAGTATCGGCGGAGGTGGGGTTCCGGCGCCGGGCAGCGGTAACTGACCGCGGCGCGCCGCGTGAACGTGCGGCTCCCGAATCACGGAAGACCCGCAGCCCAGCTCGGCGTACGGCTCATGGAGACTGGGCAAGTCGTGGGGCCGGGTGCGGCAGGTCACCATCGAAGCGATCTAGGCGCTCATCGACGAACTCGAGACAGGGTAACCGGTGCGCGGTCCCTGGCTTCAGCGTCTGCGGGATCGCCGCGCGCGCCGACGACTCCTGGACAGTGCGGCGCGTCTTCCGCAGGCCGGGGCGTGGTCTCATTTGTGGTCTCGTTTATGCGGGTGCACGGGGGTCCATCGCAGGCCACCAGGTGGCGCTGACCACGCGAAACGACGAGCGTGGCCGCGCCGAGACGGTGATCCCTGCTCCTGAAAAGCGGAAGGTCGGCGGTTCGACCCCGCCCCTGACCACCAGTTTTGCAATGTAATCAGCTGATTTAGCCAGCTGCGGAGAGCCAAAGTGGCGGGCTTCCATAGTGAAAGGCCGAAACGTTTTTATGTGGCGGCCTGCCGTCGCAGATGAGCAGGCGTTTCCCCATGAGCCTCGTCACCGTCTTTCGTCCAGCTACTGGAGCCCGGCGCGGACTGACGTGATGCGCTGCGTGTTGAAGCCAAGCCAGTGCATCCGGCCCACGTAGCGCGCGTGCTCAACCTTGAGACAGCGGTCCATGATCACCGTCACGCCGCCGTCCTCGGCGATCCGCGCGCCCTCCTCGTTGATCACGCCGAACTGGCACCAGAGGGCGCGGGCGTGGATCGCCTCAGCCTCCCGCGCGATCCCCGGCAGGGCATCCGGCGCGCGGAAGACGTTCACGACGTCCACCGGCACGGGTATGTCCAGCAGGCTCGCATAGCACGTCTCTCCGAGGATCTCCGTCTCGCGGGGATTCACCGGGATCACGCGGTAGCCGTGCCGCCTGAGGTAGTAGCCAACGAAGTTGCTGGCCCGCAGCTCGTTACTCGACAGGCCCACGATCGCGATCGTCCTGGCGGTGTGGAGCAGGCGCTGGATCGTCAGCGAGTCCTGGTACCGCCCGAGGTCGGTCATGCCGTCGCTACCTTCTTTCCACTGTCGCGGCGACCCCCGCGAAACCCTGCTCCAGATCCCAGATCAGATCCTCGACGGACTCCGTGCCGACCGACAGCCGCACCGTCCCCGGCCCGACGCCCGCCGCCCGCAGTTCGTCGTCGCCCAGCTGGCGGTGCGTCGTGCTGGCGGGGTGGATGATCAGGCTCTTCGCGTCGCCGACGTTCGCCAGGTGGGACCAGAGCGTCACGCCGCCGATGAGGCCCTGCCCACCGGCCCGGCCACCGGCGCAGTCGAACGAGAACACCGCGCCGGCGCCGCGCGGCAGGTACTTCTCCACGAGCGGCCGGTACTTGCTCTCCGGCAGGCCGGGGTAGGTCACATTCGACGCCAGCTCGTGCTCCTGGAGGAACGCCGCCACCGCCCGCGCGTTCTCGACGTGGCGTTCCATCCGCAGCGATAGCGTCTCGAGCCCCTGCAGGAACAGGAAGGCGTTAAACGGCGGCAGCGCCGCGCCGAGATCGCGCAGCGTCTCGGCCCGGAGCTTCATCAGATAGCCGTACATCCCGAACGTCTCGTGGAACTGCAGGCCGTGGTAGGCGGGCGACGGATCCGCGACCACGGGAAACCGCCCGTTGGACCAGTTGAACGTGCCGGACTCCACGACCACGCCGCCGATGCTCGTGCCGTGCCCGCCGATGAACTTGGTCGCCGAGTGGATCACGATGTCGGCGCCCCACTCGATCGGCCGGCACAGGTACGGCGTGGCGAACGTGTTGTCCACGATCAGCGGCAGCTCGTGCTCGTGGGCGATGGCTGCTAGCGACTCGATGTCCAGCACATTCCCGGCCGGGTTGCCGATGGTCTCGCCGAAGAACGCCTTCGTGTTGCCGCGGACCGCCTTCTGCCACGCGCCCAGGTCGTCGGGATCGACCCAGGTCAGCTCCACGTTCATCTTGCGCAGCCAGTGCTTGAACTGGTTCACCGTCCCGCCGTAGAGCGCCGAGGACGAGACGACGTGATCGCCCGGCTGCAGCAGCGTGAAGAGCGCGCCCGCCTGCGCGGCGATCCCGCTGGCGAACGCCACCCCGCCCGCACCGCCCTCCAGGTTCGCCACCCGCTCCTCGAACACCGCCACGGTCGGGTTCATGATGCGCGAGTACGTGTTCCCGTACTCCTGCAGGTTGAAGTACGCCGCCGCCGATTCCGGGTCCTCGAACACGTAGCTGGTCGTCTGGAAGATCGGCACCGCACGTGCGCCCGTGTTCGGGTCGGGCCGCTGCCCCGCGTGCAGCTGCCGTGTCTCGAACCCGAACGGGTGGGGTTCGTCGGCCCGGTGGGGCGTGTCGGTCACGAAGACCCCTTCCTCGACGTCATCAGGCGCCCCCGCCTTCGGCCGGACCGTGTTTGATCAGGAACTGGCGGATAATCGGCGTCTGCCGCGCTTCCTCGAGCAGGAAGCAGTCGTGGCCGTACGGCGCCTCGATCACATGGAACTCGGCCGGCTGGCCGGCGGCGCGGAGCGCGTCGGCGACCTCACCCGACGCAGATGGCGGGTACAGCCAGTCGGAACTGAACGCGATCAGCAGCGTCCGCGCCGAAACGCCTGCGAGCGCCCGCGCGAGCGATCCGCCGCCGTACTGGCGCGCGAGATCGAAATAGGTCAGCGCGCGCGAGGTGTAGAGGTAGGTGTTGGCGTCGAAGCGCTTGACGAACGAGTCGGCCTGGTGGCGCAGGTAGCTCTCGACTTCGAACTCCGGTTCGGTGATCGTGTAGCGGATGTCGTCAGCGAATTGCAGCCGCCGGCCGAACTTGTCGCTCAGCGCCAGCGCGGACAGGTACGTGATGTGGCCGACCATCCGCGCCACCCCCATGCCGGCGTCGGGCCTGCGGCCCGTGCCGTAGTAGCGGCCGCCGTGCCAGGCCGGGTCGCGCATGATCGCGTCGCGCGCGATCGAGTTCCAGGCCACACCCTGCGGGTGCAGGGCGTGCGTGCTGGCGATGGCCACGACAGCATCGACCTGATCAGGAAACAGGATCGCCCACTCGAACGCTTGCATCCCGCCGAGCGAGCCGCCGGCTACCGCCGCCAGCCGCTCGATACCGAGTGCGTCTAGGAACGCGCGCTCGGTCCTCACCATGTCCGCGACCGTGATCACGGGGAAGTCCGGCCCGTAGGGCCTGCCGGTCGCCGGGTCGATCGATGAGGGTCCCGTCGTCCCGCGGCAGCCGCCTAGCAGGTTCGTGGAGACGACGAAGAAGCGGTCGGTGTCGAACGCTTTGCCCGGGCCGATCATCCCGTCCCACCAGCCCAGTCCCTTGCGGGCCGCGCCGTCGCGATCCTCGGCCCCGAACCCGTCACGCGTGCTCTCCTCGGGCGGCGTCTTCGCGAAGCCCGCAGCATGGGCGTCGCCGCTGAGCGCATGGCACACCAGGATGACGTTGTCGTGCCGGGGTGAGAGGGCACCATAGGTCTCGTACGCTATGCGAACCGGGTACAGTTCCCGCCCGCAGTCGAGTCGCACCGGCTCCGGCAGGTCGAGGTACTGCGTTTCGACCGTCCCGACCGAGCCGGCCGCGAGCGTCGAGGCTGGCTCTGCCATGGGGGCTATGTTAACCCGGCCTGGCCAGTGTATTGTCAACCATCTCCATAGGAAATAAGTGGAAGAGAGCAAACGGGGGTATCGCGACATGACTACAGTGACCAACGGAGTCAACGTGCAGGCACTGCTCGACGCGCGCGAAGTGCTGAAGGGTGCGCCTGAGGCCGCTCAGTTCACCTGGCGCGCATCCGCCAAGTGGCAGAGCGGCGTGCACAGCACGATCAAGGTCCAGAGCTTCTTCGGCCTCGGGGAGGAGCAGAGCCACAAGGAGGAGTGGACATTCGAAGCCGACCACCCTGAGGTCTTCGCGGCGGAGGACAACGGCATCACGCCGATCGAGTACCTCCTCGTCGGCCTGGCGAGCTGCCTGACGGGGGGTATTGCGTCCGTCGCGGAGAACCGCGGCATCCAGCTGCGCTCGGTCGAGTCCACGGTCGAGGGCGGGCACGACATCCGCGGGATCCTCGGTGCCGACAGCGACGTCCGCAATGGCTACAACGACATCAAGGTGACGTTCACCATCGACGCGGACGCGTCGAGGCAGGAGATCGAGGCACTGGTCGCCCAGTCCCAGAAGCGTTCCGCTGTGTTCGACGCTCTCACGAATCCGACGAACGTCACCGTCGAAGTCGCCTGAGGGGCCAAGCCATCGAGCGCACCACCACGGTCGTCATCGGCGGGGGGCACGCGGGCCTCGCCGCGAGTTACTTCCTCAGCGACCGGGCAATCGACCACGTCGTTGTTGAGCGCGGAGAGGTGGCCGACTCCTGGCGGCGCGAACGCTGGGACTCGCTGCGGCTGCTCACTCCCAACTGGCAGAGCCGCCTGCCGGGCCTTCGCTATGAAGGCCCGGATCCGGATGGCTACATGACGGTGGGCGAAGTGATCGAGTTCATCGAGCACTTCGCCAAGGTCTCGCGCGCTCCCGTCCGGACTGGCGTGAACGTCACGTCGGTGCGTCAGGCCGACGGTGGTTACCACGTGACGACAAGCCACGGCGGGATTCGCTGCCGGACCGTGGTCATCGCGAGCGGCGCCTGCAATCAGCCGTCGGTGCCGCCCTTCAGCGCTGCGGTGCCGGCGTCCGTCGAGCAACTGACGCCGTTCGGCTACCGCGGTCCCGCCCAGCTACCCGATGGCGGCGTGTTCGTCGTGGGAGCCTCGGCGACCGGCGTGCAGCTGGCCGCCGAGCTGAGGCGGTCGGGCCGGCCGGTGACTCTCTCGGTGGGGGAGCACGTGCGGTTGCCCCGCACATACCGCGGACGCGATGTGCTGTGGTGGATGGACGCGTCGGGCTTGTGGGACCAGCGGTACGACGAGATCGAGGATCTCACGCGGGCCCGGCGGCTGCCTTCGCCCCAGCTTGCCGGGACTCCGGAGCGGACGACGCTCGATCTCAACGCGCTTGCCGCGATGGGCGTCGAGCTGGTGGGCCGCTGGGCGGCGGTACGTGACGGCCGCGCGTTGTTCTCCGGCGGCTTGCGCAACGTGTTCTCGCTCGCGGACCTCAAAATGGAGCGCCTGCTGGACACGTTCGACGAATGGGCCAAGACGGGCGGGTTTGAGGCTGAGGCCGGCCCTCCCGAGCGCTTCGCGGCGACCCGCGTGCCCGAGTCGGCGCGGTTGCAGCTTGACCTCCAGAGCGGCGAGATCCGCGCGATCGTGTGGGCGACGGGTTTCCGGCCTGGCTACGGGTGGCTCGACGTGCCCGTGGTCGACGCGAAGGGCCAGCTGCGCCACGACGGTGGTGTGGTCGACAGCCCGGGACTGTACGCGCTGGGGCTGCCCGTGTTGCGGCGGCGCAAGTCCACGTTCATTTACGGCATCGAAGACGACGCTCGTGAGGTGATCGGGCACCTCGCGCGGTTCCTGGCCGTGCGCAGGTGATCCTGACCGCCAGGTCCTTCGAGTCGGCCATCAGGTACCCGCCCAAGCGGCTGCGGCCTCGTCGTAGCAACGTCGCGATGCCGTTCGGCCTTTCAGCGCGCGGCGTGTCAATTCCGGCCGGATCGTGGCTCTGGCACTGATTCCGTGATGTCCCCGGGGTCGGCGTGTCCGATGGTGTCGCGATCAGGTCGGTGCGTATTCAGGCCAGGGCTGCATCCCCTCGTCTCCGGGCTACACCGCGACCAGGATGCCGCCACCGACGGCCTCACCCTGCCCTACAGCTCCGGCGTCGTCGAGGGCCACCTCAACTCTTAAGCCGCTCAAAATGCAAATGTACGGCCGCGCCAACCCCGACCTGCTCCGCCGCCACATCCTGCTCAGCAACTAAACGATCAAGGAGCCACACCGCGGAATCTATGCCAGAGCCAAAATTCAGGCGGAATCGACACGGCGCCTATGCCCGGCCGAGAGAGGCAGCTAGCGTGAGCACCGGGCGCGGCTGCCCAATGGCAGCGATGGTCGCCTCCCACATCAGCCGATGTGAGATGCCCGGACCGTCAGCCCGGCTGGGGGACGATGCGGATGTAGGGCTTGGGCTCTTCCCACTCACCGAAGATCTGCCTGGCCTCGTCGTTGGAGATCGAGCTCGCGATGATAACGTCCTCCCCCGGCTGCCAGTTCACCGGCGTGGACACCCGATGCTTGGCGGTGAGCTGGAGGGAGTCGATCACCCGCAGCACCTCGTCGAAGTTGCGCCCGGTGGTCATCGGGTAGACCAGTATCAGCTTGATCTTCTTGTCCGGGCCGATTACGAACACGTTCCGCACTGTCTGGTTGTCGGCAGGCGTGCGTACCTTCGGATCGCCGGAGGTGCTGGTCGGCAGCATCCCGTACAGCTTCGCCACGTTGAAGTCGGCGTCCGCGATGATGGGATAGTTGGGCGCCTCCCCCTGGGTCTCCTTGATGTCGGCCGCCCACCGCTCGTGGTCGGTGGCGGGGTCAACCGACAGGCCGATGATCTTCACACCCCGCCGGTCGAACTCTGGCTTGATCTTGGCCAGGTAGCCAAGCTCGGTCGTGCATACCGGGGTGAAGTCCTTCGGATGCGAGAACAGGACCGCCCAGGAGTCCCCGATCCACTCGTGGAAGTCGATCGACCCTTCGGTCGTCTGGGCGTGGAAGTCCGGGGCGGTGTCCCCGAGTGCCAGCGTCATAGTGTTCCTCCGTTGAGCTCACTTATGCACTTGAAGAACGCGCCCATGAGGGCGCCGATAGCTGAAGGTGATTGCCCAGGTCGCTTTGATCTACTCCATATGCAGGGGTACGCGACGGAATGTTCCCGTCGCTTGTTGTCAGCCGGGCATCCCGGCGACGACAGGCAGGTCGTAGATCCGGCGGACGCTGCTATCCAGCCGGCTGATGTCGGTGCCGTAGACGTGTAGCGAGATAGCGGTCTGCGTGCCGGCGTTGCGCACGCGGTGAATGTCGCCGGGGGGCGCCAGGCCGGCTACATCCCCGGTGACATTGACCGCCGTCCCGGCCTGTTCGAGCCAACCGTCGCCGCGCAGGGTGTACCGCTCTTCGTGCTCGGCGCCCTGGATGACCCCGAAGACGCACCAGGTGACGTGGTCGTGGATCGGCGTGGCCTGGCCAGGCCGCCAGACCAGGGCCACGACAGAGAAGGTGCCGTCCGGCTCGGCATGCAGCAGGTGGCAGCGGTACCCGGCCGGGTCTCCATACCGCTGCTCTGCCGTGAGGATCTCCGGGGTGGGCATGTGCAGCCACAGCACATCGGAGACTAGGTCGGCCGTCTCTGCCCAGCTGGCGCCGGTCCGCGTCGTCCCCCGCACGGCGCTGATCAGGCTGCCCAGGCACCGCCGGGCCTCTGTCTGGGAAGTATACCTACTTTTCATATCTATATTATATGGAATTCTGCCATCAATTCCTAGACATCGGCCCGGCCAGGTACGGCGGATGCCCAGCCGACCGGGTCATCCCCGCCCGTAGAGGCGCAAGGTGACCGCGCCCGCGTGCCACCTGCCGAGCAGATGCAACTGCCCGATGAGCATGATCTTCTCCTGGTCTGTGTGTGAATCATGCGCGTATGCGCCTGAAAAGCGGAAGGTCGGCGGTTCGACCCTGCCCATGACCACCAGTTCTGACCAGGCAGGATGGCTTAGAGCCAATCAGTGCTTGGACGCTCTCAGGCCGGTTTAGTCTCATTCACCTGTGTCCGACGCCGTTCACCAGCCGCCGCCCCGGTCGTGTCCGGGCAGGTCACGGACGATGGCGCCCATTGGTGAACGCGGCCCAGCGGGTAGCACGGGCGCACTCCCGATGACTTCTGCGCGTTGCGGCGACGGGCACCGACAGGCCTTGGGTGCCCCGTCACCATGCGGCCGCGACCGCCGACTGTGGGACAGCTCCAGGCAGTGCGGTGAAGCGCCCGTGATCGAGTCTGCCGAAGCTGTCGCAGCTCACCAGCAGATGCTCGCTTGTGGCGTCGGCCGCCACGAGGCCGCATGAGGTGATATACCAGCCCGGGTGACCCGGGTCCACCGAATACGCGGCGCGCTCAGCGAGGAGCGTGCGCTGCGGGCGCCCGGTCCGCGCGGACAGCTCGACAAGACCTCCCACCACCGTGCCCCGGCTGACGTGGTAGACACCGTCGTAGGTAACGGAGGCGATCACCGTGCTGCCGTCTGGGGTCAGCACGGCCGACTGGACATCGTCGCTTCCCACGAGGGCTGGCAGGATCCGCCGGCCCGACATCAGATTGTTTCCCGGCGCGGTGGTGTCCAGCAGCCACAGTCCCGAACGTGAGGTCCGTGGCGATCCGCTGGCCCGACTGTCGTCCTGCCAGAAGAACCCCAGCTCACGGCCGCCATCGGCCCAGGACAGGTCGCCGGGCACGCCGCGCCAGCCCGTGGTCCACGTCCGCACCACACCGGTTGCCAGCGACACGATCTCTACCGCCCCGTGCTGACCACCGCTGAACTGGACAGACACCGCCAGCCTGCTGCCGTCGGCGCTGACCGCGATCCCGTCCGTGACCGCCCCCGTCGGCAGGGGGGGAACGACCAGTGAGGCCAGCCGGGCGGAGTGGCCGCCGGCCGCGACACGCATCAGGTAAAACCGGGTCCGCGAAAAGGAGAAGAGGGCCAGGGCGAATGTATGGTCATTGCCCGCCGCGGCGACCCCGGACATCTTCGGGTCAATCCCGCCTGGCAGCCGGACCACACTGAGAGTCTTCCCGGTAGCGGAGTCATGGACCTCCGCGACCGGGCGGCCATTATCGGCGGTGACGTAGTACCGCGGCATGCCAAAGACCGCAGCCCGCGCGGGCGGCGGGGCAGCAACGGCAGCATCGAGGAGAAGACCAGGCGGCTGACCGGCGGCGCTCAGCGCCGGCGGCCGGTCCGGCTCACCACGAACACACCCGCCGCCACCGCGACGACGGCCAGCGCGGAGATTGCGCTCACCGCCACCCGGCGCCGCCGCCTGCGGCGCATAGCCTGCCGGAAGATCCCAGCGGGACCGACGGCCGCCCCGCTGACCGGATCGGCGTGCTCGCGGAAGGCAGCGGCGAGCTCGGTCTGCAGGTCATGGTCGGTCAGCATGGTGCTTCCTTCGGGTCGGCGCCGGCCCGAAGGGCCGGCGCGTCCTGCAAGGCGACGCGCAACCTCGCCAGCGCGCGGTGGGTGTGGGACTTCACGGTGCCCTCGGTGCACCCCAGCACGGCTGCGGTCTCCTGCACAGAACGGTCCTCCCAGAACCGCAGCACCAGCACCGCACGCTGCTGCACGGGCAGCAGCCGGCAAGCACGCAGCAGCAACTGCCGGTCCAGCACCGCCGCCGCAGCATCGCCGACCGTGGCTGGTGGTAGTTGCGCCAGGTCCCCGGCCAGGGTCTCCGGGTGACGCCGTCGCCTGACCCGCCACCGATCCCGGGCCAGATTCACCAGCACCGTGCGGGTGTATCCCTCTGGATGCTGACGGGCCACTGACCAGCGGCCAGCCGACCGCAGCAAGGCCACCTGGACGAGATCCTCAGCGTCCTGCCAGTCACCGGCCAGCAGCAGGGCGAAGCCCAGCAGCCGCCCGCCGTCGCGGGCCGCGTAGGCCTCGAACTCCGCTTCCTCCGCGCCCACCATCTGCCACCGCTCTGTTCGCCGCCCCACGTCAGGTCTAACGAAACCCGCCACCGGCGGGTTGTCCCATGGGCTCATGTCGTCCGGGACGCCGCCTGACGCGAGCCGGCCACAAGCCTGGGCCAAGGTCGCTCGGTAAGTCGTCCGGTACGGCCATTGCGATGAGGGAGATGCACAAGATTATGGCCTCCGCGATCCGCCGATCGCACAGCAGGACATCACGGGATTCTGCAGCGGAGGGAGCGTTAGGCACCGCATGCATGGACAAGATCCCTGACGGCTCACGCGGCGTGACACGATTGCCAGGGACCTTCCGGCGTGATCACGATCTCACCGTCATGAAGGGATTGGCAGGAGGGGATCGGACCTTGTTATGTTCAGTGATGACTCGACGCGCTGAGGGGCAATTGAGGCCGGATAAGCGGGATGAGAACTTCGGGGGTGCCGCGGCGGTGACCAACGTCGGCCGCGCTGCTGGTACCGGTGCGGGTGGCGGCCCGTCCGGGGCGCTCGCCGATCCCGCCCTGCTGGCTGCACGTGCCTCCCTCGCCGCCAGGACCCGTGAGCTCGTCGAAGCGGTGGTGCTCAGTGAGGCGGCCATCGAAGAGCTTGATGCGATGGCAGTCGAGATCGCGAACCTGGCCAAGCGGCTCGGCGCGCGGCACTCGCCAGGGCCCAGCCAGTTCGGGCCCGGTGCAGCCGATCGACGGCCCCAGCTGGATAGCCCGGTAACCGGTGAGGCGAATCCGCTTGCCCCCCCGATCACGATCGCGACAACCCCCAAGGGAACCGCACGCGCCGAGTTCATCCTCGGGCCCATCTACCAGGGGCCACCTGATGCCGTACACGGTGGCGTATGCGCGGCCATCCTTGATTCGCTGCTCGGCGCCGCCGCCGCCGCAGCCGACCGGCCGGGCATGACTGCCAGGCTGATCCTGAGCTACCTACGCCCGACGCCGTTGGGCGTACCGCTCGTCGCCGAAGCTTGGATCAGGGGCGTGGAGCGGCGCACTACCATCGTGGAAGGCCGGATCCTCAACGAGCGGGGTGAGCTGACCGTCGAAGCCACCGGCGAGTTCTCGCTGCCCCTGCGCTGGCAGCGTCATGCGCAGCAACACGCCGGGCCGGCCGGCGGTCAGGTCAGCTGATCCGCCGGGCCTGGCGGATCTGGCCCACACGGATGTCGCATGGCGTTCGAACCGGGGCCAGATTCGGCAGCGGCCCGACGGGCGCCCTCGTGTACGCGGGCCTGACCTCAGTTTTCGTCTCACACATGATCGTGTATCCCGTCGATCACGGGCCACAGCCAGGTGCCGAGCAGCCAGGGAGACCAGCACGGCCAGCCCTGGACTGTCATCCTTAATCCTGAAAGCGGAAGGTCGGCGGTTCGACCCGCCCCTGGCAGCGCTGCCCGTTCTGCCTGGGCAGTGCTTGGCGGAAGGACGACCCGAGTTGCTGTCAGTGCTCGGTCAGGGACACGCTCGTGGCGGTGAAGCGGGCTTCGATGGCGGCCATCAGTTCCTGGGGCACCGGATCCAGTGATGGCGCATCAGGTTCTCCGCCGCCGCGGCTGGCCGCCCTCATGCTGGTCTCGCCCAGGCCGGCGGCAACCCGGTAGGTGTCACCGACGCCGCCGAGGAGCCCGGCGTCGGCGATGTGTTCCACGCGGTACAGCGACCCACCGAGCGCGGCGGCGTAGTCGCGGCCCTTGCGGAGGGCGGCTTGGATGGCGTCCGCGCGCACCTGCGGCCAGGCAGGGTTATCCCAGTTAACGTGCCATGTGACCCCCTCCACGCTGAGGGCCTCATGGGTGGCAAGGGCTGCGCTGAGCGCGTCCAGCGTGTCCAGGGTGCGGACACAGATCACGATGTTCACCGTCGCCAGCACCTTGCCGGTCGGCTCGTAGCGGCCGGTGACCTCGTCGTGGGCATGCTCTGGGCGCGTCGTCGCCGACTGCGCCGACCATGTCAGCGGTCGGCGCTCGGTCTCCGGGGTAAGCGCAACGGCGCCCAGCGCGGCGAGATCAGCGGTGAGGCGCTCCAGCCCGGAAGCGGCCGCCCGTAGTGCCTCTGCCTTGGAATCTCGCGACGAGGTGATCGTGGCAGCCAGGATGGCATAGTCGGGCGCCACCATCTTCCGCGCGTCACCGCGTACCGACAGCAACGGACCGGCCGGATCGCTCATGGGCCCTCCCGGACTCAGCAGGCCGACCCGGCCGCCGGACCATGTTGCCCGGCCGCCCGCCGGGGCGGCGGAGCATCGTCAGCGTAGGCGCACGTAAGGGGGGAGGACCAGCAGGAACAGGCACAGCCCATGACCCGGCGGGAACCGCGCTCACGCCTGGCTCAGCCAGTGTTCCAGGTCAGTGTCGTCCTGCGGCTACAGATGGCTATGGTCCGCCGCGGTGGCAGAACCCCGTTTCGCGGCACGAGAATTCAGTCATATAGGTCCGTTGAATGTGTCGCACTTGTTCGGGTTGCCGGTCTGGTAGCCGGTCGTGAACCAGCGCTGGCGCTCCGCCGATGAGCCGTGAGTCCAGCTTTCCGGGTTCGATGATCCGCTGATCCTGTCATCCCCGACCGCCGCGGCAGCGTCGAGCGCGCTCGCGATATCGGCCGGGGTGACCTGTTTCAGGAAGCCGGTATCGACGGCATGTGCCGCCCATACTCCAGCGAAACAGTCGGCTTGCAGTTCGGTCCTGACGCTCTGGCTCTGGGCTCCCTGACCGCCGCCGCCCGCCGTCAGGGTTCCCAGCAGGTTCTGCACGTGGTGCCCGTATTCGTGGGCGAGGACGTAGGCTTCGGCGAACCGTCCGCCCTTCGCGCCGAACCGCGTCTGCAGTTCGTTGAAGAAACCCAGGTCGATGTAGACACGCTGGTCGGCCGGGCAGTAGAACGGGCCCACCGCGGACGACGCCGGGCCGCACCCGGTCTGGGTGTGGCCGGTGAAGAACACCGTCGGCACCACCTTGTAGCCGCGGAGCGCCTTCTCCCAGTAAGCCTGGATGCTGTTCACATAGCCGACGATCCGGCAGTCCTGCGTCCGCTCGGCATCCGCCCCGGTGCGGCACTCGCTGGCCACCTTGCCGGGCGCGCCCGCCGCCCCATCGACCTGCTGGCCGTTGAGGCCGTTCAGCTGATTGAGCACATCCACCGCGGAAGCACCGCCCCCGCCGCCACCACCGGTGAACACCACGATCAGGGCCACAATCAGCCCCACGATGCCCAGGCCACCCCCGCCGACCGCCGCGGTACGACCGCTCACGCCGCGGCGGTCCTGCACTTGCGACGTGTCCAGTTTCGATCCTGGATCGAAACTCATGCCATCGACCTTAACACCAGGCGTGGCTAGCGATTTCCGGTGGAGCAGGCGTAATCGGTTCATTTAGCCAGCTAGGGGAGCCAATGTGGGGTGACGCCTGCGCATGTTCCTGCGCTAGGCCGGGGTCTCCTGTCGCGCCGGCACCGGAAGCCGGCCGCTGACCTGGGTCCCGCCACCCGGATGAGAGTCCAGGTCGAGCGAGCCACCCAGCGCGGCCATGCGGTCAATCATGTTCTGGACACCGGAACCACGGCGGGTCCGGGCCACATCGATGCCCCGGCCGTCGTCGACGGCGGTGAAACGGAGCTCACCAGCCGATTCTTCGACGTTGATCACCATGGTGGTCGCCTGCGCGTGCTTGACGGCGTTCTGCAGGGCTTCGAGGCAGCAAAAGTACACGGCCGCCTCTACCTCGGGCGGGTAGCGGTGAATCGAGTCCGCGCGGACCTCGACGGTCAGCGGCGAACGCGCGGCCTGCGCTTCGAGGGCGGCCGCGAGCCCCAGGTCGGCCAGGACGGCCGGATAGATGCCGCGGGCCAGTTCCCGCAGCGTCTCGACGGCGGTGCCCACGTCGGTGACCAGTCCCTGGAGCATTTCCTGGGTCTGCTGTGGGTCCGAGCACGCTATCTCTTGGGCTACCACGAGCTTCAGTTTCAGCGCTATCAGGTCTTGCTGTGCGCCGTCGTGCAGGTTGCGTTCAATCCGCCGCCGTTCGGTGTCCTGGGCGGCGACCAGGCGCTGGCGGGAGACTGTCAGCTCGTCCAGCCGCTGGCTGAGCTCGGCGGTGAGGCGCTCGTTCTTGAGCACGAGCCCCGCCTCGTGCGCCAGGTCGTTGACCAGCCGGGTCTCGGTCAGGGTGATGTCCTCGCGTTTCACCACGGCCAGCGTCCCCAGCAGCTCGCCCTGGTAGCGCACCGGTACCGCCGCGGCGGCATCGGGAATGGGCGGTGGCTCACCCGACTCGAGCCGCAGCCCGGGCACCTTCGCGTCCTGCACCGGCCATGACGCGGCGAGCCGCAGCTCAGTGCCGACCCGCAGCCACACTTCCGCCCGGTCCGCTTCGGTCCCTTCGGCCAGGACGCGGGCCATCCGGAGGGCCGGGTCCTCGTCGCCGTAGAGCTCGGACACGCCCCGGCTGAAGTTGGCCAGCACCTCGTAAGGGCTGGCGCGCTTGCCGTAAACCAGCCGGTTCGCGAGCCGCTGCAGGCGGCTGCGCACCGGCTGGAAGATGAGCGCAAGGACCGCGGCCACGACGAAGGGGATGGCGCGGTCGGCCGTCGTCGTCTGGGGACTGATCCGGGTGCCGATGGTCACCACCAGCACCAGGTAGACGGCACCGATCAGCACCACCAGGACGGCATAGACCAGGGCGCGCCGCAGGAAGACGCCGATGTCGTAGAGGTGGTAGCGGAGAACCGCGATCCCGATTGCCGCGGCCACTCCGGCGAGGCCGAGCGGCAGCACCGTCCCGCCAACCGGGTTAAACACGACGTAACCGTTGCGGTAAACGAGGAAGCTCACCGCGGCGGAGACCACTACCAGCCCCGCCAGCAGGAGTGCCGCGGCAGCGAACCACTTGATCTGCTGGCGCTCTTCGGATCGCGCTCTGCGGTAGCGGATCACCAGGGTGCACGGAGCCAGGACGGCGCAGGCGAGGTCGATGACCTGGCCGGGCAGGCTCAGGGCCGTTATGCCGGCCATGGCGCCGGCGACGCCGATGACCATGCCTCCCAGCGCGACCCAGGCCAGCGGCCACCAGCGTGGCGAGACGGGCTCGCCATCCGGGAAGAGGAACGGCAGGAAGAAGAACGTGAGAATCACCGGCGGGATCCACACCCAGCCGGAGAGCCACCCCCAGATGTGGGCCCCGGGAATCGCCGGATGCGACGTGTAGGCAACGTAGGTGTAGAAGCCCAGGACGAATTCTTCGAGCCCCCACAGGATGCCGATCCCGCAGCACACCCACCCGATCCGGTTTCTCGGTCGGCGCCACACGATCAGCGCGCCGACGACGGCAAAGGAGATCGCGAAGATCGGGGTCAGGCTGAAGTAGTTGCGCGCATCGCGAAGCAGGGGCGTCAGGTGGGCCTGGGCGGCGTCGCTGAAGTTCGTGCCCGCGCCGCACAGGGCGACCGTCAAGACGGCCAGCGTCCACCCGAGCCAGACCCTGACCCGGGCAGAAGCCGGGTGTGCCGTTGTCGTCATCGGACGCCTCGCAGATCAGGCCGGGGTCCGGCAGGCTGGGCACTCCGCGGTGGCGAAGCCAGGTTCCAGTCCGGGCCGTATTCAGCAAACAGCCACAGCCGCTCGCAGGTCAGGACAAGGGGCATGAGCAGGTACGGGCTGACACATCATAGGCGGCGCCCATCAGGGTGGCCCGGAACAGCAGCCATGCCTGGCCGGGTGAGCCGCCCGCGTTACGGCGCGTGGTTAACTGGCGAAATGGCCCTGCAAGCAGGTAGGGACGTGCGTGTCGCCCTGGTGGCGGGCGCGACCCGCGGGGCAGGCCGCGGGATCGCCGTCGAACTGGCCCGGGCCGGCCTGTTCGTCTACGCCACCGGCCGCAGCAGCCGGGTATCTGGCCGGTCAGAGATCGACAGGCCCGAGACGATCGAGGAGACCGGCGACCTCCTCCGCGCCGCCGGCGGAGAGGGCTCGGCCCTGGTCGTCGACCACGAGAGCCCCACGTCGGTCTCCGCGCTGCTCGCGACCATCGAGCGCGAACGCGGCCGCCTGGACCTGCTGGTCAATGACGTCTTCGGCGGCGACCGCTATGCCGAATGGGACAAGCCGCTGTGGGAGCACGACTGGGCTGGTGGGCTGCGGATGCTGCAGATGGGCGTGCATACCCATCTGATCACCTGCCGGGCCGCGATTCCGCTGATGCTGCGCACCGCCGCTCACGGCGGCCGGGGCCTGGTGGTCGAGATGACTGACGGCACGTCGGCGGCCAACGCGGAGTTCCGGCGAGGCGTCGGCTTCTACTATGACCTGGTCAAGGCCAATGTCGAGCGAATCGTGACGGGGCTGAACGCCGAGCTTCAGGGCCATCCAGTGACACCCGTCGGCGTCACGCCTGGCTGGCTGCGCTCGGAGATGATGCTCGAGAACTTCGGCGTCACCGAGGACACCTGGCGCGAGGCCTGCGTCAAGACACCCGGTTTCGCGATCTCTGAGTCACCCGCCTATGTCGGCAGGGGCGTCGCCGCGCTCGCCACGGCGGCCGATGCCGACCGCTGGGCTGGCATGATTGTCAGCTCCCGCCAGCTCGCGGACGCCTATGGGGTCACTGACACCGACGGCAGCAGGCCAGACTGCTGGGGCTACCTGGCGGCCTATGGCTGGGAGCGCGATGACGGCGAGGGGATTGACCAATTCCGCTGATCGCCGCGACGGACCCGGGCATGGGGAATCAGGAAGCCGCGTTAGCGGACATCGACGATGTAGCCCGCCTGGCCGAGGCCTTGGCGGGTGTGCGACGTACCGCGCCGAAAGGGCTGGCCGAGTGGCGATACCACGGCAGGCTGGTCGCCAGCCTGGCTGCTCAGCGGAGTGCCGACTGACTGTGCCGTGCTGTCGCGCTGCGGGGTGTAGCCGTCAGCGCAGGCTTCCGGTGCCACGATCTGCCGCGATGCCGGGATGGCCCCCGGCTCAGGCGAAGGCGGAGGGCGGGACGGGGATGGGGCTGCCCGGCACGAGCGTGGCCACGGAGACGTGCGGCCAGGTGAGGGTGTTGAAATTCAGGAAGACCTGCTGTGAGTACTGGATCTGCGTCGCCTTGACGCTGATCGACCGTGGCGCCGTGATGGCGACCGGCGGGTTCACGAGGAACTCGGGAACGGGCTGCCCGGCGGCACCGGTCTGAGCCGGGATGACCAGCGCCGGCTGGCCCGGTTCGAAGATCGGCACCTCGATGGTGAACTCGGCCGTCTCGATCCAGAACGTCGCCTCCATCTTCAGGGTCTGGGCGTTCGGCGCGGCGCCACTGGCTGCCGCGTTGCCCAGCAGGAACGCGATGTTGTCCGTGCCGCCGCCGAACAGGGGGGCGGCCGGCTGGCTGGAGATCGAGATCGTGGTCGTGGAGGTGATGGTCTGGGACGCGATGTGGTTGCGCAGGACGGTGTTGGGATCAGTCAGTATCGCCTGGGTGATGGTCCCGGCGGCGATGAACGAGGTCAGGTTCTGCGGGATCCGGGCCGCGTTGTTGGTGGTTGCGGTTTGGCTGGGGAAGGGTTGCTTGGTGTGGGGCGGCTGGGTACTGAACGGCGTGATGTCCACGGCCGGTATGGCCGGCTTTCCGGCGGTGGTGGATGAGGTTCCCTGGGCCTGCACCGTGGTGCCGTGGGGAATCGACGCCATGCGCACGACGGTTGGCCCCTCGGCGGGGTTGGTGGTTGGCGGAACGGCCATCCAGAATCCCGGTTCGAAGTGGATGCCGACGGGTTGGCTGGGGATGGTGACATCGCTGATTGTCTGCAGGTAGGGGACGCCGTTCAGGAAGATGTCGCCCTGCGCGTTACTGCCCCGATTGGGAACAGAACCGAGGCTCTTCGAGAACGACAAGGTCTCGAGGGTGAGATTCAGTTCGAGCACATTGTCGCTTCCGGTGACCGGTACCGGCAGCGGCGTCGGCGTCTTCGCGCTGTCCGGCCGGAAGATGAGGTTGAAGCCGCTGCCCATGAACGTGCCGGCGAAGGCGGCGAGTGGGCCCAGGCTGGGTGCCGCCGAGCCGGCCGCCCTGAGTGCGGTGAGGCTCGACACCTCCCCGAAGCTGAAGCCACTGGACTGTGAAAGGGCCGGCTCCACGTGCATCTCGCTCATGCTTCCTCCTCCGAACGGCCCTGTGATTCCCCGTGATCCCCATAGCGAATCTAGTGCAGGAAGGTGTTACCGGTTGAGCCGGACCAGCAATGCCTGGACCAAATGTCCTTCACCTGTTGGGAAAGAGCCGGTGCGGGTGAAAAGAGCCGGTGTCAATTCCTGCAGGGTGGCTGGTATGGCAGCTGCCTGATATCAGCGTCCCACACCTGAGGCGTGAGGACATTTCCGGTTGTGGCGCAGATCCGCTTCTTGGCGTACCCGACGTTGAGGTTCCACAGCCGGACGGTGAGATCACTGCTGCCACTGGCCAATGTCTGGCCATGGGGGCTGAACGTGACGAAATAGACGATGCCGGTGTGACCGGTCAGTGGCTGGCCCTTCGCCCGGGGATGGCCGGGATCG
Source organism: uncultured Actinomycetes bacterium (assembly GCA_963741615.1). Classification (GTDB taxonomy): domain Bacteria; phylum Actinomycetota; class Actinomycetes; order Streptosporangiales; family Streptosporangiaceae; genus UBA9676. The sequence continues at coordinate 35,298 of CAVUIU010000002.1, forward strand.
GCCACATCCCAGAGCCGGATCGTGCCGTCGCCGTTGCCGCTGGCCAGCGTCCGGCCATCCGGGCTGAACGCCACCGAATAGGCGCCACCGGTGTTGCCCGTCAGGGGACCGCCGATCTGCACGGGATGGCCGGGATCGGTCACGTTCCACAACCGGACGAGGTCGTCAAGGCTTCCGCTGGCCAGGATGTGACCGTCCGGGCTGAACGCGACCGAGAAAGCAGGGCGGATGCCGCTGCTGAGCGGTTTGCCGAGCGACACGGGATGGGCGGGATCGGTCACGTCCCACAGCCGGACGGTGCCGTCAGCGCCCCCGCTGGCCAGCAGGTGACCGTCCGGGCTGAACGCGACCGTAGGTACGCCGCCGACGCCGCCATCCAGCGGCTGGCCGAGCGGCCTGGGCCGGGCGGGATCGGTCACGTCCCACAGCCGGACCGGCCCGCCGCCGCCGGTTGCCAGCAGAGGGTGATCAGGGCTGAACGCCAGTGAAATCACCTGGCCGGCCAGCGGCTTGCCAACAGCCCTTGGTCGCGCGGGGTCGGCCACATCCCACATCAGCAGCTTGCCGTCAGAGCCCCCGCTGGCCAGCAGGTGGCCATGGTGGCTGAACGCCACCGCGAAGACGGTGCTGGTGTGGCCGGTCAGCACGGTCGCAGGCAGGTTCCATAGCCAGATCTGCCCGTCGTTGCTGCCGCTGGCCAGCGTGTGGCCATCCGGGCTGAACGCCAGCGACGTGACAGGCCCGCTGTTGGCGGACGCGGGCTGGAACAGCGGCTGTGGGTGCGCCGGATCGGCCATGTTCCACACCCGGACCGTCCCGTCGGCATCGCCGCTCGCCAGTTCGCTGCCATCCCGGCTGAACGCCACCGAGTAGACAGGGCCGGTGCCGCCGGTCAGCGGCGGGATGATCAGCCGGGGGTGCCCGGGATCGGCCACATTCCGCAGCCAGGTCGTGTCGTCGTAGCTGCCGCTGGCCAGTGTCCGGCCATCGGGGCTGAACGCGATCGAGGTGATGGGACCGGTCTGACCGGTCAATGGCGGGCCAAGCTGGCGGGCCCGGGCGGGATCGGACACATCCCACAACTGGATCGCTTTGTCCTCGCCGCCGACCGCCAGCACATGGCCATCCGGGCTGAACACCACCGAATTGACGGCGGGCGGGCTGTGCAGCGGCCCGCTGAGCGCCCCCGCGCTCTTCAGGGGCCCGCCGACGGTCACCGGGCGTGCCGGGTCGGCCGTGTCCCACAGCCACACGAGGCCATCATCACCGCCGGCAGCCACCGTGTGGCCATCGGGGCTGAACGCGACCGAATTGACGGGTAGCAAGCTCGCAAAGGTGCGGCCCAGCAAACGGGGCGCAGCGGGATCGGACACATTCCACAGCCGCAGCATCCCGTCTGAGCTGCCGCTCGCCAGCGTGCGGCCATCCGGGCTGAACGCGACCGAGAGCACGGTGGCGCCGACCCGGACCTTGCCGAGCGCCCGGGGATGGCCGGGATCGGCCACATCCCAGAACCGGATCGTGCCGTCGTAGCCGCCGCTGGCCAGCGTCCGGCCGTCCGGGCTGAACGCCACCGAATAGGCCGGGCGCCGGTCGCCGGTCAGGGGTGCGGCAAGTGGTGAGTTCTGCGTGCTCAGCAGGCGCGAGGTGAGATCTGGTGTCCTCTGCATGTGGTAGGCGGCCAGGTTGAGCTGGGCCGCGACCGGTGTGTCGCTGGTGGCGAACGCCGCGGCCTCGGCGACCGTCTGGGTGTAAATGGCCTGGTCACGTTGCTGAATGGCTTGCTTGCCCCGCTCGTAGGCGAGGACCGATGTCATCGAGGCCAGCACAACCAGCACGCTCAGCACCGCTATCACAGCCCGGACGATCCGGCGGGTTCGCCGCTGCTGCCGGACATCCTCTCCCTCGATCTCTTCCTTGGGGACCTCGCGTATGGCCGCCGCAAGCGTGGCGATCTGGTCCCGGAATCTGGCGTTGCGCAGGGTAAGGCCCGCGTCGCGGCGGGCCCAGGTCATATCCAGATACTTGGGCTCGGCTGGGAAAACGCCGCGCAGCGCCCGGTTCCCGGCAGTAGAGCCCGGGGTCAGATCACCACTGCCGCTGTTCCAGACCCAGGTGCCGCTGGTGACCACGACCAGCAGATGATCCGTGCCCTTGCTGGCGACCCAGTGGGTGATCTCTTCGCCGACCCAGTCCGACACGGCCGCCTCGGGTGAGGCCAGCAGGACAAACCAGCGCGATGCGTCAAGCGCGGCCCGGATGCTGGGCCAGAGCCCGGAGCTGACAGGCAGGCTGGTCTCGTCCCGGAACACCTCCATGGCCCGGCGCCGGTTCCACGGCTTGGCCAGATGCTGCATACCGCGCTGCACGACCGGGGCGAACACGCCGTCGGCGTCGTGGGCATACGAGATAAAGGCGTCGTAGCTCTTGCGCGGGCCTTCCGGGGCAGCCGTGCTGGCAGCGGCCTCCGATTCCTCGACACCCACGTTCAGCCAGCCCCCCCATGAGGCAGCCCGGTTCTTGGCCGGCCCGGTAGATGCCTCGTCGCGTAGCGGACGTGGGAGCTCACCTTTTCCCGAGTCATTCCGATGCCCGCCCACCAGTCTGAAGTGTCGTCGATAAGAGAGAGCACGCATCCGCACGCGCTGATACGTCTTTAATCCTGATCGCGGAAAGTCAAAATAATGGTAGAGCCATCTCCGTCAGCCATCCCCGCGCGTGACCTGAAGACGTGCCAGTTCCGTGCCGGAACGCACGCAGGTCAGCCGCGTGCCGGGTGCGGCGGCGGGCCCGGCGCGTTAAGCGCGGCTCCTCGGTGGCATGTGGCCTGAGCTTGGTGGGAACCCTGGTATAGGGAGGGGCGGATGGCGCTGTGGCAGTTGCTGGCCGGTGGCGGGCGCAGGCTCGCCCGGGGCCCGGCCGGGCTGGGCCCGCAGGAACTGCTGGCCGCTTCGGTGACCATTGACGGGCTGCTCGGCGGCGCGCCGGGTGCGCTCGCGGCGGCCCTGCGCGGGCCCGCGGCCGGGCCGGTGCCCGAGGGCGCGCGCGTGGTGGCGCCGATCGGCGGGCAAGAGGTGTGGGCCGCGGGGGTGACCTACACGCGCAGCCGCGACGCGCGGGTGGCCGAAACCGGGACGCCGGATCCCTACGAGCGCGTCTACGCCGCCGAGCGGCCGGAGCTGTTCTTCAAGGCGGCGCCCGGGCGGGTGCGGGGCCCCGGGGAGCCGGTGGGCATCCGCGCCGATTCGGGATGGGATGTGCCCGAACCCGAGCTGGCCGTCGTCGCCGACTCCGGTGGCCGGATCGTCGGGTACGCGAACGGCAACGACATGTCATCGCGGAGCATCGAGGGCGAGAACCCGCTGTACCTGCCACAGGCCAAGATCTACACGGGCAGTTGTGCCCTCGGGCCATGCCTGGCCACCCCCGATGAGGTTCCCGGCCTGGCCTCGCTGCTGATCAGCCTGCGGGTGGTCCGCGACGGCGCCGAGGTGGTCGCCGACACGGTCAAGGTGGCCGAGCTGCACCGCCAGCCCGGCGAGCTGGTGCGGTGGCTATTCCGCGCGCTAGAGTTCCCGGTGGGGGTGGTGCTGCTCACCGGCACCGCGATCGTCCCGCCGCCCGCCTTCACCCTGCGCGCCGGCGACGAAGTGGTCATCGCGACGACCGGGCTGGGCGAGCTGCGCAACGTGGTCGAGGTCGTCAAGCCCCCGCGGCCGCCGGGAGGCGGGTGAGATGCAGGCGGTGCGCTGGCACGCCCGCGGTGACGTGCGGGTCGAGGAGGTGCCGCCGCCCCCGCCGCCGGGGCCGGGTGAGGTCCAGCTGCGGGTGCGCTGGTGCGGCATCTGCGGCACCGACCTGGAGGAGTGGCTGGACGGGCCGCTGTTCATCCCGGCCGTCGCGCCGCACCCGGTGACGGGGGTGGCGGCGCCGCTCATCCTCGGGCACGAGTTCGCCGGGGTGGTTACGGCGGCCGGCGAGGGTGTCACCGAGCCCTCACCGGGCCAGCGGGTCGCCGTCAACACGATCGTCTACTGTGGCGCCTGCCACTGGTGCCGGCGCGGCGAAGTGATCCGCTGCCCGATGCTGGGGGCACTCGGCCTGCACGGGAATGGCGGGCTCGCGGCCCTGTGCAATGCGCCCGCCAGGATGTGCCTCCCGGTACCGGACTCGGTGGCCGATGACGAGGCCGCGCTGGCTGAGCCGCTCGCCGTGGCGGTGCGGGCGCTGCGCCGGGGCGGGCTCCGGCCCGGCGAGCGGGCCGCGGTGGTGGGATTGGGCGCGGTCGGGCTGATGGCCGTGCAGGCGGCTGCCGCGTTCGGTGCGGAATGTGTGGCGGTGGTCGAGCCGCTGGCGGAGCGCCGCGCGCTGGCCATGCGGCTCGGGGCGGACCGCCATGTGTCACCTGATGACGCCGCCACGCTGCAGGCCGACGTGGCCGTCGAATGCGCGGGCACCCCGGCTGCCGTCGAGACCGCGGTCCGGGCGCTGCGCACCGGGGGCCGGGCCGTCGTGCTCGGCATCGGCACCCAGCCGGTGAAGGTGGCCCCGATGGACCTCGTCGGTGGCGAGAAGGCCATCATCGGCTCGCTCTCACACGTCTGGGATGACGATTTCCGCATCGCGCTGCGCCTGCTCGGCCGGGGCGCCGTGCGGGCCGCGCCGCTGATCACCGACCGGATCCCGCTCAGCGCGGCCGTGACCCGCGGCCTCGCGCTGCTCCGGGACGAACCCGGAAGCCACGTGAAGATCCTCGTCCAGCCTGGAGGTCCCGGATGAGCGCCGCCGACGCCAGTATGCTGCCTGACCTGGTGGCGGGGCAGCTCTCCACGGCGGTCGTGTCGGACGTCCTGGACCAGCTCGGCCACCGCGACCACGTCCTCGACCCTGCCATCCGCCCGCTCGGCGACGCCGCGGTCATCGCCGGCTGGGCCAATCCCTTCCTCGTCGCCGAGGTGGACGAGATCCCCGCCGATCCCTACACCGGCGAGATCGCCGCCATGGACGAGATCGCCCCGGGGGACGTGGTTCTCATCGCCGCGGGCGGCTCGGCACGTGCCGCCTGCTGGGGAGAGCTGTTCTCAGCGGCGGCACGCGCCCGGGGCGCCCGCGGCACCCTGATCGATGGCTACTGCCGCGACGCGCAGATGATCGCCGCCCTCGGCTACCCGGTGTGGTGCCGCGGGCTGCTGCCGCTGGACGTCAAGGGACGGCTCGCGGTGACCGGGTGGCGGCGGCCCGCCGTCGTCGGCGGCCTGGCGGTCCGGCCAGGGGATCTGGTGGTGGCTGACGCCGACGGGGTGGTCGTCGTCCCGGCTGGGCTCGCCGCCGAGGCGGCCGGGCGCGCGCTGGAGAAGGTGTCGAAGGAGAACGGGGTACGGGACGCGCTGGCGGAGGGGAGCACGCTGCGCAGCGCCTACGACCGGTTCGGCGTCCTGTGAGCGTTCGCCGGCCTGGGCTGAGGTTCGCCGGCTGATGCCGCCGGCGGAACAGGACGGGAGCAGGATGGAAATCGCCGACGGAATCCACCGCATCGAGACGCCACTGGGGGACCGGGTCAACTGCGTGTACCTGTTCGCGGGTACCCGCTGCGCGCTGCTGTTCGACACCGCGATCGGCCCGGCGGTCACCTCCCACGTGGAGCCGTATCTCACCACGCTGGGCGTCGAGCCTGCGCGCATCCGTTATGTCGTCAACAGCCACTGCGACTGGGATCACCACGGTGGCAATGGCGCGGTGCGCGACCTTGCGCCGCCGGCGGTGCTCTGCTGCCATGAACTGGACCGGCCACTGGTCGAGGACGCCGATCTGCTGTTCGCGCGCCGGTACGACGAGCTTGCCGCGGACGGCATCACCGAGCCGGCGGCGACCCGGCGGTTTGTCGCCGCCCATACCCGCCAGGTGCCCATCGACCTGGGCCTGTCCGGCGGCGAGCGGTTCTGTCTCGGTTCCGGCTGGGCCGTTGACCTGCTTCACACCCCCGGGCACTCGCGTGGGCACGTGAGCATCCATGATCCGCGTAGCCACACGCTGGTGGTCGGGGACGCGGTGCTCGGGAACGCGGTGCTGCTCGCTGACGGCAGCCCGGCGTTCCCGCCGACCTACCGTTACGTCGACACCTACCTCGCCACCGTGCAGCGGCTGCAGGCGATCGGGCCGGACCTGCTGCTGACCGCTCACTACCCGGTCTACCGCGGGCCGGATGCCGCCGGGTTCCTCGGGGAAACCAGGGTCTTCACCGACCGGGTGGAGGCCGTGCTGCGCAGGGAACTGGCCGCGGCCGCGGAGCCGGTCACGATGGCAGCGCTGACGGAGCGGCTCGGCCCCCTGCTCGGCCAGTGGCCCGGCGAAGCGAACCAGTTCCTCTCCCAGCCGCTGCTGGGTCACCTGGAGCGGCTGGAGCGTTACGGGCTCGTTCACCGCTCCCGGGGGGCGGGCGGCCGGACGGCATATGCGTGGTCGGGGGACAGGTGAGCGGACTGGCCGGCCGGGTCGCGCTGGTGACCGGGGCAGCGGGCGGGCTGGGCTCGGTGACCGCCGCCGCGCTGGCCGCGGCCGGCGCCCGGGTGCTGCTGCTGGACCTGCCGGAAAGCCCCGGGGAGCGGGTCACCGCCGGGATCGGGGCGGCGCCGGGCCCGGGATCCGCCAGGTTCGTGCCCGGTGACCTGGCCGACCTGGACGCGACACGTGCCCTCGTCGCCGGGCTCGCCGGCGAGCACGGCCGGATCGACATCCTGGTCAACAACGCCGCCGTCTACCCCAGCAAGCCGTTCGCGGATTACACGACGGCCGAGTGGCAGCGGGTCCAGCGCATCAATGCCGATGCGGCCTTCGTGTGTGCCCAGGCGGTGCTGCCCGGCATGCGGGAGGCAGGGTACGGGCGCATCATCAACATCGCGAGCATCACCTTCTTCGGTGGCTGGGACCTGCTCGCGCCGTACGTCACCTCCAAGGGTGCGCTGGTCGGGCTCACCCGCGCGCTCGCGCGGGAGCTTGGCCAGCACGGGATCACCGTCAATGCCATCGCCCCCGGCGCGTTCCCCACCGCGGCCGAGGAGATTCACCCTGACCGCGAGGGATACGAGCGGTTCGTGCTCGATCACCAGTCGGTGAAGCGGCGGGGCAGGCCGCAGGATGTGGCGACGGCCGTGCTGTTCTTCGCCGGCGAGGAAAGCGGGTTCATCACCGGGCAGCTGATCGCCGTCGACGGCGGCTGGGTCATGCACTGAGGGAGCCGCCGGGCCAGAGCCGGGCCGGCCGGAGGGGAGCAGCAGTGAGCGTGCTTGATGGTTACCGGGTGCTGGATCTGTCCATCGCGATGTCCGGGCCGTTCGCGACCATGCGGCTCGGTGACCTCGGCGCCGACGTCATCAAGGTGGAGCCGGTCGGCGGGGAATGGCAGCGTCACGTGTCGGCCGGCGGCGCGCGGGGGAACCGCGTCAACGTCTCGTTCCTGTCGCTCAACCGGAACAAGCGGAGCCTTGCGGTCAACCTCAAGTCCGGACAAGGCCGGGGCCTGGTGCATGAACTGGCCAGGACCGCGGACGTCTTCCTCCAGAACTACCGGCCCGGTGTCGCTGCCCGCCTCGGCATGGACTACAAAACGATCTGCGATATCAACCCCCGGATCGTCTACATCTCCATCTCCGGGTACGGCGAGAGCGGGCCCTACGCCGGCCGGCCGGGCCAGGACCTGATCCTGCAGGGGATGTCGGGCGCCATGTTCTCCGCGGGCCGCGAGAGCGACCCGCCGCAGCCGTCGCCGATGTACGTCGTCAACGCGGTCACCGCCTACACCGCCTTCGAGGCCGCGCTCGCCGGGCTGCTGCACCGTGAGCGCACCGGTGAGGGCCAGCTGATCGAGGTCAACATGCTCGACGCCATCGTGACACTGCAGATGCAGGAGATGAGCGTCTTCACCGTCGGCGGCCTGGCACAGCGGCGGTCGGCCGAGCCCCATGCGCACTGTTACATCCGGGCGCCTTACGGCGCTTTCGCGACCGCCGACGGGTACCTGATCCTGGCCTTCCCCCCGCTGGCCAAGCTCGGCGAGGTGCTCGCCATCCCCGAGCTGGCCGAGATGGACGACGAGGTGGACGGGCACGCGCGCCGCGACGAGATCCACGCTCTGGTGGCTGCCAGGCTGCTCGGCCGGCCCGCCAGCGAGTGGCTCGCGCTGCTCGCCGAGCACGACATCTGGGCCGGTCCGGTCTACTCGTACGCGGACGTGCTGGCCGACCCGCAGGTGCGGCACAACGGCTCGCTCGTCAGTTACCGCCATCCCACCGAGGGCGAGGTGACCTCCCCGGGCTTCGCGATCAGGTTCACCTCCTCGCCGTCGTCGGTGCGCCAGGGCGCGCCGCTGGCCGGCGAGCACACCCGCGAGATCCTGGCCGAGCTCGGCGTCAGCGAGCAGCAGGCGAACGATCTGCTCGCCGCCGGGGTGGTCGCCGCGGAGCAGCCGTGACCCCAGCTGGCCGGGCGCTCCGCGGGATCACCTGGGACCACCCGCGCGGGTACGCGGCCCTCGCTGAGCTGGAACGGCTCGACGCCGAGGCGGATACCCGCTACGGCGCGGCGCCCGTCCCGCTGACCTGGGACCGCCAGCCGCTGGCCGGCTTCGAGTCCGGTCCGATCGCGGACCTGGCCGGGCGGTACGACCTCCTTGTCGTCGATCACCCCGGCCTCGGCGCGGCCATGCCGACGCTGCACCCCCTCGACGAGCTGTTCAGCCCGTCCGAGCTGGCCGCTTTGGCGGCCGTTGCGGTGGGGCAGTCAGCCGGCTCCTATCGGTACGCCGGTCACCAGTGGGCGCTGCCGCTGGACGCGGCCGCCCAGATCTGTGTGGTCCGGCCCGACCTGATGGGCGGCCGGCCGGCCCCCGCGACCTGGCAGGAGGTGGCCGCCGCGGCCCGCGAGGTTCCGTTCACGCTGGTGCTCGGGGGGCCGCATGCGCTGCTGACGCTGCTCGCGATCTGCGCCGCGCAGGGGGCACCGCCGGTCGCGGAGGCGGGCGACGGCTCGCCTGCGGGCGGCTTCGCCGACGACGCCGCGGCGCGTGATGCCGTGCTCATCGCGCTTGCTCTGCTGGCCGACGTCTGCGCACGCATCGACGTGGCGCTGGCGGCCGGCGATCCCATCGACGTGCTGGAGGCGATGGCGTCCGGTGACGCGCCAGCCTGTGCCCCGCTCGCCTACGGCTATGTCACGTACAGCGAACCGGGCCGGCGCCCGCACCTGCTGGCCGCCTGCGACGCGCCGGCCTGGCGGCCGGGCGGCCGCCCGGGCAGCGTCCTCGGCGGAACCGGCGTCGCCGTCTCCCGGCGCGTCGCTGGCGGCGACATCCCGGCAGCACGGGCGCACCTGCGGCGGCTGGTAGCCGGGCCGGTGCAGGCAGAACTGGTGCCGCGGGCCGGCGGCCAGCCCGCGCTGCGCACGGCGTGGGAATCCGATGTTGTCAACGCCGCCTGCGGTGATTTCTACCGCCGCACCCGGGCGACACTCGACCAGGCGTGGATCCGGCCCCGGTTCGCCGGCTGGATCGCCTTCCAGAACCACGGCTCAGCCGCCGTCCGCAGCGGACTGCTGGGCCGGGCCACGCCCGGGGAGATCCTGCGCCGGCTGCAGGCGGCGTTCCGCGCCTGCTGCTTCGCCGCCGGGGAGCCGGAACCGTGAGGCGGCAACCGCCGCCGGGATGGTGCTGCCGAGATTGTGAGGTGACAACCGTGGTGGAAGAGTTCACCGACGTCCTGCTCGACATCGACGGGCCGGTGGCGACGCTGATGCTCAACCGGCCGGCGAAGCTCAACGCCGTCACGCCGGCCATGACCGACGCGGTCCGCGGGCACGTTGACACGGTCAACGCCGACAGCGAGATCAGGGCGGTGGTCCTGGCCGGCGCGGGTGAGAGGGCGTTCTGCGCCGGCAGCGACGTCGCCGAGCTGGACGCCTACCGCACCGCATGGGAGTTCCGCGGCCGCCCGGACTACTGCGACGCCGTCCGGTCGATTCGCAAGCCGGTCATCGCCGCGGTGAACGGCTATGCCTACGGCGGCGGCCTCGAACTGGCGATGTCCGCGGATATCAGGCTCGCGTCGCGGACTGCCATGTTCGCCGCGCCAGAGATCAAGCTGGGCTGGATCGGCGGTGGGGGAGTATCCGCGTTCCTCGCCCTGAGCGCCGGGCCGTCCAACGCCGCGCTCATGCTCTACACCGGCGACCCCGTGGATGCCGCCACCGCGCTGTCGTGGGGCCTGGTGAGCCAGGTGCTCGAACCCCATGAACTGCTGCCCGCGGCACGCGAACTCGCCGGCCGGATCGCGCAGCGCCCGCCGATCGCCGCGCAGACGGCCAAGCTCAACCTGCGCGCCGTCTACGCCATGCCGCTGGAAAACGCCATCCAGTACGAGCGTGACCTGCAGACCGTTTGCTTCGCCACCGAGGACGCCGCCGAAGGCCGGGCAGCCTTCACGCAGAAGCGGCCGCCCAGCTTTCACGGGCGGTGAGGGTATGGGCTACACGCCGGCCGGAGCCGGTGATGCGGGCCGGGCGGCGCGCACGATGTCGGCGAGCTCGCCGCGGCTCGGGCCTGGTGCCGGGCGCGGGCGCCAGCCGTTTGCGTAGAGCGCGCGGGCGCGGGGTTCGACAGCGAGCAGCGATGAGGGCAGGGCCGTCATGCGCAGGTAGCCGCCGATGGCGGCGCGGATGGTGGGGTCCGCCTCGGCGGCCGCGAGGATGAGGTCGGACGGCAGGGGCTGGCGCAGGTCGACGTCCTCGCCTGCCCAGCGGCGCCGGGTCGATTCGTCCATGTGGACGTGGTCGTCCACCCAGGGCTTGATCTGCTCGGTGCACCAGGCGTCGAAGCTCTCCCCGATCGCGTCCGCGTCGGGGCCGTGCTCGTCGATCACGCGCAGCAACTGCTGGGCCTGCAGCAGGGTCGTGGTGATGCCGCGGCCGAACGTCGGCGTCGTGGTGGCCACGGCGTCGCCGACGAAGACCAGTCCCGGCAGGGCGAGCCGCCCGTCGTGCCCGGTCTGGCCGCGGTAGGCGTTGAGCAGCGGGCCGCCGGGAAGCACCGGTGTGACCGGCCGGGAGCGATCGGGGTCCACCCAGTCGGCCAGGCCGGGAATGGCCTGGCACGCGGCGGTGAAGGCCGCCTCGTGACGGAGCTGGGACAGGACAGGATCAGCGGTGGGACGCACCAGCAGGACGGAGAAGATGCCGTGCTCGTGGATGAAGATGATTGCCTGGTAGCCGTCGAGGTCGGCCTGCCACGCGATCGGGCTCATCAGCGGTCCGGGCCCGGCGCCCGGGCGCAGCTGGTACTGGCGGTCGACGTAGGCGATGCCACAAGGCCCGCCGCTGGCCGCCGCCGGGCGCAGCGATCGCGTCGCCCGTCCGGCCCGTCCCGAAGCGTCGATCACCAGGTCGGCCGGCAGATCCGCCCCGTCCACGCGGACGCCGTCGGCCCGCCCGTGCCGACGGTGCACGTCCTCGACGTGCCCGCGGCGCACCTGCAGGCCGGGTGCGCTGAGGGCCGAGTCCCGCAGCGCGCGCTCGAATGTCGCCCGCCGGGATCGCACACCCATGGGGATCTCGCTGCCGTCGGGCAGCCGCATCCGGACCGGCTCGGCGCCAGCCGCGAGCCAGCGCTCCAGCGCGCCGGGCAGTTCCTCCTGCAGCGCCTGCACGACCTGATGCCGGAACGCGTGGGCGTGGTGGAACTGCATGACACCCAGCCGGGGCCAGCTGCCGTCGGCGGCAGGCCCCGGGTCGCGCTCCACCGCTATCACCTCATGCCCCCGGCGCGCCAGGCCGGCGCCGACGAACAAGCCGGCCGGGCCGGCGCCGATGATGACTGCGCGCATGACGGCCCCCCCATCTTCGGTATACTCATAATGTGATGACTGCATCTATAGTGCATCGAACTTGCCGGAACGTCAAGACACGGAGCGCGCCGCGATGAGCCAGCCATCCAGGCGCTACACATCGGAGGTCCGCGACGAGCAGGCCCGGCGCACCCGGCGGGCGATCGTCACCGCGGCCCACGACCTGTTCGTTGCGCAGGGTTATGCCGCCACGACGATCGACGCGATCGCACAGGCCGCGCGCGTCAGCCGCCGCACCGTCTTCAACTCGGTGGGTGGCAAGGCCGTCCTGCTCAAACTCGCCCTGGACTGGGCGATCACCGGCGACGACGAGCCGATCCCGCTCGCGGACCGCCCGGCGGTCAAGGCCATCCAGGCCGAGCCTGACCCGCGGAAGAGGCTTGCGCTCTGGGCGCAGACCGTTGTCGATGTCGCGGCCCGGGTCGCACCCATCAGCGAGGTTCTCACCGTCGCGGCCGACGTTGACCCGGCTGCCGCGCATCTGCTGGCCGACGCGGCCCGCGGCCGGATGTCTGGCGCCGCCGCGTTCGTTCACCACCTCGCCGCACAGGACGGCCTGGCTGCCCACGTCACCGAGCAGCATGCCGCCGACCTGTGCTGGGCGCTCATGGACGGCCACCTCTACCGCCTCCTGGTTGCCCAACGCGGCTGGACGGCCGGCGACTTCACGCGATGGCTGACCGACAGCCTTGCCGCGACGCTGCTGCGCCCCTGACGTCCACCGTCTCGTGGTTGACCCGGCCGTCCCGGGCATACTGACGCTGACGAACCCGGTCACATCGTCGGCACCGGCTGGCTGATGCGCGGGGCCGGGCCAGGGAGGTAGCGATGCCGGTCATCGTGGTCACCAGGCTTCGGCTCAGGGCCCCGGCGTTCTTCGATGAGTTCTTCGCCAGCGCCGTGGCCGTGGTGGAACAGGCACAGAGCTCCGAGGGCAACCTGGGCGCGGATGTGCTGGCCGAGGCGAACAACACCTACTGGACCCGCACCGTCTGGCAAGAGCGCGGCCGGATGAACACGTTCGTGGGGAGCGAACCGCATCTGCACACCATGAGCCGCATTGATGACTGGTGCGACGAGGCGACCTTCGTCGAGTGGGAGCAAGCCAGCGCGGATCTGCCGGACTGGCAGGACGGCTACGGGCGCCTTGTCGCCAGCGGCCAGGGGCCGAGCCTGACCCATGCGACCCAGGCCCATCACACCCGCGATTTCCCCGCCCCGATCGTGTCCTCCTAGGACGGCGCCCGGCATCGCCGCCCGTAACGGTCCCGGAACGCTCCGCGGGTAGCGTTGGCCCGGTCCGGTCCGGTTGGATGAGGGGCAGCCTGGTGAGCGAGATCGTGAGTTCGCGACGGGTGGCGGCGCCGGTGGCGGCTGTCGCGCTCGGCTTGCTCACGATCGGGGTCGGCCTGGCCCATGTGCCGCTCGACCTTCTCACCCATCAGGTGGCAGGTGGCGATCAGCTGGTGGCCGACTGGGTGACCGCGGCGGGATTCGTGGTGCCCGGCGCGGTGGTGGGCGCCCTGATGGCGGCGCGCCGGCCAGGCAATCCCCTCGGGTGGATGCTGCTCGCGTTCCTCTTGCTGTCCGGACCCGCCAGCGGCTACGCCTTCCTGGACTATGGGATGCGTCACGGGACCCTGCCCTTGGGCGCGGTGGCGGTGGTGCTCGCGGGGAGCTGGCCGCTATGGCTGGTCCTCGTCACGCTCTTCCTGTGGCTGTTCCCCGACGGGCGGCTGCCGGTGGGACGCTGGCGGCGGGTGTCGGTGGCCCTGGTCATAGCGGGGGTCCTGCTCGCGCTGGTGGCCTCGGTCGGCAATGTCGTGGCCGTCGCTGGTCATGCCGTTCCGGTCGAGGCCGGCGGCAGCCTCGCGGCCAACCCCGCTGGGGCGTGGGCGGTTGTCCTGGACGTGCTGGTCGTCGCGGTTCTGGTGAGCTGCCTTGCCTGGCTGGTGCTGCAGGTGCCCAAGTACCGGCGGTCGGCCGGTGAGCGCCGCCAGCAGCTCAAATGGCTCTACAGCGGCGCCGCCGTCTTCTTCGTCTCCGCGGTCATCAGCGCACTGTCCTCGGGTGATTCCTCGTCACCGTGGCAGGTGGTCGGAACACTCGGGCTGGCGGTCCTCCCGGTCTGCATCGGTGTCGCGGTGCTGAAGTACCGCCTGTACGAGATCGACCGGATCATCAGCCGGGTGATCTCCTACGCCATCATCACTGCCGTGCTCGCCGGGGTGTTCGCCGGGCTGGTTGTGCTGGCCACCGAGGTACTGCCGGTCAGGACGCCGGTCGCGGTCGCGGCCTCCACGCTGGCCGCCGCGGCGTTGTTCAACCCGCTGCGCAAGCGAGTGCAGCGGGCGATCGACCGCCGCTTCAACCGCGCCCGCTACAACGCCGAGGTGGTCGTGACCGCCTTCACCAGCCGCCTGCGCCATTCCGTCAACCTCGACACCATGCAGGCAGACCTCATCGGCGTGATCCAGCAAGCGTTTCAGCCCGCCCACGCGTCCGTGTGGCTCACCCCCGGGGAGGGTGCTGAGCAGTCCGGGGGCAGCCGCTGATGGCGCACGCTGACAGCGCGGGACTGAGCCGCGGCGCGATCTTCATCGCACGGGGCACAGCCAGCCCGCTCCCGCCCGGCCGCGCAGGTCAGGCCCAGTCGTAACTCGTGACCTGGCCGCCTGCGACGGCGACGGTCGCCGCCGGGGTGACCCGGTCGCGCCAGATCGTGTACCTGCCGGGAGGGAGCCGATCGTAGATGGCCGCGTAACCGGCGCCGCTGCCGTGGCGCCGCTCCCGGACGCAAGCGTGCCTCCGCCGGGCAGGCTCGCGGTCCGGGCTGATCTCGATCTCGCGGCCGGCCAGGTCCGCGGGGGTGCGCAAGACCAGCGCGCCGGTCTGAGCACCGATCTCCAGCACGACGGTGCCCGCTTCGGTGGCACCGTATGGTGTTTCGGTCACGTGAATGCCCTTCCGCACTGACGAGGGTCGCCGCCGGGGTGCGCCGACATTTCCTTGGCTTTGACGCAAGCTGGCCGGGCCGGACGCTGGCAGGGCCAGACGTGGGCCGGACCTGACAAGGCCGGCGCTGGCAGGTCCCCACCTCATGCCAGCGCCGGCCTGTCCCGCGGGAGGCGGGTCAGGACGGGTTGTAGAACCCGCCGTAAGGCACACCGAGATACGGGAAGTGGCTCAGGAACGGCGCGCTGACACTGTCCGGCCCGAGGCCGTCGGTGACTTCGCCCGCCGCCTTGTCCGGCGTGAACGACTTGTCGACGAGCGGGAACGTCACCCCGGCGATCGCCCGCAGTTCGACCGTGACCACGTCATCGAACACCCGCCGCCCGTTCGGGAACCCGGCAAGGTCCCCGCCGACCACCCCGAGAATGTTCGGCTTCGCCGCCGGCTTGATGGCCGTATTGAGCCGCAGCATGTCGGACAGCACCGAGCCGGTGTTGTTCTGGAAGCCGGGGACGATCCCCGCCGGTATCCCGGTGAGCAGGATCGCCTCCAGGTCGGCGCGCGCCTTGCCGGACTTGACGAGCGCGGCCAGGTGGGGGAACACGCCCGGGTAGAGCACCGGCAGCAGGCCGGCCAGCTCGGGATTGGCGTAGTAGTGGGCGAATTGCTTGTCATCGGCCGGCGGCAGCGTGTTCCACCGGTCCTTGTCCCCGAGCGCGATGACCACCTCGTTGATGAGCGGGTTGCCGAGCCGCGACACCTGGCGGAACGGGCCGCTGTCCAGGTTTTCGCCGTGGTCGGCGTCCCACAGCCGGACCCGCTGGCGGCTCGCGGTCGTCCAGATGCCGATCACCGAGCGCGGGTCGGCCTCGCCGCTGGCGCCCTTGCGCACCACGTCGGTGATGGGCACCTGGATGGCGATGGAATGAACGTTGAGGTGGTTGGTGGCGTTCACCCCGGGCGCGGGCTTGGTGAACACGTGCATCCCGAACTGGTTGTGCAGTTGCTCGAACGGCCGCAGGTTGCCCAGGTCGAAGATCGCCCCGAGGTCCACGTAGAACCCCTCGGCGCGCTGTCCGGCGAACACCTTGACGCTGCCCCCGAGGTCGTGCACGGCGGCGCCGGCCAGCTTCGGGTAGTCGGGGGTGGACAGCGGACCGATGTTGCAGGGCGGGCAGGCAAGACCGGCGCCGAGCTTCGTGGCGGCGCCCTGGGCATCGACCTTGCTGACCGTGTAGAACTGCCTGCGGCTCCAGCTCGGGCTGTCCAGCGACAGGATCGGGCCGGTGTTGTACAGGAACGTGCCCGGGTCGCGCAGCCGGGTCTGGAACTGGAACCGGTACGTCACGTCGGGCCGCGCGTCGCCGTTGTTGTCGATGTGGATCTCATAGCGGACGTCGTCACCGAACTCGTAGAAGTTCGGGCCGCCAGCCGGCTCCTGGAGCGGGACGTAGTTGGCGATCAGCGTCACGGTGCCCGGCTGATCCGGGCTGACGAACGCGTAGACGTCGGTGCTGTCAGCGACCGGATCCTTGGCGATCTCCGGCGCCTCACGATGGGAAGACACGAATAACCTCACAGGCCTCTCAGGACACATGCAGAACGGATGCTTCAACTGACCCCGCGCACCAGGCTGGCGGCCAGGCCGGGATCCCGGAGCCTGGCGTGGCTGGTGCCGGCGAACACGTCCATCTCGCCGGAGCTGACGTCCCGGATGTGCACGATCACCGGGCCGGTGTGGGTGGCGTTTCCTGCCGCTTGCCGCTCGGGCCGCGCCGGTCGTGCCGCGGCCTGCGCTGAGGTGGCGATGGCCCCGGTGAGGGCGCCGGCGGCCAGGCCGGCCCCGGCAAGGCCGGCCGCCCCGCGAATGACGGACCGCCGGGACAGGTCCGGCTGCTCAAGGCCTGGTGACTCACCAGTGCCATGTTCGGTAGACATGCGTATCCTTTCCGGAGCGGCCGGGCGGAGGGGCGCCACAGCTCCTTGGTGCGCGACAGGAAGTTGCCGCGCTGTCCCGGCCGGGAGAGCCCGGCCTCGTCTGGGCTTTCGGGACCGATGGGTGAGCGGACGCCTCCGGGCGCTGGTCGTTACCAAAGCGTTACCGCTCGCCCGGCGCGTGGGGGGCGTCTCCGGGCAATCTCCGTCTTACTGGGCAGGCCGGCGGGCCATCCGTTCGGTCTTCGAGTTCGAATGATGGGCATGGATCCTCGCGACATCCGCCCGGCCGCGCCGGAAGCTGTTCCGGCGGGGCGGGAGGACCGGGATCTGGACGCGCTGCTTGCCCGGGTGGCGCGCGGTGATGAGGCCGCGTTCGAGGCGGTCTACGACCGGCTGGCCGGCGCGGCCTACGGGATGATCCGCAGGGTGGTGCGTGACCCGGCGCAGTCGGAGGAGGTCGCCCAGGAGGTGCTGCTCGAGGTGTGGCGCACCGCGTCGCGCTTCGACCCGGCCAAGGGAAGCGCGGCGACCTGGGTGATGACCATCGCGCACCGCCGTGCGGTCGACCGGGTCCGGTCGGTGACGGCCACGGCGGCGCGCGATCACCGGGCAGCCGAGCCGCTGCCGAACGTCGATGAGGTGGCCGAGGCGGTGGAGGCCAGCCTCAACCGTGAGCGTGTGCGGCACTGCCTGGACGGGCTGACCGCGCTGCAGCGTGAGTCGATCACCCTTGCCTACTACGGCGGGTACAGCTACCCGCAGGTGGCTGGGCTGCTTGGTGCCGCGGTGAGCACCATCAAGACCCGGATACGGGATGGGCTGATCCGGATGCGGGATTGCCTGGGGGTGAGCGGGTGAGAATGAAGCTGCCCGGCCACGACCTGCACATCCTCAGCGGTGTCTACGTCCTCGATGCGCTCGCCAGCAATACCGAGCGGGACCGGTTCGAGCGCCATCTGGGCCGCTGCCAGACCTGTGCCGGTGAGGTACGCGGGCTCCGGGAGGTGACGACCATGCTGGCGATGGCCGCCGCGCTGCGGCCGCCGCCCGCCATGCGGCATCGTGTGCTCGGCGCCGTGGCACGGACCCGCCAGCTGCCGCCCGTTGTCGACGCCCAGCCGCGGCGCCGGCCGCTGCCGGGGTGGTGGCCGGGGCAGCGGTCACGCTGGCTTCCGCGGCTCGCACTGGCGTGCGCCGCGGTGGGCGTGGCCGTCGCGGTCGTGCTCGGCGTCATACTCGCCGGCGTCCAGCACCGGCTCGACGTCGCGCAGGCGCAGAATCATGCGATCGCCGGGGTGCTCGCCGCCCCGGACGCGCGCGTGCTAACCCGGGCAACATCGGCTGGCGGCACCGCTACCGTCGTCGTGTCCCCGGCCGAGCGCGAACTCATCGTGACGACCGCCGGGCTGCGGCCACTGCCCGCGACCAAGGTCTACCAGGCCTGGCTGATCAATCCGCGGCGGACCCGGTCGGCCGGCCTGCTGCCTGCCCCGCGCGGCGGCCGGACACAGCCGCTGCTCGCCGGCGGGCTGGCCCCGGGCGACGTGTTCGGCCTCACGGTCGAGCCCGCGGGCGGAACATCGAAACCAACCACCACGCCGATCCTGCTCATACCGCTCCGTGCTTGACAGGCCCCGTGCCTGAGGCCTCAGCGCGAGTCGGGCCACTGCGGGCCGGACGCGGGCCATGCCTCGGCCTGACGCCCAGGCTCCGCACCGACGGCCGGCTCCGCACCGTCGGCCGGCTCCGCACCGTCGGCCGGCTCCGCACCGTCGGCCGGCTCCGCGCCGTCGGTCGGCACCGGGAATTCGGCAGCTGCGGCAGGTGGCACAGGCTGCGAGAACCAGCGTGGCGGCTCGGCCGGATCCCACTGGCCATTGCCGGCCTCCTGCGTCTCCGTCTCGGGGATGCCATTGCGCCTGCGGTTGGCCCGGTCCACGCCGCGCAGCACGACCTCGGCCATCGCCAGCTTGGCGTCGAGCGTCGCCCCGGCTACAGCACCAAGATCCAGGGTCACCCGGTTGGCGAGCGCTTGGTCCCACGGGGTCGCGACCACCGACACCTGCGTCCCCTCGAAGCTCTCACAGATCCGGGCGTGCCACCGGACCTGCTCCGGGTCGCTCTCGATGAACTTGTCCACGACGATCGTGGCTTCGTCCATGAGCACGTTGAGATGCTTCCTTTCCTGCTCGGTCAGCGGCCGCTCTCTTTCGCCTTCGTAGTTCCGGTACCGGCTGAACACCTGGCCGATCGACCAGAAGCCCAGCTGCGACGCCTCCGTCACGAAGACGTACTGGTCGCCATGCAGGAGCGTGCCGACCTGAAGCTTCGCGAACAGCCCCGTCCCGCCGTCGTTGATGACGATGTTGGACATGCACTGGAGAAATTCCAGGACCGCCTGGTACTCGTGCTCGCCGAAATCGACCCCCACGCACTCGTCGGCGGTGTCGCCACGGATCACGGCCACACCCTGGAGCCACGCGACCGCATCGCGCAGATCTGCGTAGACCTTGATGCTGCCTTCCGTGCAGGCCTGGTAGAAGCCCCGGATTGACAACGTCCGCTGATGCTGCGGCAGCGCCTCGACCGGCAGACCCCCCAGCCTGATGTACCCATGGGGCATGTCGTCATTGCTGTCGGCAAGGATGACGCGGTCGGCGGGCCGCGCGGCGGCGTAGATGGCCGCCAGCGTCACCGCGACATCAGTCTTGCCGGTACCCCCGAAGCCTGAGCCGAGCGTTATCACGCCCGACTTCAGCGACGGCTCACGGATGGCGGCTATCGTCTGGTGCCGCCACGATGCTGTTGCCTCACGCCTGGCGCGCTCGCGCTTGCCAGGGGGAACCACGAGCCGGTGCCTGAGCGCCCGTTTTGAGACAGCGCCTCTCACCCCGTCCTGGGCCGGCGCAAGAGCACTGACCGAGGGCGGGGACGGCGTGATCCAGGTGGCTCGGTCGCTTCCTGGAAACCCGGTCCACCATGTCCCCATCTCGTCTGGGTACTGGGACATCGCATCCCCTCCAAGTCTTCCCAAACCCCAGTGTGCAGCAGCCAGTGCGGCTGCGGATACGCCAGGTGCCAGGCAGTCATGGCCCTACGCCTGGGCGGGCAACGTCAGCGATCCGGGGGGCCCGCCACGAGGCGCGTGCACACCGAAGGCGCGGTGACACCGGCAACCGGCACCAGCCGGCCCGGACACCGGCCTGCCCGGGGGCGCAACCGGAGTGTTCCATCCCAGGTCAGGGCCATGCCAGACGGCTCATCCAGGCCATGCAACCAGAGGTGACGACGGCGGCGCAACCAGCCTGGCGGCGTCCGGAAGATGCCCCGCTGGATGTGTGCTGATCTTCAGCCGCCGGTTTCCGGGACTCCGTCCGGGTGGTGGTTATTGCGCCGGGCGCAGGCGATGGTCATGGCGGGGGACACTGGCCACGGTGGAGACACTGGCCACGGTGGGGACACTGGCCACGGTGGAGACACTAGCCACGATGGAGACACTAGCCACGGCAGCCACAGCGGTGACGACGGCCACCATCGCCCCCTCGTGCGGCTGGCCTGCCGCAGGGTCGTTCAGCCGGAACTGCTCCGGGAGCCGATCGAGCGGATGATGATGGTGATCCCGAGCGCGCCGGCCGGGACAAGGGTGACGAGTGCGGGCAGCTGATACCGCCAGGAGAACTCGAACAGGTCGGACGCCAGGATCACCGCCGCCGCCGAGGTGAGGAACAGCAGGCAGGCAAGGGCAAGCTGGCGGGTCCCGGGGTCCGCCCGCCTGCGCAGCAGGGCGGCGGAGCCGGCCAGGCCGGCCAGGGTGCAGACGAGCAGCAGCGGGCCGGGAGTGTAGCCGCCATCGAGCTGGTAGGCGCGCAGGAACGCGGCCACGGGCCGCCAGAGCGCAGGCGTACCGCCGCCGAAGCGATCGGCCGCGGTCCTGACGACCTGCGCCGTGGCATGCGGCGGGTAGTACGGGAACGTCGTCTGGAACTGCCAGCGGGAGATGGGCGTGTCGCCCGGGCTGGTGGTGCGGGTCAGCGCGAACAGCTTCAGCACGTCGCGGGAGTAGGCATCGAGCACGCGCAGCGGCTGCTGGGTCAGCACCCTGCGGTTGAAGTCGGAGATCAGGCTGTTGACCTCGGCGCGCGGCAGGCCCGAATAGTAAGGCCGGATCGGGGAGCCCGGGCCGTACTCGAGCCAGTCGGATCCCCGGGCCTGCTGTGCCATGGTCGGGCACATTCCCCGCTCGGCATGCGGCAGCACGATGGTCGCGCAGTCGGCGGCGGCCGCCGCCCTCCCGTAGAAGGATGTGACGCCCGAATGCGACAGGAAGAAGTCCCCGGTGAGCAGGTAGGAGCCGGTGCAGTAGGCCAGGATGGGCAGCGCGAAGGCCGCGCACAGGGCGGCTGCCTTGCCGATGGCCTGCCGCCAGCCGCCGCCGGCGACGAGCAGGTAGATCACCCCGGGCAGGATCAGGGCCTCACCGACCTGGGCGAAGAGGGCCGAGGTTCCCAGCACGACGCCGGCCGCGACGACGCGCCGCCAGCCGGTCCTGGGCTGCCAGAGCAGGATGGCGACGCCGGCCACGATCAGGGCCTCGAACCAGGGGCCAGGCATGATCGTCTGCTCCGTCTGCAGCTGGTAGGCGTCCAGCAGGACCGGCGCGATGGCCAGCGCGGCAAGCCAGCGGGGGGTGCCGCGGCGCAGCAGCAGCACGTAGATCAGCACGGCCATCGCCAGGCCAAGCAGATGCTGGACGGCGGCGACCGCGTCGAAGTTGGCCACCAGCAGGATCGCCCGCAGGGGCCCCTTGTAGCCGACGGGATCCATGCCATCGGCGTTGTACAGGTACCTCGGCGTGTCGATGTAGAAGAGCGCGGGGCGGTAGGCGAGCTGGGTGAGCACCCGGAGCACGACGCCGACGGACAGCAGCGCGGCGGCCAGCCAATGCCGCCGCAGGGTGGCCGTGGCCGCATGCCAGCGCGCTGCCTGGCGGTGCGGGGCCTGCCCGGGCTGCCCGGGCTGGGGCTGGTGGGCCTGCCCGGCCCGGCCGGCCTGCTGGGCTTGCCCGGCCTGCCCGGCCTGCCCGGCCCGGCTGTCCACGTCCGCGGGCTTCAGCTGGCTGTTCCCCAGCATGCCGGTCACCGGGCAGGCACGGCCGGCTGGGGTGCCCGCCCGCGGGATCGTGCGGCCCGTGCCCGCGCATCCGCGCAGCCGGGGTGCCAGCAGCGCATCGTCACAGTTTGGCCCGCCCGCCGCTGGACAGGCAGAGGGCGAGCAGGACCGTGACAATCGCCAGCCACCGGGTCATCCGGTTGCGCGGAACCTGGGTCAGCGCGGCCCATGCGACAGCGGTGTACCACGCGAACACCCAGGGGGCGACGAGGATCCAGGCGAAGGTCAGCGCGAATGGCGCCACGACCTCCCGCGGCTGATCTGAAGAGATCCGCTGGTAGATGAACCAGGCGACCACGATCAACGCGATCGGCCAGAGGATGCTGATGAGCATGCCCATGGTGGAGTGACTGACGCCCAGCGCCTCTCCCGACAGTTCGAAGATCCGCCATGGCGATGGCAGCGTGACCAGCTGCAATCCGCCGAAGAGAGGTTTCAGCGCGCCAAGCCCGTAGGCGCTGTATCCGATGGCGAGCGTCGCCAGTGACACCGCCGCGATCCGGGCGGTGCGCATCCATTCGTGCCGCCGGAGCAGTGGCCACGCGAGCCCGATCCCGATCAGCACCGCATAGATCTTTATCCCGCAGGCGAGGCCGACCAGCACGCCGATCAGCACGTCGCCCAGCACATCTGGGACGCGGCGCGCCACCTGGATCGCGCAGATCGCCGCCGCCGCCACGAATGTGTCGAGATGACCGCCGCTCACCAGCTGCTGGATGAGGACCGGGTTCGCCGTCCAGAACAGGGTCGCCCGCAGCGGATCGTCCGAGGTCTTCAGGAGCAGGTACCCGACGCCGATGAACACCGCACCGTTGAGGATCATCAAGACCCAGATGGTGGTGGCGACGTGCGGGCCGCCGATCGATGCCGCGAATGACTGGATCACGGTGGCGAAGGGGCCGTAAACGGACGACTGCTTCTTCCACATCGTGCCGACGGCAAGGGTGTAGGCGGAGTGCCGGCCGAGCCCCAGCAGCGGGTTCGTCGTGTACGGATTCCCGCCCAGCGACGCTATCCGGCCATAGGCGGCATAGCTCGCGGTATCCGATGAGCCAACCGGGGTGAGGCTGACCATGACCGCGACGATGGCCGAACTGACCAGCAGCAGGCGACGCGGGTCGGGGCGCCACCCCTGGCTGTGCGCCCACAGCATCCCGGCGAGCCCGAGGCAGGCCAGGATGTCTGACGCATAGAGCATCAAGCTCGCGAGGATGTGCTGGTGGTTCAGCGACGGCAGAAGGTACGACAGCGGCAGCTTGATCGGCAACGTCTCGGCGTTCGGCGCCGTCGCCCCGAGGAGCATTCCCAGCAGCAGGCCGGCCCCGGACACGGTAATGGCGACCCTGGGGTTGGACAGCCTGCTCCAGGCGAGCTTGCGGATCACCGTGCTCATGACCCGCTCGATCGGGCCGGCCGGGCCCGGCCCTTCGAGGGGCGCAGACGTCCTGAACCGGCCGGCCTGCCGGACTGGTCCGGTCGGGTCGGCCGAGTCGGTGGACAGCTGTGTCACCTGGGCCATACCTCCGTCGACGGACCTGCGCGGCCGCTGCGTGCACGGATATCACCGCGCGGCGCGGTCTTGGGCCCCCGGATGCCCTCGTTACTTCCCGGCTGGCCCTTCGTAAACGTCTTCGCCCAGCGTATGCCGCCAGCCGAGGACTCCGGGCCACATTGGCCGGGAGATGGCCGGCGTTCTGGCCCGGCCGGCCCCGGCCGTGCGCGCCGATGAGGGGAAAGCCGGAAGCCAGACCCAGCTCTCATAGCGGGTGGGCCAGCAATCGGGATCCGGTCATCAGTCCTACACATGTCCTGCTACCGCGCCTGCTGCGTATCAGCTTCGTACCAGTTCGTGCCCAGCCGTCCCGGTCCTTGACGGCCTGAGTCGATGCTGACATGCCCAGGGCGTCTGTGTACGGGGGTTCCCAGGTTACAGGTGATGTGGAACTGCCGCTGGTTGTGGGCGACTCCCGGCGGCCGCAACTGGCCCGGTCAGCCGGCGATCGCCAGCGCGGTGCTGTAGCTGCCCAGGCCGAGCAGGATCATCCCGGTGATCCGCCGGACCCCCGACGTGGGGATCAGGTCGGCCCGGACTCGCGCCGCGGGAACCGGCATGAGCCGCGGTTATCCGGGTGGGAGCATGCTCCGGTAGACGGCGACCAGCGCCGCCTTCTGGTCCTCGGAGAGGCGCTCGTCTGCCCGGATCGCCGCTTCGGTCGGTGGGCTGGCCGATGCCGCCCCACCCTGGGCGGGGCTGGCGGGGGTAATCAGGCCCGCCTCCGCCAGCAGCGTTTCCGCGGACACGTTGAGTGCGTCGGAGATCAGCTTGATCACTCGGACGGAGGGCTGGTGCAGGCCGCGTTCCAACTGGCTGAGATAGGGGTTGGACAGGCTCGTCAATTCCGCGAGTTGCCGGAGCGACAGGTTCGCCATCTTGCGCTGGGCACGGATGAAGGAGCCGAGCGCCTCTCTCTGCGCCTCCCACGTATCACTCACGGCAGTTCCTCGTTCAGTCTGCGTCCACCGGTGTGCGCGCTCAGCATAGTGAGCGGTGACGCGTGAGCGGCTGGCCCGGCATCCCGGGCCAGCCACCCAGCCAGCTCACTTGGCGGTGGGGCTGGCCTTGGCGCCGTTGGCCTTGCCCTGGGCAAGGGGGAGGGTCGCCTTCAGCACGTCTTCCGCGAACTTGCGCTGGCCGGCCAGAAGCTGCTCAGCGAAGTCGTAGGCGCTCGCCACCACTTCCTCGGGCTTGGGGAGTTTGTCCGCGAGCGGCATGCTCACGTTCGGCAGCTTCGGCGCGATCGACTGAATCGTGTCAGCCCAGGTCCTGATCGCGTCGATGACGGCCTCCTGGCTCTTGCGGACGGTCTTCAGGATCTCGTCCTGCAGCTCCTGCCCGGCGTTACGGGTCTCGCTCATCATTGGGTCCTCCTCGGATGCTCTGTTTTGCTAACTATATCAAGCAAATGAAAGATATGTCAAGCGCCGGGTGCAGCCGGGCCGGGTGCTGCCGGCCGGGGGAAGGCCCGGCCGGCAGCGGTCTGTCCAGGCGCCCTAGACCCGCTCGAATATCGCGGCGATGCCCTGGCCGCCGCCGATGCACATGGTGGTGAGGGCGTACCTGCCGTTCGTCCGGTGCAGTTCGTACAGGGCCTTGACGGCGAGGATGGCGCCGGTGGCACCGATCGGGTGGCCCAGCGAAACGCCGCTGCCGTTCGGGTTGGTCCGCTCCGGCGGCAGTCCCAGCTCCCTGACCACCG
Source organism: uncultured Actinomycetes bacterium (assembly GCA_963741615.1). GTDB lineage: Bacteria > Actinomycetota > Actinomycetes > Streptosporangiales > Streptosporangiaceae > UBA9676. The sequence continues at coordinate 60,505 of CAVUIU010000002.1, forward strand.
CGAGCGCCTGTGCGGCGAAGGCCTCGTTCACCTCGAAGATGTCGATCTCGTCGAGCTTGAGGCCGGCCCGGTCGAGCACCTTGCGCACCGCGGGGACCGGGCCCATCCCCATGATCCTCGGCTCCACTCCCGCGTGGCTGTAGGCAACGAGCCGGCCGAGCGGCGCCGTCCCATGGCTGCTGGCGAAGGACCCAGCCGCGAGGACCACCGCCGCGGCCGCGTCGTTGACGCCCGACGCGTTCCCCGGCGTGACGGTGCCGTCCTTGGCGAAGGACGGCCGGAGCCTGGCCAGGTCGTCGACGGTGACACCGGGCCGGATGTGCTCGTCGGCGGCCACGGTCACCGTGCCCTTGCGGCCGGCCACCTCGATCGGCTTTATCTGGTCCGCGAAGAAGCCGGCCGCTGCCGCGGCGGCGGCGCGGCGGTGGCTCTCGGCGGCGAGCGCGTCCTGGTCCGCCCTGGACACCTGGTATTCGGTCGCGACGTTCTCGGCCGTGACCCCCATATGGCAGTTGTCGAACGGGTCGGTGAGGGCGCCGACCATCGCGTCGACGGCCACGCCGTCCTGCATCCGCTGGCCCCAGCGCAGGCCGGGGAGCCAGTACTGGGCGCGGCTCATCGATTCGGCGCCGCCGGCCACCGCGACCTCGCAGTCGCCGAGGCTGATCGCCTGCGCAGCGGACACGATCGCCTGCAGCCCGCTGCCGCACAGCCGGTTGAGTGTGAAGGCGGGCGTTTCGACCGGGAGCCCCCCGTTCACCGCGGCGACCCGGGAGAGATACATGTCGCGTACTTCGGTGTGGATCACGTTCCCGAACACCGCGTGGCCTACCTGGGCAGGTTCCACGCCAGCCCTGCTGACCGCCTCGCGGACAACGGCCGCGGCCAGGTCACAGGGTGGCACCGACGCCAGGCCACCCCCGTACTTGCCGATCGGGGTCCGGACCGCGGACAGGACGAGGACCTCGTGCTGGTTGTCCACTGTCGCTCCATTCACATGTCGAGGCCACCGTTGACGGCCCAGATCTGCCCGGTGATGTAGGCGGACTCGTCGGCCGCGAGGAAGCAGACGACGCGCGCGATCTCCTCGGGCTGCCCCAGCCGGCCCACCGGGATCTGGCCGCGGATCCGCTCCAGCACCTTGTCCGGGATCGTGGCCAGCATGTCGGTGGCGATGAAGCCGGGGGTGACCGCGTTGACGGTCAGCCCGATCCCGTCACCGACCGGGCGCTGCGCCCGGGCAAGCTGGAAGATGGCCTCCTTGGCCAGTGACTTGGTCAGCCCGAACAGCCCGGACTTGGAGGCGGCGTAGTTCGCCTGGCCGATGTTGCCGGTTTCCCCGATCACCGAGGACACGTTGACGATCCGGCCGCTGCCACGTTCGAGCATGTGCTCAAGCGCGTTCTGGGCCAGGAAGAAGGCGCCGGAGAGATTGACCGCGATGACCTTCTGCCAGTCCTCGGCAGTCATCTTGGCCACGGTCCGGTCGATCGTGATGCCCGCGTTGTTGACCAGGACGTCCAGGCGGCCGTGCTGCTCGATGACCTCGCTGATCACCCGGCGGCAGTCGTCGGCGTCGCCGATGTTCCCCTCGTGCACGGTGATCGGGCGGCCCGGGTAGCCGGCTGCCATGGTGGAGAGGAACTTCTCCGCGCTCTCGTGGTGACGCCAGTAGCCGGCCGCGATCGCCGCCCCCTGGTCGGCGAAATGGCGGCAGATGGCGGCCCCGATACCGCGTGTCCCCCCCGTCACCAGCGCCACGCGGCCGCTGATGGTGCTCAGCCCGGACGGATGGGTTTGCCCAACATCGGTCATCGCCTGGTTCTCCCTTCGGGGGTATGCGGCACCGTCCCGCGCGGTGTCCGCCGTGCCACCCAGGCCCATGTGGAAGGAACAGCCCCGGAGCGGGGGCTCCAAGGTCTTTGACGCTAAAGCCGGCCGGGCAGCACCGGAACCCGCCGTTGGTCCCGCGAAAAGGGCCATAGGGCCTTACGGGCTGCCATTATCAGATCGCTGGTCGTCGCCATTCTTGAACGATCATGGCGGGACCGGCGGGACCGGCGGGCGGCCCGCAAGTTGGCGGCAGGGCGGTTCCGGTATAGCCGCAAGGGCATGACCTTTGATATGCAACGGTCATCAGACGTGGCATCGCCGTGCCCAGGAGGGCGTTATGGGAACCCAGGACGGAGCCGTTGGCGGGGTGGCTGGCGGGCCGCCAGCCGAGGCGTTCGACCCGCTGGAACTGCTCCAGGCGGCAGGGGATCTGATCGGCCCGGCGGCCGTCGCGCAGGAAGCGCCGTGGCTCACCGGGGAACTGCTGCGGATGGCGCTCGGCCGCTCCGCCGTCACCTGCGACGAGCGGGATCCTCGGTTCGCGGACCCGACCTGGCGCGGCAATCCGTTCTTCCAGGTGCTGGGCCGGGGCTACCGGCTCTTCGAGGAGTGGATCGACCGGCTGGCGGACGACGTGGACGGCCCATGGGACCGGCAGGCGCGTGCCCGCTACCTGGCCAGCGTCATCACCGCCTCGCTCGCCCCGACCAATTTCTTCCCGACCAACCCGGCCGCGCTCAAGCGTGCCTTTGAGACCGGCGGCCGTTCCGTGCTGCACGGCGCCCAGAACATGGCCCGGGACCTGGCCAGGGGAGGCACCCCACGGATGGTGACCAGGGATGGCTTCCGGGTCGGGGAGGAGGTGGGCTGCACCCCCGGGGCCGTGGTCTACCGGGAAGAGCTGTTCGAACTGCTGCAATACCAGCCCACGACGAGCGCCGTCCGCAGCAGGCCGCTGCTGATGGTCCCGCCGGAGCTCAACCGCCACTACGTGCTCGACCTCGCACCCGGCCGGAGCCTGGCGGAGTTCGCGGTCAGCCAGGGCATCCAGACGTTCATGATCGTCTGGCGGAATCCGCGTCCCGAGCTGGGCCACGGGCGCTGGGGCCTGGATGACTATGTCGCCGCGCAGGCCAAGGCGGCCGAGGTGGTCCAGAAGATCACGCGCAGCGATTCCGTGAACTGGCTGGGGCTCTGCGCGGGCGGGATCACCATCGCCCTCACGCTCGGGTACCTGGCCGCCAAGGGCGATACCTCGGTGGGCTCGGCGACATTCATCGTGACCATGCTGACCAACAAATGGCCGAACATCGTGGGCATGATGGACACGCAGAAATCGCGCGCTCAGCTGAGACGGTCCGCCGCGGCCGGTGAGGTCATCCCCGGCCGCACGCTGCGCAGCACCTTCGCCTGGCTGCGCCCGAACGACCTCGTGTTCAACTACCTGGTCAGCGGGTGGCTGCTCGGCGAGGACCCGCCCGCGTTCGACGTGCTCGCCTGGAATGACGACGCCACCGCGATGAGCGCGAAGATGGCGCTGGAAAGCACGCAACTGCTCGTGGACGGCTCGACGGGGGAGGCGGGGATCACCGTCCTCGACACCGGGGTTGACCTCGCCAAGGTGGGCTGCGACAGCTTCCACATCGCCGGCTCCACCGATCACATCGCGCCGTGGCGGGCGTGCTACTCCTCCACCCAGGTGCTCGGCGGTGACAAGGAGCTTGTCGTCGTCAAGTCGGGCCACATCCAGTCGTTCGTCAACCCGGCGGGCAGCACCCGGTACGACTACTGGGTGGCCCCCCCGGCCGCTGGCGATCCCGATCAGTGGATGGCCGGGGCGGCACTTCAGCACGGCTCATGGTGGCCGCGCTGGGGGGAATGGCTGACCGCCCGCTCCGGGCCGGAACGCAAGCCCCGCAGCGGCCTCGGCGGCCCTCAGTTCCCGCCGCTCGGCCCCGCTCCCGGCACCTACGTCCACGAGTAGGGACGCGGACATCGGCATGGGAAGGGTCATCCCGCATGGCACTTGAGGGGAATGCGCCCGAACTGCCGCCGGTACTGCCCGCTGACGGTGACGCGCACGGGCACGTGCCGCTGCGGGCGCGGGCCAGGCAGCTCATCGGCGCCGTCCGGGACGGTGACCTTGCCGCGGTGGATGAGGCGGTGCTGCGGCTGAGCCGCTCCCGGCGGTGGCTTGCCCCCCTCGCGCTTGCCGTCGGTGCCTTCGCCATGCTCTTCGAGGGGCTGAAGCTGCTGTTCACCAACTGGCGGCTGACCCTGATCCAGGTGCTTCCCGCGATGTGGATCTGGGTCGCCATGTTTGACCTGAAGGCCCACGTGCTGCGCGGGAAGACACTGCGTGTGCTGGAAGGGCCGGTCGTGATCCCGCTGGTGCTCGCGGTCGCCGCGATCACCGCGGCGAGCTTCTTCCTCAACGCCGTGTTCGCATTCGCGATCGCCAGCACGGGCCGGCCGCTGATCCGGCCGGCGTTCAGCCGCGCCCGCTCCCATCTGGCTGTCGTGCTGGGATGGGGCGGAGCCGTGGGGATCTTGCTCGGCCTGGTGACCGTGGTCGTCACCCGCTGGGGGCTGTGGTGGTTTGCGATCTCGCTGAGCATCGTCATCGGCATCATGATGATCTGCTATGTCGCCGTCCCCGCCCGTCTGATCGGCCTGAGGACCACCTATTCGAAACGTGACAAGCTGACCGCCACTGCGGTGGGCTCGGTCGTCGGTGCGGTGGTCTGCACTCCTCCTTACGTCCTGGGCCGCGTCGGGCTGCTCATGCTCGGGTCTCACACCCTGTTCATACCGGGCATCCTCGTCTTCTCCGTCGGCATGATGTTGCAGGCGGGCGCGACCAGCGCGGTGAAGACCGTCAAGCTGAGCGCCAGCCTCGTCTCGGGGCACCATCCGGCTGCCGGTCAGACCCCGCGGGGTACGTGACCGGCAGCCTGCGGCCGGCCCGGAGCTTTCCCTCTCCGTGTGCCCTACGCGTTCGTGGTCTCCAGGGTGCGCACCGCGCGCCGGAGCAGGAACGCCCCGATGATCTCGAAGATGCCCATGACGATGAACCAGATCCCGACCAGGACGGCAAGGACGTTGAGTGAGGAAACGGGGGTGGACACGACCACGATCCCGGCGATCAGGCTCACCAGCCCGAAGGTGATCCACCAGGCCCTTCCTTCGCGGACACCGCCGGAGATCCCGCCGATCAGCGCGGCCAGGCCCTGGACGATCCAGGTGATGCCGATGATCAGGCCGATGGCCGCGATGGTCAGGTGCAGATGGCGGATCAGAACCACGCCGATGACGATGAAGAGCATGCCGCCGATGCCGAGCCAGACCCGGTGGTGCTCGTGCGGGTCGAACACCCGGACCAGATGGAAAATCCCGGAGAGAATCATGAGGATGCCGAGCAGGACGGCGATCACGTTCAGCGATCCCGACGGGTGGAAGCTCACAATGAGCCCGAGGATCAGTGTCAGCACGCCGAGGATCAGGGTTGCCTGCCACGAGGCCGCCATCACCGAAGGGGGTGATGGCGGCGTTTCATACCCGGTCGATGCCATCGATGCTCCTGTTTCTGTTTTCATCGGGACCGGCGGGCCTTTCGGCTATTCCGGCCCGCAGGGCGGCCCAGCGCCGCCCTGCGGTACCGATGTTCCCACGCAGGCGTCATCAGATGTCCTCACCCGCCGCGGAGGATAAAGATCACAGGGCGGCGGGGAATGGCTGGTCAGGTGGGCCGATGGCGATGACGAGGAGCCGCGGCGCGACCCGCCGTCCCCGGGGGGCTGGAATCCCCCGCCGGGCCGCCGGGCGGCGGCGGGTCCTGGCCAGCCTGAGCACCCCGCTCCGATCCCGCGAGCAAAGCCGGCGGCAGCGTACGTTGTACCAATGACTCCCGCCGTCCAGTCGATGGTCGCCGCGACGTATGTCAGGGATATCGACACCTCGCGCAGTTTTTATGAGCTGCTCGGCTTCCAGGAGCAGTCATCCGGGAAGGCGGACACCTCGGCATGGTCGGCCCTGCACCACAACGGCCACGTTGTCCTCCTGGCGTCGACGCGGCCACCGCTCGGCATTCCGCCGCTCCCGCTGCTGTTCTACTTCTACGTTGATGACCTCGATGCCGTCGCCGGTGTGCTCGGCGCGGCGGGTGTGGACGTTGCGCCCATGGGTCATCCCCCGCACGCACTCGGTGGGGAGGCGAAGCTGCTTGACCCCGACGGCAACACCGTGCTGCTCGGCCAGCGCGAGCGATCGGCGTCCCAGCCACCGGCCGCCGATGACGTGGCCTCTCCCCACTTCTCGCTGCTGAAAGAGGCTGCGGCCCTGGTCGAGGCCCGTGGCGGAACCACAGCCACCTGTCAGGTAGGCGAGTTCCATGGGGTCCCGTGCCGGAAGAAGGCCGACGTGAAGCTGGCCGATGCTGCGGGCGACACGGTATGGGCGTGCCTGGCCCACGCCGACGAGATCCTGCTGACGGTCCCCGGTGCGTTCATCGCAAGCCAGGGCGACGACGGGCTCGCGGCGTTCCTGTCCCGCCGCCGCGGCTAGTCCCGCCCGCACCCGCGCCGGCCAGGTCGTGGCGGCACCGGTCAGCGCCGCTGGCCATGGCTAGCTGAGCAGCGCGTCCGCATAAGGCGCGCGGCTGAGCACCCGGTGCCCGGAGCCGGTGATGAGAACCATGTCCTCGATGCGCACGCCGATGCCGCCCGAGTCCTTCACCCAGATCAGCGGCTCGAGCGCGAACAGCATGCCGGGCCGGAGTTCGGCCGCGGTCGCGCCCGGGAGCGTCTCACCGATGTAGGGGGGCTCGTTCGAGCCGATGCCGATGCCGTGGCCGATGAACAGCGAGAACAGGCTGTCCTCCAGGCCGCGCAGGCGTGCCTCCCGCTTGACCGCCGCCGCCACGTGCTCCGTCGTGTTCCCGGGGCGCATCGCGTCGATCCCGGCCTGCAACGCGTCGTAGACCGTGCGGTAGATCTCCTTCTGCCGGGCCGCCGGCTTGCCGACGATCGTGGTCCGGCCGATGTCGGCGAAGTACCCGTTCCACATGGCGCCGATGTCGATGAACACCAGGTCCCCGTTTCTGATGATCTTGTCGGTGGCGAACCGGTGCGGCGGGGCCATGTGCTCGCCTGACGCGACGAACGGCGTCGTCACATGCGGCATCTCGCCGCCAAGGTAGTAGAGCGTCTGCAGCGCGTCGCCTGCCACCTCGCATTCCCGCCGGCCCGCCCTGGTTTCCTCGATCGCCCGCTGGGTGACGCTGTCCCCGATCGCGCATGACTCCTCCACGATCGCCAGTTCCTCCGGGAGTTTGATCATCCGGGCCTGCTGCAGGGCGTGGTCGCCATCGGTCACCCGGATGCCGGGCAGCGCGGCCTCCAGGGCCCGGATCAGGGGATGCTGACCTGGTCCACCCCGAGGGTGCAGTCGGCCGGCCCGCGCCCGGCCAGGACCGGCGCGAGGATGTTCGCGACGAAGCCCTCGATGAGCTCTGCCTGCTCCATGATCGGCACTGCGTGCACGGCACCCAGCCAGGGCATGAAGGCTGCGTGACCGGCCTCCCCCCCGGAGCACAGCAGCACCGGCGGCTGGTCCCCGATCAGCAGCGCCGCGTTGAGGATGCTGTCCTTGCCGGCCAGGATCTGCGACCGCAGCGAGGTGAGGTAGCGGACGTTCTCCGATTTCCAGACCAGCACGGCGTCCAGGTGGTCGGTTTCCATGGCCGCGCGCGCCCGCGCGATCCGTTTCGCCCGCAAGCCGCCGAAGTCATACCGACTCTCCCAGTCCACAGCCGAGGTGCCGGCGCCATACGGGCGCTCCGGCGGGCTGGCCCCGTCGCCTGTCATCGGACGGGCGTCATCCGCGCCGCGCGCCGGGTTATCCCCGCCGGCCCCGCGTTGGCCTGCCGCACATGTTCGGTGGTGATGCCGGTGCGCGGCACGATGCCGGTGCGCGGCCCGGCGTGCGGGACGTCAAGGCCTGCGGCCGGGCCGTAGAATAAGTCAAACGGCATTTCGTCAATGGGCAGCGCCCCGGCTCCGGGGGCCAGCCGGGAGAAGGAATCCAGGTGCGTGGCGTGCTGCCGCATCGCCGTTTTCGAATGGCCGGGATATCCCATCATGTCCCGGAAGATGTCCTGCGGGAGATCGATGATGCGCATGGCGGTCCTCGGCGATCCTGCAGTTTATTTTGGTGGATCATCAGGGACTTTACGCGCTGGCGCTCGCGGGCGGGTCATGTCAGGATCATGTGCATCCGGATCGCGGTGCCGTGCCGGCCGGTGCGCAGCTCCACGAGGTCGCAGACCTGGTTGATGACGCGCAGGCCGTTGCCCCGGCCGGCGTCGGGAGAGGCAAGATGCCGGCCGGCCAGCGGGTCGGTGATATGCCCGGAGTCGCGGATCTCACAGATGAGCGAGCCTCCGTCCTGCCAGATGCGCAGGGTCCCCGGGCTGTTGGCATGGCAGATGGTGTTGGCGGCCGCTTCGTTGACCGCCAGTGCCAGGCCTTCGATCCGGTCGCCGCTCAGCCCCGCGGTCACGGCGTGCTTCCTGGCCAGGCCCCTGAGGCTGGCCAGGTCCTGGGGGCCGAAGATCAGGGTTTCCGCCTGCGCCGGCGGGGCGGGAAATGGCTGCCCGGCGATGGCGAGGGCGGCTGCGGTGCCGGTGTAGCGGGGGCTGGCCCGCAGGTGGCCGCGATCCAGGATGTGAGGATGGGTGAGCTGCGCGCCGTCCAGGACGGCTTCGTCCAGCCCGGTGGCGTGGTAAGGGCAGAGGATGGCTGTGGGCACACCGGCGAAGGCGGCGTTGATGAGAGCTTCGTGCCGGGTCGCTTCCTGGACCTCCGCCGGCGTGCGCCCGGCCCAGAAAGGCTCGTTGACGAACCGGGTGCGGCCCCGGTGCGCGTCGGTGAACCGCCTGATGAACGGGATGATCCGGGAGGGATTACGGCCGAGCACGGACATGTCCTGGTAGGCCACCATGTCCACGGAGCCGTTGAGCGTGCCCCTGAGCAGCTCCAGGTTGGCGCGCGGCACCACGACCAGGGCCGGTTCCCCCGTGGTCAGGCCTTGCTGCACGAACGTCGCCACCGCGTCGGTGTAGTCACCGGCGGAGCGGTAGAACACGGCGGCGTGCACGAAGTGCTCCCCCGGCGGCGCCTCTTCCTGCGTCCGGCTCGGATCTGCCATGGCAAGCCTCTCAGCACACCCAGTCAGCGGCTCGTTCCGCAGCATCCGAAGGAGCCTGGTCGCCGACAGCTCCGAGGCTAGCAGTCCCGCGGGCTGGCATCCGGAAGGTGCTTTGCCCAGGCCGCGGCGTGTGAGATAAGCCGGGCGGGCTCAGGGGCCGACGCCGGCCGTGCTGTCGTCGCCGGCGAGTTCCTGTTCGAGAACACCCAGGGAGGCGAGCAGTTCGAGGGTCTGCTCCGCTTCCGCCTCGTCGACCAGGCTGAGTGCGAAACCCACGTGGACCAGGACGTAGTCACCGACCTGGGCCTGCGGTACGTATGCCAGGCAGACGCGCCGGGTGATGCCGGCGAAATCGACCTTGCCCGTGAGCATGCCGGCGACGTCGGTCGTGTCGAGCACGCGGCCGGGAATGCCGAGGCACATCCGCGTTCACCGCCTCTCTGGCCGTGCGGCAGCGGCCTGCTGCCCCGGGGCGGTCCCGTCGGCCGCCCGCCCCGCCCTGGCCGCCGCGACGGCAGCCTGGAAGGGGCCTGACCAGGACCGGGCGAGCCCTCGCGCCTGGGCCAGGCTGCGCAGGCTGGATGGCTCGGGCGGAAGGTTGACCGAGCGGAACGCGCCTAGCCCCGGGATTTCGATGCGGAACACCGGTCGGCGGCGGCCCGCGATCTCAAGCTCAGCGGGAAATTCGTCATCGGGGGGAAAGGCAAGCCCGTTGACGGTCCACGGTGTCAGGAGCACGACCACCGGTGTGTCCGCCACGACGGCAGGGTCAAGGACGTCAACGGCCAGACGAGGGTTCGCGGCTGAATCACCGAGGAACTGCTCGCGGTGCACGCGCTCGAACGCGGCACGGACGTCCGCGACGATCTCGGCAAGCCGGTCCATGCGCACAGTCTTGCCCCGGGAACCGCCCGGCGCAACAGCAGGCGAAAGGGCAGCGGGTAGGGGACATGGGCCCTTGTCGGACGATTCGAGCGCGGCTACGCTGCGCTCACGACGGTCCCGCCGAATCAGGCGCGCGATCGCGGGTGCACGGGGCGGTGAAGCCATGACGAGAGGCCAGCGGGTGGCCACGGCAGAGCCGGAGACCGGAGTATTCACCGCCTTAGGCGGTGCTGCCGGGTCAGCCGGTGCTGCCGGGTCAGGCGGGGACGAAGGCCTGCCGCTGCCCGCGCGGCTCGCTGAGGCCGGGGTCAACCGGCGGGCGTTCCTGAAGTTCTGCTCGGGGGTTGCCGTGACGCTCGCCCTGCCACCCCGGTTCGCCCCCCGCATCGCCTCCGCCCTGGCGAAGGTGGACCGGCCCGTCGTCGTCTGGCTGGAGTTCCAGGACTGCGCCGGCGACACGGAGGCGTTCGTGCGCTCCCGCAACCCCTCGGCATCGGAGCTTGTCCTGGGCCTGATCTCGCTCGACTATCACGAGACGCTGATGGCGGCGGCAGGCGCCGCCGCCGAGAAGGCCCGCGACGAGGCAGTGGCCAAGGGCGGGCACCTGCTGATCGTCGAGGGCTCGGTTCCCACCGGCATCCGCGGATCCTGCACGGTCGGGGGGAGAGCGGCCGACGACATCCTGACCTCGTGTGCCCGCGGCGCGGCCGGGATCATCAACGTCGGCACCTGCTCGGCGTTCGGCGGGATCCCCCACGCGCACCCCAACCCGACCGGCGCGGTCCGGGTCGAGGATGTCGTCAGCGGCGTGCCGGTCGTGAACCTGTCGGGGTGCCCGGTCAACGCCGACAACCTCACCGCCACCGTCGTCCATTATCTGACATTCGGGGCGTTTCCGGCGACGGACAGCTATGGGCGGCCGCTGTTCGCTTACGGGGAGCGCATCCACGACACCTGCCCGCGGCGCGGGCATTTCGACGCCGGGCAGTTCGCCGTCGAATGGGGTGACGAGGGTCATCGCAACGGCTGGTGCCTGTACCGGCTCGGCTGCAAGGGGCCGAGCACCTACCACAACTGCCCCAGCGTCCGCTACAACGAGGCGACGTCCTGGCCGGTCGCCGCCGGGCACGGCTGTGTGGGGTGCTCCGAGCCCGACTTCTGGGACACGAATACGCCGTTCTACGACAGGTTGCCCCACGTGGCCACGGCCGGGCTCGACCTCACGGCGGACCGTCTCGGCCTCACCGTCGTGGCGGCCACCGCGGCCGGGTTCGCGCTGCACGGGATCGGCAAGGCCGTCCAGCAGCGTGTCGGCGACGCCCGCGACGCACGCGAGGCCCGGGCACACGCACAGCCGGCCCAGGCGCACGAGGTGACGCCGGCGGACGTGGGCGGCGACAGCACCGGCGGCGCCGGGGGCGGTCCTGCAGGCGGTGGGGGCAACACGGGCGAGCCCGAGGAAGGGTAGAGGCAATGGCCCGGCTTGTCATCGACCCGGTGACCCGCATCGAGGGTCACCTGCGGGTCGAGGTGGAGATCGGCGGCGGTCACGTCACGAAGGCCTATTCGTCCTCGACGATGTGGCGTGGCATCGAGACCATCGTGCAGGGCAGGGACCCGCGGGACGCCTGGCTCTTCGCGCAGCGGATCTGCGGCGTCTGCACCACCGTGCATGCGCTCGCGTCGGTCCGGGCGGTCGAGGACGCCATCGGCGCGGTGCCGCCGGTCAACGCGCGGCTCCTGCGGCAGCTCATCGCGGCCGCGCAGTATGTTCATGATCACGTGGTGCACTTCTATCACCTGCAGGCGCTGGACTGGGTCGACCCGACCGCCGCGCTGAAGGCCGATCCGCGCGCCACCGCGTCGCTCGCGCAGTCGATTTCCGTGTACCCGCGTTCGACGGCTGCGCTGTTCGCGTCGGTGCAGGCCCGGCTCAAGGCATTCCTCGCCAGTGGCAACATCGGCCCCTTTACCAACGGGTACTGGGGGCACCCGGCCTACCAGCTGAGCCCCGAGCTGAACCTGCTGGCGTTCAGCCACTATCTCGACGCGCTTGATTTTCAGCGTGGCTACATCCGGGTGCACGCGCTGCTGGGCGGGAAGAACCCGCACCCGCAGACGTATGTGGTCGGCGGCATGGCGTCCCCGGTCAACCTGAACAGCCAGGACGCGATCAACAACAACACGCTGCAGGAACTGACGCAGCTCCTGCAAGGCGGGCTGACGTTCGTCCAGCAGGTGTTTCTGCCGGACCTTTACGCCATCGCGGGCGGGTACCCGGAGTGGACGAGGTACGGCCGCGGCCTGACCTCGTACATGGTGTTCGGGGACTATTCGCAGTCGCCGCCGCGCAAGGGCCAGCCGCCGGCCGGCGGCCTGTTCCCCGGCGGGGTCATCCGGGCCGGGACGCTGACGGTCGAGCCGTTCGACCCGGCTGGTGTCGCCGAGTCCGTCGCCCATTCGTGGTACCAGTACGGCAGCCCGGACGCAGCGCTGCCGCCCTGGCAGGGGGAGACCACCCCGGACTACACCGGGCCCGAGCCGCCCTTCACCCAGCTGAACGTGGCAGGAAAATACTCCTGGCTCAAGGCACCGCGGTATGAGGGCATGGCGGTCGAAGTCGGCCCGCTCGCGCGCATGCTGGTCGGCTACGCGAGCGGCGACTCACGCATCCAGCCGCTGGTCACCGGCGCGCTCCGGCGGCTCAAAGTGCCGCCGGGCGCCCTGATGTCCACGCTCGGCCGGGTCCTGGCGCGCGGGCTGGAGACCGAGCTGATGGCGCAGTATTCCCTGGAGCTGGCGGGGCTGCTGCGGGACAACATCGACAGCGGTGACCTGGCCATCGCCGACACCGCCAAATGGGACCCCTCGTCGTGGCCGGCCGGGCAGGTCCGCGGCGTGGGCTTCCACGAGGCCCCGCGCGGCTCGTTGTCCCACTGGGTCGTCATCGAGAACCACCGCATCGCCAACTACCAGGCCGTCGTCCCATCGACCTGGAACGCGAGCCCGCGTGACGAGAAGGGAAATCCCGGCGCATACGAGGCGGCGCTGGTCGGCACGCCGGTCGTTGACCCGAAGCGCCCGCTGGAGATCCTCCGGACGCTGCACTCCTTCGATCCGTGCATGGCGTGCGCCGCACACCTCTACGACGCCGACGGCCGCGACATCGTCGAGGTGCGGGTCCAATGACGGCCCCGCGCCGCCCAGCGACGGCGACCGCCCCGGCGCAGAAGGCGCGGGCCGTCCCGGCGCAGGAGGCGGGCGGGCCCGGGTACGTCCGGGTCCGGGTCTGGGACCTGCCGGTGCGGGTGATCCACTGGCTGCTGGTCGCGGCGCTCCTGGTCCTGAGCGTCACCGGCTTCCTCATCGCGGACCCGGTTCTCCATCCGGCGACCACCACGTACTGGGTCACCTGGGTGGAGACGATCCACGTCGTTACCGCCTACATCTTCATCGCCCTGATCCTCGCCCGGGTGATATGGCTGTTCCAGTCGCCGAGCCGCTGGTCGCGGTGGACCGAGTGGATACCGGTCAGCCGGGCGAGGCGGGACGGGATCGTCCCGGCGCTCCGCTTCTACACCTTCCTCGACCGCGAGGCACCGGAGGTCATCGGCCACAATTCGCTGGCCGGGATGGCCTACACCGTCCTGTACCTGATGTTCGGCGTGGAGATCCTCACCGGCGTCACGCTGATGGGTGCCACGGGGGACGGCTGGGCGGCGGACCTCACCGGCTGGCTGCCGCACCTGGTCGCGCTGCCGACCATCCGGTTCATCCATCACCTGATCATGTGGGTGGTCGTGGCGTTCCTCGTCCACCACGTCTACAGCGCCGTCCTCGTGGACCGCGTGGAAGGCTCGGGCGTCGTCTCGTCGATCATCTCCGGCTTCAAGTTCCTGCCCAGGGGGCGCTCGTGAGCGCTCCCGTCCTCGTGCTGGGCATCGGCAACGAGCTGCTGGGCGACGACGGCGCCGGAGTGGTCGCGGCGCGGCGGCTGGCGGCCTCGCCGATGCCGGGCGTGGATGTCCTGGACGGCGGCACGCTCGGGCTCATGCTCCTGCCCTACATCGCCGGGCGGCACGCGGTGCTCGTGCTTGACGCGGTTTCGTCCGGGCACGGAACGCCGGGTGAGATCGTCGTGATCGGCGACGGCGACGTGCGGCGCGGCCACGGTGTGCGCGCGACCGCGCACGACGTCGGCCTCGTGGACGCGCTGTCGGCAGCGGAACTCGCCGGCTGTGCGCCACAGCGGGTCGCACTGGTCGGTGTCGTTCCGGCGTCCATCACGTCGCGGTGGGGCCTCAGCCCGGTTGTGGACGCCGGGGTCGGCGAGATGGTGAGCACGGCCCGCGCGGTCCTGGCCGGCTGGGCGGCGGGAGTACCCGGCGGTGAAGCCGGGTGGGCGGCCGGGGCGCCGGGCGATGCATGAGGCCGGCCTCATGCGGGCCGCGGTGGCCGCGCTGGCCGATGCCACCGCTGGCCAGCCGGTGCGGACCGTGGTTCTCGCGGTCGGCTCCGGTGTGGACATCGATGCGGCCGCCTCCGCGTGGCAGGCCGCGGCGGCTGGCACACGGCTGGAAGGCACGACGGTGCAATGGCGGCGGGTGCCTGATCGCCTGCGCTGCTTCACGTGCGGCTGCGAGTACGACGGCGGGCCGCTGGAGATGTGCCCGTCCTGTGACGGCACCGGAATCGTCGTCACACCCGCACCCGAGCTCGCGGCCGTCGACTGGACGGTCTGAGGGTTCCGGCGACAGGCGCCCCTGGTGCGGCCGGGACCGGACGCCCCGGCGCGGGCGGGGACCCGGCCTGAGTTTTGTTAGCGGACCGGAATCCGTCCCGGATTTTCGTCAGCGTCCTGCTGGTCTAGATTTGACGCGGGCCAGCACGAGGGCCACCGGCGCGGCCTGCGCTCGGCGGCTTGACATGGCAAACATCTCCAGCCAACTACGCTGGCCCGGCCACATCGGTTAAACAGGACTGATGCCCACGGAATTCATGAACAGGGTCGAATGGTGACTCACGATGCCAGGCAGGCAACCGAGCAAGCGGTTACCGTGCCCGGCCCGACGCCGGTGCTGCTCATCGAGGACGATGATGCCGATGCGCTGCTGGTTGAGGAACTGCTGTTGGACGTGGCGGCCGCGGTCACCTTGAGCCGGGCGCGGTCCATGACCGAGGCGAAACCGCTTCTTGCCAGCGTGACGTGCGTTCTGCTCGATCTGGGCCTGCCCGACGCCCAGGGGCTGCAGGGTGTGCACTGGCTGACCGTGCATGTGCCCCAGGTTGCCGTGGTCGTCCTGACAGGGCTGGCGGACGAGCACCTTGGCGCCGAGGCAGTCCGGGCAGGAGCGCAGGACTACCTGGTCAAGGGCCAGGTCGATGGGGCCCTGCTGAACCGGGTCATCCGGTACGCGGTGGAACGGCGGCGCTCGGAGGAGATCCAGCGCCAGCTGCGCGAGGCACAGATCTACGCGCGGGAGAACTCCCGGCTGGAGCGAGGGCTGCTGCCGTCTCCGCTGCTGTCCGACCCCCGGCTGACGGTAGCGACGCAGTACCGGCCCGGGGGCGGCCAGATGCTGCTCGGCGGCGACTTCTACGATCTGGTCGAAGGGGCGGACGGCTGGGTTCACGCGGTGGTCGGCGATGTCTGCGGGCGCGGCCCGGAAGAAGCCGCCCTCGGCGTCTGCCTCCGGGTGGCCTGGCGCACCATGGTGCTGGCTGGCCGGCCGATGACTGACGTGCTGTCCGCGGTCCAGCAGGTGCTGGAGCATGAGCGGCATGAGGACCGGCTGTTCGCCACGCTGTGCATGATGTCGATCGCCCCCGATCGTTCCCACGGGCGGCTTCACCTGGCCGGTCATCCAGAGCCCCTGCTGATCACCCCGGACGGGGTGCGGGAGCTCAAGGCGCCCATATGCACGCCCCCCGGTATCTCGCACGCGCGGGACTGGCCGGCCAGCGAGGTGGCACTCGGCGAGGGCTGGTCGTTGCTCATCTACACCGACGGGCTGGTCGAGGGCCGGATCGGCGACGGTCCCGAGCGGCTGGGAAGTGAGGGGCTGACCGACATCATCGAGACGTTCCTGCAGAACGCGCCGCCCACGCGGCCACCTGCCCGCAAACAGCGCGACGAGCATCTCCTCGGGTGGCTGGTGGGCCGCGTGCGTGAGCTCAACGGGGGCGAACTGGACGACGACCTCGCGCTCCTGGCCCTGGGATTCCCGTCCCTGGTCGACGGATGACCGGTGTGCCCGACGCCCCTGGTGTCGATGCCGAGGTGGCGGAGCCAGGACTGGACGCCGGCGCCGAAGACACCGGTGCCATGCCGGACGCCGGCCCGGCCGGGACCGGGCCGGAGGCGGGCGCCGAAGCCGCACCCCCCGGCCGGGCGCGCTCTCGTGCCATGGCGGCGAGGCTGGCCGGCGGCTGGCCGCTGGGGCGGATCTTCGCGGTCGGCATCGCGATTGCGGCGCTTTTCGCCGTGCTCGCCATTGGGGTCGGCGGCACGGCGCTCGCCGACCTCGCCAGCGCCCGCGACCGGGTGGTGAACAGGGTCAACCCGGCGGCGTTCCGCGCCTCGCAACTGGGGGTCGCCTATCTCAACCAGGAGACAGGCGTGCGCGGGTACGCGCTCAGCGCTCAGCGCGCCTTCCTGGCCCCGTACTACCAGGGTCTCGGCGAGGAACGGCAGCAGGTCGGCCGCCTGCGCATCCTGCTCACCGGCCTGCCGGCCGCTCGCGCCGACCTCGCCCAGGTGATGGTCCGGGCGGGCCGCTGGCGCGCTAGTTATGCCCAGCCGACCGTCAGGCAGGTGAGCGCCAGCGGGAAGCCACTCACCAGCGCCACGGCCGATCAGGGGAAAGCCGACTTCGACAGCCTGCGCGCAGCGCTCGGGGCCATGCAGAGCGACCTCGCCAGGGAACGGGTGCAAGCCGTCGCCAGCCTGAACCATTCCGCCGCGGTGCTGGATTGGACGGGCGCGGGCATCGGCATCGCGCTGCTGGCGGTCCTGTCCGTTCTCGCGCTCGGCCTCGAGAGATCGGTGATCCGGCCGCTGTCCCGGCTGGCCGCCGACGCCCGGCAGGTGGCCGACGGAGACTTCACCCACAACGTCGCACCCGGCGGCCCGGCGGAGATGCGCACCGTCGGGATGGACGTGAACCGCATGCGCGGGCGCATCGTCTCCGAGCTGTCCGCCGTCCGTACCGCGAACGCGAGCCTGGAGGCCCGGACCCAGGACCTGCAGCGATCGAACGCCGAGCTCGAGCAGTTCGCCTACGTGGCCTCCCATGACCTGCAGGAGCCGCTGCGGAAGGTGGCCAGCTTCTGCCAGTTGCTCCAGCGCCGCTACGCGGGCCGGCTGGATGAGAAGGCCGATCAGTACATCGAGCACGCCGTCGATGGCGCCAAGCGCATGCAGGCGCTGATCAACGACCTGCTCGCGTTCAGCCGGGTAGGGCGGACGGCGCAGGAACGGGAGCCGGTCTCCTGCGCGGTGCTGCTCGGCCAGGCATGGGCGAACCTCGGCCCGGCGATCAGGGCCTCCCACGCGACGATCGAGGTGGGCGACCTGCCGGTGGTGCTGGGGGAGGCCTCGCTGCTCACCTCGGTGTTCCAGAACCTGCTCGGCAACGCGCTGAAGTTCTCCGCCGACCACCCGCCCCGCATCTCGGTGCTGGCCCGCCGGGACGGCGAGAACTGGCTGTTCTCGGTCACCGACAACGGCATCGGGATCCCGGCCGAATACGCCGACCGGATCTTCGTGATCTTCCAGCGCCTGCACGACAGGTCGATGTACCCGGGGACGGGTATCGGCCTCGCCATGTGCCGGAAGATCATCGAATACCACGGGGGCCGCATCTGGCTCGATACGACGGTCACATCAGGCGCCCGCTTCTGCTTCACGCTGCCCATGCGCCCCGAGGATAAGGATGCCGATGACTGAGCACACCGAGTGCCAGGTCGTGGACGTGCTGCTGGTGGAGGACGATCCCGGGGACGTCCTGATGACCAAGGAAGCTTTCGAGCACTACAAGATACGCAACGTGCTTCACGTGGTGACCGACGGCGAGCAGGCGCTGCAGTTCCTGCGCCAGACCGGCGACTACTCCGGTGCGCCCCGCCCGGGCCTGATCCTGCTCGACCTCAACCTGCCCCGCCGGGACGGCCTGGAGGTACTCGCCGAGCTCAAAGCCGATCCCGTGCTCAAGATAATCCCGGTGGTCGTCCTGACCACGTCCCAGGCCGAGCAGGACATCCTGCGCAGCTACACCCTGCACGCCAATGCCTACGTCAGCAAGCCGGTGGACTTCGAGCGCTTTATGGACGTCATCCGGCAGGTCGACAACTTCTTCGTCACCGTGGTGAAGCTGGCCCACTGACCACCCGCGCGCTGCGCCGCAGGAAATCCCGCTCGGCGGCGTTCCCGGTACGGGCGATCGCCGCCTCATACGCCAGCACGGCCTCACGGTGACGGCCCAGGCGCCGGAGCAGGTCGGCCCGGATGACGTGGAACACGTGGTAGTCCGCGAGGTCGAGGTCGTCGATAAGGGCGAGCGCTGCCTCCGGCCCCGCGACCTCGGCCACCGCGACCGCGCGGTTGAGCGCCACGACCGGGCCCGGGGCCAGCGAGGCGAGCTGGTCGTACAGCCGCAGGATCTGCCGCCAGTCCGTCGCGGCCGCCGTCGGCGCGTCGCTGTGCACCGCGTTGATCGCCGCCTGGATCTGGTACGGGCCGGGCTGGTCGCGCCGCAGGCATCGCCGCACGATGGCCTGGCCCTCGGCGATCAGGGCGCGATCCCAGCGGCCGCGGTCCTGGTCGGCAAGCAGCACGAGGTCCCCGTCCTGGGTGGTGCGGGTGGCCCGGCGCGAGGAGATGAGCAGCATGAGTGCGAGCAGTCCCATGACCTCGCCTTCGTCGGGCATGAGCTCGGCCAGCAGCCGCCCGAGCCGGATGGCCTCGGTGCACAGATCCTCCCGGGTCAGCCGGTCGCCCGAACTCGCCGTGTAGCCCTCGTTGAAGATGAGATAGACGACCGCCAGCACGGCCCGCAGGCGTCCCGGCAGGTCGGCCTCGGCCGGCACGCGGTAGGGGATCCTCGCGTCGCGGATCTTGCCCTTGGCCCGGACCAGTCGCTGTGCCATCGTCGGCTCGGGTACCAGGAAGGCGTGCGCGATCTCGGCGGTGGTGAGCCCGCCCAGGAGCCGCAGTGTGAGCGCCACCTGGGCGCCGGTGGCGAGCGCCGGATGGCAGCAGGTGAATATCAGGCGCAGCCGGTCGTCGCGCACGGCGCCCTCCTCGGCGGGTTCTCCGCTGGCATGCAGCAGGGCGGCCTGGGCGTGCCGGTCCGCGCGGGACGCCTCCCGGCGCAGGCGGTCGATCGCCCTGTTGCGGGCGGTGGTGATGATCCAGCCGGCCGGGCTCGGGGGCAGCCCGGTGGCCGGCCAGCGCTCCATGGCCGCGGTGAACGCGTCCTGGACCGCCTCCTCGGCGATGTCGATGTCACCGAAGTGGCGGGCCAGGACGGCCACCGCACGGCCGTATTCCTCGCGGAACACACGTGCGATCTCCGGCGCCGCGGGCGCAGGCACGCCTGGTATCAGTCCCCGGGCTCGTCCACGAACGGCCGCACCTCGATCGGGAGCGGAAGGACCTGGGCGAGCTTGCGGCCCCATTCCAGCGCGGAGTCCAGATCGGGCGCGTTGATGATCGTGAACCCGCCGAGGTACTCCTTGCCCTCGGCGAACGGGCCGTCGGTCGTCAGCACCTCGCTGCCCTGGAGCTGCAGCACCGTGGCCGTGCTCGGGGCATGCAGGCCCCCGGAGAAGACCCACGCGCCCGCGGTCTTCATCTCGTCGCGCACGGCACCGACGTTTTGCATGATCTTCTCCAGGACCTCGGGCGGGGGAGGAGTTCCTTCGGGCTGGTACACACTGAGCAGATACTGCATCATCTGATGTTCCTCCTTGACGTTATCCCCGGCACCGGGCCGGGCTCTCACCCTCTACACGAACGGGCTCAGGCCGGATCGACAGGGGGATGCGGCGGAGAAGGTGACCGGCTGCCGGGCGTGGTGCCGACGCCAGCGCCACCGGGGTCCCACCCGGCGCGACGTACAGCATCGGTAAGCCATCCAGGCGTTGGCAACCCCCGGGAGAACCTTCGCGGATGTGCGCGTCCGGGTCCAGTGGGGGCGCCGTCCCGGCGTCGTGGCCGCGCAGGGACCGGTGTGACCTGGTGGAGACGGGCCCAGATGCCCGGATAAGGGCAGAAGATGGCACATTGCAGGGTTTTGACCTGATCGTCGTAACGCGGCCACGCCAGGGAATGCCGGGCAATGTCAGGGCAATGCCGGGACGGCCCCGGGCTGTTGGTTACCATAGATATGGCAAAACCACACATACCTGGCTCCGGGAGGCGGATATGGCCAAGAAGATTCATGTCCACCTGATCGATGATCTGGATGCCTCCGAGGCAAGCGAGTCGCTGCGATTCGAGGTTGACGGCAAGTCCTATGAGATCGACCTGAGCCGCAGCCACGCGCAGGAATTCCGGGCGGAAATAGGCCCCTACATCGAGCAAGCCCGGCAGGTGGCCGGCAGTGGCCGCCGGGGCCGGAGAGCCGGAACTGGTCCGGGCCGGCCACGTGGCCGGGCCGTGGTGACCTCGCGGAGCCACGTCACACCCGGCGGTGGGCCGCCCGCGGAGACCACCGATGGCGAGATAAGCCGTGCGTTCCATGACGAGGCGTCCCCTCCCGGACCGGATTTCGCGCAGGAAGCGCCGTCGGTGCAGCCTCCCGGCCGGGATTTCGAAGACGAGTAAGGCGCCCCGTCGTGACCGCTCACGGCGGTCGTCCTATTGATATCCGCATTCCTGGCTCCCGCCATCGGTCGCCTGCCCACCAGGCAATCCCGCGCACGCAGCGTGCGGGCGTCAGCCGTGCGCCTGATCCCCGGGCGGTACGGCGCCAGTCGTTACCGGGACCCAGGTCCCGTGCCCAGCAGGGCAGCTCTCGTGCATCCACACACCGCTGACGCTGCGCCGCACGTCCTGACCGGCCGTTACCAGATGACCGCATCGGCCGCAGGCCTCGCCGTCGGCCCGGGACGAATGCCCGCCAGCGCCTTGCCCCGGCTGCCGCATGAACCTGGTCTCCAGATCGAGGCCAACGGAGTTGGGCGAAGTCACCGGGAAGCCCGCCCCGCCGGGGCAGAAGTGGCTCAGGTGCGCCTCACGCACCCGCTCGCCGACCCGGGGCCGTTCCCCCGTGGCCCTGGCTTCCGGCAGACCTGGCATCCACTCTCCCCGGCGATCCCCGCACCGAGTCTAACCGTGAGCCTTCCGGCCGGCGGTCCCAGTCCGGACGTCATGGCACAGTTCGGCAGAAACCCGCCCAGATCGGGCCGGTACACCCGGTCACTCACCGTCCCGGGGCCAACACGTATCCCGCCAGGCAGCCTGGATACTGGCCGCTACCCCCGCGAGCAGGTAGCACCAGGGACATCGCCCGGTACACTGGCCGCCTACGGGACGCCGTGGCTGAGTCGGCGCTTGTCAGCTGGCTTCTCCCCCAGGCAGTAGCCGCGTGCGTCCTTGTTGCTGGCAGATCACGATGGGAGTCGGAATGCGCGTTCTGGTTCTCGGCGGCGATGGGTTTTGTGGCTGGCCGACCACGCTGTATTTGTCGGACCGCGGTCATGAGATCACCATCATCGACAACCTGAGCCGCCGGAAGATCGACGTGGAGCTGGAGGTGGGTTCGCTGACGCCGATCCGCCCGATCGGTGAGCGGATCCGGGTGTGGCGGGGTGTGGCCGGGCGTGACGTCGGTTTCATCAACCTGGATCTGGCGACCGAGTATGACCGGCTGGTGGCGGTGCTGGAGGAGATCAGGCCCGAGGCGATCGTGCATTTCGCCGAGCAGCGGGCGGCGCCGTATTCGATGCGCTCGCAGCGGACCAAGCGGTACACGGTGGACAACAACGTGCGGGCGACCCATAACTTGCTGACGGCGCTGGTGGCGACCGGGATCGATGCGTCGCTGGTGCATCTGGGCACGATGGGCGTGTATGGCTATGGGTGGTCGGGCAGTGCGCCGATCCCGGAGGGGTACCTGACGGTGAAGGTGCCGACGCCCGATGGTGAGCTGGAGCGGGAGATCTTGCATCCGGCGAACCCGGGGTCGGTGTATCACCTGACCAAGACGCTGGACCAGTTGCTGTTCTCGTTCTACGCCAAGAACGACGGGCTGCGGATCACCGACTTGCACCAGGGCATCGTGTGGGGCACCCAGACACCCCAGACCAGCCGGGACGAGCGGCTGATCAACCGGTTCGACTACGACGGTGACTACGGCACCGTGCTGAACCGGTTCCTGATGCAGGCCGCGATCGGGCACCCGCTGACCGTGCACGGCACCGGCGGCCAGACCCGCGCGTTCATCCATATCCGCGACACCGTCCGGTGCATCGAGATCGCGATCACCAACCCGCCCGAGGCCGGGTCCAAGCCGCGGGTGCTCAACCAGATGACCGAGACGCACCGGCTCCTTGACCTGGCCAAGATGATCGCGGACGAGATGGGTGCCGAGATCGCCTACCTGCCCAACCCGCGCCGCGAAGCCGAGGAGAACGAGCTGATCGTCCGCAACGACCAGTTCCTGGCGCTGGGCCTGAACCCGACCACCCTGTCGGAGGGCCTGCTGGAGGAGGGCAAGGATGTCGCCGCCCGCTACCGGCACCGCGCCGACCCGACCAAGATCATCGCACGGTCGGTCTGGCGTGCGGGCATGGAGACCTCGGACGACCTCATGACCGAGGTGCCCGAAGACTAACCCGGGCCGCCAGCCGAACGGCCAGTGGCGGGCCGCAGCTCAGGTCTTGCTGATCTTGCTGCCGTTCGCGGCGACAAGGTACCACTGTGCCCCGAACGCCTTCATCCCCTGGCCGTGGTCGCTTCCAGCGCTCATGTCGCCCTGGTAGTAGTACAGCGGGTGGCCGTTGTAGGTCACCTGAATGGTGCCGTCGGGACGGCGGAGGGTGCCGAGCAGCGCCGGGTTGACCCCCATGCCAGCCTTCGGGCCCTGGCTCGACAGGTAGGGAGGCCAGGCGGAGGCGCAGGCTCCCGAGCACCGGGACAGGCCGTTTCGGTCCCCCCCGAACAGGTACAGCGTGCGGCCCCTGGCGCCGACCAGGACCTTGGCCGATATCCCGGGCAGTGTGCGCAGCGTCAGGGCGCTGACACCGCTCGCGGAGCCGTCGCCCGCGGCGGCGACCGCCGGGCCCGATGTCGTGGAAGTGCCGGCCGCCGGGCCACTGCCGCACGCCGCGGCCAGTGCGCCGATCGCGGCGGCGGCCGCGGTCATCACGCGCCTCATGTGATCTCCTTGTGTTCCGCAGGCTTCCCGTGGGGCGCTGTCAGGAGCCGGGCATGACAGCCGGGACCGTCGGCGGGCACAGCGGCTCTGACTACGCTCAGATTTAAGTCGCCTACGAACAGTAACGGAGCAGGCGGGCCGGCGCAGGGATGATCAGGGAGCCAGTACTTCGTCCGAAAACTCGGCGTTGCGCCGTATTGTCGCGATCGCGTGCTCGACCAGGGCGACAAGGACGTCCCTGCCTGACGAGGTCTGCCGGGCGTCGCACAGGACGATCGGGACATCCGCGGCGAGGTCAACCGCCGACCTGACCGCGCTCGGGTCGTGGCGGCGCGCCCCGTCGAAGCAGTTCACCGCGAGGACGAACGGGACATGATGCTTCTCGAAGTAGTCCACGGAGGGGAAGCAGTCGGCCAGCCGCCGGGTGTCGGCGAGCACGACCGCGCCAAGCGCGCCGCGGGCCAGTTCGTCCCACATGAACCAGAACCGCTCCTGTCCCGGCGTCCCGAACAGGTAGACCACCAGGTTGTCGCGGATGGTGATCCGGCCGAAGTCCAGGGCGACGGTGGTGGTGCTCTTGCGCTCCACCCCGTCCAGGACATCCACGTGCGTGCCCGGCGCAGTCAGCGGCTCCTCGGTCCGCAGCGGGCGGATCTCGGTGATCGAGCCGACCAGTGTGGTCTTGCCCACACCAAAGCCCCCGGCGATGAGGATCTTGATGCTGACCGGTACGCCTGCCCGGTCAGAGCCGGCGTAGGCCATCGACAACCTCCTTGAGGATCTGCGGGTCGGGCAGCCTGGCGGGTGGGATGGGATGGTGGACGGTGATAAGCGATCGTTCTCTCAGGTCGCTGAGAAGGATCTGGATCACCGCCAGCGGAAGATCGAGGTCTGCTGCCAGGTCAGCCACCGAGATGGGCACCGCGGACAGCCGGAGCACCGCGAAATGCTCCGGCTCCAGGCCTTCCGGGTCGGGTGAGATGCCCCGCACTGTGATGATCATCGCGATCACGTCCAGTGCTTCCCCGGCCGGCCGGGTCCTGCCACGGGTCAGCGCGTAGGGGCGGACCACGGGCCCTGCATCTTGGTCAAGCCAGCGGTCTTCGGGCGCGGTCATGCCAGCTCATCCCGCCCCATCCCCGGCCATCGTGGGCCGGGAAAGCACGGACAGATGCGGCCCGACGCGCTTGACCAGGATCGCCATCTCATAGGCGATGAGACCGACGTCGGCCGTGGCAGGGCTCAGCACGGCCAGGCAGCTTCCCTCACCGGCGGCGGTCACGAAAAGGAACACGTGGTCCATCTCGACGATGGTCTGGCGGATGCGCCCGCCGCCGAAGTGCTGGCCGGCACCTCGGGCGAGACTCTGGAAGCCGGCCGCCACGGCGGACAGATGCTCGGCATCCTCGCGGGTAAAGCCCCTCGAAGCCCCGATGGCGAGGCCATCGCGAGAGAGAATCAGCGCCTTGTCGATCGAGGCGACCCGGGTGACGAGGTCGTCAAGGAGCCAGCCCAAGTCGGCGTCGTTGCCTCTGCCGGGACCCGTCAGCCGCTCCGTTTCACCCACGTCATCCCCCTCGGTCAGTCTTCACTGCTGCGCGTCCCCGCGTCCGTGGCGCCGTTGGTCGGCACGGCGTCCGTGCCGAGGTCCGCGTCCGTGTCCGGGACGGCGTCCGTGCCGAGGTCCGCGTCCGTGCCCGGGACGGCGTCCGTGCCCGGGACGGCGTCCGTGCCCGCGACAGCGTCCGTGGTGTGGCTGCTCATGGCCTCAATGTCCGCGGCGTCCGGGGCATCCGGGGCATCCGGCGCCACGGCTCCTGCCAGGGGCCCTGATGGGGGATCCCCGTTGCTGCCGGAGGGGTCGAAGACCGACCGGCCGCGTTCCCAGCCGCGCTGGATGGCCGACATGGTGACGCGCGTCTCCTCCGGCGACCGCTCGCCGCGGATCTCCCCGGGCAACCGTTCGGGGATGGCGTCGAAGTCGGCGGTGGGGGCGGGGCGGGGAGGCGAGCTGCGAAGCTGCGGGGCCAGGCTCGCCTGCCGGACCCGGCGCGGCAATTCGCCCTCGGCCGGGTTCGTCCCCGTTATCCCTTCGGGCGTTACCGAGATCAAGCCGCCGGGTCCGTTGCTCCCGCCGGGTCCGTTGCCGCCCGCGTGCAGCGGGGTGAACTCGGCCGGCCGTCCCACGGTGCTGTCGCCCGGCTGTGCCCGCGGCCGCCAATCCAGGCCCTCGCTGGCGGCGGACGGGCTGGATTCCGGCCAGCGTGACGCGGTTTCCAGCCAGCTTGAGGCGGGCTCAGGCTCCGCGTGAAGGCCCGCGGCGCCGACCGGCACGGACGGCCCGGGGTGCCCGGACGGGCTGGGCTGGCCCATGTCGGCGCCGGCGGGCTCGAGCCCGCTCCCGATGGCATGCCTGGCGAGCGCCTGCGCACTGCCCCCGGCCGGAAGCGGCGGGGCGTCACCGAGCGGCGAGGCGTCAGCGCCGGGAGTCCCTTCGGGGACTACCAGCGAGCGTGGGATCAGCACGATGGCCGTTGTCCCACCGTAGGGGGAGGCGCGCAGGGAGATCCGGATGTTCTGCCGCTTCGCGAGCTGACCGGCGACGAACAGCCCGAGCTGGTCGCTGCCGGTCAGATCGAATGCCGGCGGGCTGTCCAGCTCTGCGTTGATCAGGTCCCGCTGTGCTGCGCTCATGCCCAGCCCGCGGTCCTCGATCTCCACCGCGAAGCCCTGGCCCACGATGCTGCCGCTGATCATCACCGGTGTTTGCGGGGGCGAGTAGATGGTCGCGTTCTCCGCGAGTTCAGCGATCATGTGGATAACGTCGCCGACCGCGGGCCCGGCAAGCGCGGCGTTTGTGGTCGCCGTGACCTTGATCCGGGTGTAGTCCTCCACCTCCGCGACCGCGGCCCGCAGCACGTCAACCAGCGGCACCGGGTGACGCCAGCCGCGCGCGGGTGCCGCACCGGACAAGATGATGAGGCTCTCGGCGTGCCGGCGCATGCGGGTCGCGAGGTGGTCTACCCGGAAGAGGTCGCCAAGCTCCTGCGGATCGGAGACCCTTCGCTCCATGGCGTCGAGCAGCGTCAGCTGCCGGTGGAGCAGCGATTGGCTGCGCCGGGCCAGGTTCCGGAAGATGTGGCTGATGCCCTGCCGGAGCCGCGCCTGCCCGACGGCCGCCTCCACGGCGGTCCGCTGCACCTTGGCGAAGGCCTCGCCGACCTGCCGGACCTCGTCGGAGGTGGCGGTGTTGGGCAGCGCCTGCGCGGACACGTCCACGTCCTCGCCCGAGGCAAGCCGGTTCACGACGTCCGGCAGGCGGTCGTTCGCCAGTTCCAGCGCGGACTGCCGGAGCGCGGACAGTTCGCGGACCATGCGGCGGCCGATCCACAGGGACAGGGCGATGGAGACAATGATCGCGAGCAGGCCCAGGCCCCCGACCAGGATCAGCCTGACGTAGGTGGCACGGGCCTGGGTGTTGGCCTGGCTGGTGAGTGTGTCTGCTGACTGCACGCCTGCCGCCGAGAGCCCGGTAGCGACCGCCCCGACCGTCTGCTGCCACGTACGTGGCGGGACCGGCGGAAGTTTGCCCGGCTGGGCGCCGTTCATCACCGTGTTCTCCAGCGACGCCAGCGACGCGAGCGTCCGCGGGCTGACGTGGCCGGTGTAGTAGGCGCGGTAGGGGGAGTCGAGGTCGGGGAGCGTCAGGTTGTAGAGGGCCCGGCGGGCCCCGACCAGCTGGGTGAATTGCTGGAGATCGGCCGCGCTCATCCGGCCGCTGCTGAAGTCGGCCACCAGCAGGGTGTTCTCCTGCAGCAGCATGTCCTCGGAGCTGCCCATCCGCACGAAAGCCAGCGCCTGGGTGACCACCGGTGCGCTGTTCTGCTGGCGGATCGCCGCTTCCAGGACGTGGTCGGCGGCCTGGACCGTGGCGTTGTACGTGGCGAAGGCGCGTGACCTGGGAATGATCTGGGCGGCGATCTGCGAGCGCAGGCTGGGCAGGCCGGCGGCGTCGCGGAGGAGGGCGGCGATGGCCTGTTTCTCCACCGGGGACGCGTTGTTCGTGGTGGTGCCGGAAAGCAGGGCGCGCCGCAGGGCCGCCGCGGCGGCATTAGTCCGCGTCTCCTGGAGTTCCAGTTTGGCGAGGTTCGCGCCGGTGGGGGCGGACAGGTACACGACCGCCAGTGTGCGCTCGTTGTCCAGCTGGGCCAGGAAGGTACCCGTGGGATCGCCGGTGGCGTTCTTCACCGTGTTGGCCCTGGCCAGGTTGACAGCGTCCCTGGCGGTGGTGCCGACAGCGAAGGCGTAGATCCCGACGAGGGAAAGCACGGGGACGAGTACGAGCAGAAGAATTCTCGTGCGGATGGACCGCAGACGCCATCTCATTCGCTCGGCCTCGCGTGTGACGGGGAACGGGCAGGTAGCAACTTCGCTACGAAGGAGATTCGCAAACCCCCCGGGAATGCGAGCGTAGCAAGATTGAGCTAGCGGCATGGTCCGAATCGGATAACTTGCACCCCATAGCGATGTTTGCCGTCTTGATACCGGATGACGAATGTCCGGGCCGATAGCCCCGCGGGACCGGCAGCCGGTTAGCGTGGGGTCATGCGTGCGTGGGTGGTTGACAAGCCCGGGCCGGTGGCCAGCGGGCCGCTCCGGCTGACCGAACGGGAGGTCCCGGAACCTGGCCCAGGCGAGTTGCTGGTCCGGGTCCGGGCCTGTGGCGTCTGCCGCACCGACCTTCACCTCGCCGAGGGTGACCTGCCCCCGCGGGCGCCGGGCATCACGCCGGGGCACGAGGTCGTTGGCGAGGTGGCCGCGGCCGGGCCGGGTACCACCAGGTTCGCCCCCGGTGACCGGGTCGGCGCCGCCTGGCTGGCCGGGACCGACGGCACCTGCGCATATTGCCGGCATGGCAAGGAGAATCTCTGCCCTGCCTCCGTCTACACCGGCTGGGACATTCACGGCGGCTACGCCGAGTACCTCACGGTTGCTGACGCGTACGCACACCCACTGCCGGAGGGCTTCTCCGACGCCGAACTGGCCCCGCTCCTGTGCGCCGGGATCATCGGGTACCGGGCCTTGCTGCGAGCGGAAATCCCACCGGGCGGCACGCTGGGCATCTGGGGCTTCGGCGGATCCGCGCACCTTGCGGCGCAGATCGCGATCGCACAGGGCGCGGCCGTCCACGTGTTCACCCGGGCCGGCGACGCCCGTGACCTCGCGCTGAGCCTCGGGGCGGCATCCGCGCAGGACTCCTACGATCCCGCCCCGGAGCCGCTCGACTCGGCGATCATCTTCGCCCCGGTCGGCGACATGGTGCCACCGGCGCTCGCGGCACTCGGCCGTGGTGGGACGCTGGCCATCGCCGGCATCTACCTGACCGACATCCCGCCGCTGGACTACACCAGAGATCTCTTCCAGGAGCGGACGCTGCGCAGCGTCACCGCCAACACCCGGGGTGACGCCGCGGACTTCCTCACCCTGGCCCAGCGTCTCCGGATCAAGGTCACCACCACCGGCTACTCCTTCGATCAGGCTGACCGGGCACTGGCCGATCTGGCCGGCGACCGGGTACACGGTGCCGCCGTTCTGTCCC
The DNA here is from genome assembly GCA_963741615.1 of uncultured Actinomycetes bacterium. Taxonomy (GTDB): domain Bacteria; phylum Actinomycetota; class Actinomycetes; order Streptosporangiales; family Streptosporangiaceae; genus UBA9676. The sequence goes on from CAVUIU010000002.1 coordinate 89,410, forward strand.
TCTAAGAGATCGCCAGCCCGCGACCCGCTTCCGGCGCCAGCTCGGCTGGATGGGCCACCATGATCACGGACTATTACCCGGCGAAAACCGCAGGAGATCGTCCGTGACCATGACTTGGCTGAAATCCCCACGCCATTCGTGATCATGGCTTAGGTGTCTTTAGCGCAGCAAAGTCGTGATCACGAAATTGGGACGCGGCGAACGGGGGCAGATGCGGCAGCTGATGCTGGCGCGGCAGCAGCTGGCGCTGGTACGGCAGCTGGCGCTGGCGGGGCAGCGGCTGGCGGGGCATCCGTACCAGGGATGGGTGCGGGACCTGCTGCGTAGGCTGGCCCGGTGAGGAGCCGTCTCGACATGGCCCGGGCACTGCTCGGCCGCTCGCCGCTGGTGGACGGGCACAACGATCTCGCCTGGGAACTGCGGGAATCGTGCCGCGGCGACCTCAGCAAGACCGACCTCGCTGGCCCGGTCGGATTCACCCATACCGACCTGCCCCGCCTGGCGGCAGGCGGGGTCGGCGCACAGTTCTGGTCCGTCTATGTGCCGGTGTCGCTGGCGGGCGAGGCGGCCGTGGCTGCCACCTTGGAGCAGATCGACCTCGTCCACCGCATGGCGGGCCGCTACCCGGGCAGCCTGGAGCTGGCCCTGACCGCCGCCGACGTGGAGCGGATCTTCGCCGCTGGCAAGGTGGCGTCGCTGATCGGCGCCGAGGGCGGGCACAGCATCGCCTGCTCCCTGGGGGTGCTCCGGGTGCTCCACCGGCTCGGAGTGCGGTACCTGACGCTCACCCACAACGCCAACGTGCCGTGGGCGGACTCGGCCACCGATGTCCCGGCCGCCGGCGGCCTGACCGCGTTCGGCCGCCAGGTGGTGGCCGAGATGCAGCGGCTCGGGATGCTGGTCAACCTGTCACACACCGCACCGGGAACGATGCGCGACGCCTTCGACGTGGCGGAGGCGCCGGTGATCTACTCCCACTCCAGCGCCCGGGCGCTGTGCGACCATCCGCGCAACGTGCCGGACGAGATGCTCGCCCGGCTGCCGGGCAACAACGGCGTGTGCATGGTCACGTTCGTGCCCGCGTTCGTCTCCGAGCCGTGCCGGGAGTGGCACCAGGGGCTCGACGCCGAGATGAAGCGGCGGGGAATGGACCCCGGGGACCATGCAGCCGGGGCCAGGGCCCGGCAGGAGTATGCCCGGGGCAACCCCGCCCCGCGCGCCACCCTGGCCCAGGTCGCCGACCATGTCGGGCATGTGCGCGAGGTGGCCGGGGTCGATCATGTCGGCCTCGGTGGGGACTTCGACGGCACCGAGGACCTCCCCGACGGCCTGGCCGACGTGTCGTGCTACCCGGCGCTGATCGCGGAACTGCTGGACCGGGGCTGGAGTGAGCAGGACTGCGCCCGGCTGGCCGGCGGCAATGTGCTGCGGGTGATGCGGGAGGCGGAAAACGCCGCCCGGGCGATCTCCGCCCGGCGGGGGCCCTGCATGCTTCGGATCGAGGATGTCAACGGCGCTGCCGCGGGCGGGGCCGACGGAGCGGAGAGCGCTAGCTGAAGTGCGTGCGCGGCCGCTCCTGCGGTTCCCCGTCCAGGTACAGATCCACCTTCTCGTTGTAGAAGCAGGCCAGCCCGGCGATCTTCTGGCTTTCCGGGAGCGGGAAGCGGTACATCCACACGATGTCGCGGTGTTCGGCCTGCCCGGTGTCCACCGACCAGTAGCTCGCGGTGCCCTTGTAAGGGCAGTGGGACCGGTTCTGCGATGGCCGCAGCAGATCCATCCGCAGATCGGTCAGGGGCAGATAGTAGCGGGGTGGCAGCCCGGTCTCGAAGAGGATGCGGGGCCGGCGGGAGTCGGCCACGGTTACCCCGTCAACCTCCACCCGGACGTGCCGGGAGCTGGCCAGGATGTCCACCCGGGAGTACGGGTCGCGTGCGTGTGTGTAGACCGGCTCATCCTCCTCGAACCACTCACTCATCGACTCCCAGTCCAGCCGCACCAGGTCGCGGAGCTCCGCCAGCGGGGAGTCCGGGTAGCGCAGGGCGGCCTGCTGCGCGGTCGCCGTGGCGACCTTGACGTCGAGGACCTGCGCGTCGCCCCGGCTGGGGGAGTGCTCGGTCAGGCCCCCCGGGACCAGTTCGGCCCTGATGTCGGCGGCCGGCAGATAGTAGACGGGGAAATGCGGTCCCTCCCAGACCAGGACCGGGTGGATGGTGTCGGCGACGAGCTGGCCGTCCAGGTAAGCGCGCACCCGCTTGTGACATGGTTCGATCCTGATTCCGCGCGCTGCCGCAGCCATTGCGAACTCCATCCTGACCGGCCGGGGGGCGGGGCACTTGTACGGCCCAGTAGCGTCAATGTATGCGACTTGGTGTTCTGGACGTCGGGTCCAACACTGTTCACTTCCTGGTGGTGGACGCCCACCAGGGCGGGCGCCCGCTGCCAGTGTTCTCCCACAAGGCAGAGCTCCATCTCGGGAACAACCTGGAGGGTGGGGACAGGCTGTCCCGCAACGTCGCCCTGCGGCTGCGCGCCTTCGTGGAGGAAGCCCTGCAGATCGCTGAGGACAAGGGCGTGGAGGAGTTGCTCGCGTTTGCCACCTCGGCGGTCCGTGACGCGTCCAACGGGGATAATGTCCTTGCCTCGATCAGGTCCGCCACCGGTATCGACATCGCGGTGCTCCCCGGGCCGGAAGAGGCGCGGCTGACCTTCCTGGCCGTCCGCCGCTGGTTCGGCTGGTCCTCGGGGAAGGTCCTCATGCTCGACATCGGTGGCGGCTCACTGGAGATCGCGGCCGGCATCGACGAGGTGCCCGACGTGGCGATCTCGCTGCCGCTCGGCGCGGGGAGGCTGACCAGGGACTGGCTCAACCGCGATCCTCCCTCGCCCGACGAGATACGCCAGCTGCGGCGGCACGTGCGGGCCGAGATCGCCCGCCGGGCCGGCGAGGTGACCCGGATCGGGCCGCCCGACCGTGCCGTCGCGACCTCCAAGACCTTCCGGCAGCTGGCCAGGATCGCTGGTGCGGCACCCTCCGAGCAGGGTCCCTACGTGCGGCGGGTGGTCAGCCACGCCGACGTGACAGACCTGGCCAAACGCCTGGCGGTGCTGTCCACGTCCGAACGTGCCGAACTGCCCGGTGTCTCGCGCGGTCGCGCGCCGCAACTCGCCGCCGGTGCGCTGGTGGCCGATGCGGCGATGGACCTGTTCGGCCTGAGCGAGCTCGATATGTGCCCGTGGGCCCTGCGCGAGGGCGTGATCCTGCGGCGGCTCGACACGCTTTCCGCCTGACCGAGCCGGCCTGACCGCAGCGCGCTCCTCACTGGCCACGCTGTCGCCGGGAGGTGCGCCGGTGAGGTGCCCTGCCTGCCTGGCGAGGAGCGGGGGCAAGCTCGCCAGGCAGACAACGGCAACCTCAGTCCGGGACCACCCGGATGTTCTCGCCGGCCCCGCCGGCCCCGCCGGCTGCTCCGGGATTTCCGTTGTCGGGGCCGGACTGGGCCGGCTTCGCGGCCACCGCGGTCCGCCCTTCCTGCCCGCCGGGATGCTGGCCGATCGGGCCGGGCCCGGGCGTGACCGGGGTCTCGGGACCCTTGTCGCGCTCCTGGCCCGGTTCGCGCGCGCCGGCGCGGCCAGTCGGGGCACGCCGGGCCTCGGCCGCGCTCCCCTGCCGGGCTCCGGCTGGCCCGGGACCGCCGCTCGCGGCGAATGAGGTGGCGACCGACTTGGCAACCTCTTCTTCCAGCGATCCCCGTGACGTCTCGCTGGCCACCAGGTTGGTGACCACGTCGCGGATCTCGGTGAGCCGGCGCATCGTCTCGGTGTGCCGGGATGTCAGCAGGTTCAGCCGCCGCTCCGCACCGTCGTGGATGGCGCTGGCCCGGATGGTGGCCTCGTCCATCATCTGCTTGGCCTGCGCCTTGGCAGCGGCGAGCGTCTTCTCGGCGTCCTTGGTCGCCTCGCTGATGGCCCGCTCGGTTTCCTGGCGCGCGGAGTTGCGCATCTTGTCCGCTTCCGAGCGGGCAGTCGCTATCGCGTTCTCCGCCTGCTCCTGGGCGGCGGTCAGCATCCGCTCGGTCTGCTCACGTGCCTCGGTGCGGATCCTGTCGGCTTCCTTCTTCGCCTCTTCGCGCAGCTTGGCAATCTCGTCCTGGGCGCGGTTGCGCTGAGCCTTGGCCTCATCGTCGGCGAGCTTGAGTATCTGGCCGACCCGCTCGCTGACCTCCTCATGGGCAGGCTTGTTGGACAGGCCCTGACGCGCGGCGGCGAGCTCGAGGCGGAGCCGTTCCGTCTCGTCGAGCGAATGCGAGAGCCGCTCCTCCAGGTCGCGGGTCTGACTGCGGGAACGCGCGACGAAGTCATCTACCTGGCGGCGGCTGTATCCGCGCATCTGGACTTCGAATGCATCTTCGCCGTCCAGCTCGGTCATCAAATTTGCGTCATCAGTCATGGTGGCACCCAGATGGGATCTGCCGGTCTGCTTCGGTCCCGTGCGGGGCGCGACCGGGTGGCGGTGAGGTGGGGATCGGGGGCGAGCCGCCAGCGGCGGCGTGGACTGCTCGCCCGTGGGTGTTGGGTTGGGACAACGGTCTGGGATGTGGCGGCAACGGGCACGACTCTCGTCCTTTACCACGTCTGCGCGCAACCGAAACGGACGATTATCCCGTTTTGCCGCGATCACAGCGATGCCCCAGGCCAGCCCGTCCCCGGTCGCGGGTGGCGGTGCCGCCCGTCCCGCTCCCCGGGTGCGGGTAAATGCCCGGCCCGGTGGGTGACAGCATAGTCGGTGGCGGCGTCAGCGGGCTGGCCGCCGGGCAAGGAGGCATGGGGTGCGCAGCTACCATCTCGGGACGCTGGACGGGGTGACGCCCTCGGTCCATCCGGATGCGTGGCTCGCCCCCGGCGTGGTGCTGGTGGGCCGGGTGACCGTGGGCCGGGCGGCCAGCGTGTGGTATGGCTCGGTGCTGCGGGCCGATGATGACGAGATCGTGGTCGGCCCGGAGTGCAACATCCAGGATCAGTGCTGCCTGCACGTGGACGCGGGAGAGCCGGTGATCCTGGCCGAGCGGGTCTCGCTGGGCCACCGGGCGACCGTCCACGGCGCGCACGTGGAAGCTGGCGCGCTCATCGGGATCGGGGCGATCGTGCTCGGCCGGGCGCGCATCGGTGCCGGGTCGCTGGTGGCGGCCGGCGCAGTTGTCCGCCCCGGGCAGCAGATCCCGGCCGGGGTGCTGGTGGCTGGCGTCCCAGGGCGGGTGGTGCGCGAGCTCACCGACGAGGACCGTGCGACGTTCGGGGACACCGCGGCCCGGTATATCCAGCGGGCCGCGCGTCATGCCAACGCGAACTGGACCGCCCCGGGCCACTGATCCGCCTTTACCGGGTTCACGGACACGGTGCCGCCAGGTTATGGGAATTGTTATCCGGGCAGTGGGTAAAATCCCCCGAAGGTGGTCCAGGAATGACCCTGTTGGGTCATGCGGGGGTGCCGGACCGCGTCGTAGCCTTGTTGCCAGGGTTCGCTGCGGATCCGCTCGGCGATGGAGGTGGGCGCGGTGCGGGAGCGTCTCGATCTTCGTGTCCACGACAGCGTGGCGCTCGATGAGATCGAGTTGTACGCCGAAGTCCTCAGTGCTGTTGCTGCGAGTGACCATCCGCTTACACCAGAAGAACTCGATGAGGTTCTCGGGGTGAAGTCAGTCGCGTGAAGAGCGCGCTGACCCGGGGTTAACGCAAGCTGACTGCGCCGATAAGAGCCCGGGATAACACGGGTGCCGCGATAACCGCGATGCCGAATCAGGCGCCGCGCCCGTACATGACGTCGCTCGCGGCACGGGAGAACCCTAGCGATTCATAGAGCCTGATCGCCGCGGCATTCGACTCCTCGACATACAGCATGACCTCATCCATCCCCCGGTCACGCAGGTAATGCAGGCCAAGCAGGGTCAGCGCCCGGCCCAGCCCGGTACCCTGCTCGGCCGGGTCCACCCCGATCACATAGACCTCGCCCACGGGCGCGCGGGCCGGTGCAGGCGGGCCGGGCCGCATGGTGCCCCCGGTCTCACCCTCCCGGCTGGTCGCTGTAGGAGTGCCAGCCGCTTCACCAGCAGGCCGCGCAGGACCCGCGGGACCTGCGGGAGCCGTGGGATGGATCTTGGTCCAGTGAAAGCCAGCCAGCCGCCCGCCGCGTTCGGCCAGGAAGAACCCGTCTGGGTCGAACCACGGCTCATGCTCGCGCTGGTCGATGTCCTCGCGGGTCCATCTGCCCTGTTCGGGGTGATCAGCGAAGGCGCGGCCGTTGAGCGCGATCCACCCGGGCTCGTCCTGGCCGGGGATGAAGGTGCGCACCGAGATCCCCGGGGGCAGGCGGGGCTCGGCGAGCGGGAAGCGCAGGGGCCGGTTCATCCGCCACAGGACACGCGCCCGGCTGAGCCCGGCGCTGGCCGCCAGCTTGGCGGCGGCGGGCAGGTCGCCATGCGCCCACACCCGCACCGGCCGGTCCCCGGCCTCGGCAATCAGCGCGCGCGCGAGCGCCAGGCCCAGCCCTTGCCTGCGGTGGGCCGGGTGGACAGCCAGTTCGCCGGTCCTGCCCCCGGCCGGGCCAGCCGCGTCCAGATGGGCGAATCCGGCGAGTTCGCCGCCCTGCCACAGGAACAGGTTGCGGGCGCCGGGATCGCCACCGTGCCGGACATGCAGCAGGACCTGCTCCGACAGCGGCCCCACGCCGTCCTCCGCCGCTGCGGCGGCCGCGAGCCGGAGCACCGCATCTGCCTCGCCGGGGCTGATCCGGCCACGCACAGTGACGCTCACCGGTCCACCCTCGCCATCGGCGGGGGTCCCGGCTCGTTCTCAGCGGTCTGCTCGTGCAGGGCTGGGCCGCCGGCTACGCCGGTGCCGCCGCCCGTACTGGCATCGGTCTCGCCAGCCGGTTCGCCCGCCCCGCCGTCCCGCGGCTGCCCGCGGCGGCCATTTTCCGGCTTGAGGGGGACGAAACGGTAGCCCACGTTGCGCACGGTACCGATCAGCGCCTCATGTTCGGCGCCGAGCTTGGCCCGCAGCCGCCGGACGTGGACGTCCACCGTCCGGGTGCCGCCGAAGTAGTCATAGCCCCACACCTCCTGCAGCAACTGGGCCCGGGTGAAGACCCGGCCGGGATGCTGGGCGAGGAACTTGAGCAGTTCGAACTCCTTGAACGTCAGATCCAGGGCACGTGAGCGCAGCCGTGCGCTGTAGGTGGCTTCGTCGATGGCGAGGTCGCCGGAGCGGATCTCGTCCGGTGCCGCTGGCGCCTGACTCGCCTGCCGCCCGATGGCGAGCCTCAGCCTGGCCTCTACCTCCGCTGGCCCGGCCGTGTTGAGAATCACGTCGTCGGTGCCCCAGTCGGCGCTCACAGCGGCCAGGCCACCTTCGGTCAGCACGGCCAGGAGCGGGACTTCCGTGCCCGCGCTGCGCAGCGACATGCAAAGTTCCCTGGCCCTGGCCAGGTCCCGGCGGGCGTCAACCAGCACCGCGTCCGCCGCGGGTGAGTCTGCCAGCGCGCCGGCCTCGGCAGGGGCGGCCCGCACGGTGTGGAGCAGCAGGCCGATCGCTGGCAGGATCTCTCCGGGTGGATCGGTGGCACTTGTGAGCAGGAGAAGCTCACTCAACTGCCGCCACCTCCGCCGTGGAAGCGCTCTAGGGAGAGACTGGCTATGGACGGACCGGTGGGCAGCGTCGCCCGGATCCGATGGAAGTGAGGATATCTGACATGGCGGTGGTGACCGTGCGCTACTGGGCGGCAGCAAAGCAGGCCGTCGGTGTCGCCGAGGAGAACCTCGCTGCTGGCACGCTGGCTGAGATGCTCGCCGCGGTGCTGGCGAGGCATCCGGCCGCGCCCGGCCTCGAGACGGTCCTGGCCCGGTCCTCGTTCCTCATCGACGGGGAGCAGGCGCGCACCGGTCCGCCGGAAGGCGTCACCTTGCCCGAGGGGGCCGTGATCGAGGTCCTGCCGCCCTTCGCCGGTGGTTAAGCCCCGGAGCCAAAACATGCACCAGATCCCCGCCGTGACCCGATGATGTGATCGATGGTGAACCGCCGCGATGAACCTGACAGGCCCCAGGGCCGTAACAAAAGTGTGGCGCGCCAGAGCAGTACCGGGGGCAGATTGCCCAGAGACCGGGTCAGCGATGAATCGCTGGTCCGCGAGCTCTACGCGGAGCACGCGGCTCCGCTGCTGCGATACGCGCTGCGGATGACCGATGGAGACCGGCAGCGAGCCGAGGACATTGTGCAGGAGACGCTGTTCCGCGCCTGGCAGCATCCCGATGCGATCGCGGAGCGCCCGGCCAGGCCCTGGCTGTTCGCGGTGGCGCGCAACCTCGCGGTAGACGCGCACCGGGCGAGGAAGGCACGCCCGCAGGAGGTGGGGGAGGGCGCACTTGAACTTGTCCCCGTTCCCGACGAGGCTGATCGTGTGCTCGAATCGTGGGCGGTGGCCGACGCGCTCGCCACGCTCCGTCCCGAACATCGCCGGGTCCTGCTGGAGACCTACTACCTGGGGCGGTCCGTGGCGGAAGCTGCCGCTGTGCTCGGTATCCCGGCAGGGACCGTCAAATCCCGGGCGTTTTACGCGCTCCGGGCACTCAAGCTGGCTTTGGAAGAACGGGGGCTTGCGCCATGAGCGGCGTATCAGCCTGCCGTGAGATCCGGCACGCGCTCGGTGTCTATGTGCTGGGTGCGATCGACCCGGCCGAGCGGACCCAGGTGGACGAGCACCTGGCCACCTGCCCGGGCTGCCGGGAGGAACTGGCCAGCCTGGCGGGGCTGCCGGCGTTGCTGCGCCGGGTGCCCACGGCCGAGGCGGAGCGGCTGGCCGTCGCAGACCCTGCCGACCTGCTCACTGAGGAGACGGCAGCCAGCGATCTGCTGCCGTCCGTGATGGCACGGATGGCGCGGGCACGCCGGGTCCGCCGGTGGCGTGAACTGGCGGTGGCCGCGGCGGTGGTCGTGCTGGCGCTGGGGGCCGGCGCGGCCGGAGCGAACCTGCTGCAATCCACCCCGCCGCCGCAGGTAATCGTGCAGGGACCTGCGCACGCCTGGCAGACGGTTTCGGCAACCGATTCCCTGAGCGGGGCGAGCATGACCGTGAAGTACGCGCCGATGTCCTGGGGAACCACCATGGCCGTACGCGTCTGGGGCATCCCGTCCGGGACGGTCTGCCAGTTCCAGGTCACCGACTCGCAGGGCCACCACTGGGTGGTGGGCGGCTGGCGGGTGGATGCCCAGGGCCATGAGGTCTGGTATCCCGCATCGACAGCCCTGGCCGACAAGGACCTGCGCAGCTTCCAGGTCACCACCAGCGGGAAGGTGCTGGCCTCGGTCAACGCGGCATAGCGGTGCCGGCCGCCCCGCCGCCCGGGAATGCAGTGGGCCCAGGCTGTGCTGTAAGCGAGCGTGGCAGCCGGACTGATCGGGCTTGGCGTTGTCCTGGCTCTCGCGACCGTGGGCGGATTCGCCTGGCGCCAGCGCAACGGCCGGATGCGGGAGTCATCGGGGCAGTTGCTGACCGAGGCCGACCTGGGCCAGCCGCTCGGCGCCCGGGCCACGTTGCTGCAGTTCTCCTCCGCGTTCTGCGCTCCGTGCCGGGCAACCAGGCAGCTGCTCGCGGACGTGGCCGGCCACAGCGAGGGCGTGGAGCACGTCGAGATCGACGTGGCGGCGCGCATGGATCTGGCCCGTCAGCTGGATATCCGGCGCACCCCGACCGTGTTCGTGCTCGGCCCGCGCGGGCAGATCGCGCGTCGCGCCAGCGGGCTGCCGCGCCGCGAAGACGTGGCCGACGCGCTCGCCCTGGCCACGGCGGAGGGCCCGCGGTGACTCCGGCCACCGCATATGCGCCGTCGGCCCGGGATCTGTGCGCGCCCGCCAGCCGGAATCTCGCGGGCGGATGGGCAGTGACAGCTGGCATGGGCACGCCTAGCATCGGATCCATGCCCATCGCCACATACGCGGGCAGGCTGGATACCTGGGGGACGACGGCCTGGCGCGCGCCGGCGCTGCTGACCCGGCGGCGCACCGTCAACTACTGCCGCCTGGCGACGACGCTGTGTCCATGGCCGCCGCGCGGGCGCCAGGCTGCCTGAACGCCAGTAGGAGCCGGGAGGCAGCCCGCGATGGGCTCGGGGTGAGTGCCGCCGCGCAGGCACCGGCCGCGACCAGGCTCCCGGGCCCGGCGGGTCGCCGGGCCCGGACAACCCCCATTCCCGGACGGAATTGCTGGAGAAAGTGGCCACAAGCATGAAGATCGATCCGAGAGGGCAGCGCTTCAGCGCCGCGCTGTCCGCCGTGATACTCGCCGCGGTGCTCGTCACGAGCAGCGCGTGGCTGCTTGCGGCCCAGGCGGTCGTGTTCGGGGTGGGCGCCGCGGCAGGACTGTCATACTCGCCTTACGGCCTGATCTACCGCTGGCTGATCAGGCCCAGGCTGGGCCCGCCCCGGGAACTGGAGGACGCGGCCGGACCGCGGTTCTCCCAGGGGGTCGGCCTGGTCGTCAGCATCATCGGGGTGATCGGGTACGCAACCGGCCTCACGCCGCTCGGCATGGCCGGTGCCGCGGCAGCACTCGTTGCCGCCTTCCTCAACGCGGCCTTCGGCCTGTGCCTGGGCTGCGAGATGTATGTGCATATCCGCCGGATCTGGCCCGGCCAGCAGGCCGTAGCACCGCCAGAGCCTGACAAGGAGGTAGCCGCATGAGCCGCTCTGACGTCCTGGTGGACGCCGACTGGGTGGAAGCCCACCTCGATGACCCGGGCATAGTCCTGGTCGAGGTGGACGAGGACACCACCGCCTACGACAAGGGGCATATCCGCAACGCCATCAAGCTGGACTGGCGGCAGGACCTTCAGGACCCGGTCCGCCGCGACTTCGTGGACAGGCACGGATTCGAGCAGTTGCTGTCCGAGCGCGGCATCGGCAACGACGACACGGTGATCCTTTACGGCGGCAACAACAACTGGTTCGCCGCCTACGCCTACTGGTACTTCCGGCTCTACGGGCACCGGGGTGTCCAGCTTCTCGACGGTGGCCGCAAGAAGTGGGAGCTCGAATCGCGCGAGATGGTCACCGCCGTGCCGGACCGGCCACGGACGTCCTACCAGGCCACGGAGCAGGACTCCTCGCTGCGGGCGATGCGCGATGAGGTCATCGCCGCGATCGGCAAGCGGAACCTGATAGACGTCAGGTCACCGGATGAGTTCACCGGCAAGCTGCTGGCACCGGCACACCTGCCGCAGGAGCAAGCGCAGCGCGCCGGGCACGTGCCCACCGCGAGGAACGTCCCGTGGTCCAAGGCCGCGAACGAGGACGGCACCTTCAAGTCGGACGATGAGCTGCAGGCGCTCTACGCCGGCGAGGGCCTGGACTTCGCCAAGGACACCATCGCCTACTGCCGTATCGGCGAGCGCAGCGCCCACACCTGGTTTGTCCTGCACGAGCTCCTCGGCCAGCCGAACGTGAAGAACTACGATGGGTCATGGACCGAGTACGGATCGCTGGTCGGGGTACCCATCGAGCTTGGCGAGGCACGGTGAGCGCGGCGCAGCGGGCAACCGGCGTGCAGCAAGGCTGCGGGGCGCCCGCCGGGGGCGCTGCCATCACGGGGAGCGCATCGGGCCAGGCGGTCATCGAAGGCCACGTGACGCAGGACGGGGCCCCTCCCCGGGGCGGCTATGCCCGGCTGCTCGACGACGGCGGTGAGTTCGTCGCCGAGGTCCCGCTCGGTGAGGACGGCGGGTTCCGTTTCTTCGCCGCGCCCGGGACCTGGACCGTGCGGGTGCTCGCGCCCGGGGGCGCCGGCGGCGGCGAATCGGTGGCCGCGGACTACGGCCAGGTCACCAAGGTGGACATGCGTATCTGACCGGCTGGCCGGGCCCGGGCGGCAGCACCGGGCCCGGCGCACGTCCGGCCGCCGGCCAGTGCCGCTCTGCCTCGTTCTCCAGCTTGTCACCTGTTCGTAAGCTTGCTCTTCCCCTGCTGTTCAACTGCCCGACACCTTCGCTCCCTATCAATTGAGAGCGACCAGGCGGGCCACCCGCCTGATCCTTAAGCGAGTGAGGGTGGGGCACATAGTGTCACTTCAGGCTGATCCCGCTGGGCCCGGATCCCAGGCAAGCCCAGCCGCTCAGGCCGAAGCCGCCAGTTTCGCAGCGCTTGCCGGGGCCACTCCGTCGGCGAACGGGGTGACGGCGCTGTCCGCCGTCGACCTGACGCTCAGCTTCGGCCAGCGGGCGATCCTCAGCGACCTGAAGCTGGATGTCCGCGCGGGGCAGGTGACCGCCCTGCTCGGGCCGACCGGATCGGGCAAGACCACGCTGCTGCGCACCTTCAACCGGATGAACGACAAGGTCACCGGGTACCGGCACGACGGGGACGTGCTGCTGGAAGGGCACAGCATCTGGAACTCGGGCATGGAGCTGATGTCCCTGCGGCGCAAGGTGGGCATGCTCTTCCAGCGCCCGAACCCGTTCCCCATGTCGATCATGGACAACGTGATCGCCGGGGTGAAGGCACACAAGCTGGCGCCGCGCAGCCACCTGCGGGAGATCGCGGAGCGGCGGCTGCGCGAGGTCGGGCTGTTCGATGCGGTCTCCACCCGGCTGAAAGACTCCCCGTTCCGGCTGTCCGGCGGCCAGCAGCAGTTGCTGTGCCTGGCCCGGGCGCTTGCCATCGACCCGGATGTGCTGCTCCTCGATGAGCCGACGTCGTCGCTGGACCCGGTGGCGACCGAGTCGATCGAGGCCCTGGTCCGCACCCTGGTGCCGCGCCTCACCGTGGTCATCGTCACGCACAACCTGGCGCAGGCCCGGCGGGTGGCGGACCGGACGGTCTTCCTCAACAAGGGCCGCATGGTGGAGCACGGCGAAACCAAGCAGCTGTTCGAGAACCCGGTCCATGAGGAGACCGCCCACTACGTCACCGGCCGCTTCGGCTAACCCGGAGACCACCCCGCCATGAACCCGCGCATCCTGTGCGGACCCCCCATCGCACGCACCCGCGTGCGTGATGAACAGCGCACCCGGAACGTGCGCAGAGCAAAGGAGATTCCTCCGGTGGGCAAAAAAATCCGCTTGGTGTGCACGGCTGCCGCTGCGGTCCCGCTCGCCTTGCTGGCGGCCTGCGGCAGCTCAGGTTCTTCAACCTCGACCACTACCCGCGGCGCCAGCGGCCGCGTCGTCGGGGAATACCACGGTCAGCGAGACGGGCAGCACGCTGCTGCTCCCGCTGGTCAGTTCCTGGCAGGTGGCGTACGGCGCGCTCTTCCCCAAGATTCTCATCACCACCTCGGGCACCGGCTCGGGTACCGGCATCGCTGACGCCGCCGCCGGTACGGTCAATATCGGCGGATCCGACGCCTACCTGTCGCCGTCCGACGTGAGCCAGTTCCCGGGGCTGCTGAACATCCCGGTGGCGGTGTCCGCGGCGATGGTCAACTACAACCTGCCGGGGATCAAGAAGCCGCTCGACCTCAACGGCTCGGTCGTGGCGCAGATCTACGCCGGCAAGATCACGACCTGGAACGACCCGGCGATCGCGGCGCTCAACAAGGGCGTGTCGCTGCCCAGCACCAAGATCGTCACCCTGCACCGGGCTGACAGCTCGGGCACCACGTTCATTTTCACGTCCTACCTGAACGCACAGGCGCCGAGCGCGTGGCCCACGGCCAACGTCGGGACGACCGTGAGCTGGCCGTCGGTGCCCGGCGCCACCGCGGAGACCGGCAACGGCGGCATGGTCAAGGGCTGCGGGGCCATCAAGGGCTGCATCGCCTACATCGGCGTCAGCTACCTGACGCAGACAACAGCCGCTGGGCTCGGCGCGGCGTCGCTGGCCAACAAGGCCGGGACATTCGTGGCGCCCAACACGTCGACGATGACACTCGCGCTGAACGACTTCGCCGGCAGCACCCCCGCGTCGGGGACCCAGTCGCTCATCAACGGCAAGACTGGTTACCCGATCGTCAACTACGAGTACGCGATCGTGAAGACGAAGCAGCCGAGCTCAGCGGAGGCGACCGCGGTGAAGAACTTCCTCACCTGGGGAATCACCACGGGCAGCAGCTCCAAGTACATGGCCCCGGTGAACTTCGTGCCGCTGCCGGCGAGCGTCCAGACCATTGCCAAGAACCTGATCGCCAAGATCAGCTAAGTCATGACATCTCTCCCTATCTCACCGGAAGGGGAGGCGGCGCAGCCGCCTCCCCGCCCGGCGGGCTCCGGGTTCCGTGGCTGGCTGCGTAGCGGTTCCTTCCTCCGCTGGCTCGGCCTGGGCGGTGCGCTGATCCCCACCCTGATGCTGGGCTTCATCCTCGTGGTCCTGTTCGTCAAGGCCTGGCCCGCGATCCGGATCAACGGCTGGTCGTTCTTCACCACGAGCATCTGGCACACCGGCAACCAGTACGGCAAATCCATCACCTCCCACGGAATCACCTACATCTCGGGGCAGCAGTACGGGGCGCTGCCCCAGATCGTCGGGACGCTGGAGACCTCACTGATCGCGCTGGTCATCGCCGTGCCGGTGTCGATCGGCGCGGCCCTGGTGGTCGTCGAGCGGCTGCCCCGCCGGCTGGCCAGCACTGTCGGGGGGTTCCTGGAACTGCTGGCCGGCATCCCGAGCGTCGTGATCGGCCTGTGGGGAGTGCTGACCTTCGGGCCGTTCATCGCCAAGTACATAGCCCCGGTCCTCACCCACGTCCCGTTGCCCTTCTTCCAGGGCGATGTCGGGCACGGCCAGGGGCTGCTCGTCTCCGGCCTGATCCTGTCCATCATGATCATCCCGATCGTTGCCTCGACCTCCCGTGACCTGATCCGGGGGGTCCCGTTGCTGCCCAGGGAGGGCGCGATCGCGCTCGGCATGTCCGATGCCGAGTGCGCCCGCAAGGTCACGCTGCCCTGGGTGGGGGCCGGCCTGGTGGGCGCGGTCGTGTTGGGCCTTGCCCGGGCGCTGGGTGAGACGATCGCGGTCGCCATGGTCTGCGGCGTCGCTCTCGGCACGGTGGCGACCAACCTCTACGCGGCCATGATCACGATCGCGGCCAACATCGTGCAGAATCTCGACACCGTGATCACTGACCAGCTCGGCGTGCGCACCTACGCCGAGCTCGCCCTCGTGCTGCTGGTCATCACCCTCGCCACCAACGTGGCCGCCAGGCTGATGGTCCGGCGGGTGTCGGGCACGGCCCTGCCCGTGGGGAGGGGGCTGTAGACGATGAGCAGCATGGGCAGCATGGGCAGCGCGTCATCAGCGGCCGAGGCGCCGGGATCGCTGAAGCCCGCCCGGCACAACGGGCGCGACTGGCCGGCCGTGCCGCGCCGCAGGAAGATCTGGAACGCGATCTTCTGGGGCGGCTGCTTCACCGCCCTGGCCGCGGTGGTCGTGCCGTTGGTGTGGCTGGCGGTTGGCATCGTGGCGCGGGCCGTGCCGCACTGGCAGTGGAGCGTGCTCACCACCAACACCACGGGCACCGGGGGCGGCCTGAAGAACGCCATCCTCGGCACGCTCTACATCACCGCCGGAGTAGTGATCATCGCGGGCACCATCAGCGTGCTGACCGGCGTGTATCTCGCCGAGTTCGCCACCGGCAGGCACCGGGGGATCCTGCGCGGCGGCTACGAGGTGCTGGCGGGCATCCCCTCGATCGTGATGGGTTATGTCGGCTTCATCGCGCTGGTGATCGGCTTGCACTGGGGTTACGGGCTGCTGCCCGCCGTCCTCGTGATCTCGGTGATCGCCATCCCCTACCTCACCAAGGCGACGGAAACGTCGCTGAACCAGGTGCCAAGCTCCTACCGGGACGGCGCCGAGGCCCTGGGCCTGCCGCCGACCTGGACGCTACGCAAGATCGTGCTGAAGTCCGCGGTGCCGGGGATCGTCACCGGCCTGCTCATCGCGATCGCGATCTCGATCAGCGAGACCGCCCCGCTGCTCCTCACCGCGGGCTGGTCCTTCTTCGACCCGAGCCACCAGCTCACCAACTCACCGGTGGCCTTCCTGACCTATCCGGTCTGGACCTTCTACGCCTCGCCCTACCCGGCGCAGCAGTACCTGGCCTACGACGCGGCCCTGCTGCTGTTCGTCCTGGTCCTGATCATCATCGTGCTGGGGCGGGTGGTCGTCTCCTTCTCCCGGCGTCATGCGGAATGACGACCGACCGGGCAGACGACGTCCGCCGGGCGGGTGCCCGGCGCGGGGACGGCGTCCCCGCCGGTGTCCTCGCCGACCGCATGGCGGCGACCCTGATCCACCATGAGCCCGGGTGGCGGCTGCCCAGGCTGACCGCCCTGGCGCGCCGCTACAACGTGAGCGCGGCCGAGGTCAACGCCGCCATCGACAAACTGGCCGCCCGGCACCTGCTGCGGCGGCTGCCTGACGGGCAGGTGTACCGGGCCAGCCCGGCCGAGTACCGCGTCCCGCTGGAGGGGCTGTCCGGCCTCACCTCGCACGTCGATCCGATGGGCGGCCAGCTCGTCTGCAAGAGCCGGCACGTGTCCCGGCGCCGCCCCCCGGAGGACATCGGGCGCTCGCTCGGCCTGGCGGCAGGTGAGCCGGTCCTGGCCATCCGCTGCCTGTGGACGGTGGGCGGCGAGCCGGCCGCGCTGTCGGCCAGCTACCTGCCCGAGCGCTTGGGCGCTGCGCTGCCGGATCTCGGGGCGCCGCCGCTTGCCCCGGTTGAAGCTGGCTCGCCGGTGGCTGGCCCGCAGGCGGATGCTCTGCCGTCAGCTGGCCCGCAGGCGGATGCTCTGCCGTCAGCTGGCCCGCCGCCCGTGGCCAGGGCCGGCCGTGCCCGGGCACTGCAGATCGAGCTGGCACCGCCGCCGCCTTCGGTCGCCCGGAGCCTCCGCCTGGCCGCCGGCGAGCTCGTGGCCATGATCACCGTCAGTTTCGAGGACCCGGCGGCCAACTGCCCGGTCGCGCTCACGACCGCCATGCTGAGGCCCGACCTGTTCCGCATCGTCATCCAGGCCACGGCGGCGCCCGCGCCCGCCGAGGACACGGATGGTTTCGCCACCGCCTGGACACACACAGCGCAGGGCTGGGAACCTTGACCCAACATGTCTGCCGCCGTTCCCGTTGCCCCGCGGCGAGCGCGCTACCTGATCCCGCTGGGCACACCGCGCCGCCGTGAGATTCTCGGTGCCCTCACCCTGCTGGCGGTCCTCGCCGGCTTATTGTTCGCCCAGGTAACGCTGGGGTTATCGGTAGCTTTCCAGGTCATCGGGAGGATCACCCGGTGGCGCCCGGTGTGGCTGACCGGCCCGGCGGCGTGCGGGGTGATCTGGGTGCTCGCGATCGGCCCGGCGGCCGCCATGGCCGGGTTCTCCGCCGCGCCGCGCGCGGTGGCGGCGCTGCTCGCCGGGGTGGTCACCGAGCCCGCAAGGCTCGACCACCTGGGGGCGGTGCCCACCGGCCCGGTGCGCTGGTTCCCTGGCCAGTTCCCGGTCGCCCTCGTCCTGGCCGCCGGGGTGGCGGCCGTGAGCTGGTGGCTGGACTGGCTGCACACCGACGAGTGGCGCCTTGCCGCCCCCCGCCCGGGACTGGTCAGCGCATGCCGCCGGCGGCTGACCGCAGCCTTCGTCCGGTCCGGGGGGGTGCTGACCCGCGCCGGGGTATGCCTGGGGGTTGCCCGTGACAGCGGCGAGCCTGCCGCGGTGCCCTGGCGGGAGGCGGAGCGGGGAGTGCTGGTCACCGGTTCGATGCGCCCAGGCGTGACAGAGTCGGCCTTCCAGCTGGCGCACGCCGCCATCCGGCTCCGCAAGCCGGTGATCGTGGTGGACATGGCGGCCGGCGCGGGCCTGGCCGGCCAGCTGGCGGCTGTTTGCGCAGCCGCGGGGGCGCCGCTCCAGGTCTTCGGGGCGGCCGGGACCGGGTACTACGAGCCGCTGCGCGGCGGCGGCCCCGCGCGCAGGGCAACGCTGGTCATGGGCATGATCGACTGGGCCCAGGCACCTGACTCGGCGCGGCTGGGCTGCCAGGCCTGCCTGACCGACGTGTTCGCGGTGGCCGGGGCGGCCGATGGCGATCCGGCCACGGCAATGCTGGACGACGTCATCGAGCTGCTGGGCCCGGGAGCGCTGGCCGGGCGGATGGAGCGGGTCCCCGCCTATCACCCGCACCGCGTCTCGCTGGCCAGCCGGGCCGAGATGACGGCCAGCCGCCTGGCGGCGCAGGCATCGGTGGCGACGTTCATGGCCGAGCAGCTGGCGGGCCTGCGGGCGTCGCCACTCGGACGCTGGCTCGGTACCGGCCCGGCCGCAGCGCCCGGACCTCAGATCAGCCTGGACGAGGTGGTGCGGCAGCGGGGAGTTGCCCTGTTCCCGCTCGACCGGGACGCGCACGGGCGGCCCGCCGACACGATCGCGAACCTGGTGGCCCAGGATGCTACCGAGGTCTGCGCCGGGCTGCGCCAGGCGGCGATCGGGGGCGACGGCCTGGCATGGTTCAGCCGGTGTGAGACAGTCGATCCGCAGGCGCTGTCCGGCCTGGTCAGCGCGGGCGCCGGCGCCGGGTTCGCCACCGTGCTGAGTACCACCTCACCGGCCGCAGCGGGCAGGCTCGCGGACCAGGTCGGCGTTCTCGTCCTGCACCGGCTCGACGATCAGGCACTGGCCGGGCAGCTTGCCCCGCTGACCGGAAGCCGGCTGGTGCCCGCCTCAGGGCGGTCCACGCATCACGTGGAGGCAGCGACCGGCCCGCCGGAATACGGGGGGGCGGCCGCCGGGGCCGGGCCGCTCGCACCCCCGGGAGCGGCCTGGTCACCGCTGGTCTCCGGCGAGGCCCTGCGCGCGCTCGGGGAGGACGAGTTCACGCTGGTCCCACGGCGGCCGGCCGGACGGGTTGTCCCGCTGGCCGTGAGCGTCCCCGCCCGGATCCCGGCCCCGCCGGACCGGCCGCGATGACCGGCGACCGGGTGTTCCGCGCGAGCAGGGTGTACCTGGGCTGGCAGTACGCCCAGGCACATCCCGATCCGGGGCCGCCGCCCCGGCGCCCCACCCCCGCCGAGCAGGAGCAGCTGAACCCGGGCTGGCTGGCGGCGCAGCGGCGGGAGGAAAGACTGCTCAGCCGGTACTGGAAGGTGCTGGCCGGCGCGTGCCTGGCAGCGACCGCGCTGGTGCTCGTCCTCGGCAATGCCGGGCTGCTGAATCCGGCGCTCACCGGCCTGGCGGCGGCCGCCTTCCTGACCCCGGCCGGCCTGGGCGGGCGGGCTGTCTGGCGCGGTCACCGGGAGCTGCGGGCGACCGTCGAGGCGGAGGTGCGCCGGGTCGCGGCCGCCCGGGATGCGCAGGAGTACCAGTTGTTCGGCCGGCTGGAGGATCACGCCCAGCGGTTCCGTGACTGGCAGTCATGCCAGCAGGCGTTCGCCCGGCAGCCGCTGTGGTACCCGGTCGCGCTTCCGGACGGAATCGACCGGGTGGACGTCGCGGGTGGCACACTGGCCGGCTGGTCCGCCCTGCTCACCATGGTCGCCGTGGCCAGGCTGGCGACCGGCGGCGAGGTGACCGTGGTCGATCTGTCCGAGGGTGCCGTCGCCAGTGACCTGGTGGCCCTGGCCGGCGACATGGGGATCCGGCCGCTGGTGTGGGTCCTGCCCGGTGACCTGCCACGGCTCGACCTGGGGGTGGGTATGCCCGCCGAACCGCTCGCCGATGTGCTGGCGGTCACCGCGTCCGCCGGCCAGGCCGCTGGTGGCGGGCCCGACCCGGCTGGCGACCACGCCATCGTGGAGCGGGTCATCGGCGCGCTGGGGGAGGGAGCGGGGATTGCGAGCGTCACCGCTGGCCTGCGGGCTCTCGCCCAGGTTGGCGACCCGCGCCAGGACGTCGGGGCGGGCTTGCTCACCACTTCCCAGCTGGAGCGCGTCGATGGCCTGTTCGGCCGGACCGCGGCCGACCGGGTGGTGATCGAGCGGGCCCTGGCGCTGGAGGCACGACTGCGTGCGCTGGCCGGGCTCGGCTCCGAACCTGTCCCGCTTCCCCGCAGTGCGCTGCGGGTTATCGCGCTGGACCGGAGCGGGGCCACCTTCGGTAACACCATGCTCGGGACCTACGTCACCGTGTCCCTGACGCACCTGCTCCGCCAGGCCCCGCCGGGCCGGCCCTGGCGGCATACGCTCTGCCTGGCCGGCGCGGACAAGCTGCGCGGCGACGTGCTCGACCGGCTGTGCGATGCCTGCGAGAGCACCCGGACCGGGCTGGTGCTCGCCTACCGGTCGATCCCGGCCCAGGTGAGGGAGAGGCTGGGACGGGGGAACGCGGCGGTCGCGTTCATGCGGCTCGGGAACGCCGAGGACGCCAAGGTGGCCAGCGAGCAGATCGGGACCGAGCACCGTTTTGTGCTCAGTCAGCTCACCGACACCGTCGGTGCCTCCATCACCGGAACCTCGGGCTGGTCCTACACCAGCACGGTGGGGACCGCCGACTCCGTCTCGGTCTCGGCATCCACCAGCCGGACCACGGGCCGGAGCCGCGGCCGTGGGCACACCCGGGCCGACGTCGCGCCGTTCGGGCAACGGACCGGGTCGGGCAGCCGGGATGTGAGCGCATCGCACGGCACCAGCGATTCGGAGTCGGTCACGGAGGGGATCAACGCGAGCACGTCGTGGGGATGGAGCACGTCCACCGCCATCGGGGCCAACGAGTCGCTCGCGCGAACGGCGCAACGGTCCCGTGAGTTCCTGGTCGAGCCGCATCAGCTGCAGCAGTTGCCGCCGAGCGCGGTGATCGTCAGCTACTCCTCGCCCGGCGGGCGGCAGGTCGTGCTCGCGGACGCCAATCCGGCGATCCTGGCGCTGCCCACGGTCAGCACGCTGAGCATGGACGAGGCCCGCCAGGCGCGGGACGCGCAGGCCGGGGCGCCGGCCGGCCGCGCCACCACGGACGGTCCCGCAGGTGACCCGGCGCATGGCCCGGCGGCCGGCCCGGGCGGCGGCACCACGGATGGTCCGGCGGCCGGCCCGGACGGCGGCACCGCGGACGATCCGGGGCCCGGCCCGGACGGCGGCACCACGGATGGTCCGGCGGCCGGGCCGGACGGCGGCACCGCAGATGATCCGGGGCCCGGGCCGGACGGCGGCACCCCAGACGATCCGGGGGCCGGGCCGGACGGCGGCACCCCAGATGATCCGGCAGCCGGCCCGGAGCGATGGCGCCCCGGCGATGGCGCGCCCGGCGCGGCTCCCGCCGGTGACGATCAGCCGTCCGCCCCGATCAGCTGGCGGTCGAAAAAGGACGGGCCTCCGCCCAACCTCGGCCCGCCCCCGGAACCGCTCGACTGGCGCAAGCACCGCGGTCCGTGACCGCAGGCCCGGGCGATCACCACCGGTGGTCCCGGGCCGGGTGGGTGGCTGGCCGGCGGCGGGGTGAGGCAGGATGCTGTCATGCCCTCCCACGTCGCCCTGCTGCGCGGCATCAACGTCGGCGGCAACAACAAGGTCGCGATGGCAGATCTGCGCGAGGTGGTGGCCTCGCTCGGCCACACCGGTGTCTCGACCTACATCCAGAGCGGCAACGTGCTGTTCACGGCGCAGGAGGCGGACACCGGCGCCCTCGCGGCCGGCCTGGAGCAGGCCATCGCCCAGGCCTTCGGCCTGAAGCCCCGGGTGATCGTGCTGACCCGCGCAGAGCTGGCCCAGGTGATCAGCGACAATCCCTACCGGGCCGAGCCGAACCCCAGGTACGTGCACGCGATGTTCTTCAGCGCCGAACCCGGGAAGCAGCTGCGGGAGTCGATCGCGGCGGCGGAGAAGCAGGCCGCGGAGAAGGGCGGCCGCGACGAGGCCACGGTGGTGGGGCGCACGCTCTTCCTGCACACCCCGGACGGTTACGGGCGCAGCGAGCTCGCGGTGCGGCTGGCCAGGGCGGGCGGTGCGGCGGCTGCCGGGACGGCACGCAACTGGGCGACCGTCACCAAGCTCCTCGCCCTGTGCGACGCCTGAACGGGACCGCCGCACCAGCCCACGGCCACCAACCTGCCAGGGACGGTGGCGCCAGACCGGCCCGGCTGGTATGCACACATCGTGACGACAATCCCCGTCTTGGGTGACGGGAACGCCGGCCCGTGGTTCCGGGTCGCATCCCTCACCGCCCCGCGGCCCGCGGGCTCGGCCGAGCAGGACTTCGTCAGCATCCTGCCTGCCGCGCTCGCCGCCGCCGGCCGGGGGCGGCCGTTCGTGGCCGGCTGGCTGTCCCGGGGCGCCGGCTCGCCACTCGAACTCATCACCAACGCAGCCGCCTCGGGACCGGGCCTGGCGCCCCAGCCGCCCGGGCCGCCGCGCGCGAGCGGCCAGGTGCTCCTGTATCCTCCCGGTTCGCGGGGCGTTCCGGCCGGTGCGGGCTGGCTGGACGCCTGGGACAGCCTGGCGTGGGTGCTGTGCCCGGGCCGCCAGGCCCCGCCGCTGGCCGACGCCACTGCCTCATGGACACAGCGGGAACCGCCCCGGCCGACTCTGTTCGAGTCGGCGCTCGCCGCGCTGTTAGGCAGGCCTTTCGGCTGGCTCGTCGTGGCCGAGCCGACGGACCTCCTCGATGCCGAGATCGCCGAGCTGCGCCTGCAGGTGAACGTGCTCCGCCGCCACGACGAGGAGACGTCCCGGTTCGGCACCGAGCGCACGGAGCGCCGTCTGGCGGAACTGGACGCGTTCCGGGAGGCGGGCCTGTGGGATGTGCGGGTCCTGGCCGGGGCCGCCTCCCCGGAGGAGGTGGCGCTGCTGGCGCCGGTGCTGGTCGGCTCGGCCGATGTGAGTCACCACCCGTACCGGCTCGTGACCGGCCAGGTGCCCTACCGCCTCGTGGATGCGCTGCGGGCCAGGGCGGCTGACCCGCTGAGCGAGGCGCTGGCCCCGTTCCCGGCCACCGCGGGCGTGCTGGCCGCACTGCCCGGCCTGCCCAGCCTGGAGGTGCCTGGGGTGCGGGTGGTCGATGCGGGCTACTTCGACCTCACCAGCGAGGCCGGGAACGCCGGGCAGGCCGGGAACGCCGGTCAGGCCGGGAACGCCGGTCAGGCGGTGGATGCGCTCCGCCTGGGGATGATCCTCGATGGCCTCGACCGGCCGGTGGGCGAGTTCGGTGTGCCGCTGGCGACCCTGAACCGGCATGCCCTGGTGACCGGTGCCACCGGGGCCGGGAAATCGCAGACCGTGCGGCATCTGCTGGAGCAACTCGCCGGGGCCGGGCTGCCCTGGCTGGCGATCGAGCCCGTCAAGTCGGAGTACCGGGCGATCGCCGGGCGGCTCATCGGCACCGGCCCTGGCCGGGGCGCGCAAGTCACCGTGATCAATCCCGCCGACCCCGCCGCGATCCCGTTCTCGGTCAACCCGCTCGCCCCCGAGCCGGGTTATCCCGTGCAGGCCCACATCGACATGGTGCGCGCCCTGTTCCTGGCCGCATTCGACGCCGACGAGCCGTTTCCGCAGATCATGGCGCAGGCGCTGCAGCGGGTTTACGAGGAGTGCGGCTGGGACGTGGTCACCGGCGGGCAGGTCCCCGGGGCGGCGGCGGGTCCGGTCACCCCCACCCTGGCCCAGTTGCAGCACGCGGCCCTGGCGGTGATCGAGGAGGTGGGATACGGCGCCCAGCTGCAGGCGGATGTGCGTGGCTTCGTGGACGTCCGGCTGCGCTCGCTGCGGATCGGCTCGGCGGGGCGCTTTTTCGAGGGTGGCCATCCCGGCGACGTCGCGGCACTGCTGGCTCGCAACGTCGTGCTCGCGATCGAGGACGTGGCCAACGACGAGGACAAGGCGTTCCTGACACTTTATGAACAAGTCTGCGCTGCTCAGCCGGGGAGGTCAGACCGTTCCGTAGTGGCCGCCTTGAGTGGGTCATTGCGGATGTTTGGTGTCTGGCCCGCTATGTCTCGCAGGGCCTTGAGGTCACCGAGCTCGATGTTGACCCGGATGCCGCCGTGCACCGCTAGCACCACCATGCCGCCCGGATCCGGCCTCGGCCATGGGTCGTCGGTGTCGTGATCAGCGTGAACCCGGATCGCTGAGCGCAGCAGAAACTCATGTCGCCCGGTTTCGGAGAGGGCATCCCATTGCTCGCCGAAGGTGTGCCCTGTCGGCTGCCAGGAGACCGTCTCTGGCCACGCCGGCTCGGCTCGCAACTTCGCCAGGTCAGCT
>CAVUIU010000003.1:0-78982 GCA_963741615.1 uncultured Actinomycetes bacterium
CAATCCGCCTAGCCCTCGAGTGCCAGGATGCCGTGCACGGCGGGGTTGGCCGAGTAGACATCGAGCACACAGCTGGGCGGCAGCAAGTGCCGCGCCACGGCGATGAGGGCCAGGCACTCCGCGCCGAAGCGATCACCCACATCCACCAGGTCCAGCACCAGTCGGTTCAGGTCGGCCCCGATCATCAAGCCAATATGCTTCCGCACCTGGGAACAGGCGATACGGTCGAGTTCACCGCGCACGGTGACGGTCGCTATGCCGTCGGCCCAGATCACGGTGACTGCCGAGGTGGCATATGCGCCAAAACACAACCCCTCCCCCTGCCGCCAAGAGCGCTCCCAAGCACTCGGACGGGAGGGCAGGAACACGCGAACCGGAAAGGCAAGTAGCGGCTGCTCTGCCTAACCTGACCCATAAGTGTTGCCGAAAAATACATCGAGGTGAGACACGGTCACCTCGGCCTTGGGGATCAACGCTGTGAACGTCCTGGCCGTGCTTGCGCGCGGCAGGCCCGCGACCACGAGGATGCGCGCGCGAGCACCCATCTCGGGGGCATTGCCAGATACTCCGGGTGAGCTGTCCGGCAGGGAGGCCCGGTTAGCTGGATATCTCGGTGGAACAGGCTGGCGGGTTGGCCATGAGCAGGTGGAGCAGGTGCTGCCCGCGCGGGGGAAGACAAAGCTTGTTTACTTAGGGCTGAGGATGATGAGGGCGTCCTGTGGGCGTCTGGTGGGCTGTGGCCAGTCGCGGTGGGTGGGGCGCTTGACGATGTAATTGCTCATCTTGCGCTTGACGGCTCGCGGGGCTGCGCGCAGCCGCCGGGCGGGGAGCAGTTCGGACAGCATCTCCTGGCGGGCGGTGGCGTATGCCTCAGCCAGCGCCGGAGGGGGAAAATCCGGGGTGCGAGCGTGCGGTACGGCGGGCGGCGCGCAGGGTGCGGGTGAAGCTGAGCCGGTCGGGGTCGGCGCCGGCCTCGAGGGCGACAGTGTGCATCAGCCAGCGGATGGCGTAGTGGACGCACAGGTAGCCGTAGATTTCCTGGCGGACGCCGTCGGGCATCTTGGAGCGCAGCACGGCGCGGGGACCGCGCTGGTGGGTCTTCAGCTCATCTAGCGCAGTCTCGAACTCCCACCGCTGGGGGTAGAGGGCGGCCAGTTCGGCGGCCGGGGCGGCGTGGGGGTCGGTGATGGTGGTGAGCAGCCGGTAGCGGTCCTCGGCCTGCGGGCGGCCGGGGTCAGCGACGGCGTAGTCGATCACCCGCACCACGACATCGGTGCCGCGCATGTGATAGTTGGAGAACCGGCGCAGCCGCGCCAGCCAGGAGCCGTCGGGCAGCTGCTCATGCGGGTGCAAGACGTGGCCCGCTTTGGTCCGCCACAGCAGCTCCGCGCCGGTCGCACGGGCGGCGTTCCACAACTCAAAGCCGTAGAAGTTCCGGTCGGCCAGCACCAGCATGCCCGGCCCGAGCGAGCCGAGCAGGCCGCGGGCCAAGGTGGTCTCCCCGGTGGTGCACGCACCCACCGCCGCGGCGACCAGGGCATGGGTGCCGCGCTCGGCCAGCCCCGCCAGGCGTGCCTGCGGGAACGCGCCCGCCCCTCGCGGGCTGAGTCCCGGGCGGCCGAACTCCGCCTCGTTGGCCGGGGTGTCGGCGACATCGATGCAGGTGCCGTCGATACTCATCAGCCGCCAGTCCCGGTACCAGGCACCCTTGGTCTCCGCCGTCGCCAGCGGGACCGCCGCCGCCTCGAACAGCGCCCTCAGCGGCTCTGGCCCCAGCCGCGCCCGGGCCTTGAACAGCGCGGCCTTCGTCGGCACTTGCCACGACTGAGCCCACCCGCTCGCCCACGACAGGCCCTCCACCAGCTCCCGCATCACCTCCTCATAGGAAGCTTGCGAGAACAGCGCCAGGCCCAGCACGTAATACACCACCACCCGGGCCGGCAGCAGCCGGTGCCGGACCTCCGCGCGGCCAGCCTCCGCCACCACCCGGTCCACCAGCTCCGGCGGGAACACCCGGGTCAGCACGCCGACCGAGATGTGATCCGACAACGCTGATCCGTCTGCGGCTTGACCCATCCGGCGCGGGGCACGCAGGCACGATAACACCGAAGCCAATCTTAAGTAAACGGTATTGATGCTAGACGAGTGATTCCTTATGGTTTCAGTGGTCGTAGGCGATCAGCGACCGGGTGACCGGTGCCCGGTCTTGTTGTTGTGCCAGATGGCGGCGGCCATGGCCAGGATGCGCTGGGCGACGCGGATGGCGACGCCTTCGAAGGTCCGCCCGCCGTGGGCTTCCAGGTCGAGCTGGCCTTTGAGGGTGTCGTTGACCGATTCGATCAGCTGGCGGATCGGTCTTGAGCAGCGGCTCGCCGTGGCGGGCGGCCTCGTCCTTGCGGGAGGGCCGCAGCAGCGTGATGCCGCGGGCGGCCAGGTCAGCCTCGGTCTCGCGGCCGGCGAAGCCCTTGTCGGTGATGAGGATCAGGCCGGGCCGGGCGGTGGCGAGCTGGGGCTCGACATCGAGCATCGCGGCCAGGACCTCGCGTTCGCCGATCTTGGGGTCGGCCAGCGCCCACAGGATCGGCATCCCGGCCGGGGTGCAGATCAGGTACAGCCGCAGCCCCCAGAACCAGCGCGAATGGGAGGCGCAGTAGCCGTAGTTCGCCCACCCGGCCATGTCGGAGCGCTTGACCGCAGGCCGCGAGCGGCCGCATTCCACCGGGGTGGAGTCGGCGATCCAGACGTTGTCGAACCAGAAGTCGCTGTCGGCGGCCAGGTCCCGGATCACCTGCTTGACCAGCGGCAGCGCGGCGCGCAGCCGCTTGTTGTAGCCGGGCTGGTGCGGCAGGTACGGGAAAGCAGCCGCGCAGGTGGCAGATGGCGAACCGGATCCACCGGTGCTCGCTGTGGAAGCCCAGCAGCGCCTGCGCGACCGCCAGGCAGACCAGCTCGGCTGGCTGAGGCGGACCGGGTGGCCCGGCCGGCGGTCTTTCACCAGCATGTCGTCGATCTTCACGTACAGTGCCGTCACGAGGGTGTCCAGATCAGCGTCCACGAGGGCCTCCAGGCTCGACGTTTGGGTAGCAACGCCGATCTTGGGCACCCTCGCCCGCTTCGTCACGTAACGACACACCCATGATCAATAAGGAATCACTCGTCTAGCGAGGCTCCGCCTCTGACCGCCGAGGCTGACGGTTCGGCCTGCGTGGACGTGCGGGCGGCCGGGATTGATCCTGGGATGGTAACGGTGCTTGCTGGAGGCGGTTGCCATGTCGCATGTGGTCACGGTCCCGGAGTTGCTGGATGGTCACACGGTGCTGGACCTCGAGTGCCTGGACCGGGTCTACCTGAACGGCTACGTGCCGACTCTGCAGACCGGTGGCCGGGTCTTCACTTTCCTGCATGACCACCTGGGCATGCCGGTGGCCTCCCCGGCGGTGTTCGAGAAGATCGGCACCCGGTTCCGCCAGGCGGTGGCACGGTTCGCTGACAGCAACGACATCCCGGTGGTGAAGCTCACCAAGGGGGTGCGGAAGATCGAGGTGATGCGCCCGCTGCTTGTGCGGGCCGCCGCGGCCGGCCAGTCCAGGGTGGTGGCGGTCGGCTGGGCGCAGGAATACCAGCATGTCTGGGAGGCGCGCAAGCGTGACACCGGCCCGTCCAGGCCGCCGCAGTTCTGGTTCGCGATCGCCGAGCGCAGGGTGACGTGCTACTACTTCTACCTCTGGGACCAGCAGTGGGGGCCGGGGTTCATCAAGGTCTGCGCGTACTTCCCGTACCCAGTGAAGGTGTGGGTCAACGGCCATGAGTGGGCCAAGCGGCAGGCGGCCAGGGCCGGGATCGGATTCACCGAGCTGTCGAATGGGTTCGCCTCCTGTGATGATCCGGACCGGCTGCAGGAGATCTGCGACCGGCTCGGGTCCGGTGACATCCAGGCGTTCTTCGACCGCTGGGCGTCGCGGCTGCCGCTGCCCCTCACGACCGCCGACCAGGCCGCCGGGTACTGGTGGGAACTGTCGATGCGTCAGGTCGAGGTGTCGCGCACCATCGTGTTCGGCGCTCCCCGGTATGCGCGGGCATTCTTCGAGGCCCTGGTCGCTGACAACCTCGACCTCGGCCGTCCCGAGCACGTCGAGATCCTGTTCAAGCGCGATCCCCGCGGCCGCAAGCCCGCTGGCCAGCCGGCCGGGTTCAAGACCGCCATCGACCGCAGCAACCAGGGCGTCACCATCAACGCGTTCTGGCGCCACTCCAGGGTGAAGCAGTACCTGAAGGACGGCCGTGCCCTGCGGGTGGAGACCGTGGTCAACTCACCCGATGACCTGGGCTGCCTGCGCCGCCTGCACAACCTCCCCCAATTGCAGGCCCGGGCGCGTGCGATCAACGCCCGGCTGCTGGAAACTGAACGTGTCGGCCAGGGTTGCGTCTTCGATAGTCCAGTCTTTGCGCGGATATCGCAGCCCACCCTCACCGAGGACGGCCGGAGGGCGCCCGGACTACGGTTCGGCGACCCTCGAGTCATGGCCCTGGCCGGCACCCTCGCCAGCACGCTGTTCGCCGTCACCGGCATCACGAACAAGAGCCTGCGCACCTTGATGACCGGACTGCTCGGCACCTCCTACAGCATTAACCAGGCCTCCTACGACCTGGCCCGCCTGTCCCGCAACGGCATCGTCGCCCGGATCCCGCACCGCAACCTGTATGCCCTGACCCCTGAAGGCCTGCGGTTCGCCATCTTCTACACCAAGGTCCATGACCGCGTCCTGCGCCCGCTGATGGCCGGCGACCAGCCCCAGGCGGCGCCCCCGCTCCGTCACGCCCTGCGCGTCATCGACGGCGAACTCACCCGGCGGCTCGCCGCAGCCCGACTCCCAGCAGCCGCCTGACAACTACGACCCGCGCAAAATCCCAGACACCCGGCCGGAAAACTCAAGACAAACGTCAAAGTCCTAGGACGCAAGCTCCGCTAGTCCTCACATCGGGGGCGTGTGCGCCGATCCCGCACAGGGCCGCGGCGGTTCCGGGGGTCGGGAACCTGGCCCCGGGAGGACCCTGTTCCACCCAAACGAACGGGTCCTGCGCATGGGACGGCTTCCAGCGGCAGCCCCAGGATGGGGCATTGGCTGCCTCCAGGACGCGGGACCTGACAGGGCCTGGCGGCGGGATCGGGTCTGCTCCAGCCGGTGAGTGCCAGGATGCGATGTACGGCCAGGCCGACCGAGCACACATCGAGCACACAGCCGGGCGGCAGCAGGTGCCGGGTGACGGCGATGAGGGCCAAGCACTCCGCGGCGAAGCGATCACGCACATCCACCAGGTTCAGCACCAGCCGCTGCGGGCCGTCGCCGATCACCAAGGCGATCCGCTCCCGCGCCTGAGACGAGGCGACCGGGTCGAGTCCGCCGTGCACGGCCACGATAGCTGCGCCGCCGACCCAGGTCACGGTGCCTGCCGACGATGGCAGGTCAGGCACGGCACACCTCCTCACCCGGCCGCGCAGAAAGCGCTCCCCAGGCTCGGGCGGGAGGGCAGAACGCATAGCGGAAGGCCATACGCTGGCAGCCTTACCTAACTTGACCCAAAACGCTGCCGAAAAATACATCGAGGGGGCACAGCGCATGCTCACGGCAGCGTACCGAGGCTTGGCTCGTAGATGGGGACACCGCAGGCGGCCAGTGGGTCCAGTCGCCGGCCCGTCATCTCTTCGCCGTAGACGCATCCTGACCGACCGACTGGCAGGGGCCTAGCAGCACCCAGGCCTGCTGTAGCCTTGATCCCGCGTTAGGGCACCCCGTGCCCGTCGAATGTGCATGTCGCGTTGCGAGAGCGGGGTGAGCTGACCGCTGGAGCAGTGGCCCTGCCGGCCCAGGGCCGGGTCCTCAGCACCGCTGACCCGGGGGCCGAGTAGGGCTCACGCCCGTCGCCTTGCCGCCGAACTCGCCGAGCAGGCGGGCCAGCGGCTGCTGTTGCTGCGGTCCCGCGGCGGCGACCCAGACGATCTGCGCAAGGCGGGCGACGCGAGTTCCCATGAGTTCCTTTCGGCGCAGATCGCGGCCCGGCGTCCGGCGACGCGATCCTGTCCGAGGAGGGCAGGGACGACGCGGCCCGGCTGACGTCGGACCGGGTCTGGATCGTGGACCCGCTGGACGGCACGAGGGAGTTCGGCGAGCCCGGCCGGACGGACTGGGCAGTGCACGTCGCGTTGTGGGACCGCGGTGAGCTGACCGCCGGGGCGGTGGCCCTGCCCGCCCGGGACCGGGTCCTCAGCACCGCCGGGCCGCCGCCGCCGGCCCGAGCCGGCGCCCGGTGGCGCCGCCCGGCCGCTGCGGATCGTGGTCAGCCGGACCAGGGCCCCGGCCTTCGCGGCGCGGGTCGCGGAGGACGTCGGCGCCACGCTGGTGCCGCTCGGCTCGGCCGGGGCCAAGGCGGCCGCGGTGATACTCGGCGAGGCCGACGCGTATCTGCACGACGGCGGCCAGTACGAGTGGGACTCGGCCGCCCCGGTCGCGGTGGCCCTGGCGGCCGGCCTGCATGCTTCCCGCCTCGACGGCTCAAAGCTGGCATACAACAGGGCATCACCCTGGCAGCCGGATATCCTGATCTGCCCGGGGAAGCTCGCAGACCGGTTGCTCACCGCGATCGCTGCCGTGCGGCCCACGGGAACCGCCTAGGGCTCACGCCCGCGAGCACCACCTGACCTGCCCGACGATCCGGAGTCCGCCCGATGGCCCCTCTGCATTCTGACTACTCGCTGTCCCAGCTCGATGTGCTTGAGGCCGAGTCCATCCACGTCATGCGCGAGGTGGCGGCCGAGTTCGAGCGGCCGGTGCTGCTGTTCTCGGGAGGCAAGGACTCGATCGTCATGCTCGCGCTGGCCGAGCGGGCGTTCTGGCCTGCCAGGATCCCGTTCCCGGTCATGCACGTGGACACCGGGCACAACTTCCCCGAGGTGATCGAGTTCCGGGACCGCCGGGTCACCGAGACCGGGGTCCGGCTCGTGGTGGCGTCGGTCCAGGAATCCATCGACGCGGGCCGGGTCGCCGAGGAGACCGGCCGCTGGGCCAGCCGCAACCGGCTGCAGACGGTCACCCTGCTCGACGCGATCAGCGATCACCGGTTCGACGCGGTGTTCGGCGGCGCCCGCCGGGACGAGGAGAAGGCGCGGGCGAAGGAGCGGGTCTTCTCGTTCCGCGACGAGTTCGGCCAGTGGGACCCCAAGAATCAGCGCCCGGAGCTGTGGAGCATCTACAACACCAGGATCAGGATGGGCGAGCACATCCGGGTGTTCCCGCTGTCCAACTGGACCGAACTGGACATCTGGCAGTACATCGCGCGGGAGGATCTGGAGATCCCGTCCATCTACTTCGCGCACTCCCGTGGCGTCTTCGAGCGGGACGGGATGCTGCTGGCCGACAACCCTTACATCCCCCGCACGGAAGACGAGACGGTGTTCGAGGCCAGGGTGCGTTACCGCACGGTGGGCGACATGACCTGCACCGGGGCCGTGGAGTCGGCGGCGGCAACCATCGATGAGGTCATCACGGAGATCGCGGCCACCCGGATCACCGAGCGTGGCCAGACGCGCGCCGACGACCGCACCAGCGAGGCCGCCATGGAGGACCGCAAGAAGGAGGGGTACTTCTGATGCCGGGCGCACCGAAGGACGCTCCCATGACAAGCCCGTGGCCGAGGGACCGGCACTCCGACATCCTGCGGCTGGCCACGGCCGGCTCGGTGGACGACGGCAAGAGCACCCTCATCGGGCGGCTGCTCTACGACTCCAAGGCGATCTTCGAGGATCAGCTCGCCGCGGTGGAGCGCACCAGCCGGGCCAGGGGAGAGGAGTACACCAACCTCGCCCTGCTCACCGACGGGCTCCGGGCGGAGCGTGAGCAGGGCATCACCATCGACGTGGCCTACCGGTACTTCGCCACCCCCCGCCGCAAGTTCATCATCGCCGACACCCCCGGGCACATCCAGTACACCCGGAACATGGTCACCGGGGCGTCCACCGCCGACCTCGCCGTCGTGCTGGTGGACGCCCGCAACGGGCTGACCGAGCAGAGCAGGCGCCACGCCTTCATCGCGACCCTGCTGCGGGTGCCGCACCTGGTGCTCGCGGTGAACAAGATGGACCTGGTCGGCTACGACCAGGCCGTCTTCGAGGACATCGCCGCCGAGTTCACCGCCTTCGCCGCCAAACTCGACATCGGGGACCTCTCCTTCGTCCCCATCTCCGCGCTGCACGGCGACAACGTGGTCCAGCGCAGCGAGAACATGGCCTGGCACGACGGGCCGCCGCTGCTGCGGCACCTGGAACATGTGCACATCGCCTCCGACCGCAACCTGATCGACGTGCGCTTCCCGGTGCAGTACGTCATCCGCCCGCACAAGGCCACGCACCCCGAGCTGCACGACTACCGCGGCTACGCGGGCCAGGTGGCCGGCGGCGTGCTCAAGCCCGGCGACGAGGTGATGCACCTGCCGTCGGGGATGGCCACGAAGATCAGCCGGATCGACACGGCCCGGGGCGCGGTGGAGGAGGCGTACCCGCCCATGTCGGTCACCCTGGTACTGGAAGACGACCTGGACATCTCCCGCGGGGACCTCATCTGCCGGCCCCACAACCAGCCGATGGTGACCCAGGACGTCGAGGCGATGGTGTGCTGGATGTCCGACTCCGTCGCGCTGACGCCACGCAGCCGCCTGGTCGTCAAGCACACGACCCGGACGGTCAAGGCACTCGTCCGCGACCTGCACTACCGGCTGGACGTCAACACCCTGCACCGGCAGGAGGACGTCGACAGGCTCGGCCTGAACGAGATCGGCCGCGTCACCCTCCGCGTGACGCAGCCGCTGTTCTGCGACCCCTACAGCCGGAACCGGCAGACCGGCGGGCTGATCCTCATCGACGAGGCCACCAGCGCGACGGTCGGCGCCGCCATGATCACCGAAGGACACTGAGGGCCAGCCAACGTGGTGACGCCCTTCGAGGACCTCCATCAGTACGTCTCGATTCCGCGGGTGACCGGGCTGCGGCTCTCGCCCGACGGGACCTGGCTGGCCGCGACCGTGCAGCAGCCGGATCCGGACGGCACGAAGTTCAGCACCGGCATCTGGCGGATCCCGGCCGGCGGCCCCGGCGGGTCACCGGGCCTTTCCCCCGTTCCCGTCCGGCTGACCCGGTCGGCACAGGGCGAGGACATGCCCGCCTTCCTGCCCGATGGCTCACTGCTGTTTGTCTCCAAACGACCCGACCCGGCAGCCGGGTCGGCGGGCGGGCCGGATGACCCGCAGCAAGACGGCGCCAAGCCCGCGCTGTGGCTGCTCCCGGCGGCCGGCGGGGATGCCCGCCGGATCGCCGCACCGCCGGGCGGTGTCGGCGGGATCGTTACCGCCCGCGCCGCCCCGGCGCTGATATTCGCGTCCCCGATGCTGCCCGGGGCGGCCGGGGCGGACGAGGACGCCGGGCGCCGCAAGCAGCGCAAGGACGCCGGCGTCAGCGCGATCCTGCACGAGTCCGCACCGGTCCGGCACTGGGATCACGATCTGGGCCCGGACCAGCCACGGCTGCTGGCGGCCGTGGCCGCCGATGGCGGGCTGGCCGGGCCGCCCCGCGACCTGACCCCGCAGCCGGGCCGGGCGCTGGACGAGCAGCATGCCGACCTGGCCCCGGACGGCTCGTATGCCGTCACCGGCTGGTGGGTCTGGGACGACACGGGTGACATGCGGACCGAGATCGCGGTGATCGAGATGGCCACCGGCGGGCGCCGCACGCTGCTGGGCGCCCCCGGCTGCGACTACACCGACCCGCACATCTCCCCGGATGGCGCCCTGGTGGTCGCCGGGGCGCAGGCCCATGACAGCTACTCCCGGCCCGGCGACGCCACCCTGGTGGTGGTGCCCGTGACCGGTGGCGAGCAGGTCGACCTGCTGCCCGGGCTGGACCGGCGCCCGCTGGAGGCTGCCTGGGCGCCCGATTCGCGGGCGGTCTACTTCACCGCCGACGATCACGGCAGGTGCCCGGTGTTCCGGGCCGGCCTGCCCGGCCAGGCCGGCCAGGCCGGGTCCCCGGTCACCAGGATCACCACCGACGACGGCGCCTACTCCCAGCTGTGCCCGTCACCGGACGGGCGGTTCCTGTACGCGCTGCGCTCCGCGATCGACAGCCCACCGGTGCCGGTCCGGCTCGACCTCAGCCTGCCCGGCAGCCCGCCCCACTTCCTGCCCAGCCCCGGCGGCCAGGTCCGGGTTCCCGGGCGGCTCACCGAGGTGGAAGCCACCGCCGACGACGGGGCGGTGATCCGCGGCTGGCTGGCGCTGCCGGCGGCGGCGTCGGAGCGCGAGCCCGCGCCGCTGCTGCTGTGGGTCCACGGCGGGCCACGGATGAGCTGGAATTCCTGGTCATGGCGGTGGAATCCATGGCTGATGGTCGCCCGTGGGTATGCCGTGCTGCTGCCCGATCCGGGCCTGTCCACCGGCTACGGTCATGACTTCGTCGCGCGTGGGCACGGCGACTGGGGATCGCGGCCCTATGCCGACCTGATGGCGATCACCGACGCCACGGCTGCCCGGCCGGACATCGACCCCGACCGCATCGCGGCGATGGGCGGCTCCTACGGCGGCTACATGGCGAACTGGATCGCCGGCCACACGACGAGATTCAAGGCGATCGTCAGCCACGCCGGCCTGTGGGCGCTGGACCAGATGTTCGGCACCACCGACATGCCCGGGTACTGGCGGCGCCACTTCGGCGATCCGCTGACCCACGCCGACCGCTACCAGGCGACCTCGCCCCACTATCACCTCGAAGCGATCCGCACCCCCATATTGGTGATCCACGGGGACAGGGACTACCGGGTCCCGGTCGGGGAGGCGCTGCGCCTGTGGGCCGAGCTGACCAGCCGGCCGGGCGGCCCGCCGGATCACAAGTTCCTTTATTTCCCGGCCGAGAACCACTGGATCCTGACCCCCGGCAACGCCGTCGTCTGGTACCAGGCGGTGCTGGCGTTCCTGGCCACGCACGTTCTCGGCGAGCCGTGGCAGCGCCCGGACCTGCTGTAACCACCGCCGCAGCGCCGGGGCTGTCACTTCCCGCGTCCATACCGTAAGAACCGGCCCGTTCACGCTGCGTTTAAGTCATATATTTCCGATTGATTTAATCGGGATTATCGCACCTGGGACCGGCCACGAGAACTACCCTCCATTGGCGTAAACCGCTCTGCCAGGATGAGCGTCTGTCAGTTAATAGCGGGTTAAATCCGGGCGAGCCTTGCGACAACTGGCCTGGCAGAAGGGGGACCAGCGTGGGTGACTCCGCCGTCGAGCTGCGGCAAGCCAGCTGGGCGGCCAGCCTGCCCGAGGTGCGGGACTCCTCGGCGTGGGTCAGCTCCTACCTCCGGGCCGTCGTCGCAGCTGACGGGATCTGCGCTCTCACCGCAGGCCTCATCGCGCTGGTGGCCCGGTTCAGCAACTGGGCCCACGTGCCAGCGGGAGTACCTGATCTTCACCGCGGTCCTGCCGGTTCTCTGGTGGACGTCCGTGGCGCTCGCGCGCGGCTACGAGGAGCGGTTCATCGGCACCGGCCCCGATGAGTTCCGTAAGGTCATCAACGCCGGGGTGAGCCTCACCGCTGCTGTGGCCATCGTCTCCTTCGTCACCAAGAGCGATGTCGCCCGCGGGTATGTCGTGATCGCGCTGCCGTGCGCGACCCTGTTTGACCTGCTGGCACGGTATGGGTTGCGCAAGAGCCTGCACCGGCGCAGGCGCCGCGGGGCCTGCATGCGGCGGGTCATCGCCGTTGGTCACGCGGCCGGTGTCGCCCATCTGATCAGCGAGTTGCGCCGCGAGAAGTACCACGGCCTGGCCGTCGTGGGTGCGTGCCTGACCGAGGGGACCATGCTCACCGAGATTGCGGGAGTCCCGGTGCGCGCGGGCGTCGGGCATGTTCCCGCCGCCATCGCCGAGTTGCAGGCCGATACCGTGGCGGTGGTGGCCGGCCGCGAGCTGAACGGGCTGCGGCTTCGCGAGCTCGCGTGGGAGCTGGAGGCGACCGGCACCGACCTCTGCGTTGCGCCCGCGCTGATGGACGTCGCGGGCCTCGCACCACGATCCGCCCGGTGGCGGGCCTGCCGCTGCTGCATGTGGACCACCCTGAGTTCACCGGCGTCCGGTGGGTCATCAAGGGACTGTTCGACAAGCTGGCCGCCATCTCGGCGCTGCTCGTTCTCGCACCGCTCCTGGTGGGGATCGCGCTCGTGATCGCGCTCCGCGACGGCAGGCCGGTGCTGTTCCGCCAGGCCCGGGTGGGCAAGGACGGGCACCACTTCAACGTCTACAAGTTCCGGACGATGGTGGTGGACGCGGAGCAGAGGAAGGCTCGCTTGCCGCCCAGAACCACGGGAACGGCCTGCTCTTCAAGGTCCGCGATGATCCCCGGGTCACGCGGACCGGTGTCTGGCTGCGCAGGTGGTCCCTGGATGAGCTGCCGCAGCTGCTGAACGTACTGAAGGGAGACATGTCCCTGGTCGGCCCGCGGCCACCCCTGCCGGATGAGGTCGCGCGCTACACCGACTATGTGCGGCGCAGGCTGGTGGTCAAGCCAGGCATCACCGGCCTATGGCAGGTCAGCGGGCGGTCGGACCTTTCCTGGGAGGAAGCGGTCCGGCTGGACCTGCGCTACGTCGAGAACTGGTCGCTCGTCCTCGACATGCAGATCTTGTGGAAGAGCTGCCCGGCGGTCTTCCACGGGTCCGGCGCTTACTAGGACGGCCTGCCATGTGTCCGGCGCTTACCAGAAACGCCTCACATAGTGGTGCCGATGTTGCCATAGTGGTGCCGGTGTCGTCAGGTCAAAGGGATGAGGTTTGGATGCTTCGTGAATCTGCGTCTTCCCCCGCCGGCGCAGAGAAGTCCGGCACGCCTGCCACGCTGGCAGGCCTTGACTTCGACCGGCTCACCGAGGAGCAGGTTGTCGAGCACATCGTCACGGCCAGCCGGTGCGGCCGGGGCGGCTGGGTCGCGACCCCGAACATCGACCACTGCCGGCTGGTCCAGCGCGATGAGGCACTGCGCGACCTGGTTGCCGACGCGTCGCTGATCGTGCCCGACGGCATGCCGCTGATATGGGCCGCAAGGCTCCGCGGTGACCCGATCCCGGAGCGGGTCACCGGCGCGTCACTCATCTTTTCGCTCACCGAGGCCGCTGCCCGCCACGGGTGCTCGATCTACCTGCTGGGCGGCCCGCCGGGCATCCCCCAGCGGGCCGGCGAGGAACTGCGCCGCCAGTTCCCGGGCCTGGTAGTGGCCGGGGCGGACGCCCCACCGGTCGGATTCGATACCGATCCGCAAGCGATCGCCGCGGTGTATGACCGGCTCGCGGCGGCAGCGCCCGGCATCGTCTATGTGGGGCTCGGGTTCCCCAAGCAGGAGCGCCTGATCACGCAGCTTCGCCCCGTCCCTCCCGGGCACCTGGTTCATCGGCTGTGGCGCCGCGATCCCGTTCGCGGCGAAAGCGCTGCCCCGGGCGCCGCGGTGGATGCAGCGGCTGGGCCTGGAGTGGGCGTTCCGGCTCGCCAGCGAACCACGGCGGCTCTTCAGGCGGTATCTCGTCCACGACCTGCCGTTCGCCGTCAGGCTGCTGACCACGTCCGCGGCGGACAGGCTCCGGCACGGCAGCGGGGGTGCCCACCGCATGAAGGAACGGGACCATGCAGGGACGGGATGAGAACGGCGAACCATATCTGACCAGGGTAAAGGTTGGACAGGGTTCATCAGAGCACCGAAAGCACCAACCATCGGATGTTAGGCTGCTGGTCCACTAGGCCGCCGGGGAGCAAGACGACATGACGAACACCCAATCGACCATCGACCTGCATCAGTACGGGGAGGTTCTCCGGTCCCGGAAGTGGGCGCTCATCCTCCCCATCGTTATAGCCCTCGCGCTGGCGGCAGCGTACGTCTTCTTGGCGAAGCCCCAATACACGGCCGTCGCCAAAGTACTTGTCAACCCTATCGTGACACCGTCCACGACCACCGCTACCGCCAAGGGCAACACGCCGGACATGAACACCGAACAGGCGGCGGCATCTTCCACCCCGGTCGCCGTCCTGGCACGCCGCTCGCTCAGGGTTTCCGGCGCCAATGGTGACCATCTCCTGAACCACCTCCAGGTTTCGGCTGCCACCACCGGCAACATCCTTCAGTTCGCGTACACCTCCACCGACGCCACGCAAGCCGCTCAGTATGCCAACGCCTTCGCGCAGGCGTACATCACCTACCGGAACAACACCGCCCTGGCGCCGCTTGCCGCCGCCGTCACCGAACGCCAGCACACCATCTCGGCCCTCGAGGCGCAGGTCCCTCACTCCGGGTCGGCCCAGCGGGCGGTGCTGGTGACCCAGATCCGGGACGACGCACTCCAGCTTGCGCAGTTCCAGGCCGATCAGAAGCTGGTCTCCGCCGGGATGGTGATCGGGACCGCGGTGCCCCCCTCTTCCCCCTCCTCACCCAAGGTCACAAAGACTCTCCTCATCGCGGGAGTGATAGGGCTGGTTGTGGGCATCTGCCTGGCACTGATCAGGGAGGCCATGGACGCCCGGATCAAGAGCCCGGAGGAGCTGGAGACCCGCCTGCGGGCCCCGGTGCTTGGCGTTATCCCCAAGTTCGACGCACGATCTCCGGAGAGGTCGCTCGCAACGATCGCTAACCCTCGCGGTTCCGCCAGCGAGGCCTACCGGGTGACGGCAATCACCCTGGAACACATGACTGCCCGGAAAGGCCTCCGGGTGATCATGATCGTCTCGCCAGAGGATGGGGGGGAGCGTCGACGACGACGGCCAACCTCGGCGTGGTGCTGGCCCAGGCCGGGCACCGGGTCATCCTGGTATCGGCGGACCTGCGGGACCCGAGGCTGCACCTCATCTTCGGCCTCTCCAACGGGCATGGGCTCTCCACCTCCCTGCTCGAGGGAACGGACGCCGAGAGACTGCTGAAAGAAGCCCACATCCCCAACCTGTATGTCCTGACCGCCGGTCCAGAACCCAAGGACCCCGCAGCGCTCCTATCAAGCCCGGCCACCACGGAGGTCTTCACCACCCTGCGAGGCCTGGAGCCGGACTTCATCCTGGTGGACACCCCGGCGGTGCTCTCGGCATCCGATGCCGTGATCCTCTCCGGCCAGGTCGAAGGCACCGTCCTCACCTGGAACGCAGAAGACTTCGGGGCCCCGTCCCTGACGGAAGGCGCAGGAGCGGCTCGAAGTGGCGGGCGCGAATATCCTGGGCGGCATCTACTCGTTCGATCCGAGCAGGCCCAAGAAGCACAAGAGCCATAAGCGTGGCGGGACCGCCCGGCCCGAGGCTCCCTTCGTTCCGCGCGAAACGCGGAAGACAACAGTCGGTGGCGGCAGCAGGGCCGAGCCTCGGTACGACCGCGACGACTCTGTGCCCGTAGGCGATCGAACGGCGATGGGATCCTCCCGGCGCGGGGCGCCAGGAAGGGCACAGCTGTGATCCGAGGGGTCAGCTCCGTACCTCGGGCGGAGGCATGAAGGTAGCCTCCAGGAACCAGGTGCTACCAGACGACACAGCGCCAAAGCCGCCTGGCGGTGCCGTGCGGATCTTGTACATCGGCGGATGGGGCCGCAGCGGGAGTACCCTGCTGGACCTGATGCTGGGTCAGGCGCCGGGTGTGTTCTCCGCCGGGGAGATCCGGGAGATCTGGCAGAGCGGCCTGGTGGAGAACCGCCCGTGCGGATGTGAACAGCCGTTCCGGGACTGCTCCTTCTGGCAGGCGGTCGGGGAAGCCGGGTTCGGGGGATGGGACCGGATCCCCCTGCGCGAGATCCTCCGGTTGCGCTACTCGCTGGATCGTCCCTGGTCAATCCCGGCGGTGCCGCTACGCCGCCTGGTGGCCCCGGTCGGGGCCCGGATCCAGGCGTACACGGAGACGCTGCAACGTCTGTACTAAGGCCATCGCCGAGGTGTCGGGGGCAAGTGTCATCGTAGACTCGTCGAACCTGCCATCCCACGCCTTCCTGCTGCGGTCCATGCCCGCCATCGACCTGCGCATGGTCCACCTCGTGCGGGACAGCCGCGCGGTGGCGTTCTCGTGGCGCAAACAGGTGGAGAAGCGGAGGTCAGACGCTCCTTCGGCCTATCTTCCCCAGTATGACCCCGGCAGCTCGTCGGTGCGCTGGATGCTGTACAACGGGCTCACCCAGGCCTTCCGGCCGCTGCATGTCCCGTACGCCTTCGTCCGGTACGAGGACCTGGTGCGCACCCCGCGCGACGTGATCGGGCGCCTCCTCCGTCATGCCGGGCTCACCGGCGCCGCCGCCGAGCCCAGCTATATCGAGGGCAACCGGGTGCGCCTGGAGCCGAATCACACGGTCGAGGGCAACCCCATGCGGTTCGTGAATGGCGAGCTGGAACTGCGGCCCGACCAGGGGTGGCGCGATCACATGCCGTCACGGGACCGCCGGGTGGTGACGGCACTCACGCTGCCGCTGCTGGCGGCGTACGGGTACCGGGTGAATGGGCCATCGACCTCATGAACGCAACCCGGCCCCCGACCGTCCTCCTGATCGGCGGTGCGGGCAGGAGCGGAAGCACGCTGCTTGACCGGCTGCTCGGGGAGCTCCCCGGTTTTGCCGCCGTAGGTGAGCTCCGGTACACCTGGAGCGAGGCCCTGGGTGACAACCGGTACTGCGGGTGCGGCGCCCGTTTCCTCGACTGTCCCTTCTGGTCCGAGGTGGGAACCCGGGCGTTCGGCGGCTGGAGCCAGATCGATCCCCGCCAGGCGGTGACGCTCGAGCGATCGATCGCACGGCACCGGCACATCCCGCTGCTGGCGATGGGCGATGCGGCCCCAGCCCAATATGCCGGACGGCTGCGCAGCTACCTGGCCATGCTGGGCCCGATGTATGCGGCCATCCGCGACGTGAGCGGCGCGGACGTGATCGTCGATTCGACCAAGGACGCCGCCTACGCGCATGTCCTGCGGCGGATGCCCGGGATCGATTTCCGGCTGCTGCACCTGGTCCGCGACAGCCGCGGGGTGGCCTGGTCCTGGGCCAAGCTCGTCCGGTCTGATCCAGAGCATTACATGCGGCGGTTCTCCCCGCCCGTGACCGCGGTGCGGTGGGTGGCCTACAACCTCATGGTCGAATCGCTCGGATGGTTTGGTGTCCCGCGGCTTCTCCTGCGCTATGAGAGCCTCGTGGCGCAGCCGCAGGCGGCCCTCGCCGCCATCGCGGCGTTCGTCGGCCGGCCGGTCGGCCCCGGGGCCCTCGCCTTCCTGGACGGGGGGAAAGCCCGGCTCGGCGCCCACCACACGGTCGCCGGGAACCCCATGCGCATGCAGGCGGGCCAGATCGACATCGGGCTGGACGAGGCATGGCGCGCCAGCATGCCCTTCACGCAGCGGGCCGAGGTCACGGCGCTGACATGGCCCCTCCTGCGTCACTACTCAGCATTCCGGCACGAGCCGCCCGGCGGTCGTTGAGAATAACTCGACGGCATTCGAGGGAACGGGTGGGAGGTGACCGTGACGTGACAACTGGCCGTCGGTCAGCGCGGTGATCCCGACCCGGGACCGGCCAGAGCTGCTGGCCAGAGCCGTCCGGAGCGTTCTCGGCCAGCAGCTATCCCGGCCCGCTCGAGTGTGTGGTCGTGTTCGACCAGCAGGCCCCCCGGATGCCCGACGTGGAGGTGCCGGACGGCCGGTCGATCAGGACTATGGAGAACGATCACACCCCTGGTCTGGCGGGTGCCAGGAACGCCGGTGCTGCCTCGTGCCGCAGCGAGCTGCTGGCCTGGTGCGACGACGACGACGAATGGCTGCCGGACAAGCTGCAACGGCAGGTCGAGGCGATGCAGGCCACCCCGGAGGCGGCGGTGGCCACGTGTGGCATCTGGGTGTGTGTCGGAACCCGCAGCTACCCGCGCAGCCCGGTACGGCCCGTCGTGGCACGCGAAGAGCTGCTGCGTTCCCGGCAGATGTGGATCCACTCGACCACCCTGCTGATCAGGCGGGACCGGTTCTTCGGTGACATCGGCCCGGTCAACGAGGCGGTGCCCGGCAGCTACGGCGAGGACTATGAATGGATCGTCCGGGCCTCAAAGACCTCGCCGATCGTCGCGGTCCCTGAGCCGCTTGGTCCGCGTGTACTGGCAGACCTCGTACTACGCCGACCGGTGGGACGTCATTATCTCCGGCATCCGGTACCACCTCGACAAGCATCCTGAGCTCGCCGATGACGCGCGGAACGCGGCCCGCATGTACGGGCGGCTGGCGTTCGCCTACGGCGCGTCCGGCATGTCCCGGCAGGCCCGCCAGTGGGCTGGCCGGTCCATCCGCCTCAACTGGCGGCAGCCGCGGGGCTATCTGGCGATGCTGGTCTCCGCTCATCTGCTGTCGCCGCGCCGGGTGATGTCGCTGGCGAACGCGATGGGCAGGGGGGTTTAAGAGATGGCCGTCCACAGCATGGAGCGCCTCGCGGTAACCGGCGACGACTTTGACGTCCGCCCGGGGCGGTTTCACCTTCCGCCGGGCTGGCCGCTCCTGGCCATCCTGGTGCTCTTCCCCCTGTGGTACGTCCTCGGGCTCGGGGCATTCATCTGGATCATCCTGGCGGCTCCCATATTCGTGCATCTCGTGCTGGCCAGGACCTGGCGGGTTCCCCGGGGCTTCGTCATCTGGCTGTTCTTCCTTGTCTGGGTACTCCTTTCGGCCATCCAGATCTCCCACACCGCGAACTGGCTTACCTATGGGTACCGCCGGCCGCGTACCTGGCGGCGACCCTGGCTATTCATCTACGTGGTGAACACCGACGAGAAGGCCCTGCCGACACGGCGGATCATCAACGCCTTCACCGTCTTCTGGGTCGTCATCGTCATCGGCGGGTACCTCGCCATGGCCGCTCCCCACTTCTCGTTCTCCACACCTGCCCAGAAGGTCCTCGGCCATCTCGGAACCAACAAGCTTCTCCTCACCCTGATCCACCCGACCCTCGCCCAGGCCCAGGCGCTCGGCGGCGTGCAGGCGATCGGCCACGCCATCGCCCGCCCGGCCGCCCCCTTCGCCTACACCAACTGGTGGGGAGCTAACTTCGCCTTTCTCGTGCCGTTCGTCATCCTCGCCATCCGGCAGGCACGCTCGCGCCTGGTCCGGGTGAGCCTCATGGGCATGCTGCTGGTGTCCCTGGTGCCCTTCGTTTACTCGATCAACCGGGGCGCGTGGCTCAGCCTCATCATCGGCGGGCTGTACGCCTGGATACGGATCGCCGCCCGGCGGCGCGGCCGGGCGTTCATCGGCGGGCTGGCACTGCTCGCTGTTGTCGCGGTGGCAGTCTTCGCCACGCCGCTGGGTGGTGTGGTCAGGGCGCGGATCGGGCATGAAGGGAGTGCGTCGCTTCGCCTCTCGCTCATCCAGCAGTCCGGGCAGGGCGCCCTGAGTTCTCCGGTGGTGGGCTACGGGGTCCCGCTGCCCCAGCCCGTCAGCCAGTACTCGCTCCCGAACGTCGGAACCCAAGGACAATTGTGGCTCGTCCTCGTGTCGGTCGGCATACCCGGGACGGTCTTCTTCCTGCTCTGGCTGCTGTACGTGTTCTGGTCCGCCCGCTCGACCGACGACCCGGTTTCCTTCGCCGTGCATGTGGCGATATTGATCGGCGTGATCCAGCTCCCGTTCTACGGGTGGATGCCCACCGAGATGTTCATGGTCATGGCCGCAGCGGCGCTCGTCTGGCGCAACCGCGGCCAGGCTGTCCCGGACCATCTCTCCTTCGAGGCAGCATCCTCACGCCCATTGCCTACCGTCCGGGCGTGACCTGGTGGACGGCCGTGTGACCGGGGCGCGGCGTCCCGACCGGCCCGGCACCAATGGTGAGGGGGCAGGCGGGGCGCGGCGTCCCGGCGAGCTTGACGTCAACGGCGGGGGAGAAGGCGGCACACCGCGTCCCGGCAGGCCCGGCACCGATGGTGAAGGGGCAGGTGAGCCGCGGCGTCCCGGCAGGCCCGGCACCAATGGTGAGGGGACAGGCGTTGGGCGGCGTCCCCTCTGGAGTGACCCGGCGCCGCGTCCCAGCCGGCACGATGATAACGATGGCCGGGGAGGCAGGGCGTCACGTCAGCTCTGGCGTGACCCGGCGCCACGTCGCCGCCCCCGGCCCAGCGGGGAAAGGAGAAGCCGCCCCGCGGCGGTTGGCCGGGCGCTAACCGACAGCGGGCTTCATCGGCTCAGGCTTGCCCGCGCCAGCAGCTCAAAGCGCCAGCTCTCCATCCTGGCTCGCGGCGGGGCTCTCAACCTGTTCGGGCTGATCGTCAGCGGGCCCATGCAGATAGTGCTGACCATCGTGGTGGCCCGCGGCGTGGGAGCCGGGGGCACCGGGGCGTTCTTCGAGGCGGTGGCGCTCTTCACCATCTTGTCCAACGTCGGCGAACTGGGCGCCGACACCGGCCTCGTCAAGTTCCTTCCCCAGTACCGGGCGCTCGGCCGTAACCGGGACCTGCCCGCGCTCGTCCGGACCGCGCTATGGCCGCCAATCGTCTTCTGCGTCGGGCTGGGGGCGGCGGCGTGGCTGCTCGCTCCCCAACTCGCCTCGGTCCTCGCTCATGGGCAGCACGGCGTCCAAGTGCAGTCCTACCTGCGGACTTTCGCGCTGTTCATCCCGCTCGGGGCGATCACCACGGTCGTGCTGGCCGGGACCCGCGGCATGGGCACCATGGTGCCCTTCGTCTGGATCCAGAACA
Source organism: uncultured Actinomycetes bacterium (assembly GCA_963741615.1). Lineage (GTDB taxonomy): Bacteria > Actinomycetota > Actinomycetes > Streptosporangiales > Streptosporangiaceae > UBA9676. Next base: position 20,754 of record CAVUIU010000003.1, read on the forward strand.
TTCTGCTTCCCGTCATGCGGCCGGTTCTGGTCGCGGGCGCCCTGGCCCTCGGGCTCGGGACGCTGGCGGTCGCCCTCGGATGGGCCAGCCCACTCGCCGTCGCATTCGTCGTCGGCATCATGCTTCTGTGGAAACTGGTCCTCCGGGCGCGCGCCGCGGAACCGGGGTCCAGGCGGTCCCCGGATCGGCGGGCCATCTCCTCGGAATTCTGGCGGTTCGCGGGACCGCGGGCCCTCGCAGCCGTTTTCGGCATCACGATTACCTGGCTCGACGTCCTCCTGGTCGGCGGGTTCCTGCACTCAACCCGGCAGGCGGGCATCTACGCCGCCGCCAGCCGGCTGTCGGTACTTGGCGCGAGCGCACTGAGCGCGGTGGGAATGGCCATCGCCCCCCAGGTCAGCCAGCTGGCAACGCTGGGGAAGATACGTGATGCGGAGTCGGTATTCCAGGTGGGGACCTGGTGGCTGATGGCGCTCACCTGGCCGGCCTACATCACGCTCGCCGTCTTCGCGCCATTTCTGCTCAGGATCTACGGTCACGGGTTCGCCGCGGGCAGCGCAGCGCTGGCCATCCTGTGCGTAGCCCAGCTGTTCAACCTGGGGACCGGCAACGTCACCATCGTGCTCCTGATGGCCGGCAAGAGCTCCTGGAACATGATCAACGCTGCCGCGGCCCTGGCGGTGAACATCGGCATCAACATTGTCCTCATCCCCCGGCTCGGGATCACCGGGGCGGCGATCGCCTGGGCTGCTTCCATCGTCGTCAACAACCTGGCGGCGGTGCTCGAGGTGAACTACCTGATGAAGATCCGTCCCTTCGGGACGGGCTACTGGGTGGTGGCCATAGCGTCCGTCGTCTGCTTCGGCATGACAGGGATGATCGTCCGGGTGATTGTCGGCGCAAACCTGATCGGCTTCGGCTTGTTCGTCGGCCTCTCGGTGCTCCCCTATGCGGCGGTGCTGTGGCAGGTCAGGGGGATGCTGCGCTTCTCAGCCTTCCGGGGCGCCATGTCTCGTCGCCGGCCCGCTCCAGCAAGCCGGTGAGCGACCGGTAGAGCCGGCCCGGGACGGGGGCGCCAGCCGCCACGCCCTCCAGCTGCCGGAGCGCCACCTCGAGCAGGACCAGCCGGAGCACGGCGGGGCCTGCCTCCGCCGCTACCCCGGAGGCGGCCATGGTCTCCGGCAGCGAGCGCCGGGTCCGGTCCAGCGCCTGCTCCGGCGTCAGGCGCCGGATCCAGAGGTCAACCTGGAAACGGAAGAACACGCCGTCGAATCCGATCGGGCCCCGGATCCGCGAGCGTTCCCAGTCCCACACGGCAACCGATGAGCCGGCGGAGGCCATGTTCCAGGGTGCCCAGTCGCCATGCATCAAGCCGAAGTCGAACTCGGTGGAGGCATGCCAGGATTCCACCCTGTCCCGGGTTGTGGCCAGGGCCGCCGTCATCTGGGCGTCCAGGGCCTCGTGGCGCACCAGGCGTTTCGCCCGCTCTGAGAGTTCAAGCCAGAACCCTGATGTTCCCAGGGTGCCCCGGTCAACCCCCAGCGCACGGCTCACCTGGCCGGTCGCGGATGTGGGCAGGGCGGTCCGGCGGCGGCGGTACCACGGGCGTCCCCCGATGTCGGACACGGCCAGAACGTCACGCCCGTGCCAGTTCCCGTGGTGCAGTACCTGCGGGACGCGCAGGGCCCCCGCCCTTTCCTCTCCGCCGGCCACACCCCCGTCAGCCAGGCCGAGCAGGCTTACTGCCTCGTGCTGGATCAGTGAGCGCGTGACGTCGTTCCACCCGACCTTGATGTGCCCGAGCACCCGCCCGGCCTTGGTGGACACGTGCAGGATCGGTTTGATCTGGGGACGGAGCTGACCTACCGAGATCGCCACGGCCAGATCACGGCGCCCGAATATCTCCACGAGGAGACCCGGCCAGGCACAGGACCCTGTCCGCAGGCCGACCGACGAATCCGGCACCCGGGTGGAGAAGATCACCCCGGTCGAGACCGGCCCGGCAGGCCCACGCCATGAGCTCCTTGACCACCCGGACCTTCAGCGGTTCGGCATCGCTGTGCCGGTGAAGGGCCGCCCAGGCGGCCCCGCGCTCGCCCGGCGAGAGCAGCATCTGAGGACGTGCGGCGGATGGCACGAGGACGTACCGCTCACCCCCCGCGTCGGCGTGCGGGGCCGCGCCGAGTGCCTGGCCCAGCCATGCCAACCCGGGCGGTGATGGCTGGCGCTGGCCGCCTGGCATCAGCTATCCCCGGGCCGGTGGCGGAGAGCTTCGGGGAGGAGCGTCACTACTTCATCCGCCCCCACACCTCGGTGGCGATGTATTGACACAACTCGGTCATGGGGCGCGTGCCATCCAGGCGCGAAACCCCGAGGCGCGCCGCCTCCTCCCGGAGCAGGGCCTCCTGCTGCTTGAGCTGAGCGAGGTCGTATTGCTCCGGTTTGCGGGCGAGAGCCACCTCACCCGGGACATCGAGCAGGTAAGCGCCGATGGGCGCCGGGCACAGCGCCCGGATCAGCGCTCGCTGCAGGCCGAACCGGTGCTCGGGCCCGTAGAAGAACCGCAACTGCGCGGTGGTGTCGAGGGCGAAACGATCGAACACGATCAGCCGCCCCGAGCCTGCGTGCCGCAGGGCGACCATCCGGTAGTGACCCGCGCTGGCCAGGCAGACCACGGTCGCCCAGGCGTGGGTGAGCGCGGCGTTCTGCCGCCCGCCGAGCAGTGCCGGGTTGGCGCCCGCGATCAGGGACCGGCCGGGCCGCTTCATCTGATCCAGCTGCTCGGCATCCAGTCCGCGCCGGGCCGCGTAGGCGCGCTTGAGGACCCGTCGCACGGCCCGGATCGAGGCGTTGTGCCCGAGCGGCTTCCACTCGGCGACCACGTCGACATCCAGTTGCTCGAGCATCGACGTCAGCGCCCGGACCTGAGAGCTCTTGCCGGAGCCATCCAGGCCGGAGAAGCTGACCACCCTGGGCCGCCGCGGCATCACGGCCGACAGCTTGCCCGCGGCCCGTGACGCCGCACCGGGCAAGCCCGCGGCCCGGGTCACTTCCAGCAGCGCCTTCGCCCGTTCCGCGCGGGCCGGCTGAGGGCCGCCTTCGTGCACCCTCCGGAGCAGCAGCAGAGCGGCCTGCACCCCCCAGGCCCTGGCCCGCTCCTCCGCCCGCTTCCAGGCGAGTGGATCCTCCTCGATGGCCGCCGCGAGCTTGCCCAGGCGGCGGGCCGACAAGGCCCCGGTGGCAAGGCGGCGGGCCATGATCAGGATGGTGTGGTGAGCCGACGGGCGGACAAGATGATCGAAGCCCGCCATGGGCACCGCGTCCGCCGCCAGGGCGTGCTCCTCCGCGGGAGGCAGGCCCCAGCGCCGCATGGGATTGAGATCGACGGCCAGGGCCGAGCAGCCTTCGATCTTGACCCACTGCTGGCCCGCCGACCTGTGCGGGGCCACGTTCCGGCCCCTCGGCAGGAAGCCGTGTGCCGCCAGTATCCCGGGCAACCGGCGCGCCTGCTCGTCGCTGACCAGGAAATCCAGATCACGGCCCTGAGGAGGCAGTGCCCCGGTGACGATCACGTTCTCGTCGAGCGCCTCATCGATGGCCGCCACGATCGAGCGGGCGTCCAGCAACCCTTCAGGAAGCACGATTTCCCCTCGCTACCTCGGGAAGTTAGTCTCGCAGCCTCTCGGGGCGAGCCGCGAGAGTCTGAGCATAGCGTCAGTTCACGGGAGTGGTGTACGGACCTTGAACCGGGGCCCCTGCCGCTGCGGTGCCTCACACGGGCCCCACTGGTCACGGCGCAGGGAGACCGATCGGGTTGAAGTAAGGGACGTGGGCGATGTTGCGGAACGCTTGCAGCGCGGGCGAGCCAGCGGTCAGCGCGTAGGAGTGCTGAGCATTGGCGTCGAAGTAGACCAGCGCCTTGATCTGCGTGTGGTCCCGCACGGTCCGGGCGGCGTCCCAGAGCCACTGCGCCCGCTGCTGCGGCCCGTAGGTATACGGCACGCCATACTCGCCGATCATGATGGGCTTGCGGTGATGGGACGCCCAGTCCAGGAACGGCTGCACGATGGTTGCGAACGAGCGGTACGGCCCGGGCCCGGGGTAGGCGTCGGCGCAGATCCAGTTGACCTCATTGTCACCCGGGTAGTACGCGGCGGCGTTGCCGGTGGCGAACCCGCGGGCTGTCGGGCACCACACCCAGGCGACGTTGTCAACGTGCTCCTGGGCAAAGATGGACCTGATGTGATCCCAGGCAGCGATGTAGTCAGCCGGGGAGTGAACCTGTGCGCTCAGCCCGGGACGATCCATCTCCCAGCGCCACTCGAGGAAGATCCGCTTGCCGACGGCCTTGATGGCGAGCGCGCGCTGCCGGATCCAGTTGTCGTAGGTGCCGGAGGTGATGGCCCGGGTATCGGTCCCGGACCACGACAGCAGCAGCATGCTTCCCTGCCGCACGAAGGCCAGGTCGCTGCTCGCCGGGAACGGGTCCTGCCACATGTGGAAGACGTGCACGATGTCGAGCCGCCGCCCGATCTGCCCCTGCAGGCTGTGGACCGCGGCGATTTCGGCGGGCTGTGTGTCGACGGGGGGCCGGACGCGGGCACCGAAGTAGGCACCGTGCGCCGGCGGGACCGGGGCCGTGGAGGGATCGACAGCGCCGCCCGTGAACGTCGCGCCCGGCCCGTGCGAGCCGGTGACCACCGTCACGATCCCGGCGACAGCCGCAAGGGCCAGGACCATGGCACCGGCCAGGAGGGCTCTGCGGCCCCGTGAGGCTGTCATGCTCTGCCGTCCTCCCGTGGATCCCGGCGGGTGACATGCTCGTGAAACTGCATCCGCAGCATGGGAAGCTCCGCCGGTGACACGGGAAGCCCCGCTTCGCATCTCGGCACATAATAAGGTAAGCCGCTGTGCGCGGCCGCCGCGCTTTGCCGACTCACAGTGATCACCGGACCTCGATGGGACGTTCTCGTTCCCGTGACGCCGGCGCGCCGGGCACCGCTGGGCAAACGCGGGGTAACCAGGGGCTAAAGTCTCGCTCCGGCACCAATGCGGGGGTTCGGCGGGTTCTGGCCCATCCACATTGGTAGGCTCGCCCGGTCATGGCCGGTACGGAAGCTTGCTGGCGCAGGAGCGGAGAAAGGGCAGTGAGGAGCCAAACGATGTCCAGATTGGTTCGCCGAGCACTTGTGGCGCCTGTTTCGGGGGCGGCCGTGCTCGCTGTGGTGGCGCTGACCCCGGGCGCGGCGGCCGCGAGCACCGTCAACGCGCTATGGCACATGGACGAGGCCGCGGGCGCCACCCTCATGGTGGATTCCTCCGGGCACAACAACACCGGGACGCTGCACAGCGTGACGGCCGGCGTGCCTGGCAAGGTCGGCACCGCCTACAGTTTCGGCGGCTCGAAGGTACAGTCCTACGTGGAGGTGCCGGACTCACCAACGCTGAACCCGGGGACCGCCAAGATCAACATCTCGGTCTGGTTCAACACTACGTTCCTGCCCACCTCGGGCGACTACGACCTGGTGCGCAAGGGGGATTTCCCCGGCCAGGAGTACAAGGTCGAGTTGCTGCAGGGCGGGATCATCAACTGTGAGTTCCTCGGCGGCTCGGGCCATGTGGTGCTCCATGGTGGCTCAGCTCTTGCCAACGGCGCGTGGCACCACATCAACTGCATCGCCAGCTCCACCGGGGAAAAACTGGAGCTCGGCGGCAAGGTGGTGGCCAGCTCCGCTACGCCGGTCGGGTCCATCATGAACACCACGCCGGTGGAAATCGGGGCGCACCCGGGCAGCGACTGGTACAAGGGCAAGCTCGATGAGGTCTCCATCACGATCGGCTGACAGCCACAAACGCATGTGACAACCATGCGCTGATCCAGAGGCCCCGGCTGCTCCTGCCGCCGGGGCCTCTGCACGTCCCAACTGGGCACGCGCACCCAAGAGGGACTTTGATAAAGCTGAAGACGACGCACCTGCCCAGCTCGGGGACTATGACCTGGTGCGCAAAGGGGACTACCCCGGCCAGGAGTACAAGATCGGCCTCCGAGCGCTGCGACCGGGCCCGCTACCGGAACAGGGGGTCGTTGGCCAGCGCCCTGAACGCCTGAAGCGACTGCGGGGAGGTGTTAACCCACCAGGGCCATCTCATCGTGGTGTTGAAGTACGCGAAAGCCTTGATGTCCGGATGCGTGTGCAGCCAGCTGTCGGCGGCCTTGAACCATGCCGCCTTGCGGCCGGGGTTGCTGGGATCCTCCAGGCAGCCCGTTTCGGTGATCATGGCAGGAAGGTGCTTGGCGACGCTCCAGTAATAGAACGAGGTGAACAGGCCTGCCACCGTCCGCCAGCTTGCCCCGGCCTTAGCCCCGGCATAGTTGTAGCCGTCCGCACCCGAGTAGTCAACGTACGAGCGCCCCGGGTACCACAGATCGGCGGTTCCCTGCCGGAAGACCTCTGACCCGAGGATCCAGATCCACAGGACGTTGCTGGCCCCAGCGGCGCGGAACTTGTCCACGACGTGCCTCCACGCCGCCACGAACTGGGCGGGGGTGCCGTATCGCGGGACCCCGTATTCGGGCTCGTGGTGGAACGAGAGAAGGATGGGGCCCTTGTAGGCGGCGGCCGACCTGGCCTCCGCGTTGATGATCTTGTCGGCCTTCCCCGACGCGATCTGGGACCAGGTGTAGAACGGGTCTATCAGGTCCCAGTCCACGAGCGGCAGCCGCCCGTTGGCGCGGTCCCAGGCGAAGCGCGCGTACGGCAACTGCGTCCCGAAGTGCACGTAGATATGATCGATGGCAAGCTTCCTGCCGATCTCGGATTCCAGGTTCAGCAGCGCGTTCTCATCCGGGTCGGCGGTGACGGCCGGGTCGGTGGACCGGGGCTGGGCACGCGCACCCAGCAGGATCGTTGATGAGGGCGCGAAGAAGACCGCCGTCCCCCACACGTGCCCACCGGACTGCACCACCGCGGTGCCGCCTTGGGTCACACACCGGCACAGGGCGTTGGCACTACGCGCGGCGCCGTGCACCAGCTGCTGGTACACGGCCTGCACCGAGGTGCCCGAGGCGACGTTCTCCTCGATGCTCCCCCACACCATCCGCAGCTTCGTGCATTCGAGGCAGCTCTGATGGAAGACCCGCCGGTCGTGGGCCATCGCCAGGCTCTGAAGCCGGGCCAGGTCCGCCGCGGAGGCGGAGAAACGAAGGGCCGGCCGACCCTGCCCGGCGCGGGTGTGGTTGACGACGGTGAGTCCCGGGTCGGGATCGGCGGTAGCGTGGCCGCTGCTCACCGCGTCGGGTGACACCGTCGGCGTCTTGACCGAAGAGTGGACCAGCGACGCCGTTGCCGTGACGAGTGCCAGATACAAGGGCACCAGCAGGAGCACGAGCACATGCGGTCCGTGCCGGGACGGCTTGCGCTTGCGGGTGGGCTCCCCATATTCTGATCCGCGCCGACCGGCCACACCACACCCTTTGAGACTCGAGAGCTGCCCTACCGGCACCCTAGACTAGTTCCCGGGCGGACTCCTCTGTACTGAGTCCGGGTAACTGCCGCCGGGTCCGTGGAGTACGCCGTCCCTCCGCTGGGTCCTGACCTGCCGCCATCTGCGAGGCTGTCTGGTGATCTTTGCCAACCTGGACAAGCGACCCGGCGACATCTCCGCCATGTTCGACCGGGTCGCGCAGCGCTACGACCTGCTCAACGACGTCCTCTCGCTCGGCCGGGACCGGTGGTGGCGCAAGGTCGTCGCGAAGGCTGTCGGCGCCCAGGCCGGCGAGCGGGTCCTTGACCTCGCGGCGGGCACCGGCACCTCGTCGGTGACCTTCACCAGCACCGGCGCGACCTGTGTGGCGTGCGACTTCTCGCTCGGCATGCTCAGGGCGGGGGTGGACAGGCTCGGCACCCAGGGGGCGCGGGCTCACCCCGGGGCCGGGCCGGTGCATTTCGTGGCGGGCGACGCGCTCCGGCTTCCGCTGCGCGATGAATCTTTCGACGCGGTCACGATCTCGTTCGGCCTGCGTAACGTGAGCGACCCCGGCGCCGCCCTGGCCGAGATGCTCCGCGTGACCAAGCCGGGCGGCCGGCTGGTCATCTGCGAATTCGGGCACCTGCCCCTGTCCGCATCTGGACGCGATCTACGGGCGGTACCTGATGGCCGCGCTCCCGGCGGTGGCGCGGCGGCTCTCCCCGGCCGGCGACGCCTACGAGTATCTGGCCGAGTCCATCCGGGAATGGCCGGACCGGGAGGAACTCGCCCGGCGGATCCAAGCCGCGGGATGGTCGGCTGTACGCTGGCACGACCTGACGCTAGGTGTGGTGACCATGCACACGGCGCGCCGCCGGAGTGGGTAGGGGCGGATCAATGCCGCGGCGGGAAACGGTCTACACTCCGGAGAGAAAGTACTTGTGAACAGCTTCACAAGACGGTGCTTCCAGCACAGTGTTCTCAGCACGGTGTTTCTCAGCACGGTGCGTCGCAGGCACGGTGCGCCACAAGCACGGTGCGTCACAAGACAGTCAGGACAGATTCGGTGACCCAGCGCCTTCCCCCCGCCGGGCACTCGCGCGCGCGCAACGCGGCCGATGACGCGGATGTCATCGTGGTCGGTGCCGGGCCGGGTGGCTCGTCGGCTGCCTACCATCTCGCGCAGGCCGGCCTGGACGTGCTCCTGCTGGAGAAGAGCACCTTCCCCCGGGAGAAGGTCTGCGGCGACGGGCTGACCCCGCGTGCGGTGAAGCAGCTCGTGGGCATGGGCATCGGCCTGGATCCCGAGGACGGCTGGTTCCCGAACAAGGGCCTGCGGATCATCGGCGGCGGGGGCAGGATCGAGCTTGACTGGCCTGAGCTGTCCAGTTACCCAGGGTTCGGCCTGGTCCGTACCAGGCTCGGCTTCGACGAGACCGTTGCCAGGGCCGCCCAGCGGGCGGGTGCCAAGCTGCTGGAAGGCGTCACCGTGACCGGGCCGGTCCTCGATGAGGCCACCGGCCGGATCGTCGGCGTCACCACCCGGGAGACGGCAGTGGCCGGGCAGGCTGCCGGCGAGGGCACCGCGGGCGCCGCGGGCAACGGCACCGTGGGCGAGGCCACCGCGGGCGCGGCGCTACCGGCGCCACCGGCGCCACCGGCGGGGAGCGCACCTACCGGGCCCGGCTGGTGGTGGCGGCCGACGGCAACTCCTCCCGGCTGTCCCTGGCCATGGGCCTGCGCAAGCGGGACGACCGGCCGCTGGGGGTGGCGATCCGGACCTACTACACCAGCCCCCGCCACGATGACGACTACCTGGAGACCTGGCTGGAACTGTGGGACGGCAGCGCGCTGCTGCCTGGCTACGGGTGGATCTTCGGGGTCGGCGACGGCACCAGCAACGTGGGCCTGGGCCTGCTCAATACCAGTGCCTCCTTCGGCCACCTCGACTACCGCGCGATGCTGCGCCGCTGGCTGGCGTCGCTGCCGGCCGAGTGGGGCTTCGCCGAGGAGAATCAGGTCGGGCCGGTGCGCGGCGCGGCGCTGCCGATGGGCTTCAACCGCACCCCGCACTACACCAGCGGCCTGCTGCTGGTGGGCGACGCTGGCGGTATGGTCAACCCGTTCAACGGTGAGGGCATCTCCAGCGCGATGGAGTCCGGTGAGATCGCCGCCCAGGTGATCGTCCAGGCGCTGGCGCGCCCGGACCGGGCCAGCGCGGAACTGGCACTGCAGGGCTACCCGCAGGCGCTGAAAGACGCCTACGGTGGCTACTACACCCTCGGGCGCAAGTTCGTGGGCGCGATAGGCCATCCGTGGTTCATGAAGTTCGCGACCCGGCATGGGCTGTCACGGCCGGCGCTCATGCGCTTCACTGTGAAACTCCTGGCGAACCTGACCGATCCACGCGACGGTGACGCAGCCGACCGGGTGATCAACGCGTTGTCCAGAATCACGCCCGCGGCCTAGCCGGACGCCGGCGGTAAGGAGACGAGAAGGGAGGGCATGCGGTGCTGAGCCTGTATGTGCCGGTCCTTGTGCTCGCCGCGCTGGCCGCGGTTTTCGCGGTCTTCTCTCTGATCATGGGGGCCCTGGCGGGCCCCAAACGGTGGAACCGGGCGAAGCTGCAGGCCTATGAGTGCGGCATCGAGCCCACTCCGCAGGCCCGTGGCGGCGGCCGGTTCCCGGTGAAGTACTACCTGACCGCGATGCTGTTCATCCTCTTCGACATCGAGATCATCTTCCTGTACCCGTGGGCGGTCACCTTTACCAGCCTCGGGGTTTTCGGGCTGGTCGAAATGGTGCTGTTCATCGCGGCGGTCCTGGTCGCATACGCCTATGTCTGGCGGCGCGGCGGTCTGGAGTGGGACTAGGCACATGGGTCTGGAAGAAAAGCTGCCGAGCGGGATTCTGCTGACCACGGTCGAGAAGGTCGCCGGCTATGCGCGCAAGAGCTCGGTATGGCCGGCCACCTTCGGTCTCGCCTGCTGTGCGATAGAACTGATGGCCACCGGCGGCCCCCGGCACGACCTGGCCAGGTTCGGCATGGAGCGGGCCTCCAACACCCCGCGCCAGGCCGACCTCATGATCGTGGCGGGCCGGGTCAGCCAGAAGATGGCGCCCGTGCTGCGGCAGATCTACGACCAGATGGGCGATCCCAAGTGGGTCATCTCGATGGGGGTCTGCGCCTCCAGCGGTGGCATGTTCAACAACTACGCCATCGTCCAGGGAGTCGACCACATCGTCCCGGTCAACATCTACCTGCCCGGCTGCCCGCCCCGCCCGGAGATGCTGCTCGACGCGATCGTCAAGCTGCACGACAAGATCCAGAACATGAAGCTGGGCGCGAACCGGCAGGCGGAGATCGAGCAACTGGAGCAGGCCAGGCTGCGGCGGCTGCCGCTGACCGGGCAGGCAGCGCCCGGGCAGGCGGCGCCGGGGCAGGGGAGCCAGAAGTGACCGGGGAGCCTGGGGTGACCGGCGAGAACCTGCCCGACCGCGCCGACCCGGCCGCCGTGGCCGGCCAGGAACGGCTGGCCGAGCAGGTCGCGCGGACCGGGATGTTCGGGACCGAGACCACCGGGGACACCTCCGGCTATGGCGGGCTGCGGGTCCGCCGCGCCGCGGTGCCCGCCAGCCCGCGCCCGTACGGCTCCTCCTTCGACGAGGTCGCCGACCAGCTGGCCAGTGGCTTGGAGCGGGAGGGAACAGGTTTCTCCGAAGCGGTCGAGCAGGTGGTCGTCGAGCGCGGCGAGCTCACCCTGCACGTGCGGCGCGAGCACCTGGTCACCGTCGCGAAGGTGCTGCGGGACCAGCCGTCGCTCGCCTTCGAGATGTGCCTGGGGGTGAGCGGCGTGCACTACCCCTGGCAGGCCGGCCGGGAACTGCACGCCGTCTACCCGCTGCTGTCCATCACCCACAACCGGCGCCTGCGGCTGGAGGTGAGCGCGCCCGACGCGGATCCCCGCGTGCCGTCGCTGGTGGGCATCTACCCGACCTGCGACTGGCACGAGCGGGAGACCTGGGACTTCTTCGGGATCGTCTTCGACGGTCATCCCGCGCTCACCCGGATCGAGATGCCCGACGACTGGAAGGGCCACCCGCAGCGCAAGGACTACCCGCTCGGCGGCATCCATGTCGAATACCGCGGCGCGACCGTACCTCCCCCCGAAGAGCGAAGGGCATACGAGTGAGCGCCGAGACTGAGGGGCGGGTCTACCACGTCGGCGGGCAGGACTGGGACGAGGTCGTCGCCGCCGCCGACGAGGCGGGCGACCGCCCGGGCGACGAACGCCTGATCGTCAACATGGGACCGCAGCACCCGTCCACGCACGGTGTGCTCCGGCTGGTCCTGACCCTGGACGGCGAGACCGTCACCGAACTGCGGCCGGTCATCGGCTACCTGCACACCGGCATCGAGAAGAACATGGAGTTCCGGACCTGGACGCAGGGCGTGACGTTCTGCACCCGGGCGGACTACCTGTCGCCGCTGTTCAACGAGGCCGCGTACTGCATGGCCGTGGAGCGCCTGCTGGGGATCGAGGCGGAGGTCCCGCCGCGGGCGAGCGTGCTGCGGGTGCTGATGATGGAGCTCAACCGGATCTCCTCGCACATGACGGCGATCGGCACCTTCGGCCTCGAACTGGGCGCCACCACGGTGTTCCTGTATGGCATGCGCGAACGCGAGAAGGTGCTCGACCTGTTCGAGCTGATCTCCGGGCTGCGGATGAACCACGCCTACATCCGGCCCGGCGGGGTGTCGCAGGATCTCCCCGCGGGCGCGCTGGAGGCGCTGCGCGAGTTCCTGGGCGTGATGCCGGGGCTCGTCGGGGAGCTGCGGGCGCTGCTCGACGCCAACCCGGTATTCGCCGGCCGGACGAAGAAAGTCGCCTACCTGGACCTGGCCGGCTGCATGGCCCTCGGGGTGACCGGGCCGCTCCTGCGGGCCACCGGGCTGCCCTGGGACCTGCGCAAGAGCCAGCCCTACTGCGGTTACGAAACGTACGAGTTCGCCGTCCCGACGCAGGAGACCTGCGACGCTTACGGCCGGTACCTCATCCGGATGGACGAGATGGATGAGTCGCTCAAGATCATCGAGCAATGCGTGGACCGGCTGGCCGCCAAGCGCCCCGCCCACGACCCCGTGATGATCACCGACGCGAAGATCGGCTGGCCGGCCCAGCTCGCGGTCGGGGCGGACGGGCTGGGGAACTCCCCGGCCCACATCGCCCGGATCATGAACCAGTCGATGGAGGCTCTCATCCATCACTTCAAGCTCGTCACGGAGGGATTCCGGGTGCCCGCCGGGCAGGTCTACGCCAGCGTGGAATCCCCGCGCGGGGAGCTGGGCTGCCACGCCGTCAGCGACGGCGGCACGCGCCCCTTCCGGGTGCACCTGCGTGATCCCTCGTTCACCAACCTGCAGGCGGTCTCGGCCATGGCCGAGGGCGGCCTGCTCGCGGACGTGATCGCGGCGGTGGCAAGCATAGATCCGGTGATGGGAGGGGTGGACAGGTAATGCCGTTCGGCGACGAGGTACGCACCCGGCTGGACGCGGACGCCGACGAGATCATCGCCCGCTATCCGCGCTCCCGGTCCGCCCTGCTGCCGCTCCTTCACCTGGTCCAGTCCGAGGAGGGCCACGTCTCCGACGACGGCATCGCCTACTGCGCCGGCCGGCTGGGGCTCGCCGAGTCCGAGGTGGCCTCCGTGGTCAGCTTCTACACCATGTTCAAGCGCCGCCCGGTCGGTGAGTACCACGTCGGGGTGTGCACGAACACCCTGTGCGCCATCATGGGCGGGGACCAGATCCTGGCCGCCCTGCGCGAGCACCTGCGCGTCGCCGACGACGAGGCCACACCGGACGGCAAGGTGAGCCTGGAACACGTGGAGTGCAACGCCGCCTGCGATTACGCACCGGTCGTCATGGTCAACTGGGAGTTCTTCGACAACATGACCCCCGACAGCGCACGTGACCTCGTCAACAGCCTGCGGTCCGGCACCAGGGTCACCCTGGCCCGCGGCCCGGACCGGCTGTGCAGCTGGCGGGAGGCCTCCCGGATCCTGGCGGGCTTCCCCGACGGGCAGGCGGGGCAGGGCGCACAAGCGGGGCCGGCCACGCTGGTCGGCCTGCGGGTGGCCAGGGAGCACGGCTGGACGGCGCCGGCCGCCCCGCCGCCCGGGGCCAGCGAAGAGCCCGCGAGGGAGGCCCAGAAGTGAGCGGGATGCTCACCCCGGTCCTCACCGCCCACTGGGACCAGCCGGACTCCTTCACGCTGGAGGCCTACCGGCGCAACGGCGGGTACCAGGCGCTCGGCACGGCGCTGCGGATGGCCCCGGAGGAGATCGTCGCCGCGCTGAAGGGGTCGGGGCTGCGCGGCCGCGGCGGGGCCGGCTTCCCCACCGGCATGAAATGGGGCTTCACCCCGCAGGGCGACGGCAAGCCGCACTACCTGGTGGTGAACGCCGACGAGTCCGAGCCCGGCACCTGCAAGGACATCCCGCTGATGCTGGCCACCCCGCACATGCTCGTCGAGGGGGCCATCATCACCTGCTTCGCGATCAGGGCGGAGAAGGCCTTCATCTACGTGCGCGGCGAGGTGCTGCACGTGGTGCGGCGGGTCCAGCAGGCGGTCGCCGAGGCGCAGGCGGCCGGCTATCTGGGCCGCGACATCCTCGGCTCGGGCTATGACCTCGATCTCGTGGTCCACGCCGGCGCAGGTGCCTACATCTGCGGCGAGGAGACGGCGCTGCTCGATTCGCTGGAGGGTTACCGGGGCCAGCCCAGGCTCAAGCCGCCCTTCCCGGCGGTGGAAGGGCTGTACGCCTGCCCCACCGTGATCAACAACGTGGAATCGATCGCGTCCGTGCCGTCGATCCTGGCCAACGGGGCGTCGTGGTTCGCCGGGATGGGCACCGAGAAATCCACCGGCTTCGGCATCTTCTCGCTCAGCGGGCACGTGACCAGCCCGGGCCAGTACGAGGCCCCGCTCGGCATCACGCTGGCCGAGTTGCTGGAGCTCGCGGGCGGGGTCAGGGCCGGGCACCGGCTCAAGTTCTGGACCCCCGGCGGCTCGTCCACCCCGATCCTCACCGACGAGCATCTCGATGCGCCGCTCGACTTCGAGGGGATGGCCGCGGCCGGTTCGATGCTCGGCACCCGGGCACTGCAGATTTTCGACGAAACGACCTGCGTCGTCCGGGCTGTCCTGCGGTGGACGGAGTTCTACGAGCACGAGTCGTGCGGCAAGTGCACGCCCTGCCGGGAAGGGACGTTCTGGATGGTCCGCGTCCTCGAGCGGCTCGAGCACGGCCGGGGCAGCGAAGAGGACCTGGAGAAACTGCTGGACATCTGCGACAACATCCTCGGCCGGGCGTTCTGCGCCCTGGGCGACGGCGCGGTCAGCCCGGTCACCTCCTCGATCAAGTACTTCCGGGACGAATACCTCGAGCACCAGAAGCGGGGCGGCTGCCCGTTCGACCCGGCCGCCGCCACGATCTGGGCCACCGGCGCCGGGAGAGGGCGATAACCCGATGACCACGTCAACCAATGAGGCCGCGGTGGCGCTGGTGACCGACGGGGTCAGCGTCACCATCGACGGGTTCGAGATCACGGTCCCGAAGGGGACGCTGGTCATCCGCGCCGCCGAGCTGCTCGGGCTGCAGATCCCCCGGTTCTGCGATCACCCGCTGCTCGAGCCGGCCGGGGCGTGCCGGCAGTGCCTGGTGGAGGTGGCAGGACAGGTCAAGCCGCTCGCCTCGTGCACCACCACGTGCACCGAGGGGATGACGGTGCGTACCCAGTTCACCTCGCCTGTCGCCGAGAAGGCGCAGCGGGGAGTGATGGAGCTGCTGCTCATCAACCACCCGCTGGACTGCCCGATGTGCGACAAGGGCGGTGAGTGCCCACTGCAGAACCAGGCGATGTCGGCCGGGCAGGGCGACACCCGGTTCACCGACGTCAAGCGGACCTTCGCCAAGCCCGTCGCGATCTCCACCCAGGTCCTGCTCGACCGGGAGCGGTGCATCTCGTGCACGCGCTGCACCCGGTTCTCGGAGCAGATCGCCGGGGACCCGTTCATCGAGTTCTTCGAGCGGGGCCCGGACCAGTTCATCGGCACCGCCGACGGCAAGCCGTTCAACTCCTACTTCTCCGGCAACACGGTGCAGATCTGCCCGGTCGGGGCGCTGACAGGCGCGGCCTACCGGTTCCGGAGCCGGCCCTTCGACCTGGTCTCCACCCCCACCGTCTGCGAGCACTGCGCCTCGGGATGCCGCCAGCGCACCGACTCGCGGCGGGGCCGGGTCACCCGCCGGCTGGCCGGCAGCGACCCGGACGTCAACGAGGAATGGAACTGCGACAAGGGCCGCTGGGCGTTCACCTACGCCACCCAGCCGGACCGGCTGGCCACGCCGCTGGTGCGCGACACCGACGGGGTGCTGGCGCCGGCGTCCTGGCCGGAGGCGCTCGCCGCCGCGGCGGCCGGGCTGGCCGCCGCCCGGGGCCGGGCCGGGGTGCTCACCGGTGGGCGCCTCACCCTGGAGGACTCCTACGCCTACGCCAAGTTCGCCCGGGTCGCGCTGGGGACCAACGACATCGACCTGCGGGCCCGCCCGCACTCGGCGGAGGAGGCGCAGTTCCTGGCCGCCGCCGTGGCCGGGCGCGGACTCGGTGTCAGCTACGCCGACCTGGAACGGGCGCCCGCGGTGCTGCTCGCGGGGTTCGAGCCCGAGGACGAGTCGCCCATCATCTTCCTGCGGCTCAGGAAGGCGGCCCGCAAGGGCACGGTCGCCGTCTACTCACTCGCACCGTTCGCCAGCAGCGGGCTGGCGAAGATGTCGGGAGTGCTGCTTCCCACCGTGCCCGGCACCGAGGCTGACGCGCTCACCCGCCTGGCCGGCGCCAGTGGCGCACCTGGCGCGACCGGCGCGACCGGCGCGACCGGCGCAACCGGCATAACCAGTGGGATGAGGGGCATGCTCAGCCGGCTGACCGGCGGGAAGAGCCTGGACGAGGCTTGCGCGGAGGCCGCGCGGGCACTGACCGCCGAGGGCGCGGTGATCGTGGCGGGCGAGCGGCTGGCCGAAGTGCCGGGCGCGTTGTCCGCGGTGGCCGCCCTGGCGGGCGCGACCGGCGCCCGGCTGGCCTGGGTACCGCGCCGGGCCGGGGAGCGCGGGGCGATCGACGCCGGCGCACTGCCAGGCCTGCTCCCGCTCGGCCGGCCGGTCTCCGACCCCCGGGCGCGGGCCGAGGTGGCGCGGGCCTGGGGCGTGAGCTCGCTGCCGGCCGGACCGGGCCGCGACGGCGGGCAGATCCTCGCCGCCGCCCTCACGGGGGACCTGGACGCCCTGGTGATCGCCGGGGTCAACCCGGGCGACCTGCCCGGCGAGCAGGCGGCGCTCGACGCGCTGGCCGCCACGCCGTTCGTGGTCAGCCTCGAGGTGCGGGCCAGTGCCATCACCGACCGCGCCGACGTGGTGCTGCCGGTCACGGCGGTCGCGGAGAAGGCCGGCACGTTCGTGAACTGGGAGGGCCGCCCGGGTTCGTTCGGCGTCGTGCTCGAGCAGCCCGGCCTGGAGCCGGACCTGCAGGTGCTTGGCCGGCTCGCGGACGAGATGGACGTGCACCTCGGCCTGCCGGACGCGGCCGCCGCCCGCCGGGAACTGGCCGGCCTCGGCGGCTGGCAGGGGACACGGGTGCCGGTGCCCGCCGAGCGCGCGCACGCGGCCCCGGAGCCCGGGCCCGGCCAGGCGGTGCTGGGCACCTGGCATCAGTTGCTCGACAGCGGCCGGATGAGCGATGGTGAGCTGTTCCTCGCCGGCACGGCGCGGCCGGTGGTGGCACGGATGTCCGCGGCGACCGCGGCGCAGGCCGGCACCGCCGACGGCGGTAAGGTCACTGTGTCCACGGCCGCTGGGGCAGTGACCGCTGGCGTGCGGGTCACGGTCATGCCCGACCGGGTGGTGTGGCTGCCTGCCCACTCACGCGGCTGCGAAGTCCGGCGCCAGCTCGGGGCCGGGCACGGCACCCTGGTGAACCTGAGGAGCCCGCAATGAGTCTGGCGAGCGCGCCCGACCCGACGCTGGCCAGCTTCTACGGCCAGCCCTGGTGGATGATCGTGCTCAAGGTCGTGGTCATCTTCGTCTTCCTGATGCTCATGGCCCTGTTCGCGATCTGGGCCGAGCGCCGCCTGATCGGCCGTATGCAGCAGCGGCCGGGCCCGAACCGGGCGGGGCCGTTCGGCCTGCTGCAGTCGCTCATGGACGGCCTCAAGCTGCCGCTGAAAGAGGACATCGTCCCGCGCAACGTGGACAAGCTGCTGTTCTGGCTGGCGCCCGCGATCTCGGTGATCCCGGCGTTCATCGCCATCGCCATCATCCCGTTCGGGCCCGAGGTGTCGATCTTCGGCGTGCAGACGCCGCTGCAGCTCGCGGACCTGCCGATCGGCGTGCTGCTGGTGCTCGCCATGAGCTCGATGGGCGTGTACGGGATCGTGCTGGCCGGCTGGTCGTCGGCGTCGCCCTACTCGCTGCTCGGCGGCCTGCGCTCCTCGGCCCAGGTGATCAGCTATGAGATCGCGATGGCGCTGTCCTTCGTGGCGGTGTTCCTGTACGCGGGCTCGCTGACCACCACCCAGATCGTCACCGCCCAGGCGCACGGCGCACCGTTCCACCTGTTCGGCGTCACCCTGCACTTCCCGTCCTGGTACGCGGTGCTGCTGCTGCCGTCGTTCCTCATCTACCTGATCACGATGGTCGGTGAGACCAACCGGCTCCCGTTCGACCTGCCCGAGGGCGAGGGCGAGCTGGTGGGCGGTTTCCACACCGAGTACTCATCGCTGAAGTTCGCGCTGTTCTACCTCGCCGAATACATCAACATGACGACGGTCGCCGCGCTGGCCACCACGCTGTTCCTCGGCGGCTGGCGGGCACCGTGGCCGCTGACGGTCTGGTCGGGCGCCAACGCCGGCTGGTGGCCGCTGCTGTGGTTCCTGGCCAAGGTGCTGATCCTGCTGTTCTGTTTCGTCTGGCTGCGCGGGACCCTGCCCCGGGTCCGGTACGACCAGCTGATGAGGCTGGGGTGGAAGGTGCTCATCCCGGTGTCGCTGGCCTGGATCCTGATGGTCGCGACCGTCCGGGTGGCGATCAAGCACGGTGGCAGCACCCCGGTCTACATCATCGGCGGGCTCCTCTTCGCGGTCCTGCTGCTCGTGGCCTGGACCGGCGATGTCGCCCTCGAGCGGCGCCGCGCCGCCGAGGCGGACACGGCCCCCACCGGGGACGGCGGCACCGCCCCAGCGCAGGCTGGTGCCGGGGCCGGCTTCCCGGTGCCGCCGATGGACCTGCCCCACTACCACGGAGTCGGCGTCGTGATCCCCGCCGGGGACCCTGCCGCCGATCACGGTGCCACGACAGAGGGCACCGTCAAGGAGGTCACCGGTGCCTGAGTTCCTGGGCCCCGTCAAGGGCTTCGGCGTCACCTTCCGGCAGATGTTCAAGAAGGTGGACACCGTCCAGTACCCGGAGGAGAAGAACCCGACGGCGCCCCGGTATCACGGCCGTCACCAGCTGAACCGGTGGCCGGACGGGCTGGAGAAGTGCATCGGCTGCGAGCTGTGCGCCTGGGCCTGCCCCGCCGACGCCATCTACGTCGAGGGTGAGGACAACACCGAGGACGAGCGCTACTCCCCGGGTGAGCGGTACGGCAGCGTCTACCAGATCAACTACCTGCGCTGCATCCTGTGCGGGCTGTGCGTGGAAGCCTGCCCGACCAGGGCGCTGACCATGACCAACGACTACGAGCTGGCTGATGACAACCGGGAGAGCCTGATCTGGACCAAGGAGCAGCTGCTCGCCCCGCTCGAGCCGGCCATGGAGACGCCGCCGCACCCGATGCGGCTGGGCGAGACCGAACGCGACTACTACGGTCTCGGCTCCGCCGGCGTGGCCACGCCGAAGGCGGGCATGGCCGAGGACACCCCCGAGGGCTCGGCGAGCGTGCCGTCCCGGGATGAGATGGCCGCCGCCGGCGCGGCACCGGATGCGGCGGGCGGGGCGGATTCCCCCGGGGGCCGGGCCGGTGAGCCGGCCGCGGACACGGCGGCCGACTGGACTCCGGGCGAACGGGCTGCCGGGCCCGGCGATGACCGGCCGGAGGAGCGGCAGTGAGCGCCCACCCGGTGCTCGCTCACCCGGTGCTCGCTCACCTGGTGCTGGCCGCCAGCAGCGCCACGGCGGACAGCACCTCGGTGACGTTCTGGCTGCTCGCCGTCGTCTCGGTGGCGGCCGCGCTCGGAATGATCATGGCCTCGCGGGCGGTGCACTGCGCGGTGCTGCTCGCGGTCGTGATGCTGTCGCTGGCCGTTCTGTACGCGACGGCGGGAGCGCCGTTCCTGGCGGCGGTGCAGATCATCGTCTACACCGGCGCGGTGCTGATGCTCTTCCTGTTCGTGCTCATGATCGTCGGGGTGAGTGCGGCCGACTCGCTGCGGGAGACCATCCGGGGCCAGCGGCTCGCCGCCGGCCTGGCCGGCATCGGGCTGCTGGTGCTGCTGAGCCTGATCGTCGGCCACGCGGTGATCGGCCCGGCGGCACCCGCCCGGGCCGGCTACGGGGCAGGCAACGTGACGGCGATCGCGACTGTGATCTTCACCCGGTACTTCTTCCCGTTCGAGATCACCAGCGCGCTCCTCATCACCGCGGCCCTGGGCGCCATGGTGCTGGCCCACCGGGAGCGGACCAGCCCGAAGCCGACCCAGCGCGAGCTGTCCCGGCTTCGTGTCGCGGGTGCGCACCCGGCACCGCTGCCAGGGCCGGGCACCTATGCGCGGCACAACGCGGTGGACTTCCCGGCAATGCTGCCGGACGGCACCCCCGCCGCGCTGTCGGTCAGCCCGGTCATATCGGGGCGGCCCGGCGCGCGGGAGGCGGTGCGCGAGGCCCTCCGGGAGGCGGCCGCCGCACTGCCGCCCGGCCACGCCAGCCCGGCCCAGCCGTCCGGCCCCGCCAGCCCGGCCCAGCCGTCCGGCCCGGGCGACCAGGACACGAACGCCAGCGGGCAGGAGGGACCGCGGTCATGAGCCCGGGACATTACGTGGCGCTCGCCGTGGTCCTTTTCGTGATCGGTGCGGTGGGGGTCCTGGTGCGCCGCAACGCGATGGTCATCTTCATGTGCATCGAGCTCATGCTGAACGCGGTCAACCTGGCGTTCGTCGCTTTCGCGCGGATGCACGGCCAGGTGGACGGCCAGGTGATCGCTTTCTTCGTGATGGTGGTCGCGGCCGCGGAAGTGGTCGTGGGGCTGGCGATCCTGATGGCGATCTTCCGTACCCGCCGGTCCGCGTCGGTGGACGACGCGAACCTGCTGAAGTACTAAGGGGCTTCGCAGTGACAGGCATTCTGGCGGCTTCGGCCGCGCGAGCGGCCACGGTGCCGGCCGAGGTCACCCTGGCCGCGACCGGGGTGCAGCGCGCCATGTGGCTGCTGCTTGCGTTCCCGCTGGCCGGTGCGGCCGTGCTGCTGCTCGGCGGGCGGCGCACGGACCGGTGGGGCCATGTGGTCGGCGTCGCCATGCCGCTGGCCGCGTTCGTCTACGGGGTGTTCGCCTTCACCGCGATGCTCGGCTACCCGTCCGGCCAGCGCAGCCGGGAGCTCACGCTGTTCACCTGGATTCACGTGGCGCGCTTCAACGTGCCGGTGGGCCTGCAGCTCGACCAGCTGTCGATCTGCTTCGTGCTGCTGATCACCGGGGTCGGCTCGCTGATCCACATCTTCGCGGTCGGCTACATGGCGCACGACCCGGGGCGGCGCAGGTTCTTCGGGTACATGAACCTGTTCGTGGCCTCGATGCTGCTGCTCGTGCTGGCCGACAACTACCTCGCCCTGTACGTCGGGTGGGAGGGGGTGGGCCTGACCTCCTACCTGCTCATCGGCTTCTGGCAGTTCAAGCCCGCCGCCGCGGTGGCGGCCAAGAAGGCGTTCGTGGTCAACCGGGTCGGCGACGCCGGGCTGTCGCTGGCGATCATGCTGATGTTCGCCGTGTTCGGCTCGGTGACGTTCACCGGCGTCTTCGGGCAGGTCGGCAAGGCGAGTCACGGCGTGGTGACCGCGCTCGGGCTGCTGCTGCTGCTGGGTGCCTGCGCCAAGTCGGCCCAGCTGCCGCTGCAGTCCTGGCTGCTGGACGCGATGGAGGGCCCCACCCCGGTCTCGGCCCTGATCCACGCCGCGACCATGGTCACCGCGGGCGTCTACCTGATCGTCCGGTCCGGCCCGATCTTCGATTTCTCGCCGGACGCCCGGCTCGCGGTCACCATCGTGGGCGCCGCCACCCTGCTGTTCGGCGCGATCATCAGCTGCGCCAAGGACGACATCAAGAAGGCGCTGGCCGGGTCGACCATGAGCCAGATCGGCTACATGATGCTGGCGGCCGGGCTCGGCCCCCCGGGGTACCCGTTCGCCATCGCGCTGCTCCTCGCGCACGGCTTCTTCAAGGCGGGCCTGTTCCTCGGCGCGGGCTCGGTGAAGCACGAGATGAACGACGAGGTGGACATGCGCCGCCTCGGCGGCCTGCGCACGATCATGCCGGTCACCTTCGCGACGTTCGGCGTGTGTTACCTGGCGATCATCGGCATGCCCCCGCTCTCCGGCTTCTTCGCCAAGGACACGGTCATCGATGCCGCGTTCAGCAAGGGCGGCACCTCGGGGTGGATCCTCGGCATGGCGGCGCTGATCGGGGCCGGCCTCACCGCGTTCTACATGACCCGGGTGATGTTCATGACCTTCGCCGGGGAGCGCCGGTGGGACCCCGAGGCCCACCCGCACGAGGTACCGCCCGTGATGACCTCGCCGATGGTCCTGCTGGCGATCGGCGCGCTGGGCTTCGGGGCCTACGAGATCCTCGGCGACCGGCTCGCCGACTTCCTCGGCCCGGTGACCGGCTACGTGCCGTCCGAGCCTGCCGTGTTCACCGTCGCGGGGATCGCGGCGCTCGTGCTGGTCATCGTCGCGATCGTGGTCGCCTGGGCGATGTACGGGCGCCGCCCGGTGCCCGCCGTCGCCCCGGCCGCCCGGTTCCCGGTCACCGCCGCCCGCAAGGACCTGTACGGCGACACGGTCAACGAGTCGCTGCTGATGCGCCCCGGCCAGTGGCTGACCCGGCTGTCGGTGTATTTCGACAACCGGGGCGTGGACGGGCTGGTCAACACGATCGCCGCCACCGTGGGTGGCACGTCGGGACGGGTGCGCCGGGTGCAGACCGGGTTCGTCCGCTCCTATGCCCTGACCATGTTCGTGGGCGCGGTGCTGCTCGTCGGCGCGCTCCTGCTGGTGCGGATCTAGTGAGGCGGCAGAGGCTATGAGCACGTTTCCCTGGCTGACCGTCACCATGGCGATCCCGGCCGCCGGCGCACTGGTGCTGGCGGTCATGCCCGGCGCCTCCGGCCGGGCCACCGAGGCCGGCGCTTCCAGCGGGGCCACCGGGGCCGGCGGCCCCACCGAGGCCGGCGAGGCCCGCGGGCGCTCCCGCAACGAGCTTGCCAAATGGGTCGCGCTGGTGTTCTCGCTGGTGACGCTGGCGGTGACGATCGCCATGATGGTCAGCTTCTCGCCTGGCGGCCCGGCCTTCCAGTTCACGCAGGTCTATCAGTGGATTCCGCAGTTCGGCATCCACTACGCGGTCGGGGTGGACGGCATCGGCCTGGTCCTCATCGGCATGACCGCGGTGCTGATGCCGGTGGTGGTGCTGGCGTCGTGGAACGACGCCGACCCGGCCGGCGGCAACGGGGCGGGCCGGCCCCGGCACAGCGTGAAGACCTACTTCGTCTGGATGCTGCTGCTCGAGGCGATGGTGATCGGGCTCTTCGCGGCCACCGACGTCTTCCTGTTCTATGTGCTCTTCGAGGCCATGCTGATCCCGATGTACTTCATGATCGGGAGCTACGGGGTGGGGCAGCGCCAGTACGCGGCGGTGAAGTTCCTGCTCTACAGCCTGCTCGGCGGACTGCTCATGCTGGCCGCCGTGATCGCCCTGTACGTCTACTCCGCGCGCGGCGGGCATCCGGGCACGTTCCTGTTCAGCCAGCTCACCCACCTGGCGCTCAGCCCGCAGGTGCAGAAGTGGCTCTTCCTCGGTTTCTTCATCGCGTTCGCGATCAAGGCGCCGCTGTGGCCGTTCCACACCTGGCTGCCGGACGCGGCCACGTCGGCCCAGCCGGGCGCGGCGGTGCTGCTGGTCGGCGTGCTCGACAAGGTCGGGACGTTCGGCATGATCCGGTACTGCCTGGAGCTCTTCCCGGCGGGCGCCCGCTATTTCACGCCGCTGGTCATCGTGATGGCGGTGGTCGGGGTCCTGTACGGGGCGATCGTGGCGATCGGCCAGCGGGACATCAAACGGCTGATCGCCTACACCTCGGTCTCCCACTTCGGGCTGATCGCGCTCGGCATCTTCGTGCTGACCAGCCAGGGGCAGTCGGGCGCGACGCTCTACATGGTGAACCACGGGTTCGCCACCGGGGCGCTGTTCCTGATCGCCGGCTTCATGATCGTCCGGCGGCGGTCGCACCTGATCAACGACTACGGCGGGGTCCAGAAGGTGGCACCGGTCCTCGCCGGGCTGTTCCTGATCGCCGGCCTGGCGGGCCTGTCGCTGCCGGGCCTGTCCACCTTCGTCAGCGAGTTCCTCGTTCTCGTCGGCACCTTCACCAAGTACAAGGCCGCCGCGGTGGCCGCGACGGTCGCCGTGATCCTGTCGGCCATCTACATCCTGTGGATGTACCAGCGCACCATGACCGGCCCGGTGCGCGAGCAGGTCGCGCACTTCGGTGACCTCAAGGCCAGGGAGCTGTGGGCGGTCGGGCCGCTGATCGCGCTTGTCATCGCGTTCGGCGTCTACCCGCAGCCGCTGCTGAACATCATCAACCCCGCGGTGCACCGGACCCTGGCGCAGGTGCAC
This sequence comes from uncultured Actinomycetes bacterium, assembly GCA_963741615.1. GTDB lineage: Bacteria > Actinomycetota > Actinomycetes > Streptosporangiales > Streptosporangiaceae > UBA9676. Next base: position 45,169 of record CAVUIU010000003.1, read on the forward strand.
GCGACCGATCCGGTGCCGCCCCATCCCGCCCGGGTGGTCGTCTACACCGGCAAGAGCCCGGGCGGCCCGGCGGCCATCTACGCCGACAGTGATACGGGCTCGCTGAGAGTGAAGGGAACGGCCCCGTGACGGCGATCTCCGGCGTGCTGGCTGCCGGCGCGGCGAACACCATCACGCCGCCCCACATCGAATACGGCCAGCTGCTGCCCATGCTGCTGGTCTTCGGGGTGGCCGTGGCCGGCGTGCTGGTGGAGGCGTTCGTTCCCCGCCCGCGGCGCCGGGAGATCCATCTCGCGCTGGCGCTCGGCGGGCTGGCGGCGGCGTTCGTGATCACCATCGTGATCGGCGCCTCGTCCTCCCTCTTCGCCCACGGCAGCCCGGGTCACGTCGCCGCGGACGGCGCGGTCGGGGTGGATGGGCCGACCCTGTTCATCTGGGGCACGATCCTGGTTCTCGCGTTCGTCAGCGTCCTGCTCATCGCCGAGTCGTCGCACGACGTCAGCCCGTTCGTGGCGCAGGCAGCCGCGGTGCCAGGCAGCGCCGAGGAACGTGAAGGGCTGCTGGCGGGCATCAGCCACACCGAGGTCTACCCGCTCACCCTGTTCGCGGTCGGCGGCATGATGCTCTTCCCCGCCTCCAACGACCTGCTCACCATGTTCATCGCGCTGGAAGTCCTGTCGCTCCCGCTGTACCTGCTGTGTGGTCTCGCCCGCCGCCGCCGGCTGCTCTCGCAGGAAGCAGCCGTCAAGTACTTCCTGCTCGGCGCGTTCTCGTCGGCCTTCTTCCTGTTCGGCGTGGCCATGCTGTACGGGTACTCGGGCTCGGTGAACCTGGCCGCGATCGCGGCAGCGGCCTCCTCGAACATCGGCAGTTCCACGCTGCTGTACGCGGGGATCGCCCTGCTCGGCCTCGGCCTGCTGTTCAAGATCGGCGCGGTGCCGTTCCAGAGCTGGAAGCCCGACGTCTACCAGGGCGCACCCACCCCGGTGACCGCGCTGATGGCCTCGTGCACGGTGGTCGCCGCGTTCGGCGCGCTGATGCGCGTCTTCTACGTCGCATTCGGCCAGCTGACCTGGGACTGGCGGCCGGTCATGTGGACGGTGGCCGTCCTGACCATGCTGGTCGGCGCGGTCATCGCCATCACCCAGACCGACGTCAAGCGCCTGCTCGCCTATTCGTCGATCGCCCACGGCGGGTTCCTGCTCACCGGCGTCATCGCCGCCAGCGTTGCGGGCCTGTCCAGCACGCTGTTCTACCTCGCGGTGTACGGCTTCACCACCATCGGCGCGTTCGCGGTGATAACCCTGGTGCGGGACCCGGCCGGCGAGGCCAACCACCTGTCCAAGTGGGCCGGGCTGGGCCGGCGGTCGCCGCTGGTGGCGGGGGTGTTCGCTTTCTTCCTGCTCGCCTTCGCGGGCATACCGCTGACCAGTGGCTTCATCGGCAAGTTCGCTGTCTTCCAGGCGGCCATCGCCGGCGGCGCGCTGCCGCTTGTCATCGTCGGCGTGCTCAGCAGCGCGGTCGCCGCGTTCTTCTACGTGCGGGTGATCGTCCTCATGTTCTTCAGCGACCCGGCGCCCGACGGGCCGGATGTGATCCGGCCGGGCCTGTTCACGGGTATCGCGGTGGCCTTCGGCGCGGTCACCACCCTGGTCTTCGGCGTGGTACCCGGGCCGCTGCTCAGCCTGGCCAACCATGCGGCCTCGCACCTGTTCGTCCGCTGAGTGGTACCTGCGGCTTGGTGGTCGGGCGGCGTCATGACACCCTGGTGACACGGCGCGCGCATCATGACTGGGAGCCTGAGTGGTCACTGTTGTCCCCATGGAACTGGCCAATAGCACGCTCGAAGCCGAGGTGAGCAAGGGCCTGATCAGGGTTGAAGAGGGTCTGCGGGACGCGGCGCGGGCAGAGGAATCGCTGCTCGCCAAGGCGTCCCGGCACCTGATCGACGCTGGCGGCAAGCGCTTCCGGGCCACGTTGGTGCTGCTGGCCGCGCAGTTCGGCGACCCGGCCGATGAGCGGATCGTGCCGGCCGCGGTCGCCATCGAGCTGACCCACCTCGCCACCCTCTACCACGACGACGTGATGGACGAGGCGTCGATCCGGCGTGGCCACGAGAGCGCGAACTCCCGGTGGAGCAACATGATCGCCATCCTCACCGGCGATTTCCTGTTCGCCCGGGCCTCACGGATCCTGGCCGACCTCGGCGCCGAAGCGATCCGCATCCAGGCCGACACCTTCACGCAGCTGGTCAGCGGGCAGATTGCCGAGACGATCGGGCCGGAAGGCGGCGCCGATCCGCTGGCGCACTACCTGCGCGTGGTGAGCGACAAGACGGCCTCCCTGATCGCCACCGCCGGCCGGTTCGGGGCGATGTTCTCGGGCGCCCCCGACGAGGTGGTGCAGCGGATCACGCCCGCCTGCCATGCACTCGGGGTGGCGTTCCAGCTCTCCGATGACATCCTCGACATCGCCAGCGAGTCCGAGCAATTGGGCAAGACCCCCGGCACGGACCTGAGGGAAGGCGTGCCGACGCTGCCGGTGCTCCATGCGCTGCGCTCGGCGGGCCCGGCCGACGCCCGGCTGGCCGAACTGCTCAGCTCGGCCGACCTGACCGATCCCCTGCTGCACGCGGAAGCACTCTCGCTGCTGCGGGCCCACCCGGCGATGGATGCGGCGCGCGCCGACCTGCGGCACTGGGCGGAGGCCGCCAGGGACGAGATCGCCGGGCTGCCCGATGCTCCGGCCCGCGCCGCTTTCGAGGCGCTCTGCGACTACGTGGTGCGCCGCACGGGATGAGCCGCACGGGGTGAGCCGCCGGGCGGGGTGAGCAGCCGCAGCCCGGCCTTTCCGATTTCGTCGCCAATATTGGCAACAAGCCCGGCGTCGTGCTGTACGTTTCATCCCGACTTCATCCCCGACGACCTCACCGCCACTTGTTATCCCATCTTGTCCGGGCTGTTACCTGCCCGAATGTCTGCTGGGATCCTGTTGACAGCCGAAGTTCCAGCGTGGTTGCATTCTGTAATGCGCATCCTTGTTCGCTATACGAACAAGGATGGTTTTAGATAACAACGCGGCCCGGCGACCCCAAGCCGCGGTCCGCTCGTCGTCCTGGCTTCTCGGCGCTATCGCGAAGGAGGCGACACGTGCAGCGCGTGGCCGCCACCAACGGTCCCGCGGTGAACACGTCACTAGTGAAGGTAATTTCTGCATTGCGCATGATCGTGCGCGAAGCGCACACTGGCCCATGCTTTATCCCGCAATGCCTGATCTTGAGCTCCCGGCCGCTGCAACATGACCTCACAAGGAGATCGATGACAGATGAGTGACCAGACGGTGCATTCCGGCAGCACCAGCCCGGCCGGCGGCGTCGACCGACGCAGCCTGCTGCGCGCGTTCGGCGCTGGCGCAGCCGTGGTGGGAGGCGGTGGGCTGCTCGAGGCGTGCAGTTCCATCAAGGGTGCCAGCTCGAGCACCACCAAGAGCATCACGATCGGCTGGATCCACCCGCTGACCGGCCCGCTGGCCGGGTTCGGCGCGCCGGACAACTGGGTGATCTCCAAGATCAAGCAGACCACCCCGTACAAGAACGGGTTCAAGATCGGCGGCAAGACCTACTCTGTCACCATCAAGTCCTACGACTCCCAGTCCAGCCCCACCCGGGCCGGGGACCTGGCCAAGACGGCCATCCTGAGCGACGGCGTGGATCTGCTGCTGGCGTCGTCCACGCCGGAGACCGTCAACGCGGTATCCAGCCAGGCCGAATCGCTCCACACGCCGCTGATCTGCGCGAACATCCCGTGGGAGTCCTGGTACATCAACCTCGGGGGCAACCCGGTCAAGCCGACGCTCAAGCCCAAGTACGTGGTGATGTACTTCCTGGGCGCCGAGCACCTGATCAAGTGCTTCATCCCGATGTGGGACCGGATCCACGCCCAGCTGCACACCAACAAGATCGTCGCCGCCGCGTTCCCCAACGACTCGGACGGCAACGCGTTCCGCGCGGTGTTCCCGCCGATCGCCACGGCGGCGGGCTACAAGATGGTCCTGTCGGCGGCCTACCCCGACGGCACCACGAACTACTCCTCGATGATCTCCCAGTTCAAGGCGTCAGGCGCCGACTTCTTCACCAACGTGCCGCTGCCGCCCGACTTCGCCACCATGTGGAAGCAGTCGGCACAGCAGGGCTTCAAGCCGAAGCTGGCGACCGTGGCCAAGGTGCTGCTGTTCCCGCCCGACGCCTATGCACTCGGGCCCCTGGCCTACAACGTCGCCACCGACGCCTGGTGGGCGCCGTCGCTGCCGTGGAAGTCCTCGTTCACCGGGGAGACCTGCCAGCAGCTGGCCAACGAGTTCGAGGCGGCCACCAAGGGGCAGTGGAACTCCAACATCAGCAACTACAGCCTCTTTGAGGCCGCCCACGCGGCCCTGACCTCGGTGAGCGACCCGCACGACAAGGCCGAGGTCGCCGACGCCATCCACAAGATCAACCTCCCGCAGGCGGTGGCCGGGCCGCTGAACTTCGCGTCCGGCGGCCCCGCGCCGGGCGTGGCGATCACCCCGCCGGTCGGCATCCAGTGGCAGAAGGGCACGAAGTTCCCGGTTGAGGCCCAGGTCGTGGACAACACGCTGCAGCCGAACGCGAAGATCACCGCCGACCTGCAACCAACCAACACGTGACCGGATGACCAGCCCGCTGCTCGAGCTCGACAACGTGACGAAACGGTTCGGCCGGGTCGTCATTGCGGAGGACCTGTCCTTCGCCGTCGGCCCCGGGGACGTGGTCGGGATCGTGGGGCCGAACGGCGCCGGCAAGACCAGCCTGTTCGGCCTCATCTCCGGCGACCTGGCCCCCGGGGCCGGCGACGTCCGCTTCGCCGGGCGCACGGTCACCAGGCTGGACGCCGGGGCGCGGTGCAGGCTCGGCATCGGCCGTACGTACCAGGTACCGCGGCCGTTCGGGGACATGACCGTGTTCGAGAACGTGCTCGTCGCCGCGCAGCAGGGCGGCGGGCTGCGGCGGCGGGCCAGTTACGCCGCCGCGGTCGGGGCGCTGGACCGGTGCGGCATGTCCGGCCAGGCGAACGTGCCCGCCGAGCGGCTCGGCCTGCTGCAGCGCAAGCGGCTGGAACTCGCCCGCGCCCTGGCCACGCAGCCCACGCTGCTGCTGCTCGACGAGGTGGCGGGCGGCCTCACCGACCCTGAGGTCGCCCAGCTGGTCGAGATCGTCCGCGGCGTCAACGCCGACGGCACCGCGGTGGTCTGGATCGAGCACGTGGTGCGCGCGCTCACCGCCGTGGTGAGCCGGCTGATCTGCCTGGCCGGCGGCAAGTTCGTCGGCGACGGCGAGCCTGCCACGGTGCTGGCCGAGCCCGCGGTCCGCGAGGTCTTCCTCGGCACCGAGGTCACCGCGGCGCTGGCCGGCGGGTCCCTGGCCGCCCCCCCGGCCGTGAAGGGGGACGGGGCGGCGGACGGGGAACGGAGCGGGCCTTGACCGGATCGGGAGACGGCGGGCGGCCGGAAAGCGGGACGCCGCTGCTGGAGGTCCGCGACCTGGTCGTGCACCACGGACAGCTCCGGGCCCTGGACGCGATCTCGCTGCGGGTGTTCCCCGGCGAGGTCTACGCGATCATCGGCGCGAACGGCGCGGGCAAGTCGACGCTGCTGCGCACGATCGCCGGCCTGCACCACCCGACGGCCGGCGCGGTCCTGTTCGACGGCAAGGACGTGACCGGGCTGCGGGCCGAGCGCCGGGCCGCGCAGGGGATCGTCATGGTGCCGGAGGGCAGGCGGCTGTTCGGGTCGCTGTCGCTCGAGGAAAACTTGAAGGTGGGCGCGACGTACGCCCGGCCGGGCTCATGGACGATCGAGCGGGTGTACGAGATGTTCGGCTGGATGCGGGAACGCCGCAACCAGCTCACCGCCCAGCTTTCCGGCGGTGAACAGCAGACGGTCGCCATCGGCCGGGCACTCGTCGCCAACCCCCGGGTGCTGCTGCTCGACGAACTGTCGCTCGGCCTGGCGCCCGTGGTCGTCCAGCGGATCTACGGCATGCTGCCGCAGATCCTGGCGACCGGTCTCACCGTGCTGCTCGTCGAGCAGGACGTGAGCCAGGCCCTGCGGGTGGCATCGCGCATCCAGTGCCTGCTGGAGGGCCAGACCACCCTGGAAAGCAGGCCCGCCGACGTGACCGCGGACCAGGTCGAGGCGGCCTACTTCGGGCTGGCGGCCGCTGCCCCGGCCAGCCAGCCCGGCGAGGGGAGTGAGCCGTAATGGCCTGGGTAAACGCCATCATCCAGGGGGTGCTGATCGGCGGGCTGTACGCGCTGTTCGCCTGCGGGCTGTCGCTGATGTTCGGGGTGATGAAGGTCGTGAACCTGGCGCACGGCGACCTCGCGGTGCTCGCGGGTTACTTCGCGATCGGCATCATCGCGGTCATCCACGTCCCCGTGCTCTGGTCCTTCCTCATCGTGGTGCCGCTGATGGCGCTGCTCGGCTACGTGATGCAGCGCACGATCCTGCAGGGCGCGCTCGACCGCAGCGTGCTTACCACGCTGATGGTCACCCTCGGCCTGTCGGTGGTGATCGAGAACGCCCTGCTCCAGTTCTTCACCGCCAACAGCCGCGCGATCGGCACCGGGCTGGCGCTGGTGAGCGGCTCCTTCACGCTCGGCTCACAGATCCAGATCGGCTACCTGCCCCTGGTCATCTTCGCCGTCGCCGTCGCGGTGCTGCTCGGGCTGCAGTACTTCCTCTCCGGGTCCAAATACGGCCGCCTGATCCGCGCCGTGGCCGACGACAAGGAAGCGGCGCAGCTTGCCGGGGCCGACTACCGGCACGTGTTCGGCATAGCGGCGGCGATCGCGTTCGGCACCGTGGCGCTGGGCGGCATCGCCTACGGCATGTACTCCCAGCTCTCCCCGACCACGGGCACCGACACGATCCTGCTGTTCGCGTTCGCGGCGGTCGTGATCGGCGGGCTCGGCTCCCTGTGGGGCACCCTGCTCGGCGGCGTGGTGCTGGGCGTCGCCCAGCAGATCGGCGCCCAGATCAGCCTCTCCGACGAGACCCTGGCCGGGTTCATCGTGTTCCTCGCCGTGCTCGTGCTGCGCCCGCAGGGCCTCATCTCCCGGGGGGCACAGTCGTGAGCCTGGCCACGGAAACCACCGCCCGTCCGGCAGAACGATTCCGGGTCACCCGGTCGCGCAGAAACGTGGCCTGGACCGGGGGAGTTGCGCTGATCGTCGTCGTGGTGCTCGCGTTGTTCCCCTACATCGTGTACTCGGGCACCACCACCATCCTGGTCCAGGCGTTCATCGTGCTCACGATGGCGAGCATGTGGAACCTGCTGGCGGGATACGCGGGGCTGGTGTCGGTGGGGCAGCAGGCGTTCGTGGGCCTCGGCGCGTACTTCGTGCTGATCCTCGCCATCCACGGCACCTCACCGTTCGCGGCGCTGCCTGTCGCCGCGGTCGGCTGCGGCGTCGCGGCGCTGCCCCTGTGGTGGCTGGTCTCCCGGCTGCGCAGCGGGTACTTCGCGATCGCCACCTGGGTGATGGCCGCGACCATCATGCTCATCATCGAGAAGTTCTCCTCGATCGGCGGCGGGACCGGCATGCCGCTGCCCGGCACGGCCGGGTTCAGCCCGGCGCTGCTCACCGCGTACACCTACTGGGCCGCGCTGGCCGTCACGGTGCTGGCACTGGCCGGCATCTACCTGCTGCTGCGCGGCCGGCTCGGCCTGGTGCTCACCGCCATCCGCGACGACGAGGTGGCCGCGCGCAGCTCCGGGGCCCGGGTCGGCCTGGCCAGGATGCTGGTGTTCGTGGTGGCGGGCGCCGGCTGCGGCGCCGCGGGCGCGGTGCTGGCGATCAGCCAGCTCCAGGTGCAGCCGAGCGCGGTGTTCACCGTGCAGTGGACCGCGGAGATGGCGTTCGCGACCATCATCGGCGGGCTGGGGACGATCGAGGGACCGATCATCGGCACCGCGGTGTACATGGTGCTGCAGCAGACGCTGGCCTCGTACAACGCGTGGTACCTGATCATTCTGGGCCTGGTCGCGATCCTGGTGGCCCTGTTCGCGCGCCGCGGGCTGTGGGGCCTGGTGGACGACCGCATCAACGTGCGGCTGTTCCCGGTCGGATACTGGCTCCGGGTGGACGAGGAGCGCCCGCGCAGGCTGCTCACGCTGCCACGGCGTGGCTGAGACCGCGGCTGCACCGCGGGCTCTTGCCGGCCCGGCCCGGCGGCCGGCCGCCCAGTCATCGACCAATCCCGGCAATGGGCCGATAACCAATCGGAAAAATAATCAACCCACAGACCTGACCAGTTACCTGGATGCATGCACGCGCAGGGGCGGAAAGCCCCATCCGGCGACGGTGGGCAAAGTGCTGCTGGTCCCGGCTGGCGCGGTCACGGTGGGGGCCAAACTCGAGCCGGCGAATCCGTAGTGCCAGCCAGAGTTTGCCCGAATTGGAGCGCGCCACCAGGAGATTCGGCAGCATTGTTAGTGACTGGTTTCACCCGCTATAAGTCATTAGTCAGGAAGGAGATGAAATGAGCCCTAACCGCAAGCCGCCGACGGGGTACGGCGTCGCGCGGCGGTCCGTTCTGCGGGGCCTGGGCACCGGCGCGCTCGCCACCGGCGCAGGCGGCATCCTGGCCGCGTGCAGTTCAGGCGTCAAAGCATCGCCTGCCTCCTTCTCCAGCAGCACGATCACCCTCGGATACATCAGCCCGTTCACCGGCCCGCTGGCCGGGTTCGCCGCGGGCGACAGGTTCGTCATCGACACGGTCCGCGCCACCCAGGCCTATGCGGGTGGCTTCAAGGCCGGCGGCAGGAAGTACAACGTCAACATCTTGGTCGCCGACAGCCAGTCCGACCCCACCCGTGCCTCGCAGGCCGCCCGCCAGTTCATCCTCAACAACAACGTTGACATGCTGCTGGCCACCTCCACCCCCGATACCGTCAACCCGGTCGCGGTGGTGGCCCAGACGCAGGGCGTGCCCTGCGTGGGCACCAACGACCCCTGGGAGGCCTGGTACAGCGGCCTGGGCGGCAACCCGGTCCAGCCCACTGTGAGCTTCCAGTACGCCACCCTGTTCTTCTGCGGCCTGAAGAATTTCCAGGAGTGCTTCGCCCCGATGTGGGACCGGATCCCGGCCGCCAACAAGAACGTCGCCTGCCAGTACCCCAACGACGCCGACGGCGACGCCTTCCGGGCCGGGTTCGAGCCGCTGATCACTGCGGCGGGATTCAACGTGGTGGACGGGGGTCCCTACACCGATGGCACCACCGACTTCACCGGGATGATCACCAGGTTCAAGTCCAAGGACTGCCAGTACTTCAGCAACGCGCCCATCCCGCCGGACTTCACCACGTTCTGGAAGCAGGCACACGAACACGGCTGGAAGCCGAGGCTGGCGACGGTGGCCAAGGTGCTGCTGTTCCCGGCCGACACGATCCCGCTCGGGCCGCTGGTGAACAACATCGCCACCGACTCCTGGTGGGGGCGGTACATGCCGAACAAGTCCTCGCTGGACGGCCAGAGCGCGACCTCGCTGGCGGACGCTTACCAGGCGCGGACCGGCAACCAGTGGCTCCAGTCGATCGGGTCGGCCTACAGCCTGTTCGAGGTGGCCAGGGAGGCATTCACCACTGTCAGCGACCCGCATGACAGGCAGGAGGTCGCGGCCGCGTTGCACCAGGTGCACTACAACGGGATGTGCGGGCTGCTCGACTTCGCCGGCGGCCCGGCCCCGGGCGTGGCCATCATCCCCCCGGTCGGGGTGCAGTGGAAGGCGAGCACCGGCAAGTACCCCTTCGAGATGAAGGTCGTCGACAACACACTGAACACGGCCGTCAAGGTGGAGGCCAAGCTCGAGCCAACCAATCCGTGATGCCAGGTCACCATGCCGCCGGGCGGGAGCGTGCCACCAGGAGGCCCGGCGGAGCGGTGATGGCCGAGTAGACACCGGCCGGCGTCGCTGGGAAGAAGGCCATGCCCCGCTGCGCTTACCCTCATGGTGGCGTCAACGAGGGAGGACGACAGTGGGCCTGTTCGGTTTTCACAAGACGGCGATGGTGACCGCGGATGAGGCACTGCCCGGGCGGTCCTCCCGGATGCCGGTTCCCGCCCGTCACGAGGTGCTCGGCGGCCCGCTCCAGCCTCCGTACCCGGCCGGGACCGAGGTGGCCGAGTTCGCGCTCGGCTGTTTCTGGGGCGCCGAGCGAATGTTCTGGCAGACGCCCGGGGTCGTTTCCACGGCAGTGGGCTACGAGGGTGGTTACACGCCCAACCCGACGTACGAGGAGGTCTGCAGCGGCCGGACCGGCCACGCGGAAGCCGTGCGGGTGGTGTTCGACCCGGCGAAGGTCTCGTACTCTGACCTGCTCAAGGTCTTCTGGGAGTCGCACAACCCGACCCAGGGCATGCGCCAGGGAAACGACGCCGGCACGCAGTACCGTTCGGCTATCTTCTACTCCTCACCCGCCCAGCTGGCGGCGGCGGAGGAATCCCGGGCCGCCTACCAGAAGAAGCTGACGGAGGCCGGGTACGGGGACATCACCACCGAGATCGTGCCGGCCGGGGAGTTCTACTTCGCCGAGGACTATCACCAGCAGTACCTTTCGAGCAATAAGAACCCGAACGGGTACTGCCCCGACCACGGCACGGGCGTGTCGTGCCCGATTGGTGTGGTCCGCGCCGACGGCTGAAGCCGCTGAGGCCGTCTGTGTAGTGGCGGGCTGGCTGAGTCGTCTGGCGCGGGCTTGCTGAGTCCCAGGATGTGGCTCCGCGGCCGCTACGTGGCGTCTGGGCAGATGTGATGCCTTGGCAGGTGACCTGCTCGCGGCGCAGCTGCCGGCCGAACACCAGTGCGGAGAGAGCCATCACCTTGGCGACCGCGTCATGGCCCTCGACGTCGGCGGCCGGGTCTGGTTCGGCCAGGCCGGCGCGCTGGGCCCGCGCGAGTGCCTGCTCATACGAGGTGCCGCCGGCCATCTGGGACAAGATGTAGTTGGCGGTGGCGTTGAGCACCCCACGCAGCGCGGCCGGCACGGTGCCCGCCAGGCCCTCGGTCAGCGTGCTGAGCACGGGGGTGCCGGACATGACGGAGGATTCGGCCCGGAACGCCACCTGCTGGCGGTGGGCCAGCGCGGCGAGTTCGGTTCCGTGCAGGGCGACTGGCCACTTGTTGGAGGTAACCACGGGGATCTTGCGCTGCAGGGCTTCCCGCATGTGGGTCAGGCCGGGCTCGCCGTCGGCGGGCGGGCTGCCCGTCACCTCCACCAGAAGGTCCGCGTCGGTGGCGCGAAGCCCGTCGATCGCGCTCGGCCACACCCGCACGCCGGGCTGCTGCGTGATCGGCCGCCCGGCGGCAGCGGCCGCCAGGATGGATGGGAGGTCGAGACCATCCGGATGATAGATGAATCCGTCCCGGGCAGAGCTGGTCACGCGGCTCTAGCCGGGGCGGCCCCCGCGTCTGTGGTCGGCGCACCAGGGCCCGTCGGCCAGAGCGGGGGGACCTTAGCCCTGTCGGCTGCCTGCCCGTCCGGCGCAACCATGAGTTCAGAGCAGCAGATCGGGAGCACCGTCATGACTACCACGGGCAAGCAATTGCGATCACCGCCCGCCGGATCACGGCTCGATGTCAGGGCCCTGGTCGTCTTCTTTGCGCTGGCCTACGCGTTGAGCTGGTCATGGGCCATTCCGCTGGCGGCGGCCCAGGAGATCGTGCGGCGCGGCGTGGGCTGGCCTACCCACTATCCGCTGCTGCTCGGGCCGGCGATCGCGGCGGTGGTGGTTACCGCCTGGACCATGGGGCGCCCGGGGGTACGTGAACTGCTGGCGCGGATAGTCCGGTGGCGGGTTCCCCTGCGCTGGTGGCTGGCGGCCGTGAGTCCGGCCGTGTTTTTGGGGCTCGCGCTGATCGTGATGGTTGCTGCCGGGAAAGCCCTGCCGAGCGTGGCGGACTTCGGGCAGTTCAGCGGGACCCCGTCGATCGGCCTGGTGGGCGTCTTGCTGCTCATCTTCCTCGGCGCCATTGGTGAGGAGACCGGCTGGCGCGGATATGCCCTGCCGCAGCTGCAGCGCCGGTTCAGCCCGCTGACCAGCACGCTCATCCTCGCGCTGTTGTGGTTCGGCTGGCACGTGCCACAGTTCTTCCTGATCGCCGCCTACCGGGATGTCGCCCCAGTGCAATACGTTGGCTTTCTCCTGGAGCTGACCTGCGGCGCAGTCGTCCTGACGTGGCTGTATAACCGGTCCGGCGGCAGCATCTTGCTGGTGGCCGTCTGGCACGGCCTTTACAACTTCGTGAGCGGCACGCAAGCTGGCTCCGGCATCGTCGCCGCAGTGACCACCGCCCTGATCATGATCCAGGCCGTGGTGCTGATCGTTCTTGAAGTACGAGCACGGCGGCGCGGGCGGCCCTCGGTGCTGGGACCACCGGCGCCGTAACCACGCCCTCAGGCCGCCTCTTGCCGTGACCGCGGATAGACGAGGTAGTGAAGCCCGGCAGCGACCACCCCGCCGAGCAGCGGCGCCACGATGAACAGCCACACCTGGCTCAGGGCCGTCCCGCCCACGATCAGGGCGGGCCCGAGACTGCGCGCGGGGTTCACCGACGTGCCGGTGATCGGGATGCCGACCAGGTGCGCCACCGTGAGCGAGAGCCCGATCACCACGCCCGCGGTCGCGGCGTTACCGACCTTGCTGGTCACTGCCAGGATGACGAAAACGAACATGGCGGTGAGAACCACCTCGGCCAGGAATGCGCCACCCATGCCGATGTGAATGTCCGAGGCCGCCCCCCAGCCGTTGGTGCCCAGTCCCGTCTTGGAGGTGCTGTACAGCGGCGAGGTGTTGAACATCCCCCACAGCAGCAGCGCACCGAGGATGCCCCCCACGAACTGCGCAGCCCAGTACCCGACGGCATCCCTCACCGGCAGGCGGCCCGCCAGCAGCGCACCCATGGTCACGGCCGGGTTCACGTGGCAGCCGGTCAGTGGCCCGATCGCGTAGGCGAGAGCCAGCAGCACAAGACCAAATGCCAGCGCCGTCGCCACCACGCCCGCGGCGACGCTGCCACCGTCGAAGTGGAACCCGAACATGAGGGTCGCCACGCCAACGCCGAAGAAAACCAGCAGCCCGGTGCCGAGCATCTCGGCCATGAGTTTGCGGATCATCCGTTCCCCTTGCCCTCGCAGTTCTTCGCGCTATGGCCGCGACGTGGCTGATTGCGGCGATGTCTCGTACAGCACCCCGCGAAGGCCGCACCGACGGTGCCGTAGCATCACCCTGCGCTGGCCCCCGACAAGCCACGCCCGCCCCACCGTTATATCCCATAACCAGCACAAACATGCTGTCCCAGGACAAATCAGCGCGGCTCGCCCGGGTGGCTGGCCCGGAACCGTCAGCCCCCGTGAGCGAGGGCTGACGGTCCGTCAAGGCGCCGCTGGTGCCGGCCTGAGCACGGTCAGCGGCGGCGCCTCCATGAGCGGCCCGGGCAGGCTGGTCACGAGGGCGGGACCAGGCATGCCATGTCGCCAGGCCAGCAGCTCGCCGCGGTCTCCTTCGCTCACCGTCGCCAGCAACCAGCTCCCCGTGGCGTCGAATGCCAGCCCGGCCCCCGTCCCCGGGGGCAGTTCGAGGCCCGGCACAATGTCCAGGCTGCCCGTCTGGAGGTCGAGGACCGCCACGTCGGCTGGCGGGAACGGGCGCCCAGTGGTGAAGCGGGGATCCTGCCTGGCCCGTGCGAGCTGGAAGGCGGCCACCGTCCCGTCAGGGCTGAAGACGGCATCCGAGACCGGGACGCGCCCCGCAGGCAACCCGAACCTGGCTGTCCGCCACCCCGCCGTCAGGCCGATGCTTTCCAGGGTGCACCTGCTGTCGGTCACCGGCGTGCCGCAACCGGGCAGGCTCACCAGCGCGACGCGGCCGGCGGCGCCCAGCGGGGAGCCCTCCGCGAGGCGGCGCAGCGTCCCGGTATGCGGGTCGACGAGTTCGACGGTGCCCGGCCGGCCCGCCCGTGGCCGGTGAGCCACCACCAACCCGGCCGCCGTGTCGGCGACCGGGTCGGTACCGGACTTGAGTGTGATCTTCCGGCCACCGTCCAGCGGGGTGAGCACTGTATGTGATCCGTAGGTCACAGCCCACGCATGGCGGGGGCCGCCGAGCAGGTCATCCGCGGAGGTGTCGATCGGGCGGGCGACGCCCGCCGCGATCCGGTAGATCCACAGGTAGCCGCTGCATTGCGGGTTGACGAAGGCGTAGTCGGCGTCGGGGCCCGCGACCAGTTTGGTGACCACCAGGTCCTGATCGCGCAGCCCCGGCACCAGCCCGGAGACGCGGCCGGGGGCGACCTGCCGCAGCGCTGTCCCGCCGACCAGCACCGTCACGTTGACCCGCGGATAGCGCGCGGCCAGGCGGATCTGCGGCAGGTAAGCGGGTGAGCCGCAGGCGCCCGCGGCTGTGGGCCACCGGGCCAAAGACCCTGCCAGCGGCGTGGGCGAGCCGCCAGCCGGCGATGTGACGGGTGACGGCGGATTCGGCCGCGGGGAAGCAGCGGTCCGGTGCGGCCTGGTGTGGCCGGCGACCATTCCGGCCAGCACTGCCACGACGGCAACTCCGGCGATTACCCACGCCCACCGCGGTGGTGGGCGCCAGCCACCGAACTCGACCGTATCGCTCACTGCGCACCTCGCCTCATGGTAGGCCGGGGCGTGGTTCGCGGCTGAGTCCGGGCGGGCGGCAGGTGATCATTCTGAGGACGGCGGCTGGGGAGGAGGCCGGCCATCCGTCGCCGGGCTCTCGCCGGCCTGCTGGGCCGGCGGGCCGACCGCGGACCCGGTCTCCGCCCTTTGCGTCCTGGCCCGGGCCGCGAGCGGCGATGACCGGTGTAGTGCCACCGCGATGAGCGGATACACCAGGACCGACAGCACTCCCGCGCCGATCAGGGCGGCCGCGGTGGCGGGGAGCATGACCCCATCCCGCTCGCCGATCTCCGCGAGGGCGACCAGAATCGGCATCGTGGTCGCCAGGATGAACGTCATCTCCAGCCGCTGGCGCCATCGCAGGGTGCGCCGGTACACCAGCAACGACGGCAACCCCCGCACGAGCAGCAGCAGGACGAAGAGGATCAGCAGCCGGAGCGGGTCCTGGATGATGCCCTTGATGTCGAGCGTCATCCCCGAAAATATGAAGAAGATGGGGATGAAGACGCCGTAGCCGACCGCGTCGAACTTGTGCTCCAGGCCTTGGGCGTCGATGTTCAGCCGGTGCGTCCAGCTGCGCAGCACAATGCCGGCCAGGATGGCGCCGAGCACGACATCAAGGCCGAACCGGCTCGCGATGGCGAGCAGCACCAGCAGCAGCACTATGGACCAGCGCAGCGTGATCTGCCCGGTGGCGTCCTGGCGCTCCCGGATGATCCCCTGTACCGCACGGCTTCTGGCCAGCCACGGCAGTGCGGACAGGGCGATGGACAGGACTCCCACCAGGGCCACGGAGGCAAGCGCGACGAAATGCCCCCGCTGGGTAAGGAAGACGGCGATGACCAGAATGGGGAAGAGCTCCCCGACGGTGCCCGCGGCCTCCACATTGTCCCCGAACTCGCCGCCGAGCATCGAGTTATCGCGCAGGATCGGCAGCAACGTGCCGAGCGCCGTGGTGGTCAGGGCAAGCCCCACCGGCACATAGTCCTTGATGTAGCCGGCCGCACCCAGCCCGGTCACCACTCCCACGGCGATCGCGGCTGAGATCACCCAGCCGAGGATCGCGCGCTTGCCAGGGCGCTCCCAGAGCAGCCGGGGATCCAGCTCGTAGCCGGCCAGCAGGAAGAGAAAGCCGAGCCCGATATTGGCCAGCAGCTGGATGTTGGCCGTTTCGGCCAGGCCGAGCACGTGCGGCCCGATCAGGACCCCGCCGAGCAGGAAAACGACCACCTGCGGCATGCGCGGGCCCGGCAGCACCGCGACCACGAGCGGCGCGAGCGCGGCCACCAGCGCGACGGCCACCAAGTCTTCCAGCCCCCGGCTGAAGTCCATGGTGGCCCCTCAGCCCGGCGCGGCGTTGATAGCGGTCCCCGGCGTGGTGTTGATGGCGGTTCCCGGCGTGGCACGGACGGCGGTTCCGGGCGTGGCACGGACGGCGGTTCCCGGCGTGGCGTTGATGGCGGTCCGCGCCGTGATGTGCCGCCGCCCTCCTGGCCAGTATCGCCGCGTCACCCCGGCCCCCCTCAGTCCCGGCAGGGTGAGGTCAACAATAACTGTCCAGCCTGGACCCGGGTACGCTGCGGCGGGCAGCGGCGAGATTGCTGACCGTCAGGGCCGGTCAGCTTTGAGGTGGCTGGGGTGCCCACGAGGGTGTTCTCGTGGGCACCGGCAAGGCTGGCGTTACCCGGCCTTGGACATCAGCGCGATGATCGCGTCGATGTCGTCGCCCTGCACTGGGTCGTCGGCGATCCGGTTAGGACGGACGAAGCCGCAGACCACGCACCGGTGGACCAGCACGAGCCCTTGCCGCCGCGGTGCTCGACACGCTCAGGGCGCATCAGGCCGCGGCAAGCCGAAGACCGGTCGCCGGGGACAATGTCGGCGTGCTTGGAGCACAGGCACGCCGGGCAGTGGTTGCGGTAGCTCCCGTTGCTGAGCGGTGCGACGCTCGCACCGCAGTTCCGCTTCCTGCTTCACCGGGGCCTGTCTCAGCCGCCGGATCCGGACCTCGACCGGGTTTGGGCAATTGTCCCGGTCACTGTCAGCCGAGCCTCCTCAGCTGCCAGCGGTAGGTGTCATCCCGCCCTCACTGGCGTCGGCGCCGTCCCCTGTGATCAGAGCCGTGCCGCGACCGCCTCGTGTCCTCGGCGCATCACCCCTCCCTCGGCCTCGGCGGTATCATCGCCGATCACAGCACGCCGGGTCCGGCGAAGACAACCCGATTCCCGCAGAGCCAAGGCGCGGTGGCTTCGCGGTCCAGAAGCAGGCCGCTCGAAGCGGGCTCTGGCGCGCACGAGCGCGACCAGGCGGTGCGCGCCGACCGCGAGTCAGCGGGACCGGGCGGGCCCGATCGTCGCTCCGTATGTCCGCACTGCCAGTTCAACCTGGTTAGTGCTCCCGATCACGGCGAAGCCGCTCGATCACCTCGTCCGGGCTCTCCGTTGTGACCCGGATCATCGCCCGCACCGCGTCCGCCAGGGCGATGCGTGGCACATCCAGCTCGATCGCTGCCGAGTGCGCCCACCGGGTGAGCTGCCGGTAAAGCTCGGGACTCAGGTCGAGGGTGATTCTCACCGGCTTTGAGCGGATCGCGGTCTGGCCGGCCGGACGGGCATCGGGTCCCGCGCGCCTCGCCGCGGCGGCGGCCATCTGCGCTCTGCGCTGCTCCCGCTCGGTGGTCATAACCGCACCTTCCCGAGAGGAACGCATCGCTCGATGAGGTCGTGGGCCACGCCGCGCCACACATCGCGGCCTGTCTCGGGAATCGGCATGCCGAAACTCTGGGCGTAGACCTCCAGCCTCGGCACGGCCGTCCGCAGCACGTCATAGCCCAGGCCTGCCAGCGCCTCTCTGGCGTTGGCGGTCGAGTGCGCACGGGTGATGCATCGGTTCAGCAGCACGGCCCAGCGAGCGGGCGTGTCGCGGACCGCCTCGACCTCGATGATCTCCTCCCGCACTGGCGTGGTGCGATTGATCTCGATGGGGGTCGGCGCGCACGGGATCAGGATCTCATCGACGTACCGCATCACCGACCGGGCAATGCCGGCGTGGTCCTCCAGCTGCGGGGCGTCGATGATCACCACGTCATCCGCACGGGCGATCTCCGGGACGCGCTGGTGCAGGCCGCGCGAGGGCAGAGCCACGATCCGGAACGGGAATGCCGCTTTGGGCGGCAGCCCGGGGTCCATTGCCGCGAGGTCGGACCACTCCAGGGCACTGCCGGAGGGGTCCGCGTCCACGAGGAGCACATGCTTCCCGGCCTGGACGAAGATATGTGCCAGCCAGACCGCTGATGTGGTCTTGCCCGTCCCTGGCTTGAGGTTGAGCAGTGCGACGCTGAGAGCCGGCATCAACGCAGTATTGCAGTGTTTACGGCATTACGGAAGCCGTCGGAGTCATGCCGGTGAGCGGCACCAGAGTGAGCGGAATCAGATCTTTCCACAAGAGTACGGATACTACCGCGCAGTTCGCGCGGCGCCGCAGCAGAGTTATCCACAGGCTGTGGACTGCTGGCATCACGGGGCGCATGCGGCAGGCAACTGCGGGCTCAGTGCGTGACGTGTGCGATGACCCCGGCCGAGACCAGGCCGTCGAGGACAAGCTGCACGGCGATGGCAGCGATGAGGAAGCCGAAGACCTTCTCGGTGACCAGCATGCGGTTCTCGTCGAGCTTGGCACTGACCCGGTTCGCCCCGCGGAAGACCGCGACGTCCAGCAGCAAGACGAACACGAGAATACCGATCATGACGGCCAGGACGCCGAGCGAATCCGCCTCAGCGGAGATCGTTACCAGGCCTACTATCCCCACCGGGTTGAGCAGGTAGGGCACGGCCAGCGGGACCTGCGCGAGCTGCATCGGGTCCTTGCCCGCGGTGCTGCCGCCGGAATCGGGCTGCCCGATCACCATCACCACCGCGAGGACCAGCAGGATCACGCCGCCGGCGATCGAGAGCGCCCCGACCGTGAAGTGCAGCAGCGTGCGCAGCAACTCGCCGAGCACGATGAGGATCAGCGCCGCCGTTGCAGCGGTCAGCAGCATCTTGCGCTGCACCTTCCGTTTGGTCACCGCGTCGAGCGGCGCGGTGATCTGCAGGAACGGGACGAGCGCGAGCTTCGGCCCGACGCCGATCAGCAGCACCAGGAAGGTGTCGATGACCCCGGCAGCGGTGATCGACGTCTGGTCCATGGCTCACACCTGCCAAGGACAAGGCCTTCGCGCCTCGTCCACCAAAGGTGGTCTCATCCATGGCCGGGAAGCATTCGTGATCACGACTCA
Source organism: uncultured Actinomycetes bacterium (assembly GCA_963741615.1). GTDB lineage: Bacteria > Actinomycetota > Actinomycetes > Streptosporangiales > Streptosporangiaceae > UBA9676. The sequence goes on from CAVUIU010000003.1 coordinate 64,164, forward strand.
AGTGTTCCTCTCATGGCTTGGGTGGCCGGCAGGTAGGCGTCGGCCACCCATCCGGAGGACGGCGGGCCACCGGGCGGGCGGTCACCCGCCTCGCCGTCAGGTCGTTTCGAGAACCCTCTCACCCGGGCCTCCTGAGATGTGCCGATGCCCGGGCCGCGGCAATGGCCAGGAACACGCTGATGTGAACGCCATGCACAGTAACGGTGCGCCCGCTCGCCTGGCCAGCCCGGGGCACCCGGACGCCGGGCCGGGGCATCAGCCGCCGGCTGGCCCACCGCGCCAGGCGGGCATGGGCTGCCGCCCGACCGCGACATCGAAGGCGGCACGGGCGAGAATCCGGGTGGAGTCCAGCGTCGGCAGTGGGGACACATCCGGCGTCACCAGGAGCGGGATCTCCGTGCACGCGAGCGCGACCGCGTCGCAGCCGCGGGCCGCCAGCCGCTCGATGATACGGACGTACTCCTGGCGCGAGCTGTCGGTGAAGACGCCGTTGACCAGCTCACCGAAGATGATCTCGTTGATGACGCTGCGGTCGCCGGCGGCGGGGACCTCGGCCGCTATGCCGTGGGCGGCGAACGCACGGGGATAGAGCTGGCCGTCCATGAGGTACCTGGTGCCAAGCACACCGACCCGTCGGCGGCGTTCGTGGGCGGCCTGGCCGGCGACCACCGTGGCGATGTGCAGGCCCGGGATCGCGAGATCCTCCCCGGGCTCCTCGAGCGCCATGTGCGCGGTGTTGTCCGGGCAGACGAAGAAGTCGGCGCCCGCGCGGGCCAGCCTGTGCGCGCTGACCGCCAGCGTGGCGCGGATCGGGGCGTAGTCCCCTGCCTCCCACGCGGGCATGCTGTACCCGAAGGCGATGTAGTCAAGGGTCACATCGGGGTGCTCATTGCGGCCAAGCCGCTGGAATCCCTCCTGGCAGAAGGAGAGGAAGCAGAGCGCGGCTCCTTCGGTGCTGTGCGCGAGAATGCCGACGTGCTTCACGATCGCTCCAGCGGGTCCCTGACGTCCTTGGGGCCGGCTGATGCGCGAGCCAGCCAATCCGAATCTACGTCCCCCGGGGGGACGGGCTCGTCGGGGACGGTCCACGACGGGCTGGGGGTGGAGCGCCGCGGGACGGCCGCCGGCACCCCGGGGTTGAGGTCGTGATGGATCGGCACGGCCACGTCCTCGATGGTCCCGATTCCGTAAGCCATGCCGGGGTTGCCCGCCGTCAGGACCACGATGCTGTAGTCCTCGTCGCGATGGGTGAAGCAGCCGATGCTGTTGATATTCCAGCCGGGCCCGTTCAGCGGGGCCCAGCCGTTCTTCACGTGGACGGTGAAGCCGTCCGGAGCACCGGCCGGGACACCCCAGCGCTGGGAAGAGATAACCCGCGCCATCAGGTGAAGCTCATAGCGCCTGGCGGCCTTCGTCAGCACCGTGTTCGGGTTCATGAGCAGCCACAGCAGAAGCGTCTCGTCGTGGGCGGTGAGCAGGGTCAGCCCCCAGTAGCCACCGGGGCCGAGCACCGTGTGGGTCATGGCGGCCAGGTCGAGGAAACGCTGAAGACGGTACCTGCCGACGTCATCCCAGAGCTCGCTGGCCGCGGCGTTGTCCGACTGGGTGATCATCAGCCAGGCGAGGTTCTTCTCGCGCGAGGTCAGGCCCCGGTGCTGGGCTTGCGCCTTGCGCAGGAGCGCGGCCAGGATCGTCGCCTTGACCACGCTGGCCGACAGGAAATGCTGCCCCCCGTTCAGCCCGCACGATAGACCCAGGAAGGGGTCGAGCACCGCCACCGCGTGCCGGCCGGCCCGGCGGCGCAGCCTGTCATCGATGGCACGGGAGAGCCTGGCTGCCAGTCTCGTATGTGTCTTCCCGTCGTGCCGCCAGGCATGGCAGGTACCTGTCTTCGCGGCGGCCTGGCCGGCCTGGGGCTGGTCAGCCGCCGCAGCCCGGGACGGAGCAGCGATCATGGCTGCGCAGGCGAACATGGCCAGCCCGCCGCGCCATCCGCGCCTCATGCGCCCCCGTGAGGAGATCGTTTGTTTTTTGCCCATCTTGCATTCACTTTGCGTTCATTTAACAGTCGGTGATCTGTTGCCTGTGATGGATACCGTCCGCCGCAGAAGCAGGCGTACGAGGGGCGGCCCCGCGCGGCCAGGAGGGGAATGCCGTGACCGAGATCCGTGCCAAGGACCTGATCACCGCGCTGGATGATGCCTCGCTGAGCAGGTTCCACCTGCGTGCGGTGCTCGTGTCGGGGATGGGGTTCTTCACCGACGCCTACGACCTGTTCGTCATCGGGATCGTGTCCACCCTGATCACCAAGGACTGGAACCTGAGCTCGGGCAGGCTCGCCCTGCTCAACTCCACGATGCTGTTCGCCGCGTTCATCGGCGCGTTCGTCTTCGGCCGCTTCGCCGATGTGGCCGGCCGCAAGCGTGTGTACTGGATGGTCGCCGCGATCATGATCGTCGGGGCGCTCGGGTCGGCGCTGTCGCCCTCCTACTGGGTGCTGATCGCGTTCCGCTTCCTGCTCGGCTTCGGCGTCGGCGGTGATTACCCGGTCAGCGCGGTTCTGATGAGCGAGTACGCCAACCGGAAGGACCGCGGCAAGCTGGTCGGGATGGTGTTCTCCGCCCAGGCGCTCGGGCTCATCGTCGGGCCGCTGATCGCACTCATCCTGCTCGGCGCCGGGTCCAGCAACGAGGTTGCCTGGCGGACGATGCTCGCGCTCGGCGCCGTGCCCGCCGCCGCGGTGATCTACCTGCGCAGCCGGATGCCGGAGTCGCCCCGCTACCAGGTCCAGGTGCAGGGGAAGCCGGAGCAGGCCGCGAGCGAGGTCACCGAGTTCACCGAGGGACAGGTCAGCGGGAACGGGGGCAAGGCGCTGCGGCACGAGATGGGGCTGCGGGCCTTCCTCACCAGCCGCCGGTACCTGATCATGCTGGCCGGCACGGCCGGGACCTGGTTCCTGCTCGACTACGCCTACTACGGGAACACGATCTCCACCCCGCAGATCCTCGGCCTGATCTCGCCCAACGCTTCGACCATGACGAAGATCGCCCTGCAGCTGGCCATTTTCGTGGTGGCGGCGGTCCCCGGCTACATACTGGCGATCGCCCGGCTGGACAAGATCGGGCACCGGCGGCTGCAGCTGATCGGGTTCGCGATGATGGCGCTGTGCTTCCTGGTCATCGCGGTGATACCGGGCATGACCACCGTGGTCGTGCCGTTCCTGCTGGTGTACGGGGTGAGCTACTTCTTCACCGAGTTCGGCCCGAACATGACCACCTTCGTGATGCCCAGCGAGCTGTACCCGGTGACCATGCGCGCGACCGGCCACGGGATCTCGGCGGGCATCGGCAAGTTCGGCGCGTTCATCGGCGTCTTCCTGTTCCCCGTGCTCCAGACCTCGCTCGGCCTGCGCGGCACGCTGCTGCTCACGGCGGGAGTGGCGGTGGCGGGCTTCGCCCTGACGCTGGTCCTGCCCGAGCCTGCCGGGGTCAGCCTGGAGGACATGGCCTCCGCCCCGCGCACGGGCACCCGGCCACTGCGCGTCGCCGACAGCGCGCCCGTGCCCTGACCCGGTCCCGCCCACGGCGGTCCCGCCCACCGGCGTCCCGCCCACGGTGACCCCGTCCACGCCGGACCCTGGCCCTCAGCCCGATGCGTGGGGGGCCACCAGCCAGATGTTGCGCGTTTTGCCTGCATGTCCGGTCATGTTTCCCCCCGGCGTACTCCTCCGGCGGCAGCCACATCCGCCCCGGTGAATACGTTCTGTACCTCTATGATCTTAGATGCGTAACCAGAGGGGAACGCCGGGGTCAGCTGGCCGTCCCGCCGCGGCCCGCGCCGCCGCGGAACCGGTTCACGCCTTCGGCCATGCCGGGCGCGGCCAGCACGGCCATGCCGTGGCGGAACTCGCCGGCCATGGCCTCGTCCTCACCGAGCCAGGCGCCCTCAAGCGCGGCTGCCCGGTCGCTGCGCAGGCACTGCTGCGGCAGCGCGGCGATCTCGTGGGCCAGGGCCTCCGCCGCCGGCCGGGACTCGCCCGCCGGGACCACCCGGTCGGCCAATCCCATCGCCAGCGCCTCCGGGGCGGCGACCGCCCGCCCCGTCAGGATCATGTCCAGTGCCCGGCCCAGGCCGACGACGCGGGGCAGCCGCACCGTGCCGCCGTCGATCAGCGGCACACCCCAGCGGCGGCAGAACACGCCGAGCACCGCGTCCTGCTCCACCACCCGCAGGTCGCACCACAGGGCCAGCTCCAGGCCACCCGCCACGGCATGTCCGGCGATCGCGGCGATCACCGGCTTGGCCAGGCGCAGCCGGGTCGGCCCCATCGGCCCGTCGCCGTCAGGCTCGGCCCGGTTGCCGTCGGGCCCGCCGACGGCCTTGAGGTCGGCACCGGCGCAGAACGTCCCCCCGGCCCCCCACAGGACGGCGGCGTGGGCACCCTCGTCGGCGTCGAACGCGCGAAAGGCCTCGGCCAGGGCGGCCGCGGTCGGCCCGTCAACGGCGTTTCGCACGGCCGGGCGGTCCAGGATGATGGTGGTGACCTGCCCGTCGCGCTCCACACGTACCGTCATGGCGTCCTCCGCGAGCTCCCTGCTCCATGATCGTGATGGTTTCTATGCGTCATGCGCATACAACTCACCACGATCATGAAGGAGCGGGGGCGGGGGAGGGAGGGTTAGGAGACTTGCCAGGTGTCGGGGCCTGCCAGCAGGGCCGCCAGGTCGCCTTGGCCTTGCTTGGCGCGGGCTTCCTCCAGTTGGGCGGCCATCAGCTCGTCGTAGCTGGGACGTGGCACCTTGCGGAACACCCCGATCGGGGTGTGCGTGAAGTCGGTCCCGCCGAGCCGGGACAAGGCGAACGCATAGGCCGGGTCGGCCGCTTCGGCGTCGTGCACGAGCAGCGAGCCTTCGGCGGCCGCTGACACCCCGGCCGCTTCGAGCGACCCGTAGCGGCCGAAGCGGAGCCCCTGGTCACGGCCCGGGCCGAACCGGACCGGCTCGCCGTGCTCCAGCCGGATCAGCCGGTCGTCCCTGGCCGCGGGGTCGGTCAGCGGTGCGAACGCCCCGTCGTTGAAGATCGGGCAGTTCTGGTAGATCTCGATGAACGCCGCTCCGCGGTGGTCGGCCGCGGCCCGCAGCACGCTGGTGAGGTGCTTGCGGTCGGAGTCGATCGTGCGGGCGACAAACCCGGCCTCCGCGCCGATGGCCAGGGAGAGCGGGTTGAACGGGGTGTCCAGCGATCCGAACGGGGTCGATTTGGTCACCTTCCCCTGCTCGGAGGTCGGCGAGTACTGGCCCTTGGTCAGCCCGTAGATACGGTTGTTGAACAGGAGGATCTTGATGTTGACGTTCCGGCGCAGGGCGTGGATCAGGTGGTTGCCGCCGATCGAGAGCGCGTCGCCGTCACCGGTGACCACCCACACCGACAGGTCGGGCCGGGTGGCGGCCAGGCCGCTGGCGATCGCCGGCGCCCGGCCGTGGATCGAGTGCATCCCGTAGCTGTCCACGTAGTAGGGCAGCCGGGATGAGCAGCCGATCCCGGAGATGATGACCAGGTTCTCGCGCGGGATACCAAGCTCGGGCAGGAAGGACTGGAAGGCGGCCAGGATCGCGTAGTCGCCGCAGCCGGGGCACCAGCGCACCTCCTGGTCGGACTTGAAGTCCTTGGTGGTGAGCTTCTCGTCCGCGACCGGCACCAGCGTCAGCGAGGCCGGACGGTGAGCGGCAGCGTCGGCGCCGTCGTTGGCCATGCCGTTAGACATCGGTGATCACATCCTGGATGACGCCGGCCAGCTCCGCTGCCCGGAAGGGGAGGCCGCGGACCCGGTTGTACGAGATGACGTCCACCAGGTAGCGCCCGCGCAGTATCAGCGCGAGCTGCCCGAGGTTGATCTCGGGAACCAGCACCTTCTCGTAGGATGCGAGCACCTCGCCCAGGTTGGCCGGGAAGGGGGACAGGTGCCGCAGGTGCGCCTGGGCGATCGAGCCCCCGGCCAGCCGGACCCGGCGCACCGCGGCGCCGATCGAGCCGAAGGTCGAGCCCCAGCCGAGCACGAGCACCCGCGCGTTGCCGTCCGGGTCGTCCACCTCGAGCGGGCCGATGTCGTGCGCGATGCCGTCGATCTTGGCCTGGCGCAGCCGGACCATCCTGTCGTGGTTGTCGGGGTCGTAGGAAATGGTGCCGGCCCCGTCAGCCTTCTCGATGCCGCCGATCCGGTGCTCCAGGCCCGGAGTGCCGGGTATGGCCCAGGGCCGGGCGAGCGTCTCCGCGTTCCGCCGGAATGGCAGGAACTCGATCTCGCCGTCGGCGCCGCGCCATTCCTTGGAGCTGGAGAACGAGAACTCGTCCCGCAGCTTGGGCAGGTCGGAGACCATGGGTATGCGCCAGGGCTCCGAGCCGTTGGCGAGGTAGCCATCGGACAGGATGATCACGGGAGTCCGGTACTTGGTGGCGATGCGGACGGCCTCGATCGCGGTGTCGAAGCAGTCCGACGGGGTGGCCGGCGCGATCACCGGGAGCGGTGACTCGCCGTTCCTGCCGTACAGGGCCATGAGCAGGTCGGCCTGCTCGGTCTTGGTCGGCATGCCGGTAGACGGGCCGGCCCGCTGGATATCACAGATGATCAGTGGCAGCTCGACCGAGACGGCCAGCCCGATCGTCTCCATTTTGAGCGTCATGCCGGGGCCGGAGGTGGTGCTGACGCCCAGCGCGCCGCCGAACGCCGCGCCGAGCGCGGCGCCGACGCCGGCGATCTCGTCCTCCGCCTGGAAGGTGCGCACCCCGAACCGCTTGAGCTTGGACAGCTCGTGCAGGATGTCCGAGGCCGGGGTGATCGGGTAAGAGCCGAGGAACAGTGGCAGCCCCGAGCGCCTCGACGCGGCGACCAGGCCGTAGGCGAGGGCGAGGTTGCCGGTGATGTTGCGGTACGTGCCCGGCTGGAGGCTGGCCGGCTTGACCTCGTACTGGACCGAGAACGCCTCGGTGGTCTCGCCGTAGTTCCAGCCGGCCTGGAAGGCCGTGATATTCGCCTTCAGGATCTCGGGCTTGCCGGCGAACTTGGACTCCAGGAACTTGACGGTTCCCTCCAGTGGCCGGTTGTAGAGCCAGGAGAGCAGGCCGAGGGCGAACATGTTCTTGGCCCGCTCGGCGTCCTTGCGGGTGACGTCGAACTCCTCGAGCGCCTTGACGGTCATCGAGGTAATCGGCACCGCGTGGATGTTGTAGGCCGCGAGCGAGCCATCCTCCAGCGGGCTGGCGTCGTAGCCGATCCGGGCCAGGTTCCGCTTGGTGAACTCGTCGGTGTTGGCGATGATGTCAGCGCCGCGGGGCAGGTCGCCGACGTTGGCCTTGAGTGCCGCCGGGTTCATCGCCACCAGGACATCCGGCGCGTCACCAGGGGTCAGGATGTCGTGGTCGGCGAAATGCAGCTGGAAGCTGGAGACGCCGGGCAGGGTGCCGGCCGGGGCGCGGATCTCAGCCGGGAAGTTCGGCAGCGTGGAAAGGTCGTTGCCGAACGCCGCTGTTTCCTGGGTGAATCGGTCCCCTGCCAGCTGCATGCCATCGCCGGAGTCGCCGGCGAAACGAATAATGACACGGTCAAGGTTCTGGACCTGCTTGGCCACAGTTAGAGGACCTCCTCGACGCGCCGCGGGCGGGCGCCGAAGCCGGCGTAGGTCCGTGTGCGCTTCCCGGGCCCTGGTGGCCTCGGGCTCATGACTCTTTCATGACTCAGGACGTGGTTCAGGCTACTAGCGAGGCCGGGACGCGGCGGATCGTACCCGGCGCTCGGGTGGGACTGTGACATAGATCGCATTGGCCGCTGCATGGGCCCTGTAAAACCCCCTGCGGACCTGCCTTATCTGGTGACAGTTCCAACGCTCAATCATACTCTCCATGTCTTACGACGCGTGTCAGCGGCGCGGGGTTCACCCAGCCTCTCACCAAACCCGGCACCTGCCCCCCCGTCGGTAAGCTGGCTGAATGGCTGCCGTGGACCTGCCGCCGCCCGGCGCCGGGAGCGGGCCCTGGGCGGGCCCGGGCCCGGGCGTCCTCGCGATCGACGCCGGCGCGTACTCGCTGCGCGTCTTCGACGCGGGCTTGGCATGCTGCGCGGTCGAAGTCGCGGCCGCTCTCCGGCGGAGCGAGGCCGTGGCCGCGGCCGGGGAACAGGCGGCCCGCGAAGGGACGGGGCCACGGGCGCCTCTCAACGTCTTCGTGGTGGCCGGGACGGTGACCGACAAGCTGGCCCCGTTCGTGCTGGAGGCGTTCCGGGACACCCCGCAGCCGAGGCGGGTGCTCTCGTTCGGCGCGTGCTCCAACAGCGGCGGGCCCTACTGGGACTCGTACTGCGTGACCAAGGGCGTGGACCAGTTCATCCCGGTGGATGTCTACGTTCCCGGCTGCCCGCCCCGGCCGGAAGCGCTGCTGGAGGGCCTGGCACTGGTGCTGCGCTCGCCGGGGGAGGGGCCGTGACGCCGGAGGAGATCGCCGTCGCTGCCGCCCGCGGCCTGCCGCCCGCGGTGCGCTGCGAGGCCGATCACCACGGGGTCGTGCTGCAGGTCCCGCCCGAGCACTGGCTCGCCGTGCTCGCCTTCGTCCGCGAGCGCCTTGACTGTGACTTCTTCGACTGGCTGACGGCGGTCAACGAGGCCGACGCGGGCTTTTCGGTCGTGGTGCACGTCTACTCGCTGGCCGGCCGGCACCACGTGCTGGTGCAGACGCTGGTGCCCCGCTCGGCGCCGCTGCTGACGAGTGCCACCGGGATCTACCGGGGCGCGGCATGGCATGAGCGGGAGACACACGAGATGTTCGGCGTGGGCTTCGACGGCCATCCACAACTGGCGCCGCTGCTGCTCCCCGGCGGCTTCGAAGGCCATCCGCTGCGCAAGGACTTCGTGCTCGCGGCCAGGGCTGCCCGTCAGTGGCCGGGCGCAAAGGAGCCCGGTGACCGGGACGTGCCGGGCTCGCGCCACCGCCTGCCGCCGCCCGGTGTGCCCGAGGGATGGCAGCCGCCATGATGGGCAGCACGCCGGGGCCCAGTGGACTGCCCGCCGGGGGCCCGCCCGCCCGCAGCCGGGGCGTGATCGCGCTGCTGGAGGAGAACTGCACGGTATGCATGCTGTGCGCGCGGGAGTGCCCGGACTGGTGCATCTATATCGAGTCGCACAAGGAGCCCGTGCCGGGGCACGAGTATGGCGGCGGGCCGGATCCCGGCCACACTCCGGCGGGGCGCGGGCGGCAGCGGGTGCGTAACGTGCTCGACCGCTTCGCGATCGACTTCTCCCTGTGCATGTACTGCGGGATCTGCGTTGAGGCCTGCCCGTACGACGCGCTGTTCTGGTCGCCGGAGTTCTCCTACGCCGAGACCGATATCGCGGCGCTCACCCACGAGCAGGGCCGGCTGCGCTCATGGATGTGGACCGTGCCGCTGCCGCCCGCGCCCGGCGAGGGAAGCCCTGGAGCGGCGTCTCAGCGGTAGTTGACGAATTGCAGCGCCAGGCCGAAGTCGCCGCCCTTCACCAGCGAGATGACCGACTGCAGGTCATCCTTCTTCTTGGAGGAGACCCGCAGTTCCTCGCCCTGCACCTGGGCCCGGACGCCCTTCGGCCCCTCATCCCTGATGAGCTTGGAGATCTTCCTGGCATCGTCGGCGGAGATGCCCTCCTTGAGTGCGACTGCGAGCCGGTACTCCTTGCCGGACGGCTTCGGGTCGCCGGGGTCGAGGGCTTTGAGCGAGACCCCGCGCTTGACCAGTTTCTCCTTGAACACGTCGAGCACGGCCTTGGCGCGCTCCTCGCTGTTGGCGCGGATGTCGATGGCATGGTCCCCGGACCAGGCGATCGAGGCGCCTACGCCGCGGAAGTCGAACCTGGTGCCAATCTCCTTGGCAGCCTGGTTGAGTGCGTTGTCAACTTCCTGGCGGTCGATCCGGCTCACGATGTCAAAAGAGGCCTCGGCAGGCATCGGTTGCTCCTTCTCCGGCCGGGCAGTCACCGACCGGTCTAGAGGCTACTGCGCCCAGGCCGGGACCGGGTCACGGCACGGCGTGCGGTATCGGCTGCGTCGCGGCTAGTGTCACGGTGTCAACCGATTCCTCCGCTGGGGCGTCTCTTGGCAGGGGGGTCTGAACCTGGCCCGCCTGGGTCCGGGCACTGCTCGGCCCGGCCTGCCGTCTCCGCCTTCCCGGAGGCGCCGGCCGGAGCAGTGATCGCTAGTGCCCGGCTCGTCCGCCCCGTCCCGCGCACCCCCCGAGGTTGCGGGACGGGGCGGCACTCTGCTTCCTCCGCCAGGTGCCGCCTCCGCGCGCCAACACAGGAGCCCGGGGTCCGCTATCCTTCACTGTGCCGCCCTGTGGGCGGCATGAGGCAGGTTGCCCGAGCGGCCAAAGGGAGCGGTCTGTAAAACCGTCGGCTTAGCCTACGTTGGTTCGAACCCAACACCTGCCACTACCTGCGGAAATAGCCCGTAAGCTGCGAGTTCGCGGCCTCGCGGGCTGTTCTTTTGGGCGGCGTGAAGTCCCGCTGCGTCCATGTGAGTCCGGCTGTTTCCAGCTGTGCACGGACATATAGCGGACAGCGTCCGGGCCGGATCAACGGCCCGCTGAACCGCTTGTCCCCGGTTGCTCCGCTTATCCGTGGACCGTTTGGCGGCTGCACCTGCCCGCTTAAAGATCATCGGTGGCTCTCGTTCTGGCCCACGCATAGCCCGCGGAATCCGTCGGCGGGCGCGGCGTCTCCCCGCGGTACCGGGATCCGCGTCGGAATGGCCGAGTTGTTGCCGCCCTGGGGAGCGCGGTGATCAGTGCTTCGCCGGACTGTGCGGCTTGTCGCCCTGGTCCGCGATGCAGTGGTCCCCGCCCGGGCGCCCCTCGGCCGCATCTGCTTGCCGCCACGCCGGGTCACACCGTGTGTATGGACCTTTGATGGACCTGCCGTCGACCTGCGGTGGACTTGGCATGTACCCGGCGATCTGGCACCGATGCTGGCGCGAGGTCAAATATCAGCGTCATCTGCGCACTGACACCGCCGAAGATCGGCGATGCCGAGAGCCTGGCCCGGGGACTGGGGAAAGATGCCCTAAACGCGATCCATCCGTGCGCCTACGACCAGGATGCCCCCAGGCTCATGACCTCTAGGTCGCAACCGCCTCGGCCAGCGCATTGAGTACCTTGTCGGGCAAGGATGCGCGGAGCCGGGCGTCCGGAGGTGACTCCATCAGGCGCGCGAGTGCCGTGGCCTGCTCGGGGATGCCCAGGGGCACGGGCTCAACCCGCCGCCAGCCGCGTGCCGACGCGGCCTTCACGGCTGTAAGGTAGTTGCCCTCGGTCATGCGGCCGAGGGTTTTTGCGCGCATCAGCAGCGCGCCGAGTGACACTTGCCATTTTCGCTTCAGCTCGAATAGCCGTGGCCAGTCGGTTCGCTCGGGGAGATCAGCGTAAATGTCGTCACGTGGCATCAGGAACGCGGCAGCAAAATTGTGCGCCTGTTTCTCCACCTGGGGCAGGCCCCACAGCTGCTCACCGTGCATGACCAGATGCCCCAGCTCATGTGCCGCGTCGAACCGGGACCTCGCCCGGTCGTTCTTGTCCGATCCCAGGACCACGACGGGCCGGTCAGCGAACGGCAGGGAGAATGCATCCACGTCCGCGGAGTCAAGGGGCAGTCGCATGACGACCACTCCGTGGGATTCAAGAAGTGCAACGAGATCGGGGACCGGGCCAGGAGGGAGCCCCCATGCTTTGCGGACCTCTGCGGCTATGCGCTCCGCTTCGTCCCGCTCCGCGGCCTGTGGGTGCCGATAATGCCTTCACCTCATGCGACCTGCGAATACTCATGGAGGAGGCCGCCAAGCCGGTCGCGTCTGAGAACGCGGATGTTATCGCCGGCCGACGTGATGTGGGACTTCCCGTCGGGTGGTCTCTGGCCGAGGGTCCGGTGCGGCCGGTGGGTGTTGTAGTGATCGACGTATTCGCTGAGAGTGTGGTGCAGGTGTCGCCGGCCGGCGATGAGGATGCGGTCGGTGCACTCGCGTCGCGCACTGGCGATCCACCGCTCGCAGATGGCGTTCGCGCGCGGCGCCCGGACGGGCGTGGTGATGACTCGCATGCCGGCCGCGGTGAAGACAGCGTCGAACGCGTCGGTGTACTTGGCGTCCCGGTCCCTGATCAAGAACTTCAGGCCGTCGGTCCGCTCGCCGAAATCCATGAGCGTGTTCCGGGCCTGCTGGACCGTCCATGCGGCGGTCGGGTGGGCGGTGACGCCGGGCCAGGTGGACGCGGCGATGGTGGTGCTCGATGGCGAACAGCACACAGAGCCGGCGCAGGAAGACGGTATCGACGTGGAAGAAGTCCACTGCAGCGATCGTCTTGGCCTGGGTGGACAGGAACTGCTTCCAGCTGGCGGCTGCACGGCGCGGTGCAGGGTCGATTCCGGCTTCCTTGAGGATCTCCCAGATGGTGGAGGGCGCGATCTTGTGCCCGAGGCCGGTCAGTTCGCCGCAGATCCGCCGGTAGCCCCAGGCCGGGTTGTCGCGGGCCATCTCCAGCACAAGCCGGCGGATCGCCGGTCTGGTACGGGGCCGTCCGGGTTGCCGATGCCGGTAAGTCCAGTGGCGCCTGACAACTCGGCGTGCCAGCGCAAGAGCGTGCGAGGGGTGATGATCAGGGACAGCTGGCGGTGGCGCGCGGTGGACAGCCGCCGGGTGAGGGCGGCCAGGATCGCCCGGTCGGCCCATGACAGCCGGGGTGATCTGACCTGGCGTTGCAGGACGGCGATCTGGTGGCGCAGCACCAGAATCTCGGTGTTCTTGACATCGTCAGAGCGGGGCAGCAGAGCCAGCCAGCCGCACAGCCGCGCGAAGATCAGGTAAAGCAAGCGGAAGGTCACGAGAGCTGATCGTGTCGGAGTCGAGGTTGGCCCGCTGCCGTTCGCCCCAGATCAGTCCGGTGCAGGAATCCCAGGTTAGGTGCGGGTGACACGATTTCCGGCACCCACAGGCTTGTGAGTCCTCAAGGTTGACCGCTCCTGACCGCTTCTGTGACCGGTGTGATCAGACGGCGGCAGGCGTGGAGCATGTCCCGGGCACCCGCCGGCACGCGTCACCATTGACGGCATGACCAACGATGACAACCGGCCCGGTGACGACCCCTGGGCAGAACGCGAGGCCGGCTTCCGGCCGTACGTGGAGCCGCCAGCGGTGGCGTTCTTCATCCCCGGCATCGGCGACCCGGCCGACGCTGAGGCCCAATGGGCCAGGTTCGCGCAAGGGCACAGGCCAGACAGCCGCCGCGTGTACTCGCTGACCTACATGAACGGCATCAGCAAGATCGAGGTGAAGGTCGGCGAGGAACGCCTGCAGCGCCGGCCGGAGACCGGCCCCCGCGGCGGGCACATCCCTGGCGGCGGCCTCAGCCCGGTGGCGCGCCGGACAGGGAGCAGGGTCCTCGCCATCGTCGATGCGGGCACCGTGCTCGAGATCTGGTCGGAGCCCCCGGCGGGCGAGTGGGCAAACCCCTCCCGGGTGGGCCCCGGCTCGCTCCTCCGCATCCAGTATTTCCGCGCGCCCGGGGCGGAAGGCGGCGAGACACCATGACCGGGCCCAGCATCACCGGCCTGGCGGCGGCGGTGGCCGGGCACCGGCCGGGCGGTGCCCGCACTATCAGCACCGAGCGGGATCTGGCGCCGGCCGCCGCCTGCTACAACGCGCATGTCTGGGTCCACGCGAACGGACACGTGGTGCGCTGCCGGCCCGGCAGCAGCCCCAGCGGGCCGCAGCACACACCGGCCCGCAGGAACGGCCGTGGAAGACAACCATTGCGGACAGGGAGGTGCACATGCGGAAGCCCGCCGCGCTGGCGCAGGGACAATGCCCTGGCGCCGAACAGCCCGTCCGGCGCATCGGGCCCGGATTCCCGGCGCGGGCCGGGATCGGTCATACAGCCGAGCTTGCGCCCGGGACGCCGCGCTCGGCAGCGGTAGGGCACTGGAGCCAGCAAGGCCGGGCGGTGACGCCGGTGACCGTCCCGCTTAGTACGCACGGCGGCGGGAACGTCCGGCCACCGCGGCAATGACCAGCAAGATGATGCCCAGGGCGATGGCGATGTATCCGCGGATGTGATGGTGGCCCTGCCCGTGGGGGGCGTGGCCAGGGAAGAATGAGGGCAGCGAATGGATGGGCTCTACCAGGTAGATGATGCCTACGACCACAGCGAGGATGCCGAGCACCACTAGCACAACCCTGACCAACCCTGACATCTCGGGCCTCCTCGCGTGGGCAGCTCAATGCTAGGTGGCGGCTGGCACAGGTGGGGTAACGATTGCAAGAACCTGGGGTATTGCCTGGTCAGGCCCGGGGTCTTGCCCCGGAGGGGCGAGCTGGTGCCAACGCCGTGGAGAACAACCCGCCAGCGCCAGCCACGCACCGCAGCGCGCGGCTGCGGGCGGGTAGACAAGCCTCCACTTATTCACCGGGCCTAATGACAGCGCGTGATGGCCTGGGGCGTCGGTGTGGGTGTGCGCCGTCATGCCGTCGGGGTGGGTTGAGCAGGACTGCGATCGATCGTGAGCGCTTGCGGGGTGCTTGGCCCAGCTTCCGTTCCTCACCGCGGACCATTGGTCCCCGCAGGGTTACGCCTCCCCATTTGAGAGGCCGCGGCAGGCTGCAGCGGCCGTGCCGGGTGCCCGTGACGAGCGGCTTGCAGCTGGGCCTGGTAGTACGGCGGTTTGGCCAGGCCAGCAGGCCTTCGGCAATAATCTTCAGCACAACGTTGGAGGAAGAACCGCGATGAGCGAGAACACCGAGACCGCGATCCTGGCCGG
>CAVUIU010000004.1:0-40718 GCA_963741615.1 uncultured Actinomycetes bacterium
GGTCGGCGTGGTGGCCATCGTGGCCGTGGTGGCCTGGTTCGCGATCCCGTTCCTGCGCTGGCAGACCACTACCTACGAGCTCACCACCCGCCGGCTCCGGCTGCGCCGGGGCATTCTGTCCCGGTCCGGGCGTGACTTCCCGCTGATCAGGATCAGCGACGTCTCCTTCTCGCACGGGCTGATCGACCGGCTGCTCGGCTGCGGCCGGCTTGTCGTCGAATCGGCCGGCGAGCACGGGCAGCTGGTGCTGACCGAGATCCCGCAGGTCGAGAAGGTGCAGGCCACCCTGTTCCAGCTGGTCGAGGACGAGCATGCCCGGCTGGCCCGCGAGGACTCCGGGACCTGACCTCTCTCCTGGCCGCGGTGGCTGCTCGTAGGCTGGGGGGATGGACGGCATCACGATGCAGCCGCATCTGGCCGGGCACGCCGGGGTGTGCGAGATCATCCTGGACCGGCCGGCCGCGTTGAACGCAATCGACACCGCGATGGCGGCACGGCTCACCCAGGCGTGCGCCGAGCTCGCCGCGGATCGCCAGGTCCGCGCCATCGTGCTTTCTGCCGCCGGCGACCGCGCGTTCTGCGTGGGCGCTGACCTGAAAGAACGTAACCGGCTCAGCGACGCCGGGCTGCTGGCGCAGCGTGAGGTGTTCCGTGCCGCGTTCGGTGGCCTGCTGGCCCTGCCCCAGCCGGTGGTCGCCGCCGTGCACGGGTATGCCCTCGGCGGCGGCTGCGAGCTCGCCCTGTCCTGCGACCTGATCGTGGCGGACGAGACCGCGGTGTTCGGCCTGCCGGAGGCCACGGTGGGCCTGGTGCCCGGGGGCGGCGGCACCCAGCTGGCGCAGCGCAGGCTCGGGCCGGGCCGGGCCGCCGACCTGATCTTCACCGGCCGCCGGGTGCCCGCCGACGAGGCGGAGCGGATCGGCCTGGCCGACCGCCTGGTGCCGGCCGGGAGGGCCGGCCAGCAGGCGCTCGAACTGGCGCAGCAGATCGCGGCCAACTCCCCGGTCGCGGTCCGGGCCGCCAAGCAGGCAATCCGGCACGGTGAGGGGATCGGCCTGGCGGCGGCGCTGGACGTGGAGGACGCCGCCTGGCGGGTAGCCGCGATGTCGGAGGACCGGCGGGAGGGGATCGCGGCGTTCAACGAGAAGCGCGCCCCCGGCTGGCCGGGCCAGTGAACCGGGGCCGGCAGGGCCGGAGCCAGCAGGGCCGGGGCCAGTGAGGAGACCACCGTGACCGATCTGCCGTCGCGGATCTCAGTGCGCGAGGTAGGCCCGAGGGATGGGCTGCAGAACGAGGATCCGGTGCCGGCCACCGCGAAGATCGCACTCATCGACCAGCTGGCGAAGACCGGGGTGAGCAGGATCGAGGCCGTCTCGTTCGTGCGGGCCGAGGCGATCCCGCAGATGGCCGACGCGGACGAGGTGTGGGCGGGCGTCACCAGGGACCCGGCTATCCGCTACTCGGCGCTCGCGCCGAACCTGCGCGGCGCGCGGCGGGCCCTCGATGCCGGGTTTGCCGAGGTGGAGGCCGTGGTGTCGGCCTCGGAGACCCACAACCGCAAGAACGTCAACCGGTCCACGGAGCAGTCGCTGGACGAGATCGCGGTCATGATCGACGAGGCACACCAGCGGGGCGCCACCCTCCAGGTGGTCGTCGCCACCGCCTGGGGCTGCCCGTACGAGGGCGATGTGCCGGTGGAAAGGGTGCTGGCGGTCGCTGGCCGGGCGGTCGCGGACGGGGCGGATGCGATCTCGTTCGGCGACACCACCGGCATGGCGACGCCGCGCAGGGTATGGGACCTGGTTGGCTCGTTCCGGTCCCGGCACCCTGACATGCCGCTCAACCTGCATTTCCATAACACCCGCGGCACCGGGCTGGCGAACGTGCTGGCCGCGCTGGAGCTGGGGGTGGACGACTTCGACGCGTCGGTCGGCGGGCTGGGCGGCTGTCCCTACGCGCCCGGCGCCAGCGGCAACATCGCCACCGAGGAACTGGTGCACATGGTCGAGGACATGGGTGTGCGGACCGGGGTCAACCTGGCGGCCATGATCGAGGCTGCGGGGGCCGCGGAGCGCATCGTTGGGCGCGAACTGCCGTCCCAGGTCCTGCGCGCCGGTCCGCGGACGCGGACCATCCCCGGGTAACGGCGAGGCGGGCGGCGCGGCCTCAGCCCGGGCCCGGTACCCAAGAATCACGACGCTCCGTGCTGATTTGATGACGGGGTGGAGCCAAAGGTCTAAGGTTACTCCGGTGGGTAATCAGACGAAGGCCTATTCGTTACTGAGTGTCGCCCTGTCGGATGCCGTGGAGGAGGAGAGGTGCCGTCGCCACATGGACCCGCTGGACGAGCTGACCTGGCACTGGGGGATGGCCTACCGGATCTGGGCCGCAGACGGCATCTGGTACGCGTGCCGCAATGACCATGACGAGATCATCCAGGCCACCGACCCCGAGCGGCTGTCGTTCATGATCAGGGATGACTACTTCCGCCGGGACGGGTCGCGCACCGCCTCCTCCCCGCCGGAGTGACCGCCGGGTGGTGCCTCCCCCCGCCGCAGTGACCCCCGGGTGGTGCCCTCGCCGCCGGAGTGACCGCCGGCCCCGCCCGCCCGCGGGGTACAGTCGCCATCGTGGCTGAGCACTCGGACCTGTCGCAGGTGCGTGCCCGGGTTGAGCAGGGCGGTGCGCACAAGTACCACGAGGCGGCGGCGAAGGCCGGCAAGCTGTTCGCCCGGGAGCGGATCGCGCTGCTGACCGACGAGGGCAGCTTCGCCGAGGACGGTCGCTACGCGAACGTGCTCGCCGACGGCCTGCCCGCCGACGGCGTTGTCACCGGTACCGCCACGATCGGGGGCAGGCCGGTCGCGCTGATGGCGAACGACTCCACGGTGAAGGCCGGCTCGTGGGGCGCCCGCACCGTGGAGAAGATCATCCGGATCATCGAGAAGGCGTACGGGGCGGGCATCCCCATGGTGTACCTGGTCGATTCGGCCGGGGCCCGGATCACCGACCAGGTCGAGATGTTCCCGGGGCGCCGCGGCGCGGGGAAGATCTTTCACAGCCAGGTCCGCGCGTCAGGTGCCATACCGCAGGTCTGCGCGCTGTTCGGGCCCTCGGCGGCAGGTGGCGCCTACATCCCCGCCTTCTGCGACTACGTGGCGATGGTGGACGGCAACGCGTCGATGTACCTCGGCAGCCCGCGGATGGTCGAGATGGTGGTGACGGAGAAGACCACGCTGGAGGAGATGGGCGGTGCCCGGATGCACTGCACCGTCTCCGGGTGCGGGCACTACCTGGCGGGATCGGAACGTGACGCGCTGGCGGCGATCCGCGGTTACCTGTCCTACCTGCCGTCCAGCTGGCGGCAGCAGCCGCCGCCGCGCCCGGCCGCCGAGCCGGAGGACGTCGACCTGGCGGCGATGGTCCCCGCCAGCGAGCGGCAGGTCTTCGACATGCGCTCCTACCTGCGGGGCGTGGTGGACGCCGGGTCGTTCTTCGAGATCCACCAATTGTGGGCGCGGGAACTGACCATCGGGTTCGCCCGGCTGGCCGGGCAGGTGATCGGCGTGGTCGCCAACAACCCGATGTTCAAGGGCGGCGTGCTCTTCGTCGACTCCGCGGACAAGGCGACCCGGTTCATCCAGTTGTGTGACGCGTTCAACGTGCCGCTGCTCTTCCTGGCCGACGTGCCAGGGTTCATGGTCGGCACGGCCGTCGAGAAGCAGGGCATCATCCGGCACGGCGCGAAGATGATCAGTGCGGTGTCGGAGGCGACCGTGCCGAAGATCTGCGTGATCGTGCGCAAGGCCTACGGGGCGGGCCTGTACGCGATGGCCGGGCCGGGGTTCGAGCCCGACGCGACGATCGCCCTGCCCACCGCGAAGATTGCCGTGATGGGGGCGGACGCGGCCGTCAACGCGGTCTATTTCAACAAGCTGGCCGGCATCGACGATCCCGTCGCCCGCGAGGAGGAGACACGCCGCCTGCGTGAGGCCTACGACCGCGACATCGATGTGCTGCGGCTGGCGTCCGAACTCGTCGTCAACGACGTGGTGGAGCCCGCTGAGCTGCGGGCGGAGCTGGTCAAGCGGTTCGCGGCCGCGGCTGGCAAGGACCGCGGGTTCTCCCATCGCCGCCATGGTGTCACCCCGGTCTGAGACGTGCCCGGCGGCGCCCGGCGGGGGCGGTTTCTCAGCGTGGCAGGCGTGTTTCTCCTTGTAGTCGTACGGGAATGGCCGCCGGGCGCAATACCATCGGACCATGACCAGCGTCTTGCTCGCCGAGGATGATGCCTCCATATCCGATCCGCTGGCACGCGCACTGCGGCGCGAGGGATACGACGTCAACGTTTCGGCGGACGGCCCGAGCACGCTGGAAGCGGCCATGGCCGGCGGGATTGACCTGATCGTGCTCGACATCGGCCTACCGCAGCTGGACGGGCTCGAAGTGTGCCGCCGTCTGCGCTCGGAGGGGCAGTCCGTCCCCGTGCTGATCCTCACCGCCCGCGCGGACGAGGTCAACACGGTGATCGGGCTGGATGCGGGCGCCGACGACTATGTGACCAAGCCGTTCCGGCTCGCGGAGCTCCTGGCCCGGGTCCGGGCCCTGCTGCGCCGGGGCAGCGCCGAGACCAGCACGGTGCAGGGGGTGCGGGTGGACCCGGACGCCCGGCGCGCCTGGATCGGCGACACCGAGCTCGAGCTCACCACCAAGGAGTTCGACCTGCTGTGTGTGCTGGTGAACGACGCAGGCAAGGTCGTCACCCGGGAGCAGATCATGCGGGAGGTCTGGGACAGCAAGTGGTGGGGCTCGACCAAGACCCTCGACATGCACATCTCCTGGTTGCGCCGCAAGCTGGGCGACGACGCACACAGCCCCCGGTACATCACCACGGTGCGTGGCGTCGGGTTCCGGTTCGAGCGGGGCGACTGATGGACGGGATGGGCCGGGCGCGGGCAGGCTGACGTGCGCCGCCGGCTGCTCTTCTCGACGATCGCTGTGGCGGTCATCGCGGTGGTGCTGTTCGGCCTGCCGCTGGGCTTCGTGCTGACCCGGCTGGAGATCAACGCCGCGCACCAGCTGGTGCAGCGTGATGCCACCACCGTGGCGAGGACGCTGCAGAACCGGTTGGGCTCGCGCGTGCCGGCCGACATCGCCGACGCCGCGGACGCGGCACGGTCGCTGCCGGACAGGTACGTCAGCATCAGCCAGGACGGGCGGCCACCCACCACGTTCGGGGACCTGCCCGGATCGGATGTGATCACGGCGCAGGCCGTGACCAGGAACTTCCGGGTCATCGTGGAATCGGACGACTCGGTGGAGACCGCGGGCGTCACCGAGGGGCTGGCCCTGACCTGCTCGCTGGCCCTGCTCGCGGTCTTGGTGGCGGTCGTACTCGCCGTCATGCAGGCCCGGCGGCTGGCCCGCCCGCTGCAGGAACTGGCGGGGGCCGCCGACCGGCTCGGCTCGGGGGACGCGCGCCCGCTCGGGCGCCGGTACGGGATGCCCGAACTCGACCGGGTGGCCGAGGGACTGGACGGGTCGGCGCAGCGGATCAGCGACCTGCTCGCGGCCGAGCGTGACTTCGCCGCCGATGCCTCGCATCAGCTGCGCACCCCGCTGACCGCGCTGTCCATGCGGCTGGAGGAGATGCTGGCCGCTGCCGACGAGCCCGGCGTCGTGCGTGAGGAAGGGGCGGCGGCGCTGGTGCAGACCGAGCGGCTGGCGGAGGTCGTCAGCCAGTTGCTCGGGC
Organism: uncultured Actinomycetes bacterium; assembly: GCA_963741615.1. Lineage (GTDB taxonomy): Bacteria > Actinomycetota > Actinomycetes > Streptosporangiales > Streptosporangiaceae > UBA9676. The sequence continues at coordinate 5,753 of CAVUIU010000004.1, forward strand.
GGACCCGCGCGTCGGTCGCGGCATCGCCGGAGCGGGTCTGGATCGATGACATCGTGGCGCAGCAGGTGGTGGAGTGGGACCCGGCGTTCCGCCGCAAGAACCGCAAGCTCGAAGTGGCGGGGGACAAGAACCTGCGGGCCTACGTGACCCCGGGGATGCTGTCGCAGGTGATCGCCACGTTGCTGGACAACGCGTTCGTGCACGGCGCCGGGACGGTCACGGTCCGCACCTCGCAGACTCCCAAGTCCGTGGTGATCGAGGTGCGGGACGAGGGCAAGGGCGTGCCATCCGAGCTCGTGCCGCGGATCTTTGAGCGCAGCGTGAGCGGCAAGCCGGGCGGCACCGGCCTCGGTCTGGCCCTGGCCCGCAGCATCGCCGCCGCCGACGGGGGCAAGGTGGTGCTGGTCCGGCCCCGCCCGGCGGTCTTCGCCGTGTTCCTCCCGCGCGGGAGGCGGCCCGGCGACGAGGACCCGCCGGTGGTCTCAGGCCCGGCTTAACCGGCCTGGCCGGCCGAGGCCGCCACCGGCGCCGTGGACGGCCGCCGGTCGGCGATCGCGTGCCAGATCAGGTAGATCGCCGCGGTGATGACGAACCCCACCTCGAAGGTGATGTCGCCGATGGCCGGGACGTGCTTGGGGACCACGCCGACGTACTCGGTCTGGTTGGAGAACAGAGCGATCGACACCGCCATCCCGGTGATCATCGCCACCGGCCCGGCCCAGTTGGTGTGGCGCCGGTCGAAGAGCATGGGCTCGATCTCGGTGAGGGGCTGGTGGCGGCGCAGGAACTGGTCGCAGAAGACCACGGCCAGCCAGGGCGCGATCCAGTAGGCGATGATCAGCAGGAAGTTCGTGTACTTGGCGCCCGCGTCGTGCAGCCCGGTGAGCGCGAGGATGAAGCCGATCACGCCGAAGACCAGCGCCACGATGGCCCGCCGGAGGGCGAGCGGCAGCTTGATGCCCATGGCGGTGAAGGAAAGCGCGCCGGAGTAGATGTTGAGCACGTTCGCGGCGACCGCGCCGATCGCGATGGCCAGCAGGGTGAGGTCGGCGAGCGCGGTGGGCAGGTGGCCGGTGAAGGAGCCAGTGGGGTCACCGAGGGCGGCGCCCACGCTGGTGGCCGTGGCCGATGCGGCGCCGGCGATCTCCAGGATCACGCAGGACAGGAACAGCCCGAGACCGGACCAGAGCGCGATCGCCCTCCTGCTGGTGTCGGGCGCGAAGTAGCGCGTGTAGTCGGCGGCGTAGGGGTTCCAGCCGACCGCGTAGCCGAACGCCGCCCCGGTCGCCAGCAGGAACCCCCCGGACCCGCCGCCGTGGGACGGGGCGCCCGGGCTGGACTTGGTCAGGATGACGATGGTCGCGATCACGAAGATGACCGCGAGCACCGGGAAGGCGTAGCGCTCGAACATCTGCACGAGGTTGTGGCCGAAGAAAGCGATCACGACCTGGGCCACCACGATAATCAGCAGGCACAGAAACTTGGGCATATGCGTGAGCGTGTTCAGGGCGAACGTGCCGCTGACGCTGTTCACCGCGAACCAGCCGATACCCGCGGTGACCGAGTTCAGCCCGGCCGGGAACGCGTTCCCCCAGTAGCCGAAGCCCAGCCGGGACAGCACCATCTGCGGCACCCCGTGGGAGGGGCCACGCGCCGACAGGATGCCCTGGGTGATCGCGCCGACGCCGGTGCCGATCACGATGGCCAGCAGCGCCTGCGTGAAGCTCAGGCCGAAGGCGGCCACCGCCAGCACGCCGACGAAGACGGTGGCGAACTCCAGGTTGGGTGAGGTCCAGGTCCAGAAGAGCTGGAACGGCCGCCCGTGCCGTTCGTGCAGCGCGATGAACTCCGCCCCGCCCGGCTCCACCGTGCCGACGCGCGCTCCGTATTCGCCCTCGCGTACCACCACACCGGCGGGGGCGTCGTCAGTGATGACTGCTGAGGTGTTCTGATCGCGTGTTGCCATCGGGCTGCGCTCCTCATGACCTCGGGCCGACCGGGCGGTCGCGCGGTCCGCGCCGCGTCAGCCCGGCCATGGTGCTCACCGGCCATAACCTTGCAGACGCGCCGATGATAGATCGAGCCCCAAACACCAGTTGTTACCGTGATGTTAAGTCTGCGGCTTCTGACATGGGAAGGGGCATCCCTGTCCGGGTCCGGCCCGGTCACCGGCGTGGAGGCGGCAGAGCCCGGGGTGGTGCGCCCGCACGAGCGGCCTCGTAGGCTACGGCGGGTGACGGATGCGGCGGACGGGAGGCCACCGGTTCCGACGGTGGGAATGGTGGGGGCCGGCCAGCTGGCCCGGATGACCTGCCAGGCCGCGATCGGCCTCGGGATCAGGTTCCGGGTGCTCGCGGACTCGGCGGCCGACAGCGCGGCCCAGGTCTGCCCCGACGTGCAGGTCGGCGACTACACCTGCCTGGATGACCTGCTCGCGTTCGCCGGCGGGTGCGACGTGGTCACCTTCGACCATGAGCACGTCCCTGGCCGGCACCTGGCCGCGCTGGCGCAGGCGGTGGCGGTCCGCCCGGGCGCTGGCGCGCTGCGCTACACCCAGGACAAGCTGGCGATGCGGGAGCGGCTGGCGGGGCTCGGCGTGCCCTGCCCGCGCTACGCGCCGGTGCCCGGCCAGGGCGGCCTGGCCGGGGTGACAGCGTTCGCCGCGGACGGGGGCTGGCCGGTCGTGCTCAAGGCGGTCAGCGGCGGGTACGACGGCCGGGGCGTGTGGGTATGCGGTACCCCTGACGAGGTTGCGGAGGTGCTTGCCCATCCGGTCGCGGTGTTCGCCGAGGAGCACATCGACTTCGACCGGGAACTGGCCGTGCTGGCCGCCCGGTCGCCACAGGGCCAGGCCGCCGTCTACCCGGTCGTGCAGACGGTGCAGCGCGATGGCGTCTGCCACGAGGTGCTCGCCCCCGCGCCGTGGCTCGCGGCCGGCCGGGCGCGGGAGGCCCAGCGGCTGGCGCTCGAACTCGCGGCCACGCTCGAGGTGACGGGACTGCTCGCGGTCGAGCTCTTCGAGACGCCGCGCGGGCTGCTCGTCAATGAACTGGCGATGCGGCCGCACAACAGCGGGCACTGGACCATCGAGGGGGCCAGGACATCCCAGTTCGAGCAGCACCTGCGGGCCGTGCTCGACCTGCCGCTCGGCGCACCGGCGGCGGCTGCCCCGCAGATCGTGATGGCGAACGTCTTCGGCGGGCAGGACCCGGACGTGTACGAGCGCTACCTGCATGTGATGGCGGCCGATCCAGGCGTGAAGCTGCACCTGTACGGCAAGGTTGTGCGGCCAGGGCGGAAGATCGGCCACGTGACCGCGCTCGGGGACGACGTGGACGAACTGCGGGCGCGGGCGGGCCGGGCGGCGCGGTACCTGGCGACCGGGAAGGACTGAGGCCATGAACGGCGATGCAGGCCCGGCGGGACGGCCGGCCGGATCCACGGGCGGGCCACTGGTCGCAGTGGTCATGGGCAGCGATTCCGACTGGCCGGTGATGGAGGCGGCCGCTGACGCACTGGCCGAGTTCGGGGTCCCTTACGAGGCCGATGTGGTGTCGGCGCACCGGATGCCGCACGAGATGATCGAATACGGGTCGTCGGCGGCGGGCCGGGGCCTGCGCGTGATCATCGCGGGGGCGGGGGGCGCGGCCCATCTGCCGGGCATGCTCGCCTCGGTGACGCCGCTGCCGGTCATCGGCGTGCCGGTGCCGCTCGCGCACCTGGGCGGGCTCGATTCGCTGCTGTCGATCGTGTCGATGCCCGCGGGTATCCCGGTCGCGACGGTAGCGGTGGGCGGCGCGCGCAACGCCGGCCTGCTGGCCGTCCGCATCCTCGCCGTCGGCGACGAGGCACTGGGCACGCGGATGACGCGCTTCCAGCAGGATCTGCGGGAGCAGGCGCTGGCCAAAGGCGCCGCGCTGCGGGCCAGGGGGAAGGATCGCGGGCCCGGCTGAAGCCGGGACGCTTACGATCGGGGTATGAGCCTGGACTTCCCCGCCTTCGATCTGCCGGACGAGCACAAGGCGCTGCGCGCGTCGGTGCGCGCGCTGGCCGACGACAAGATCGCACCGCGAGCGGCGGAAGTGGACCAGTCGGCCGAGTTCCCCTGGGACGTGCACGAGGCGCTGGCCAAGGCCGATCTGACCGCGGTGCACATCCCGGAGGCCTACGGCGGCGCCGGGGCGGACGCGATCGCGACGGCGATCGTGATCGAGGAGGTCGCCCGCGCATGCGCCGCGTCCTCCCTCATCCCGGCCGTCAACAAGCTCGGCACGATGCCGCTCCTGCTGACCGACTCGGAGGAGCTGAAGCAGAAGTACCTGCCACCGGTGGCCCGCGGGGAGGCGATGTTCGCCTACGCGCTGTCCGAGCCCGAGGCCGGCTCCGACGCTGCGGGCATGAGGGCACGCGCGGTCCGTGACGGCGACACCTATGTGCTGAACGGAACCAAGCGGTGGATCACCAACGCCGGGGTTGCGACGTATTACACGGTGATGGCGGTCACCGATCCGTCGGGTGGCGCGGACGGGATCTCCGCCTTCGTGGTGGAGAAGGGTGACCCGGGGTTCTCGTTCGGCGCGCCCGAGCACAAGCTCGGCATCAAGGGCTCGCCCACCCGGGAGCTGTATTTCGACGACTGTGCGATCCCGGCCGACCGGCTGATCGGCGCGGAAGGAACCGGGCTCGGGACCGCGCTGACGGCCCTCGGCCACACCCGGGTGACGATCGCCGCCCAGGCGGTCGGCATCGCCCAGGGCGCGCTCGACTATGCAACCGGCTACGTCAAGGAGCGGCGGCAGTTCGGGAAGGCGGTCGCGGAGTTCCAGGGAGTGCAGTTCATGCTGGCCGACGCGGCCATGAAGCTCGAGGCCGCCCGGCAGCTCACGTACGCGGCGGCGGCCAGGTCAGAGCGTGCCGTGGCCGGGGAGGGCGACGGCGACCTCACCTTCTTCTCGTCGGCCTGCAAGTGCTTCGCGTCGGACATGGCGATGGAGGTCACCACCGACGCGGTGCAGTTGCTCGGTGGCTACGGCTACGTCAACGACTACCCGGTCGAGCGGATGATGCGGGACGCCAAGATCACCCAGATCTACGAGGGAACCAACCAGATCCAGCGCGTGGTCCTGGCCCGCCAACTGCTGGGGTAGCAGGCCGGCGGGCGTTGTGCAATGCTGGCCGGCGCGCCGACGACGAGATGGAGTGGCTGGCGACCGCCCGGGCGGCGCTGAACGAGCCATCCTGAGACCCCGTCGCCGGGCTGCCCGGCGGTGGGGCTGGCAAGACGGCGGCTTCCTCGGGACCCGGGAAACACGGGAGGCCGGGGCGGCGGTCAGCTGTCTGCCGGACCAGGGCCCGGTGGCCTTGGCGCCGGTTCCCAAGGTGGCCCGCCCGACACCTGCGGCGGGTGGATCACGTTCGTCCCGGGCCCCGGGGCAACGGCGTGCCTGGCGGCATAGCCGGCGTTCCGGGAGTGGCCGGACATGCCCGCCGGGACCCTCGCGGCACTGTCCGGCGCGGTCGTCCCGGGTGCACTCGCGACGCCTGCGACAGCCGTGGCCGGCGGCTGTGCCCTCCTGGCCCGCGCGGGCGGCGCGGGGGCAGGCGGATCGGGGGAGTCGGCGGACCCCGGGGGCATCTGGCTCACCGCGTACAGGAACATCACCAGCAGCAGCGTCAGGAGAACCACAAAGGTCGAGACGCCATCATTGACCATTGCCGAGTGGCTCATGGCCGCCTCCTGACTCGTTCGGATGACCGGGCGATAACGCCTTGTGATAGTGCGCTTACATTCCGGCCAGGTCGGATCACGGTCAGTCAGACAATCAGCGGCGCCAGGCGGCGGGCGGCGGTGCCACGGGAGTCCAGACAAGATGTCGACGCATACGGCCCCGCGCCGGTGTACCGGTTCACCTGCCTTCATCGGGATGAACCCCACAGCGACACCCCGAAGATGCGATTTGCCCGGGGAGAGCAGAAGCTTCCGGGTAGCGTTCCGCTTATGGCACGATCGTCCGCCTCGGCCGCGGAGGACGAACTCAGGCGCTGGGCTGATGCAGTCGCCAGGCGGGATGAGGTTGTCCTCGACGCCGTCGCCGCCGGTGTCAGCATCCACCAGATCCAGCAGATCACCGGCATCGCCAGGGCCACCATCATGCGCATCCTGGCGCGACAGCCGAAACGGCCGCTGCTGACGGTGGTCCCCCGGGACTGAGCCAGGGTGGCAGCCCTGGCCGGCCGGGCGCCGGCGCAAAAGGCCCCGGCCCGCTTGTCCGCTGCTTTCACCCCGTATTGATTTCGCCGTCGCCTGGCACAGCCGGTGATCACAGCTTGAGGCTGTATTTACACCTGGTAATTGTCACGGTACGTGTTGTCAATCTGTGATCCGTGTCACACCACTGGGGTGGCCGGCCGACACAACTTTTTCCCCAGAATCAAGAGAATCCCCTGACTCCTTCTGGCAAGGTATCGCCGATGGCCTCGGCGACCGAAATGTCCGCCGATCCCGTTGCGTGGCCCGCCACGGAACGGCCCGCGCGCTGGGCCCCGCCATCGCGACACGCTGCCCTGCCCCGCAGCGGTCCACATGCCGGCATCCCGCCCGGCGTGCTTGGCCGACTGGAAGGACTGCCTTGTCAGAGCACCGGAGGCGGAGTCCCGGCAGGAGGCGCACGTCTCGTCGGCCCAGTTTCCTGCTGCCGGTGACGGCCACGGCCATCGCTGCGATCACCGGGGTTACCCTCGCCGGCTACATGGTGCTGCGCGCGCACCAGCCCGGTGCTGGTGCCGTGATCGCCGCGGTGCTGCCAGGCAGCCGGGCCCTGGCGGTGCTGGAGGAGCAGCGCCAGCAGATGATCGTCATGGATGCGGCCGCCCACACGATGCACGTGGTCAGTGTTCCGAAGGTCGCCGCCATGCCGGACACGGCGGCCGGTGGCGGATCGGCCGGGGTGATCACCGTGGCGGCGCCCAACCCGGGCACCGCCCAGTCCACCGCATGGAGCCTGATGTCGTCGTTCGGCTTCAGCCCGAGTACCCAGTTCAGCTGCCTGAACAACATCTGGACCCGGGAGAGCGGCTGGCGCTGGAACGCGGCGAACGCCAGTGGCGCCTATGGCATACCGCAGGCGCTGCCCGGAGCGAAGATGGCCAGTGCCGGGGCCGACTGGCAGACCGACCCGACCACGCAGATCAAATGGGGTCTCGGCTACATCAAGGCGACATACGGGACCCCATGCAGCGCATGGTCCTTCTGGCAGGCGAACGGCTGGTACTAAGGCAGATCGGGTGCCGGTGCCACAGCCACAATGTTTTGTGAGATAGGTCATACCACCTTTCCCGCCATTCCCGGGCCCCCGGGCCCGGTTGCAGGCAAGGTGGGTGACCGACAGCACCCGGCGTATGAGATGGGTTGCCTCTGAGCAGCGCGCCGCCCTGACCCGCGGCACCTTCATGCGCCTCTGCCATGGCCCTTGCGCAGGTCCGCCGGCCGGCAGTTGTCCCCCGGGTGGAAGCCGAGTGCGCATCTTCGCGTGCCCGACCAAAGGTTCCTTGTGTCTGCGCTACGCAACCTGTATCGCAAACCTCCTAAGCATCGCAAACGGTCCCAAATCCGCAAACCATCCAAAATTACTATCGCTGTAGCCGGAGCGACCATGGTCGCCACCGTCGCGGTGGCCTCAGGCGTCGCTGTCGCGGCACCAGCTGGCCCGGCGGGCCGGACGGCCCCGGCCCGGGCGGCTGCCAGAACGGTGGCTGACCCCGTCAATCTGGCCGATCTCGCCCGCGAGGTCGCCCAGGTGAAGGTCCTTCACACCGCCGTAGAGCGGCGGATGCTGGCCGCGGAGGCCCGCCGCGCTGCCGCCCGCCGAGCGGCGAGGCGCCGGGCGGCGAGGCGCCGGGCGGCCGCCCGGCGGGCTGCCCGGCAATCGGCCTCGCAGTCGGCACAGCAGCCGTCGTCGAGCTCCGCTGCTCCTTCCGTCGCGCCATCGGGGTCCGCCCAGCAGATCGCGCAGGCGATGCTCGGCTCATTCGGCTGGTCATCCAGCCAGTTCGGATGCCTGCAGAGCCTGTGGAACGCCGAAAGCGGCTGGAACCCCTATGCCAGCAACCCGACTTCGGGCGCTTACGGTATCCCGCAGGCGCTGCCCGGCGCCAAGATGGCGAGCGCTGGACCGGACTGGCAAACGAACATGGCCACCCAGATCCGCTGGGGGCTTGGGTACATCAAGGGGCTCTATGGCTCTCCGTGCGGCGCCTGGTCGCATGAGGAGAGCGCTGGCTGGTACTGAACGGCATGCCGGCAACGCCCGGGCCTGGTCATGCCCGGGCTGGTCGTGCAGGTGGCGGTCTTCCCCGGGGTAGGGAGGGCCGCCACCAGCGTCTCCGGGCGTGAGTCGGGCGGTAACCCGCACGCCTACAACGGCTGGGACTCCAACGCCGCCGCCGGCACTCCGTCGGAGGGCATCGCCCAGGTGATCGGACCGACGTTCGGCAACTACGCGCTGCCCGGGTACGGCAACATCTGGAACCCGGTCGACAACATGATCGCCGCGTTCCGCTACGCCATCTCGCGGTACGGATCCATGAGCAACATCCCGGGAGTCGTCGCCGTCCGCGGCGGTGGCTCGTACGTCGGGTACTGAACGGCGGGACCATGCCTGCCCGGCCCTGCTGCCGGGCCAGGAGCAGCCCGGTCACCGCCCTGGCAGGTTTCCTGCGCCGCTACCCGCGTGGGCTGAACGTCCGGATCGCCTCGGCGAAGGCAGCCCTCGTCGGCAGCCAGGACCCTGCCGGGGCGGTGGCCATGAACGCGTATGGCTGGCGGCCGCCCCGGGCGCTCTCCTGCGTGACCACGGCAAGCCCGTCCATCGCACCTGTGCCGGGCTGGCGGTAGGTGAACCGCCACGCACCGGCCGGGTTTCCCCGGAACAGGAAGGGCATGATGGCGATCCGCCGGTAGCCGGCGAACGATCGCCGGCTCAGCGCCGCCTGCTCCAGCATCCGGGCGTCCCCCACCGGGCCGCTGGCGGCGGTCGGCGCCGGGGAGACGCTGATGAGGCTCCCCGATGCCGGGTTACGCAGATATGTGGTCGTTCCCTGCCGCCGCGCCTGCCATCCCACCGGGAGGGCCACCGTGAAGCCGACCGCCGTCCCCGCCGCGGCCGCCCGCCGCGTGTACCAGCGATAACCCGCGGGAAGCGGGGCTGCGGCGGCTGTCCCGCTGCTGGTGCCACCCGCGCCGGCCGAGTGGCTGCCGGAGGACGGTCCCGTCACCCGCGACCACACCAGCCCGGCGATGAGCCCGGCCACGATGATCGCGGCACCAGCGAGGCCCAGAGTCAGCACCCGCCGCCCCGCGGATGGGCGCGCGCGAGGCCGGCCAGTCGGCCGAGCGTCACCGGTCCCCGGGCCGGCCGGGCCCGCGCCGCCGGGGAACGGCACGGCACCCAGGCTGGCCGGCAACGGCGCCGGTCCCGCCCCGGCAGGGATGACTGGGCCGGCGCCACCCGGGGACGACGCGGGCCCGGTGCCGGGAGGGACCAAACCCTCGTCACGGTGGACGTCCGGGACACCGGTGCGGCCGTCGGCGCTCGCCGTACCTGCCCAGCCGGGGCCCCCGCCGGCCGGGAACTGTGCGGTGCCGGTGCCACCGGCGAGCGGCCGGGGAGGCCGGGGAGCCCGGCCGGGCACGAACCCGTCCGGCTCCGCGCCCGGGAGAGCCAAGGGTCCCGGCCCGCCCGGCGACCCAGCAGGGCCGGGGCCAGCTGGGAACCCGGTCGGATCCGTTCTGGCGCATGCCCCGCTCACGCCAGTGCCGACGGCGGGGAGCCCGGCGCTGGCCGGGATGCGGTCGGCCCTGGTGGGTACCGGGTCGGCTCTGGTAGGGAGGGGGCGGGTGCTGGCCGGGATGCGGTCGGCTGTGGCGGTGCCCGTCATGGGCCCGTGGGCGGCCGCCGCGCTGATGAGAAGCCGGGTCGCGCAGGCCGCATCCGGCCGCCGGGCCGGGTCCTTGCTCAGCAGCGCCCCGATCACCGTCCCCAGCGGCCCGGCCGACCGGGCCGGTGGCGGGTCCGAGTGCACGATGCTCGCCAGCACGGCCATCGGGCTGCCCTGGCCATCGAAGGGCCCGCGCCCCTCCACGGCTGCGTACAGCGTGGCACCGAGCGACCACATGTCGGATGCCGGGCTGGCGGGTTCGCCCCGGATGCGTTCGGGGGCACAGAACCCGGGCGTTCCCATGACCATTCCCGTTTGGGTCAGCCCCGGGTCGCCGTCCAGGGTGGCGATCCCGAAATCGGTCAGCACCGCCCGCCCGTCGCAGGTGATGAGCACGTTGCCTGGCTTGACGTCGCGGTGCACGATCCCGGCCGCATGGGCGCTGGCCAGCGCCCCGACCAGCATCACCCCGGTTTCGGCGGCCCGCCGAGGCGCCAGTGGCCCGTCCTCGGCCACGACCTTATCGAGCGAACGCGCCGCGACCAGTTCCATCACGATCCAGGCAGTGCCGTCGGCCTCGATCACGTCATAGACGGTGACGACTCCCGGGTGACTGAGCTTTGCGGAGACCCTGGCCTCGCGGAGCGTGCGTTCACGCAGGACCTTCCGTTCGTGTTCCGCCATCTCGTGCGGCAGCCGGACCTCTTTGACCGCCACCTCGCGGGTCAGGACCAGATCCCTCGCCCGCCAGACGGTGCCCATCGCGCCCTGGCCGATCCAGCCCAGCAATTGGTAGCGCCCGGCGACGACGCGTTCTGGTCCGGTAACTGCCTGCATGGCCGGGACCTTACACTGGGCGGCATCGGGATTCATGAGAGAAGCATGAGAATCCGCCGAGTGTCGTCTCCATGTCATTGGCCACGAGGGTTGCCTCAAAAAGGTTCAGTCGCGGTGGCCTATGGTGAGGAGTGGGCCGGCCGTGTCGGCGAAAAAGTCGTTTCCCTTGTCGTCGACAATGATGAACGCCGGGAAGTCGCGCACCTCGATCCGCCAGACCGCCTCCATCCCGAGTTCGGGGTACTCGACCACCTCGACCTTGGTGATGCAGTCCTTCGCCAGCCGCGCAGCCGCCCCGCCGACCGAGCCGAGATAGAAGCCGCCGTGCCGCTGGCAGGCCTGCGTCACGGCGGGGGAGCGGTTCCCCTTGGCCAGCATGATCAGTGACCCGCCCACCGCCTGGAACTGCTCGACATAGGAGTCCATCCGCCCGGCGGTCGTGGGGCCGAACGACCCGGACGCGTAACCTTCCGGCGTCTTGGCCGGCCCGGCGTAATACACCGGATGGTCGACCAGGTATTGCGGCATGGGCTCACCTGCCGCGAGGCGTTCGGCGATCTTCGCGTGCGCGATGTCGCGCGCGACCACCAGCGGCCCGGTCAGTGCGAGCCTGGTCGCCACCGGGTGCTTGGTGAGTTCGGCACGGATCTCGCTCATGGGGCGGCGCAGGTCGACCCGCACCACGTCGCCGGTGAGATCCTCCCCGGCGGGGTCCGGCAGGTACTGCGCCGGATCGGTCTCCAGCTTCTCCAGGAACACCCCGTCTGCGGTGATCTTGGCCAGCGCCTGGCGGTCGGCGGAGCAGGAGACCGCGATCGCGACCGGGCAGGACGCGCCGTGCCTGGGCAGCCGGATCACCCGGACGTCGTGGCAGAAATACTTGCCGCCGAACTGCGCGCCGATGCCGATCTTCCGGGTGATTTCCAGCACCTGCCGCTCCAGGCCCGGGTCGCGGAAGCCGTGACCGGCGGGCGATCCTTCCGCCGGAAGGGTGTCCAGGTAGCGAGCGGATGCGTACTTGGCGGTCTTGAGCGCGTACTCAGCGCTGGTGCCGCCGACGACGATCGCCAGATGATAGGGCGGGCAGGCGGCCGTGCCCAGCGAGGAGATCTTCTCCTCCAGGAACGCGAGCATGCTCGCCTCGTTGAGTACCGCCTTGGTCTGCTGGTACAAGAAGGATTTGTTGGCAGACCCGCCGCCCTTGGCCATGAGCAGGAACTTGTACTCCGCTCCCGGCGCCGCGTACAGCTCGATCTGTGCGGGCAGGTTCGAGCCCGTGTTGCGCTCGTCCCACATGGTCAGCGGGGCAAGCTGCGAATACCGCAGGTTGAGCTGGGTGTAGGCGTCGTACACGCCCCGCGCGAGGTGAGCCTCGTCCTGGCCGTCGGTCAGCACCTGCCCGCCGCGCTTGCCCATGATGATCGCGGTGCCGGTGTCCTGGCACATCGGCAGCACCCCGCCCGCTGCGATGCAGGCATTGGTCAGCAGGTCACGGGCGACGAAACGGTCGTTGGGGGAGGCCTGCGGGTCGTCCAGGATGGACCGGAGCTGGCGCAGATGACCGGGCCTCAGCAGGTGGGCGATGTCGCGCATGCCCGCGCGGGCAAGCATCGTCAGCACCCCGGGGTCCACCTCAAGGAATCGCCGGCCCAGCGCCTCGCGTGTGCTGACCCCCTCCGCCGTCAGCAGGCGGTACTGCGTGGCGTCCTGGCCGAGCGGCAGCAGATCGGTATAGGCGAATTCAGGCATGGTCGGCGGTTCCTCAGGCTGATGAGGCGGACGGCAAAGACACTTTCATCGTAGTTGCCGGCCAGCCGGATCCCGGCACCGTCCTGCGGCCGCCCCGCGTGGTTCGCATACCGCGGGATTTGCCGGGTATCTTGCCGTGAGTTTGCTGGGCAGCTTGCCGTGACCAGCAGGGCGCCCCGCGATGAAAGGCAAGGGTGGGGACATGATGAGCACGCCGGACGCTGGCCCTCGCCGCGTGGATCTCGGCGAGGCGGCCAGGCAGCTGGAGCTTGCCGCGCATGACGCCCGGGTCGCCTTCGACTGCATGAGCCTGGGCGAGCTCGACCGGGCGCATACTCATGCGATCACGGCTCGCACGGCCGCAGACGCGGCCGAGAACCTGCTGCGGGCGGCGCTGGCCGAGGAAGTCAGCCGCGCAGACCAGCCCTGAGCTGGCCTGGGGCTGAGCGGGGCTGGCGGGCGGGTTCTCCGCCCGCCGGAGCCGTCCTGCCAGCCATTCGCGCGCACACTTTCGCGGACGGCTGCGCTTCCCAGAGCGGTCCATCTCAACTAGTGTGTGACTCACACATCTAATTCGGCTGAGGCCGCGGACGGCCGCAACATGGCGGGCGCGCCCGGGCCGGTGGAGGGCACAGCATGACGGCACATGCGGAAGGCACGTTCACGGTCGCGTCCTGGGAAGAGGACACCTATACCGAACTGGCCGGCAAGGAGAAGCTCACCAAGGCGAGGATGGGGTTCCGGCTCAGCGGTGACCTCGCGGGTGAGCTGATCTCAGATTCGCTCATGTACTACCGGGAGGACGGCACCGCCGAGTACACCGGCCTGCAGCGGTTCACGGGCGAGATAGCCGGGCGGTCCGGCACCTGTGTCATGGTCGCCGACGGTGGCTACGACGGCGGTGACGCGCGTTCCACCTGGCGGGTCATCCCGGGCTCGGGCAGCGGGGACCTGGCCGGGCTGGAGGGGTCCGGGGTTTCCGTGGCGGGGGCCAGCCAGCCCGGTGGCACTTACCGCCTCGACTACGAGCTTGGCTGACGCGCAGCACGGGGAACTGGACCAGGCCGCCAATCTGCTCGGCGCCCTGTCACTCATGGTCGCCGACCGGATGGCCGATGCGATGGCGGCCGCGGACGGGCGGCCGGAGTCGGCCGCCGCCGCACTGTCGGCGCTGCTGCACTTCCTCGACCGGCCAACCGTGGGCTTGCTGCGCCAGGTGCTCGGGCTCACGTCATCGGGCACCGTGCGGCTGATCGACCGGATGGCGGAGGCGGGGTACGTGCAGCGAGGCCCGGGGGATGACGGGCGTTCCACCGTGGTGTCGCTCACCGGGGCTGGCCGGGCGGCGGCGGAGCGGGTTTCCGCCGCCCGGACGGAGGTGGTTCTCGGCGCGCTGGATGGCCTGTCGGCCGCGGAACGGGAGACGCTGCGCACGCTCATGGCAAAGATGCTGGCCGGGCTGATCCGTGGTCCGGGAGCGGTGCGCTGGATGTGCCGCCTGTGCGACATCGGCGTATGCCGAGGTGCGGAGGGCGGGTGCCCGGTCGGCACCGCGGTCCGCGCACGCTACGGCGTTCACCATGGTTGAGCGGCACCGGGTCGGCCGTTGCCCGGGTGGCGGGGTTATGGTTGCAACGACGGGGATGGATCAGCGGGATCCCGGAGGCCGCCAGGGGAGGCAGTCATGACTGAGCATCCGAACGTCGGGTTGACCCGCCGGGGCTATGAAGCGTTCGCCAAGGCAGACCTGGCTACGCTGTCGGAGTTGTTCGCCGATGATGCGAGCTGGCACGTGCTGGGCGTCGGACCGCTGAGCGGCAGTTACCACGGCCGGGACGAGATTTTCACTTTCTTCGCCAGGCTGGCCGAGGAGACAGGTGGCACGTTCCGGCTGGACGTTCACGACGTGCTCGCCAACGACGACCACGCCGTGGCGCTGTGTACCCTGTCGGCCTCCCGCGGCAATAAGTCGATCGAGGTTCCGGTGGCCAACGTCAGCCACATCCGCGATGGCAAGGTCACCGAGTTCTGGTCAGCGACAACCGACCCGCAGGCGAGCATCGACTTCTGGTCCTGAGCGGGAGCCCGGGCCGCGTCTGGCGCGCTGGCCCGGTTCCGGGCAGATGCCCATCGCAGCGGCACGCCCGGCGATGAGGCGTGGGCCAAGCGGCAGGAGCCGTTGGCGTTGTCACAGAGCCTGAAGGCACCGCACTTCCGCTCAAGTTGAGGCCGCTCCGGCGCGAACCTCGGCGACGGCCTGCCAGTCAACCAGAATGCGCTCTACCCGCTCGTGCGACTCAGCGACGACCGCCTCGCACAATTCGCCCGCGAACGCCTTCAGGTGACCCTCTGGGAGGGAACGAGCCCAGGGAAACGCTGCCGGCAGCACCGCTGGGAGTTCACGGGCAGCCATCTCACTGGTCAGCAAGACAGCGAGGAGCTTGGACATCGCCAGGGTGGATTCGGAGACGATCGCGGCGACGCGCTCGCCTTTGACGGTGATATGCGCCGCGACACCACGGCGGGCGTTGTCAACAGCGCTGGCCAGATCGGCAGGCAGCTCGGGCGCGGACTCACCCATGCCTTCAGCGTAACCGCAAAACCCCAGCCACGCAGCCCCAGGTCAGAGTCTCCGCGGATGAGCAACGGCGCCGGATCAGTAGCACCGGTTACCTCGGCGTTTGACGGGTCATCGTGCTGCGGTGACCCGTTTGGCGGCGGGCTATTCCCCGGCGAACTCCATCCCCCAGCTGATCACTTCGGAGGGGTGCAGCCGGATGATGGGCCCGGCTGGCTGGCCGTCCGGCCCGCTCGCCTCCGCCAGGGCCTCGGCCGTGCCGCGGATCATCACGCACCGAGGCCGCCACGGTGGCAGCACGTCATCGATCACCAGGGCGACGTTCGGGTTGCGCTGCGCGTTGTGAAACTTCCTGGATCGGCCGAAATCGCGGCCGCCGATGTCGATCGTGTCCAGTTCAGCGTTGTAGTGCCAGCCGAGGGGAACGACATGCGGCATCCCGGCTCCGTCAATGGTCGCGAGCCGGCCAAGTCTGCCGTTGGCCAGATAGGTCAGTTCAGCGTCAGAGAACACGCTCATTCCGCACTCATCCACCTGTCGCGATCGTGAAGGGCCGCCGATCCAGACGCTACACGCGCCGGCCCGTCACCGCCGAGTGCACGACTCGCCGGGCGCGTTCAGGCGCGGCGAACGTGCCCGGCGCCGAGCTTCGGATCTGTGACGACCGCGTCGGTGAGCCCCCAGGACCCGCCCACACAGGTGAAGTCGGAGTCCACGTCCGTCGCGACGAACCACTGCTGGTCCGCTGGCCACAGAAGGTGCGGTCCGGGAAGTTCCTCGTCTTTGGATGAGCCCGTCGTGGGGTCGGTGGCGCCCCAGTGGCCCACGTCATCAAGGTGGCCGCGGAAGAGCATGTACTCCCGATGGGGGATATGGACCTTCGGGCCACTGAGAACACTCGCGGGAAACCACGGCGAGATGCCTCGCGCGGGGTCGCCGTACATGCCGGAGACGGCCCCGGCCCACAGTCCGTGGAAACAGTCGCCCGGCGTCTTCGTCCAGCCAGCCAGGTGCACCCGCAGACGCGCGAAAAGGACATGCTGGGAGATGCGATCCTCCTCGGGGTGACGGACCCGGGCGTAAGACTCGAAACCGGCCGGCCCCATCGTCACCAGCTCGCCCCAAGGCTCGTCGCGCCGCGCGAACCAGTCCGCGGGCGAGGGGTCGGGTTCGAAACGCAGCACCCCCAAAGCGTATGGCCTCGCGTCGCCCAGCCGGCCAGAGCCTTGATCACGGACGATCGCATGCCAGTTTTCGCCAGGCGTCGTCCGTGATCATGGTGGCCAGTGGGCGCTCCGCACCCGGCGCCAGCCAGCCGGCTCCGCCGGCGCCGGGGCCGGCTCAGCGTGCGAGGCGCGGCAGCAGCAGGGAGGCGACCGTGATGCCGGCCACCGTGGCACCGACGAGCACGCCGGTGTCGAGCGCCAGATTGGTCGGCACGCCGATGAGCAGCCCACGCAGGGCGCTCACCTCGTAGGAGAGCGGGTTGACCTTGCTGATCGCCTGGAGCCAGCCGGGCATCAGCCGCTCCGGGTAGAGCGCGTTCGAGCTGAAGAACAGCGGCATGGTGATCGCCTGGCCGATGCCCATCAGCCGGTCCCGCGACAGCGCCACCCCGGCGATGCTCATCGACAGGCACGAGAAGAACGCCGACCCGAGCACCACGATGCCCGCGACCGCGAGCAGATTCAGCGGGTTGGCGGTCATCGCCACGCCGAGCAGCGCGGCGAGCACGACGATCACCGCTGCCTGGACGATGGAGCGGACTCCGGCGGCGAAGGCCTTGCCGGTGATCAGTGCCGCCCGGGGCGTCGGTGTCACCATCAGCTTGGCCAGCACCCCGGCGTCGCGTTCCCAGATGATCTGGATCCCATAGAAGATGGCGATGAACAGCGTGGACTGGGCCAGGATGCCCGGTGCCAGGTAGTCCAGATAGGGAATCCCGCCGGGCACGGCGATGGCGTGTATCCGGGTGAAGGTCTCGCCGAAGATCAGCAGCCACAGCGCCGGCTGGATGGCGCGGGTGTACAGCTCGGTACGGTCGTGGCGGATCTTGCGGAATTCGACCCAGCAGAGGGTGATGACACGGCTGGCCAGGCGGCGCAGGCCGGCCAGGGCTGGATCGGCGGGCGGCCCCGGCCACCCGGGCGGAGGTGGCTCAGCCGAGGCGGCGGGCGGTGCGCCGGGCGCGGCGGACGTCACGGATGCCTCCCTGCTCGGAATCGTCGTCCAGGGTCCCGCCGGTGTAGTGGCGGAACACGTCGTCAAGCGTGGCTTCCTCACCCAGCGTCGCCTTGAGCTCGGCTGAGGTGCCGGTCGCGCGGAGGGTGCCGTGATGCATGAGCGCGACCCGGTCGCAGGAGAGGTCGGCTTCCTCCATGTAATGGGTGGTCATGAGAACGGTCATCCGAGTGGACTGCCTGAGCCCGCTGATGAATTCCCAGACATCGGCACGCGCGATCGGGTCGAGTCCCACCGTGGGCTCGTCGAGCACCAGCAGCCGGGGCGTGTTGACCAGCGCCTGGGCCAGTTCGAGCCGCCGGATCATGCCACCCGAATAGGTCTTCACCACCCGCTGGGCCGCGTCCGTGAGGCCCATCGCCGACAGCGCCTCGTCCACCCGCTGCCCGCGCACCCGGCGGGGGACATCGAACAGCCGGGCGAAAAGCTCCACGTTCTCCCGACCGGTGAGGGAGGCGTCGGCGGACAGCAACTGCGGGACGTACCCGATCAGCCGGCGCACCCGCATCGGCTGGGCGGCGGCGTCGATGCCGAAGACGGCGACCGTCCCCTCGTCCGGCTTGAGCAGCGTGGTCAGCATCCGGATCGTGGTCGTCTTACCTGCTCCGTTGGGCCCGAGCAGGCCGAACGTCTCGCCGGGCTCGATCACCAGGTCGACCCGGTCCACCGCGAGGTGGGTACCGAAGCGGTAGCTCAGTCCCGCACACCGGACGGCGGCGGGGCCGCCGGGTGCCACCCGGGACTGGGCCGCGCTCCCGGCCGCGTTCACGGCAGTGCCAGCCGTTCGGCCAGCCGCAGCAGGACTGGCACGGCCTGGGCCAGGGTCCCCTGGTCCTCGGCCGTCAGCTGGGCCATCGCCTGCTGCGTCAGGTCAGCCCGCAGATCGCGCCAGTCCGCTATCCGCCGGCGCGCCTTGCGGGTGACTGTGAGGCGGACCGAACGGCCATCGGCCTGAGCCCGTTCCCGCCCCAGCAGGTCCTGGTCCGCCAGCCGCCCCACCAGGGTGCTGACCGTGTTCGGCGCCAGCCGCAGTTCCCGGGCTGCCTCGGCGACGCTGATTCCCGGCCGGTCAGCGACCAGCCGCAGCAGTTCGCTCTGCGCCGTCGGCAGTGGCTCATCCCGCCAGGCCCTGCGCACCGTCTGCCGCGCCGTCCGGCGGACCGCGCTGATAGCGGCGAGCAAGTCGGCCGCATCCCTGTTCGCGGCCACCGGGCCAGCCGGGCCAGCGGCGCCAGCCGGGCCAGCGGGGCCAGGCGGGGCAGAAAGATCCTTCACAGAGCTAACTATATAACGCGCAACGCCCGTCATCACACCCACGGTGCGGTGGAGTGGGTCAGGAGCGGCCGGTACCTTCCAGCGCGGCTTCGGTCGTGCCGCCGGGCTCCGCGGTCTCCACCTGCTCCTCGTGCACGAAACGGCGGCCGCGCAGCGCCGAGGCGCCGGCCGCCAGGGCGAGCAACGCCATGGCGGTGGTGAACACGATGACCAGGCCGTGGTGGAACGGCTGAGAAATCAGCTCAGGGAAGAACAGCTTCCCGGTCAGGGTGGCGACGTTGTGCGCCGGCAGGTGCGCCAGCACCCCGGTCGGGGTGAGCAGGGTGCGCACGGGGTTGTACCCGAGGAAGGCGGCGAACAGGCTGCCCACCGGTGGCAGCCCGCCGATCTGGTGCGCTATGGCCGGGGGTACCCCCTGGGCGGTCAGCCCGTGGCTGAGGGTGCTCGGCAGGGTGGAGGCCAGCCCGGCGATCATGAGCGAGAAGAAGACGCCGATGGACAGGACGAAGCCCGAGTTCTGGAAGGTGGCGAGCATGCCGGAGGCGGCGCCGCGCTGATGCCGCGGGACGCTGTTCATGATGGCTGCCGCGTTGGGCGCCGAGAACAGCCCCATCCCGGCGCCGGCCAGGAAGATGAGCAGCCCGAAGGCCAGGTAATGGAAGTTGGTCGGCACCAGCAGCAGCCCGCCGAAGGCAGCCGCCGACACCAGCAGCCCGCCGGATGCGAAGGCGCGGGCGCCGTGCTTGTCGGACAGCCACCCGGACACCGGGCCGGACGCGACGAAGCCGAACGTCAGCGGCAGCAGGTAGATGCCCGACCAGAGCGGGGTGTCAACGTAGTTGTAACCGTGCAGCACCAGCCAGATGCCCTGCAGCCACAGGATCAGCATGAACTGCAGCCCGCCGCGGGCGATGGAGGCGAGCAGGGTGGCCACGCTGCCGGCGGCGAAGGGGCGGATACGCAGCAGGTGCAGGTCGAACATGGGCTGGCTGACCCGGAC
Organism: uncultured Actinomycetes bacterium; assembly: GCA_963741615.1. GTDB lineage: Bacteria > Actinomycetota > Actinomycetes > Streptosporangiales > Streptosporangiaceae > UBA9676. The sequence goes on from CAVUIU010000004.1 coordinate 25,369, forward strand.
CTCGATCATGCAGAACGCGGCCAGCATCGCGACCCCGCCGAGCAGGCCGGTCAGCACCAGTGGGCTGGTCCACCCCATCACGTGGCCGCCGTAAGGCTGGATGCCGTAGGTGATGCCGGTCAGGATGCCGATCAGGCCGAGGGCGAAGGTGACGTTGCCCAGCCAGTCGATCCGGGCCTTGGTCCGGACCCCGGCCTCGCGCAGGCTCAGGTACGACCAGATGGTGCCGCCGACCCCGATGGGCACGGAGACCAGGAAGACCAGCCGCCAGTCCACCGCGGCGAGCACGCCGCCCAGGATGAGCCCGATGAAGGACCCGGAGATGCCCGCCACCTGGTTGATCCCCATGGCCGTGCCGCGCTGGCCCGGCGGGAACGCGTCGGTCAGGATCGCCGGGGAGTTCGCCATCAGCATGGAGCCGCCGACGGCCTGCACCACCCGCCAGAGGATGAGCCAGAGCGCACCGTTCGGGCCGGTGAACGGGTCGAACGGGAGCGCGAGCGCCCCGATCCCGAAGATGGCGAAGCCCAGGTTGTACATGCGGACCCGGCCGTACATGTCGCCCAGCCGTCCCAGGGTCACCACCAGGACGGCGGAGACAAGCAGGTACCCCATCAGCATCCAGAGCAGGTAGCTGATATTGCCCGGGGCCAGCGGGTCGAGGTGGATGCCGCGGAAGATCGCCGGCAGCGAGATGATCACGATGGACCCGTTGACCGTCGCGGCCAGGATGCCGAGCGTGGTGTTGGACAGCGCGAGCCACTTGTAATGCGTGCCTTGCAGCCGCGAGGGGACCGATGGGCTGGTGCCTGTCCTGCCTGTACCGCGCCTGCTCACGCCGTTGCTACCGTCCCTGCCCGCGCCGTCCGTGCCGCTTCCGTTCGCCGACCCGCCCACCTGGCGATCTTCTCCTCACCGCGTTGATACTTGCTATCAGCAAACTAACAGACGCAATGGGCTGCTGGGTGACGAGCCTGGTCAAGGCCGGATAGTTTCGTCTGGTGACGTCCCGGCCACCGCCCAGAGACCTGCGCGCGTCTGACGCCGACCGCGAACGGGTGGTCGCCGTCCTCGCCGAGGCGGTGGGGGATGGGCGGCTCACCCTCGAAGAGCACACCGAACGGGTCCACCGCGCCTACCAGGCCCGCACCCTGGGCGAGCTTGCCGGGTTGACCGAGGACCTGGTCGCGCCGTCGGCAGCGCCGCTGCGGCTGGACGCGTCGCGTTCGGTGGCCGCGTTCTTCAGCACCCAGCGGCGGGAGGGACGCTGGGTGATGCCCGACCGGCTCGTGGTCACCGCCGTCGGCGGTCACGTCGTGCTCGATCTGCGCGAGGCGCTGCTGCAGGGATTGCACAGCATCGTGCACGCCACCCTGATCGGCGGGCAGTTGCACCTGCTCGTCCCCGAGGGCGTCCGGGTAACCGTCCTCGACGCGCGCTACCCGGGCCGGGTCGGGTCGGACCTGGAACCCCGTCCGGTCCCGGCGGGTGTCCCCCGCGCGCCGCTGGTTGAGGTGCGTGCGTTCACCGTGGCGGGGCGGGTACGGGTGCACACGCCGCGCCGCCCGGCGTCCCGCTGGCTGGGCCGGTCCCGGCGGCAGGGCCGCTGATCGGCGCGACGCCGCACGGATTCGGTGGCCACATTTCAGAACAATCCGGACCTCAGCGCGGCCGTGAAATGTCGGGAGGCCGGGTGTTATCCGGCCGGGCAGGGGGTGTGGGCCGCGGCGTAGATGACGACCGAGCCGTTCTGGAAGACCCGGTGGTACCGGATGGGATCGGCGGCAAAGGCCGGAAGGTCCGCACCCTGCCCGAAACGGTAGAGGACTACATAACGGACGTCGTCGCGGATCAGGATGCCGCCCGACTGGCAGCTGCCGGGGTGCAGCAGTACCTGCTGCGAGTCGAGCAGAGGCTGCCGGCCGGCGGGCGGGAGCGAGCGCGGATGGGCGATCCGGAACGCGCCGTAGGACTGCAGCCCGGTGTAGCCGCCCATAGCCAGGACAGCGCGGTTGGTGATGCCGGGGTTCATGTAGGGCGTCGAGATGATGTTGCCGCCGGTGTTGTGCTGCCCCAGCCACCGCCCGGCCGCCGCGACCCGATGCGTGAGCACCTGCCCGGCCGGCCCGGCGCCGGCCGTCAGCCCGCGGGCCGCCTGGACCAGCACGACGGCACCGACGGCGACCGCGGCCGCGGCGGCGGACACCGTCAGCACGGTCCGCGCGGCCGGCTGCTGGGCCAGCAGCGCCCGCACGACGATGACCAGGCCGAACGCCGCGATCACCGACAGCGGCGCGCCGAGGTCGCGTTCGAACCGCTGCGGGAAGCCATCAGCCGCTGTCCGGCTGCCCACGTACATCGCCACGGTCCACAGCAGCACCGTGCCCGCCGCGGCCACCTGCGAAGGCCGCCCGAGACGGCGGATGCCCATGGCGACCGCGCCCACGCCGAACAGCCCCAGCCAGACGAGCGCCGGGCCCAGCGCCGTGAGCAGGTGCCGCGGGGCCGGGGCCGCCTGGCTGCCGAGGGTGAGGGAAACCGCGGTCGAGGTGGAGGAGTGGCCGGTCACCAGGCCGGCCAGGTCGTAGGTGAGGGCGGCATAGCAGACCGCGAGCACCGCCACCGCGCCCAGCGTCAGCAGCAGGACCCGCGCCGCGCGGCGCTCGCCACGGAGGAACAGATACGGCAGCGCGGTGACCGCGACCAGGGCCAGCAGCACCGCCGCGTACAAGGTGGCGACCGAGTGATAGAGCACCGCCGACGCGGCGATCACCGTCACCAGCACAGCCGACCGCCAGGTGGGTGACTGATAGAGGGTGGTCAGCGCGGCGACCGCCATGACCAGCAGGAAGAAGGCGGACACCAGGTCGGGATAGCGTCCCTCGGCGAAGCCCGCGTAGGCGCCGGTGAGGACGAGGCCGTTCAGCGCTGCCGCCGTTATGCCGTACTGCCAGCCCCACAGCCCGCTGGCGAGCGTGTAGGCGCCGAGCGCGCACAGCACCAGCAGTGCGGGCGCGAGGACCGGGAACAGCTGCAGGGGCGTGAGCCCGCAGAACCGGCAGATCACGGCCGTGAGCGTGGAAAAGCCGGGCGGGTAGATCAGGTAGCTGCCGTACGAGCCGTGGGTGAGCATCTGCTCGGCCATCACGGCGTGCGAGAACTGGTCGCTGCCCCGGACGAACGGCCAGTCGTGGCGGATCACGCCGGAGTAGGCGCGGTAGGCGGTGAGCGCGAGGACGACGGCGAGGGCGCCATCGCGCAAGCCGGGCAGAGCTGGCCGGCGGAGCCGGCTGGTCGCGGCACGCCGGTCGGCTCAGCGGGGGAAGCTGAGCCGGCGGGCACGACCAGGGTGCGCGCGGAAGCCGGTGCGGGCCTGGCGGACCCGCCCGCGCCAGCGGGCACGCTCGTGCCACCGGTGGGCTCGGACCCCGCTGGCCCAGACCGTGCTGGCCCGGACTGTGCTGGCCCGGACTGTGCTGACCGGGTGCCGCCAGTGGATGCGTCAGCGGTACCGCCCGGGCCGGTGAGCGGGGAGGGCCTGGTGGCGAGCGCCCCCGCGAGGATCAGCCCGGCGGCGATCACCAGCAGCAGCCATCCCGGCGCCGGCAGGTGCAGCATGATGGCCAGCGTCAAGGCGAAGACGCCGGCGATCAGCGTCAGGATGCGGGGGTCGCGGATCACGTCCGGTGATGGCAGCACCGGGCCAGCGGCAGCCGGCGCCGCGCCCTTCACCAGGAAAGCCAGCAGGCCGGTGCCGAAGACGATCCCCACGGCGGCGATGGCCACCCACAGCGTGACGCCACCCCCGGTGGCCCGGGTGAGCAGGACCGCGATCACGGGCACCGAGGCCATGGAGAGCACTGCCGAGTACGTCAGCCGCTCGGCCAGCCCGCTCGCCGGGCGCAGCACGGCCGCCCAGAAGTAGCCAGGTGCCACGCCGGCGACTGCTGCCGCCAGCACGGCGCGGATCAGGTCCGCAACCACGAATCACCGCCCGTCCGGGGTCGAGACCGCAGGCTTCAGCCGGGTCTGGCCAACGTGACGGTCCGTACCCTATGCGGACATGCGGGCCACCGCGAGGCGATAGCGGCCAGTGGGCACGCGCCGGTGCCGGGCGACGGCCCGGCCGGGCGGCGGCGCGGAGCCGTCGTCAGGCGTCCTGGGCGGGGCTGTCGAAGTCGATGGCGCTGTAGGCGCGCAGCTTCCAGAGCTGGTGCTCGCTGGAGATGGTCCGGGTGGTGCCCGAGCGTGCCCGCATGACCAGCGACTCGGTGGTCGCTCCGCCGGCCCGGTAGCGCACCCCCGCCAGCAGTTCCCCGTCCGTGATGCCGGTGGCTGCGAAGAAGGCGTCCTCGGATGTGACCAGGTCGTCGGTCAAGAGCACCTGCGTGAGGTCGTGGCCGGCCGCGATGGCCCGGTCGCGCTCGTCGTTGTCGCGGGGGGCGAGCCGGCCCTGGATGACCCCGCCGAGGCACTTGACCGCACAGGCGGCGATGATCCCCTCGGGGGTGCCGCCGATGCCGAGCAGCAGGTTGACCCCCGTGCCCTCCCGTGCCGCCATGATCGCGCCATCGACGTCCCCGTCGGTGATGAGCTTGATCCGCGCGCCAGCGGCCCGGACCTCGGAAACGAGCTGCTCGTGCCGGGGGCGGTCGAGGATGACCACGGTGACGTCCTGCGGCGAGCAGCTCTTGGCCTTGGCCACCGCGCTGATGTTGTGCGCCACCGGCGCCTCGATGTCCACCACGCCGGCGGCGGCGGCACCGGTCACCAGCTTGGACATGTAGAAAACCGCCGACGGGTCATACATCGACCCGCGGGCGCTGACGGCCAGCACCGAGATCGCGTTCGGCATCCCGTTGGCCGTCAGGCGGGTGCCGTCGATCGGATCCACCGCGACGTCGCATTCCGGGCCGGTGCCGTCCCCGACCTGCTCACCGTTGTAGAGCATGGGAGCGCGATCCTTCTCGCCCTCGCCGATGACGACCACACCGCGCATCGACACCGTGTTGATGAGCGCGCGCATCGCCTCAACGGCCGCGCCGTCGGCGCCGTTCTTGTTGCCCCGCCCGACCCAGCGGGCCGCCGCCATGGCCCCGGCCTCCGTCACGCGGGCCAGTTCCAGAGCCAGGTTGCGGTCGGGCGCATGGCGATCCGGTTCGGCGGTGATGGGCTGGTTCGGCTGGCCTGGCCCGGCGGTTGTCTGGTCCTCGGACATAGCAACGCCTCTCCTCGGTGGCCGTGATGCGATCCTACGTATCAGGTCCAGGCTGCGGATGAATCCCCTGGCAGGGGCACCGCCGAAGGGCCATGGGCCGGCCGGGACCCGGCGCACCGGGGCAGTCGGCCTGCGGGTCAGAACGGCGCGCTGGAATCGCCGGGCGCATCCTTGGCGGGCAGGGCGGCGGCGAGCCGTGCCCGGGCACCCTCAAGCCATTGCGCGCAGATGGCGGCCAGGCGCTCGCCCCGTTCCCAGAGTTCGAGTGACTCCTCCAGGGTGAGCCCTCCGCCCTCCAGTCGCCGGACCACCTCGATGAGCTCATCCCGCGCCTGCTCGTAGGGCATGTCCGCGGCGGTCACGTCCCCGGTGGGCTGGTCCCGGCTGTCCTGGTCCTGGCTGGACTTGTCGCCGTCGGGCCGCTTGCCCCCGGCGGGGCGCGTCCGGGCTGGCTGGTCGCGGGCCGCCCCGGTGCGGCGGTCCGGTTGACGTGGCTGGGCGGTCACGGCGCCAACCTAGCCGGCCAGGGCGTGGCCGGTGGATCCACGTTCACAAGCGACCTAGTGGCCCGTCATGCCGAGCCGGCCGTAGGGCACTGGACCCAGATGGACCGGCTGGACCGGTGTCCTGTGCGGGCTGGTGGCCTGAACCGCCGCCGCCACCACCTGCGCGTACAGGCGGGCGCCGGGCGGGCGGGGATGCACCCCGTCATCCCAGAGCAGCCTGGTGCGGGGAGTGATCGCGGCCAGCCAGTTGGCGAGGACGACGTTGCGGTAGCGGCTGGCGGCGGCCGCGACCGCGCGGTTGACCTCATGCTCCCAGGGCCGCGCCTCGTAGGTGTTGACCAGGACGAGCGAGCGGCGGGGGCCGATCTCAGCTCGCAGTTCGCGGATCTGGCCGCCGGTCACGGCGCCGTTCGTGCCCAGCCCCACGACCACCACCCGGCGCAGCAGGCCGTCCGCTGCCAGCCGCTGGACCTCTGCCAGGCCGGCCGTCATCTGCCGGCTCACCTGCGCGTCGATGTAGATGCCCGGCAGTGCCGCGTGCAGCGCGACCGCGGATGCGAGCATGACCGAGTCCCCGATCGCCGTGACCTGCCTCCCGGGGATCCGCCGGGCCCGGGATCCGGCGGGTGTGGGTGCCTGGCCTGGTGTCGGCGCCGCGGGCGTGGGGGAGGTCTTCCCATGGCTGACGTTGGCCCGGGTCGCCGCGCTGACCCTTTCTCCCTGTGCGACCTGCTGCATCAGGCTGAAAGAGGGACGGGGCGGATGCAGTACGGCATACCCGGCGGTGCAGGCGACGGTGACCGCGGCAACCGTTCCCAGCACCGGCAGGGCGCGCAGCGGGGATTGCCGGGCAGCGGCAGCCGACTCGGCCAGCGCCCGCCACCAGGTCAGGAACGTTGCCCGGAACCCGTCCCGCAGGATGGGCGTTTCGATCCACCGCCAGGAGGCGGCGGCGAGCCCGATCGCGGCCCCCGCCTCGATCATCCACAGCCACGCCGGGGCTGGCCCGTGGCCGATGACCGCGATCGCGAGCGCGATGACCGGCCAGTGCCACAGGTAGATGCCGTAGGACCGGATGCCGAGCCAGCGCAGCGGCGGCAGGCTGAGCAGGGCTCCGATGGTCCCCGGGGCGGCGGCCGCGAGGGTGAGCCCGGCCGCCGCCAGCGCGGCGACGACCAGCCCGAGCGGGTAGACGGCGGGATCGGCGCCGGAAAAGTGGCCGACCGCCCAGGCCAGCACGGCAAGCCCGGCCATGCCGAAGAAGTCGAGCCGCCGCGTGAGCTCGCGGGGGGCGGCCACGAGCGTGGCCAGCGGCCAGGTCAGGGCGATTGCCGATCCGACGAGCAGCGCGGTCGCGTGGGTGTCGGTGCCGTAGTACACCCGGGACGGGTCCCCGCCCGGTGGGTAGAAAACGGCCATGAGCAGGGCCGAGGCGCCCGCGCCGAGCCAGGCGATCGAGGCACGGGCCCGCCGGGCCTCGGTACAGGCCAGCACCAGGCCAAGGATCAGCGGCCAGGCCAGGTAGAACTGCTCCTCGATGGCCAGTGACCACAGGTGCTGCAACGGCGGCGGCGGCCCGAAACTCGCGAAGTACGACACGTGGTGCAGTGCCTCGTACCAGTTGCTCGAATAGGTGGCGGCCGCGGCCAGGGCGGGGCGGAGCGCGCCGAGCTGGCCCGGTTCGATCACGGCGACCGCGGCTGTGACGGTGACCAGCACGACGGCCAGGGCGGGCAGGAGCCGCCGCGCGCGCCGGGTCCAGAAGCCGCGCAGGTCCAGCCGGCCGCGACGCCTCCGCTGGGCGACCAGCAGGTCGGTGATCAGGTAGCCGCTGAGCACGAAGAAGACGTCGACGCCGAGGAATCCGCCCGGTGCCCCCCGTATCCCCCCGTGGAAAGCGAGCACCGCGAGCACCGCGATCGCCCGCACACCATCAAGGCCAGGTGCGCGCTGCTTCGCGTGGGTAGCGCTGCCGCGAGCCCTGGCCGCCTGCTCCGCCGTCAACCCGTTCATCACCTCCCGGCTCGATGCAACGTTCTGATCTTCGCCGCACTGGTAAGTGAAGAAACGCCGTGACGAGTAAAGCGGGGAAGATAACGCTACTCTGCGTGGGTGTTACTTGCCGCCCTTTGGGCCGTTACCGTCAGCTGATCGTCCGCAAATCTGACCATAAGCCTTTCACCTGCGGTGACGTCGGCGGCACGCCGGACGACACGCCCGTCACGCTGCTGGACGATCGCGTAGCCGCGGCGGAGTGTGGCCGCCGGGGACAGCGTGAGCAGGCGCTCCCGGATGTGGCCAACATCGCCGGACGCACGCTCAAGACCGGCGGCGAAGCAGCGCCGTGCGCGTTCGGTCAGGGCGGTGACCAGCTCCTCCCGCCGGTCGATCTCCCGCAGCGGATCCGACAGCGCGGGCCGTGAACGCATGTCCGCCAGCCAGGACCATTCCCGGTCCAGCCTGCCCGCCAGCGCGCGCCGTGCGCGTGCCCGGTGCTGGGTGACGAGTGCCAGCTGCTCAGCCACGTCCGGCACTACCCGCCGGGCGGCGTCGGTGGGTGTCGAAGCGCGAACATCGGCGACGAGATCGAGCAGCGGGCTGTCCTGCTCGTGGCCGATCGCGCTCACCACCGGCGTCTGGCATGCCGCGACGGCGCGGATCAGGGTCTCGTCGGAGAAGGGCAGGAGATCCTCGATCGAGCCGCCGCCCCTGGTGATGACGATCACCTGGACGGCCCGGTCCGCGTCGAGGCGGCGCAGCGCGTCGGTCACCTCGGTGACGGCGTAAGGGCCCTGGACCGCGACCTCCTCCACCTGGAACCTGACGGCTGGCCACCTCGCTGCCGCGTTGCGCCGCACATCCCGCTCGGCGGCTGAGTCGCGTCCGCAGATCAGGCCGATGGTGGCAGGCAGAAAGGGCAGCGGCCGCTTGCGTTCGGCCGCGAACAGCCCCTCCGCGGCCAGTGACCGGCGGAGCCGGTCAAGCCGGGCGAGCAGCTCACCGACGCCCACGGCACGGATCTCGATCCCGGTCAGCGAGAACGAGCCCCGAGCGGTGTTGAGATCGGGCTTGGCCCACACCACCACGCGGGCGCCCTCGGCTGGCGCTGGGTCAGCGGCGTCGAGCACCGCCCGGGCGCAGATCACCCTCACCGAGATGGCGGCCACCGGATCACGCAAGGTCAGGAAGGCTGTCCCGCCACGCTTGGTCAGCTCGGCGATCTGGCCCTCGACCCAGATCCGCCCGAGGCGGCCGACCCACTCCCCGGCCAGGCGCAGCACGGTGCGGACGGGGACGGGTGATTCCGCGGTGGTCTGCAGGGGCATGGCAACGGCGGCCTGTGGCGTAACCGCGAGGCGGGCTGGGCGGCCCGGGTCAGCTCGCCGCTTCCTCCATCCTGGAAAGGCGCCGCTCGAACATCGTGATCACATCGCCCCGGTGCGCGTGTGCCCTCTCATAGCTGAGCAGAGCCTGCACGGCACCAGCGTCGAGGACCCGCAGCCGGGCACGGAGAGAGGGGATCGAGAGGTCGTCGTAGCCCGGAATGGGCGGGGCCTGGGCAGCGGCGGCCTGCGGAGCTGGTGTCCCGGCCTCGGACACCGGGGCAGCAGGGCTGGCTCCGGGGACCTCGGCTGACGGCGGCGTCTCGGCTGGCTGCGGCGGGACGGCCAACTGCGCCGGGACGGCCAACTGCGGCGGGACGGCCAACTGCGGCGGGACGGCAGGCTGCGGTGTCTCAGCTGACTGCGGCGTGGCGGCGGGCTGCGGCGGGACGGCAGCTGGCCTCGGGGGGCCAGCGGGTCTGGGGGCCGCGGGCGGCCGCGGCGTGGCGGCAGGCTTCGCGGCGGCAGGTGCACGCCTGCGGGCGGAAGCGGGCTTGTGGGCCGCTGCGGAATCGCGGGCGGCGGCCGGAGCGGGCTTTGGCGCGGCGGGCGGCCCGGCAGCGGCGCCTGGCCTGGCCGCAGCGGCGGGCCTGGGGCCAGCCGGGGTGACCGGCTTGACGGCAGTGGGCTTCGCGGCGGTGTGCTTGGTGGCAGGAGGTGTGGCCGGCGTGGTCGCAGGAGGTGCGGTCGGCGCGGCGGCAGCGGGCGCCGGGCGGGGAGTCGTGGCACGCTCGCGGAGCACGGTGACGTTGCCCCCCCCATCCGCCGCCCGGAGCGGCGGCTGTGCGGCGCTTGGCGCCTCCTGGTCGGCCGGGGCCGACGACGCGGCTTGCTCCTGCGCCTGGGCACGGATCTTGTCAACGGCCATGAGCAGCTGGCCGATTCCAGCGAAAACCGCGCGCAGCACCACGCCCGGAGCCTGTTTGATGCGGTCGGTGACCTGCGGGATGGACATCGTTCTCTCCCTACCTGCTGGTGGGCGTCCCGTCGCGCCGTTGCTGCGTTCCCCGACATGGAGCACGGGAGCGGCTGGTGCCGCCATGGCTAGTACCCATTGTCGCCCCCCGGGCATACCGCGCGCAGCGGCGGGCGCAGGGGATGGGTCCCGCGGACGACCGTTCCGCGACCGGGCGCGGGCCACCGCGCAAGTCTGCCACGGCGCCGGCCGCTACCGTGCAAGTCTGCCACGGCGGCGGGTTCGTCGGCGAGAAGGCTCATCTACCATGAGAAGCATGCCTGGAACAACCCGACGTGTACTGCTCGCCAAGCCCAGAGGCTATTGCGCCGGGGTCGACCGTGCCGTGCAGACCGTCGAGATGGCACTGGAGCGTTACGGGGCCCCGGTTTACGTTCGCAAGCAGATCGTCCACAACAAGCATGTGGTGGCGGCGCTGGAGGAGCGCGGCGCCGTGTTCGTCGACGAAGCGGTGGACGTCCCCGAGGGGGAAGTGGTCGTCTTCTCGGCGCACGGGGTGGCGCCGCAGGTCCGGGCCGATGCCCAGGTGCGCAACCTGCGCTCCATCGATGCGACCTGCCCGCTGGTCACCAAGGTGCACAACGAGGCGCGGCGGTTCGCCGCGCAGGGATACGACATCCTGCTCATCGGCCATGAGGGCCACGAGGAGGTCGTCGGCACGACCGGCGAGGCGCCGTCGCACATCCACCTGGTGGACGGGCCCGCGGACAGCGCCCGGGTGCAGGTGCGCGACCCCGCCAAGGTCGCCTGGCTGTCGCAGACGACGTTGTCGGTCGACGAGACCAACGAGACCGTCTCCGCGCTGCGGGAGCGGTTCCCGATGCTGACCGACCCGCCCAGCGACGACATCTGCTACGCCACCCAGAACCGGCAGGCCGCCGTGAAGCGGATCGCGGCCGAGTCGGATGTGGTCATCGTGGTGGGGTCGCAGAACTCCTCCAACTCGGTGCGGCTGGTCGAGGTGGCGACCGACGCCGGCGCCGGCGCGGCCTACCTGGTGGATGACGCCGGGTCGATCGACCCGGCCTGGCTGGAGGGCGCGAGCACGGTCGGGCTGAGCAGCGGCGCGTCCGTGCCGGAGGACCTGGTCGCCGGCGTGCTCGAGCATCTCGCCCGCAGCGGCTTCGACCATGTCGAAGAGGTCGAGGCAGTGCAGGAGCGGATGGTCTTCGCGCTGCCACACGAACTGCGGCCGGCCAGGCCCCCGCGCTAGCGGGCGCTGGGCGGCGCGTCCGCTGCGTCCAGTGCGGCCGGGGCATCCGATGCTGTCGGGCCGTCCGATGCGGTCGGCACAGGACGGGAACTGGCTTCCGGACTCAGCGGCCGGGGCGGCGCGTCCGCTGCGGCCGGGCCGGGGCGCGGACCGGCCGGGAGACCGGGCTGGCGGCCGGCCCGCAGCTCTTCCCGCAGCTCACGGACGCGCTCGCGCAGGCCGCGCGACCAGGCAATGATCACGCTCAGTGCCGTCCCGGCGAACAGCCACGGCGCCACTCCCGCCAGCGTGACCGCGGCCCCCTCCACGGTGGCCAGCGCCATGTTCCCGGTCGCGGTGCCGGCCTTCACACCGACCAGCGCGATGAAGAACAACAGCGGTGGGGCGATCGTCACCATCAGCAGGTCGCGTGGCCTGACGTAAGAGACAGCGGCGGCGCTGCCGGCGACGAAGGACGCGCCGACCAGCACCGCCCATCCCAGCCAGCCGGCGCCCAGCAGGCCCAGGGCGAACACGACCAGCATGCCCAGGACCGCCCCGCGCCCGGTGAGCCGGATCCGGGGGATGTGCCGCTGCGTCCCCTCAGACATCCCTAGCCCCCTCGCGCCGGCGCCGTCTGAAGGGAATTGTCTCTCGCCGCGCATCCGCTGCGGGCCATTGAGATCGGCGTTTCGGCCGATCCGCCGGGGGCGTGTGGCAGCGACGCGGTCAGTTGTCGGCCCTGGGGGTCGTTCTCACGCGCATGATGCGGGGCAGCAACCGGCCGATGGGCAGGAGCAGGATCCACGTGAACGGTGCCACGCCGGGCGCGATGAACGCCACCGGGATCGACAGCCCGAACACCACCGGGACCGGCAGGATCTGCGCTGTCTCAGCGCGGCGGAACGCGGGGGAGACGCTGGCCGGGACCAGGCCCTTGGCCCGGATGGCGTAGAGCCAGACAACCAGCTCCACCAGGCCCGCGCCGGCCACGCAGGCGGCGTAGAAGGCCGGGGCGGCTGGCTGCCTGGTGCTGCCAGCGAACAGCAGCGCGGTCGGGTAGGGCAGGAACGCGATCGTGCCGAGAAACAGGAGATTAAGGAACATGAGCGGGCGGTCCAGCGCCGTGATGTACCGGAACAAGCGGTGATGGCCCATCCAGAACAGGCCGATCACCAGGAAGCTGATGGCGAAGCTGAGGATCTTGCCGCGGGCGTCATGAAGCTCCCGGGCGGCGTTGACCACCACCTGGGGCACCCGGATGTCCACGACGAGCAGGGTGATGGCAATGGCGAAGACCGCGTCGCTGAAGAAGAGCACCCGGTCGTACTCCAGGTTTCCCACCACGGAGAGCCGGTTCAGCGTCACGCGGGCACGCTGCGGGTCCCGGTCTGCTCCGGGCAGGGCGTCGCCCGCCGGAGGGACGGGCTCACCGCCGTCGGCCATCGTCAGCCGGACCTTTCATCCGTGACCCATCGTCACCGGGCCTCCTCATCCGCGCCGCCGGCCCGCGCGCGTTCGCCGCTTCTGCTACCCAGCTTCGCTACGGTATCGGGCGCCGGTGAGCTCAGCCGGATCGGGGGACGGGCTCAGCCCCGGCGTGTCCGCCAGCCCCCGGCCGGCGCCGGTGCCCGCACCGGCCGCGACCTCGGCGGTGAGCTCCGGCGCGGACAGCGCCCGCGCCGTCTCCTCGACCAGAGCGGGTGTCTCGAGCCCGGCCTCGACCAGCCCGAGCTGGCTGAACCGGCGCGCGCTCACCAGCACCCTGCTTTCGAGCGAGCCGACCGCCTGGTTGTAGGTGACCACCGCGCTGGACAGCGCCTTGCCGAGCTTGTCCACGTGCCTGCCCATCCCGGCCAGCCGGTCGTACAGTTCCCGGCCGACGTCGAACACGGCCCGGGCGTTCTCCGACAGCGCCGCCTGCTGCCAGGCGTACTGGGCGGTCCGCAGCATGGTGATCAGCGTGGTCGGGGTGGCGATGTGCACTTTGCGCGCCATCGCGTGCTCCAGCAGCTCAGGGTCATGCTCCAGGGCCGGGGCCAGGAACGCCTCGCCCGGTATGAAGAGCACCACGAACTCGGGCGTGGGACTGAGCGCTGCCCAGTACGCCTTGGCGGCCAGCCGGTCCACATGATCGCGGAGGTGACGGGCGTGCGCGCCCAGCCTCGTTTGGCGCATTGAATCGTCTGCGGCCTCGGCGGCCTCCAGGTAGGCGGCGAGCGAGACCTTGGAATCGACGACGATGTTCTTGCCGCCGGCCAGCCGCACCACCATGTCCGGGCGCTGCGCGCCGTCGTCGGTGGCCACCCCCACCTGCTCGTCGAAGTCGCAGCGGGAGCTCATCCCGGCCAGCTCCACCACCCGGCGCAGCTGCATCTCGCCCCAGCGGCCCCGGGCCTCCGGCCGCCGCAGCGCGGTGACCAGCGCCTGGGTCTCGATCTTGAGCTGCTCCGAGCTCTGGCGCGCGATGTGCACCTGCTCGGCCAGCGCGGCGTGCGACCGGACCCGTTCCGCGTCGGAGTCTCGGAGCTGGTTTTCCACCCGGGCGAGCGTTTCCTTCAGCGGCCCGACCAGGTGCTCCACCGCCGCCCGGCGGGTTTCCAGCTCGCCGACGGCCTTCGCGTTCGCCGCGTCCAGCCGTCCCTCAGCCATCTCCAGGAACCGCCTGGTGCTGGCGTCGAGCGCCTGTGCCGACAGCGACTGGAACCGCTCGGCGAGCTGGCTCTCGACCAGTGCGGCCCGCTCGTGGGCGGCCCGGGCGCGCTCGTCGGCCGCGCTCGCCTGGGCGGCCAGGCTGGCGGCGGCGCCCGCCTGGCGGCTGCGGGCGAACAGGAACCCGAGCACCGCCCCGAGCGCGATGCCGATGAGCACAGCGAGCAGCGAGATTACGCTCATGTGCCGCATCCTCGCAGCCGGGTGTGACACTCCCCGGCAGGCAGGCGGGCAGGCGGACGGCGCGGGGGACAAGCGCAAGTAGACTCGCCCGGGTGAGCCTGTCCATCGGCATCGTCGGCCTGCCCAACGTCGGCAAGTCCACCCTGTTCAACGCGCTGACCCGGGCGAGCGCGCTGGCGTCGAACTATCCGTTCGCGACCATCGACCCGAACGTGGGCATCGTCGGCATCCCCGATCCGCGGCTGGCGGTCCTGGCCCGCCTGTTCGGCTCCGCGCGGGTGGTGCCCGCCACCGCCCGGTTCGTGGACATCGCGGGCCTGGTGCGCGGCGCGTCGCAGGGCCAGGGCCTGGGCAACCAGTTCCTTTCCCACATCCGGGAGACCGACGCGATCTGCCAGGTGGTCCGGGTCTTCGCGGACCCGGATGTGAGCCATGTGGATGGCGAGGTGGCGCCCCAGCGCGATATCGACACGATCGCCACCGAACTGATCCTGGCGGACCTGCAGACGATGGAAAAGGCCGTGCCGAGGCTCGCCAAGGAGGCCAGATTCGCCAAGAATGCCGAACGAGGACGCGTGGCTGATGCCGCCGCCACCGCGCAGCGCCTGCTCGATGACGGGAAGACCCTGTTCGCCGGGCGCGGCCAAGGCCGGCGATCGATCTGGCCGACCTGGCCGAGCTGCATCTGCTGACGGCCAAGCCGTTCCTGTACGTGTTCAACGTGGACGGGGCCGGGCTGGAGGACAAGGTGGCGCGGGATGCTCTCGCGGCGCTGGTCGCGCCGGCCGAGTCGATCTTCCTCGACGTGAAGACCGAGGCGGAACTCGCCGAACTGCCCGAGGACGAGGCGGCGGAGATGGCGGCCGGGCTCGGCCTCGGCGAGCCCGGGCTTGCCCGGCTGGCCCGGGCCGGGTTCCACGCGCTCGGCCTTTCCACGTTCCTGACCGCCGGGCCGAAGGAGACCCGCGCCTGGGAGATCCCGGTCGGCGCCACCGCGCCGGAGGCGGCAGGGGTGATCCACACCGACTTCCAGCGCGGGTTCATCAAGGCCGAGGTCGTGTCCTTCCAGGACCTGGTCGCCGCGGGATCGGTCGCCGCCGCCCGCGCCGCCGGCAAGGCGCGCATCGAGGGCAAGGACTACGTCATGCGCGACGGCGACGTGGTCGAGTTCCGCTTCAAC
>CAVUIU010000005.1:0-19690 GCA_963741615.1 uncultured Actinomycetes bacterium
GGAACCGCGTCCTTCCCATCGCCCTTATCGAGCATGAGGCCCTCAACGCGCCTGGCCCATGACCCCGTCGGCAATCACCGCACTGCCCGAGGGAGGGGGGGTGATGGTGTGATCACCGATCTGGAAGCCTGCCGCGGCGATCCGCCGGGCGTTGGCGGGGAAGCGGGTCACGAAGGTGCCGGTGAGGAAGAACATGGCGGGCACGTGGGCGCGCTACAGCGTGGCCAGGATCGAGGCAACCGCGTCGTTGTTGGCGCGGCGTCGAAGGTCAGCGCCACGACATGCCGGCTGGTGGGAATGTAGGTCCAGTCCTTTCCCGGCCAGCCGGGCGGGAAAGGCGGCACGATGGCGGGCCGCGCGGTTGCGGACGCTGCCGGTGCGGGAGATGTGCTGGCTGACGGTGACGCCCAGTGCCGCGAGCGGGCCACCGGCTGAAGCCGCCAGATGACCCATTTGCCGACGGCGAAGGTCCCCGCCTTGGCCGCCAGCCCGGTGGCCCGGCCCAGCGGGAGACCATGTACCTGGCTCTTCGGGCCGGATGACTCACCCGTCAGGAGCGTTCCGCCGGTCATGATCAAGCCATGTCCCGCACCCAGCACCCGGCGCCGCGGCGTCTCTGCGCCGTCACGGCGGCCGCCGTTTCGCTGGTGTCACTGGCTGTTGCCGCAGCGGGTTGCGGGCAGCATGCGGCATCGCCGTCTCCCACGCCCCCGCCGCGCAGCGCGTCAGCTGGCCCGGCCGGCTCACCAACGTCAGCCACAACTGCGATGGCCCCGGCTCCCAGCGTGAGGCACACAACGCCCGGGCCGGTGTTCCAGGCCAGCGCGTCGGTCCTGACGGCTGCGATGGGGGCGCGGATGACCGGCGTCTCCTGGCACCCGGGGTGCCCGGTCAGCCTCGGGAGCCTCAGGCTGCTGCGGCTGAGCTACTGGGGCTTTGATCACCTGATTCACCAGGGTGAGCTCATCGTGAACAAGTCAGCTGCCGCCGGCATCACCCGGGCGTTCGGCTTGCTGTTCGCTGCCCGGTTCCCGATCCGGCAGATGCGGGTGGTGGATGACTTCGCAGGTGACGACGAGCGGTCGATGCTTGCCGACAACACCTCGGCGTTCAACTGCCGGATCGTCCCCGGCACGACCGCCTGGTCACAGCACGCCTACGGCCTGGCTGTGGACATCAACCCGTTCGAGAACCCCGAAGTCAGCGACGGCACCGTTGACCCGCCCGCCGCGGCCGCCTGGGCCGACCGGTCACGGTCAAGCCCGGCGATGATCACGCACGGGGACGCGGCATGGAACGCCTTCAACGCCATCGGCTGGACCTGGGGCGGAGACTGGACCTCCCCCAAGGATTACCAGCACTTCTCCGCCAACGGCCTGTGAAACCCCGCTCACACCCACTGACCAGGACCTGCCGCGCCAGTGGGCGCACACCGGCCGGACTTCTGCGCGATCTGCTGGTGTGCCTGGTCTGCAAGGCCCGGGCTCGGCCACAAGAGGCTGATGCCCGCGGCGGCTGCGGTTAGGCGGCGTTCAGGGTCTTGTGATACCAGGCCCAGGCCAGCAGGATCTCCAGGGCGCCCATGCCCGCGATGACCGGCTGGAGGAAGAAGTAGCGCTGCAGCACCAGCAGCTGGATGAGGATCCAGGCCACCAGCGCCAGGCCCGCCAGGTAGCTGGCGGCGAGGGCCCACCGGTTCGACGCCGTGATCAGCGCCACCACAGCCAGCTGGGGTACTGCGACCCCGATCAGCAAGGCCAGCCCGGGCAGCGCCCATCCGGTGAACGGCGTATGGCTGAGCCAGTTCAGCGGCATGCCGAAGCCGTTTCGCAGCAGCTGTGTCCCGCCGAAGACCGCGCCCGCACCCGCCGTCAGCGCGACCACGGCCAGGACCCAGGCAGGCCAGGTGCGGCGGGCAGCGACCGGAACCGCAAGCCCCGGTGTAGTCTCCGGCGGCGGGCCGGCGAAACCGCGCAGCAGATAGTAGATGGGCACCAGCCCGGCCAGGGCGAGGACCGCGAAAGCCGGGATCAGGGCCGCGCCTCCCTGCCGATTACGCGTGGCTCGGTGGTTGCCACCGGGACTGGGCTGGAGCCGGTTCCCCGGTCGGCGGGCCAGCCGATGGCTGGGGTTCCTGTCATCCGTTGACGGGTTGCTCCCTGAAGGCGCTGATTCCTTTGAACATCAGCTCGTTGATGATGAAGGAGTAGGAGACGATGAACAGCGCCGCTAGCGGCAGGAACGTGAGGTAGACCACCCGCTGCTTGCCTTCCTGCTGCTTCCTGGCGATCCAGCGTCTCACCGGCGGCATCCTGAGCAGGAGCAGCGGGATGCTGCACGCGGTGAGCTGGTACAGGCGCTGGTGAGGGATGGGGTCGCCGTCCAGGTGGGAGCTGGGCCCGTTCGTCCCGTGCTGGAACCCGAATCCTTCGAGCAGCGCCAGGTGGATGAAGAGGAGCGCCCAGACGAGGTACGTCAGCCGCTGCAGCGGCTTCCAGTATTTCCCGAGTGCCCGCTGCGCCCGGTTGTTCGATGTGAGCGCGAGCGGGGCCATGATCATGACCATGCAGAGGCCGGCCAGCAGGAAGGTGTGCCCGGTGAGGTGGCCGATAAAGCCCCCGGCGAACGATGAGGTGAGACCCCCGACGATCGCGTCGGTGGTCGCGGTGATCGCGAGCATGATGCCGAACCACCTGCGGAGCGGGACGAACCAGTGGCTCCTTGTCACCGTCACCAGCGGGGTGATGCTCAGGGTCGCGATCAGGAGCAGCATCGAACCGGTGCCCCCGATGTCGGGTTCCACTTGGTTCAGGGTGTTGGTGTCGAGTTGGATGATCGGGCGCGATACCAGGAAAAGCGGCGTCAGGGCGAAGATGCCCACGAAGACGCATGCCACGGTCCTGCGCTTGACGTGGGAGCCGGCGAACTTGAAGTCGTGCTCCATCCAGGCATCTGCAGCGGTCCTGGTGGCCGCCAGCGGCGGCTGCTCCTGAATCCGTGGGGCGCGTTCCCTGACTACGGGTCTAGCCATGGCCCTACCTCCCTGCGGTGCCCTTCACATGGCGGCGGGCTTTCCGTGCCCCATGCTGGTCGCGGCCCTGTCGTGGAGTGATGGTGTGCTGGTGACGGCTTCGGCGCCGGGATAACGCCGGGGAATACGCGTTGTTGTCCGTCGCGCCTGTGCCCGCCGACCGGAAGACAAAGAAAGTGAATCCGCGCGTGGCCAATTGATAAGCCCCGGTGCCGAGGGCAAGGACGACCAGGGCTGTGATCGTGCCAGCGAACGCGCGCATGGTGCGGTACTGGCGAGATCTGGCCGGCTTGTCAATCCGCCTCGCGGGCCTGGTAGCCGGTCTCGCGGGCCGCCGGTCTGGCCGGGCCGCGGGCCGCGTGATGGTCCGGCCTGCTGGCCTGGTGGGCCAGATCTCCTCGGGTGAGATCAGTGGCCAGACGTCCTCTGGTTCCGTGGCCGGCGGGCTCTCTGGCTCCCAGCCTTCCGGCTCCCAGGCCTCCTCCGGCTCCCAAGTCTCTGGCCCGCCGCCAGGCCTCGCCTGGCGGTCAAGGTCTTCGGTGTAGTACTGCCCGGTCCGGGCTTGTGATCCGGGCCTGGCTGCGGCCCGGGCCTCTGGCTCCGCAGCGGGCGTCGCGGGGCGAGCAAAATCCTCGACAACGTGCTGCCTGGGCAGAGCCTGTGGCTCCGGGACCGGTATCGCGGGCATGGTGAGGGTTCTGGTGACGTAGGCGGCCACCTGGCCCAGCTCGGCCGACAGCCTGATCGCGTCAGCCCGCAGCTCGTCGGCCTCCCGCTCGGCCGCCTCGCGCATCGCCTCGGCCTGGTAAGCCGCCTCCCTTCTTATCTCCTCGGCCTTCCGCCCGGCCTCGCGTGCTGCGTCGGCCTCGTAAGCCGCCTCCCTTCTTATCTCCTCGGCCTCCCGCTCAGCGGCTTGGCGTATCGCGTTGGCATGGTCCAGCGCCTCCTGCCTGATACCGGCAGCCTGGCTGTCAGCATCCGACAGGATCCGTTCTGCCAGCCGGACAGAGTCCTCACCCTGGAATCCCCCGGTACCCCTCCGGACGGGGTCAAGCAGCTCGGCCGGCCAATGCTGGCTGTCCGAGGGGAGCAGGACCTGGACCCAGCCATCGTCGGCGGCCACGTCGTAGTAGTACGCCGCCGCCGTGCCGTGCTGGCCTGACCAGTGTTGCGCCTCGTCGGGCTTGTCTCCAGCCGGGACCCGCACCGGGGCCGCAGGCGCTGGCGGCGACCCCGCCCGCCGACGGCCGTCATGACGCATGGCGGGCGGTTCCCGTCCGGGCGCGGCGGATCCGCCGCCACGCGGCCAGTCGGGGTGATCGCTGCCAGCTGGCCAGCTGGGGTGGTCCTCGCCGTAAGGCCAGCCGGGGCTGGCGCCCCCAGCCGGCCAGCTGCCGTTGCCAGCCGTCCAGTTCGGGTCCGTGGTGCCAGCTGGCCAGCTAGGGTGGTCTTCACCATAAGGCCAGCCAGGGCTGGCGCCCCTCGCTGGCCAACTGTCATCGCCGGCCGTCCAGTCCGGGTCGTCACCGCCAGGATCCTGATATGGCCAGCCTGCGGGGTCGGCACGCATAGTGAGTCCTGTTCCTTATGGGGAAGTCAGTTCTTCTGTCGCTTGCCTGAGGTCCCAATCTGTCGCCTGCGGGAGGTCCAGTTCAGAGGCACGGGCCCTTGCCTGCCGCTGGCGGTCCAGCGCCGGCGGTTGAGCCCGGTCATCAGCCCTGACATGGGGTGAGACGTTACGCCCATACATCGTGGCGATAGGGGAGTGTTTGCCGGGTCTTTGCCGGGTTTCGCTATGTCTTGCTTGCGATACCCGCCCGCCCAGGTTCTCGCGGGGTGTGTTCCGTGGGGCAGCGGGCCGCATACCGGACAGGATTGGGGCCGGGGTCGGGGGTGGCCGGTTTGCGCTGGTGCGCATACGCGGCTTGGGCTGCCTATCGAGTGATCATGGCCGTGTATGCGAGGAGGCGACAGTGGCCAGCCGGGGGAGCTGGTTCACCCTGTTTCCTTGCCGAAGGCCTCGTCGAGCAGGGCGCTGGCGTCGGGGGGCGGGACGGTTGGCGGCTTGGTGTCCGTGGCCGGTGCGGCGGGATGGGCGGCCGCCTGCGGCCTGTCGCCTGCGTCCCCGGCTGCCGTCGGCGCGCGCGTTAGCGCGGCGGGGGCGGCGACCAGCCGTTTGACCTGAACGAAGGTGACGCCGCCGCGGTAGATGTAGGCGGCCTGCCCGATGCCGAGGCGGCGGATGATGGCCGGGTCGGCGACCGGCTCGTCCCGGATCCGGGACGAGCCCTCGTGGCCCCATAACGTGACCCCGAGCAGGCGCCGGGAGGTATCGGCCGACCGATGGCTTCCGGCCAGCGCGGCCGCGGGCTCGGGGTGCGGCGTGCGCAGCAGCCAGATCCCGCCGTCGGCGGCGGCGGCGATCCGGTACCGGTCATCGTCACGGGGCGCCAGTCCCGGCCAGGACTGCGCCGACACCTGCACGGCCAGCCCCAGCGAGCGCGCCCGCTCGTAAAGCTGCCAGATCGGCAGCCGCCGGGCCACGGCGCTGAACTCGTCCACCGCCAGTAGGATCTCCCGCGGGCCCCCCGGGCCGTGGGTGATGTAGCTGGCCAGGATGTCCACCAGCGCCCGGGCCTGGGCTTCGGCGACCGCGATCTCCGAGGTGCCCTCCAGGATGCAGTACCAGGCGTCGGCGTCGCCGAAGCCGCCGGGCCCGTCCAGCCCCTCGCCAAGCCGCCGGAACAAGGTCCGGAACCGCAAGGCGATGTCGCTGATATGCCGGGACGCCGACCGCAGCAGGGCCGCGTCCTTGCCGTCCGGCGAGTCGGCATGGGCGGCGGTGAGCCAGCCGGTGTCGAGCCGGGCCAGGAAGTCGGCCGCGCTGGCCGGCGGCCCCGCTGGCGGGTCCACGGCCAGGGCGACGACCGCCTCCAGCACATCGGCGTAGTAGGCGGCGCCCCCGGTGCCGTGCTCGATCATGTTGACCAGGGTGGTGGTGAGCTGCCGGGCCGGAAGATCCCATAGCGACAGGCTCGCCTCGTCCGGCCAGATCGCGGTGGACCGGGCGCCGGCGTCGCGCAGGACCCGGCGGACCCGGTCAGCTACCCGGCGCGAGTCGTCCCCGCCCTTGCAGTCCAGCACCACCAGCAGCGGCCGGTGCCCGGCCCCCGCCGCATGCCGCTGCAGACCCACCGCGAGGAAGCCCGCCCACAGCCGCAAAAGCAGCGTGGTCTTACCGGTTCCGGTGGTGCCGATCACCACCTGGTGGGAGCGCAGCCGCTGGTACGGGATCGCCGCCAGCGGTGCCGTGGCGTGGCCGACCGCGCGGATGACGGCACCGGCCACGATGGCGCCGTTACGGGAAAGCAGCGGAACCGCGCCGGGAGCGGCGATCCTGGCCCGGGCGCTGCGGACCTGATGCCGCCACTGACGCCGGTCGAAGGCCACCTGGGCACCGGGGGAGAGCCCCCCGGTGCCGGTTTCCATCGCGTAGATCCGCCATGACCACGCCAGGGCGCCCACCGCCAGGCCCAGCGGTATGGCCACCGGGGCGATGGTCATCGCCGCCAGCATGATCGACCCGGCCGCGGCCAGGTGCCACATCGCGAGCCAGGCCAGGTACGGGGCGGCGGCCACCTGCCGCCACGACCGGGTGGCGGATGCGGTAGCGGCCAGCCATGCTGCCACCATGGGCAGGCACCACAGCGCGGCCCGGTAGAGCCGCCCGGGCGGCCAGCCAGCCGCCCAGGCCACGGCGGCCGCCCAGGCCGCCACGAGCGAGACGGGGGCCGCCGCCACGACGAGTGCGGCCCCGACCGCCACCACGATCAGCCGGGCGAGCAGGCGGATGGCTGCCAGCAGGACCAGCAGGCCCAGATAGCGGCGGATCATGATGGCGGCCCGGCGCGGCCGGCCCTGCCTGAGCCAGCCTCGTGTGAGCCAGCAGTGGGTAAGCCAGCCGTGGGTAAGCCAGCAGTGGGCAGGTCAGCGCCGGGTGGCAGATCGCGGATCTCGACGCGTGCCCCCAAGGTGCCGAGTGAGTCCCGGGCCCTGGTCACGACCGGCCGGGCGGAGGCCGAGCAGAGGTAGAGGACGCGCGCGTGACGCGGCGGATGGCCGGGCACCCTGGCCTGCGCCGCCGGGCAGCCGTAGTCCCCGGTCCGGGTGAGGATCTCCCGCATGATGGCGGCCGTCCTCGCGACGGTCTTGCGGGTGAGTTCAGCCTCGACCGCCCAGCATTCCCCGGACCAGGCGGCCAGCCCGCCGTCCGGCCAGTGCACCTCCCCATCCGGGAGGTGCTCGCGTAAGCCGACCCTGCCGCCCATCCTGGCGCGCAGCCGGCGCTCGCTGCGCCAGAACGCACCCGCGGCCCGGTAGGCGGAGGCGGCTTCCAGGGCCAGCCGTACCGCCGTCACCGCGCGCAGGTGCGCAAGCCGGGACAGGGCCGGGGTGCTGGCGGGAAAGGGCAGCCCGCAGGCCGCCAGCCCCGCCCGGGTCAGCCAGATCCAAGGCCCGCCCGGCCCGAGCCGGGCGGACTGGGCGTACCGGGCCCGCCGCCACGACGCGGTGATCGTCCGTGCCCGTGACTCGCCGACACCGAGCACGGCGGCCACCTGGTCGAGTTGCGCGCCGTACATGTCGGCGATGAACAGTAAGCCCGCGATGTCGCGTTCGGCGAGATGCGCGGGCGCGGCCGCGGCGGCCGGGCTGCCTGGGACCGGGGTCACCCGACAACTACATCATGCCGCCGCGACACGCCGTAAGTGCTGGTGCTGGCCCCGGCCGGTGGGGCACAATACGAAGCGCAGGACCGTCAGCAACTGCCGCACGGGCAGGGTACCCGGCGTGCGGAGCCGAGGTCGTTGGGGAAGACGCACCTCGTTTCGCTCGCAGGGAGGGCCCGTGTCTGTTCGTGGCGTGCTGCAGGTCCATTCGGCGCCCCCGGCGCTCTGTCCGCATGTTGAGTGGGCGGTGGCCGGGGTGCTTGGCGTGCCGGTTGATTTGCCGTGGGTGGGCCAGCCCGCGGCGCCTGGCCTGGTGCGCGCCGAGCTCAACTGGCAGGCACGCCCGGGCACATCCGCCGCGATCACCTCGGCCCTGTCCGGCTGGCACCGGCTGCGGTTCGAGGTCACCGAGGAAGCCAGCCCGGGCTGTGACGCCGTCCGCTACAGCTACACACCCGATCTGGGCACCTTCTCCGCGGTCACGATGGCCAACGGCGACATCCTCATCCCCGAGAGCCGGTTGCGCGCGGCGATGACGGTGGCGGCCGGCGCCGCTTCGGGCGTGGTGGCCCGCCCGCGGCTCGGTGCGCCGGGCTCAGTGCCGGCCACGGTGAGCACCCTGGAAGACGAGATCGAGAGGCTGCTGGGCCAGCCCTGGGACGACGAACTCGAGCCTTTCCGGTGCGCCGGGGACGGCGCCCCGGTCCGCTGGCTGCACGCCACCGGCTGAACCTGGGTAACCTGCCCGGGTGAGCGACCTGCAGCCGCCCCCCGGCTCTCCGCGTAAGGTCATCCTGGACTGCGACCCGGGCATCGACGACGCGCTGGCGATCGCCTTCGCGTGCGGCCACCCGGGCCTGGACCTGCGCGCGGTCACGACGGTGGCCGGGAACATCGGCCTTGCCCAGGCCACGGCCAATGCGCTGAGCGTGCTGGAGTTCGCCAGCCACCCGGACGTGCCGGTAGCCGAGGGAAGCCCGGTGCCGCTGCTGCGGCCCCATGTGGACGCCCGCCACGTGCACGGCGAGTCCGGCCTGGGCCAGTCACGCCTCCCGCGGCCACGGGGGCGGCCGCGGGAGGCGTCCGCGACCGACCTGATCGTCGACACCATCGGGGCATCGCCGGGGGAGATCACGCTGGTCGCGACCGGCCCGCTGACCAACATCGCGCTCGCCCTGCGCAGGCAGCCGGCGCTGGCCCGCCAGGTTGCCGACTTCGTGATCATGGGTGGCTCGGCCACCAGGGGCAACGTCACCCCCGCCGCCGAATTCAACATCGCGGTCGATCCCGAGGCGGCGGCGATCGTGTTCGGGGGCGGGTGGCGGGTCACCATGGTCGGCCTCGATGTGACGCTCCACGCACGGGCGAACCCGGCGGTCCGGGAGCGGCTGGCCTGGCGCGGGCTCGGCAGCGGCCTGCTCCTGCCCGCGCTGAGCGGCTACCGGGGGGCCGACGACACCACCCCCGCCCCGCTCAGGCCCCCCGGCCCCGGCCCGGCGGGCCCGGTGGCCGGTGGCCCCGCCGTGCACGATGTGTGCGCGCTGGCACTGGTCGCGGAGCCGGGCCTGTTCGGCTGCGAGCCCGCCAGGGTGGAGGTCGAGACCGTTGGCCGGTGGACGGCTGGCATGACGGTCACCGAGTTCGGTGCCCAGGCTACAGAGTGCAACGCGCTCGTCGCCACCTCCATCGACGTGCCCCGATTCTGGGAAACGGTGATCGCCGCCTGGGCCGCACTGCCGGCAGCGCGGCCCTGAGCATCGCTCAGCGGCTGGTCAGGCTGCCGCCGAGCCAGGCTGAGAAGAATGCCTCAGCGTTGACGGACGCCTGCCGCCAGGCGCTGTCCGCGCCTGTGAAGAACGGGTCGGTCAGCTTGGTATCCGGGCGCGGGGCCATGCCGGCGAGCCATGACGCCACGATCGGCTGGGTGGCCTCCGGGTGGAACTGCACACCGGCGTGCGGGCCGATCGTGAAGGCCTGGAGGCACTCGTCACCCGCGGCCAGCTCGGTGGCGGCCGGCGGCAGGTCGAAGGCGTCGCGGTGCCAGGACGGCCACGGCCCTTCCGCCAGGCCCGGGTGCTTGCTGGTGACCCGCACCCAGCCGATCTCCGGCTTGGCCAGCCGGTACAGGCGGGCACCGAGCACCCGGGCGAGTACCTGGCCGCCGAAACAGATGCCGAGCGTCGGTACCCCCGCGGTCAGCAGCCGGGCGGTGAAGGCCAGCTCCCGCCCCAGCCAGGGCACGGTGTCGTCATAGGCGGTCTGCTCCGACCCGAGCAGCACAGCGGCGTCGCACATCTGCGCAGCCGCCGATGACAGTGGGTCCCCGGCATGGAGGCGCACCGTCGAGACCGTGAGCCCGGCCGCCGCGGCCCAGCCGTCCAGCACTCCGGCCTGGGCGTCGGGGTCATGCTCGACCACCAGCAGGTGTGTCATCCCCGGCAGCTTCCGGCGCCGGTCAGAGCGGGATGTTGCCGTGGGCACCGCGGGCCGGTGGTGCCTCGGCGATGGCGCGGGCGATCGCCTCCCGGGTCCGGCTCGGCTCGATGATCTCGTCGATCACCCCGAGCGCCCGTGCCCGTTCCAGGCCGCCGGCCTCCCGCTCGTGCTCCGCCGCGAGCTCGGCCTCGACCTCGTGAAGTTTCTCCGGCGGCACGTCGGCCAGGGTGCGCCGGTGCAGGATCCGGACCGCGGCCACCGCGCCCATCACCCCGACCTCGGCCCCGGGCCAGGCGAACACCTTGGTGGCGCCGAGCGCGCGGGAGTTCATCGCGATGTAGGCGCCGCCGTAGACCTTGCGCGTCACCAGCGTGACGCGGGGGACGGTCGCCTCGGCGAAGGCGTGCAGCAGCTTGGCCCCGCGTCTGACCACCCCGTCCCACTCCTGCCCGACGCCGGGCAGGTAACCGGGCACGTCCACCACCACGACCAGCGGCACACCGAACGCGTCGCACATCCGCACGAAGCGGGCCGCCTTCTCGGCCGACGTGGCGTCCAGGCACCCGCCGAGCCGCAGCGGGTTGTTGGCGATGACGCCGACCGTCCGCCCGGCGAGCCGGCCCAGCATGGTGACCACGTTCGGGGCCCACCGGGGGTGCAGTTCGATGCCGGGCTCGTCGAGGAGCCCGGCGAGCAGCGGCTTCACGTCGTAGGCGCGGCGCGGGGATTCGGGCAGGAAGGAAGCCAGGCTGTCGGCGCCGTCCCGGCCGCCCGACTCCAGCTGCAGCGTCTCCTGCTGCACCGTGTCGAGCTGGACCTTGCCGAGATCGACACCGCCCTGCACGCCGAAGAGCAGCGCGATCTCGCGGGCCCTCGCCAGCGCCTCGCCGTCGGAGGCGGTAACCACGTGCACGACACCGGATCGCCGGCTGTGCGGCTCCGGCCCGCCGAGCCTGGCCATGTTGACATCCTCGCCGGTGACGCTGCGCACCACGTCGGGCCCGGTAACGAAGATCCGCCCGTGCTCGGACAGGATCACCACGTCGGTCAGGGCCGGCCCGTACGCGGCGCCGCCGGCGGCTGAGCCGAGCACAACCGAGATCTGCGGGACCACACCCGAGGCCCGCGTCATGGCCGCGAAGACGAGCCCGACGGCATGCAGGCTTTCCACCCCCTCCCGCAGCCGCGCGCCCCCCGAGTGCCACAGCCCGATCACCGGGGCACCCTGGGCAATGGCCTCGTCGTAGGCGGCGACGATGGCCGCGCACCCGGCGCTGCCCATCGCGCCACCCTGGACCTGCGGGTCGCTCGCGAACGCCACCGCTGCCATCCCGTCGATCTGCCCGGCCGCCGCCAGCGCCCCGCTGGCGTCGTGCGGGGTGAGCAGCCGCAGGGTGCCCGGATCGAACAGAGCCGCCAGCCGGGCCTCGGGGTCCCGGGTCAGGGTGACCGGACGGCCTGATGGCTCGCTTCCGGCCACGGCTGCCGGGCTGCGGCTGGCGACTACGGTCACGGAAGTCTCCTCGCGGTGGCTGAAACGCAGATCATGCGGCGGTGAAGGCGAGACACACGTTGTGCCCGCCGAAGCCGAACGAGTTGTTCAGCGCCGCCATGGGCGCGCTGCCGTGCGACTTGAGATCCCTGGGCTCGGTGGCGATATCGACGCCGGCCTCATCATCGGGGTCGTCGAGGTTGATGGTGGGCGGGGCGACCGCATCGGCCAGCGCGAGGATGGTGGCGACGGCCTCGAGCGCACCGGCCCCGCCGAGCAGGTGCCCGGTCATCGACTTGGTGGCGGATACCACCACCCCGGCCGCTGCCGGGCCGAGCGCGGTCATGATCGCCTGGCCTTCGACCACGTCCCCGGCGGGAGTGGACGTGGCGTGCGCGTTGACGTGCACCACCTGCTCGGCGGGCAGGCCCCCGTCGGCGAGCGCCCGCTGGATGGCGGTGATGATGCCCGTTCCGGACGGGTCCGGCTGGGCGATGTGGTGGGCGTCGGCCGAGTAGCCGGCCCCAGCGGCGACAGCATGGACGGTTGCCCCGCGCGCGGCGGCGCGCTCCGCCGATTCGAGCACCACCATGCCAGCACCCTCGCCGAGCACGAAGCCATCCCGGCCCTTGTCGAACGGGCGGGACGCGCGCTCGGGCTCGTCGTTGCGCAGGGACAGCGCCCGCATTGCCGCGAACGCGGCGATGTTCAGCGGGAGGATCGCCGCCTCGGTGCCGCCGGCCAGGACGACGTCGGCCCGCCCGGACCTGATCATGTCGATGGCATAGCCGATCGCTTCCGCGCCGGAGGCGCAGGCGCTGACGGTGGTGTGCACCCCGGCCCGGGCGTTCAGCTCGATGCCGATCCACCCGGCGGAGCCGTTCGGCATGAGCATGGGGACGGTGAAGGGGGACATGCGCTGCCAGCCCTTTTCCTTCAGCGTGTCGTAGCCGGTCAGGATGGAGGCGATGCCACCGATGCCGCTGGACACCACCACGCCGAGCCGCTCGGGCTCCACTTCCGGCTGGCCAGCATCGGCCCACGCCTCGCGGGCGGCGACGATGGCGAGCTGCTCGCACCGGTCCAGCCGGCGTGCTTGCACGCGGTCGAGCACCGTCATCGGGTCGACCGCTGCGGGCGCGGCGATCTGCACCGGGAGCTCCGGCGCCCAGTCGTCGGGGAGCCTGCGTGCCCCGCTGCGCCCGGCTAGCAGCGATGCCCAGGTCGAGGCGACATCACCGCCCAGTGGCGTGGTCGCCCCCAGGCCGGTGACGACGACACGTGGTTGGTCTGCCCGCACTGTGAATCGCTCCTTCGTTCTGTGCATGGGCCGCGCCCGGGGGCGCGGCGCCCGCCCGGACCACCCGGCCCGGACGGGCTGCGGTCTCAGGCCGAGACCCCCGCGTTGCGCACGTAGTCGATGACGTTCTGGACCGTCTTGAGGTTCTTCAGCTGGTCGTCGGGGATCTCCACCCCGAACTTGTCCTGGGCGGCCACCGCGATCTCGACCATGGACAGCGAATCGATGTCAAGGTCGTTGACAAAGCTCTTGTCGGGGGTGACCTGGTCGGCGGGGACACCAGCGACCTCGTCGATGATCTCGCCGAGACCGGTCAGGATTTCCTCTTGCGTCATGGCCATGTGCCCGTCTTCTCCTTCGTGTGGTTGTGGTCGGCTCGGGGATGGCCCCGGCGCCCGGGCCCTGACCCGGGCCCGGGTCAGGGTACCGTGATGACTTGCGCGGCGTAGCTGATGCCCGCCCCGAAACCCAGCAGCAGAACGGCTTCGCCAGAGCCGATCTCACCCCGCTCGGTCATCCGGGACAGGGCCAGCGGGATCGATGCGGACGAGGTGTTTCCGGCGTGCACGATGTCGTCGGCGACCAGCGCCTGGGGCGCGCCGATCTTCCGCGAGATCGCCTCGACGATCCGCAGGTTCGCCTGGTGCGGGACGAAGGCGGCGAGGTCGGCGGGATCCACGCCGGCCAGTTCGCATGCCTTCCTTGCGACCGGGTGCAGGGCGGTGGTGGCCCAGCGGAACACCGACTGCCCCTCCTGCACGATGAACGAGTTCCTGTCCTTGATGGCGATCTTGTCGGCCATGCCCCCGTCGCTGCCCCACACTACCGGCCCGATCCCGGGGCCCGACCGGGGGTCGGTGACCGGGCCGACCACGGCCGCGCCCGCGCCGTCGGCGAAGATGATGGCGGTGGAGCGGTCCGTCCAGTCCACCCACTGGGACAGTTTCTCGGCGCCGATCACCAGCACGTGCCGGGAGCTGCCCGCCCGGACGGCGTCGCTGGCTGTCGCGAGCGCGTAGCAGAAACCGGCACAGGCCGCGTTCAGGTCATACGCGCCCGGCGCGATGATGCCGAGCCTGGTCGCCACGGTGGCGGCGATGTTGGGAATCGGCGCCTCCGCGGTGCAGGTGGCCACGATCACCAGGTCGATGTCGGCGGCCGGCAGGCCGCTGGCCGCCAGCGCCTTGCCGCCCGCGGCGGCGGCCATGTCGGCCAGGCTCTCGTCCGGGCTGGCGATCCGCCTGCTGGCGATCCCCACCCGGCTGCGGATCCATTCGTCACTGGTGTCCATGCTGACCGCCAGCTCGTCGTTGGTGACGACCCTGGCGGGCTGGTAGCCGCCAAAGGCGAGGATCCGGGCGCCCGGAGGGCCCTCGATCAGTCGCATCGGTGATGTGCCTTTCCCTTGCCCGGTGCGGGCTTCACTCGGTTCCTTCTGGCTGCAGCCTGACCAGGGGCTGTCCGGCGTTGACCGGGTCCCCGTCCTCGACGAGCCACTCGATGATGGTGCCGGGGTAGGCGGGGGAGATGGCATGCTGGCCGCTCCGCACCTCGACGTGACCGAGCGCGGCGCCGGAGTTGACGGCGGCGCCGGGTGCCGGCACCTCGTCCGGCTGGCCGGCCCGGAAGGTGCCATCGGACGGCGAGACCAGCAGCCGCCACTCGGGCAGGTGGCCGTTCTCGTCCGGGTCGGGTGTGCCGTGCTCCGCGAACAGCGAACGCGCCGCAGCAAGATCGTCCGGCGTCTTCAGCGCGACGATGTCCACCCCCGGCAGGGCCCGTTTGGCCAGGCCGGCCAGCGTGCCACCGGGCAGGAGCTCGACCAGGGCGCTGGTGCCCATGCCGGCCATGGAGCGCATGCACTCCTCCCACCGCACGGGGGCGCTGACCTGGATGATGATCCGCTCCAGCCAGTCGGTGCCCGAGGTGACGGCGGCGCCGTCGAGGTTGGACAGCAGGACGATCGCCGGATCGGCGACAGCCATGTCGGCCGCCGCATCCCGCAGGGCCTCGGTCGCGGATGCCATGTGCGGGCTGTGGAAGGCCCCGGCCACCGAGAGCGGCCGCAGCCGCGTCTTCGCCGGCGGGCTGGCGGCCAGTGCGTCCAGCTGAGCCCGCGTCCCGGCGGCGACGATCTGCCCGGGAGCGTTGATGTTCGCGGGGGTGAGGCCGCAGCCCTCGATGGCCGCCAGCACGTCGGGCTCGGCCCCGCCGAGAATGGCGGTCATGCCGGTATCCTCGACCGCCGCGGCCCTGGCCATGGCCTTGCTCCGCACCGCGACCAGGCGCATCGCTTCTTCGGGGGTCAGCACCCCGGCGATGGCCCCGGCGGCCAGTTCACCGACGCTGTGACCGGCCGCGATGCAGCCCTCGCGGCGCGCCTGACCCAGGTCACCACACAAGGCCTCGGCCGTGGCGATGGCGGCGGCGACCAGCAGCGGCTGGGCGACGGCGGTATCCCTGATCTCATCCGCGCCGGCCGTGGTGCCGGACGCGATCAGATCGCACCCGGCGATGTCCGACCATGCGGCGAGGCGCTCAGCGAAACCAGGCAGTTCAAGCCACGGGCTGAGGAAGCCGGGAGACTGCGCGCCCTGCCCCGGCGCTGCGAAGACGAACATATTTCTACCCTGCACTGTAGAACTCTGCCACAAGGATGCCGAAGAGCACGAAGTTCGGCGGTCAGATTCTGTAGGTCTCCTACAGTCTATGTTCGCTTGTGAATCAGTCGGCCCAGGATAATGGCCACCCAGAGGGTAAAACCGCTCCGCCCCCGGGTCGGGCTGAGCCCGGTCAGGTCACTGACCCGGCGCAGACGATAGCGGACCGTATTGGGGTGGACGAAGAGCAGCCTTGCCGCCGCTTCCAGTGAAAACCCCTGCTCAAGGTAGGTCACCACGGTGTCGATCAGCGCTGAACCACCGCTGAGCAGGGGCTCGTAGACATCCTCGATGAGTTCTGCGCGGGCGGCCTCGTCGCCGTCGAGCGCACGCTCGGGCAGCAGGTCGGCAGCCGCCACCGGCCGTGGCGCATCGGGCCACGCGTGGGCGGCGCGCATGCCGGCGAGGGCGGCGGCGGCGGAACTCACGGCTGAGTACAGGTCGGCCACGACCGGGCCGACCACGAGCGGGCCGGGACCGAACCGGCCGGCGAAGTGGCGCGCGGCGGCCAGCGGGTCAGCGGTTCCGCCGAGGACCACGACGAGCTTGTTCCCCTGCACACCCGCCAGCAGGTCGAGCCGGGCCCGGCGGGCGATCGCCCGCAGTTCGTCGATGAGCCCCTCCGGCTCGCCGTCCTCGGCGGTGCCCACGACCACCGCGACGGGAGCCGAGGACCAGTTCAGCGCCGACGCCCACGAGTGCACGCCCTCGCCGACCTCGCCGCGGACAAGTGAGTCCACGACCAGGGCCTCCAGCCGCGCGTCCCAGGCGCCTCTGGCCTCGGCAGTGCGCGCATAGACGCGGGCGGCCGCGAACGCGACCTCCCGGGTGTAACGCAGGACCGCCTCCCTGAGCTCGGCCTCACCGCCGGGTGCCGCCAGCTCGTTGACCCGCGCCTCGACCACGTCGATGGTGACCCGCACCATTTCCACCGCCTGCTGGAGGCTGACCGCCCGGGCCAGCTCGCGGGGTGCGGTGCCGAACACCTCGCCTGCCACGGCCCGGCGGCCCTGCTCGGGCTGCTGGACCCAGTCCACGAAGGCGGCGATCCCGGCCTGGGCGACCAGGCCGACCCAGGACCGGTTCTCCGCGGACATGCCCCGGAACCAGGGCAGCCGCTGCTCCATGGACGTCATGGCCGCGGTGCCCAGCGAGCCCATCGCCTGCTGCAGCCGCTGGACCGTCTCCGGGCGGACCCTTCCTGGCGGGCCCTGCACCCGCGCCGCGGCCTCGTCATCGGCGACCGTGCCCACCGAGAGTCCTGCCGCCTGGTCCGAAGCCGTCATCTCTCCAGACTGCCACGTGCCGGACGGCACGTAGAGGCCCGGCAGTAAGACGGCTCGGCTCGCGTGTCCCCGCACTCCCGGCCAGCGTCCTGCTGCGGACCTCTCTCAGCCCGCTGACACCAAGGTGTTGAGGATGTCCAGCGCGGATGTCTGCCGGGCCGTGCTGGCCGAGTCGAACGGGCCTGCCCAGTGGAGGCCGAACTCATCGCCGCGCCGGTCGTGCGACCACACGGCCACGGCGTTGTGCCGAATGTAGGCGTGGTAGGAGGCGCCGCCCGCCCGCCCGGCCAGGCCCGACAGCAGCTTCAGGTTCTTCATGAAGATGCCTTTGAACAGCGGCTGGTCCAGCCCACAGGACGCCGGCTCGCACGGGTCGCGCAGGATGCCGTGCGGGCTGAGCGCCGCGTCGCTGATGACGGCGTCCGCGATCCGCCCCGCCGTGGCCAGGAGTGCGCTCCGGCCGGTAATCCGGGCGAGCGACACCAGGCCGCCGATGAGCATGCCCTGGTTGTAGGTCCAGGTCGGTGAGCTCGTGTCCGGCTTGCAGTTGGCCAGCCCGTCAATGACGAGGTGGGATCTGGTGAGCATGCCGGTGCCGCTGAACCAGGCCCATTCCCGCTGCGCCCAGCCCGCGTAGGACGTGTCTCCCGGGGTCCGTTCGTGCAGCCCGGCCGCCACCTGGAGGAAGAGCTCGTTGGCGATCGCGTTCTTGTACTGCCGGGCCTTGCTCCACCAGATGCCGCCGCCACAGGTGCTGTCCCAGCCCCCGGTCATGTCCGCGAAGATGTCCCTCGCCTGGCCGAGGTAGTGCCGGTTCCCGGTCAGGTCGTAGGCGTTGATCCAGGTGAGCGCCCACCAGCCCTCGTCGTCGTAGTAGTTGTTGAGGAAGTTGTCGCGCCCGTGGTGTGCCCGGTAGGTCTCCCGCAGATCGGCCAGGAAATCCCGTGAGCCCGATGCCCGCATGTAGTCGATGGTCGCCTCGAGGGCGTTCGCGGACTGCCACGAGCGGGTGGCGACGTAGGAGGAGGCGCGGTACCGGCGCTGCAGCGCCCTCACCGCCAGCGCCGCCTTGGCGTTGTCCTGCCGCTGCTCCGCCAGGGCGGAACCGGCCGCACCGGCGCCGGCCGGGTGACTGGCGGCTGCCGGGTGACTGGCGGCTGCCCGGTGACCGGCGGCTGCCCGGTGACTGGCGGCTGTCCGGTGACTGGCGGCTGTCCGGTGACCGGCGGGTGCGCGGTGGCTGACGGCTGCCCGGAAGCCCAGGCCGCCGCCGCAGACCACCAGCGCCAGCACGACAGTGGCAAGCCCCCATGTGCGCGCATGCCGACCGCGCCATGGGGGAGGTCCGCTGCGTGCTGTGCTCGGTGTCTTCACGAAATCGCCAGGCCGCCGTCAGCAGCCCGGCAGCGCTGCACGGACATGGATGACTGGCCGATGGGGGAGAGGGGAGTCGGTCGTCAACTAAATCGGACACTAACCCAGAACAGCCCCTTTTACAGGACTTCTTACCCAAGGCCGTTGGCGGGCCCGGCCACTTGGCACGACTTGCGCCCATGATCACGTCCGGTTTGCCCTGGTATGCGTGGGCGTAAGCCGTGCCAAGTCGGGCTGGCGCGGGCTAGCGCAGGCGGAGGGTGGGGGAGGTTAGGGGTCGGTGGGGGACAGGGCGGTGCTGACGGGGAAATCGAGCCGGTACTTCTCG
The DNA here is from genome assembly GCA_963741615.1 of uncultured Actinomycetes bacterium. Lineage (GTDB taxonomy): Bacteria > Actinomycetota > Actinomycetes > Streptosporangiales > Streptosporangiaceae > UBA9676. The sequence goes on from CAVUIU010000005.1 coordinate 18,635, forward strand.
ACCGCCTGGTCCAGTGCCTCGGGCTTGACCTCGCCCCGGCGGGCCAGCTGGGACAGCACCGCCAGTGTGATCGACTCGGCGTCCACGTGGAAGAACCTGCGGGCGGCGGCGCGGGTGTCGGAGAACCCGTAGCCATCGGTGCCCAGAGAGGTGAAGGGGGCGGGCACCCAGCGGGCGATCTGGTCCGGTACCGCCCTCATCCAGTCGCTGACCGCGGTTACGGGGCCAGCATGGCCGTCGAGCACCTGGGTGACGTAGGGCACCCGCTGCCGCCCGTCGGGGTGGAGCAAGTTCCATTCCTCACAGTCCAGCGCGTCGCGCCGCAGCTGCGACCACGAGGTGGCCGACCACACGTCCGCCGCCACGCCCCAGTCCTCGGCGAGCAGCCGCTGCGCGTCCAGCGCCCACCGGACAGCTACCCCTGATGCCAGGATGCTGGCCCGCGGTGGCGGGCCATTCCCGCCCGGCGCGAGCTCAGGAGCCTCCGCGTACCGGTACAGCCCGCTCAGGATGCCCTGCTCCAGGGCGGCTGCGCCGCCCGGGTAGTCCACGGGCGCCGCGGGCTGGACATAGGGCTCGTTGTAGAGGGTCAGGTAGTAGAAGATGTCTTCCCCCGACGGGTGCTCGGGCCAGGACCCGTACATCCGGCGCAGGCCGTCCTGGACGATGTAGGCGAGCTCGTAGGCCGAGGCTGCGTCGTAGGAGACACACACCGGGCTCACCGACGCGAGCAGGACCGAGTGGCCGTCGTTGTGCTGCAGGCCCTCGCCGGCGAGTGCGTGGTGCGCCCGGCCGTGGCGCCGAGCAGGAAACCGCGGCCGAGCTGGTCGCCAAAGGTCCATCTCCTGGTCACCGGCGCGCTGCCAGCCGAACATCGAATAGAACACGTACACCGGGATCATCGGCTGGCCGTGGGTGGCGTAGGAGGTGCCAGCGGCGATCACCGAACCCATCGCACCGGCCTCGCTGATGCCCTCTGGGGGGCCACCCCGGATCCCCTGCGACTCCTTGTAGGACAGCAGCAGGGCGCGGTTGACCGCCTCGTAGGACTGACCG
>CAVUIU010000006.1:0-231959 GCA_963741615.1 uncultured Actinomycetes bacterium
GACCGAGGTGGGCGCCACCGTTCCCACCCTGTCGCGCGAATGGGGCGACTATTTCGCCCGCACGGCCATGCCGCCGGCCCGGGTCAACGGCTTCAACATGTCCTCGGTGAGCCCGGCCAGCTGAGCACTCAACTGGCCGCCGGGCGGGAACCGAGCGGGCCGGGCAGGCCGGTCAGCTGTCCTCGAGCCGGAACCCGACCTTCATGCCCACCTGGTAGTGGGCCACCCGGCCATCCTCGATCTGGCCCCGGATCTGGGTTATCTCGAACCAGTCCAGGTGCCGCAGGGTCTGAGACGCCCGGGTCAGGGCGTTGCGGATCGCGGGCTCGACGCCCTCGCTGGAGGTGCCGACGATCTCGGTCACCCGGTACGTGCGGTCGGTCATGATCCCTCCGTCGTGGTCCTGGCGCTTTCACCGCCGGGGGACGGGCACCGCGGGCCGGGCCCGCGCGTCCGCCTGGTGATGATCATGGCATCGTTATCGTTATGGTTCCCGATATCGCGGAGTTCGAGCGAGGCGTGGGAACTGCTCTCCCACCCGGGGATGACGCAGCACGCCGGCCGGCATAGCTTGAAGTAGTGATGGTCATGCGCAGGGTCCGCCGCACCAGCGCCCATCTGGTCACCGAGGCACCCCGGTCAAAGTCGGAGGACATCTCCTACCGCGAGCGCCGTTACCTGGCCATGATGGGGTTCCGGGTACTGTGCTTCGTGGTCGCCGTGATCCTGTTTGCCCAGGGTGCGGGCTGGCTGGCGGCCATCCCCGCGGTCGGTGCCATCGTCATCCCGTATTTCGCCGTGGTGTTCGCGAACGGCGGCCGGGAGCCCAGCAACACCAAGGGTTTCCGCGCCTATGAACCGAACCTGCCGGTGCTTTACCGGCCGCCGGGCGACGATTCTCCTGATGGCGGCGCGGGCGGTCGCGGCCAGGAAGATCCCGGATACGATGCGGGTACCCAGCCCGGGAGTGGACAACAACAACCTCCCCGGTAGACAGGAGTGTCCCCCGGTGTGGACAGAGCTGTGCTGCGGTTAGGAAAACAGCACCGCGACGGGATGCGGGCGTAATCCGGTCTTGACGCACAAGGGGGGGTTTCGGTGTAAGCTTCATAGCGGTGCTCTGGTCCCCCGTCGGAGCACCTGCCGGCGTTCCGGGCCCCCGTCGGAACGCCGATGAATGCGACGCCGGGTGGTTTGCCCCCGTAGCCACCCGGCGTCGCTCTATGTTCGCTGGCAACTGGCCCCTCTCCGCGGCCCACCCTGTCCTGTCCGGGGACACTCCTGGGTTCTCGTCGCCCGGCAGCGCCGACTGCAATCGTCACCACCTGCCCACTTGGACTTGGCCCGGATGCCCTTGCCCGGCCCCGGAGACGCGCGCCGCCGTCCTTGCTGGCGGCCGGCCCGGCGGAACCCGACCCTGCCGGATGCGGCTGCCAGGTGGCCTGGCCTGGCCAAATCGGTGCGGGCGGTGAGGCACGATGTTAGGACTTCCTATGAAAGCCCACAGACAACAGCGGCACCGGACCATTTAACGCAACAAGCTTTACCCCAGAAGTGTTCGGGACGGCCGAACTATTGTCACAGCCGGGTAATACTAATTGTTGCGGGAGACCAAGAAGTTACTACTCCGGCCGGCTGAATGTCACAATGGCCACAGCCATCATGATCAGTCCCATGGCCGCCACGATCCCCAGTGACAGGCCGATCGGGACCACCCAGCCAGCCCAGGTGATACCCGGTGACAGGGCCTGCTGGGCGTACGGCGGGAGGTCCAGGTGCGTGAACACCGCGTGCCTCATGGGGCCCACGACATAGGTGAGCGGGTCGATGCGGGTGAGGACGCTGAGCCATCCTGGCAGTCCGGTCAGCGGGTAGAGCGCACCCGACAGGAAGAACAGCGGCATCACCAGCATCTGGGTGAGTGCCATGAACGCCTGGAACTGGGTGATCCGTGCTGCCATCATCACGCCGAACGCGGTGAGCGTGAATGCGAGCAGAAGCAGCTCTCCCACGAGTGTGATCATCAGGACCGGGTTGTAGGGCACGTCCGCCAGGCCGGCGAGCGCGAGCATGACGATGCCCTGGAAGGTCGCGATCGTCGCGCCGCCCAGGATCTTGCCGATGACGATGGCCGACCGGCTGACCGGCGCTACCAGCATTTCCCGCAGGAACCCGAATTCCCGGTCCCAGACGATGGAGGCCGCCGAGAAGATGGCGGTGAACATGACCGACATGGCCAGCACGCCGGGATAGATAAAGGCCTTGAAGCTCACGCCCGGCGGCATGCTGCCCTTGGCCAGCGACGACAGGCCGGTGCCGAGGACGAGCAGGAACAGCAGCGGCTGGATCAGTGAGGTGATCGCCCGCAGCCGGTCACGCCGGAACCTGATCAGTTCCCGCCGCCACACGATGCTGACGGCACGCAGGTCTGACCGGAGGCTGTGCTCGGGAACCGCCACCCTGATCTGGCCTGCCAGGGCCGCCTCGTCCGCCGCTGTCACCACCGGGGTTGTCTGGGTCGCCATGATCTACCGCCTCCCGGCGCGGAAACGGGCCGCCATCTGGCGCATCGCGTCGGCGCCGGTTGCCTCGGCATCGCGGATGGTCTTGCCGGTGTAGGACATGAACACGTCGTCGAGCGAGGGGCGGGACACGCTCACCGCCCGGATGGGAACCGAGAGCCCGGCGAAGAGCCGGGGCACGAACTGCTCGCCGCCGGCCACCGAGAACGTGACCGCGCCCTCGTGGATGCCGGCCTCGATGCCGAACTCGCGGCTGAGCTCGGCGATGGTGGCCGTGTCGTCAGCGGTGTGGATCTGCACCCGGTCCTTGCCGACGCTCGCCTTCAGCGCCTCCGGGGTGTCGATCGCCACGATCTTCCCGTGATCGATGATGGCGATCCGGTCGCAGTGCTCGGCCTCATCCATGTAATGGGTGGTCAGGAAGATGGTGATGTCCTCACGCGCCTTCAGCTCGTTGATGTACGCCCAGATCGAGGTGCGCGTCTGCGGGTCGAGCCCCACCGTCGGCTCGTCCAGGAACAGCACCCGCGGCGCATGCAGCAGGCCGCGGGCGATCTCCAGGCGGCGCTGCATGCCGCCCGAGTACGTCATCACCAGGCTGTCCCGCCGGTCCCACAGGCCGACCATCTCCATGACCTGCTGCATCCGTGGCGCCACCGCCGCCGCGGGCACCCCGTACAGGTCGGCGTGGAAACGCAGGTTCTGCGCGCCGGTGAGGTAGTTGTCCAGCGTGGTGTCCTGGAACACCAGGCCGATGTTCCGGCGGACAGCGTCGCGCTCCGCGACCACGTCGTGGCCGGCGACCCTGGCGGATCCGGCGGTGGGCCGGGCCAGCGTGCAGAGGATCTTGATGGTGGTGGACTTCCCCGCGCCGTTGGGGCCGAGGAAACCGAACGTCTCACCCGCGAGCACGTCGAAGCCGATGCCGCGCACGGCCTCGATGTCGCCATAGTTCTTGATCAGGTCGACGACCGTGATCGCCATCGGCCGCTGCCCGTTTCCGGCCAGGGCCGCGTCCGGAGCCAGCGCGGTGTCAACCGCCACCCGGTCGCTGCCATCCATCCCGCGCTGGCCGTGCGCTGCCACGGTTACCGCCTCCCTGAGGTCCGTTTCGAGCCTAGGACATGTCTGCCGGATCTTCGGCCTGCTGTGCGTCGTCGTCGGCGGCGAGGATCCGGTACAGGCTACGCCGCGCGTCGGTCAGGATCTGGTGCGCCTGGGCCACCTGGGCCTGGCTGCCGACCCGCACGACCTGGATGGCCGCCATCGCCACCTGCCCGAACAGGTCCCGCAACTCGATCGCGTCGTCACCGACACTGCTCGCGACCACGTCCCAGGGCGCACGGACCTCGTCCGGGTGTGCCGCGATATATGCCTGGCCCTCGGTGGTCAGCGCGTACCTGCGGCGCCCGCCCTCGGGGGTCTCGGCCTGGATCAGCGCCTCGTCCTCGAGTTGCTGCAGGGCCGGGTAGACCGACCCGGGACTGGGGCGCCAGACTCCCCCACTCCGCTCGCTGATCTCCTGGATGATCTGGTAGCCGTTCCTGGGCTCCTCGGCCAGCAGCGCGAGCGCGGCGGCGCGGACGTCGCCACGCTTGACCCGCGGGCCACGCATGAACTTCGCCTCACCGAACCACGGTCCCACGCCCGGAGGGCCCCATCCGGGCCCCCATCCTCCGCGCCTGCCCGGCCGGCCTGGGCCGCCCGGCGCCATCCTCGCCCTGCCCCGGCCGCCGTGACGGTGCCGCCGGCCCTCGTGCTCGCCTTGCGTCTCCCACGCCTCTTCGTCATGCATGGGCCTGCTCCCTTCATTCCTGGCTCCGCTGACACTTGCCGTGCTTCCCCGGAACCATCATTTGCTTCTAGACATCTCAACGATATATCGAAATAGTCGCCATGGCAAGACCAGGGCCGTAGGGGCACCCGGGGTCAACGGGGGTCATCGGGGGTCATCGGGCGGACCGCGGCAAGACTGCTGGATGGGCCGGGGTCAACGGGGTCGTCAGGCGGACCCGCGGCAAGACTGCCCGATGGGCCGGGTCAAGGGACTCCCGGGCGGACCCCGCGGCCACCGGTTGGCAGGGATCCGCTGTCGCGTTTGCGCAGTGGCCGGGGTTACGTGTCGTCGTCTTCTGATTTTTCCCAGTCAGCCGCGAGCTGGCTCAGCCGCGCACATGCCTGCGCGGCCGGCCGCCCCTGGCCGACCGCCACCCCCAGCAGGTAGGCGGTCAGGGGCGCGGCGGGCCTGGCCACGCCGCGGGCGACATCACGGGCGAGGTCGAGCACTGCCCTGGTGTCCAGCGCGGATCGCTCGAGACCGAGCTCGGCACAGGCACGCGCGGTCCACTCCTCGAGGGTGTTCACTGCCCGCCTCCTCTTCCAGTTGCGGCCAGCGTGGCGCACATGCCGGGCCCTGGGTCCTGCCCTGGTGCCGTGCCACGCGCTCCGGTCAGCCGCCGATGGCCGACATAGGCCGGGCCGGCTGCAGGAAACCGGGGTCATTGATCCCGTGGCCGGGAAGCTTCGCCGCGACCGCCCGCTGCCAGATCCCGGCCAGTTCCTCGTCGCTGGCTCCTGACCTCATCGGATCACGAAGGTTGCTCTCGGTGCGGGCGAACAGGCAGTTGCGCACCTGGCCGTCGGCGGTCAGCCGGACCCGGTCGCAGGCCCCGCAGAAGGGCCTGGTCACCGAGCCGATCACGCCTACCAGGGCCGGTCCCTCGTCCACCAGGAACGTCTCCGCGGGCGCCGAGCCGCGGGTGTGCCCGTCGTCCGGCTTGAGCAGGAAGTCCGCCGACAGCGCGGCCAGGATCTCGTCCGCCGTGACCATGTTCTCCCGCCGCCAGCCATGCTGGGCGTCCAGCGGCATCTGCTCGATGAACCGCAACTGGTACCCGTGGTCCAGGCAGAACCGCAGCAGCGGCACGGCCTCATCCTCGTTGAGGCCACGCATCAGCACCGCGTTCACCTTGACCGGTGTCAGCCCGGCGTCGGCCGCCGCGGCCAGGCCGGCCAGAACATCATCGAGCCGGTCCCGCTTGGCGAGCGACCGGAAGGTCTCCGGCCGGAGCGTGTCGAGCGAGACGTTGATCCGGTCCAGGCCCGCTTCCCGCAGGGTGCCGGCGAGCCGGCCCAGCCCGATGCCGTTGGTGGTCAGCGAGATCTCCGGCCGGGGCCTGAGCGCTGCGGTGCGGGCGACGATGTGCGGCAGGCCGCGGCGCAGCAACGGTTCCCCGCCGGTAAAACGGACCTCGGTGATCCCCAGCCGCTCCACCCCGATCCGGACCAGCCGGGCCACCTCGTCGTCGGTCAGCAGAGCCGGGCTGGGAAGCCAGTCCAGGCCTTCGGGCGGCATGCAGTAGGCGCAGCGCAGGTTGCACCGGTCGGTCAGGGACACCCGCAGATCGGTCGCGATCCGCCCATAGGAATCGGCGAGCAACGGCACTTCACCTCCTCAGCCAGGCAACGGCGGGCCACCAGCGCAAACCGCAGGGGCTGCCCGCGAATTCCTCAGCCTACGTGCGCGGCCCGACAACCGCGATCTTCCCGGCCCGCCGCGGGCACCCGGGTACTCCCGTGGGAGCAACGGCGATTGTCTCCCACGGGGCGACGACACTGCCCCCTGGCTGCGATGGGCTTGAGACACGCACATATCCAGATAGCTACCAAGGAGGTGGTCAGCCATGCCTGCCGTTGCGCAGGACGCGCTCCGCTCTGTCCCGGGCGGCGCCGCCGTCCCGGCGGCGCGGGTCATCGACGCCCGCAAGGTCTACGGCCGCGGCCCGGCGGCGGTGGTCGCGCTGGACGGGGTCACGGCCGGCTTTCCGGCGGCCAGGTTCACCGCGGTCATGGGGCCGTCCGGTTCGGGAAAGTCCACCCTGCTGCACTGCCTGGCCGGGCTCGACACCCTGACCGAGGGCCAGGTGCTGCTGGGCGGGACCGATCTTTCCATCCTCGACGACGCACGCCGGACCCTGCTGCGCCGCACCCGGATCGGCTTCGTGTTCCAGGCGTTCAACCTGCTGCCGATGCTGACCGCGGCCGAGAACATCACGCTCCCGGCAGACCTGGCCGGCCTCCGCCCGGACAAGTCGTGGCTGGATACCGTCATCGGGATCACCGGGCTTGCCGGGCGGCTCGGGCACCGTCCCGACCAGCTTTCCGGTGGCGAACAGCAGCGGGTGGCCATCGCCCGCGCGCTGGGCGCGGCCGGCTTCCTGGTGAAGAACAGCGAGCCCGAGGAGCTGGCGCGGGGGTCCGGGCGGCCGCGGCAGGCGACGCTTTGCTGTCCCCCGGCGTGACCCGCCGTCTCGTCGCCGAGGCCGCGGCGCGGGCCAAGCCTGGCCCTGCTGGCCGCGGGCTGGACGTCCTGACCGACCGGGAAACCCAGGTGCTGGTGCTGATCGGGGAAGGCCTGACCAACCAGGAGATCGCGCAGCGGCTCGTGGTCAGCCCGCTGACGGCCAAGACCCATGTTTCCCGCGTCCTGGCCAAGCTCGGCGCGCGGGACCGGGTCCAGCTTGTCGTGCTGGCGTACGAGTCGGGCCTGGTGCGCCCGGGCTGGACCGCTTGCTGATCCCGCCCTGCTGGGCCTGCCCTGCTGATCTTGCCCGCTGTTCCGGCCTAATGTGGTGCTGGAGCCTGATCCAGTCACGGAGAATGGGGTCATGGTCGCAGAGACTGCCATCTGGCGTGATCAGCTCACCGCGCAGGAACACGCCGAACTCGGGCGCGGCGCCGGCGTCATCCCGCTCACGCGGCCAGACATCCTGGTGGTGGGCGGCGGGATCGCCGGGGTGGCCATCGCGGTCGCCTGTCACGAGGCGGGCCTTGGCTCGGTGCTCCTCATCGAGGCGGGGCGGCTGGGTTCGGGAGCCACCGGCGGCGCCGCGGGCCTGCTCACCCCCGAGCCGCACGAGTGGAGCGACCCGGAGCCGTTCGTGGAACTGGCCAGGGCCAGCCTGGACCGGTGGAGTCAGCTCGACCGGAGCGTGCCAGGCGGCGTCGGCCTGATCGAACTGGACTGGATCGGGCTGGCACCCGACCCGGGCGGGTTCGCCCCCCACCTCCAGCCCGCCGTGGAATGGCTCGAGCCGGGCGACGTCGCCAGCCTGGTCCCCGGCCTGGCGCGGCCGATGGCGGGTGCGCTCATCCGGCACCAGGCCCGGGTCAACCCGCTGCGTTCGCTGGCCCGGCTTGCCGCGGGCCTCCCCGCGGTCGCGACCGGCATCGCGGCCCTTTCGGTCTCCATCAGCGGCGGCAAGGTGGTCTCGGTCACCACCACGTCCGGTGACATCCACCCCGGGGCGGTGGTCTTCGCCACCGGGCTGCCGCCGCTCCTGGACGGGCTGCCCCTTGACCTGCCGGCCTCCCAGGTCAAAGGCCATCTGCTGGTTACCGAGCCGACACCGCTGCGCCTGCCGGGCACGGTCGCCCCGGTGGCCACCCAGCTGGAAGACGGGCGGCTGCTCGTCGGTGGCACCTTTGACGCCGGCGACGAGACGCCCAAGGTCCGGCCGGACGTGATCGAGTCCATCCTCGCGGCCCTGTACGCGACCCTCCCCGCCGTCCGCGGGCTGAAGGCCGCCTACCAGTGGTGCTGTTTCCGCCCGCGGCACCCGGACGGGCGCCCGGTCATCGACCGGGTCCCCGGTCTCGCCAACGCCTGGCTGACCTCGGGACACTTCCGGACCGGCATACTCATGGCCCCGATCACCGCGCACGTGATCTCGCACTGGATCGCCAGCGACCAGCCGCCGGCCGAGGCCGCCGCCTGGAGCAGTGCCCGGTTCGCCGACCGGCGGCCGACCGGCCACTGACTGACCAGCCGCCGCCGGCAAGACGCGGACGCCAGCCGTTATGCGCGCATGCTCCTGCCTGGGTGTAACGGTTTCCCCGCCATCCAGCCCGCATAACCGGGCGCCCGGTGGGTAGGCGGGGCACGCAGGTATCAACCCTCCACCTGCAGGGAGTGAATGTCATGACCAGCATGCTGCAAGTCCCACGCAGCCGTGGCGCCGTCAGCGGGACGCTTCTGGTGCTGCTGGGGGTGTGGGGGGCACTGATCCCCCTCGTCGGCCCTTACTTCCACTATGCCTACACACCCGACGCTGCCTGGACGTTCACGGCCGGGCGGATCTGGCTGGAGATCGTGCCCGGGGCAGCGACGTTCCTGGGCGGGATCATCCTGCTGAGCAGCGCGACGCGGCCGATGGCCATGGTCGGTGCGGAACTTGCGGCGGTGGCGGGCGCGTGGTTCGCGCTGGGCACGGTGCTCAGCCCGCTCTGGCCGGCGGCCAGCACGCTGAACCCGGGCTCCCCGGCGGGCAACACGGTCCTCATGCGGCAGGTTGAGCACCTCGGGTTCTTCACCGGCCTGGGCGTGGTGATCGTGTTCATCGCCGCGCTGGCGCTTGGCCGGCTGACCGTGGTCGGGGTCCGCGACGCCCGGCTGGCCGACGGACGCGGCGAAGTCGTCGCCGAACCGGAACCCGTGGCCGCCGAGACCACGAGCACCACCACCACTGAATCCTCGGGCCAGGGCTCGCTGCACTCGTTCGGCCGGTGGCTGGTCGCCCGGCGCTCATAACCCCGCGGCCGCCCGCGTGTGCCGGTAGCTCTTGCCTGATCGCGCAGCGTGTCCGCTCGGGCATGTCGGCAATCCGCGAGACAATCGACACTGTGAGCGAAAACAGGGAACGCATCCGGATCGTCGGGTCCGTACCGGTCGATGACGAGATCATGATCTGGATCGACCACGTGTTCACGATGGGCACAGACCCGGATGACGACCCCGGCTACGTCGGCCTCACCGTCACCGAGGACGACACCGCCGAGGTGGACCGCGTCCGCCTCGGCGCCAAGGCGACCTGCCTGCTCAGCGCGGAGGAGGCGCTGCTGCTGGCCGACCGGCTCCAGCGTGCGGCGCACCTCGTCCTGGAGACCGACGAGGACCTGCCGGACCCCGAGCGCGAGTACCGCCGTCACCGCGGCAACGGCGACTCGCCGGCGCCGGGATCGGATCCGCTCTGGTGAGCACGCGCACCGCCGGCCAGCGGAGGCGGACGGGAATCGAACCCGCCGACGGCGCCGCGCGTCGTCCACCGGTTTTGAAGACCGGGGGGGCCACCAGGCACCCAGACGCCTCCGCCCTGACCATATCCCGGCCCGGCCCGGGCGGCGAGGGGCCAGCGGGAGCCCCGGTCAGCCGGCGTAGAGGGCGTCGATGTCGTCGGAGTACTTGGCGTGCACGATGCGTCGCTTCAGCTTGAGGGTGGGGGTGAGTTCCTCGGTTTCGGCCGTCCACTCCACCGGCAGCAGCCGCCAGTGCTTCACCTGCTGGACCCGGGCCAGCCGTTCGTTGGCGTCGCTCACCGCCTCCCCGACCGCCGCCAGCACCGCCGGATCGGCGGCCAGCGCCGCCAGCGAATCGACCTCGACGCCGTGCGCCTTGGCCCAGGCCGGGGCCACCTCGCCGTCGAGCGTGAGCAGCGCCACCACATACGGCCGCCGGTCGCCGAAGGCCAGCGCCTGCCCGATGAGCGGGTGTTCCACGAGCAGGCTCTCGATCGCGGCCGGCGAGACGTTCTCCCCGCCGGCGGTGATGATCAATTCCTTCTTGCGGTCCACTACGGACAGGAACCCGTCCTCGTCGAGGCTGCCGATGTCGCCGGTGTGCAGCCAGCCGTCGGCGTCGATGAGGGCGGCGGTCTGCTCGGGCAGGTGGAGGTAGCCCGGGGTGGTGAGCGGGCCGCGCACGCAGATCTCGCCGTCCCCGGCGATCCTGACCTCCATGCCGGGGAACACCTGGCCGACCGTGCCGAGCTTGAACGCGTCCGGGGTGTTCGATGCGAACGCGCCGGTGGTCTCGGTCATCCCGTAGATGTCCAGGATGGCCATGCCCAGGCCGGCGAAGAAGGCGCCCACATCCGGCGGCAGTGGCGCCGCCGCGCTGGACACCACCGCCGCCTCGCCGAGGCCGAGCAGCGAGCGGATCGGGGCGAGCACGGACTCGTCGGCCCGGGCGAATTCCTCCTCCAGTCCGGCCGGGGTGGTGTGGCCGAACTGACGGCTCTCGACGTAGCGCCGCCCGACGTCCATGGCCCGGGTGACAGCCTCCCGCCTGCTGTCGTCCTGCTCGGCCGTGAGCAGCGCCTGGATACCGGCCCGCACCTTCTCCCAGACCCTGGGCACACCGAAGAAAGAGGTCGGCTTGACCGTCCCGAGCATCCGGACCAGTTCGGTCGGCTGCGGGCAGAAATGCACGTGACCCGCGGTGGCGACGGGCAGGTAGATGCTGAACATGCGCTCGGCGATATGGGCCAGCGGCAGATACGACACCCAGCGGACCTCGCCCGCCACCGAGCCGGTCGAGACGGCGGCGCTCACCTCGTAGAGCACATTGTGGTGGGTGAGCAGAACCCCCTTGGGGTTGCCGGTGGTGCCCGAGGTGTACAGCAGGGTCACCGGGTCCTCCGGCCTGACGGCGGCGATCCGCGCGCTGACCTCACCGGGCTCGGCCGCGAACCGCTCCTGGCCCAGTGCGGCGAAGGCGTCCCAGGTCAGGTACGGTTCCCCGGCCGGGCAGGCAGCCGCGTCCCTGACGATGATCTTCTCCAGGCCCGGCAGGCGGTCCAGGATCCGCTGCCAGCGCGCGAGTTCGGCGGCCCCGTCCAGCACCGCGATCCTGGCGTCGCAGTTCGCCGCCACGTAGGCGATCTGCTCGGCGGCCAGGGTGGCGTAGAACGTGACCGGGGTGCCGCCGGCGTGCACGGCGGCCAGGTCGGCGAGCACGTGCTCGGCCCGGTTCGGGAGCATGAGCGCCACCCGCTCACCCTTGCCCAGGCCCAGGGCGGCGAAGCCGGCCGCCAGTTCCAGCACCTGCTGCCGGGTCTGCCCCCAGGTCAGGGTCTGCCAGCCGGTGCCCGCTGCACCGTCCCCGGCCACCTGGTCGGACAGGGCGGGCGCGTCGCCGGACTTCTCCGCGGTCGCCCGCAGGTGGTCGCAGATGGTCCGGCCGCCGATCTCCCGCTCGATCTCGGCCCGCCGCTGGAGTATCTCGGTCGTCACGGTGTTCCTCCCCTGGGGTCCTGGACGAATGCCACCACGTCGCCGCCCCGGCCGCAACCACCCGGCCGTGTCCGGCGGATCCGCCGCCATGCCCTAGCGTCAACGCATGGCCTCCGAAAACGAGCACCTCGCCCCCGGGCTGCATGAATACATCGTCGCCCACAGCACGCCGCCCGATGCCCTGCTGCGAGACCTGATCTTTGAGACCGCCGAGCGCTTCCCCGATCACACCGTCTTCCAGATCGGCCCGGAACAGGGCACGTTCATGACCATGCTGGCGGGACTGATGGGCGCCCGCCGGGTGATCGAGATCGGCACCTTCACCGGCTACTCCTCGATCTGCCTCGCCCGCGGGATGGCCACCGGCGGCAAGCTCATCTGCTGCGACGTCAGCGAGGAGTGGACGTCACTGGCCCGCGCCTACTGGCAGAAGGCGGGCCTGGACGACCGGATCGAACTCCGCCTCGGCCCGGCGCTCGACACCGTGCGGGCGCTGCCATCGGCGGCATCCCTTGACCTCGCGTTCATCGACGCCGACAAGACCGGGTACGCCGGGTACTGGGATGAGATCGTCCCGCGGATGCGCCCCGGCGGGATGATCCTGGTGGACAACACGCTCCTGCACGGCCGCATTTTCGACGCCGAACCGGACCCGGACGCCGTCGCCGTCCGGGAGTTCAACGAGCACGTGCTGGCCGACGACCGGGTCGTGCTGGCCATGCTCCCGGTGGGCGACGGCCTCACCCTGGCCCGCAAGAGGTGAGCCCGGCGCAAATCTAGGGCCCACAAGTTTGCCATCGGGACCCGGCTCCGGCCCGGCTCCGCCACAATGACCGGATGGGTGCCGGTACCGACCCGGTCTATCTCCGGGTGCTGGAAGACCTGCGGGCGCAGATCCGCGAGGGCGTGCTCCAGCCGGGCGCGCGGGTCCCGTCCCGCAACGGGATCATCGCCCGTTACGGGGTCGGTGAGACGGCCGCGAAGCATGCGCTGCAGGTCCTGGCCACCGAGGGACTGATCGAGGCCAGGGCCGGATCGGGGTCCTACGTGCGCCGGGTGCCCGCCGTCTCCCGCCTCGAGCACGACCGGCCGCATTTCCCCGGCTCCCCGTTCGGCCTGGTGGACGAGCGGGTCGCGGTGGCCTGGGAGCACCGGACGCAGCGGGTGTCCCCGCCCCGGCAGGTGGCGCGCCGGCTGGGACTGGCGCAGGACGACCTGGTCAACCGGACGAGGTACCTGCTCACCGCCGACGGCAGCCCGGTCCAGCTGGCGACCAGCTACGAGCCCGCCGAGGCGACCTCCGGGACCGCGGTCGCCTCCCCCGAGGAGGGCCCGTTCGCCGGGCGTGGGGTGGTGGAGCGGATGCGGGCCATCGGCGTGACGGTCGACGAGCTGGTCGAGGACGTTTCGGTGCGGCCCTGTCTCAGCGTGGAGGCGGCGCCGCTGGGTATCCCCCCGGGCGCGCCGGTGCTGGTGGTGACCCGCGAGCACCGGGCGGCCGGGCGCGCCGTGGAGACCAGCGAGATCGTGATCTCCGCGGACCGGTTCACACTGCGCTACCGGATACCGGTCGCCCAGCCGGCCGCGGGCATGCTGGCGATCGTCCCGGGCGTCGCTGCCGCTGGCGCGGGCATGCCGGCATGATCCGCCCGGCCCGGGCGGCCGATATTCCGGCGATCCACCAGATGATCAAGGACCTGGCCGCCTACGAGCACGGGCTGGACGAGGTCAGCGCGACCGAGGACGACCTGCGCGCGGCGCTGCTGGCCGCGCAGCCGTCCTTGTTCGCGCACGTCGCCGAGGAGGACGGCGACGCGGTGGGGTTCGCGCTGTGGTTCTTGAACTACTCGACCTGGGCGGGCAGGCACGGGATCTACCTGGAAGATCTCTACGTGAAGCCGGACCGGCGCGGCCAGGGGCACGGCCGGGCGCTGCTCGCCGGGCTCGCCAGGATCTGCGTGGAGCGCGGGTACGCCCGGCTGGAGTGGTGGGTCCTGGACTGGAACTCCCCCGCCCGCGGCTTCTACGGGTCGCTGGGCGCGGTGGCGATGGACGAATGGACCGTCCACCGGCTGACCGGCACCGCCCTGCGCACCCTCGCCGGCTACGAACAGTGATCAGACTTCCAGGATGAGCTTGCCCACCGCTGTGCGCTGCTCGAACAGCCGGTGCGCGTCCGCCGCCCGCGCCAGCGGGAACACCGCCGTCACCCCGATGTCGACAATTCCGCTGCTGACCAGCTCGGTTGCCTCAAGCAGCGCGGGCCGGATCAGCTCCGGGGCCCGCAGCGGCAGCTGCCCGCCGGAAAACCCCGCGTAGCCGGCGCACCGGGCCCGCATCCAGCCCGCGTCCGGCACGGCCTCGGGCTCGCGGGAGATGTTGCTGTAGGTGACCAGCCGCCCGAACGGCGCCAGCAGCTCGAACGAGCGGGCCCGGATCTGCCCGCCGACCGGGTCGAGCACCACGTCCACGCCGCGGCCCCCGGTATCGGCCAGCACCGCCGTGTCGAAGTCGCCGTAGGTGTACACGTGGGCGAAGCCGCTGCGCCGCGCGAACTCCGCCTTCGCGAGATCGGAGACGGTCCCCAGTAGCGGCCGCAGCCCCCAGTGACGGGCCAGCTGGCCGACCACGGTCCCGACCCCGCCGGCGGCGCCGTGCAGCAGCACCGTCTCCCCGGGCAGCACGCGCGCGACCCGGCGCAGCAGCATGATCCCCAGCTGCAGCGTCACGAACATGCCGCCCGACTCCGGGTGGCCGGCCAGGCTGTCCGGCAGCGGCACGGTGAGCTCGGCGGCGGCCGTCACCACGTCGGCGTAGCCGTGCCCGCGGGTCAGCGCGGCGACCCGCTGGCCGGGGCGCAGGGTGGTGACTCCCGGCCCGAGCTTGCGCACCGTGCCGGCGACCTCGACCCCGGGCACGAACGGCGCCACGCCGAGCCCGTCGCCGATCCGGTTGCGCACATCGGTGAAGTTGACACCGGCGAACGCGACCGCGATCGAGACCTCGCCCGGGCCGGGCTCAGGCTCGGGCAGCTCGCGGAGGGTGAGGACCTCCGGGCCCCCGTACTCGGGAACGACCACGGCGCGCATGTGCCTCCTGGGTGATCGGGCGCCTCGTCCCCGGGGCGGCTTGTCCGGGGGCGGCTGGACCTGCAATGGTTTGCATTATGGCGGACGGAGGATGCCCATGAGCGTGAGTGCCGACATCGTGGTGGCGGGAGCCGGGCATAACAGCCTGCTGACCGCGTGCTACCTGGCGAAGGCCGGCTACCGCTGCCTGGTGCTTGACGCCCGGCACATCCCCGGCGGCGGCGCGGCCACCGAGGAGCTCGTCCTGCCCGGGTTCGGCATCGACACCTGCGCCACCGGCCACACCATGATCCGGGTGAACCCGGCGCTGCTGGCGGACGAACTCGGGCTCATCTCCGGCTACGGGCTCAGCTACGCCGAGCCCGACCCGGTGGAGCAGGTCGCGTTCCCCGACGGTGAGCAGTTCACCATGTGGCTGGACCGCGAGCGCACCATCGAGGAGGTGGCGCGCTTCTCCGCTGCCGACGCGGTTGCCTACCGCCGGCTGCTGGACGAATACGACCAGGTCAAATCCATCTTCAGCCGGTCGCAGTTCACCCCGGTCGGCTTCGGCCCGTCGCTGGAGGCCATGCTCGCCGAGCACCCGCACGGCAGGATCTGGGCCCGGCGGCGCCAGCTGTCCGCGGTGGAGGTGGTCAGGCACGAGTTCACCAGCCGCCACATCCAGGCCTTCCTGCTCTGGATGGCCTTCCAGGTCTTCCAGCCGGTTGACGTGCCCGGCACCGGCGTCCTGCCCTACCAGCAGACCTTCGGCCGCCAGCAGCGCAGCTGGTCGATCCCGATCGGCGGGTCCGGGCGGCTGACGGCGGCGCTGACCGGTTACCTGGCCGACCACGGCGGCACCGTGCTGTGCGGCCGCCGGGTCGCCCGGCTGCTGCTGGCGGACGGGCGCTGCACCGGCGTCGAGACCGACGACGGCGAGCGGTACCTGGCGGGCACCGCCGTCGTGTCCACCATCCACGCCAAGCACCTGCGGGACATGGCACCACCGGACGCCTGGCCGGAGGAGTTCCATTACGGCATCGACACCTACGACGTCGGCGTGCCCGGCTTCGCCACCTACTACTGCACCACCGCGGCCCCGGCGTTCGCCTCGCCGCACGGCCCGCGCAGCGCGGTGTCGGCCGGCCTGGCCGGCTGGCCGGAGGACATGATCCAGATGGGCGCGGACCTGCGGTCCGGCCGGTTCCTCGCCGACCCGGCCTGGATGCTGGTGGCCACCCCGACCCTGGTCAACCCGGGCCGGGCCCCGGCCGGCCAGCACACGGTCAAGATCCTCACCCCGCAGACCTACCGGCTCCCGGCGGACATGGGCGGCTGGGACGGCGTGAAGGAGCGGCACGCGCGGCACCTGCTGGAGACGCTGCGCCGGCCCGCGCCGAACTTCTCCGACGAGGTCATCCTGGGCCATCTGACCAAGTCCCCCGCCGACATCGAGCGGCTCAACCCGCACATGATCCACGGCGCGTTCCACGGCGGGAGCAGGGGCCCGGCGTTCAGCGGCCCGCTGCGCCCGGCGCCCGGCTGGGCCAGCCACCGGATGCCGATCCCCGGCCTCTACCAGACCGGCGGCAGCACCCACCCCGGCGGCTCGATCACCGGCGCGCCCGGCCGCAACGCGGCCATCGTGCTGCTCACCGACCTCGGCCACGACCCGGCCGCGGTGATGTCGGCCCCGGCCCGCGAGAGCTCAGCGGTAGGAGGCGAGCCACGTGCCTGACGCATCGGTCACCTCGGCCATTGCCCACTGGGGTCCCCGGTTCACCGCCCAGGGGGTGGACCCGAACGACTTCGCCCGGGTGACCGGCACGCTCGAGCGGTGGGAGGACTGGCTCGGCGCCTGGAGCGCCAACGGGGACCTGCACGCCGGGCTCGCCCGCGAGGCGGAGGACCGTGGCTGGCCGCGGACGGCCGGCGAGGCGTGGGCACGGGCGGCGGTCAGCTACCACTTCGGCAAGTTCGTCTGGATGCTCGACATGGCCGCCCACGACGCCGCCGCGGCCAAGGCGGTGGCAGCCATGGGCCAGGCGCACCGGCTGCTCGACCCGACCGCCGAGCGGGTCGAGGTCGCCTTCGGCGGCGCCGCCATGGTGGGCAACCTGCGCCGCCCGCCGGGCCTGGCGCGCCCGCCGCTGGTGCTGCTGATCGCCGGCCTGGACTCCACCAAGGAGGAGTTCTTCGCGGTGGAGAACATCTTCCTGGCCCGCGGCATGGCGACCTTCTCCCTCGACGGCCCGGGGCAGGGTGAGTCCGCCCGCGCGCTGAAGATCCGGCCCGACTTCGAGGCGCCGGTGGCGGCGGTGCTCGACGTCCTCTGCAAGCGGCCGGACCTCGACGGCGACCGGGTGGGCGTGCTCGGGGTCAGCCTGGGCGGCTACTACGGCGCCCGGGCCGCCGCCTTCGAGCCGCGGATCCGGGCGGTCGTCGTCTCGGGGGGCTGCTACGACTACGGGTCCCTGATCCGGGACCGGGCGCCGCACAGCTTCGCGACCTTCGCCTACGGCTGTGGCGCGGCCACCACGGAGGAGGCGTACGAGATCGCCGGGCGGATGAGCCTGGCGGGGGTGGCGGAGCGGATCGCCCAGCCGATGATCGTGGTCTTCGGCAAGCGCGACCGGCTGGTCCCCTGGCAGCATGCGGCCCGGGTGGCCGCGGAGGCCCCGCACGCGGACCTGTGGATGTTCGACGAGGGCAACCACGTCTGCATGAACCTGACCTACCGCTGGCGCCCGCAGGCCGCCGACTGGCTGGCCGGCCAGCTGGCCGCCTAACCGGGCAGCAGGCCCGCCGCGGCCAGGTCGGCGGCGAGCTCGCCGAGTTCGGCCGGGGTGTGGGAGACCAGCGGGGCGCGGACGGCGCCGCCGGACAGGCCGGCCAGCCCGGCCCATGCCTTGATCGAGGCGATGTTGTCGATCAGGCGGGGCTTGCCCGGCAGCCACTTCGCCGCCACCGCCCGCACCGGCTCCAGGGTGGCGGCCACCTCCGCCGCCTTGGCGGTATCGCCGCGCAGGGCGAGCGTGGTGTACTCGCGCATCGGCTGCCAGGACGGCGTCTGGTAGAGATACGGCGCCGCGGAGGACATGTACACCCGCTGGCCGTGGTCGCGCATGTTCTCCAGCCAGGTCTCCTCGTGCGGCGAGCAGACCAGCATCGTGTCCCCGAGCAGGTCAAGCAGTTCCAGGTAGCGGGCGTGCGGGCGGCCGACCTTGATCCCGCACACGTTCTCGATGGCGGCCAGGCGGGCGATCAGGCCGGTGGACAGCGACACCCCCGCGTAACCGGTGTCGAACAGCCACACCCCGATGTCCACGCTGGCGCACACGTGCTCGAACCACCGGTACAGGCCCTCGTCCGAGGCGGGCGGGTAGTAGGGGTTGATCACCACGGCGAAGTCGGCGCCGGCCTGCTGCGCGTGCCGGGTCAGCTCGATCGTCTCGGCCGCGGAGTGATGGCCGGTGTGGGCGAGCACCGGGCACCTCCCCCGGCAGCACTCCACCACCACCTCGACCAGCCGCCGCCGCTCCGCGCCGGACAGCGCCCAGAACTCGCTCATCACCCCGCCGCAGAAGATCCCGTCGATCGCCAGGTCGCCGGTGAGCCGCTCCAGGTCGCGCCGCAGCGCCCCTTCGTCCAGCGTGCCGTCGGCCGCGAACGGGGTGATGGTCGCGGCCCACAGGCCGGTGAACCGGTCCCTGGCCGCCTGCTTCGCCGCTGCTTTCGGGTAGTCCACCATGACGTCCTCCGGGTCAGAGCGTGTCGGCGAGCCAGTCGGCCACGAGCGGCCGGGCGAGATTCCAGACATTGTTGAGGATGTGCACGCCGTCCGGGTAGATCACGGTGGTCACCGCCCCCCCGTATGCCGCGGCGATCCGCTCGGCGTGCGAGGGCGGCGAGCCCGGGTCGTTTCCCCCGTAGACCTGCAGCAGCGGCACGGTCGCCCGCTCCGCCGCCCCGGCGACGGTCATCGCCGCCATGTTCGCGGCCGGGTCCGGGCCATGGTGCTGATACTGGCCCGGCCTGGTCAGGTCGTCCATCTCGGCGAACCGGCCGGCCGGGGTGTACCAGGAGGACACCGCGAACACGGCCCGCACCCGCTCGTCCACCGCCGCGGTCCGGATCGCGAACATCCCGCCGTAGGAGATGCCCCCCACCGCGACCCTGCTCCCGTCCAGGTCCGGCCGCGCGGTCAGGGCGTCGATGATCGCCTGCACGGCCACCTCCTGGTCGGGCCGCAGCTTCGCGTCGAAGCTGACCATCCCCTGTCCCGGCCCGTCGAAGGCGGCCACGGCCATCCCCCGGGCGACGACGTGGTCGGCCAGGTTGTACAGCTCCTCCTTCGCCGAATCAGCCCCCGGAAGCAGCAGAACGACCGGCGGGCGGCCGGCGCCGGCCGGGCGGGCCGGGAGCCGCAGGTAGCCGGGCAGGGAAAGCCCCTCGAACGGGACGGAGAGGATCTCCATCGGCGGTGCCTGCAAGGGCGCGGCCTTGGCCCAGGCGGCGGTCATCGCCGCCAGCGCCGCGCGGAACTGCGCCTGGTCATGGGTGAAGACGAAACTCGCCCAGTGGTAGGCGAGCGCGCCGCGCAGGTAGGCGTCCCCGGCGGTGACGGTGTGCCCGGCGGCCAGCGCCTCGTCGCCGCGCTCGACGTGGCTGGCCGCGTGGGCGCTCCAGCTGGCGCACCACTGCTCGTAGTCGGTGATCTGCCCCTTGAGCCGCTCGAACTCCCAGGGCGTGACGTAGTTGGACAGGATCCGCCAGGTGAAGCGGCGGTACATCGCCGCCAGCCGGTCGTCCACGGGTTCACCTCCACGGCTTCGCACCGGGGCAGGGACGGGGCCCCGCCCTTCGTTATGTCACGGGCGTCTTCGCGGCGAGGACGTCCTCGATCGTTCGCCCGAGCAGGTCGTGCAGGAGAACGCGGGCGGCGTTGCGCCCGGGGCCGCCGGAGACCGAGCCGCCCGGATGGGTGGTGCCGCCGGTCTGGTAGAGCCCGGGGATGGGCAGCCGGTGGCTGGCCCAGCCGGGCGCGGGCCGGAGCTCGTCGGCCTGGGCGGGGGCGAGGTCCCCGCCATGGCAGGAGCCGTGCCAGTTGTGCGCGTTGAACCGCTCCAGGTCGAGCGGGCTGCGCACCACCCGGCCCAGGATCACCTCGTCGGTCAGGTTGGGCGCGTACCGGCGCACCTGGGCCAGGTGAGCGTCGGCGACCTCGCCGGCGATGTCGTCCCAGTGCTCCGGCCCCTCCGGCAGGTCGTAGGGGCACATGCCGACGATCTTGAGCGTGTGCTGCCCGGCAGGCGCGCGGGTCGGATCGGCGGTGGTGGCGGCGAGCACCAGCAGGGCAGGGTCATCGGTGTCCACGTGCCCGGTGCGGAAGTCGGCGGCCAGCCGCAGTTCCCGCTCGGGCGAGGTGGCCATGCCGCTGGCCAGCGGCCGCAGCAGCCCGTCGTCGGTCGGGTAGGCGGGCGGCTCGGTGACCGCGTAGTAGGTGGCGAACAGCGACACCCCGGCCCGCCAGGTCGCCACCGCGTACCGGAAGTCGTCGCCCCATGCCTGCGGGGTCGCCATCTCCACCAGGTGCTTGATGTGGACGCTGGACAGCACCGCCGCCCGGGCCCGGTACCTGGTGCCGTCCGCGGTCTGCACCCCGGTGCACCGGCCGCCCTCGACGACCAGGTCGGTCACCTGGGCGCCGCGCACGATGACCGAGCCCGCGGCCTCGATCATCGCGGCGAGCGCGTAGACCAGCTGCCCGGATCCGCCCTTGGGCACCGCCCAGCTGTGCCGCTGCCGGCCGTAGACCAGCGAGTAGGCGAGCATCCCGGTGCCGGGCCGGTCGGCGGGCTGCACCGTCTGGGTGGCCATCCACAGCATGTACGTCTGGTTGTGCCAGTCCTCGAAGGTGTCACCGATGATGTCCCAGGCGCTGAGCGCGAGCCGGCGGCGCCAGATCGCGCCCTGCGGGTGCGCGGCCAGCCGCTCCGTCAGCGTGGGGCCGAACCCGATCGGCGTGTACCGGTGCGCGGTGAGCAGCGGCGCCACCGAGGCGTAGTCGGCCAGCAGCCGCCGGTAGGCGTCGGCGTCGCGGGTGGAGAACTTCGCAAGCTCCGCGCAGGTGCGGTCGGTGTCGCGCCACTGGGTGACCCAGCTGCCGTCGGGGAGCGGCACGTGCGCGACCGGGTCCGGGTGCAGGTACTCGAGCCCGTGCTCGGACAGCCGGAGCTCATCGCCCGCGTAGATCGGGCTGGCATGGAACAGCGAGTGCGCCGTGGAACAGGAGTCGTGCCAGAATCCCGGCAGCGGCATCTCCTCCACGCTGGTGTCCCCGCCGATCTCCGGGCGGGCCTCCAGGACCAGGCAGCGCAGCCCGGCCCTGGCCAGGTAGGCGGTGGCGATCAGGGCGTTGTGCCCGGCACCGGCGACGATGATGTCGAAGGTCTCGCTCACGGGACCGCCTGGGCGCCCGGCGCCCGGGCCCACGTGCAGCGGTCGCCGGTCACCGTCCAGACCGTGTCGGTGGGGGGCGGCGCCCAGAACTCCACGAAGGAGAAGTTCCCGGCTGAGTCGTTCCGGAACCAGTGCACCTCGCCCGGGCCGACCAGCGCGCTCATCCCGGCCGTCAGCCGGTTCGCCTCGCCGTCGGTGTAGAGCAGCCCGGACCCGGCCAGCACGCAGAACACGTGGTGGCAGTCGGCGTGGTAGTGCGCGGCGGCGGTGTCGCCGGGGTGGTAGACGATCCGGTCGGCCCGGATCGTCCGCGCCCCGACGCCCGTGTCCTCGGTGACCAGGTCCAGCCGGTCCCGGGTGTCCCGGGTGGACACCAGGTGCGGCAGCTCGCTGGCGGCGAAGACCTTGCGCAGCGGCGCGAAGCCGCCCGCCGGGCCGGTGGACCGCGCCACCAGCAGGTCGAGGCGCTCGTGCCCGGCCTCGACGCTGAGGCGGTCACCGGCCGACAGCCACAGCACGCTCTCGGTGCCGAGCGTGAACGGCTCACTCCCGGCGTCGACCAGGGCGGTTCCCGAGCCCGCGATCACGTAAGCCACGGCCTCGGTGCCGCCGAGGCCGATGCCGGGCGCCCGGGCACCGGCGTCCAGCCGCCAGCGGCTGACCGCCAGCGGGACCGGCTGGCCGAACACGTCGGCACTGGCCCAGACCCGGCAGGTCCATCCCTGGTCGTGGCCGGCGTCGGAGAGGTCGGGGGTACAGATCCAGGGCATGCGGCGGCTCCTGCGTCAGGGGATGAGGATCGGGCGGATGGCCTCCCGCCGGGCCAGCGCGTCGAAGGCGGTGACGACATCGGCGAGCGGGTACACGTGGGTGGTCAGCGGCTCGGTGCGCACGGCGCCCGAGGCGAGCAGGGCGATCATGGCGGGATAGGCGTTCGGGCTCGAACGTATCCCGAGCACGTCCAGCTCATCGAGGGTGACCAGGTCGACGGGCAGTTCCGCGACCGCGCCGCCGGCCAGGCCGAGCAGCGCGACGGCCCCGCCGCGGCGGGTGCTCCGCAGCAGCTGGCCGACGACGGCGGGGTTGCCCGAGCAGTCGAACACGCAGTCCGCGCCCCGGCCGCCGGTCGCCGCCCTGACCCCGACCACCGGGTCGTCCTGCTCGTAGTCGACGACGCCGGTGCAGCCGAGGTCACGGGCGACCGCGAGCCGCTTGCCCCGGCCCACCACGACCACCGTGGTAGCCCCGGCGGCCCGCGCCACCTGCAGCATGAGCAGGCCGAGCAGCCCCGGCCCGAAGACCGCCACGCTGGCGCCGGGGCCCAGCCGGGCCCGGCGGGCGGCGTGCACCGTCAGCGCGCCCTGGTTGACCAGCGCGGCGGCCAGGTCGCTCACCTGGGCGGGGACCTTGTGCAGCGCCACCGCCGGGCGTACCGCGTACTCGGCCAGCGCGCCCGGCGCGGTGTGCCCGTACAGCTTGAAGCCGGGCTCACGCACCCGCTCGCACAGGTTGTACCGGCCCGCCCGGCACATCCGGCAGGCACCGCAGCCGGTGTGGTTCTCGGCCACGACCCGGTCGCCCACGGCCAGGCCGCTGCGCCCGGTGCCCGGCCCGAGCGCGGCCACCTCCCCCGACCATTCATGACCGATGATGAACGGCAGTTCCGGCGGCCAGGTGCCCTGGTAGGCGCCACCCACGATCTTCAGGTCGGTGCCGCAGATCCCGCAGGCCCGCACGCGGACCAGCACCTCACCGGGACCGGGCTCCGGCGTGGGCACCTCGTCCACCGCGAGCCTGCCGAATTCGCGCAGCAGCGCGGCCCGCATCGTGCCCGGGATCGTGCTCATCTGGCCTCCCCGCCGGCCCTGCCTTCGCCGAGCGCGGCCCAGATCTCGCGGGCGCGGGCGACCACCTGGTCGGCGACCGCTTCGGCGATCTCCTCCGCCCGGGCCGGGGTGGCCCGTTCCGGGCGCCCGTACCAGCCGGTCGCGGCGATCTGGTGGAAGTCCCGCAGGACCGGGTACACGTCGGGGCGCCGGAACAGCCCGTGGGCCGCCTCCCCGGCCTCGCGTTCGCTCGGCTCGGTCGCCTTCCCCAGGTCGACGAGGGAGGCGTCGTAGGCGAGGACCGCCGCGGTCTCCATCGAGCCCGCGTGGGTGAACTCCATCTCATCGGGAAAGAGCGTGTGGGTGATCACATGCGATTCCGCGATCACCACCTGCACGCCGTGCCGGCGCTGGGCCTCGTCGGCGGCGAGCCGCAGCGTGGGCGAGTTGCCCTCGTGCCAGTTGACCACCACGATCCGGTGCGCGCCCGCGTCGTGGAGCCCGCCGCACACGTCCACGAGCACCGCGCCAAGGGTGGCCGGCCGCAGCGAGAGCGTGCCCGGCCAGGACAGGTGATAGTGCGCCACGCCGACCGGGCCGAGCGAGGCGACCACCGTGGACAGGCGGGCGGCGACCCGCTCGGCGATGGAGGCGGCGGCGAACGCGTCGGTGCCCAGCGGCAGGTGGCCGCCATGCTGCTCGACGCTGCCCGTGGCGACGACGGCGACGCCGCTGGCGGCGATCAGCGACGCCGCGGCCGGCTGGGAGAGCCGCTCGATCAGGCGGTCAGGGTGGCGGGGCATCGCTGTCAGCCTCCATATCCCGGCGCGGGGGTGCGGTCCACGCCGTCCATGCCGTCGCTGACGGCCCGGCGGTGCGCGGTGATCGGCGTCTGCCAGGCCTCGGTCACCACGTCCACCAGTGCCGGGCCGGGTGCGTCCAGCGCGGCCCGCAGCGCGGCGCCGAGCGGGCCGGGTTCGGTGACCCGCTGCGCCGCCAGCCCGAAGCCGCGCGCGACGTCGGCGAACGCGACGTCGCCGAAGTCCTCCTCTTCCCACGCGCGGCCGAAATTGATCCGCCGGTACCACCGGATCCAGCCCCACGACCGGTTGTTGAGCACGACCACCGTGACCGGCAGAGCCTGCTCCGTGAGCGTGGCCATCTCCCCGGCCGCGTAACCGAGGGCGCCGTCGCCGCTGAGCACGACCACGCGGGCAGCGGGACGGGCGGCCGCCACCCCGATCGCGGCGGGCACCGCGTACCCGAGGCCTGCCTGGCCGCGCGGGCTGAGCACGCGCCGGCCACTGCTGTGCTGCTCCAGGTACACGCCGCCCCACCCGCTGGCCAGGCTCGCGTCGCAGATCAGGATGTCATCCGGGCGCAGGGCGCCCTCGATCTCCGCGAGCACCCGCTGCGGTGCGATGGGAACGGCGTCGCTGGCCCGTTCCCGGTCACGGTCGGCACGCCAGGCGGCGGTGAGCCCGGCGAGCCTGGCCCGCCACGGCGCCCGGTCCGGCCGGTCGTCCTGGCCGGCGGCCAGGGCCGCCGCCAGCGCCCGCAGGCCCTGCCGGGCGTCGGCGAGCACCGGCGCCGCCAGCGGGAATGCCCGGCCGAGCTCGGCCGGGTCCAGATCGAGCTGAACAACCTCCTGATCGCGGCGGGGCAGGGTCCAGCCGAACGTGGCGCCGCCGCCGGCCTTGGTGCCCGCCAGCAGCACCACATCGGCCTCGGCCAGCGCGGCCGCCGCGGCGGCGGTGCCCATCGAGCCGGTCACACCGACGCTGAGCGGGTGGTCCTCGGCGATGGACCCCTTGCCGGACAAGGTGGTGCCCACCGCCGCGGACAGCCGCTCCGCCAGCACGACCAGGTCGTCTTCCGCCCCGGAGTGGAGCACGCCCCCGCCGGCCAGGATGAACGGGCGCCCGGCCCGGCGCAGCACGGCCGCGGCGGCCGCCACATCCGCCGGCTCGGGCACCGGGCGGAACGCGGGGAACCGGCCGAACCTGCTGGCCTCCCCGGCCCCGCTGGCCAGGGAGGACGATCCCCCGGGATCGGCCGGCCCGTCCAGGACGTCCTGCGGGAGGAACAGCGCGACCGGGCCCGGGCGTCCGGTCGTCGCCTCCCGGAACGCCTGCCGGGCCAGCGCGGGCAAGGTGGCCGCGTCCGGCACGGTCGCCTGCCACTTGGTCACCGCGGCCAGCAGGGCCGTCTGGTCCAGCGCCTGCGATGCCGCGCTCCGGTAACGGTGCGGCGCCAGCCCGGCGGGCAGGTCACTGACGAGAGCGAGCACCGGGACCGAGGCGCCGAGCGCCTCGGCCAGCCCCGACGGCAGTTTCGCCGCGCCGGGGCCGACCGTGGCGTCGCACACGCCGACCTGGCCGGTGACCCGGGCGTACCCATCGGCGGCATAGGCGGCCGAACGCTCGTCCCGCACCTGCACGTGCCGGATGCCGGGCTCATGATCGAGGATGCCGTCATAGAGCGCCAGCGTCTGGCCGCCGGGGACGCCGAAGACGTGACGCACGCCGTGCTCGGCGAGCAGCGCGGCCAGCAGCCATCCCCCGTGCACGGTGCTGGCCCGGGGGCCCCCGGGCTCAGTCACGGGCCACACCGAGCAGCCGCGCGGCGTTGCCGCTCACCACCAGATCCTCGTCCGCCCCGAGCCCGAGGGCGCGGACCTCGTCCACCGGGTGATCGGTTCCCATGTCGAACGGGCGGTCCGAACCGAGCACCACATGCTCGGCCCCGGCGTAGCGGACCAGGTCGGCGAGCAGGTCGTGATCGTGGGTGACCGTGTCGTAGTAAAACCGCCGCAGCGACTCGTCCGGCCCGGCCGTGGCGCGTGCCCTGGCTTCGCCGCGCACGGCGAAGGCGCGCCGCAGGCGGCCGCGCACCACCGGGAGCGCGCCTCCGCCATGGGCGAGCAGGACCCGGAGTCCCGGGTGGCGTTCGAGCACCCCCGAGACCGCGATGTGCGCCGCCGTCACCGCGGTCTCCAGCGGGTTGCCCACCGAGTTCCACAGGTAGTAGCCGTCCAGGGCGGGCACACCGAAGCCACGGGTGGAAGGGTGGATGAAGACCAGCGCCCCGCTCGCCTCCGCCGCCTCCCAGAACGGGCCGAAGAAGTCGTCGCCCAGGTAGCGGCCGCCGACGCTGGAAGGGATCTCCACCCCGCACAGCCCGGGGACCGTGACCAGCTCGGCAAGCTGGCGCGCGGCCAGCGCCGGATCCTGCAGCGCCACCGCGCCGACCGCGCTCACCCGCCCGGGATGCGCGGCGGCGGCCGCCGCGAGCGCGTCGTTCTGCACCTGGCAGATCAGGCGTGCCTCGGCCGGCCCCGCGTCCACCGGCACCAGGTTGATCCAGGGGGACAGCAGCAGGTGGCCGACCCCAGTCGCGGCGGCCTCGGCGAGCATCGCGGCGACGTCGGTGAACTCGCCCGTCACCGAGTTGATCTCGCGGCCGCGGAACGCCAGCCGGTAACGCCCGTCCTCCCGGCTCACCACCGGACGCCAGTGCTCCGGCACCGTGCCAGCGGTCATCTCAGCGACGATGACATGGCAGTGGGTGTCGATGATCAACGAGCGGCTCCCGGCACGCTGCCGTTCGCGGCGCTGCCGCCGGCGCCCTGCCCGCCAGCGGGATCGCCGCCGCCACCGCCCGTGCCCGAGACCGCACCGCCGAGGTAGAGCGCGCCGATCTCCGGGTGCTCAAGCACTTCCCTGCCGGTGCCGGCCAGCCGCACCAGCCCGTTCTCCAGCACCACCCCGTGCGTCGACAGGCGCAGCCCGGCCCGGGCGTTCTGCTCCACCAGCAGGATCGTCTTGCCGCGGGCGTGCATCATCCGGACGGCGTCGAAGACCGACTTGAGCACCTTGGGCGCCAGTCCCATCGACGGCTCGTCCAGGATGACCAGCTTCGGGTCGAGCATGAGCCCGCGGGCGAACTCCACCAGCCGCTGCTGGCCACCGGACAGGCTGCCCGCCTTCTTGTCCAGCCACTCCGTCACCTGCGGGAACGTCTCCAGCACCCCGGCGAGGCGCCGCCCGGCCAGGCCCCGCTCGCGCAGGATGTAGCCGCCGAGAGCGATGTTCTCGCGCACGGTCATCTCGCGGAACAGGCTATGGTTCTGCGGCACCTGGACCACCCCGGCCCGCAGGACCTGGCGTGGCGTCTTGCCGGTCAGCCGCTCGCCGTGCAGCGTGATCTCCCCCAGCCGCGGCCGGAGCAGCCCGCTGATCGCGGAGAGCAGCGTGGATTTCCCTGCCCCGTTCGGCCCCACCACGCAGGTGATGCCGCCGTGCATGACCTGCAGAGACACCCCGCGCAGGACGTCGCCGCCGCCGTAGCCGGCGAAGACGCCGGTCACCTCGAGCGCGCAGGGACCGGCGGGGCTGCCCGCCGGCGCCGTCTCAGGCTGCGGAGCTGTCATCGTCTTCCTCTGTCGTCCCGAGGTAGGCATCGAGCACGCGGCGGTCGCTGCGGACCACGTCCGGCGGGCCGGAGACCACGGCGGACCCGTTGTCGAGGACGGTCACCTGGTCACACAGGCCCATCACGAACTCCATGTTGTGCTCCACGATGAGGAACGTGGTTCCCTGCCGGTTCAGCTCACGGATCCGCTCGGAGATGGTCCCGATCAGGGTCGGGTTCACCCCGCCCGCCGGCTCGTCGAGCAGGACGATCTCCGGGTCGGCGATCAGCACGTAGGACAGTTCCAGCAGCTTGCGCTGGCCGTAAGAGAGGGTCTCGGCGCGATCACCGGCCAGCTTGGCGATGCCGGTGAACTCCAGCAGTTCCATCGCCCGCTGCCGGGTGGTGGCGCCGCCCGCCCGGGCGAACGGGTTGCGGAGCCACCCGCTCTGCTCGCCGGAACGCTCCCGGTAATGCGCCGCCACGATCATGTTCTCCATGACCGTCAGCCGGGAGAAGACCCGGGTCAGCTGGAACGTCCTGCCGATCCCCAGCGCGAACACCTTGTCCGGGGCCAGGTTGGTGATCTTGGCGTCGTTCAGGTAGACGTCGCCGCTGTCCACCCGCCCGTAGCCGGTGATCATGTTGAACAGGGTGGTCTTCCCGGAGCCGTTCGGCCCGATCAGGCCGGCGATGCTGCCGCGGTCAACCTCGATGGCGCAGTCCCGGAGCGCCTGCACGCCGCCGAAGGCCTTGCAGACGCCCTCCGTGCGCAGCAACGCGGTCATGACGTGCGCCCCGTCCCGGCCGCGCTCCCGGCCTGCACCGCGCCCGCGGGTGTCCCGGGCGGCGCCCCGGCGGCCCGCTCGGACGCCCGCCGCTGCCGGCCCGCCGCCAGCGAGGTCAGCTTCTCCCCCACCGTCGGCAGGATCCCGCGCGGCAGCAGGATGATCACGAGCAGGAACAGCGCGCCCAGGACGACCTCGGCCACGTACGCGTTGGTCACCTGGAACGCGGCGTAGCCGAGATAGGGCTCGAGCAGCAGCGCGCCGAAGATGGGCCCGGACAGGGTGCCGAACCCGCCGAGGAACGCCATCAGGGCGATGGTCAGGTCGAAGAACGGGTTGAACGCGTACTGCGGCAGCGCTTCCGACTGGAAGTAGAAGTACAGCCCGCCCAGCATCCCGGTGATGAAGCCGGAGATCACGAAGGCGGTCAGCTTGACCCGCATGGTCTTGACCCCGAGCCCGCGGGCCCGGTCCTCGTCGTCGCGGATCGACCGGAGCTGGAGGCCGAACCGCGAGCCCCAGATCGCCCAGGCGAGCACCGCCGCCCCGACCGCGATGAGCAGGGCGGTGTAGTAGAAGGGCATGTCGAACGTGGTCGGATCCCAGTTGAGGAAGGGCGGGAAGATCCCGGTCGCGGCGCCGGTCCAGCTGAAGTTGGAGGCCATCAGCTGGAAGATGAAGAAGACCGCGATGGTCACCACGACGAAGGTGTGCCGGCGTACCCGCAGCGCGACCAGCCCGAACGGCACCGCGACCACGGCGGCCGCCAGTCCCGCCACCGGGTAGAGCGCGAACACCACCCCGCCGACCAGATTCAGGTGCTTGCTGAGCAGCGCGACCGTGTACACGCCGGTCCCGAAGAAGACGGCGGCCCCGAGCGAGATGTAGCCGGTGAACCCGGAGAAGATGTTCCAGGCGACCGCGGAGCCGACGTACAGCAGCACGAACACCCCGACGTGGGTCACCGTGACGTTCTTCGCCAGCGGGATGATGGCGGCGACGGCGAGCAGCACGACCAGGCCCGCGGCCCGCCAGATGGCGGCGTGCTTCACTGCGCTCTCGCTTCCCTGCGCCCGAACAGGCCCTGTGGCCGGAACACCAGCACGAGCACGAGCGCCCCGTAGAACACCACGGTCGACCATTCGGGGTTCCAGTACACGTCCACCAGCGACGCGAGCGTGATCACGAGCACGGACGCCGCGAGCGCGCCGCCGATGCTGCCCATGCCGCCGAGGATGACGATCGCCAGCAGCCGGGAGATCAGGTCGTACCCGGTGTTCGGGTTGAACGAGTTGAGCGTCCCGAACACCATGCCGCCCGCCGCGGTCACCCCCACCCCGATCCCGAAGGTGACCGCGGCCACCCGGTTCACGTCGATCCCGACCAGCCGGGCCGCGGTGTGGTCCTGCATGGTGGCGCGCACGCTGCGGCCGAACTGGGTCCGGTACAGCATCAGGTAGATCGCCACCACGAAGATCACCGCGAGCGCGAAGCCGAGGAGGTAGATGTAGGGCAGGTAATACCCGAAGATCTTGAACTCCGCCTGCGGGCTGGTCCAGTAGTCATTGATCGATACGTAGTTCGACCCGAAGATCTGGTACAGGATCCCCTCGATGATGATCGCCACCGAATAGCAGGCGAGCAGCGACATCGAGGTGCGCTCGCGGCCCCGCAGCGGCCGGATGAACAGGTACTGGATCGCCACCCCGAGGATGAACATCGCCGGGATGGTGATCAGCAGGCCGACGAACAAGTCGATGTGCAGATGCGTCCAGAGCACATAGCTGAGGTAGGCGCCGAGCACCACCAGGATGCCCTGGGCGATGTTGATGAGGTCGAGCACGCCGAAGATCAGCGTGAGCCCCACCGCCATCAGGCCGTAGACACCGCCTTGGAGCACGCCGTCGGTGATGGCCCGCAGGAAGGTTCCCATGTCAGTATGCCGCTCCGTTCACGTACCGTCTGCGCCCTTCTCCGCGTGCCGTCTTGTCCGTGTGCCCGTTCCGCCCGGAGGCCGGTCAGCCGCCGGCCCAGGTCGGCTTGCTGGGGATGATGTAGGTGGCTGGCTGGCCCTGACTGGACAGGACCTGCAGGAAGCGGCCGATCGGCTGCCACTGGAAGATGAAGCTGACCGCCTTGGTGTTCTCGCCGCCCGCTTGCCTGCCCCACACGGCCGGCCCCTGGACGGTGTCGAGCGGCGCCGTGTTGGTGTGCAGGAACTTGATGATCTTGTCTTGGTGGAGGCCCACGGTCCGGACCGCGTCCGCCATGACCTGGCCCGACGAGTACGCCTCCGCCACGTCCGCGTTGATGTCCGAGGCGGTGCCGCCGTACTTGGCGATGTAGTCCTGCACCATGACGTGGCTCAGCGCGTTCGGGTAGCCGCCGTACCAGCCGTCCGGGACCATGATCCCGTTGGCGTTGCTGGTGCCGACCGCGTTGAGGAACGCCTGGCCCTGGTCCGGGCCGGACGCGGCGATGATCATCTGCGGGTTGAACCCCCGCCGCTTGAACTCGTTGATGAACGCCGACACCGTCGGCACGTCCACCGAGCCGATCAGGACGATCTGCGGACGCAGCGACACGAGCTTGTCCGCCGCGGCCGTGAGGACGGCGGGAGGAACCACGCCGGTCTTGGCGTTCGGCTCGTACGGCTTGCCGGTCGATCCCGGGTTGCCAGGGCCGGAGTTGTCGTAGACGCTGGTGACCCCGGCAGCGTCCAGGATGGTCTTCGCCTGGATCAGCGGCGGGTCGGCGAACGGGTCGTCCACCATCGCGTACGCGGCGGTCTTGGGGCGGCTGGCGGGCGGCAGCGATGCGACCCACTTGGCGAAGGGCACCATCTGGTTTGCCACCGGCGCGCTCACGGCGAACAGGTTGGGCAGCTTCTGTGCGAACACCGACGGCGCGCCGCCGGACCCTTCCACGAACGCGTAATGGTGTTTGTTGGCCACGATCCCGGCCGGCACCGTGAGCAGGGAGGAGAAGGGTCCCAGGGTGAGGTTGACGTGGTCCTGCGTGATCAGTTTGGTGTAGTCCTTGGTGGTGGTGCCCGGGTCGCTGTTGTCGTTGAGGTAGACGAGCTTGACCGGGCGTCCGAGCAGCCCGCCTTGGCTGTTGACGTCACTGGCCCACAGTTGGTAGCCCTTCAGGACCGCCTGGCCGTCGGCGGAGAACGGGCCGGTCAGGGAGACCGACATCCCGACCGTGATCGGGGTGCCGGTGGGCCCCTCGGGGGCGTTGCTGGTGGTGGCGGTGCTGCCGCCGATGCCACAGGCGGCCACGCTGGCGGCAGCCAGGACGGCGACGGCCGCAGCTCGCGCGGTGGTGGCGCTGGGGCGCCTCATAGTGAGTCCTTCCTTCGGTGCCGGGGGGTGGTGTGCGGGGCGCGCAAAGCGCCCCGCACACCAGTGAATCAGCCCTTACCCCAGGCCGGCTTGGGATTCACGATGGCCACCGAGCCGGTCGCACCGGTCGGCAGCACCTGCACGAACTTCGATCCCGTCTGCCACTGGAAGATGAAATGCGCGGCCACGACGTTCTCGCCGATGAGGTTGAACTTCGCTGGCCCCTGCACCGTCTGCAGCGTGACGCCGCTGTGCAGGTAGGAGATGACCTTCGCATTGGACAGGCTCTTGGTCGCGTTGACCGCGGCCACGAGCGTCTCGCCGACCGAGTAGGCCTCGGCCGCGTCGGCGTTGATGTCGGCCGGCGTGCCGCCGTACTTGGCGTTGTAGGACTTGACGAACGCCTGGCTCAGCGGGTTCTGGAATCCCGGGTACCAGCCGTTGGGCACCATGGTGCCGGTGGCGTTGGTGGCGCCGACCGCGCTCAGGAACGCCGCGCCCTGGTCAGGGCCCGCCGAGGCAGCGAGGATCTTCGGGTTGTAGTGCTGCTGCTCGAACGCCTGCATGATCGACTGGACGCCGGGCACATCCGGCGAGCCGATGACCACCATGTCGGGGTGCAACGCGGCGATCTGGTCGGCGCCCGCCTTGTAGGCGGGGTTCTCTGCCGGGAAGATCTTGGAGTAGACCGTCTTGACGCCGGCCTTTTGCAGGATCGCCTGCGCGGTCTGGACCATGGGAACGGCGAACGGGTCGGTCACCATGGGGTACGCGGCGGTCTTAGGCCGCTGACCGGCCGGCAGCGAAGCGACCCACTGGGCGAACGGCACCAGCTGGTCCTGGACCACCGGGCTGACCGCGAACAGGTTCGGCAGCTTCAGCCCGAACACCAATGGCCCGCCACCGGCACCCTCGATGAAGGCGTAGTGGTACCGCGCCGCCACCTGCGCCGCCGGGGCGGTCAGCAACGTGGAGAACGGCCCGAACACGAATGCCGCGTGGTCGGCGCTGATCAGCTGGGTGTAGTTGGTGCTGACCGTGCCGGGGTCGCTGTTGTCGTTCAGGACCTTCAGCTGGACCTTGTGGCCGAGCAGCCCGCCGCTCTTGTTGATGTCCGTTACCCACAGGTTGTACCCGCGCATGAACGCCTGGCCGTCGACGGAGAAGTCACCGGTCAGCGAGAGCGAGGTACCGATCACAATCGGGGACTTGGTGGCGGCGCTGGGGCTGCTGCTGCTGCTGGTACTGCTACCGCTGCTACTGCAGGCCGCCACCACCATCGCCGCTACGGTGGCGACCGTTGTGAGGGCCAAGAACCGGGTGCCGTGAGGTCTCACTCGGTTCCTCCTTCCGGTTATGAATGACCAGATAAATTGCCTGCCGCTTCGGCGCCGGGTCACGTGCCTCGGTGATGAGGTCCGTGTGGGCGAGTCAGCAGCCGGCCACGGATAGTGTTGCCGGGGCCTCACCGTACTGCATTTGCGTTGTTCGTGTCGGCTGGGCCCAGTCCGTCAGAGATGTCCGCATTCTCACTGACCAGTTCCAGTCCCGCCGAGGATGCCTCGAGTTCGAGCAGGGCCGCGAAGTCGTCATTGCCGTGGCCACGGCCGATCAGGCCCTGGATGATCTGGTGAACCAGCGCGGCCACCGGGAGCGGCACCTCCCGTTCCCGCGCCGCGGCCAGCCCGAGGTCGAAATCCTTGCGCAGCAGGGTTGCCGTGAAGGTGGGATGGAAGTCGAGGTTGACGAAGGCGGGTGACTTGTAACGGGTGAAGGGCGAGCCCATCACGCTGTTGTTGAGGCAGGCCAGGAAGGCTTCCCTGCTGATGCCGCTCTGCTGGGCCAGGATCGTGACTTCAGCCAGCGATTGCGTTACCACGCCAAGGAAAAGATTATGGCAAATCTTTACCATTCGGGCGAGCTCGGCCTCGCCGACATAGGTCGCGCCCGACCCGAGAAGTTCCAGGTAGGGCCGGGCCGTGTCGAACGCGGAGCGGGGCCCGGACACCGCCAGCGTCAGCCGGCCCACACTCGCCACCTTCGGGTTGCCCATCACGGGCGCGGCCAGCAGGTCGGTGCCGTGCGCCGCCAGCCGCTCACGCACTTGCTGTGAGGCCTCCACCGAGATGGTCGAGGCGTCCACCACGATCTTCGGTGCGCCCCCGCCGGAGATCAGCCCCGCTGGTCCCAGCACCGCGTCCAGCAGGTCCTGCGGGGTCCCGACGGTGGCGAAGACAATGTCCCGGTCGGACAGCCCGGCGGCGGAATCAACAACCGTCGCCCCCTGGGCAGCCAGTGGCTCCGCCTTTGACCTGGTCCGGTTGTAGACGGCGACATCGCAGCCACCGGCGAGCAGCCGCTTGACCAGCACAGAGCCCATCCGCCCGGTCCCCAGCCAGCCAAGCCGGTGCTCGGTGTCCTCCCGGGCCATTCCCTCACCTCTAACAATCGTTTGCAGGAAGCCTTGCTCAGCCGAGGTGCCCTGTCAATGCACTGTTCCCGAGCTGTTACCTTCTGACCTGGACAAAGTGGCTGGTCTGCCCAGCCGCCACTCCCCCAGGGAGGCCGACGGCGTCAGCCACACTACCGCAATCGTGTGCAGTGGATCACCCGGTTCGGCGACAGCGGGCCGTGGAACCCCGGACGACCAGTTCCGGGGCCAGATAGAGCACCTTGACCGGGCCACCATGACCTCCGATCCGCTCCAGCAGCAGTTGCGCCGCCTCGGTCCCCAGCTGGTAGTGGGGGAACCGGACGGTGGTGAGCGGCGGCCGCACCCGGTCGATGAAGGGCATGTCGTTGAACCCGACCACCGACATGTCCGCCGGGCAGTCCAGCCCCGCCTCCTCGAGCGCGGCGAAGCAGCCGACCGCCAGCATGTCGTTGCCGGCCGCCACGGCCGTGGCGCCGCCCCGGTTCTCCAGCAGCGCCCGGGTGCAGCGCAGCCCTTCCTCGATCGAGAACGCTTTGGCGGGGATGATCAGGTCGGGGTCGGCCACCAGGCCGTGCGCCTCCATCGCCGACACGAAGCCGCGATAGCGGCTCAGCCCGGTAGATACCTCCTGCGGGCCCGCGATGTGGGCGATCCGCCGGTGTCCCTCGGCGGCCAGGTGCGCGACCACCATCCGCATGCCGCGCTCGTTGTCCACCGACACCGAGGGCAGGCTGTGATCCTCGGCCATCCGGTTCATCAGCACCACCGGCAGGCCCGCCCGGGCCGCGTCGGCGAGCAGCGGGTCGCTCAGGTGCGCGGTGGCGAGTGCCATCCCGTCCACGTGGCGGGCGCGCATCTGCTGGAACACGAGCCGCTCCCGCTCGCCGTCACCGTCGGTGTTGCCGATCAGCGCGACGTACCCCGCCGCGGCGAGCCGGTCCTCAAGCCCGCGCACGATCGGCGGGAACAGCGGGTTGGTCAGGTCCGGGATCAGCACTCCCACCGTGTGGGAGCGCCGGGTCCGCAGGCTCCGCGCCACCGGGTTGGGGTGGTAGCCGAGTGATTCGGCCGCTTCGAGCACCCGGCGCGCGGTGTCGTCCCGGACCAGCAGCCGGGTCTGCGGGCTGAGCGCCCGCGAGGCCGTGGCGGGATGCACTCCCGCCCGCGCAGCGACATCCCGCAGCGTCACCGTGCGATCTGTCATCGGCACCTCGCTCCGCTCTGCGCGCGAGGTCACCGTCCTCCCGCCTACAGATGTCTCACACGATGTTACCCATCGATACACACGATTGCCTGCCACCACGAGGGGTTCGCGCGGGTTTAGCCCTCCTCGTGAGGCAGCGCGGTGGCGCCGGCGAGCGGCCCGGCTGTGAGCCCCGCGGAACCGGAGCACCCGGACACGGGATCAGGCTGGCTCACCAGGTAGATCGCGGAGATCGCGATGACCACGGCCATCGCGATCAGCAGGAACCGGTAGCTGACGACCGCGACGAGGGCGGCACCGAGCGCGATCGAAAGCGTCTGCGGCACGGTGATCGCAATCATGAGCGCCGCGTTGACCCTGCCGAGCAGGGGCGCCGGCGTGCGGCGCTGGGTCAGCGTGATCGCCCCCACGTTGACCCAGACGATGGCCAGACCCAGCAGGCCCATCGCGGCCATCACCACGGTCAGCTGGGAGGGAATCAGCAGCAGGCAGGCGCCGGCGGAGACGAGCAGGGCCACCGCCATCAGCGCCCGCTCGCTGGTCCGGCGCATGATCGGCGCCGCGAACGCCCCGCCGGCCAGCGCGCCGGCGCCCATCACCGCTTCGAGCACGCCGAGGAAGGCCGGCGCCCGGTGCAGGCCCTGGCCGACCACACTGAACGGCACGGTCTCGAAGAAACCGAAGACCAGCAAGGCCACGACGCCGGTGATCAGCAGCCGCCGCAGAGCCGGGGTGCGGCCGATGTAGCGGATGCCCGCCGTGGCCTCGGCCCACCAGCGTGCCCCGGCGGGCGGCGGCGCTGGTTCGCGCATCCGCAGCGCGGCCACCGCACCGGCGGCCAGCACGAAGGTGCCGGCATCGAGCAGCACCACCGGCGCCAGGCCCGGCCCAGACAAGCAGGCCGGCCCCGAGCAGCGGGCTGATCACCCGCAAGCCCATCGCGGCCACCTCCAGCACCGAATTCGCCTCGCCGAGCAGGTCGCCCGGCAGCATCACGGCGAGCAGCGCGGTCTGCGCGGAGGTGATCAGGCTGTTCAGCACGCCATAGCCGAACATGACGGGGTAGATCAGCCAGACCTGGCCGCTGCCGTGCACGGCAAGCAGCATGCACACCAGCGCGGCGGCGGCCAGGTTGGCCGCTATGAGCAGCGGCCGGCGCCGCATCCGGTCGGCCACGAGCCCGGTCACGGGGGCGAGCAGAAGGCCGGCGGAGAACCCGAAGAACACCAGTCCGGCGGCGCTGCTGCTGCCCGTGAGGATCTTCACCCAGATGCCCATGGCCAGCCACAGCGCGCTGTCGCCGATGGTGGACAGCGCCTGGCCCCCCAGGTAGAAACGAGCGTCCCGGTGGCGCAGCAGTGCGCGCATGTCAGCCAGGCCCTGGTCCCGGCTCCTGCTCGACGGGGGCAGGCCAGCTGGCCAGATGCAGCAACGGATAGGACAGGACGAGAATCTCGATGGGCATCGCCTCGGCCGGGCGGCGCTCAGGGTGATCCACCCGCTCGTGGTAACGCATGTACAGGCGGTTTATCTCCGCGCTGAGCTCGGTGGCCTCCTGCGGGGTCAGGTAGGCGATGTGCTCGTTCTCCCCCAGCAGGTCGTTGTGCTTCCACGGATCGGGCCACGAGCCACTGCGCGACAAGAACGACCGGGCCCGGTCCAGCGTCGTGTCCAGCCAGAACCGGCCGAGCTCGTCCGCGGCCATAGCCAGCCGCGGGATCGTCCTGCTCGGAGGTGATGTGCAGGACGGTGTGCGTCCGCCGCCACGGACGCTCCCGGCCCTTGCCGCCCCCCGCCTCCACGACGTAGCCGTACTTGCCCAGGGTCCGCAGGTGGAAGGCGCAGTTCGCCGGGCTTTCGCCCAGCAGCTCGCTGGCCTGGGTTGCGGTCAGGGTGCCGGCGTGCGCCAGCGCCTCAAGCAGGGCGATCCGCATCGGGTGCGCCAGCGCACGCATCGCCCGCGCATCAGTGATCGTGTGCGTGGCCGGCATCCGGGGATTCTTCTCGGAAGACATATTTCGAAACTATACGCTCGAAAGTCTTCTTCCGAAAGCGGGCCGGGTGATTTCCGCCGAGCGCCCATGCCGCGTCCCGCGGCGGCCGTGCGACGATGACGCCATGCGCATCACCGGCGCCGAGCCGACCGTCCTGTTCACCGGGTCTGCCGGTAACCCCCGCCAGGTCATGCGCGTCATGCTCGCGGCTGAGCCTGGAGAGCCCGGCGGGGCAACCCCGGTCGTGGTCCGGGTCGAGGGACCGGGGGTCACCACGCCACAGGCGTTGCGCATCGGTGCTCCCGAGGCCGGCGCCACCCGCGTCGCCGAGGTGCCGGTCGCCGTCGCCGCCCCGCACCGCCCCGGCAGCGCGCTGCCGGTCACGGTCATCGCGGAGAGCCCCGGCACGCGCGCCGAACGGGACGCTGTTGTCACGGTCGCCGAGCCGGGCTGGACGATCTGGATGGTCAGCCACTTTCACTACGACCCGGTGTGGTGGGACACGCAGGGCCAGTTCACCCAGACGCGGCTGCTGCTGCCCGGCGAGGACGGCAGCCTGCCCGAGGTGCGCACCGCCTTCGAGCTGGTCAAGCTGCACCTGGACGCGGCCCGGGCCGATCCCGACTACAAGTTCGTGCTGGCCGAGATCGACTACCTCAAGCCCTACTTCGATACCCACCCACAGGACCGGGCGGACCTGCGCTCGCTCATGGCGCAGGGCCGGATCGAGATCGTGGGCGGCAACTACAACGAGCCGAACACCAACCTGACCTGCGCCGAGTCCACCATCCGCAACGCCGTCTACGGGATCGGCCACCAGCGCGATGTGCTCGGCGGCGACCCGCACAGCGCCTGGATGCTGGACGCGTTCGGGTTCGATCCCGGCTACCCGGGCCTGATGGCGGCCGCCGGGCTGACCTCCTCGGCCTGGGCGCGCGGGCCCTTCCACCAGTGGGGGCCGCTGCGCACGGTCGGCGACAACACCCGGATGCAGTTCCCCAGC
The DNA here is from genome assembly GCA_963741615.1 of uncultured Actinomycetes bacterium. Lineage (GTDB taxonomy): Bacteria > Actinomycetota > Actinomycetes > Streptosporangiales > Streptosporangiaceae > UBA9676. Next base: position 38,134 of record CAVUIU010000006.1, read on the forward strand.
GAGTTCGAGTGGATCTCCCCCGACGGCCATGGGCTGCTGACCAGCTACATGGCCAACCACTACGGGGCCGGGTGGGGCATCCACCAGGCGGCCGACCTCGGCGGGGCACAGGCGGAGGCGCTGGGCCAGCTCGCCACGCTCGCCCCGGTCGCCGCCACGCCGAACGTGCTGCTGCCGGTCGGCGCCGACCACGTCATCCCGGCCCGCTGGGCCACCGCACTGCACCGTGACTTCGCGGCCCGCTACGTCTGGCCGCGGTGCGTGACCGCCCTGCCACGCGAGTTCTTCGCCGCCGTCCGGGCCGAGGCGGCCGAGCGGGGCATCTGGCTGACGCCGCAGACCAGGGACATGAACCCCGTCTACCCGGGCAAGGACGTCACCTACATCGACACCAAGCAGGCCCAGCGGGCGGCTGAGGTCGCCACGCTGGACGGTGAGCGGCTGGCCACGCTGGCCTGGCTGGCCGGCGACGGCTACCCGGCGGCCTCGCTGGACAAGGCATGGCGGCAGCTCGCGTTCGGCGCGCACCATGACGCGATCACCGGTACCGAGTCCGACCAGGTCTATCTCGACCTGCTCGGTGGCTGGCGGGAGGCCTTCGAGCGCGGCGACAGCGCCCGCCACGATGCGGCCGCCTTCCTGGCCTCCCTGGCCGACACCCGCCCCTCCCCGCCCGCCCCGGAGTCACCACGGCCCATCGTCGTGTTCAGCACCGTGTCGTGGGCCCGGGCGGGGCTGGCCACGATCACGCTCGGTTTTGCCGGGCCGGGCGCGCCCTGGCTGGCTCTGGCCGACGGGGCCGGCGCCGATGTGCCGTTCCTCGCCGAGGGGGTGCGCCGCCACCCGGACGGGACGCTGGCCGAGGCGACGATCACCTTCCGCGCGGACGACGTGCCCGCGCTCGGCTACCGGACCTACTGGGTGCGCGCGGCACCGGGCCCCGGCCAGGAGGGCTGGTCCGGCGGGCCAGCCCAGCACCCCGTCATCCGGAACCAGGCTTTCCTGGTCGAGGCCGATCCTGCCCGGGGCGGCGCGCTGACCCGGATCCTGGACCGGCGGACCGGGGCGGAGTTGCTGCGCGGCCCGGGGAACGAGCTCGTGCTCCAAGACGAGTACGACTCTCACCCGCGCTGGGGTGAGGGACCGTGGCTGCTGTGCCCCCGGGGGCCCGGCTCCGGCTCCGCCGACACGGCCGCCGCGGTGCGGGTAGAGCGGTGCGCCATCGGTTCCCGGCTGGTCACCGGGTTCACCCTGGGCGGGCTGCGGGTCAGCCAGGAGACCATCCTGTGGGACGGGGCGGACCGGGTGGAGTTCCGCACCCATGTGGACGGCTCGATCGGCCAGGACCGGCTGGTGCGGGTGCGCTTCCCCGCTGACGTGCCGGGCGCGCTGCCGGTGTACCAGTGCGCTAACGCCGTCGTGGGCCGCCCGTTCGGCACCCCCGACGCCGACGTGGCGCAACATGCCTTCACCCTCGACAATCCGGCACACGAATGGTTCGGGCTCGGCTCGACCGCGCGGGTGATGACCGACGGCCATGCCTGGCCGATAGGGGTGGCCGAGGTCATCGTCCCCGGCCCGGGCGACACCATGCCCGGCGACTGCCGCGAGGCGGTCCGCGGCCTCGTCACGGCGCTGGCCGGCCAGGGCGTGACGGCGACATGCACCCACCCGGACGGCCCCCGTTACGGGTCCATCGACGTGGACTCGAACATCCCCGACTGCCGGATCGCGCTCGGTGGGCCAGATGTCAACCCCTGGACCGCACGGCTGCTCGCCGCGCTCGGTCCGACCACGGAACTCGCCGGGCTGCTGGCGGTGGGCGGCCGCCTGTGGGTGCCCGCCGCCAGGCCGCGCGACCAGGTGTTCGGGCCGGGCCCCGATGTGCGTGGCGAACGGGACCTGCCGGTGCTCATCGTGGCCGGCCCCGACCTGGCGGCGGCGGTCACCGCGCTGGCCGGCGACCTGACCGGCTCGGCGGTCATCGAGGCGCGCGCCGCCGGGGGCTCCCCCGACCCGCCGCTGGCCGCTCACTGCGTGGCACTGCTCAACCGGGGGACACCCAGCAGCCTGATCACCCCCGACGGGACGCTGCACATCGCGCTGATGCGGGCCAGCAGCGCGTGGCCGGCCGGGGTCTGGATCGACGGGCAGCGGCGCGCCGCACCGGACGGGAGCAGTTTCGCGTGGCAGCACTGGAGCCATACGTTCGAGTACGCCCTGGTGGCCGGGGCCGGCGATTGGCGTGACGCCGGGTTCCCCATGGCCGGCCAGGAGTACAACCACGATCTGCTCGCCTGCGAAACGGATGTGCATCCCGGGCCCCTGCCAGCCGCCGCGAGCCTGTGTGAGGTCACCGGCCCAGCTGCGATGCTCACGGCGCTGAAACCACGCGGGAACCCGCTCGCCGCCGGCCGGCCCGGGCAGCCACGCCGGGAGGACGGGGTGACGGTCAGGCTGCGCGACGCCGGCCCGCACCCGGGCGCCGCGACCACGGCCCGGGTGCGCTTGTTCACCGGGCCCGGCAGCGCGCATCTGAGCAGCCTGCTGGAGGACACCGACGGGCCGCCGCTGCCGCTGGCCGGCGGCGCCGCGGAGACGGCCGTGCCCAACGCGGGAATGGTGACGCTGGCGCTCCGCGGGCTGGCCACTGGGCCGGTGGAGGGTGAGCCGGCTGAGGGCGAGCCGGCCGGGGTGGGCGGCACTCCGCCGGAACCGGCACAACCCGTCTTCTCCCGGTACTGGCTGCACGGCAAGGGCCCCGCACCGGCCGGGAACCTGCCGGTAGCGGTGCACCTGTCCCCCGGGCGGGTCGCGCTCGGCGTGGCCGGCCCGGGTACCGCGGCGCTGCGGCTGACGGTGGCCTGCGGCCCCGAACCAGCCAGCGGGCTGGTCACCCTCGACGTCCCGCCCGGCCTGGCCGTGGAGCCGACCACGCCGTTGGGCTACGAACTGGCTGGTGGCGGATTCGCTTGCTGGGAGCTGACGGCCCGGGCGCTGCCCGGCACCCGGCCTGGCCGTTACTATGTCGCGGCGCGGATCGGCGACGATCTGGGCCAGCGCCTGGAGGACGCGACACTGGTCACCGTGGGCGAGTCCCCCGCTCCCCCACTCGACCTGCCCCTGGCCGACTTGCTCCCGCGGCTCGAAGCCGACGAGCAGGCGGCCACGGCCGAGATCGGGCTGCGCCTGCTGCCCGCCGCGGTGACCATCGCCCCGGCCGGGAGCCCTGGGCAGCACGGCGCGTTCAGCGTGCAGGTGACCAACCAGACCGCGGCGCCGATCCGGGGCGAGTGCCAGCTGATCTCGCCATTCGGGACATGGTCCGCGCTGGGACCGTGGACCCGTGGCTTTGCCGCGCAACCTGGTGAGGCTGTCACCTTGTGTTACCCGGTGCGGCTGCCCGCCTCCGCGCGGCCCGGCTCGCACTGGTGGGCGCTGGCGAAGGTGATGTATTTCGGCCGGGTCGTCTACAGCGAGTGCGCCCGCATCGAGGTCGCCGGGTAGGCCTGCCCTGGCCCGCCGCCCTGGGCTCCCGGCGGCGGCACGAGTTAGGGCAGGTCCCAGCCGCGGCGTGCCCTCAGCGCGACCAGGGCGGCACCGGCCATCACCAGCAGTGCGCCTACGTCGAAGACGGTGGCCGTGGTGAACGCGCTCGCCATCCCGTGCACGAGAGGTCCCTGCGTGCTCGTGAGCACCGTGCTTCCCCCGTGCCCGTGGCGGGCAGGCGCCCGGCTGGCGGCACCGAAGACGGTCACCAGGACGGCCAGCCCGAGTGCCCCGCCGACCTGCTGGGTGACGTTCACCATGCCGGATGCGGCGCCCGAGTCCTCCGGCCGGACCCCGGCCAGCGCGGCCGTGGTCAGCGGCACGAACGCGAGGCCCAGCCCGGTGCCGAACAAGATCATCGGGCCGAGCACGCCGGGGAGGTAGCTGGTACCGGGCGAGACCCGCGAGAGCCAGGCCATCCCGGTGATCACCGGGATCATCCCGGCCATCGCGAGCGGGACCGGCGGGAACCGCCCGAGCAGCCGGGCGGCCAGCCGGGACACGCCGAAGATGAGGATCGTCAGGGGCAGGAACGCGATACCTGCCCGTATCGGGCTGAAGCCCAGGATCACCTGCAGGAACTGGGTGACGAAGAAGAACATCCCGAACATGCCGCCCACCAGCAGCAGCCGGGCCGCATAGGCGGCCGAGCGCTGGCCGTCGGTGAACAGCCGCAGCGGCGTGACGGGCTGCGCGGCGCGGGCCTCGGTGAGGACGAACGCGGCCAGCGCCACCCCGGCCAGGACGAGCGCGGCCAGTGTCATCGGGTCCGACCAGCCGGCGCTGGCAGCCCGGATGAAGGCGTAGACCAGGGCCACCATCCCCGTGACGGACGTGAGGGCTCCGGCCAGGTCGAAATGCCCCGGCTGGCGGCGCGTTTCGGCGAGGAACGCCGGAGTGCAGGCCACGACCGTGAGCCCGACCGGCACGTTGATGAAGAACGCCCAGCGCCAGGACGCCCATTGGGTGATGACCCCGCCGAGCACCAGGCCCAGGGAGGCGCCGCCGCTGGCGATCGCCGCGTACAGGCCCATTGCCCGGTTCCTGCTGCCACCCTCGGGGAAGGCCGACACGACCAGTGCGAGCGCGGCGGGCGAGGCGATCGCGCCGCCCACGCCCTGCAGCGCGCGCGCCGCGACGAGCCAGGCGGCCGAGGTGGCCAGCCCGCCGGCCAGTGATGCCAGCGTGAACAGGACGATCCCGGTGAGGAAGACCCGGCGCCGGCCGAGGATGTCCCCCGCCCGGCCGCCGAGGAGCAGCAGGCCGCCGAACGTGAGGGCGTACGCGTTGAGTACCCAGGACAGGCTGGTGGCGGAGAAGTGAAGGCCTCGCTCGATGCTGGGCAGCGCCACGTTGACGATGGTCATGTCGAGGATCACCATCAGCTGCGCGCACAGGACGAGAACGAGGGCGGCGGTGGGGCGGCCTTCGCGCTGCTTGGCCACCGGCGGGCGGACGGTCGTGGATGATGCCGATGAGACTGACACGCAGGGCCCTTCGATGTGTACAGTGGAATGAAACGGAGACAACCTCCGCTAACTATACGGAGGCTTCCTCCGTTTAGCAAGTCGAGGATGCCTCCGCTTGTGGGTTGAAGGTGAACCGCCTCGCGGCGGGCTGAGCGACCGACCCGCCTCGCGGCGGGCTGAGCGACCGACCCGCCTCGCGGCGGGCTGAGCGACTGACCCGCCGCCCGGCGGGTCAATGGGTGTCCCGCCTCGCGGCGGTCAGGTGAAGTTGGTTCTGATGAGCACGGTGTTGTCATGAGCGCAGTGAGAATCCCAGCCCCGGGCCCGATGCGGGCCGATGCGCGCCGGAACCGCGAACTGCTGCTGGCAGCGGCCCTCGCCGCGTTTACCGAACGCGGTGCCGACGACATCTCGCTGGAAGAGATCGCGCGCCGGGCAGGGGTGGGGATCGGCACCCTGTACCGGCACTTCCCCGGCCGGGCGGCGCTGCTCGAGGCCGTGTACACCGACCAGGTGGCGGCGCTGTGCCAGCGCGCCGACGCGCTGCTCGCCGCGGAGCCACCCGGCGCGGCGCTGGCTCTGTGGCTGCGGGCCATGGTGGAGTTCAGCGCCACCAAGCGCACCCTGACGTCGGCGCTGACGGCCGACTACGGCAAGGACGCACCGGTGTTCGCGGCCTGCCGCGACGATCTGCTGTCCGCCGCGGCCGCCTTGCTCACCCGCGCCCAGCAGGCGGGCGTAGTCAGGCCGGAGGTCCAGCCGATCGACCTGCTCCGTCTGTCCCACGCCGTGGCGGCGGCAACCGAGCACGCCGCTGACGGCACCGACCAGGCCGAACGCCTGCTGTCGCTCATGCTCGACGGGGTGATGCTGCCGGGTGGGCCCGGCGGGTCATAGCTCGGGCGGGCGGTTCTCGTACGGGGTACTGAGCACGATCGTGGTCCGGGTGGAAACGTTCGCCAGCGCGCGGATCTCCTGCAGCAGGTTCTCCAGGTTGACCGGAGAGGCGACCCGGACCTTGAGTATGTAGCTCTCTTCCCCGGCCACGCTGTGGCAGGCCTCGATGGCGGCCAGGTGGGCCAGGCGCTCCGGTGCGTCATCGGCGGCGGCAGGGTCAAAGGGCTTGATCGACACGAACGCCGTGAGCGGGAGCCCGGCGTCCGCCGGATCGATCACCGCCGCATACCCCCTGATCAAGCCGCGCCGTTCCAGACGCCGCACCCGCTGGTGGGTAGCCGAAACCGACAGCCCGGTCTGCCGGGACAGGTCGGTGAAGCTCATCCTGCCGTCCCGGCACAGCAACGACAGGAGCTTGCGATCGATCTCTTCCACGCGGTCACGGTAGCCCGCCGGCCCCACCGACCGCACCAACCCGCCGCGAGTTGCCCCGGCGTCCCACCCCGCGGGCTACCCGGTAGCCGCCCTATCAGCCGCGGCTGAGTGCCCGTGCGATCACCAGCCGCTGGATCTGGTTGGTGCCCTCGACGATCTGGAGCATCTTCGCCTCACGCAGGTAACGTTCGGCCGGGAAGTCCTCGACGTATCCGTAGCCGCCGAGCACCTGGACCGCGTCGGTGGCCACCCGCATGGCGGTATCCGAGGCGAACAGCTTGGCCATCGCCGCCTGCGCGCTGAATGGCTGCCCGGCATCCTTGCGGCGCGCCGCCGACCGGTAGAGCGCCCGGGCTGCCTCCACTCCGGTGGCCATGTCGGCGAGCAGGAAGGACAGTCCTTCGAAATCGATGATCGGCCGGCCGAACTGGCGGCGCTCGCGTGCGTAACCGACCGCGGTGTCCAGGGCCGCCTGCGCCAGCCCGGTCGCGCAGGCCGCGATGCCGAGGCGGCCTGCGTCCAGCGCCGCCAGCGCGATGGCGAACCCCTGCCCCTCGCCCCCGACCAGGTGATCGGCGGGAACCTGGGCGCCGTCGAAGATCATCTGGGCGGTGACCGAGGCCCGCATCCCCATCTTGTGTTCGGCCGGCCCCGCGCTCACGCCGCCGGTACTGGCGGGCACGTGCAGACAGCTGATGCCGCGCGCCCGCCCAGAACCCGCCGGCTCGCCCGAGGTGCGGACGAAGACACTGTAGAAGTCCGCCTGGCCCGCGTGGCTGATCCAGGCCTTCACGCCGTCCACTTGATAGCCGCCATCGTGGGCGACGGCCCTGGTGGTCAGCGCGGCGGCGTCGGACCCGCTCTGCGGCTCGGACAGGCAGTAGGCGCCGAGCAGGTCGCCACCCAGCAGACCGGGAAGCCACCGCTCCTGCTGCCGCGGCGTGCCAGCGGTGGCCAGCGGGAAGCAGGCCAGCGTGTGAACGCTCACGCCGAGGCCGGCCGCGAGCCACGCCCGCGCTAGCTCCTCCACCACCTGGAGATAGACCTCGTATGGCTGGCCACCACCGCCCCACCGCTCCGGATAGGGCAGGCCGAGCAACCCTGATCTCCCCAGCAGGCGGAACGTCTCGCGCGGGAACGTCCCCGCCCGCTCGGCCGCATCGACGGCCGGGTGGAGCTCCTTGCCGGCCAGCTCGCGGGTGAGCTCCAGCAGTTCCTCCATCACGCGCCCACCATTACCCGTCCACCATCACGAGTTCCCTGGTGGCGTTGTTGAGCCGCTCACTGCCGTCGCGGGTGCACACGACGATGTCCTCGATGCGGGCACCGTGCGGGCCAGGGTAGATCCCCGGTTCCACCGAGAACGCCATCCCGGGCGCCAGCGCCTCGGTGTTGCCGGACACGATGTACGGATCCTCGTGCGTCTCCAGGCCGATCCCGTGCCCGGTCCGGTGGACGAAGTACTCCCCGTAGCCGGCCGCCGCGATCGGTTCCCGTGCGGCGGCGTCCACGGCTTCCGCGCTGATCCCCGGGCGGACAGCGGCGCAGGCGGCCTCCTGCGCCTCCTTGAGCACCCGGTAATAGGCGGCGAACTCCGGCCGCGGCGGGCCGATGACGTAGGTCCTGGTGCAGTCCGAGCAGTAGCCGCTCGGCATGGTGCCGCCGATATCGACCACCACGGTGTCCCCGACGGCGACGACACGCTCGGAGGGCTCATGGTGGGGGCGGGCCGCGTTAGGCCCCGACCCGACGATCACGAAGTCGGCCCGGGCGTGCCCCTCGGCGACGATCGCCGCGGCGATGTCGGCGGCGACCGCGCGCTCGGTCCGGCCGGGCCGAAGCCATCCGGGAACGTTGCTGTGCACCCGGTCAATGGCCGCCCCTGCCGCCCGCAGCGCGGCGACCTCCGCCGGGGTCTTGCTGATCCGCAGCCCGCGCAGGGCGGCGCTGGCCACGACCTGGCGGGAGCCGGGCAGCGCGTCGCGGAACCGGAGCACCATCATGGCCCACATCCGGTCGGTCAGCCCGACCGATTCCGGCCGGCCGAGCCGGTCCGCGACCAGGCGGAAGGGATCGTCTGTCTCGTCCCAGGGCACGATGTCCATACCCTGGCCGCCAGCGGGCGAGGCCTGCACCGACCGCAGCTCCAGCCGCGGTGCGACCAGGAACGGTGGCCCGTCGGCCGGCACCGCCAGGCAGGTCAGCCGCTCGGTCGGGAGGGCGTCGTAGCCCGTCAGGTACCGCAGGTCCGGTCCCGGCGTCAGCAGCAGTGCCCCGATGCCTGCCCGGGCGGCCGCCGCGGCGGCGAGCCCGATCCGGTCCGCCGGGTACAGGCCGGCCAGATCCGCTGCCTGTCCCGTCACCGGCTGTGCGGACGCTGCCTGTGCGGACGCTGCCTGTGCGGACGCTGCCTGTGCGGACGCTGCCTGTGTCACGTGCCTGCCCTTCCCTGCCGACCTTCTTCGACGTCATCTAACCACGGGGCGGCCACCTGGCCTCCGGGTGAGCCCGGGCCATGTCTGGACAAGACCGCGCCTGGTGCCCCACGCTTGGTAGGTCAAGGTTTTACCTATGCGAAACGGCGATGACACCTGAGATCATTGCTTTCCCGGCTCAAAGGGGAGCCAAGTGCCGGGCCTGGTGGGGGCGCAGTTGCAGGCTTGCCAGTCGAAGGCGGCAGGAAGGTGAGGCGGACCGTCACCGGTCACGGGGCGGACGCCAGTGACAGCGAGAAGCTGGCCGCCGCATTAGCGCAAGAACGGCACGTCACGCTGGAGCTGCAGCGAGCGATCCTGCCGCTCCACGAGGGCCCTTTCGAGCTGCCAGGGCTCCGGGCCGTCGTCCGTTACCTGCCCGCATCCCGGGACAGCCGGGTCGGCGGGGACTGGTACATCACCGCCGAGATGCCCGACGGTCACGTGCTCATCGCCATCGGCGACGTCGGCGGGCACGGCCTGCCCGCGGCGGCGGGAATGGCCAGGCTGCGCGGCGCGCTGGCGGGCCTGGCGTTCACCGGCTCCCCACCGCAGCGGCTCCTCGGCTGGCTTAACGACCTCGTGCATCACGTGGACCCCGAGCACACGGCCTCGGTCATGGCCGGCTATTTCGACCCGCGCTCCCGGATGCTGACCTGGGCCCAGGCCGGGCATCCGCCGCCGCTGCTCGTCCGGGGGAAACAGGCACGCCCACTGGCCGTCCCGGCCGGGATCCTGCTGGGCGCGGGCCACGACGGTTACGAGGCGGCTTCGCTTCTCCTGGAATCAGGCGACCTGCTGCTGCTCTACAGCGACGGGCTGATCGAGCGCAGGGACCGGTCGCTGGAGCACGGCCTGGCCACGCTTACCGCCGCCGCTGCGGGCATCAACGATCCGGAGCGTGTCATCACCGCCGTACTGGCCGCTCTCGGATCGACTGATCCCGAGGATGACACCTGCCTGGTCGCCCTCCGGGTGCTGTAGCCCCATCCCGGCCGCGCCGCTCAACTTCCTTGATCGTGGTTGGCCGTATGCGCGTGACGCATGGAAAGCACCACGATCATGGTCCGGGGGCCTCGGAAAGCGCGCTGAGGGCGCGGCGCAGCGAGGAACCAAGATCCCAGCGCTCATCCAGGGCCTCCAGCCGGTCCGGCGCGGCTGGTGTCAGCGGGAGGGTGCCGCCCACGTCCGGCACCGGGGCATCGGTGGCCACCCGCACAACGGCCGGCGCCGCGTCGAGATACTCGCGCGCGGCAGCGACCTTGGTCCTGCTGGCCATGGGGAACCCGCCGTGCCCCGCCTCGATCGCGGCCATCATCGCCTGCACCGTGCCGAACGTCCGCACCAGGGCGGCCGCCGTCTTCTCCCCCACGCCGGGGACGCCGGGCAGGCCGTCGCTGGGGTCGCCGCGCAGCACCGCGAAGTCCGCGTAGGCGCGGCCGGGGATGTTATAGCGGGCAGTGATCGCGGACTCGTCCAGCACATCCATGTTGATCAGCCCGCGCACGGTGTACACCACGCGCACCTGGCGCTCGTCGTCGACCAGCTGGAACAGGTCACGGTCCCCGGTCACGATCTCGACCGGGCCGGTCGCGCGCGCGGTGAGCGTCCCGATCACATCGTCCGCCTCGTAGCCGGCGGCGCCGGCCATCGCGACCCCGGCCGCCGCCAGCACCTCCACGATGACCGGCACCTGTACGGCCAGCGTGCGCGGCACCTCCTCGCTGCCGTCGGGCCGGGCCCGGTGTGCCTTGTAGGAGGGGATGGCCGCGACCCGGAACGCCGGCCGCCAGTCCGCGTCCATGCACGCCACAAGCTGGCCCGGGTGGCGCGCCCGGACCAGCCGGGCGATCATGTCAAGCAGCCCGCGGACGGCGTTGACAGGAGTCCCGTCCGGAGCGGTCAGCGTCTCCGGTACGCCGTAGAACGCGCGGAAGTACAGGGAAGCGGTGTCGAGCAGCATGAGCGGGCCCACCCGCCCATCCTGCCAGTGGTACACCGCGGTCGTGGCGCTGACATGGCCGGAGCGCGATGCCCCCGGGAGGACAGCATTCTGAACGCCGCCTCAGAGGCCGTCTCCCTTGCTGCCCTGCTCGTCGTGCTCGCATGGGCGGTGATCCGGCCGCGCGGGTGGCCGGAGGCGGTCGCGGCGGTGCCAGCGGCGGCCGTGGTCATCGCCACCGGGGCGCTCTCCCCGCAGGCCGCCCTCACCGAGGCGAAGCGGCTTGGGCCCGTCATCGGCTTCCTCGCCGCCGTGCTCGTGCTGGCCCAGCTGTGCGACGACGAAGGCCTGTTCCGTGCCTGCGGGGTGTGGATGGCGCGCCGCTGCGGCGGCCGGTCCCGGCGGCTCCTGGCCCAGGTGTTCGCCACCGCCTCGGCGATCACGGCAGTGCTCGGCTTGGACGCGACGGTGGTCCTGCTCACCCCGGTCGTGTTCACCACCGCGGCCCGGCTCGGTGCCCGGCCCAAGCCACACGTGTATGCCTGCACTCACCTGGCGAACTCCGCGTCCCTGCTGCTGCCCGTGTCCAATCTGACGAACCTGCTCGCGTTCGCAGCCAGCGGCCTGGCGTTTCCGCGTTTCGCAGCGCTGATGGCGCTGCCGTGGCTGGCCGCCATCGCCACCGAGTACCTGGTGATGTCCCGGTTCTTCGCCGGTGACCTTGATGCGGGGGCCCAGGTGGCGCCTGCCGCCGGGCCCGCCGGAGCGCCGGTTTTCGTGCTCGTGATCGTCGCCGCCACCCTTGCCGGGTTCGTGGTCGCTTCCGCGGGCGGCGTCAACCCGGCCTGGGCGGCGTTCGCGGGTGCGGCCATCCTTGCCGGGCACGCTCTGGCGCAGCGGCGCACGACCACCACCGCCATCGGTCGCTCCACCGCGGTGCCGTTCCTGGTGTTCGTGCTCTCGCTCGGCATTGTCGTTCAGGCCGTGGTCGTGAACGGCCTCGGCCGGGCACTCGGCCCGCTCATCCCCGGCGGAACCTCGCTGCCCGCGCTGCTCGGGGTCGCCGCGCTCGGCGCCGCCCTCGCCAACGTCATCAACAACCTCCCCGCGGTGTTGGTGTTGCTGCCGCTGGTGGCGCCCGCCGGGGCCGGCGCGGTCCTGGCCCTGCTGGTCGGGGTGAACATCGGGCCCAACCTGACCTATACGGGATCCCTTGCCACCCTGCTCTGGCGACAGGTCCTGTACGAGCGCGGGGCTGCGCCCTCGCTCGGGAAGTTCACCCGGCTCGGGCTGCTCACCGTGCCTGCAGGCCTCGTTCTGGCGGTGCTGGCCCTGTGGGGCTCGCTCCGTGTCATCGGAGGCTGAGTCATCGGAGGCTGATTCTTATGACCGACATATCAGAACCCGCGTCCCCCGGGGCGGACACCGCCAGCGGGAGCCGGACAGTGATCGTCTGGGTGACCGAAGGCACCTGGCGCGGCTGCGTCGATGCCGCCCGCGCCCTGGCCCCCGCCGACGCCGCGATCGTGCTGCTGCACACCAGCCCCGATGAGGTCCCGGGCGCCGCCCACGGCGCATACGCGGGCCTGCTTGGCCGCGGTCACCCGGAGCGCGACCCAGGGCCCCGCCTGGCCGAACTCGCCTCGGCCTCGGCCGGGAAACTGCTGGAGGCGGCCGCACAGCGGCTCGCCCGTCCCTGTACCCGGATCGAGCGCCGGGGGCGCGTCGAGCGCGAGGTCGTGGCCGCTGCCGCCGGCGCGGACCTGCTCGTCCTGGCGAGGGACGGCGACCGTTCCCGGCTCGGGCCCAAGAGCCTAGGGCCGGCCGACCGCTTCGTGGTCAACCATGCCCCCTGCCCGGTCCTGCTCGTCTGGCCGGAAGATACGCCCGGTGCCGGCACCATCCCGCCGCCGCCACCCCATCCGCCACACCACCGCCCGCGCCGGACGTGAGTTCCCGGAGGTGATTCCCCGAGTGAGCTTCCGGAGGTGACCAGCTCCAGCTGGCGGCTTACCGCGGGACTCGCCAGTCCGGCCCACGTCCAGGGAGCCGCCTTCGGCATGGCCCAGGCGCTGGTGATTCTCACCGTCGCGAGCTTCTGGGTAGCCGCTTGGGGGGTCTTCAAGGCCACGGCATGGTGGGAAGCCTTCCCCGGCCCCCTCCCAGTCCTCTCCCCATGAATCGTTCACCTGATCGAGCAATATCCCGCCAAATGTCAGTCTGCCTTGATACGATCGAACTAATCTTCGAAGAAGCCGGTACAGGGCGGCCACAGACTCGTTCAGTTCCCAGTGCGGCGTCCCAGCTGAGAGACGACGCCCGCACAGAGACGCCCAGCACAGAGACACCGAGCACGGAGACGCCCGCTACAGAAACGCCCGCAGCAGAAACGCCCGCAGCGGCAGAGATCCAGTCCCGGGCCCGGAGCCAAGGCCGGAGGTGATCAGCATGTGCGAGAGCCCGCAGGAGCAAGGCAGCGTGGAGGCAGGGCTGGTCATGCTGGAGCGGGCCCTGGACGCGCTCAACACGAGCGAGGTGGCCTCCCTTCCGGCCGAGGCGCAGGCCCGGGCGTTGCGGGTGCTGGAGCGGGCGGAAGCCAAACACACCGCGGCCCGGGCGCGGATCCTGGCCGCGTTCAACGCCCAGCGCGCCTATGAGGCCGACGGGCAGGGCTCGGCGCGGGTCTGGCTGAAGTGGCAGACCCACATCACCTCGGGCGCTGCCGCCGGTGCGGTCGCCTGGATGAGGCGCCTGACCGCTCATCCGGTGATCGAGCGGGCGTTAGCCGCGGGAGAGATCTCCCCGTCGTGGGCACGGGCGTTCTGCACCTGGAATGACCGCCTGCCCGCAGCCCGCCGTGATGAGGCCGACGCCATTCTGGCCACCGCCGCCACGGGCGGAGCTGACCTGGTCGGTCTGGCGGGACTGGCCCGGGAGATGTACGAGCGCTGCAGGGCCGGGGACCCGGGCCCCGGTGACGATGGCGATGACGGGTTCGATGACCGCTACCTGCGCCTGGGCATCACCTTCCGGGGAGCGGGCCGCACAGAGGGCGATCTGACCCCCGGCTGCGCTGCCGCGCTGTCGGCGGTGCTGGAGGCGCTGGGGAAGAAGGCCGGCCCGGAGGACACCCGCACCTCAGCTCAGCGCCGCCACGACGCCCTGGAAGAGGCCTGCCGCCGCCTGATAGCGGCCGGGATGCTGCCCGGCCGGGCTGGGCAGAGTCGACAGTTGCTGGTGCACATCACCTTGGCCCAGCTGCGGGGCATGCCCGGCGCGGGGCCGGCCGAGGCCGCCTGGGCCGCCGCAGCCACCCGCGAGCACGGTTGGCTGGTGGGCGCCGAAGCAGACGCCGCCGCCTGCGACTCGACCATCGTGCCCATCGTGACCGGCCATCTCGACCCGATGGCCCTGGACCGCATGGTGGAGGCATTCCTCGCCAGTCACGATCATGTGAGCCCCAGGCACCCAATCGCGGCAGCCGACCAAGGGCCGCTGGCCGAGCGGGCCGACCGCGGCGGCACCGACCGCGGCGGCACCGACCGCGGCGGCATCGGTGGCGGCTGCACCTGCACCGCCAGCGAGCCGCTGTCCGCGCACACCCGTCAGCGGCTCGCCAGGGCCATGCTGGCGATGGCGACCGAAACGCTGGCTGGCCAGGGCGGGCTGGCCTCCCACCTGCGGGCCCGCCTGGATAGTGCGTCCCTGACCGCGGCCAGCCTCCCCCTCGATATTGGCTCCGCCACCGAGACCATTCCGGCTCACCTGCGCCGGGCTGCGACCGTCCGCCACCCTCATTGCGCCTTCCCGGGGTGCGGGCAGCCCGCCAGTGTCTGTGCGATCCACCACTTGATCCCCCGCTCGCAGGGTGGGCCCACTGCCCTGCACAACCTGGTGCCCCTGTGCGTCTTCCACCACACCGTCGTCATCCATCGCTGGGGCTGGACGCTGCGCCTGAACTCCGACGCAAGCACCACTGCTACCAGCCCTGACGGCACCCGGATCCTGCACAGTCACAGCCCACCCCGCCTGGCCGCGTAGAGCGGCCGCCGGCAGTTGCGCCCCACAACCTATCCCCGGCCGGCAGGACTCAGGCGCTGGAGTAGACGCGTTCCGGTGTGACCAGCACGGCGGTGCGGCGTTCCTGCGCCATGACCCGGTCGTAGGCATCCCAGTCGTCATGCGTTCCGCCACACGCGGTGAAGATCTCCCGCAGCAGTAGACGGATGCGCTCGGCATCCATATCGTCGAACGCGTCATCCGGTCCCGCCAGGTCCACCGGGCCTTCGGCCGCCATCCATTCCCAGCCCGCCCGGACTACCACGGTGGTGCGCGGCCTGGCCCGCATGTTCGCAAGCTTCCGGCTCCGGCCCCTTGCCACGAGGCCGACCACCGGCTTACCAGTGACCGGGTGATCGAGCACGCCCGCATTCACCACCGATGACTGGATGGTGGAATCCGGCCGCAGGGTCAACACCACGCACAGACCATGGTCGCGGGTGACGAGGCGGGCGAAGTCTTTGAGGTCGGTCATGCCGGGAGCGTACCCGCGGCCCGGGCCACGTGCGGTACCCGGCGGACTGCCCCGTCAGTCACGGGCACCTCTGTCTGTCACGGACCGGGTGATCCGCCGGCTCTATCTGACGCTTCCGGCCAGCCCGGTCGGTGCCCCGGCCCTGTTAGCTCACCGAGGAGTAAGCCACGACTCCGCGCCGGAGGGCCTCCGCCGCCTGACGTGCTGTAGCGCCGAGTTTGGTGTCCCGGCCAGCCGCCACCGCGATCTGGCCGAGCAGGTCTATCAGTTGCTTGACCGCCCGGACGAAATCGCCCGGGGTCAGGTCAGGCCCGATCACCGACTCCAGCGGCTTGCCCCGTGCCCAGGCGTGTGCGGCGGAGGCGAAACCCAGGTCGGGTTCGCGCAAGAACGCCAGCCCGTTCTCCTTCTCAACCGCGGCGAGTTCGGCCCAGACCGAGACCATGGTGCCGAGGATCCCGCGAACCTGGCCGCCGGGAAGCCGGGGCGGCGCGGCGTCCTCGGCCCTACGCGCTTCGAATGTCAGCGCCGAGACGCAGGCCGCGAGTTCGGCCGGGTCAAGGCCGCTCCAAAGGTCGCGCCGCAGGCACTCGGCCACCAGCAGGTCCAGTTCGGTGTAGAGGTCGGCCAGCCGCCTGCCGTCCGGGGTCACGGTGTCGCCTTCGAGGTACCCGAGATGGCCCAGCACGGCGCACACCCGCTGGAAAGTCCGCGCGATGACGTGGGAGCGGCCCGCGACGGTTGCCTCCAGTTGCTGCACCTGAAGTTCCAGACGGGCATAGCGCTCAGCCTGGCGGGCGTGCTCCTCCCGGTCCGGGCAGGCATGGCAGGGATGCTGGCGGAGGCTGCGCCGGAGCCGCGCGATCCCGGCCTGGTCGGGCGGGGAGCCGTCAGGCCCAAAATGGCCAACCGCAGCCCGGTCGCGTCCCCGGCGGCCGCGGCCCGCCTGGCCGCGGAATACCTGGCCGCCGGCGGCATCGCCTGCACCGTGCTCGCCTGCACCGTGCTCGCCTGCACCGTGCCCAGCCGCGCCGCGTTCGCCTTTGCCCCCTGCGGTCTGGCCTGCCAGTTTGTTGCGTACGGTGGAGGCCAGGTCGCGGCGGTGCTGCGGAGAGCGAGCGCTGAAGGCAGGCGGGATACGAACGCGGTCCAGGACGGTGGCCGGCTCGGGGAAGTCGGCCACGGACAGCCGCTTCACCTGGCGGCCGGCGGTGAGCACGAGCGGCAGGGCTACGCTTTCCTGGGGAAACCCGCCGGACCTGGCGGCACGGGATCGATCGGGCCTGCCTGGACCAGGGCCGGACAGGCCCGGGTCCAGAACCACGGCGATACCTGCCCGCCTGCCACCTGAAACACGGATGATGTCCCCCCGGCGCAAGGTCTGCAGGGACAGCAACGCCTCGGTGCGGCGGGTCGCCGACCGCTGGCGGGCGGCAGCTCCCTCCAGCTCCGACAGCTCCTTGCGGAGCCGTACGTACTCGCCGAAGTCGCCGAGGTCGCAGCTCACCTCCGCCTCGGCCAGCGCCTGTCTGCTCTGCCGGGCCTGGCGGGCGATGCCCACCACCGCCCGGTCGGCCTGGAACTGCGCGAACGAGGACTCCAGGAGCGCCGCCGCGCGCTCAAGGCCGGCCTGGCCGACCAGGTTCACCGCCATGTTGTACGAGGGCCGGAAGCTCGAGTTGAGGGGATAGGTCCGGGTGCCGGCGAGCCCGGCCACCGCCGAGGGGTTCATGCCCGGGTGCCACAGCACTACCGCGTGACCCTCCACGTCGATCCCCCGCCGCCCGGCCCGGCCGGTCAGCTGCGTGTACTCCCCCGGGGTCAGCGCGAGGTGGGTTTCACCATTCCACTTGTCGAGTCGCTCGATGACGACCGTGCGGGCCGGCATGTTGATCCCCAGTGCCAGCGTCTCGGTCGCGAAGACCGCCCGCACCAGCCCGGCCTCGAACAACTCCTCGACCACTTCCTTGAAGGTGGGCAGCATGCCCGCGTGGTGAGCGGCGATCCCGCGCCGCAGGCCGGTGAGCCACTCGTCGTACCCGAGCACCGGGAGGTCGGACTCCGGGACGTCCGCCGTCCGCCGTTCCGCGATCTCGGTGATGGCCGCCACTTCCTCCGGCGTGGTCAGCCGCAGGCCGGCGTCCAGGCACTGGCGGACGGCCGCGTCGCAGCCTGCCCGGCTGAAGATGAACGTGATCGCGGGCAGCAGGCCGGCCGCATCCAGCCGCCCGATCACCTCCGGTCGGCGCGGTGGCCGGAACCGCGAGGGCCGGTGCCCGCCCCGTGCGGGCCGGGCCCCCCAATCCTCCCGCCGGGCCAGCCGCAGCAGTTCCGGGTTGACCTGTGTGCCACGGGCGGGCGGCTCCACGAACAGGTCGTACAGCCGGCCGCTGGCCAGCACATGCTGCCAGAGCGGAACCGGCCGGTGCTCGTCCACGATCACCGTGGTCCCTCCCCGGACCTGGGTCAGCCAGTCGCCGAACTCCTCGGCGTTGCTGACCGTGGCCGACAGGGCCACCACCCGGACCGATTCGGGCAGATGGATGATCACCTCTTCCCAGACCGCGCCACGGAACACATCGGCCAGGTAGTGCACCTCGTCCAGAACGACGTAACCCAGGCCGGCCAGGGTGGCCGAGCCACCGTAGAGCATGTTGCGCAGCACCTCGGTGGTCATCACGACCACCGGCGCCTCGCCGTTGATGCTGTTGTCGCCGGTGAGGAGGCCGACGCTGGCAGCGCCGTACCGGCGGACGAGATCGCCGTACTTCTGGTTCGACAGGGCCTTGATCGGCGTCGTGTAGAAGCACTTGCGTCCCTCGGCCAGGGCCAGGTGCACGGCGAACTCGCCGACCACGGTCTTGCCCGACCCGGTAGGCGCAGCGACGAGCACCCCGTGCCCCTCGTTCAGCGCCCGGCATGCCCGGCGCTGGAACTCGTCGAAGCTGAAGTCATACAGTGCCTGGAACTCGGTGAGTTCCGATCCATCCTCCGCCCGCTGCTTACGGAACGCCGCATAACGCTGCGCCGGGCTCACATCACTCGCGGGGCCTGGGCCGCCGGCGGGTCGCCACGTGGGCCCGGACGTGGGCCGGGTCATGCGATCAAGGGTAGGCGAGCGCTGGCCGGACACGGCCAGCGCGCCCCGCTATCCGGGCTATCCCTTGTGGGAACTGATGCTGTCGTCGAAGTCGAGCGGCGAGATCTCGTCGTCGTTCAGGCCCGCGTATATCGACTGCCGCCGGGCCCGCCTGCGGTCGTTGGCCCACACGAAGACCTCGGCGAGTTCCACCAGGATCACGCAGGGGACCGCGAGCAGGAGCATGGAGAAGGGGTCCGGGCTCGGGGTGGCCACCGCGGCGAACGCGAACACCGCGAAGATCATCAGCCGGCGCCATTTCCGCATGCGATCGTGCGTGAGCACACCGGCCAGGTTGAGGATCACCATGAACAGCGGGACCTCGAAGGCGAGCCCGAAGATCAGCAGCATGGCCGTGGCGTAACTGAGGTAGGTGTCGACCGTGAAGGTCGCGGCCACGCCGTGCGGGATCAGGCTGACGAAGAACCCCATGGCCTTGCCCATGGCCAGGTAGGCGAACAGCCCGCCCAGGGCGAACAGCGGAACGGCGGTGCCCACAAAGGAGAAGGTCCAGCGCTTCTCCCGGGCGTACAGGCCGGGTGCGATGAACGCCCAGAGCTGGTAGAGCCAGACCGGTGACGAGATGATCAGCGCCACCAGGAACGCGATCTTCAGGTGGAGGAAGAACGCGTCGAAGACGCCGTTCACCACGAGCGTGTGACCGAACTCCCCGGTGCACTGGCTCTTGCCGTCCACCTTGATGTTGCAGTAGGGACGCTCGAGGAACTTCCAGACCGGGGTGAAGAAGATCCACCCGATCGTCATGCCGACCGCGAGGCCGAGCAGCGCCTTGAGCAGGCGGCTGCGGAGCTCGCGGATGTGCTCAATCAGCGACATCCGCGCCTCGGGGTTACTGCGCCTGGCCTGCCCGGGCACGCGGGAGCCGCGCGCGCGTGGCGGCGCGGCAGGGTCAGGCGTGGTGCTCATCTACCGGCGGGCAGTCAGCCGGACTGGTTGGTGCGCTGGGCCTCGGAGAGCGGAACCCCGTTCACCAGGGTGCCGTCGTCCTTGGCGGGTGCCGTTGCAGGCAGCTGTGGCGGCGCGGCGGGCTGAGCAGGCTGGCTCGGGGCGGCCTGGCTCTGGGCAGCCTGGACGCTGCCGTCATCGGTCTTGTCACCGTCGTGCAGCCCGGACGTCTCCGCCTTGAAGATACGCATGGCGCGACCAAGCGATCGTGCGCTGTCCGGCAGTCTCTTGGCCCCGAACAGCACCAGCACCACTGCTGCCAAGATCAACAGGTGCCAAGGGCTGAGTTCACCAAGTCCCATGTCTGTCCTTTTCAGCGAGGATTATGCCCCCGCGCTGCAGGGACGTCTTCAGGCACATGCTACGCCCCGTTAGGCGCGTACTCACCCTTCCGATGATACGGGTGGCCTTTTGGCGCCGGCCGCACCGCTCCCATACTGCGCCAGAGCGGCTGCGGCCTCCGCGCGGACGTCCGCGGCGAGCCCCTCGGGCTCGACGATCCGGCCGTCCTCACCGAGCCGCAAGGCGAGCCGGCGCACCCATTCGCCGTCCGGGGTGCGCAGGATCACCCGCAGCCTGCCCTCACCCAGGTCCGTCACGTCCTCACAGGGGTAGTACTCGGCGACCCAGCGCCCGTACGGCGACAGTTCGATCACGACCCGCAGATCGTCGGGCGAGGGCCGGAAGAGGCCCCGGTCAACGTCAACGGGCTCCGCTTCCTGCGGCACTTCGGCCGCTACTGCCAGCACCTCGACTGCGAGCACCCGATCGAGCCGGAACAGGCGCACCGCCTCCGCGCGCCGGCACCAGCCCTCGAGGTAGGTCCGGCCCTCCACCACCAGCAGCCGCATGGGGTCCACATCCCGCTCGGTCGCCTCATCCCGCCCCGGGACGTAGTAGGACAGGTGGACCCTCCGGCGGGAAGCCAGCGCCTCGCGCAGCTGGGTCGCGACGCTGTGTTCGGCGTTCCTGTCGACCTGCACGGCCACCTGCGTGCTTGGCGCGCCCGCCTCCCCGGCCGCCGCCTCGAGCTTGGCGATGGTGCGGCTGAGCGCGGAACCCTCGGCCAGACCGGGCGCGACCTGGCCCACCTCGGCCAGCATCCGCAGCGCCACCAGCAGGGCGCTCGCCTCGTCCACCCCGAGCCGGAGCGGGCGGTCCATCGACTCAGCCTGGCTGACAACGATCTCGCCGCCCTCGTAGGACAGGTCGATCGGGCAGTACGGGTCCGGTGCGCGCAACTCCACGCACCACAGCATGTTGAGGTCGTCGACGAGCTCGCGCTCGCTGACGGCGAACGCGGCTGCCGTCTCGGACAGCCCCACCACCTTGCGGCTGACGACATAGGGCACCAGGGCCAGCAGCCGCTGCAGCCGGTCGGAGCTCGTGCTGACCCGGGGGCCCGCTGGCACCTGGCCGGTCACGCCAAGACCCCCTTCAGCCTGGTGATGACCGCGTCACGCAGATCAGCGGGCTCGCTGACGACCACGTCCGCTCCGAACGAGGCGATGTGCTCGGCGAACCACTCCGGGTCGGAGAAGGGCACGTCCACCAGATCCCATCCGTCGCTGCCCGGCTGCTCACGGGTTGCCCGCCGCCGCAGCCCGAATCCGGTCCCGGCCCTGACCTTCAGCACCGCGGCCTGCACCTCGACCGGATGGCTGTCCCATTCCCGCACCCGTTCCCGCACGTCGGTGCCGTCGGGCACGGTCACCGAGCCACGTGGGCCGCTGAAGTCGATCCTGCCCTCGATCCGGCTCAGCCTGAACACTCTGACCGCGTCCCGTGCCTGGTCATGGCCGACGACGTACCAGCGGCCGTGCCGGTTCACCACGCCCCAGGGCGCCAGCTTCCGGCGCTGCGGGTCGCTGCGCCCGGCCGCCCGGTAGGTGAAGGTGACCGGGCGCCGGTCCCGCACCGCCTCCCAGAGCGGACCGAACGCGGCGTCGCCGGTCAGCCGGGGCTCGATGCCCGGCTGGCTCGTCTCCTCCGCCTCCACCCCGGCGGCACGCAGCTTGAGCAGGGCCCCGGCAGCTGCCCCCGCCAGCTCGGCGCGTCTCCACACGCGGGCGGCCAGCGCCAGCATGGCGGCCTCGTCCGGCTCGAGCCTGATGTCCGGGAGCATGTACTCCTGCCGTGGGATGCGGTAGCCCAGCTCGTCGTCGAGCGAGGAGTTGGTCCCCATGTCGAGCGGGATCCCCAGCTCGCGGAGTTCCTCCTTGTCCCGCTCGAACATGCGCTTGAACGCGTCGAAGGAGTCGGGGTAGCCGGGCACCGCCTCCCGGATCTGGGTCGCCGTCAGATACCGCTGACTGGAGAGCAGGCAGACGACCAGGCTGAGCAGCCGCTCGGTTTTCCGCTTCGACATCGCCGCGATCTCCCCTGCACCGTCCCCCGGGGCCTATTGTCCCCCGGCTGCCCCGCTCACGGCAGAGGTTATGCCGAGCAGGGGCCGCGGATGGGGGCGGGGCGGCCAGGAGCCTCCCGCGGCCAAGCTACCCTGCCGAAGTGATCCGATGGCGGAATGCGGTGGTGGAAGCGGTGCGCCGCGAGTGGCCCGGCGCGGTCGAGGTCGAGGTAACGGCGGCCGGCCGGACGGTGTCCGCGCTCGCTTACCCGGCACTGACGGGCAGGCCGCAGGTGGGTGACCGGGTCCTGCTGAACGTGACCGCGCTCGAACTCGGCCTGGGAACCGGCGGGTACGCGCTGGTGGTGGCGGTCCCCGACCGGCTGCCGGACGACCCGGTCGGGCCGGGTCACCTGGTCAAGGCGCGGTACACGCCGCTGCAGGCGACCGTGCTCGGCGCCGACGAGCAGGGGTCGCCCTACCATGAGGTGCTCAGGGACGCGGACGACCTGGGCGGGATGCCGGTGGTGGTGGCCGACCTGCACTCCGCCCTGCCAGCGGTTCTCGCCGCGCTGCGCGCGGAGCGCGAGCCGACGGTGGCCTACGTGATGCTGGACGGCGGGGCGCTGCCGGCTTGGTTCTCCCGGACCGCCTCCGCGCTGCGGGAGGCAGGCTGGCTGGCCGGAACGGTGACGGTGGGCCAGGCATTCGGCGGTGATCTGGAGGCCGTCACCGTGCACACCGGCCTGCTCGCGGCGCGGCACGTGCTGGGCGCGCAGGTGGCCGTCGTCGCGCAGGGGCCCGGCAACCTGGGCACAGGCACCCGGTGGGGGTTCTCGGGCGTCGCCTGCGGCGAGGCGGTCAACGCGGTAGCTGTGCTTGGCGGCCGCCCCGTCGCCAGCCTGCGGATCAGCGAGGCCGACCCGCGCACCCGGCACCGCGGGATCTCCCATCACAGCCTGACCAGCTACGGACGGGTCGCGCTGGCCCGGGCGGACGTGGTGGTCCCCGACCTGCCGGGAGAGTTCGGGAAGCAGGTCACCGCCCAGGCGGCAGCGCTCGGGGAACGGCACCATCTGGTGTCCGTGCCGGTGGACGGCCTGATGGAGCCGCTGGCCCGGTGCCCGGTGCGGCTGTCGACGATGGGCCGGGGCCTCGCCGAGGATCCCGCCTACTTCCTGGCCGCGGCGGCGGCCGGCCGCCACGCGGCCCGGCTGCTATCCGGAGGCCCCTGATGGACGGGCTCCGGTTCGACCTGGAACGCGACGCGGTGCGGGTGGTGCTCACCGACGAGGGCGGGCGCGTGCTGCTCTTTCACGCGGTCACCTCCGACGTGGGCCCGGCGGGCTGGTGGGAGCTTCCCGGCGGCGGCATCGACGACGGGGAGTCCTACCTGGACGCGGCCGTCCGGGAGGTGCGGGAGGAAACCGGGCTGCTGCTGGACCGGGCGTCGCTGGGCCCTCCATCCTGGCGCCGCGACTCCACCTGGCGGTCACGCGGGCTGCGCCGCCTGCAGCACGAGGTGGTGGTGGGTGTGCGCGTCGCCGGGCACCGGCCCGCCATCCGCGCCGACGGCAGGACCGCGAACGAGATGGAGATCTACGTCAACGCCCGCTGGTGGGAGGTCGGCGACATCCTGGGCAGCACCGAGCGTTTCTACCCAGGCCGCCTGCCCGAACTGCTGCCTGCCTTCCTGGCCGGCGAGGCCATCGACGAGCCGTTCGAATTCTGGGACTAACGGCCTCAGCCGAAAGCGCCGAGAATGTCGACCACGAAGACGAGGGTGTCGGTCCCCTTGATCCCCGCCTGGCTGTTGCCGGTCTTGCCGTAACCGTCGGCGGGCGGGACGACGAGCATCACCCGGCTGCCCACGGTCTGGCCGACCAGGCCCTTGTCCCAGCCGGGAATGACCTGGCTGGGGCTGGCGCCGATGGTGAAGCCGAACGGCTGGTTCCGCTTCCAGGAAGCGTCGAACACCTTGCCGCCCTTCCAGATCGCGCCCACATACTGCACCACGACGTACTGCTTGGCGGTGATGGCCGGGCCGCTCCCCTTGACCAGGGTCTTGGTCACCAGCTTGGTCGGCGGCTTGCTGGACGGCATCTTGATCGTCGGAGCGCTGCCGGTGGTGGCGGTCACCGTGGGCAGGCTGCCTCCGCCGTTGGACACCTGCTGGCCGGTGGCGGACGCGTTGCCGGCGAAGTCCTTGATCAGGTCGACCACGAACACGAGCGTGTCGGTGCCCTTGATCCCCGCCTGCGGGTTGCCTGACTTGCCGAACGCATCCTTCGGCGGGATGACCGCCAGTACCCGGCTGCCCATCTTCTGCCCGACCAGCGCCTTCTCCAGGCCAGGCAGCAGCTGGCCGGCGAACAGCGTCGGGGCGGTGGTGTAACTGCTCTGCGCGAGCCGGTGTGCGGTGCCGCTCCAGATGTAGATGGCGTAGTTACCGACGAAGGCGTCGGCCTTGGCCAGCGCGGGGCCCGTGCCGTGGATCACGGTTTTCACGGTGAGGCCGCTGGCCGCCTTCTGCGTCGGGATCTTGATGACGGGGGCCTGGCCGAAGGAACCCGACACCGTCACCGGCGGACTGGCGGTCGATGACGCTGAGGAGCCACCGCAGCCCGCCAGCACGCCGACGGCGAGCAGCGGAAGCATGAGGATGAGGGCGATACGTCGCATGGGAAGCCTTGTCGTCTCCGATGATGAGCCCAGCCAGCCTACCGGCTGTAGCAGACCGTTTTCCCCGAACGGGCCGGCGGTCAGCGAACCCTCAGCAACCCATGTGGCGCACGGTCAGATGGTTCCGGCCTCGATCGCCTGCGCGACCCACGGGATCACCTCATCCAGCATCGCTGGCAGGGCGGTTGCCGCCTCGAATCCCAGCAGCCGCCGGGCCTTGTCGGTGGCCGGGATGCGCCGCTGCACGTCGTGCTCGAACGGCGGGTCGGGGACGATCCGCAGCCGGGCGTGCGGGCCGTGCACCTTCCGCCAGATGAGCTCCGCCAGTTCGGCGACGGTGGTGCCGTGCGGGCAGGAGAGGTTGAAGTCCTCGTTGAGCGCGCTGGGGTGCTCCATGGCGGTCACGATCCCCGCGGCAAGGTCGCCGCCGTAGGTGTAGTGCCTGACCTGCTCGCCCGAGCCCAGGATGTGCAGCGGATCCTGGCCCTTGAGCACCCTGAGCACCAGGTCGGGGACGACATGACTGAGCGCGAGCTTGATATTGCCCAGCGGGATGTCCGCCTCGCCGACTGCGCGGCTCTCCCCCACACCGACGCAGTTGAACGGCCGCACCAGGGTGAACGGCAGCCGGTACTGATCCCAGGCCGCATGCGCGAAGTACTCCACGGCCAGCTTCTGGAATCCGTACGACGACGCCGGGGGCGGGATCCGCCGCTGCTGTCCCTCCTCGGAGGGCCAGCAGTCCGCGCTCTCGAACACCATGGAGGACGACAGGTAAGTGACCTTGCGGAGCCGGCCCGCCCGGTGCGCCCTGATCGCCGCGTCACACGAGGCGGCGATGATGCGCTCGTTCGTGGCCAGCAGGTCGTAGGGGTAGCTGTGGAAGTAGGCGATCCCGCCGATCATGGCCGCGCCCGCCACGAAGTGGTCGCAGTCGGCGAGCAGGTCCGCCAGCAGGCTGGTGTCCCTGGCATCGCCCGCACCAGCCGGTAACGGGGGTGAGTGTCGTAGGACTTGCGCACCCGCCCGTACTTGGAGAAGTTGTCCAGGCCGGTCACCTCGTAACCGCGCGCGAGCAGCGCGGCGACGAGGTACCCGCCGATGAAGCCGGCCGACCCGGTGACCAGGACCCGCTGGGTCATCTGTCTCCTCCCGCCGCGGCGCGGGCCCGGATCTGGCCCGCCGACATCCGGGGCCCGAAGGCGAACCTGTACCAGCGCAGGTACTTGGGAAGCCACTGGATGACCCGGAAGTTCGACACCCCGGCCTGCCGGTCCAGCCAGATGGTGGGGATCTCGGCCACGGGCCGCCGCATGCGCCTGGCCTTGGCGGTCAGCTCGATGCCGATCTCGAACCCGTCCCGTGAGTCGATGCCCACCGCCTTGATGAATTCGGTCGAGTAGGCCTTGAACGAGTTGGTCGCGTCCCGGGTGCCGACCCGGGTCAGCAGGTGCAGGGACCGGCCGGCCGCCCGGGACAGGAGCCCCTTCACGAACGGGCCGCCCACCTGCTGGCCCCCGGCCACATACCGGGAGGCGGCGGCCACCGCCACCCCCCGCTCCACCAGCCGGGTCAGGTCATCGATCTGGCGGGGATCGTCGCAGCCGTCCGCCATGGTGACCACCGCCACCGGGGCGGCGGCGGCGTCGATGCCGTACCGGATGGCGTTCGACGGGCCGGGGCCGTAGCGGTTGACCAGCAGCCGCAGCCGCGGCTCCGCCCGGCCGTACTCGCTGACCACGGCGGCGGTCGGGTCGTCCTCGCCGTCCACCACCACCAGCACCTCGCAGGGCAGCCGCACCGCCTCCAGCAGCCGTGCCAGCACCGCGATCACCTGCCGGCCTTCGTGGTGCGCCGGGATGACCACCGACACGCGCGGGCCCGTACGGGTCATTCCCGGGCCGGCCATGTCCGGGCCGGCCATCTTCGGGCCGGTCACACGAGTACCCCCCGGCCGAGCAGGTTCCAGATGTCGGCCACCGGCACGGTGATCCGCAGGCCGCGGTATTCGGGATGCGGCGTCGCGATCACCACCAGGTCGGCCCGAGCGAGCACCTCGTCCAGCGGACAGAGGTCGGGGTCGGCGCGGACATGGGGGTCGGTGCAGGCCACGGCGCCTGCCTTGACCGAGAGAATCCGCTTGAGCTTGTACGACAGCGACGACCGGATGTCATCGGACGACGCCTTGAACGCCATGCCGAGGATGCCCACCGTCATCGGGCGGAGATCGAACCGCTGTTCCAGGCGGTGCACCAGGTACAGCGGCAGGCCCTCGTTGATCGCCATCGCGGTGAGGACGAGCGCGAAGTTGTTGTTGTTGTACGCCGCGAGCTGCATGGTGTCCTTGAACAGGCAGGGACCGGCGGCGAACCCGGCCGCCGGCAGGTCGGCGGCGCGGGAGTAGCCGGCCGTCAGGCCCTGGCGTATCCGCTCGAAATCCAGCCCCCGGTCGTTGGCCATCATGTAGAGCTGGTTGGCGGTCGCGAACTTGATGTAGCGCCAGACGTTGGTGAACAGCTTCGCGAGCTCGGCCTCTTCCGGTGACATCACGACGATCCCGTCGGTCAGCCGCCGGAACAGGGCGCTCGCGCGGTCGCAGCCGCGCCTGGTCCTGCTCGACACGATCTGCGGGAGCTCGAACAGCTCGGTCATGGCCAGGCCCTCGGCGATCCGCTCCGGGCAGAACGCAACGTCCACGTCGAGCCCGAGCCCGCTGACGATCTTCTCCACCAGTGCGGTGGCCCCGGGGTAGACCGTGCTGCGCAGGATGAGTATCTGCCCATCGGTGAGATACCCGGCACACTCGTTGAGCACCTTCGGGATGGCCCGCTGGTCGGGATTGAGGTGCTCGTCAACGGGGGTCCCGATCACCACCAGGAGGTGCTCGGCACTGGCCACGATGGCGGGATCGCTCGTCGCCTCGAGCCGCCCGGCCGCAAGCGCGCGGGTGAGCGCGGCCTCGGCACCCGGTTCCGCGAAGGGCATCTGGCCCGAGTTGACCTGTGCGACCGCCGCCTTGCTGACGTCGTAGATCCCGACCTGGGCACCCCGGTCGGCGAAGGCGATCGCCAGCGGCAGGCCCACGTGCCCGCACCCGCCGATGACCACAAGGTCCCGGGCCGGGCGATGGGCGCGTGCCGGATCTGGCAACCTGTCTCCACCTCCGCTTGCCCACATGGGTCCACGCCGGACGGGGAGATCTTAGCAACGATGACCACTTTTAGTGGTCATCCATGCGCGCGTAGTTACAACTGGTCCGCACGCCCCCCGGGACGGGGCCCGGGCTCACATTCCGGCGATCAGCTTCTCGACCCGCTCGTCGACCGAGCGGAAGGGGTCCTTGCACAGGACCGTCCGCTGTGCCTGGTCATTCAGCTTGAGATGGACCCAGTCCACGGTGAAATCGCGGCGGCGTTCCTGGGCGCGCCGGATGAACTCGCCCCGCAGCCTGGCCCGGGTGGTCTGCGGCGGCACCGACTTCGCCTCGAAGATATCGATGTCCCTGACCGCGCGCTCGACCGCACCGCGCCGCTGCAGCAGGTAGTACAGCCCCCGGCCACGGTGCACGTCGTGGTAGGCGAGGTCGAGCTGCGCCACCCGTGGAGAGGAAAGCTGCAGGTCGTGCTTGGCGCGGTAGCGCTCGATCAGCTGGTACTTGGTCACCCAGTCGATCTCCCGCGCGATCAGGTCGAGGTCCCCGATCTCGATCGCCGCCAGCGCCCGCTCCCACAGGTCGAGCACGCGTTTGGTGGTCGCGTCCGCGCCGCGGCGATCGACGAAATCGCGGGCCTTGGACATGTACTCGCGCTGGATGTCGAGCGCGCTGGCCTCGCGGCCGTTGGCGAGCCGGACCCGGCGCTGGCCGGTCATGTCATGGCTGACATCCCTGATCGCCCGGATCGGGTTCTCCAGCGTCAGGTCGCGCATGACCGTGCCTGCCTCGATCATCCGCAGCACGAGATCGGTCGCGCCGACCTTGAGCAGCATGGTCGTCTCGCTCATATTGGAGTCGCCGACGATGACGTGCAGCCGCCGGAAGCGCTCGGCGTCGGCGTGCGGCTCGTCCCGGGTGTTGATGATCGGCCGCGACCGAGTGGTGGCCGAGGAGACGCCCTCCCAGATGTGCTCGGCCCGCTGGCTGACGCAGTACACCGCGCCCCGCGGCGTCTGCAACACCTTCCCCGCCCCGCAGATGACCTGCCGGGTGACCAGGAACGGGATCAGGATGTCGGCCAGCCGCCCGAACTCGCCGTGCCGGCCGACCAGGTAGTTTTCGTGGCAGCCGTAGGAGTTGCCCGCCGAGTCGGTGTTGTTCTTGAACAGGTAGATGTCACCGGCGATCCCCTCCTCGCGGAGCCGCCGGTCCGCGTCCACGAGCAGCCCTTCCAGGATCCGCTCGCCGGCCTTGTCGTGGATCACCAGATCGGTGATGTTGTCGCACTCCGGGGTGGCGTATTCGGGGTGGCTGCCCACATCCAGGTAGAGCCGCGCGCCGTTGCGCAGGAAGACGTTGCTGCTGCGGCCCCAGGAGACCACACGGCGGAACAGGTACCGGGCCACCTCGTCCGGCGAGAGCCGCCGGCTCCCCCGGAACGTGCAGGTGACGCCGTACTCGTTCTCCAGCCCGAAGATGCGCTTATCCATCGACCACAGTCAACCACGCACCCAAAGCCAACTACGCCAGCCCCGTATCATGAGTGCCCGTACGGGCTCGTGCCGTTGCTACCACTCGACCGCCACATACTTCGTCTCCATGAATTCCAGCAGCCCGTCGTGGCCCCCTTCCCGTCCCAGCCCGGACTGCTTGACGCCGCCGAACGGCGCTGCGGGGTCGGACACGATGCCACGGTTGACCCCCACCATGCCGGTGTCGAGCGCCTCGCTGACACGCAGCGCCCGCCGCAGGTCGGCGGTGTAGAGGTAGGAGACCAGGCCGTACTCGGTGTCGTTGGCCCAGCGGATCGCGTCGGCCTCGTCCGAGAAACGCACCACCGGGGCCACCGGCCCGAAGATCTCGGTGCCGAGGATGGCCGAGGTCGGGGGGACTGCCATGACGGTGGGCAGGTAGTAGTAGCCGCGCCGGTCCGGGGCGCGGCCGCCGGTGACCACCTGACCGCCGGAGTCGGCCGCCTCGGCGACCAGGGTCGCGACCTTGCTGCGGGTGTCGGAGTTCACCAGCGGGCCGAGGTCCGTGCCCTCCTCCAGCCCCGGGCCGACGGAAAGCTTCTCCAGCCGGGCGGCGAACTTCGCGGTGAACTCGTCGGCCACCTTGTCGTGCACGTAGAACCGGTTGGCCGCGGTGCAGGCCTCCCCGCCGTTGCGCATCTTGGCCAGGAAGGCGCCCTCGATCGCGGCGTCGATATCGGCGTCCTCGAAGACCAGGAACGGGGCGTTGCCGCCGAGTTCCATCGAGCAGTTGGTCACCGTCTCGGCCGCGGTCTTCAGCAGCACCCGGCCCACCTCGGTCGACCCGGTGAAGGAGAGCTTGCGCACCCGCGGGTCGGCCAGCATCGCCGACACCATCGGGCCCGCGGACTGGCCGACGATCACGTTGACCACACCGTCGGGCACGCCGGCCTCGCGCAGGATGTCGGCGACGGCGAACGCGGTCAGCGGCGTCTCCTTGGCCGGTTTGAGCACGACCGTGCAGCCCGCCGCCAGCGCCGGCCCGATCTTCCTGGTGGCCATGGCGGCCGGGAAATTCCACGGCGTGACCAGCACGCTGACCCCGACCGGCTGCCGCAGCACCAGGATCCGGTTGGCCCCCGAGGGTGCGGTCACGACCGCGCCGTCGATCCGGACCGCCTCCTCGGCGTACCAGCGGAAGAACTCGGCGGCGTAGACCACCTCGCCCCGGGCGTCGCGCAGCGCCTTGCCGTTCTCCAGCACCATCAGCCGCGCGATCGCCTCGGACCGCTCCATCATCAGGGCCCAGGCCCGCCGCAGGCACTCCGCGCGCTCCCGCGGCGGCGTGGCCGCCCAACGGGGCAGCGCTTCGTGCGCGGCCGCGACCGCGGCCAGGGCGTCCTCCGGCGTGCCGTTGGCGATCTCCACCAGGGTGTCCTCGGTGGCCGGGTCGGTGACGCCGAGGGTACCGGCGCTGCCGGGCCGCCACTCGCCGCCGATGAGCAGCCCGGTCGGCACCTCGATGCCGGTGAGAGAGGCAAGGTCAGCCGTCACGCGTCCTCCAATGTCTTGCGCACGGTTTCGGTGATCCGGGTGACCGAGGGCAGCACGTGGTCCTCCAGGGCGTCGGCGGCGGGCAGCGGGATGTGCGGGGTGGTGATCCGGACTACTCCCCGCAGCGAGCCGAACGCCTCCTCAGCCACGATCGACACAATCTCGGCGCCCCAGCCGCACAACCGTGGGTTCTCCTCGACCGTGAACAGCCGGCCCGTCTTCGCGACCTCCGCGAGGATGGTGCGGGTGTCGAGCGGGACCAGACTGCGCACGTCAACGACACTACAGGCGATGCCGTGCTCGGCCGAGAGCCGGCCTGCCGCGGCGAGCGCCCGCGGGACCATGGCGGCCAGTGCCAGGATCGTGGCGTCGCCGCCCTCGGTGAGCACCTTCGCCTGGCCCAGCGGTTCGAAGATCTCGGCGTCCGCCACGTCCGCCTTGGTCGCGTACAGCGACTTCTGCTCGAAGAACAGGACCGGATCCGGGTCACGGATCGCGGCGGCGAGCAGTCCGATCACATCGTGGGGGTTGGACGGGGCGACCACCTTGAGGCCGGGCACGGCCATCGCCCAGTTCTCCACCGATTGCGAATGCTGCGCGCCGAACCGGACCCCGGCCCCGTTCGCGGCCCGGATCACCAGCGGGAACGAGACCTGGCCGGCCGACATGTAGCGGCTCTTGGCGATCTCGTTGGCGACCAGGTCCCAGCACACGGCGAAGAAGTCGCTGAACATGATCTCCGCGACCGGGCGCAGGCCGGTCATGGCGGCGCCCATGGCGGCACCGAGGATGGCCTGCTCGCTGATGGGCGTGTCCCGTACCCGCTGCGGGCCGAACTCCTCCAGCAGGCCGACGGTGGCCTTGAACACCCCGCCCGCCGCCGCCACGTCCTCGCCGAGGAACACCACCCGGTCGTCGCGCCGCATCTCCTGCGCGATTCCCCGGGCAACCGCCTCGCGGTAGGTGATGACCGTCACTGGATCACCGCCAGCACCGTCCCGACCGGCACCGTCTCGTTCTCGGCCACCTTGATCTCCAGCGTTCCGCTGGCCGGGGCGGGGATGTCGGTGTCCACCTTGTCAGTGCCGATCTCCAGCAGCGGCTCACCCTCGGCGACCTGGTCACCCTCTGCCTTGTGCCAGACGTTGACGGTGCCCTCGTCCACCGTCTCCCCCATCCGGGGCATCACCACGTCGGTGCTCATCTAGTTCCTCCAGTCCCAGCCGCCGTCGCTCCACACGTC
This sequence comes from uncultured Actinomycetes bacterium, assembly GCA_963741615.1. Lineage (GTDB taxonomy): Bacteria > Actinomycetota > Actinomycetes > Streptosporangiales > Streptosporangiaceae > UBA9676. Next base: position 69,991 of record CAVUIU010000006.1, read on the forward strand.
GGTGAACGCAAGTTCCAGCCGCGGCTCCGCGCCGGCCTTCGCTTCCTCGGTCGCCAGATCGACGGCCGCCTTGGCTTCCGCGTCGATCCGGTCCAGCGCCGCCTCGTCCACCCCGCGGGTGATCAGCACCCGGCGGTAGGCGGGAATGGGGTCGCGTGCCATCCACTCCGCTATCTCCTCATCGGGCCGGTACTTGCCCGGGTCGGCCCGCGAGTGCCCGCCGTGGCGGTAGGTCAGGGCTTCGATCAGCGAAGGACCGCCGCCGTGGCGCGCCTTCTCGATCGCGGCCCCGGCCATCGCGTAGACCGCCTCGACGTCGTTGCCGTCGACGATCTGGGGGGCCAGGTCATAGGCGGCGGCGCGGTCGGCGGCCGGGTTCTTCACCGCCGTCACCGTCTCGATCGCCGTGTACTCCATGTACCGGTTGTTCTCGCAGATGAAGACCACCGGCAGCGCCCACACGGCGGCGAGGTTGAGTGCCTCGTGGAAGGCGCCGATGTTGGTCGCGCCGTCACCGAAGAAGCAGACCGTGACCTGCCCGGTGCCCCGGTACTGGGCCGACCACGCGGTGCCGTTGGCGATCACCAGCTGGGCCCCGATGATCGCGTACGAGCCGAGAACGCCTCGGGAGACGTCGAGCAGGTGCATCGAGCCGCCCTTGCCCTGCATCAGGCCGTTCTCCCTGCCCAGCAGCTCGGCCATGACCGGGGTCATCGCGGTGCCCCGGGCGAGCACGTGGTTGTGCCCCCGGTAGGTCACGAACGTGTAGTCGTCGGCCCGCATCGCCGCGGCCACACCGGCCGCGACCGCCTCCTGGCCAGTCCCCAGATGGGTGGTGCCCTTGACCAGGTTCTGCAGGAACAGGTCGTGGGCGCGCTTCTCGAACTGGCGGATCCTGGTCATGGTCTGGTACAGGCCGAGAGCGGTTGCCTCGTCCATAGCGCCTCTTAGCTCAGTCGGGTGGCGGGCCATCAGTACGGGTTGGTGACGAACAGTTCGGCGGAGGGGAACCTGGTGATGATCTCGACGCCGTCGTCCACCACCACCACCTCCTCCTCCAGCCGGGCGGCGGACACACCGTCGCTCGCCGGGCAGTAGGTCTCCACCGCGAAGACCATGCCCTTGCAGATCTCCATCGGGGCGTCCAGCGAGGACAGGCGGCTGATGATCGGCCGCTCGTGCAGCGCCAGGCCCAGGCCGTGACCGAACTGGAGACCGAACGCGGTCTTCTCATCCGGCAGGCCGATGTCCTGCGCGGTCGGCCAGAGCCTGGCCACCTGGTCGGTCGACACGCCGGGCTTGATCGCCGTGATGGCGGCCTCCATCCATTCGCTGGCGCGGGCGTACGCATCCCGCTGGGCCTGGGTGGAGCTGCCGACCGCAAACGTCCGGTAGTAGCAGGTCCGGTAGCCGTTGAAGGAGTGCATGATGTCGAAGAACGCCTGCTCGCCAGGGCGGATCATGCGGTCGGAGAAGTTGTGCGGGTGCGGGTTGCACCGCTCGCCGGAGACGGCGTTGATGGATTCCACGTCGTCGGAGCCCATCTCGTACAGCCGCTTGTTAGCCAGCGCCACGATCTCGTTCTCCCGCACCCCCGGTTTGAGCGCGTCGGTGATCTCCTGGTAGACGCCGTCGACCATGGCGGCGGCGGTCGTCAGCAGCGCGATCTCGTCGGCCGACTTGAGCTGGCGGGCGTCGAGCATCACCTGCTGGCCGTCCCGCACGTCCACGCCCTGCCGCTGCAGTTCGAAGAGCACCGAGATCTCGGCGAAGTCCACCCCGACCGGCATGCCGGCGACGCCGGTCTCCGCCAGGATGCCCTTGATCTCGCTGACCGCGCGTTCGGGCAGGCGGGCCTCGGGTGCTGTCGCCCCGCGCATCGTGGTGTAGGACGCGATGCAGTGCCCGGGCTTGAGCCACGGGCAGTACATGCGGTGGTGGACCGCCGCCGAGCCGAAGTCCCACAGGAACAGCTCACCCGTGCGGGTGTAGAGCGCGTACCGGCACAGCTTGTCCCGGGTCCACTCGCCGATCGCCACCCCGGTCAGGTAGCGGATGTTGTTGTTGTCGAAGACCAGCAGGGCGCCCAGGTCGCTGGCCTCCAGCGCGGCCAGGGCACGGCCCAGCCGGTACTCGCGGAGCCGGGCGAAGTCCACCCGCTGCTCGAAGTCGACGTTCATGCGGCCGGGGGCGGGCGTCAGCGGGAGAGCCGGAACCGGGGGGATAGGCGCAACCATGAGGGTCTCCTGGAGCCGGGCCTGCGCCAGGCTGTTGCTGCATGCCGGAAGCCTATGTACAGCATGATTAAACGTATGTACAGTGTGGCTGTCAAGCGCACGATCAAGTCCAGCATGACAGGTGCGGCATGACAGGCGCGGCATGACAGGCCAGGAGCGGGCTGACACGGGCAGGGCTGACACGGGCCGGGCCGGTACCGGCGCGGGCGCGTTCGACCCCGGCACGCAGCTCGGGCCGCGGCTGCGCCGGGTGCGGGAGGAACGCGGGCTGTCGGTGCGGGAGCTGGCCCGCAGGATCAACTGCTCCCCGAGTCTCATCTCGCAGATCGAGCGCGGGCTGTCCGCTCCCTCGGTCGGCATCCTGTACGCGCTCGCCAGCCAGCTGCGGACCTCGCTCGACTTCCTGTTCGGGGTGGCGGTGCCCGGCGACGCCATGCTGGCGACCGCCCACGGCGACGGTCACATCCGCCCGGAAGGGGCGGAGCCGGGGAACGCGCCGGGCCTGCCCGGCTGGCACGGTGGGCGCCTGGTGCAGCGGGCCGACCGCCGGCGCACGATCGACCTGGCCAGCGGCGTCCGGTGGGAGCGGCTGACGCCCGGCGCCGACGACCGGGTCGACTTCCTCGAGGTGATCTACGAGCCCAGCGGGCATTCCACCGACATGCGGCGGCCCCTGCGTCATGACGGGCAGGAGTACGGGCTCATCATCAGCGGCAGCCTGCAGGCCAGCGTGGGATTCGAGACCTTCGAGCTGGGACCCGGCGACTCGATCGCGTTCGACTCCTCGCTCCCCCACCAGTACTGGAACACCACCGGCGCCGACGTGCACGCGATCTGGGTGGTCGTGCACGCCCATCCGGGCCGCGCTTAGGCGGGCTCGTCCGGCTCCTGCCCGGCCGCAGGCTCGTCCGGCGCCGCGGACCGTGGCCGGCTGGCCGGCCGCTGGCTGGCAGCGCCCCCGGCCAGCAGCTCCTCGAGCCGGGGGCCGGTGATCCGCCGGAACGCCCGGTGCGCCCGGCCGCGCACCAGCACCGCCACCTCCAGCTGGCCGGCATTGACCTCGGACGTCTCCCCGTTGCCCTGGCCGGCGAGGGCGGCGAGGGCGGTCCCCAGCGCGCCGGACAGCGGCATGCCGTCGGTGTACCGCTCCTTGAGCACGGCGGACACCTGGTCGGCCTGGCCGCCCATGGCGACGAAGCCGTGCTCGTCGGCGACCGAGCCGTCGAAGGTGATCCGGTACATCTGGTCGGCGGCGGCGCTTTCGCCCAGCTCGGCGACCACGATCTCCACCTCGTACGGCTTGTTGCTCTCGGTGAAGATCGTCCCCAGGATCTGGGCGTACCAGTTGGCCAGGCCCCGGGCGGTGACGTCCGTGCGGTCGTACTGGTAGCCCCTGGTGTCCGCGTAGCGGACCCCGGCGACCCGCAGATTCTCGTACTCGTTGTAGCGGCCGACCGCCGCGAAGGCGATCCGGTCGTAGATCTCGCTGATCTTGTGCAGCGCGCCCGAGGGGTTGGGGGCGACGAACAGGATCCCCTCGTCGTACTGGAGCACGACGCTGTTGCGCCCGCGGGCGATGCCCTTGCGCGCGTAATCCGCCTTGTCCTTCATCGCCTGTTCAGGCGAGACATAGAACGGCATGGTCACAGCTGGCGTTCCCCTACTCGTGTGTGATGGCTACTGGCGATGGCTGGCGAGGATGTGTGGCGCGGGGCGGGCGATGGCCGGCGTGACGGCGGGCACCTGGAGCTATCCGTTCTGCTGGCCGCTGGGGTGCAGCGGCGCGTTGGGGCCCGCGGGCGACCGCATCCGTTCATCGACGACCGCCTGCACGTACCGGCCCGCCTCGTCCTCGGGCAGCCGCCGGAACCCGTCGGCCGTGATGGTGGCCACCACCGGGTAGATGCGGCGGGTCATGTCGGGGCCGCCCGTGGCCGAGTCGTCGTCCGCGGCGTCGTAGAGGGCTTGCACGCAGACGGTGACCGCGTCTTCCGCGGACAGGCCGTCGGTGTACAGCTTCTTCAGCGAACCGCGGGCGAACACCGACCCGGAGCCGATCGAGTGGAACCTGTGCTCCTCGTACCGGCCACCGGTGACGTCGTAGCTGAAGATCCGGCCCTTCCCCGCTTCCTCGTCGTATCCGGCGAACAGCGGGACCACGACCAGGCCCTGCATGGCTCCGCCCAGGTTGCCGCGGACGAAGGCGGACAGCCGGTTCGCCTTGCCTTCCAGCGACAGCGTCCGGCCCTCGAGCTTCTCGTAGTGCTCCAGCTCGAGCTGGAACAACCGGACCAGTTCGAGCCCGATCCCGGCCACGCCGGAGATGCCGACGCAGGAGTAGTCGTCGCTGCGGAACACCTTCTCGATGTCCCGCTGCGCGATCACGTTGCCGGCCGTGGACCGGCGGTCACCGGCCATGATGACGCCTTCGTCGAAGGCTGCCGCGACGATCGTGGTCCCGTGCGGCAGGCTCCCGGACGGCAGGTCCGGGCCGGTCCCCTGGCCGGAGCCGGGCAGGGCACCCGGCAGCAGGTCCGGGGCACAGGCGGTGAGGAAGTCGGCGAAGGACGAGGTGCCCGTAGCCATGCACGCAGCCGTGAACCGTTCGCCGAAGTAGTCGAACCCCACGGAGATCCTTCCGGTTGGTTAGCGTTCGTTCCCTGCCTCGACCCTACTGCCCCGGCTGCCTCCCGCGCCCCGGCGCTTGCCGGACAACGTCAGCCCAGCGGGTCAGCCCCGCGCGAACCAGCCAGGCCGGTCACTGGCCGCCCTTCTGGACGTAGGACCGGACGAACTCTTCGGCGTTCTCCTCCAGCACCTCGTCGATCTCGTCGAGGATCGCATCCACGTCGTCGGCCAGCTTGTCCTGGCGCTCCTTGACTTCCTCGCTCGCCTGGGCGCCGCTCTCCTCGGTCTCCTCGCCGCGCCGGGTGGTCTGCCGCTGGCCGCCGGTGTCCTTTGTCGCCATGCCAACCTCCGTCGTCCTCCGGGCTCCTCGCCGCTTCAACGCTATCCTCGCCTGCCGACAGCATGCCCAATCCTGGAACCGGACTCCAGTATCGGGATGGGTTCAGCCCTGGCCAGTCAGTGCCGCCACCAGTTCGGCCGCGGTCTGGGACCGGTCGATCAGGTCACCCACGTGGGCGCGGGTCCCGCGCAGCGGCTCCAGCGTCGGCACCCGCTGCAGCGAATCGTGGCCCGGAATGTCGAAGATCACCGAATCCCACGAGGCCGCGGCCACCGAATCCGGGTATTTCTGCAGGCAGCGGCCCCGGAAGTAGGCCCGGGTGTCCTCGGGAGGGGTCTCCACCGCCTCGGTTACCTCGGCCTCCGGCACGAGCCGGCGCATCCGGCCCCGCGCCACGAGCCTGTTGTACAGGCCCCGTTCGGGGCGCACGTCGGAGTACTGGAGGTTGACCAGCTGGAGCTGTGGATGGCTCCAGTTCAGGCCGTCCCTGGCCCGGTAGCCCTCCAGCAGCTCAAGTTTGGCGACCCAGTCCAGTTCCCTGGACGTCTGCATCGGGTCCTCGGCCAGCCGGGTCAGCACCGATTCCCAGCGGTCAAGGACGTCCGCGGTCATCTCATCGACGTCCGTGCCGACTTTGTCCTCGGTGAACTTGCGCGCCCGCTCCAGGTACTCCATCTGGAGCTGGACGCCGGTCATCCGCCTGCCGTCGCGCAACGTGACCAGATGCCGGCACGACGGGTCGTGCGAGATCGCCCGGAGCTCGGCGACCGGGGCCTCCAGCGCGAGGTCGGTGTCCAGGAACCTGTCCTCGATCATCGCCAGCACCAGCGACGTGGTGCCGAGCTTGAGGTAGGTGCTGACCTCGCTCATGTTCGCGTCGCCGATGATCACATGCAGGCGGCGGTACTTCTCCGGGTCGGCGTGCGGCTCGTCCCTGGTGTTGATGATCGGCCGCTTGAGCGTGGTCTCCAGGCCCACCTCGACCTCGAAGAAGTCGGCCCGCTGGCTGATCTGGAAGCCCTCGTTGCGCCCGTCCGCGCCCTGGCCGACCCGGCCCGCACCGCACACGACCTGCCGGGATACGAAAAACGGGGTCAGGTGGCGCACGATGTCGGCAAACGGCGTGGCCCGGTGCATGAGGTAGTTCTCGTGGCAGCCGTACGAGGCGCCCTTGTTGTCGGTGTTGTTCTTGTACAGCCGGATCGGGGCGGTCCCTGGCACCGTCGCCGCCTTCGCCGCCGCCTCGGCCATCACCCGCTCGCCGGCCTTGTCCCAGACCACCGCCGACCGCGGGTTGGTGGTTTCCGGCGCGGAGTACTCGGGGTGGGCGTGGTCCACGTACAGCCGGGCCCCGTTGGTCAGGATGACGTTGGCGAGCCCGAGGTCCTCGTCGGTCAGCTGGGTGGCGTCGGCCGCCTCCCGGGTCAGGTCGAACCCGCGGGCGTCACGCAGCGGGTTCTCCTCCTCGAAGTCCCACCGCGCCCGGCGTGCCCGGGCGGACGTGGCCGCCTGGTAGGCGTTGACCACCTGGGACGAGGTCACCATCGCATTGGCGCCCGGCTGGCCAGGCACCGAGATGCCGTACTCGGTCTCTGTCCCCATCACCCGGCGAACGCTCATGCTCGCAAGCCTAATGGGGTTCCCGCGAGCATCCTCCACACCGGGCGCCCGGCGTGGCCCGCATCCTGCCCCCCCGGGGGCCGTAAGCGCTGGTCCTACAGGTACTGACCGGTGTTGGCGACGGTGTCGATCGAGCGTCCCGCCTCGGTTCCGTGCTTGCCGGAGACCAGCGTCCGGATGTAGACGATCCGCTCGCCCTTCTTGCCGGAGATCCGCGCCCAGTCGTCGGGGTTGGTGGTGTTCGGCAGGTCCTCGTTCTCGCTGAACTCGTCCACACAGGCGGTCAGCAGGTGGGCGATCCGCAGGCCCTTCTGCCGGGTCTCAAGGAACTCCTTGATCGCCATCTTCTTCGCCCGGTCCACAATGTTCTGGATCATCGCGCCGGAGTTGAAGTCCTTGAAGTACAGGACCTCCTTGTCCCCGTTGGCGTAGGTCACCTCCAGGAACCGGTTCTCCTCCGTCTCGCTGTACATCCGCTCCACGACGCGCTGGATCATCGCCTCCACCGTCGCCGCGGACGAATCGCCGTGCTCGGCCAGGTCGTCGGGGTGCAGCGGCAGGCCGGCCAGGATGTACTTGGAGAAGATGTCCCTGGCCGCCTCGGCATCCGGCCGCTCGATCTTGATCTTGACGTCGAGCCGACCGGGCCGCAGGATCGCCGGGTCGATCATGTCTTCCCGGTTCGAGGCCCCGATCACGATCACGTTCTCCAGGCCCTCGACCCCGTCGATCTCGCTCAGCAGCTGCGGAACGATCGTGTTCTCGACGTCGCTGGACACCCCCGACCCGCGGGTGCGGAATATCGAGTCCATCTCGTCGAAGAACACGATGACGGGCATGCCCTCGCTGGCCTTCTCGCGGGCCCGCTGGAAGACGAGCCGGATGTGCCGCTCGGTCTCACCGACGTACTTGTTGAGCAGCTCCGGGCCCTTGATGTTCAGGAAGAAGCTCTTGCCCTCGCGCTCCGGGCCGAGCTCGGCCGTCCGGGCGGCCACCTTCTTGGCCAGCGAGTTCGCGACCGCCTTGGCGATGAGCGTCTTGCCACAGCCGGGCGGCCCGTACAGCAGGACGCCCTTGGGGGGCCGCAGCTGGTGCTCCTTGAACAGGTCCGCGTGCAGGTAGGGAAGCTCGATGGCGTCGCGGATCTGCTCGATCTGGGCCGCGAGACCGCCGATCTCGGCGTAGGTGATGTCGGGCACTTCCTCCAGGATCAGCTCCTCGACCTCGGCCTTGGGGATGCGCTCGTACACGTAGCCGGACCGGGGCTCGAGCAGCAGCGAGTCCCCGCCCCGCAGGGTGGTCTGCCGCAGCGGCTCGGCCAGCCGCGCGACCCGCTCCTCGTCGGCATGCGAGATGACCAGCGCCCGGTCGCCGCCCTCAAGGATCTCCTTGAGCATGACGACCTCGCCGATCGTCTCGTAGCCCTGGGCGATGACGACGTTGAGCGCCTCGTTCAGCACGACCTCCTGGCCGGGCCGCAGCGTGTCGAGCTCAACGGCGGGGCTGACGCTCACCCGCATCTTGCGGCCGCCGGTGAAAACGTCGGCGGTGCCGTCCTCGCAGGCACCGAGGAACACGCCGAAGCCGGAGGGCGGCTTGGCGAGCCGGTCCACTTCCTCCTTCAGCGCCACGATCTGGTCACGGGCTTCCCGCAACGTGTCAACGAGGCGCTCGTTCTGCCCGGTGACGGAGGCGAGCCTGGCCTCGACCTCCCGCAGCCGCTCCTCGACGAGGCGTGCTTGCCTCGGCGAGTCGGCCAGTCTCCGACGCAGAACCGCTACTTCCTCCTCGAGGAATGAGATCTGCGTGGTGAGGCCTTTGACCTGGTCGTCATGCCGCGCGGAAAGCGAGCCGTCATCACGAGTGGCCACGCCCCCACCTCCTTCCGAAAGCAGGTCCCACCTAGACCCTACCTATCCGAGGCGCTCTCGTAACCTGGCCACCTCCGCCGGCCCCCAACTCTCGGCGTTCAGTTATCTGTTTGTTGCTCACAGCAATGCCCGCGATAGGCCCGTCATGATGCGGCCTCCCCGTCCCGCGCGCCCTTGGCCGGCCTGCGGCGCCGGGGCGGCGGGGTTGTCCCGTCGGCGAGCCGGCGCGCCGTCACCAGGAAGCCGGTGTGGCCGACCATGCGGTGCCCCGGCCGCACCGCGAGCCCGTCCACGTGCCAGCCCCGGGTCAGCGATTCCCAGGCGGCGGGCTCGTCGAAGCTGCCCTGCTCCCTGATCGCCTCCACGGTCCGCGACAGCTGCGTCACGGTGGAGACATAGCAGCAGATCACGCCGCCACCGATCAGCACCCGCGCGGCGGTGCCGACGTGCTCCCAGGGCGCCACCATGTCCAGCACCACCCGGTCGAACGGCAGGTCACCAGGCTCGTCACCCGCATGCCCAACGGATGCTCCCGGCTCACCCCCGTCCGCCCGTGCGCCCTCCGGGGAGGCGGGTGCCGGGACGTCGGCCAGATCCCCGGGCTGCAGCCGCCAGGCCGGGTGCGGGCCGCCGAAGAACCGCTCGACGTTCCCGCGGGCGATGTCCGCGAAGTCGGCCCTGCGCTCGTAGGAGACGAGCAGCCCGGCCTCGCCGACCGCCCGCAGCAGCCAGCATGAGAGCGCCCCCGAGCCCGCCCCTGCCTCCAGTACCCGGGCCCCGGGGAAGATATCGGCCAGGGCGACGATCTGGGCGGCGTCCTTCGGGTAGATGACCGCCGCCCCCCTGGTCATGGCGAGGGTGAAGTCCGCGAGCAGCGGCCGCAGCGCCACGTAGGGGACCCCGCCCGAGGACTGCACCACGCTGCCTTCCGGGCTGCCGATGATGTCGTCGTGGGCCAGCGAGCCCTGGTGCGTGTGGAACGACTTGCCCGGCTGCAGGATGACCAGGTGCTGGCGGCCCTTGGGGTCGGTGAGCTGGATCTGGTCGCCCGGGGCAAACGGGCCGCGCCGCTGTCGGATCACGCCCGACAGGGTAGCGGTGGCCGCGGGAGCGGGCGTCACGCCCCGGCGAAGGCGTGATCAAGATCGGCGGTCGCGAGCACCCCGAACACCTGACCGGACGGTTCGACCAGCAGGTACTCGCTCGCGGGCGTGCGCCGCACCGCCTCGATCAGCGCCATCCCCGACAGGTCGGCCGGCAGCACCAGGCCGGGGTCGATGGTGCGCGCCAGCGTCCCGGCCTCGATCCACGGCCTGCGCTGCGGCGGCGTGGCCATCACCGCGGTCTCGTTCACGATGGCGATCGGCCTGTCCTCGTGATCCACCACCACCAGGGCGCGTGCCTGGGCGGCGTCGGCCCGGCGGATCGCCTCCGCCAGCGGCAGGCTCGCCGGGATGGGGATGGCGCGGCGGGCGAGGGTCCGCGCCTGCAGCGCCGGCAGCCGCTCACGCACCCGGGTCGCCCGCAGTGCCTGGCCGGCGCCGCTCCACATGAAGGCCGCGATGACCGCCAGCCAGACCACGTCGAAGACCTGGATGCCGCCGCCCGCCCTGGCGTAGAACGCGAGCGGGATGACCAGCACGCCGATGGCCAGCACCCGGCCGGCCCAGGCCGCCACCACCGTCGCCTGTCCCGGGCGGCCGGTGACCTTCCACACACCCGCGCGCAGCATCCGCCCGCCGTCCAGGGGCAGCCCCGGGAGCAGATTGAAGATCCCTACCAGCAGGTTCGCCACGACCACCTGAACGACCAGGACCCTGGGGACACCACCGTGGACCACCCGGGTCAGCGCGTAGCCCACGGCCGCCAGCGCCAGCGAGATCGCCGGGCCGGCCGCGGAAACCAGGAACTCCCGGCCCGGCGTGGGCGGCTCACGCTCGATCTCGGAGAAACCCCCGAGCGGGTAGAGCAGGATCCTGCGCACGGGCAGGCCGAATGCCCGGGCCACCACGCAGTGGCTCAGTTCGTGGACGAGCACGGACGCCCACAGGAGCAGCACGAAAGCGGCGGCGACCGGATAGCGCAGCGTGTCCGGTACGGACTGGACCAGGCCGCGGGCGTACAGGAACACGAACAGGCCCGCGATGAGGAACCAGTAGGGCGAGATGTAAACCGGGATCCCGAAGGGCCTGGCTATCCTCACTCCCGGGCTGGGCTCAGCAGGGCCGGGCTCCTGACGGTTCGGACCTCCCGGTATGTTGCCTGCCACACGCCGATGCTACGTCCTGGCGCGGGCGGTCAGCACTGCGGCAAGATCGGCATGTCGGGATGCGTTTCGTGGCGGGCGGCGAAATCACGGCCAACTGTCGGGGCCGTCCCCTACTCTCCCAAGCATGGGCGATGAGACAACGGCAGCCGCAGACCCGGGACCTGCCCCGCCCGTCGCGCCCGATACGGCGCCAGCGACGGAGGCCGGGCCCCGCGCGGCCCCGGCCCGCTCGCTGTCCCCCTCCCGGGCAGGCGACTTCCTCACCTGCCCGCTGCTGTACCGGTTCCGTGTCATCGACCGGCTGCCCGAGCCACCCAGCCCGGCCGCGGTGCGCGGGACGCTCGTCCACGCCGTCCTCGAGCACCTGTTCGATCAGCCAGCGCCGGGCCGCACGCCGCAGGCGGCACGTTCGCTGGTCGGGCCCGAGTGGGACCGGCTGACGGCCGAGGAGCCCGCGCTCGCCACCTTGTTCGAGGACGACACGGAGCGGGCGGCCTGGCTCGAAGGGGCCGGCGTCATGCTCGACCGGTACTTCACGCTGGAGGATCCGCGGCGGATCGAGCCCGCTCACCGCGAGCTGTCGGTCGAGGCTGAACTGGTGTCCGGCCTGCGGCTGCGCGGCTACATCGACCGGCTGGACGTCGCACCGGGCGGCGAGATCCGGATCGTCAACTACAAGACCGGTACCGCGCCGCCGGAGGAGTTCGAGGCACGCGCCCTGTTCCAGATGAGGTTCTACGCGCTCGCGATCTGGCGCACCCAGGGCCGGGTGCCCGCCATGCTCCAGCTGATGTACCTGGGCAACGGCGAGATCGTGCGGTATCAGCCGGACGAGGCCGACCTGCTGGCCACCGAGCGTAAGGTCGAGGCGCTGTGGCAGGCGATCGAGCGTGCCCTGCGCAGCGGCGACTGGCGGCCGCGGCCCGGGCGCATCTGTGAGTGGTGCGCGCATCAGGCCATCTGCCCGGCGTTCGGCGGTACCCCGCCGCCGCTCCCGGCGGATCTGCCTGCCAGCCTGGCCGAGCTGCCGGGCGCGGCCGAGGAGGCTCCCCCGTCCAGCCCGGCTCCGGTCGGCTAGCCGCAGCACCGCCGGGCCCATCGGGTACTGTCTGCCGTCATGACCGAACCAGGGTTTCCGGGGACCGGCACCGCGCGGATCCACATCCTGCACGAGGGCTACGTGCGGGAGGACCGGGAGGGCAACCGGGTCGCCAGCACCGTCGTGCTCATCGTCAACGGCGAGCGGGTGATCGTGGTGGACCCCGGGATGGTGGCCGACCGCGGCGCGCTGGTCAGCGCGCTCACGGCGGCGGGCCCCGCGCCCGGCGACGTGACCGACGTGGTGTTCAGCCATCACCACCCCGACCACACCGTCAACGCCGCGCTGTTCCCGGCCGCCGACATCCATGACCACTGGGCCAGCTACCGCGGCGACCTGTGGGTCAACCGGGAACCAGGCGACCTCGCCCTCACCGGCTCAGTCCGCCTGGTGGCCACCCCCGGCCACACGAACGAGGACATCACCACTCTCGCCGCCACCCCCGACGGCGTCCATGCCTGCACGCACGCCTGGTGGGGCCCGGACGGCCCGGCGGTCGACCCGCTCGGCGCCGACCAGGCGGCGCTGGAGAGAAGCAGGGAACGCATCCTCGCGGTGGCCACGGTGATCGTGCCGGGGCACGGCCCGGCCTTCCGGCCGGGCCCGGGCACTCCCCGCTGAGCGGGCCCCGCCCGGCCCATCGCCGCTGTGAGCCCGCCCCGGCTCAGGCCGGGCTCACCCTTGATCGAGAACGACGCCAGCCTGCGGGCCGCGATGACCAGCGTGGCGGCGGTCACGAGCAGGCCCATCACCACGGCCGTGGACAGGCTGAGCGCCGCGTTCAGGCCGGGGTCATGCGCGATCGAGTTCGCGATCCCGAGCGAGTACTGCCCGACGGACAGCAGCCTGGCGCCGGCGACCAGGTTGCCGAGCACGCCCTCCCAGATCAGCGCGTAGAGCAACCCGACCGCGATCGCCCGGGTGGTGACCACCGAGATCATGACGAAGACCGCGTTGTACATCACCGAGCCGGCCAGCGCGCCGACGAACAGGCCCAGCGCCAGTTTCGTCGCGCCCCCGGTCGCGATGAGGCCGGCCAGCAGCTCCGGGACCGCGACGAAGATCACGGTGAGCGCGGCGGCGACCGCGTACTTCACCGCGATCACCAGCGGGCGGCTCACCGGCGTGGCCAGCAGGTGGACGATGCTGCCATCGTCGATCTCCGCGCCGAGGACGCTGGTGCCGATGATGAGCGCGGTCAGCGGCAGCACCACGGAGATCCCGAACACGCCGAGGATCTCGACCGGCCACGAGGCGCGTTCCGGGTGGGCCAGTTTCAGCGCCACCGTGACCAGGATCAGGACCAGCGGCGGGATGGCGAACAGGAGGGCGCGCTTGCGGCCCATGGTCGCCCGCAGGGTGATGCCCGCGACGACCCGGGCCTGGACTCCGGACATGGTGGCTGCTTCCTCTCGGATCGCCTGATCAGGCGCTCAGGTCTCGACCAGGTAGGCGAAGACGCTTTCCAGCGACTCGTCGGCCGGCAGCAGCTCCCGCAGCCGGACGTCCTGGTCCCGGGCCAGCACCGCGAGCTCGCGGCTGAAGGAGCCGTAGTCGGACGCCCGCACCTGCAGCCCCCGCCCGGTCACCTCCACCCCGGTCACGGCCGGGCGGCCGATGAGGGCGGCGCCGAGGCGGCGGTCATCGGAGGTGCGGACCATGAACACGTGCGGGCGGCTGGTCATCAGCCGCCGGATGGCCCGGAAGTCGCCGGACGCGGCGAGGCGGCCCGCGACGATCACCTGGATCGTGCCGGAGAGCCGCTCCACCTCTTCCAGGATGTGCGAGCTGAACAGGATCGTCCGGCCCTGCTCGCCGAGCCGGTGCAGCAGGTCCATCATGTGCAGCCGCTGGCGCGGGTCCATGCCGTTGAACGGCTCGTCGAGGAGCAGGACCGGCGGGTCATGGACGAGCGCGGCGGCGACCTTGATCCGCTGGCGCATGCCCTTGGAGTAGGTGGCGATCCGCCGGTCCCTGGCGTCGGCCATCTCCACGATCCCGATCGCGCGCCGGGTCGCCGCGTCGGGATCCGCGAGCCGGTGCAGCTTGGCGGTGGCGCGGACGAACGCCTCGCCGGTGAGGAACGCGTACACCGAGTCGCGCTCGGGCACCAGGCCCACCGTCCGGTAGATGCCGGGGTTGTGCCAGCTCGGGGCCCCGGCGACGGTCAGCTCCCCGCGGGAGGGCGCCAGGAACCCGGCGGCCAGGTGCAGCAGGGTGGACTTCCCGGCCCCGTTCGGGCCGAGCAGGCCGGTGACCCCGGCGCCGATCGTCATGGTGACGTCGTTGAGCGCCACCACGTTGCCGTACCAGCGCGAGACGTGGCTCAGCTCGATGGTGGTCATGACACGCCCGCCTTCCGGTACCGGGCGGCCAGGCCACCGAGGCTGGCCGCCATCAGCACGACGAACATGGCCCCGTAGAGGACACCGGCGCTCCCCGGCGGCGGCACCGGGCTGACCGACGTCCCGCCCAGCCATTGCCGGACCCCCTCCAGGACGGTGACCGGGCTGACCAGGCCGGCCAGCCGCGCCGCCAGCGGAGCGGCGGCCCCCGCCGCGCCACCCCGCCCGCCGCCGACGCCGATCAGGATCGAGGCCAGGCTCCAGGTGAGGAAGAAGTAGATGGCGATCGCGCCGGTCGCGTAGGCGCGGCGGCCGGTGAGCGACGCGAGGGCCAGCCCGATCGCCGCGAACAGCACGGCCCACAGCGCCCCGATGAGCAGACCGGGGATGAGCGCCCTGGTCTGGCTCCAGATGGCCGCCCCGCCGCCGGCGTTCACGATGGTGCTGAGGTAGAGCAGCAGCAGCGGGATCTCGACCAGCGCCAGGCAGGCGGCGGTGAAGGCGGCGAACTTGGCCAGCGGGTAGTCCAGGCGCCGCATCGGGCGGCACAGGTAGAGCGGCAGGACGTGGCTGCGCACGTCCCGCGAGACGAGCTCCGGGGCCTGTGCCGCCACGAAGATCACCATGACCAGCCCGCGCAGCCGGAAGACGTAGGTGTCGTAGGGGACCACGCGGCCGCCGCCGCGGGCCGCCGCGATGGCGTTCGCCACCGCGGGCAGGCACATGAGGACGAAGGTGAGGATCGGCACGATCTTCGCCTTCGCGCCCCGGCGGATGCCGAAGGCGGACCGGAGGCTGTGCCAGCACAGCGCCCGGACGATGGCTCCCCGGCCGAGCCGCGGCCCGTCATAGTGCCGGTAGCCGAGGTCGTGGATCACGCCGCCCGGCGCGGCGCTGACCGAGCTGCCGTCAGCGCTCATGCGCCACCTCCAGGCTCATCACGGAACAGTTCCTCGACCCGCCGCCGCCGCTGTTCGAGGCGGTTCAGCGGCAGCCCGAGATCCGCGATGGCGTCGCGGACCGCGTCGAGGGTGGCGTCGCCATCGAGCTGGACCAGCAATGCCCGCTCATCGCGCTGTGACACGACGCCCCGCCGGGCGAGCTCGCCCGCCAGTTCGGCCATCCCCTCGTCGACCTCGACCGCGAGCACGTGGCTGACCTGGGTGAAGCTGGTGAGCGTGTCGGCGCGCAGCAGTGCTCCGCGCTCCAGCGCCACCACGTGATCGCAGATCCGCTCGATCTCCCCGAGCAGGTGGGAGGACACCACGATGGAGATGCCGAACTCGCCGCCGATCCTGGCGATCAGGTCGAGCATGGCGGCCCGCCCACCGGGGTCCAGACCGGTGGTCGGCTCGTCGAGCAGCAGCAGCCGCGGGTCGCCGACCAGCGCCTGGGCCAGCTTGATCCGCTGCTTCATCCCGGTCGAGTAGGTGCCGATCTGCCGGTACCGCTCCTCGTACAGGCCGACGTGGCGCAGCGACTCGGCGGCTCGCTCCCGGGCGGCGGTGGCCGGCAGCCCGGACATCCGGCCCAGGTGGGTGACGAACTCGGTGCCGGTGACGTCGGGGGGCAGGCAGTCGTGCTCGGGCATGTAGCCGGTGAGGGTGCGGATCCGTTCCCCGCTCACCGCCGCGTCGCGGCCGAGCACGCTGGCCCGGCCGCTGGTGGGCGGGATCAGGCCGAGCAGGATCTTGATCAGCGTGGACTTGCCGGCGCCGTTCGCGCCGATCAGGCCGGTGATCCCCGGCGCGAAGGCGACCGTGAGGCCGTCCAGGGCAGTTACCCCGTTCGGGTACCCCTTGGCCAGCGCCCGGGTCTCGATGATGGCGGTTCCGGTGGCGCCGGTTTCGATCCCGGCGCTCTCGACGACGCGACTGTCGCTCACGGGATCCCAATGTTCCAGCCCGGCAGCCGGCCGTCATCAGCCTGGAGACTGTTCTTTGCCTCAGCCCGCGGGCGCATCCGCTGCCGACGTGCGCCCGGCGGACTAGGACCCCGGGCGGAGGCGGCGAACATGCCTGCGGCGTTACCGTGAGTACGTGAACGCGCAGTCTCCTGCCGCCCAGGCCTCCTCCGGCCCGCCGCTGATGATGAGGCTCCGGCGGAGCCACTGGGTGGTGCTGGATTACATCACCGCGGCCGTGTGCGCCGTGATCATCTTCGGCGTGATGTTCAGGGGCGCCGGCGGATCCGGGCTCGCCATCACCGGGTGGCACGCATATGACTGGCTGCCGCCGCTGCTGGCTCTGTGCCTGTGCATTCCGGTCGCCCTCCGGCGTCGCGGCCCGGTGCTCGCCCTCACCGCGATCCTGGCGGTCTGCGCGGTGGTGCTGCTGCTCGGGGGCATGATCACCCGCGGTCCTTCCCTGCCGCTGGCCATCGCGCTGTACCTGGTGGCGGCGACCCGCAGCCGCCGGGCCGCGCTGGCTGCCCTGGCCGCCTCGCTCTCGCTCTTCGCCGTCCAGGCCCTGATCATGCACCTGAACGGGAGGGGTGCCGGCAACGCGACCGGTGTCGGCCTGATCCTGGTCATCTGCTGGATGATCGGCTGCTCGGTCCGCCAGCGCCGCGCCTATGCGGCGCGTCTGCGGCAGCAGGCAACGGACAACGCCGTCACCTCCGAACGGCTGCGTATCGCCAGGGAGCTTCACGACGTGGTGGCGCACAGCATGACCGTGGTCGCGGTCCAGGCCGGTTTCGGCGAGTACGTGTTCGACCGAAAGCCGGACGAGGCCCGCGCCGCGCTCGGCGCGATCCAGACGGTGACCAGCGAGGCGCTCGCCGACATGCAGCGGATGCTCGGCGCGCTGCGCCGGGCCGGCGCCGACCCGGCGGGCGCCGGGAACGCGGGCGCCGGCCAGGCGGCAGCGGCTCCACTGGCACCCGCCGCCGGCCTGGCCGACCTGGACCGGCTGGTGGCCGGCACCGCGGGGGCCGGCGTCCGGGTGGAGGTGCTGCGGACCGGGCAGCCCGTGGCCGTCCCGGCCGGCATCGACCTGTCGGCGTTCCGCATCGTCCAGGAGGCGCTGACCAATGTGGTCAGGCACTCCGGCGCGGACTGCTGCCGGGTGCGCATCGCCTACGGCGCCGACGACCTGTGTCTGGAGATCACCGACCCGGGCCAGCAGCCCGCGGCGGCCGCCCAGCCGGCCCGCGCGCACGCCCTGGCGCTGGCCGGCGCCCCGGCCGGGCAGGCCGGGCTGGCCGGGCGGGCCGGGCGGGCCGGGCTCGCGCCGGGTGCCGGGCTCGGGATCGCCGGGATGCATGAGCGGGTCAGCCTGTGCGGCGGCGAGTTCGCCGCGGCGCCGCTGCCCGGCCGGGGCTTCCGGGTAGCGGCCCGGTTCCCGCTGCGGGGCCCGGCGCGATGACGCGGCGCGGCAGGCCGCGGTGACGCTGCGGGTCCTCGTCGCCGACGATCAGGCCCTGGTCCGGGCCGGGTTCTGCGGCATCGTCGGCGCCACCGAGGGTTTCACCGTCGTCGGCGAAGCCAGCACCGGGGCCGAGGCTGTCGCCGCAACCCGCCGGGCCCGGCCCGATGTCGTCCTCATGGACGTCCGGATGCCGGTCATGGACGGCATCGAAGCCACCCGCCAGATCACCGGGCCGGATGGCGTCGACGGCGCCCGGGTGCTCATCCTCACCACGTTCGACCTCGACGAGTACGTGTACTCGGCGCTGCGCGCCGGGGCCAGCGGCTTCCTGCTCAAGAGCACCCTGCCCGCTGAGCTGGTCAGCGCCATCGAGGTGGTTGCCGCCGGGGACGCGCTGCTCGCCCCCAGCGTGACGCGGCGCCTGGTGGCCGAGTTCGTGCGCCGCCCGGCGTCTCCTGCCGCCCCGGCGGCCGGGCAGCCACCCGCCGCCCTGGCGGGTGTCACCGCCCGCGAGCGCGAGGTGCTGGCCCTGATCGCCACCGGCTTGTCCAACACCGAGATCGCCGGCCGGCTCGCGATCAGTCCTGCCACGACCAAGACCCACGTCGGCCACCTGCTGGCCAAGCTGAACGCCCGGGACCGGGTCCACCTCGTGATCCTGGCCTACCAGGCCGGGGTCGTGCCCGCGGGCTGAGCACGCTCTGCCGCACGCCCGTATCCTTGGTCAACATGCGGCTATTCCAGGTGGACGCCTTCGCCGAGGACGTTTTCGCGGGCAACCCGGCCGCGGTGTGCCTGCTCGATGGCCCGGCGGGGGCAGGGTGGATGCAGTCGGTCGCCGGTGAGATGAACCTGTCCGAGACGGCCTTCGTCGAGCCCCGTCCGGGCGGTTACGGATTGCGCTGGTTCACCCCGGTGGCGGAGGTGGGCCTGTGCGGCCATGCCACCCTGGCCAGTGCGCACATCCTGTACGAGACCGGGCTGGCGGCGCCGGCGGAGCCGGTCCGGTTCGATTCGGTAAGCGGGCCGCTCACCGCGCGCCGGGAGGACGGCCTGCTCATGCTGGACTTTCCCGCCCGCCCGGCCGTGCCCGCGCCGGCCCCGGTTGCGGTGCTGGCCGCGCTCGGGGTGGCGAGCCCGGTCTGGACAGGCCGCGGCGAGGACGACGTCATGGTGGTCCTGGGCCGCGAGGAGGAGGTCACCGGGCTGCGCCCGGACACCGTCGCGCTGGCCGGGGCCGAGACGCGCGGCGTCATCGTGACCGCCCCGGCAGCCCGGCCAGACGCGGATTTCGTGTCCCGCTTCTTCGCCCCGGCCGTGGGTATCGCCGAGGACCCGGTGACCGGCTCCGCGCACTGCACCCTCGCCCCGTACTGGGCCCAGCGGCTCGGGCGGACCGACCTCACTGGCTATCAGGCCTCGGCCAGGGGCGGGAAGGTGCGGGTGCGGGTCCAGGGCGACCGGGTGCTGCTGGCCGGCCGCGCCATCACCGTGTTCTCCGGCGACCTGAGCGAGCAGGCGCTCCCCCGCTGACGCTGCCGCGTTAGCGGCCGACGGCGTAGCCCTGCATCCCCCGGGCGTTGGCGGCGGCATACAGGAAACCGCCGGACCGGGCGACGGCGCTGACCCGCCCGAGCGACCATGGCGGGCGCACCGCCACCTTGTGCCCGCGCTCGCCCAGCCGGGCGGTCACGTCCCGGCCAACGCGTTGCTCCACGTCCAGCGCCAGCGGGAAGGACTCCCGTGGGTGGAAGGACGAAGGGAAATGGCTGGTGTGGAAGGCGGGAGCGTCGATGGCTTCCTGCAGGTTCATGCCGAAGTGCACGTGGTTGAGGAAGAACCCCAGGGTCCACTGGTCCTGCTGGTCCCCGCCCGGGGTGCCGAAGGCGAGGTAGGGCTCACCACCGCACAGCACCAGGGTCGGGGACAGCGTGGTGCGCGGGCGCTTGCCCGGCGCGAGCGTGTTCGCGAGCCCGGGGGTGAGGGTGAACATCTGCGCCCTGCTGCCCAGGCAGAACCCGAGGCCGGGGATCACCGGCGAGCTCTGCAGCCAGCCCCCGCTCGGGGTCGCGGCGACCAGATTGCCGAACCGGTCGGCGACATCGAGGTGGCAGGTGTCCCCGCTCCGCGCGGTCTGGGCGAGCCCGGTGCCGGCCAGTGCCGTCACCGGCTCTCCGGTCCAGCCGCCGGACACCGCCAGCGCCGCGGTCACCCCGGCCGCGTACCCGGGCAGCCTGGGCTCGGCGCCGGCCGGGCTGCCGGGGCGCAGATCCGGCGATGCCACCGGGCCGACCAGGGCGCGGCGCTGCGCCGCGTAGTCCGCGGACAGCAGGGCCGCCAGCGGGACGTCGGCGAACCGGGGATCGCCGTACCAGGCTTCCCGGTCGGCGAACGCCAGCTTGGCGCACTCCACCACGGTGTGGATGTACTCCGCCCGCGCCATGGCGCCGAGGTCGAACCCTACGAGCAGCGCCAGTTGCTGCAGGAACACCGGGCCCTGCCCCCACGGCCCCGTCTTGCACACGGTCAGGCCGGCGTACTCGCCGGTGACCGGCGGCTCCGCGCGTGGGTGCCACCGGGCCAGGTCGTCGGCGGTGAGCAGGGCCTTGTGACGTTCGCCGGTGACGTCCATCACCTCCGCACGCTCCAGGTACGCCCCGATCGCCTCCGCCACGAACCCCTGGTAGAAGGCGCGCCGGGCCGCCTCGATCTGCGTTTCCCGGTCCGGCCCGGCCGCCTCCGCCTCGTCGAGCAGGCGCTGGTAGGTGGCCGCGAGAACCGGATTGGCAAAACGCGTGCCCGCCGCCGGCACTCCGTTCGGCAGATAGATCTCGGCCGAACGGGGCCAGTGCTCGGCGAACGCCTCGGCCACCGACGCGATGCCGGCGCTCATGCCGGGCAGCACCGGGTAGCCCTCCCGCGCGTAGCCGATCGCGTACCCCATCACCTCGCGCAGCCGGAGCCGGCCGTGGGCGGCCAGCAGCAGCATCCAGGTCCCGAACGCGGCGGGGACGCAGGCGGCGAGCAGCCCGCTGCCGGGCACCAGATCCAGCCCGAGCGCGCCGAACGCCTCCGGCGTGGCGGCCTGCGGCGCGGGTCCCTGGCCATCGAGCACGAAGACCTCACCCTGGCGGGCGTCGTAACCGAGGACGGGCACCTCGCCGCCGGGCCCGTTCAGATGTGGTTCGACGACCTGCAGCACCAGGCCGGCCGCGACCGCGGCGTCGAACGCGTTCCCGCCCTTCTCCAGCACGGCCATTCCGGCTGCCGACGCGAGCCAGTGAGTGGAGGCCACCATGCCGAACGTGCCCGCCAGCTGCGGCCGGGTGGTGAAGGTGGTCCCCTGCGGCATCATGCGCACCACTCCCTCGGGGCGGATCAGCCGGACGGCGCCTTCGGCCCCGGGCACTCACACGCTACCTGCGCCACCCGTACCGGGCATCCTGGCAATTCACATGGCCGGTACGGCGCGCCGCCATCCTTAGCTACAGCCAGTAATGGAAGATTCACCAATGACAGGGAGCCCAGAGGCAGGGAGCACAGCAATGAGACCATCCGCCAGCCGGGGCCTGCTCCGCACCGGGTTGCTCCGCACCGGGTTGCTCGGCGCCGGGCTGCTCGGCGCCGTGGCGCTGCTCGCCGCGTGTGGCCCGAAGACCCAGGGCACCGGCGGCAGCGGGTCCGCGTCGCCCCACGTGTCATCGGCCGCCAGCGCCAGTGCCTCCGCCACCTCGCCGAACCCGGCCGTCAGCACCAGCGCGAGCGTGACCGGCTGCGCCACGTCGGCGCTGAAGGTGGCGGTGAACACGTCGAAGCCGGGCGCGGCAGCCGGCAGCGTCTACTACCCGGTCGACTTCACCAACACCTCCGCCAGCACCTGCACGCTGTTCGGCTATCCGGGCGTCTCGTTCGTGACCGGGCCATCCGGCACCCTGATGGGGCGCGCCGCCACCAGGAACCCGGTCAAGCCCGCGGCTACGGTCACGCTCGCGCCCGGCCAGGTCGCCCACGCGACACTCCAGGTCGCCGCGGCGGGAAATTACAGCCCGGCCCAGTGCAAGCCGGTGACCGCACACTGGCTGCGGGTCTTCCCGCCCAATCAGACCGCCGCCCTTGACGTGCACTTCACGACCCAGGCCTGCTCGGCGCGCCTCCCGCACGGCGTGGGCAGCCAGCTCAGCACCACCGTCGTCCAGCCGGGGGCGAGCTAACAGGGATCTCGTACCGGCAGTTGCGGTGAGCGCCACGTAAGCCTGGCCGCCCGCGATACGGTCGGCCCATGGACGATGATCTGTCCCCACGGCTGCGGGCCGTTTGCGATCTCGACGTGGCCGAGGTGCGCGAAAACTGCGGACGTCACGAGTACGACGGCGTGATCCAGGACCTGTCGCCGGACGGGGTGCGCGCCGGGCTGGCCGCGCTCGCGCAGGCGGCCGGCTCGGGTGACCTCCTGGAGGATGCGCACGACGAGGCGCACCTCGCCGCGTTCGAGGATCACGCCCGGGTCACCTTCGGGGAGCTGGAGCTGCACCGGCGCAATCCGCTGTTCCATCTCTTCGCTCTCGACCTGGCCTGCTACGACCGGAACTACGCGGCGCAGGCGGACAGGGACCGGGCCCGGCTGTCCCACCTGGCCCGCTGGCCGCAGGCCGTTGACGCCGCCGTCGCCGCGCTCGACCTGGTGAGCGCGCCGACGGCGACCGCCCTGCTCGCGGGCATCAGGGGCCTGGTGGCGGGCATTCCGGCGGACGCCCCCGCGGACGTCGCGGATGCCGCCCGGGCGGCGCATCAGCGGCTGGTCGAGGCTGTCAGCCGCATGAGCACCTCCGGCGACCCCGACCCGGCCCTCGGCGGCCCCGCCCTCGCCTCGCTCATGAGCAGCTCAGAGCGGATGGAGGTGGACCTGGGCGGGCTGGCCGGGCGGGCCGACGCCGAACGCGACCGGCTCCGGGAACGGCTGAACGACAGCTGCGCGCGCATCGACCCCGGGCGGCCGCCGATGGAGGTGGCGCGCGAGCTGGTCCGCGACCATCCGGGCGCCGACGGGGTCGTCGACGCCGCGCGGCACTGGACGCGGCGCGCGATCGACTTCACCCGGGAACACGATCTTGTCCCCTACCACGACGGGGAATGCCTGGTCGGGCTCGCTCCCCCGTCGCGGCGATGGGCGATGGCGATGATGTCAGCCGCCGCCCCGGGCGAGCCGGAGGGACCGTCCTGGTACTACATCACCCCGCCCGACGAGTCGTGGCCGGAACGTCAGGCAGCGGAATGGCTGGAAGTGTTCAGCACGGCAACGCTGCCCGGGATCACCGTGCACGAGGTCGCGCCCGGGCATTTCTCGCACGGCAGGGCCCTGCGGCGCGCACCCACCCCGGTCCGGCGAACGCTGGTCTCGAGCGCGTTCGCCGAAGGATGGGCACACTA
The DNA here is from genome assembly GCA_963741615.1 of uncultured Actinomycetes bacterium. Classification (GTDB taxonomy): domain Bacteria; phylum Actinomycetota; class Actinomycetes; order Streptosporangiales; family Streptosporangiaceae; genus UBA9676. The sequence continues at coordinate 93,198 of CAVUIU010000006.1, forward strand.
CGCCGAGGAACTGTGTGTCGAGCAGGGATTCGGCGGGGCTGACCCCCGGTTCGAGATCGGCGTGTGGCTGGAGGCGCTGGTGCGGGTCACCCGGCTGGCATGCGCGATCGGCGTGCACACGGCCGGCCTGAGCGTCGGGGAAGGCGCCCGCAGATTCGAGGCTGACACGCACCTGGCCGGCCCGGCCGCGCTGTCCGAGGCCCGGCGGGCCACCTTCGACCCGACCTACGGCCGCTACACCTGGGGCAAGCTGACGATCCTGGACCTGCGCGATCAGGCGAAACAGCAGTGGGGAGCCGGATTCACGCTGCAACGGTTCCACGCGGCCATGCTGGCGCTCGGTTCCCCGCCGCTCGGCCTGCTCGGCACGACCATCGTCCGCGGCTGATCGCGCGCCCGGCGGCTCTTGACCGCCGACGGGCAGGCGGAGAAAATTTGACTATGTCAAATGATTCTTTGACTCCGTCAGTGAGAATGGCCGCGGGGGCGCCGGATGCGGTGACCGGCGGCCAGGTGACGGCCGTGCGTGAGTTCAACCGCTTCTACACGGGCGTGATCGGCCTGCTCCGGGAGGGCCTGCTCGACACGCCCTACTCGCTCACCGAGGCCAGGATCCTGTTCGAGCTGGCCCGGGAGGATGCGGTCGAGGTCGCCCACCTGCGCCGCCGGCTCGACATCGATGCGGGCTACCTGAGCCGCCTGCTGGCCAGGTTCGAGGCTGACCGGCTGGTGACCAGGACCCGCTCCGCTGCCGACGGCCGGCGTCAGGTCATCGGCCTGACCGCGGCCGGGCGGGCGGTCTCGGCGAAACTCGACTCCCGCTCGGGCGACCAGATCCGGGCCCTTCTCACTACCCTCACCCGGGACGGCCGGCAGCGGCTGACCGGGGCCATGGCCTGCATCCGGGAGATCATCGAGCCCGCGCCCCGGCCGGCCGCGTTCGTGCTCCGGCAGCCCGCACCCGGCGAACTGGGCTGGGTCGTGCAGCGGCACGGCGCCCTGTACGCCGCCGAGTACGGGTGGGATGCCTCCTTCGAGGCACTGGTGGCACGGATCGTCGCCGACTTCGCCGCCCGCGACGTCAACGGCAGGGAATCCGCCTGGATCGCAGAGCTGGACGGTGAGCCCGCCGGGTGCGTGTTCTGCATGCGCAAGACCGAGACCACCGCGCAGCTGCGGCTGCTGCTGGTCGAGCCGCGGGCCCGTGGCCTGGGCCTCGGCGGCCGGCTGGTGGCCGAATGCATCTCCTTCGCCCGCCGGGGCGGATGCCGCGAGATCGTCCTGTGGACCAATGACGTGCTGCACGCAGCCCGGCGGATCTACCAGCGGGCCGGATTCCAGCTGGCCGGCTCCCAGCCGCATCACAGTTTCGGCCACGACCTGGTGGGCGAGGACTGGCGGCTGCCCCTGACCTGAACCGGTGGCGGCGTCGCGGTCAGCCGGGCGGCGAGCCCGGCACCACCAGTCCCGTCTCGTACGCGAGGATGACCGCCTGCACCCGGTCGCGCAGGCCCAGCTTCGCCAGCACGTTGCCGACGTGGGTCTTCACGGTCGCCTCGCTGACGAACAGGCCCGCCGCGATCTCGGCGTTGCTGCGGCCCCGCGCGAGCATCAGGAGGACGTCCCGCTCCCGCGCGGTCAGCGAGGCGAGCCGTGACGGTGACGGGGAGGTCTCCGGCGGCCGGCGCGCGAACGCCTCGATCAGGCGGCGGGTCACCGACGGGGCGAGCAGGGCGTCGCCGCCGGCCGCGGCACGCACGGCGGCGATGAGGTCATGGCGGGGCGAGTCCTTGAGCAGGAACCCGCTGGCGCCTGCCCGCAGCGCCTCGTAGACGTAGTCGTCGAGGTCGAAGGTGGTGAGCATGACGACCTTGGGCGCGGCCGACGGGCCGCTGGTGATCCGCCGCGTTGCCTCCAGCCCGTCCATCCCCGGCATCCGGATATCCATCAGCACCACGTCGGGCTCGTGCGCGGCCACCTGCAACAGCGCCGCCTCACCGTCGCCGGCCTCGCCGACGACGGTGATGCCGTCGGCGGCGTCGAGGATGACGCAGAACCCCGAGCGCACCAGTTCCTGGTCGTCGACGACGAGCACCCGGATCGGGGCGGGGGGGCCGGGAGCGGCGGTCATAGCGATGGCAGCCGTGCGGTGACGGCGAAGCCGCCCGCCGGGGTCGGGCCGACCGTGAGGTTCCCGCCGCACGAGGCGACCCGCTCGGCGATCCCGGCGAGGCCGAGCCCGGATCCTGCCACCGGGGAGCCCGGCCCGGCGGCGGCGCTGCCGTTCCCGCGGTGCGGCGGGCCATCCGGCCGCGGCCCGGAGTCGGCGACGCACACGGTGACGTACCCGGGCTCGTAGGACAGGGTGACGGCGGCCCGGGCCGCGTGGGCGTGCCGGACCGTGTTGGTCAGCGCCTCCTGCACGATGCGGTACGCGGTGAGGTCGACGCCGGGCGCGAGCGGGCACGGGGTGCCGACCACCTCGAAGTCGACGGGCAGGCCGGTGCCGCGCACCTGGTCGAGCACCCCGCCGATCTCGCCGAGCGACACCGAGGGGGCCGTCTCCAGGCGCTCGGAGGGACCGCGCAGGACACCGAGCAGCCTGCGCAGCTCGGTCAGCGCCAGCCGGGCCGTGTCACCGATGATCTCCACCGAGCGCCGGGCCTGCGCGGGCTTGTCCGGCAGCAGCGACGTCGCCGCTTCCGCCTGCACCGCCATCAGGCTGACGTGGTGGGCCACCACGTCATGCAGCTCGCGGGCGATCCGGGCGCGCTCCGCCGCGGCCTGCTGCGCGACCTGACGGTCAATCTCGGCCTCGGCGCGGTCGGCCCGGCCCTCGGCCGCCGCCAGGTTCGCCCGCCTGGCCCGGCTGAGCGTGCCGGCCACCCACGCGGCGAGGAAGATCATCCCCAGGAAGATGGCCTGGTACGGCTCCTGGTGGCCGGGCGCGGACAGGGAGACGGCGATGGCCACCACCGAGATGGCGATGGTGATCCAGCGCCACACGGCGCCGCAGCGGTCGATCACGGTGTAGAACGCGATAGCGGGTCCCAGCGGGAACGGCGCGAAGGCGAACCCGATCTGGTCGTAGGCGACCCGCACCGCGCCGATGACCAACAGGACGCCGATGGGCCAGGCCCGGCGCCAGATGAGCGGGATGCCCTGGGCGGCGACCAGGACGAGGGCAAGCCACAGCGGGTGCAGCTGGGCCCGGTACGGCAGCAGCGAGAGCACGTTGACGACGGCGAGGGCGACCCCGAGCGCCAGATCCTGGATCCGCTCGTGGCGCCGCGGCGGCAGCGCGGCCATCCATGCCGCGAGCTCCTGCGGGAGCCCACCCGCCCGTGCCGCCAGCCTCTTCACGACCCGATGGTATGACCTGGCGCCACGGAGGCGGATCGGTCGGCCGGATGAACCGGCGGCTCAGCCGAACGGCGGAACGGCGGGCGCCGCCGCGCCCCTCGGTACGGCACGGGGGGGAGCCGGGAAATCGCCTCCGTGCCCGATGTGGCGGCCACCCCCCGGTTGTCACGCTGGTCCTATGAACTCGAACACCGAGGCACCCAGCCCGTCAGCATCATCAGCCCGCGCGCCCGGTGCCGCGGGCAGCCAGCCGCCGGCCGTGTCGGGCCGCGCCGCACGGGCGCCCAGGCTCGCGATCGGCGTGATCGCGGCGGCCGCGTTCGGCATCGAAATGGCCGTGAGCGCCCGCTACGGGTACGTGCGGGACGAGCTTTACTTCCTCGCCGCCGGGCATCACCCGGCGTTCGGTTACGTCAACCAGCCTCCCCTCACGCCGCTGATAGCCCGCCTGTCCGCGCTGCTGTCCGGCAACACCCTGGTCGGGCTCCGGGTGGTGCCCGCGCTCGGCCTCGCCGCCCTGGTGGTGCTCACCGCCGCGATGAGCCGCCTGCTGGGCGCCGGCCGGGTTGGCCAGATTCTCGCCGCGCTCGCCGCGGCGACCTGCGGCGAGTACCTGGGCGCGATGCACGAGCTGACCACCACCATGCCCGACTTCGTCTTCTGGGCGCTCACGCTGTACCTGGTGATGCGCCTGCTCACCAGCCGGGATCCGCGGTGGTGGCTCGCCATCGGCGGCTGCGCCGGGGTCGCCAGCGAGGCCAAGTGGAACATCGCCTTCCTGGCGGTCGCGCTCGCCGCCGGCTTCCTCGCCACCGATGCCCGCCGTCTGCTGCGCAGCCGTTACCTGCTGCTGGGCTGCGTGATCTTCGCCGCCCTGGCCGCGCCGGATGTCATCTGGCAGGCCGCGCACGGCTGGCCCAGCTTCGACGTGTTCCGCACCCTGCAGGGTCAGGCTGGGCACAACCGGGCCACCTACTGGACCGCGCAGGTTCTGTTCACCGGCCCGGTGCTCGCCCCGGTCTGGCTGGCCGGCGCCATCTGGTCGGTGCGCAGCGGCGAGGCCCGCCGGTTCCGCGCGGTCGGCATCGCCTGCGTGCTCGTGATCGCGGCGCAGTTCGCGCTCGGCGGCAAGGCGTACTACCCGGGCGGTGCGTACACGTTCCTGCTCGCGGCCGGTTGCGTGCCGCTCGAGCGCTGGCTGGCCGCGCGCAAGCGGCGGGCCTGGCACCCGGCCGCCGCGGCGGGCGCGGCGATGCTGGTGGGCGGAATTGTGGCCGCGCCGATCACGCTCTCGGTGCTGCCTGCCCGCGCGCTGGCCACGGTCCCGCTGCAGAAGATCAACTACGACCTGGCGGAAACCATCGGCTGGCCGCAGCAGGTCGCCCTGGTGGCCCGCGAGTACCGCGCGCTGCCGCCCGGTGAGCGCGCCACCACCACGATCCTGGCCGGCAACTACGGCGAGGCCGGGGCCCTCGACCGGTACGGACCCGGCGACCGCCTGCCGCCGGCGTTCAGCGGCGCCAACAACTTCTGGTACTGGGGCCCGCCCCCGGCGCGGGACCGGTCGGCCATCGCGATCAACGTCAACCCGGCGCTGCTGCACCGGCTGTTCACCACCGTCCGCCAGGTCGCCGTCTTCCACAACGGCCTGGGAGTCAGCGACGACGAGCAGGGCGCCACGATCTACCGGGCGAGCGGCCTGCGCACCACCTGGGCGAAGGCATGGCCCCTGCTGCGGAACTTCTCCTGACGCCGCAAGGTTGCCTTCACCCGGAGGTCTCCGGCGGCCCGGGGCATGAGAGCATCGTCATGCACGTGCCCCACTGGAGAGCAAGGAATCGATGCTGGCAAGAGGCGTACCACCGGCCATCCGGGCCGTGGCCGCCGCCGCCGGACTGGCCGTCGCCGTGGCGGCCGGCCTGGCCGGCTGCACCGCGCGTGCGGCGGGCACGCCGATCCAGATCGGCACCGCCTATGTGCCGGTGCCCGAGTCGGCCGGCACGACCGTCGCCTACCTGGTCATCCGCAACAACGGTGCGGCCGACCGGCTGCTGTCGGTACACACCAGCGCCGGCGGGCAGGTCGCCTTCCGCGGCCCGGCCCGGCCGGGCACCCTCACCATGCACACGATCGGCTCGATCGCCATCCCGGCGCACTCCACCGTCCAGATGGTCCCCGACGGCTACCACATGCTGATCACCGGCGCCGGGCCGATCCGCGGCGGCAAGGACATCACCCTGACCCTGATCTTCGCGCACGCCGGCCGGATGTCGGTGGTGGCGCAGGTCACCAACCCCGCGACCGGGGGCAGTACCTACTTCCTCAACTGAGCGTCCCAGGTAGCGTGCTGGCCATGCCCACCTACCGCCAGCCCGGTACCGTGCTGACCGATCACACGTTTTCCGTCCCGCTCGATCATGACCGGCCCGAGGGCGAGCGGATCGAGGTGTTCGCCCGCGAGGTCGCCGCGGCCGACCGGGACCCGGCCGGCCTCCCCTGGCTGATGTTCCTCCAGGGCGGCCCGGGGGCCGGCGCCCCGCGCCCGCACGGCCGCGACATGTGGCTGCACCGGGCGCTGGCCGACTACCGGGTGCTGCTGCTCGACCAGCGCGGCACCGGCCGCTCCACCCCGGCGACCAGGCAGACCCTGGCCCGGTTCGGCAGCGCCGCTGAGCAGGCCGGCTATCTGGCGCATTTCCGGGCCGACGCGATCGTGCGCGACGCGGAACTGGTCCGCAGGGCGATCACCGGCGGCGAGCCGTGGAGCGTGCTTGGCCAGAGCTACGGCGGCTTCTGCACCGTGACGTACCTGTCGCTGGCGCCCGAGGGCATCCGCGAGGCATTCATCACCGGCGGCCTGCCCGGCCTGGACACCAGCGCCGACGACGTGTACCGGCTCACCTACGGCAAGGTCGCGGGCAGGACCGGGGCGCACTACGAGCGCTACCCCGGCGACGCCGACCAGGCCCGCCGGGTGGCGCGCCACCTGCGCGACCATCAGGTGGCGCTCCCTGACGGCGCGCCGTTCACCGTCGGGGCCTTCCAGGCCCTGGGGCAGATGCTGGGCAGCAGCACCGGCAGCGATGAACTGCACTACCTGATCGAGAGCCCGTTCGCCGGCGGCGAGCTGTCCGACGCGTTCCTGCACGCGGTGGCGCCGCACCTCAGCTTCGCCAGCGGCCCGCTGTACGCGGTCCTGCACGAGGCCTGTTACGCGCAAGGCGCTGCCACCCGGTGGTCGGCGCAACGGATCAGGAGCGAGTTCGGCGAGTTCGACCCGGCTGCCGCCATCGACGGCGACGGCCCGCTGCTGTTCACCGGCGAGATGATCTACCCGTGGATGTTCGAGGCCGACCCGGCGCTGCGCCCGCTGCGCGGGGCGGCTGACGTGCTGGCCGAGCGTGCGGACTGGCCCGCGCTCTACGACCCCGCCCGGCTCGCCGCCAACGACGTCCCGGCCGCGGCGGCTGTGTACTTCAACGACATGTACGTGCCGACCGAGTTCTCGGTGCCCACCGCGCAGGCGGTCCGTGGTCTGAAAGCCTGGGTGACCAGCGAGTACGAGCACAACGGGCTGAGCGTGAGCAACGGCGCGGTGCTGGACCGCCTCATCGCCCTGGCCCGCGGCAACGTCTGAGGCGGGACGTGCACGGGCCACCCGCGCGGGCCGCGGCCGCCCGGGACTAACTAGTTGCGGTCAAGCAAGTAATTCGGGGTAGGCTCGGATAGCGTGCGGGATTCCACCAGCGGCCGCTACAAATGGGTGGCGCTCTCCAACACCACCCTGTCCATCACGATGGCGACCATTGACGCCTCGATCGTGATCATCGCCATGCCGGCCATCTTCCGCGGCATCCACCTGGACCCGCTGGCCCCGGGCAACGTCACCTACCTGCTGTGGATGATCATGGGGTACCTGCTGGTGACGGCGGTCCTGGTGGTGACGCTCGGCCGGCTGGGCGACATGTACGGCCGGGTGCGGATCTACAACCTGGGGTTCGTGGTCTTCACGCTGGCCTCGATCGCGCTCTCGCTGGACCCGCTGACCGGCCCGCCGGGCGCGCTGTGGCTCATCGGCTGGCGGCTGGTGCAGGCGTTCGGCGGCGCGATGCTGATGGCCAACGCGGCCGCGATCCTGACCGACGCGTTCCCGGCCCGCCAGCGCGGCATGGCGCTGGGCATCAACCAGATCGCCGGGATCGCCGGCCAGTTCGTCGGCCTGCTGCTGGGCGGGCTGCTCGCCGCCTGGGACTGGCGCGCGGTGTTCTGGGTGAACGTCCCGATCGGGGTGGTGGGCACCATCTGGTCCTACCTGAGCCTGCGGGAGATCGCCGCCACCCGGCGGGCGCGGATCGACTGGGCAGGCAACATCACCTTCGCGCTCGGCGCCGGGCTGCTGCTGGCCACCATCACCCACGGCATCCAGCCCTACGGCGGGCACTCCACCGGGTGGACCAACCCGTGGGTGATCGCCGGGCTGGCGGGCGGTGTCGCGCTGCTCATCGCGTTCGGCATCATCGAGACCAAGATCGCCGAACCGATGTTCCGGATGGGGCTGTTCAAGATCCGGGCGTTCGCGGCCGGCAACGCGGCGAGCCTGCTGGGGTCGATCGCGCGCGGCGGCCTGCAGTTCATGCTGGTGATATGGCTGGCCGGGATCTGGCTGCCGCTGCACGGGTACGACTTCGCGGTCACCCCGCTCTGGGCGGGCATCTACATGCTGCCGCTGACCACCGGCTTCCTGCTGGCGGGCCCGGTGTCGGGTTACCTGTCCGACCGCTTCGGCCCACGCCCGTTCGCCACCGGCGGCCTGCTGGTGGCGGCGTGCGCGTTCTGCGGGCTCATGCTGCTCCCGGTGGACTTCCCCTACTGGGTGTTCGCCCTGCTCATCTTCGGCAACGGCATCGGCTCGGGGCTGTTCGCGTCCCCCAACACCTCTGCGATCATGAGCAGCGTCCCGGCCAGCCAGCGCGGCTCCGCGTCGGGCATGCGGGCCACCTTCCAGAACTCCGGGGTGGCGCTGTCGATCGGTATCTTCTTCTCGCTCATGATCACCGGGCTGGCCGCCACCCTGCCCCGCACCCTGGCCAGCGGCCTGCACGCGCAGGGGGTCCCGCTGGCGACCGCCAACCAGATCAGCCACCTGCCACCGGTCAGCACGGTGTTCGCCGCCCTGCTCGGCTACAACCCGGTGCAGCACCTGCTCGGCCCATCCGGCGTGCTCGCCAGGCTCCCGGCGCACAACGTCGCGGTGCTGACGGGAAACCAGTTCTTCCCGCACCTCATCTCCGGGCCCTTCCACCACGGGCTGATCATCGTGTTCAGCGCGGCCGCCATCATGTCGCTGGTCGGTGCCGCCGTGTCGATGCTGCGCGGCGGCCAGTTCTACTACGACGCGCCGGGCGCGCCGACGCCAGTCGCCGTGACGCCCAGCACGACCCGGGGGGTGCCTAACGGATCCTCCCCGCGCACGCCTGCCCACGGCACATCACCATCGTCCGGCGCCCCGGCACAGCCGGGCCCGCCACGCTGACTCGCGCACCGGGCGTGGCATAGGCTTCAGCTGTGCCACGTTACGACTACCGCTGCCGGGCATGCGGCGCGACGTTCGAGCTCAGCCGCCCCATGGCGCAGGCATCTGCCCCCTGCACCTGCCCCCAGGGGCATGACGACACCGTGAAGCTGCTCTCCACGGTGTCCGTGGGCGGGAGAGCCGACCCGGGGGCCGGCCGGCCGGGCGCGGCCGGTGGCGGCGGCTGCTGCGGCGGTGCCTGCGGCTGCGGCTGACCGCCGAGTTCATTCCGTTCCGCCAGGTACCGGACGACAGCCCAGCAGTCCTCTTGCCGGGGCCTCTTACCTGTCGCTGGCCGGCTCGCCGTGTGAGGCGTTCGCCCGCCCGCGTCCCCAGTACGCCTTCGCCGAGATCTGCTCCGGTGCCAGCCCGCGCCGGGCCAGCGTCTCCCGCAGCCGGAGCACGGCCGTCGCCTCGCCCGCCAGGTAGGCGTGGCCCCGGCCCGCCGGCAGCACCGCCGTCGTGGCGGCCGCCACCAGCGCCGACGGATCCCCCGGCGGCCGTACCAGCCGGTGCAGCCAGGTCACCTCCACGGCGGCCGCGCAGGTCAGTTCCTGTTCGTCCCCGGGACCGGGTACCTCCACGATGAGCGCTGCCCGCGACCGCGCGGGCAGCGCGGCCGCCATCGCGAAGAACGCGGGCAGCGCCGAGTCATCCCCGATGAACAGGTGCCAGTCGGCCGACGGCGCCAGGAAGATCTTCCCGCGCGGCCCGATGCCCTCGATCCGGTCGCCGGGCCTGGCCGCCGCGACCCAGCGCTCGCCCGGCCCGTCGGCGTGCCGGACCACATCGAGGGTGAGCAGCCGCCGGCCGGGGTCGAGTGCCCGGATGGTGTAACGCCGCCGCACCGGGCGGTCGCCGTCCACGGCCACCATCAGCATCATGTCCTGGCCGGGCTGGTACCGCAGGCCGGCCAGTTCCGGCGCGGTCAGCACCAGCCGCTGCATGCCGGGGCGCAGCGGCCGGGACCCGACCACCTCGAGCTGCATGCGGGTCGTCGCGGCCAGCGGCCCGGCCAGCACGGCGAACGGGTCATTCAGGGCGGGCGCTGATTCGCTCATCGGCAGTCAGCCTTCCTGGTCCTGGCGCGATACGGGCCCCTGCGGGCAGCTAAGGATCAACGCTCGCGGCCGGCCTGAGCTTCCCGGCCTTCCTGAGCTTCCCGGCCTTACAGCCAGCCCACGCGTGCGCTGGCAGGCTTCCCGCCGGGCCCACCGGGCCCACCCGGCCCATCCGGCGGCTTGGCCAGGTCGCCCCGCCAGACCCGCTCCAGCAGGCGGCTGACCGTGCCGGTGATCTCCGTGACGCAGCCGCGCAGTGCCCCGGCGTCGCTGGCGTAGACCGGGTCGACGGCGACACCGGCCTCGGCGAGCAAGGCCTCCAGGTCGGCAAGCCGGGCGCCCACCCACTCGACCGGGTGTGCCGAGAGGTCACGGTCGAAGACCCGGCGGCCGGGCTCCCAGCCCTGCAGCGCCGGGTGGTAGTGGGTACGGTTGAAACTTCCCGGCGGCCCGTCCGCCGACTCCAGCAGGTCAGCCCGCCAGACCGGGCGGGCCACCTCGATCGGCCGCGCTGAATAGATCGACCCGGGCAGGGGCCCGAGTTCGAGCAAGCGGACCTCCAGCCGCACCCCGCGTTCCGCGCCCTCCTGGCCGGGACCGGGGTTCGGGTCGACGAAATACAGATCACCCACCACCACACCGGTCCGCTCGAAGCCGAAGACATACAGCACGGCGGCTCCTCCTCATGTCACGCTCACGTCACGGTCACTGCGCTGGCTACCGGCGCCCCTTCAGTCTGCGCCAGGGCGCCCGCGCGAACCAGGCCGTCCCCCCGGCCCCACGGGGGACGGGCCCGAAGATTGCCCTGGGGCCGGGCCAAGATCCTCGTTAAGCTGATCCGCAGTTCTTCCCTTCTGTCGTTATGTCCTTGATCCTTCGAAACCAGGGCTGGGCTCTTTGGTGGAGGCGACCTCGCACGATTTCGTGCTCGCCGGTAACGGCCGGCCCCCCGCGGATGTGGTGCGAGCGGCACTCGCGCCGCGATTCACCGCCGCGCCGGCCGGGCGGTCCCGCACGCTGCGGCTGACCTGGCTGGACACCTTCGACTGGCGGCTGCACCAGGCCGGGCTGACGCTGCTGCACAGCACCGGCTCCCGGACCAGTGACTACATGCTGACCAGCAATGATGGTGAGCAGATCACGGTGTCCGCCAGCGGCCTGCGCTGGCCGGCGCTGGCCGATGCGCTGCCGCCCGGGCCGCTGCGGGCGCGGCTCCAGCCCGTGACGTGGGTGCGGGCGCTGATGCCCATCGCCCGGGCGGCCGGCACGGTGCGTCAGCTGCGGCTGCTGAACGCCGACGACAAGACGGTCGGCTGGCTGACCGTCAGCCAGCTGTCGCTGACCGGCCCCGGCGCCGCGGACCTGCCGTCCAGGCTGTCGGTGACCGCGGTGCGCGGGTACCAGGCGCAGACCGACCGGATCATCCGGCAGCTGACCGCGGCCGCCGGTGTGACGCCGGCGCTCCTGTCGCCGCTCGACAGCGCGCTGGCCGCCGCCGGGCGCCATCCAGATGACTACTCCGGCAAGATCGACGTCAAGCTGACCGCGGACATGCCGGCCCGGTGCGCGATGCAGGCGGTGCTGCTCCAGCTGCTCGGCACCATCGAGGCGAACGTGCCCGGCACGGCGCGGGACGTGGACACCGAGTTCCTGCACGACCTGCGCGTCGCGGTGCGACGCACCAGGTCGGCGCTCAAGCTGTGCGGCGACGTGCTGGCGGCCGGGGTGCGCGAGGAGTTCCGGGACGAGTTCAAATGGCTCGGCGACGTGACCACCCCCATTCGTGACCTGGACGTCTACCTGCTCAACTACCGCGAGATGGCGGCCGGGCTGCTGTCGGCGACAGCGGCCGAACTGGCACCGTTCCACGACCATCTCACCCGGCGGCGCGAGGTCGAGCAGCGGGAACTGGCGCGGGCCCTCCGCTCCCGCCGCTTCGTCAACATGATCAGGGCATGGCGCGGTGAGCTGACCCGGCCCGCCCCCGGCAAGGACATCAGCGCCGCGCGGCTGGCCGCCGAGCGCATTCACCGGGCGAACCGGCGGGTGCTGAGACTGGGGTCGGCGATCACCCCGGTCTCCCCCCCGGATAGCCTGCATAACCTGCGCAAGCGGTGCAAAGAGCTGCGCTACCTGCTGGAGTTCTTCGGCTCGCTGCACGACCCGGCAATTCACCGGCAAGCGGTACGGGACCTGAAGGGCCTGCAAGACTGTCTCGGTGAATACCAGGACTGCCAGGTACAGCAACATGAGATCAGGATGTTCGCCACACAGATGATGACCCATCGGGAGGTCCCGGCCACCGCCCTGCTCGCGATGGGCGAACTCGCCGGGCAGATCGCGCGCCGCGAGCGCCGGGCACGGAGCGAGTTCGCCGACCGGTTCGCGGACTTCGCCAGCGCCGCCAACCAGGAGCGCTTCCGCGCCCTCACCTCAGGTGAGGGCCGGTGAAGATCCTCGCCACGTACAACATCAAAGGAGGGGTCGGCAAGACGTTGACCGCGGTCAATATGGGCCACCTCGCCGCACGCGACGGCCTGCGGGTCCTGCTGTGGGATCTGGATCCGCAGGGAGCGGCCAGTTTCCTGCTCCGGGTCCGGCCCCGGGTCAAGGGCGGCGGCGCGGCGCTCATCAAAGGCAGCAGGGACCTCGACGCGGCGATCAAGGGCACCGACTTCGACCGGCTCGACCTCCTGCCGGCCGACTTCACCTACCGCAACCTGGACCTGACCCTGGACGCCACCAAGAAGCCCACCCAGCGGCTGGCCCGGCTGCTGCGGCCGCTCAGCTCCGAATACGACCTCATCGTCCTTGACTGCCCGCCCAGCATCTCGCTGCTGTCGGAGAGCGTCCTGCACGCGGCGGACATCCTGCTGGTGCCGCTCATCCCGACCACGTTGTCGGTGCGCACCCTCGACCAGCTCTCCGAGTTCATCGCGGGTTTCGACGGCCGCCGGCCGCAACTGCTGGCGTTCTGCTCCATGATCGACCGCCGTAAGCGGCTGCACCGTGAGATCGCCGAGCGCCTGCCGGAAGAACGCTCCGACGTCGCGCACACCGTCATCCCGGCCTTGTCGCTCATCGAGCGGATGTCGCTGGAGCGTGCCCCGGTGACCGCCTTCGCGCCGCGCAGCGTGGCGGCGCGCCAGTACGCGGCGCTCTGGGCGGAAGTCAGCGGGCGCGCTCTCGGGAAGAACTGAGAACAGCGGGCAGGGTTCGTGCTTTGTCAGCGATTTCCAGACCATCGGCCGGGCGTCGTTGCATCCTGTAAGAAGGAAACCCGTGTGAGGGGAACCATGTGAGCCGCAGGATGATCCGGCTGGACATCCCCGTGTTCCCGGACCGGCGGATGTTCCGGCTGCATGACGCGACAGTCGACCCCGACGCGCCGGGCGGGCCGCTCGCGCCCATGGGGGCGTTCATCAGCGTGAGCCGTGAGCAGGTGTGGGTGGGAAGCCTGCAGGAGCACGTCGATGTCCGGGTCTACCTGGAAGAGTGGGACATGGCGCCACCCCCGTTCGGCGACGAGTGGGAGGACGAGGCCAAGGCCGTGATCTACCTGCGCGGGGCGCTGAGCATCGACATGGGGTCAGCTGGCCGGGCCATAGACCGGCTCAAGCTCACCGGTGGGGTCGGCGACTACGTGATCCGGGTGTTCGCCCGCAACCGCCGCGAGGTCAACAGGCTCTACAACGAGCTGTTCGAGCGCGGAGTTGACCCCCTGAACGACGAGTTCCAGCAGGCACGCAAGGACCTCGAGGGCCACGAGCAGTACCTGCTGCAGCTGTGGCGCGAAGCCTGACCGCCCGGACCTCCCGGTTCGCGGGTGCGCTAGCGGGCCGGGGTCGCCTGGGATGAGGGCTGGGCGGGGCCCTGGGATGCGGCCTGGGTCTTGAGACGCGACTGGTAGGGAGAGGCCATCGTCGGGTGCCTGGGCGCCGAGGTGGCCCGGCCGCTGCCGATGCGATCCGGCACGGCACGCAACGGCGTGAGCGCGTAGACGATCAGCGACACGACGGCCACGACCGCGAGCACGACGCACGACGCCAGGACCCGCGCGCGCGGCGAGCGGAGAGCGCTGACCGGGCCGGCCCGGCCGAACGACGCCAGCCGGGTCGCGAGCACCGGCTCGGCCCGGGCGAGATGCTGCTCGATCTCGGCGAGGATGCGCTCCTCATCCATGGAAAGCGCCATGGCGCCACCTCCGCCCAGTGCCCGCCGAGGACGATTGTCACTACTATCCCCGGTCGCAAGATTTTTAGCCCTCGTAACGGCGCTGATGGCCATAATCGCCGGCCAGGCCGGCGGCCCGTGGTGGAGCGGGGGCAGGATCGCGCCATTCACCCGGCCTGCGCCGCCCGCGCCGCCGGTATCGAACAGGTGTTTGACATCAGGGGAACAACCGCTCTAGTTTGCTTCTTGTGCGCTGGGATGCCATGCGGATCCAGGGTGGCGGGCCGGAGGTGCCCGCGCTGTTCGAACGGGGTGCGGTGGCCCGCTCGTTCGATACCCCCGGCTTTCGCGGTATGACGTTCTTCGAAGTGCATGCCCGCTCAATCATCAACCGGGTGCCCGAGGCGTCCCGCGTTCCGTTCCGCTGGACGATCAACCCCTACCGGGGCTGCTCGCATGCATGCGTTTATTGTTTCGCCCGCAAGACACACACCTATCTGGACCTGGACGCCGGGCACGACTTCGACTCGAAGATCGTGGTCAAGGTCAACGCGCCGGAACGGGTCCGCGCCGAACTCGCCGCGCCGCGCTGGCGGGGCGAGCACATCGCGATGGGCACCAACGTCGACTGCTACCAGCGCGCCGAGGGACGCTACCGGCTCATGCCCGGCATCCTGGCCGCCTTGCGCGATGCCGCCAACCCGTTCTCGATCCTGACCAAGGGCACCCTGATCCTGCGCGACGCCGATCTGCTCGAGGAGGCGTCCGAGGTCACCGACGTCGGGCTCGCCGTCTCCGTCGGATGCACCGACGAGGACCTGTGGCGGGTGCTTGAGCCGGGTACCCCCAGCCCGCGGCGGCGCCTTGAGGCGTGCGCGGCGCTGGGTGGCCGCGGGATGCCGTGCGGGGTGCTGATGGGCCCGGTCGTGCCGTTCCTGTCCGACTCCCCCGCCCAGCTGGCCGCCACCGTGCGCCAGGTCGCACAGGCCGGTGCGTCCTCGGTCACCCCCATCGTGCTCCACCTGCGCCCCGGCGCGCGGGAATGGTTCTTCGGCTGGCTCGGCGAGCACCATCCGGGACTGGTCCCCCGCTACCGCGGGCTGTACCGGGGTGGTGCCTATGCGCCGAAGGCCTACCAGGAGCAGGTCAGCGGCCAGGTCCGGGCGCTGGCCCGGGAGTACCGGGTCGGCGCCGGCCGCCCGCACCGGGCGTCATCCGGCGGCCGGAAGACCGCTCACCAGCACGACCGGGATGATGCCGGCGCTGTGGCCCCGGTCCAGCTCGCTCTGCTGTGAGGGCCGGAGGTGGCAGGCGTAACCGGGCATCCGGTACGTCTCGGGCACTCCCGGGACCTGCGCAGCGGCCGCGGCCACGTAAAGTTGACAGGCGTGGAACCCGGCCGCGGTAACGAGGGCCAGCCGACACCGGACCGGCTGGCGGTGCGCACCATCCCCGTCTCCGACCCCGGCGCCCTGGTGAGCCGTCTCCCCGAGCCCGCCGCGCTGGCCTGGATCCGTCAGGGCGAAGGGCTGGTCGGCTGGGGCGAAGCTGCCCGGATCACCCTGCCCGCGGGCGAGGACAGGTTCACGGCCGGCGAGAAGTGGCTGCGCGAACTGTTCGACCGCGCCACGATCGACGACCAGGTCGCGATGCCCGGCACCGGGCCGGTCGCCTTCGGCAGCTTCACCTTCGACTCGACCTGCGACGGCTCCGTCCTGGTCGTTCCCGGTGCGGTGCTCGGCCGCCGGGCCGGGCAGGCCTGGCTCACCATGATCGGCGACCAGGCCGACCCGTTCCGCCCTGCCCACCCGCTCACCCTGCCGGCCGAGGTGCGCTGGCATGACGGGAGCCTGCCCGCGCCCGACTGGGAGCGGGCTGTCGCCACGGCGGTCAGCCGGATCCGGTCGGGCAACCTCGGCAAGGTGGTCCTCGCCCGCGACCTGTACGCCACCGCCTCCGAGGACATCGATGTCCGGGTGCTGCTTCACCGGCTGGCCGGCCGCTATCCCGACTGCTACAGCTTCGCGTGCGCCGGGCTGGTGGGAGCCACCCCGGAACTGCTGATCAGGCGGCAGGACGACGACATCAGCTCCCTGGTGCTCGCCGGCACCACCCCGCGCGGCCGGGACGCCGAGGAGGACCTAGCCCTGGGGGCCAGCCTGCTGGCGTCGGCGAAGGACACCGAGGAACATGAGTACGCGGTCGCCGGGGTGCGCGACACGCTCGCGCCGCTCTGCGACAAGCTGAGGGTGGACGGCCAGCCATCCCTCCTGCGGCTGGCGAACGTGCAGCACCTCGCCACCGCCATCAGCGGAAAGCTGGCCCAGGCCCAGCGGGGCGCCGATCATTCGGTGCTGTCGCTCGTAGCCGCGCTGCACCCCACCGGGGCCGTCTGCGGCACCCCGACCGAGGCGGCGATGGAACTCATCCGCGAGCTTGAGGGAATGGACCGCGGCCGCTATGCCGGGCCGGTCGGCTGGGTGGACGCGCGCGGCAACGGGGAATGGGGCATCGCCCTGCGGTGCGCCGAGATCGACGGCCCGCGGGCGCGGCTGTTCGCCGGCTGCGGCATCGTCACCGGCTCGGACCCGGCCGCCGAACTCGCCGAGGCACAGACCAAGTTCAGCCCCATCCAGTTCGCGCTCGAAGCCTGAGGCCCGCCCGGTCAGCGGGGGGAGACAGCGGCGACGGCGGCCGCGTGCAACCGGCGGCGCAGCGCCGTCCCCGCCGCCCGGCTTGTCCGCACCTCCACCATCCGGATCCCCCTGCCCGGCAACTCGCTGCCCCACAGCACACCGGGCAGGCCCGCTGCCCGTTCCAGGGTCGCGGCGGGAACCCCGGCGGCGGCCGCGACCTGGCCGAGCACCCCGCCGTGCGGGGTGCCGAACACCCGCTCGAACGGCCCGGCGAACGTGGCCTGCTCCAGCAGCGAGAAGATCCCGCCCCCGTCGTTGTTGACCACCACCAGGACCAGGTCGGGCCGCGGCTCCTGCGGGCCGGCGAACAGGCCGGGCGCGTCGTGCAGGAACGCGAGGTCCCCGAGCAGGGCGACGGCCGGGCCGCCGCCGGCCCGCTGGTGGGCGAGCGCCGCCCCGCACGCGGAGGAAACCAGGCCGTCGATGCCGCTCGCGCCCCGGCTGGCCAGCACCGTGACCCCCGCCCGTGGTGCCATCTGCTGGTCGAGATCACGGATGGGGAGGCTCGATGCGGCCCAGAGCAGCGCCCCGTCCGGCAGGGCGGCCACCAGGTCGCGGGCGAGCCTGGGCTCGCTGGGGGCGTCATCGGCGTCGAGGATGGCCGACGCGGCGGCGCACGCCGCCACGTCCGCGGCCTGCCACGACGCCAGCCAGCCGGTCCCGGCCCGGCCACTGCCCACCAGCCGTACCGCCGCGGCGACGTCGGTGGCGGTCCGGGCCGGGTCCGCCCACCGGCCCGGGCCCTGCGCGACCACCACATGCCGCGGCGGGGTGCCGTCCGGTGCGGCGCTCTTCAGGTAGGCGAGCTGGGCGCGGGACAGCCCCGGCCGCCCGGCCGAGACGATCACGTCCGGCCGGTGCCCGGCCACGAACCCGGGCGAGCCGAGCAGGTACGGGTACGCGGCCAGGGCGCCGGGCCCGGCCCGGGCGCCCGACGACGGCTCGGCGAGCACCGGCCAGCCGGCCTCGGCGGCCAGCCGCAGCAGCGCGGCCGGGTCGGCGCAGCCGTCGCCGCACACCACCACCCCGCGCTCCGTCCACGGCAGCGCCAGCGCGGGGACGGCCCCGGAGGTCCCGCCGACCGCCGTCCAGGGCGCCCCGCCGGGCCGGCCCGCCAGCGGCTCCGGCCAGCCCCCGGCCCCGCCGCCAGCGCCCGGGTCAGCCGCGTCGGGCACCAGCGGCTCGCGCAGCGGCAGGTTGAGGTGGACCGGGCCGGGTGCGGTGCCCGCCTGCCCGGCGGCGTACGCCCAGGCACGGCAGGCCAGGGAGCGCCAGTAGGCGTTCATCCCCGGCCGCGCTTCCGGCACACCGACCTCACAGAACCAGCGCACCGCGTCCCCATAGAGCTTCAGCTGGTCGATCGTCTGGTTGGCGCCCGTGCCCCGCAGCTCCGGCGGCCGGTCGGCGGTGAGGACCAGCAGCGGCACGCCCGCCTCGTCGGCCTCGATCACCGCCGCGTGGACATGCGCCGCCGCCGTGCCCGACGTGCAGACCACCGCGACCGGGCGGCGGCTCGCCTTCGCCAGCCCCAGCGCGAGGAACGCGGCCGACCGCTCGTCGATCCGCACATGCAGCCGCAATGCTGGCCCGGACGGGCGATCCGCCGGAACCCCCCGCGTGGCCGACCACAAGGCCATCGCCAGCGGTGCGCTGCGCGACCCGGGCGCGATCACCGCCTCAGCCAGGCCACACCGCGCCAGTTCGTCGACGAGGGCCGTGGCGAAGGCGGTCGAGGGATTCAACGCGATTCCCCGGGCAGCGGGTCCCCGTGATTCTGCTCCAGGTACTGGGCGGCTGCCACGAGGCGGGCCCGCCATGGTGCGGGATCGGCCCCAACCGCCGCCAGCCGCCCGGCATCGACGGGGGGCCGCCCGGCTGGCAGCGCTCCCCCCGCCTCCGTCAGCGACGGCGCGGTCACGTCGCCGGTGAGCAGGCTCATCGTCGCCAGGCCGCAGGCATACGGCAGCTCGGGCAGCGCGGCGGCCAGCGCCACCCCGGCGGCCAGCCCGACCGAGGTCTCGAGCGCGCTGGAGACCACCACCGGCAGGCCGCACGCTTCCGCCACCCGCAGCGCGGCCCGCACCCCGCCCAGCGGCTGGGCTTTGAGCACGACGATGTCGGCGGCGCCCGCCGCCCGCACGGCCAGCGGGTCCTCCGCCCGGCGGATGGACTCATCCGCCGCCACCGGCACGTCCACCCGCCGCCGCAGCTCGGCCAGCTCGTCCAGGGTGGCGCACGGCTGCTCGGCGTATTCCAGGCCGAACCGGCCGAGCGCACCCAGGGCACGCTGCGCCTCGTCCACGTCCCAGGCGCCGTTGGCGTCGACCCGGATACGCCCGCCGGGGCCGATCGCGTCCCTGACGGCCTCGACCCGGGCGATGTCCGCCTCCAGCGGCTGGCCCGGCTCGGCCACCTTCACCTTGGCGGTGCGGCAGCCCGATCCGGCCACCATGGCGTGCGCCCGCGCCGGGCCGACCGCGGGCACGGTCACGTTGACCGGCACCTGGGAACGGACCGGGGCCGGCCAGCCTGAGGTGGCAGCCTCCAGTGCGCAGGCGAGCCAGCGGGCGCACTCACGCGGCCCGTACTCGGGGAACGGCGAGAACTCGCCCCAGCCGGCCGGGCCCTCGATCAGCGCGCCTTCCCGGACGAGGATGCCCCGGAAACGGGTCCGCATCGGGATCGCGAACGCGCGCAGCCCGGGCAGCAGATCCGCTACCAGGTCACCAGCACGGCCCCCCGTCACGGGCGGTGGGGGAACCTGGCGAAGTCGGGGCGGCGTTTCTCCTTGAACGCGTCACGCCCCTCCTGCGCCTCCTCGCTCATGTAGTAAAGGAGCGTCGCGTCCCCGGCGAACTGCTGCATCCCGGCCGCGCCATCGGTGACGGCGTTCAGCGCGCCCTTGAGCATGCGCAGGGCGAGCGGAGAGCGCTCCAGCAGCTCACGCGCCCAGGCGACGGTCTCTTCCTCCAGCCGCTCCAGCGGTACCACCGTGTTGACCAGACCCATGTCCAGCGCCTGCTGCGCGGTGTACTGACGGCACAGGTACCAGATCTCCCTGGCCTTCTTCAGCCCCACCGTCCCGGCGAGCAGCCACGAGCCGTAGCCACCGTCGAACGACCCGACCTTGGGGCCGGTCTGACCGAAGATCGCGTTGTCGGCCGCGATGGTCAGGTCACAGCACACATGCAGCACGTGCCCGCCGCCGACCGCGTACCCGGCCACCATGGCGATCACCGGCTTGGGCGTGCGCCGGATCTGCACCTGCAGGTCGAGCACGTTGAGCCTGCCGACACCGCCCGCGTCAAGGTACCCGTCGTCGCCACGGATCTTCTGGTCGCCGCCGGAGCAGAATGCCTGCGTGCCGGCCCCGGTCAAGATGATGACCCCGATGTCCGGGTCGTCGCGGGCGGCGGTGAAGGCGTCCGACAGCTCGAACAGGGTGGTGGGCCGGAAGGCGTTGCGCACCTCGGGCCGGTTGATCGTGATCTTGGCGATGCCCTCGGCCGTTTCGTACACGATGTCGGCGTATTCCTCGCCCCCCGGCGGTGTCGACCGCTTCCACTGGATCACGTCAGGCCTCCCGGTCCGTCCCTGTTGCGCCCGGTTAACCTTACGACGGTGACCGGCCGGCCCCTGCACGCACTCCTGCTCCCCCCCGCCGCTACCGCCGGCCGGCTGCTGGACGCGCTGGCATCGGCGCTGGACGGCAGCGGCCCGGCGATCCTGCCACTGGACCCGCGGCTGCCGCGCGCACGCATCGAGTCCTTGCTTCAGGCCTTCCAGCCAGCCGCGATCGAAACCCCGGCAGGAGCCCGACGATGGCGGCCCGCTGACCCCAGCCCGGCCACGGGCCCCGGCGCCGCGGGCGTCCCGGCCGAGGTGGCTGTGGTGATCGCCACCTCCGGCTCGACCGGCGAGCCCAAGGGCGTTCAGCTGGCGGCCAGCGCGATGCTCCATTCGGCCCAGGCCAGCCTGGACCGGATCGGTGCCCGCCCGGGCGAGCGCTGGCTGTGCCCGCTGCCGGCCAGTCACGTCGCCGGGCTGGGCATCCTGGTGCGCTCGCTGATCAGCGGGACCACCCCGGTGGTGGCGCAGCCGCTGCGGGAGGAGATGGACCTGGCCAGGTCCGGCTGTGCGCACACCTCGCTGGTGCCGACGCAGCTGCGCCGGCTGCTGGCGGCGGGGACCGACCTGACCGGGTTCGGCACGATCCTGCTCGGCGGGGCGGCGGCGCCGCCCGGGCTGCTGGCCGCCGCCAGGGCGGCAGGCGCCCGGGTGGTCACCACCTATGGGATGTCCGAGACCTGCGGGGGGTGCGTATACGACCGGGTCCCGCTCGCGGGAGTCCGCGTCCGCACCGGCCCCGATGGCAGGGTCGAGATCACCGGGCCGGTCCTGTTCTCCGGATACCGGCTCCGGCCCGACCTGACCGGGCAGGCCATGGCGGACGGCTGGCTCGTCACCTCCGACGTCGGCGCGGTGGACGAGGACGGCCGCCTGGCCGTCCACGGCCGGGCCGATGAGATGATCACTACCGGGGGCGAGAAGGTGGCTCCTGGCGAGGTCGCCGCGGCGCTGGAGCTCTGCCCGGGGGTCCGGGAGGCGGTGGTGATCGGGGAACCGGACCCGGAGTGGGGCGAGAGGGTCACCGCCATCGTCGTGCCCGACGACCCTGCCCGCCCACCTGCCCTGCCGGCCCTGCGTGCGGAGCTCTCGCAGCGGATCCCCTCCTACGCCGCCCCGCGGGCCCTGGTGCTGGTGCCGGAGATGCCGCTGCTGGCCTCGGGCAAGCCCGACCTCGCCGCGCTGCGCAGGCTCAGCCAGGGATGACGCCGGGCCGGCCCACCCGGACCGCAGGGCTGGACAACGGGCGAGCGGGATGTGAGTGACCTGGGCATGATGCATCCACGCGGGAACAATCGCGCACGTGGAGCGTTACAAATAATGCCCGCGTTTCACAGTACCAAGTGATACCGGAGATTGCCGCCCGTGACACCGTCCGGTTTGCGGTGATCAGCCCGGGATTCACCTGGGCAACGGGCAAGCAGTAACCACCGCTGTAACCGGTGTACGAACGGGCAAGGATGACATGCAGACTGCGCAGACCGCCGAGTCCACTCCCGATGAGATCGCCGAGGTCATCGGACTCGACAGCCTGGACGCCTCCGAGGCGGAGGCCGCCGCGCTGAGCGAGGCCACCAACCCGGCGGCCGCCGAGGTCGATCTGGACGACCAGACCTCGACCATGGGGGACTCGGTCCACACCTACCTCAAGTCCATCGGCCGCACCAGCCTGCTCACGGCCGAGCAGGAGGTGAACCTGGCCAAGCGGATCGAGGCCGGGCTGTTCGCGGAGCACAAGCTGGCGTCCGAGCCCGACCTGCCCGGGGAATACCGCCGGGAACTGGAGCTGGTGGCCGAGGACGGGCGCAGGGCCAAGGCCCACATGCTGGAGGCCAACCTCCGGCTGGTGGTGTCGGTGGCCAAGAAGTACAGCGACCGCGGGCTGTCGCTCCTGGATGTGGTGCAGGAGGGCAACCTGGGCCTGATCCGGGCGGTCGAGAAGTTCGACTACACCAAGGGTTACAAGTTCTCCACCTATGCGATGTGGTGGATCCGGCAGGCCATCCAGCGTGGTTTCGCCGATTCCGCCCGGACGATCCGGCTGCCGGTGCACGTGCTGGAGATGCTGAGCAAGCTGAGCCGGGTCGAGCGTGACATGCATCAGCGGCTTGGCCGGGAGCCGACCCCGGAGGAGCTGGCGGTGGAGCTGGACCGGACCCCGGACCAGATCGAGGAGCTGCTGCGCACCAGCAGGCAGCCGATCAGCCTGGACTCCACGATCGGTGAGGACGGCGAGACCAGCATCGGCGACCTCATCGAGGACACCGATGCCCCCGAGGCGTCCGAGCTGGTGGACCGCCAGCTCATGGCCGACCAGCTGCGGCACGCGCTCGACGCGCTCACCCCGCGCGAGGCGACCATCATGGCGATGCGGTTCGGCCTGTACGACGGCAACCCGCACACCCTGGATGAGATCGGCCGCGCGCTCGGCCTGACCCGGGAGCGGATCAGGCAGCTGGAAAAGCAGTCGCTGTCCAAGCTGCGCCACCCGAGCCGGGCCCAGCCGCTGCTCGACTACGCCAGCTGACGCCGGCGGTCCTGCTCACCCCCAGACCTTGGCCACATCCGCCAGCACGTCGGCGGCCTGGGCGTAGCCGGCCCGGGCGGACGGGGCGCGCCGCCGTGGATCGAGCAGGTTGCGGCCGAACGCGGCGACGGCGGCCACGTCGGGCACCAGCATGGCGACCGCCTGGCAGCTACGGGCCAGCTCCGCCACCTGGTCGGGAACGGTGGGCATGGGCTTCAGCCCGCGCCAGATCGGCGCCACCACCACGACCCGGTCGTAGTCCGCGGCCAGATCCGCGTTGGCGGGTGAGCGCATCCCCCCGTCCATCCAGCGCCGACCGTTGATGGTGACCGGGGGCCAGACTCCTGGCACCGCGCAGCTGGCGCCGACCGCGTCGACCAGGTCCACGCCGCTGCCGGAGTCGAACGTCGCGAACTCGCCGGTGTCGGCGTCCACGGCGGTGATGAGCAGGTGCCCGGCCGGCCACTCGTGCGTGCCGAGCCTGGCCGCGATGACCGCACGCCGCTGCGCGGCGGGCTCGGTGCGCGCCCGCACCGCCATCCGCCCGAGCCTGATCCGGGCCCGGAGTGGGTTGCGGCGGGCCAGCGCCATTGCCCAGACAAATCCCGCGATGGCCCGTGGGCCCATCCGGGCCACGATCTCCCCGTCGGCCGGCGTCAGCTGCTTCTCGTACAGCGCCGCCAGGCTGATGCCCGAGTTGATCCTGGCCGCGACCCCCGCCCCCGCCGACGTGCCGACCACCAGGTCCGCGCCTGTCAGGTCGACGCCGTGGTCGGCCAGCCCGGCCAGCAGGCCGACTTCCCAGGCGATCCCGGTCTCCCCGCCCGCGCCGAGCACCAGCGCCCTGCTTGTCATAGCCACTGTCTTACCCGACCGGCAGGCCCGCAGCCAAGATCACCCTGGCGGCGCGCGGCCGCACTGGGCATGCTCGATGCATGCGGACAGAGACGGCGCGGTACTGGCCACACGCGGCGGTGCCGGGTGTGGACCTGCTGCGGGCCAGGTATGTGACGCACCGCTACGCCATGCATGCTCACGAGACATACACGCTCGCCCTGGTCGAGGAGGGGGTCGAGGAGTTCCGGCACGGCGGGAGCCTGCTGCGCGCGCCGGAAGGCTCGGTGGCGCTGCTCAACCCCGAGGTCGTGCACACCGGCCACGCGGGCGTGCCGGAAGGATGGGCATACCGCGTGCTCTACCCGGCGGTCAGCGTGGTCGAGGGGGTCGCGGCCGAGATCGGCGCGCCACCCGGCACACCCCATTTCCCTGACACCGTCGTGTCCGACCCCCGCAGTGCCGGGCTGATCCGGGCGGCGCACCAGGCTGCCGAGCACGGCGACCGGCTGGCGGCCTCCTGCCTGCTGCACACCGCGCTGGCCGGATTGCTGCTCAGGCACGCGCTTCCGGCACCGCCGGATTCCCGTTCGCCCGGTCCCCGCGGCGGGCCGGCGGTCAGCGCGGCCCGCGAACTGCTGAACGAGCGGATAGCCACGCCGCCCGCCCTGGCCGAACTGGCCGTGGCCACCGGGACGGGCCCCCATGCCCTGCTGCGGGCGTTCCGCGCGGAGATGGGGATGCCCCCGCACACCTACCTGAATCACCTGCGGGTCCGCCAGGCCCGGGTCCTGCTCGAGGCGGGCGTGGCACCCGCCGAGGTGGCGGCGCGAACCGGTTTCGCGGACCAGGCACACCTCAGCCGGCATTTCAAGCGCGTGGTCGGTGTGCCGCCGGGCGCATTCCAGCGGGCACGCCGGGCCGGGGCGCAATAACGTTCAAGACCGCCCGGCGCGGCCGGGCCTAGCCTGGCGCTCCATGACCGATACACAGCGGCCTGCCCCCGCGAGGCTGCGCCGGGGCCCGGTCAGGGACGGCGTGGTCCTCGGGCTGGCGGTGGGCACATCCGGGGTGGCCTTTGGCGCCGCCGCGGTCAGCTCCGGCCTGAGCGTCGCCCAGGCGTGCGTGCTGAGCCTGTTCGCCTACACGGGAGCTTCCCAGTTCGCGCTGGCCGGCGCCGTCGCGGGCGGCACCGGCCTGATCGCGGGCACCGCCAGTGCGATCTTGCTGGGCAGCAGGAACGGCCTGTACGGGCTGCGGCTGGCCGCCCTGCTGCGGCCAGCCGCACCAGGGCGCCTGCTGACCGCCCACGGGATCACGGACGAGTCAACCGCTGTCGCGCTGGCACAGACCGGCGAGGCGGCAGCCCGGGCCGGTTTCCGCGCTACCTTCGCGAGTTTGTACCTGACCTGGAACCTGGCCACGCTGGCCGGCGCGGCCGGGGCCGGCAGCCTGGGCTCTCCCGCCTCATCCGGGCTTGCCGTGGTGGCCCCGGCCGCCTTCCTCGCCCTGCTCTGGCCCCGCCTGCGCACCGGCCCGGCCGAGCGGAGCGTCGCCGTGCTCGGCGCGGCGGTCGCCGTGGCCGCCACCCCCCTGTGCCCGCCGGGCCTGCCGGTGATCCTGGCCTCATCCGCGGCCCTGGCGGCGGCGGTCGCGCCCGGAGGCCTGCCCGGCCGCAAGCGCGTTCGCGACCGGGAAGGCGGGGCATGACCGGCACGTGGGCCGCCGTGCTGGTCACCGCGGCGGGGTGTTACGCGCTGAAACTGGCTGGCCTGACCGTCCCGGACCGGGTGCTGGCCCGCCGGTGGGCCCGCAGGTTCGCCGAGCTCGTCCCGGTCGCGCTGCTGGCCGCGCTCGTCGCGGTCGAGGCGTTCACCCACGGGCGGACGCTGACGGCGGACCCGGCGCAGCTGGGAGGGCTGGGCGCGGCCGTGCTCGCCCTCATCCTCAGGGCGCCCTTCCTGCTCGTGATCGTCGTGGCAGCGGGGACCGCGGCCGCGCTGCCCGCCCTCGGTCTCGGCTGACCGCGGGATCCCGTCAACGGGAAATTTCGGCTTGGGCGCCGGGGCCCGCGTGCGCCGGCGGCAGCCAGGAGATAACCTGCCCCGCGTGAGTGTCCATGTGGAAGTGGTGCGCGAGGCGACCGGCGAAGTGACGGCGGCGATGCGCCACCTGCTGCCCCAGCTGTCCACGAACGCGGTGCAGCCCGACCAGGCGGCGGTGCAGCGCATCGTGGGGTCGGGGGCGACCACGCTACTGGCCGCGAGGCTGGACGGCCAGATAGTCGGCTTCCTGGCGCTGGCGATGTTCCCGATCCCGACCGGTTTCCGGGCCTGGATCGAGGACGTGATCGTCAACGAGTCGGCCCGGGGCCGTGGCATCGGCGCGGCGCTCACCCGGAAGGCCATTGAGCTGGCCGAAGCGGCCGGGGCCAGGACCGTCAACCTGACCTCGCGACCCTCGCGCGAGGCCGCGGGCCGCCTGTATGAGCGGATCGGCTTCGCCGCCCGCAGCACCCGCATCTACCGCTACAGCTTCGACCGCCCCGCCACCTGAGCCGGCCGGGCTGGGCCCGGGCTAGGCCGCCAGGTCGGCGACGGCGTTGAGCAGGCGGTCCACGTCGGAGCGGTCGTTGTAGTGGACCAGCCCGGCCCGCACGGCGCCGGCGGGCCGGATGCCGAGCGCGCCGGTCAGTTCCCAGGCGTAGTTGTGCCCGTTCCACACGTTCACCTTGCGGTCGGCCAGGTACGAGGCCACCTCCACCGGGGTCAGGCCCGCCACCGCGAAGAAGGCGGTGGCGGTCCGGCGGGATGCCTGCCCGTAGAGCGTCACTTTCGCCATCGCCCCGAGCCCGTCCAGCAGCACCTGGAAGAGCGCCTGCTCGTGGTCATCGGCCGCCGCCATGCAGGCCAGGACCCGCTCCCTGCGGGTTCCGGCCGCGGCCGGGTCCAGCGAGGCCAGGTGCTCCACCGCGGCGGTGACGCCGGCCAGGTCGGCGAAGGGCGGAGTCCCTTGCTCGAACCGCTCGGGCACCGTTCCCGGGGCGGGCTCCAGCTTGTCCGGGTGCAGTGACTCCAGCAGCCCGGGGTCGGCGATGACCGCTCCCACGTGCGGCCCCGACCACTTGTAGGCGCTCGTCGCGTAGAAGTCGGCGCCCAGCGCGGCCACATCGATGGGCCCGTGCGGTGTCGCGTGCACCCCGTCCACATAACTGAGCGCGCCCACGGCACGCGCCCTGGCGGTGATCTCGGCGACGCCGGGGCGGGTGCCGAGCACGTTGCTGGCAGCGGTGACCGCCACCAGCACGGTCCGCTCCGACAGCAGGGTGCCGTACTGCCCCACCGGGAGCTCGCCCGACGGGAGATCCACCTCCGCCCACCTGACCACCGCACCGGCCCGCGCGGCCGCCTGCACCCATGGCCGGACGTTGGCATCGTGGTCGAGCCGGGAGACAACCACCTCATCGCCCGGGCGCCAGGCCCGGGCCAGGGTGTTCGCGAGCCGGTAGGTCAGCGTCGTCATGTTCGGCCCGAGGATGACGCCCTCGGCAACCCCGCCGACCAGGTCGGCGACCGCCTGCCGGCACTGCGCGGTCACGGCGGCCGAACGCAGGCTGGCGGGGAAGACACCGCCCGCGTTTCCCAGGCCGGACCGGTGGGCGGCGCTGATGGCGTCGATCACCGGCCCCGGCACCTGCGTTCCTGCCGCGCTGTCGAGGTAGGCATACCCGTCGGCCAGGGCCGGGTAGGCGGCACGGACCGCCGCCACGTCGAGCGTCATGGCTCCCGTTCCTTCCCGGGCATCTCTGGTAGGGCCCCCGCCGCTAGGCGAGGCGGCCCGAGGCGCGCAGCAGCGCGCGCCAGGCGGCGTTCCCGGTCGGCCAGTCACCACCGGCGCCTCCCGCGGTCACGACGCTACCCCGGGCCGCCGGGGCACCGCAGGTGGCCACCGCGACCGGGACGCCCAGCGGGAGGTATGGCATCCCCGCCTGCCAGCCGGCGGCCAGGATGTCGGGGTTGGCCGGTGCATAGTCCTTGCCCAGTGCCTTGGCCAGGTCCCAGGCATGCAGATGCCACTCCGCGCAGGCAGCCCCGGCCATCCCGCCCACCGTCACCACGGTCTCCTGGTAACGGTGGTGCGGCAGATCCCACAGGGGCGGGATGCGCCGCGCATAGGCGCGCGCGGAGGCGGCGAACGCCGCGATGTGCTCGGGCCCATGCCCCTCGCCAAGTACCGCCAGTTCCGCCGCGTTCTGCCGCGCCAGCTTGCGGGCCAGGCTGCCGGCGTCCGCACCGGTGGCCATCAGCCGGGCGAGCCGGCTGGCGGGCGCGTCATCGAGGTACTCGTTGAAATCGTCGGCCACACAGCGCAGATGTCCGGCGAGATCGCCAGCCCGCCACTCCGGGCACGGTGTGAGCGCGGCCCAGCCATCGCCGGTGAGCTGGGCGGCCAGCTCACAGATGACCGTCACGCCGGCGTGGAAAGCCGCCAGGGCGGGACCAGGCGCCCAATCCGTCATGGACTGCCCCCAGAATCCGTGCGCTCCACGGTCCCTCCCCTGCCGGCGACCGGGTCCGGGGTGCGCGCCCCGGGCTAGCCAGCGTGCCAGAGTCACCGGCTCTCCGCCACCCCAGACCGCCCCTGGATTTTCGCCCAGGATGGTCATTACCTCGCGTCCGGTCATGAACCGGGCGTAGCCGAGCCGCCGGCAACGGCTGGGGCGGGGCGAAAACCAGATGACAGTCACGCGAACCCACGGTTAGCGTCGTGATAATGCCCCCCGAGCACGTTCGCGCCGACGCACATGCTCCCACGCGGGACCTGGCGCTGGCGGCACTTTGGCGTACCCGCAGCTATCTGCGCCCCTACCTGGGGAAACTCGTTCTCATGCTGGCAGCGGCGTGCGTGGCCGTCGGGGCCGAGATCGCCATCCCGCTGCTGATCAAGTACATCATCGACGGGGCGATCAGCAACGGCAACCGGGGCCTGCTGCTGCTGCTCGGCCTGGTCGCGACGGCGCTGGGTGCCACCGAGGCGGCGCTGAACTTCCTGCGGCGATGGGTTCAGGCCCGCGTGGTCACCGACATGGAGATGGCCATGCGCGACGACCTCTACGCACACCTGCAGCGCCTGCACCCCGGGTTCCACGACGAGTGGCAGTCCGGCCAGCTGCTGTCGCGTGCCACCACCGACCTTTCCGCGATCCGGCGGTTCGCGGGATTCGGGATCGTCTTCTTCATCACCAACGTGGTGACGTTCGCCATCGTCTCCGCGCTCCTCATTCACCTCAACTGGTGGCTCGGCCTGCTGACCACCACGGTCTTCCTGCCGGTCCTCGTGGTCTGCATCTGGTTCGAGCGGGGTTACCGGGTGCTGTCGCGGCGGTCCCAGGACCAGCAGGGCGACCTGGCCACCTACGTGGAGGAGGCCGCCACCGGCATCCGCGTGCTCAAGGCGCTCGGCCGCCGGCGGGAGGCCGCCGGGCAGCACACCACGCAGGCGCGCCGGGTGTACCAGACCCAGGTGAGCAAGGCGCGCCTGCGCGGATCGTTCTGGGCGTTCCTGGATCTGACGCCCAACCTGGCCATCGGCCTGCTGCTGCTGCTCGGCGGCATCGCCACCAGCCATCATGAGCTGACCCTGGGCGGCCTGGTCGCCTTCATCACCCTGACCCTGCTGCTGGTATGGCCGATCGAGGCGATGGGCTACATCCTGGCCAGCGGGCAGGAAGCGGCCACCGCCGCCCAGCGGATCTACGAGATCTTCGACACCGAGCCGGCCATCAGCGATCCCTCGGTCCACGCCGCCCCGGCGCTGCCCACCCCGGCGCTGCCCGGCCCGGCCCGGCCCGGCGCCGCGGGCCGGGGGTGGCGGGCACCGGCCCGCCCGGCCCGGCTCGTCTTCGACCGGGTCGAGTTCCGGTACCCAGCCGCGCCCGGGCCCGTCCTCCGCGGGGTCTGCCTGGAGCTCGAACCGGGGCAGACCCTCGGGCTGACCGGTGTCACCGGGTCGGGCAAGACGACCCTGCTCCAGCTGGTCCCCCGGCTGGCCGACCCGGCCTCGGGCCGGATCACCCTCGACGGCACCGACATCCGTGCCGTGCCGCTCGCGGCGCTGCGTGCCCGGGTCGGCTGTGCCTTCGAGGACGCGACGCTGTTCTCGGCCAGCGTCCGGGAGAACGTGAGTCTCGGTGCGCCGGAGGCCACCGACAGCGAGATCGAGCAGGCTCTGACGGCCGCCCAGGCCGACTTCGTCCACGACCTGCCCTGGGGCCTGGACACCCGGATCGGCGAACAGGGCATGACGCTGTCAGGCGGGCAGCGGCAGCGGGTCGCGCTGGCACGGGCCATCCTGGCCAGGCCGTCGGTGCTGGTCCTCGACGACCCGCTGTCCGCGCTGGACGTGCACACCGAGGAGAAGGTGAGCCGTGCCCTGCGCCAGGTGCTGGCCGGGACGACCGCGCTCATCGTCGCCCACCGGCCCTCCACGGTCGCGCTCGCCGACAAGGTGGCCCTGCTCTCCGACGGGGTGATCGGCGCACTCGGGACCCACACCGAGCTGCTGAGGTCCAACCCCCGTTACCGCGACCTGATGAGCGGTGAGGCCGGAGCGGACGACAGCGCCGGGGAGCAGGTGGCGGGATGACGGCAGACACCTGGCGGGGCATCGCCGCCGAGGATCAGGACCAGCTCGCCGCCGGCGTCTCCGCGCTGCTGCGGCGGCGCGCACGGCGGCTGCTGACCAGCCTGCTCCGGCCGCACAAGCGCGCGGTGGCCGGCGCGCTGATCCTGGTCGTGGCCGCCAACCTGGCGGCCCTGGCCGGGCCCTGGCTGGTCGGCCTCGGCATCGACCAGGGCATCCCGCCGTTGATCCACGACGGTGACCTGGTACCGCTGGCGCTCATCGTGGCCGCGTTCTTCGCCGCCGTCGGTGCGCAGGCGGCGCTGACCCGTGCCTTCGTCGGGCTGATCGGCAAGCTGGGCGAAGACGTCGTGCTCGAGCTCCGCCAGCGCCTGTTCGCGCACTTCCAGCGGCTGCCGGTCGCGTTCCACGAGCACTACACCTCGGGCCGTGTCATCTCCCGGCAGGTTTCCGACGTCAACTCGATCTCGGACCTGTTCGAGGACGGCCTGGACTCCCTGGTGTCGGCGGTCTTCTCGCTGCTGCTCGTGGGCGCCGGGATGCTCCTGCTCGACTGGCCGCTGGCACTGGTGGTGCTGACCGGGTTCGTCCCGCTGGTCCTGCTCACGCTGTGGTTCCGGCGCGAATCAGCACTCGCCTACCGGCGCAGCAGGGAGACGATCGCCCAGGTCATCGTGGCCTTCGTGGAGACCTTCGGCGGTATCCGCGCGGTCCAGGCGTTCCGCCGCGAGCACCGCAACGAGGAGATCTTCTCCGGGCTGAACAGGAGCTACGCGGACGCGTCGCTGCGCTCGTCACGGCTGGTCGCGGTGTACTCCCCCGGGATCACCATGGTGGGCAACCTCGCCACCGGGGCGGTCCTGCTCTACGGCGGGCTGCGGGTGATGGAGGGGGACATCAAGGTAGGCGTGCTGGCCACGTTCCTGCTCTACCTGCAGCGGTTCTTCGACCCGCTGCAGGACCTGTCGCAGTTCTACAACACGTTCCAGTCGGCGGCGGCCGCGCTGGAGAAGATCTCCGGGGTGCTGGAGGAGCAGCCGGCCGTCGCCGAGCCCGCTGCCAGCGAGCCCCTCCCCGACCGCCACGGCGGCGGCCGGGAGGTGCGGCTGGAGGCGGTCCGGTTCGGGTACCGCGGGGAGGTGGTGCTGCCCGGGCTCGACCTGACCATACCGGCCGGGCAGACGGTCGCCCTGGTGGGTGAGACGGGGGCGGGCAAGACGACGATCGCCCGGCTGCTTGCCCGCTTCTACGACCCGGGTGAGGGCCGGGTCCTGCTCGACGGCACCGACCTGCGCGACCTGTCCGATTCGTGCCTGCGGCACGAGGTCGTGCTGATCACCCAGGAAGGCTTCCTGTTCAGCGGTTCCATCGCGGACAACATCGGGCTCGGTAAGCCCGGGGCGGCCCGGGCGGAGATCGAGGCGGCCGCGGCGGCCATCGGCGCCCACGACTTCATCGCAGCGCTGCCCGGCGGATACGACGCCGAGGTGGGCAAGCGCGGCGGCCGGCTCTCGGCCGGGCAGCGCCAGCTCGTCTCCTTCGCGCGGGCCTTCCTGGCCGCGCCCGCGGTGCTCGTCCTGGACGAGGCGACATCGCTGCTCGACATCCCGGGCGAGCGCGCCGTGCAGAAGGCGCTGCGCACTATCCTGGCCGGGCGCACCGCCCTCATCATCGCCCACCGGCTGTCCACGGTCGCCATCGCCGACCGGGTCCTGGTGGTCGAGGGCGGCCGCGTCGCCGAGGACGGGCCGCCGGAGCGCCTGCTGGCCGGCCGGGGCAGGTTTTCCGCCCTGCACGCCAGCTGGCGCAAGACCCTGGCCTGACCGGAGCCGACGGCGGCAGCCGGAGGTCCTTGCGGCGGGGGTGGCCGTTTGCCGCTCATGAGTGCTGAGTGGGATTCTGTGGGGGGAGAGGTAATGGCGACAGACAACGTCCCCGGACAGCCCGACCGCCCTGCCCGCCGTTCCGGGTTCCCACTATGGCCGGGCCGCCGCGGCAGCCGGGCACGCACGGCGGCGATCGGCATCGTGGCGGCCGGTTACGCGTGGGCGGCCGGCTCCACCACGCCGTTCTCCACGATCTCGCTGGTGTATGTGCTGATTCCGGGCGTGGCCGTCGCCGCCATCGCCTATGGGTGGCCGCCGGAGCGGATCCCGCCGCCCGACAAGCTGGACATCACCGGGATGTCCTACTGGGCGGTCGCCGTGGCGGCCCTGTTCGAGTGGGAGGCCTCCGCGTACCGTGACAACTCGCTGCCCTGGCACCCGTCACTGACCGACCTGATCAACCCGCTGCTGGGCCCGCACATCGTCAAGAGCGCGGCGATCCTGGTGTGGATGCTGGTCGGGTGGGCACTGGTGCGGCGGTGATCATCATGTCAACTCGTGCCATCACCATCGCCGGATTCGCCATCGTGATCGCTGCCATGTTCACGCTCGAG
Source organism: uncultured Actinomycetes bacterium (assembly GCA_963741615.1). GTDB lineage: Bacteria > Actinomycetota > Actinomycetes > Streptosporangiales > Streptosporangiaceae > UBA9676. The sequence goes on from CAVUIU010000006.1 coordinate 126,133, forward strand.
TTTTTCGCGCGCCGGCCGGGCAGCCGGATTCCCACCGTGGGCCAGTGGCTCGGGTACCTGATGCGGCCCCGGATCGGCCGGGTGCTGATCCTGCTCGGCTGGTGGTGGCTCGGCTGGCACTACTTCGCCCGGTAGACGCTAGGCTGAGCGCCGTGATCGTCAAGCGCAAGCCCGTAAGCGAGGAATCAACGGCCAAGCATGCCGCCGACCTGGCCCTGGCGGGGCAGTTCGACGACCTCCTGACGCACGCGCGGGCCGCCGAGGATGCCCTGCGCACGGCCCAGGCGGAGGGGGCCTCCCCGCCCGACCTCCACCGGCTCGGCAAGCTCCTCGACGATGCCCTCACGGCGGTCATGCGGGCCGCGTTCGCGGCCGAGCGCGCCGAGATCGGGGCGCGTGGCTATGAGGACCGCATCTACCGGCGCAAGGCGACGGCGACCCCACCCGTGCGTGCCTGGACGATGGAGGCACAGCGGCTGCTGACCCTGCGCGAGACCCACCGGCTGACCGGCATCGTCCGCCTTCCCCGCGCCCCCGCCGTCTGATTGCGGGCCCGCTGCCCGGACCCGGCCGCCGGGCAAGACGGCCTCATCCGGCCAGCTGCGGCGTGTCAGCCTGTTTTGTGCCGTTTACTGGTCAGGAACGGCCATACGATGGAAGGACAGCGCGGGAAATCAACGCGATGCCCACTCCGATGGGGATAAGATTTTCATCACATTGGGTAATGTACAAATGACAGATTGTAGCTAGGGCAATCATGAAGGGCGACTAGCCGAAGACGTCACCATGGACTATGTCGCACCTTGTGTCCCATCTAGCACCCTGATCTGCCTAGCACACTGATCTGCCAGCCAACTAGAGTCCGAACTTGACCAGGAGGCACACACATGTGCCCGCACACGCCACCTTGTCCAGACGCTGGCGCGCTGGACCGTGAGGCGGCCCGGACCGTTGTCAGCCATCCCGAGCAAGGCTGGAGCCTGCTCTGCAACGGCATCGTCGTCTTCGAGGACACCGGGGAACTGCTCCCCGGCGGCGGCACCATCGCCCCGCATCGGCCCACCGATGTACGCGAACGGCCGACGGCACCGCCGGACAGGCCGGCGGCCCCGGCTACCTCCCCCGCGCCAGCCGCCTGACCGGCCGGTCCCGGCCGGCCCGCCGGGTCAGGTCAGCCATCCGCCGCGAGCAGGTCCCGGAGCCAGGAACCGGCCGCCCGCCCGGCTTCGCCAGGGCGGCGGGACAAAGCGTGCGACTCCCCCGCCAGCACCACGACCCGGGTCTGTCCCGCGGGTTCCGGGATCCCAAACGGGTCGCGATCGCCGTTCAGCACCAGCACGTCCGTCCCCGCGGCCGTCAGGTCGGCCGCGCGCGATTGGCCAGGCCGGCCGGCCCTGCCGGGCGGGTGCAGGGGAAACGCGAGGGCGATGACGGCCCGGGCGCCGACCGCGCGGGCCGTGCGGCAGGCGACCCGCGCGCCATTGCTGCGCCCGCCCTGGACCAGCGGCAGGCTCGCGCCGACCGCCGCCCGCAGCGCAGTGATCACCTCGATCCAGGCCGCGTCCTGCCGGGCGGGTGAGCCCGGGGCGCGGCGCCCCCTGACCCGGTAGGGCTGGGTGACCCGGGCGACCGCCCCGCCCAGCCGCGCGGCCGCGTCGGCGACCGCGAGCAGGTCCGGTGAGTCGGCGTTACCGCCGGCGCCGTGGGTCAGCACCAGCAGGAAGGAAGGCTCGCCGGCCGTGGGCCTGTCCACCTCGGCCAGCGCAGCCCCCTCGCCGGTCATGATCTCCATACGCGCAGCCTAAGGACTCGCGCGGATAGGCGCAGGAGTGGACCGGCCACCCGTCGCGGAGGTGCCCAGCTCGGGATCGAGATTGTCCCGCCGGACAGCCGACCGTGCGATAGTGGACGCCGATGGACACGGGGCAGAGTGACCCGCAGGCCGGCCGCGGGCAATCCGCGCCCAGTTTCGATCGGGACTTTTGGGACCAGCGGTGGTCCGAGGTGCTCCGTGAGCACGCGGCACAGGTCGCACAGCGGCCCCCGAACTCCTACCTGACGGCAACGGCCGGCGGCCTCACCCCGGGCCGTGCCCTCGACGCGGGCTGTGGCCACGGGTCAGAGGCCCTCTGGCTGGCCGCGCGCGGATGGCGGGTCACCGCCGTCAACTTCGCGGCGGCGGCCCTGGCCCACGGCCGGTCCACGGCCGCTGCCCTCGGGCCGGCGATCGCCGGGCGCATCGATTGGGTCGAGGGCGACCTCGCGATCTGGACGCCGGAGGCTGGCCTTTACGACCTGGTAACCAGCCTGTTCGTCCACGTGGCGGGTTCAGTGGCGGAAATGGTGTCGCGACTGGCGACCGGGGTCGCGCCGGGCGGGACGCTGCTGCTGGCCGGCCACCTCCCGATCGACCCCATGACGGGCGCGCAGACCCCCGCGGCCGGCCAGGTCCAGGTGACTGTCGAGGCGGCCGTCGCAGTGCTCGACCCTCAGTGCTGGGAGATGCCCATCGCTGAGGACCGGCCGAGAGCCGCGGCCGGCACCGGCTTCGACGCCGTGATCTGCGCACGGCGCCGAACCTGACGGGGCCGGCAGCGTCACGAGCCCGATCCGCCGGGTCCGCGGTGGCTACCCGCTGAGTACCTTCTTGAGGAACTGGCCGGTGTAGCTTTCCTCCGTCATCGCGACCTGCTCGGGAGTGCCGGTCGCGATCACGGCGCCGCCGCGCGACCCGCCGTCGGGCCCCAGGTCGATCACCCAGTCCGCGGTCTTGATCACGTCCAGATTGTGCTCGATCACGATGACCGTGTTGCCGCCGTCCACCAGGGCGCCGAGCACCCCGAGCAGCTTGCGGATGTCCTCGAAGTGCAGCCCGGTGGTGGGCTCGTCGAGCACGTAGATCGTGCGCCCGGTGGAACGCCGCTGCAGCTCCGAGGCAAGCTTCACCCGCTGCGCCTCGCCACCGGACAGGGTGGGCGCGGGCTGCCCGAGCCGGACATACCCCAGGCCGACGTCGGTGAGCGTCTTCAGATGCCGGTGAATCGCGGGGACCGGCTCGAAGAACACCGCGCCTTCCTCGATCGGCATGTTCAGCACGTCGGCGATCGTCTTGCCCTTGTAGTGGACGCCCAGGGTGTCGGTGTTGTACCGGGCGCCGTGGCAGACCTCGCACGGAACGTAGACGTCCGGCAGGAACTGCATCTCGATCTTGATCGTGCCGTCGCCCGAGCACGCCTCGCACCGGCCGCCCTTGACGTTGAACGAGAACCTGCCCGGCTGGTAGCCGCGGATCTTCGCCTCGGTGGTCTGCGAGAACAGCCGCCTGATGTGGTCGAAGACCCCGGTGTAGGTCGCCGGGTTGGAGCGGGGCGTCCGGCCGATCGGGCCCTGGTTGACGTGCACCACCTTGTCCAGGAAGCCGGTCCCGGTCACCCTGGTGTGCCGGCCCGGCACGATCCTGGTCCCGTGCAGTTCCTTGGCAAGCGCACTGTAGAGGATGTCGTTGACCAGGGTGGACTTGCCCGAGCCGGACACCCCGGTGACCGCGATCAGGCAGCCGAGCGGGAACGCCACGTCCACCGAGCGCAGGTTATGCTCACTGGCACCCTTGACCACGACCTCCTTGCCGCGGCTCCGCTTGCGGCGGGTGGCGGGCACCGGGATCTCCGCACGCCCCGTCAGGTAGGCGCCGGTCAGCGACTCCTCACTGGTGAGCAGGTCACCCAGCGGGCCCGACACCACGATCCGCCCGCCGTGCTCGCCGGCGCCGGGGCCGATGTTGACCACCCAGTCCGCCGCCCGGATGGTGTCCTCGTCATGCTCGACGACGATCAGGGTGTTGCCCAGGTCGCGCAGCCGCAGCAGCGTCTCGAGCAGCCGGTGGTTGTCCCGCTGGTGCAGCCCGATCGACGGCTCGTCGAGCACGTACAGCACGCCGACCAGCCCCGAGCCGATCTGGGTCGCCAGCCGGATGCGCTGCGCCTCCCCGCCTGCCAGGGTGGCCGAGGCCCGGTCCAGGGTGAGGTAGTCAAGGCCCACGTCGAGCAGGAAGCCCAGCCGGGCGTTGACCTCCTTGAGAATCCGCCCGGCGATGTGCCGGTCCCGGTCGGACAGGTCGAGCGTGAGCAGCAGCTTGGCGAGTTCCCCGATCGGCAGGGCGCAGATCTCGGCGATCGACCTGCTGTCCACGGTGACCGCCAGCGCGACCGGCTTGAGCCGGGCGCCATGGCAGGACGGGCAGGGCACCTCGCGCATGTACCCGGCGTAGCGCTCCCGGCTGGAGTCGCTCTCCGCCTCGGAGTGCCGGCGCTCGATATAGGGGACAGCGCCCTCGAAGCTGGTGTAGTACGAGCGCTCCCGCCCGTACCGGTTCCGGTAGCGGACGTGCACCTGGTCGCCGTAGCCGTTCAGCAGCGCCCGCTTGGCGGCCGCGGGAAGCCGCGACCAGGGGGTGTCGATGCTGAATCCCATCGCCGAACCGAGCGCCTCGATCAGCCGGAGGAAGTAGTCGCTGACATGGCCGCCGCTCCACGGGCCGATCGCGCCCTCGGCCAGGGTCCTGGACGGGTCGGCGACCACCAGCTCCGGGTCCACCTCCATCCGGGTCCCCAGGCCGGTGCAGTCCGGGCAGGCGCCCCACGGGGAGTTGAACGAGAAGGACCGCGGTTCCAGCTCCTCGAAGGACAGATCGTCGTAGAGACAGGCCAGGTGCTCGGAGTACATCCGCTCCCGGTGCGGGTCGGTCTCGGGCAGGTCAACGAAGTCGAGCACCACGACCCCGCCGGACAGGCCCAGCGCGGTCTCCACCGAGTCGGTGAGCCGCCGCCGCACCGATTCCTTCACCGACAGCCGGTCCACCACCACCTCGATGGTGTGCTTCTCGTACTTCTTCAGGGCGGGCAGGCCGCCGGCCGCCGCCTCGTCGAGCCGGACCACCACCCCGTCCACCCGGGCCCGGGAGTACCCCTTGATCTGGAGTTCGCGCAGCATCTCGGTGTACTCGCCCTTGCGCCCGCGGACCACCGGGGCGAGCACCTGGAACCTGGTCCCCTCGTCGAGTTCGAGCACCCGGTCCACGATCTGCTGCGGGGTCTGCCGGGCGATCGGGCGCCCGCAGATCGGGCAGTGCGGCTTGCCCACCCGCGCGTACAGCAGCCGCAGGTAGTCGTAGACCTCGGTGATGGTTCCCACCGTGGAACGCGGGTTGCGGCTGGCCGCCTTCTGGTCGATGGACACGGCCGGCGACAGCCCGTCGATGAAATCCACGTCGGGCTTGTCCATCTGGCCGAGGAACTGGCGGGCATAGGCCGAGAGCGACTCGACGTAGCGTCGCTGCCCTTCGGCGAAGATCGTGTCGAAGGCCAGGCTGGACTTGCCCGACCCGGACAGCCCGGTGAACACGATCAGGGCATCCCTCGGCAGGTCGAGCGACACGTCCTTCAGGTTGTGCTCGCGCGCACCGCGAACGACGAGACGATCAGCCACTGCGTTCCGCTCTCCGGGTCATGTGGGCGCTCCGCCGACGGCGGACACGTCATGGTATCCAGGGGTACTGACAAAAACGGGGCGCCCGAGATTCCCTCCCCTGCCCGGCCCGGAATCCGCCGGGTGCCCTCCCAGCCTGCCATGCCGTGCGCGAGGATGGTCACCGATACCGGCAAGCCGGACGGCCCCGGGGCCGCAAGGGAGCATCGCATGGACAACGAGGTCCTCCGGTCGATGGCCCGCATCGGGGAAGCGACGGACCGCCTGCTCGCTTCCGCCGCCACGCTGACCGACGCCCAGATGCGGGAGCCGTCCCTGCTGCCCGGCTGGACCCGGGGGCATGTCCTGACGCACGTCGCCCGCAACGCGGACGGCCTGGGCAACCTGCTGCGCTGGGCGCGCACCGGCACGGAGATCCCGATGTACGCGAGCCGGGAGTCGCGCCAGGCTGACATCGAGGCGGGCGCCGGGCGCCCCGGGGCGGAACTGACCGCCGACGTGCAAGGGACCGCCATAACCTTCGCCGCCGAGGCGGCCAGCCTGCCCGGCGATTCCTGGACCGTGCGGGTCGCGATGCTGACCGGGCCCGCGTTCCCCGCGCGCGGCGTGCTGAACTGGCGGCTGGGGGAAGTGGAGATCCACCACGTCAACCTGGCCACCGGCTACCGGCCCGCCGACTGGCCCGGCGAGTTCGTGACGGACAGCCTGCCCGAGATCGCAGGGTCGTTCGCCGGCCGGGAAGATACGCCGTCCTGCCTGCTCCACCCCGACGGCGGCAACTTCGGACTGCTCCAGATCGGGCCGGTCGGGCCGGTCGGGCAGCCCACCACGCCGCGGGTGCTCGTGAGCGGGCCGCCGGCCGACCTGCTGGCCTGGCTGCTCGGCCGCGACGACGGCAGCGGCCTGCGGGTGGCCGGCGACGACGCCGTCCTGCCCGTGCTGCCCCGGTGGCGCTAGCACCGCGGCGGCAGGCGGCCGGCCACGGCAATTCGTTGCGCGCAAGAATGGGGCTGCTCATCCCTGAGCAGACGAACGAAGGAGAAACCGTGAGCTACACCGGGGACGTGACCGTTGGCGGTGCGCCGGACACCCGTGAGCTTCCCGGCCTGACCGTGACCAAGGTGGCGGTCGGGCCGATGGACAACAACGCCTACCTGCTCCGGTGCGGTCAGACCGGGACCATGGTCGTGATCGACGCGGCCAATGAGGCGGGCCGGCTGCTGGAACTCATCGGGGAGACCCCGGTGAGCGCGATCGTGACCACCCACCAGCACTGGGATCACTGGCAGGCGCTCGCCGAGGTGGCCGCCGCGACCGGCGCCGTGGTCATCGCCCACCCCGACGACGCGCCTGAGCTTCCGGTCACGGCCACCAGCCTGGTCCGCGGCGGCGACCGGGTGGTGGTCGGTGCGACCAGCATTTCCGTCATCCACCTGCGCGGCCACACCCCGGGCAGCATCGCGCTGTGCTACGACGCCGACGGTGCGCTCGCGGGCTCCCCGCACCTGTTCACCGGGGACTCCCTGTTCCCCGGTGGGCCCGGCAACACCGAGGGCGACCCCGCCCGGTTCGGCCAGCTCATGGATGACCTGGAGGAGCGGGTGTTCGCGGCCCTGCCCGATGGCACCTGGGTCTACCCCGGCCATGGCAAGGACACCACGCTCGGGGCGGAGCGCCCCCACGTGGCCGAGTGGCGCGAGCGGGGCTGGTAGCGCCGGGCGCGGATCAACGAACCTGGGCGGCGTAGACGACGACGTTGCTCAGGTACGAGCCGATCGCCGCGTCGAACATCCCGCCGCAGGTGATCAGGCGCAGTTCCGGGTCGGGCGCGGGCCCGTAGACCTTCTGGGTGGGGAAGCGGTCCTTGGCGTACATGTGCTCGGCGTAGACACGGAACACCGCCAGCGTCCCGTTGGCGTGCCGGACATAGACACGGTCACCCGGCCGCAGCAGGCGCAGCCGGAAGAACACCCCCGGCCCCAGGTAGGAGTCGATGTGGCCGGCGATGATGGCGGAGCCGACCTGGCCCGGCCGCGGGCTGCCCGTGTACCAGCCGGCCACCGACGTGCTCGACGGCACCTGGAGGGTGCCCTGGGTGGTCAGGCCCAGCCTGACCAGGCGGGTGTGGACCCCGATGGCCGGGATGGACAGGTACACCGGCCGGGTCACCCTGGTCACGCCGATCGGCCGGGGCGGCGCGACCACCACCCCGGCCGGCGGGCGGCCCGGGTCCGCGACCGGCCGCGGGGTGGTCCCCTGCTTGCCCTGCAGCAGCATCAGGCCGCCCGTTCCGCCGCCGACGACGAGCAGGCCACTGCAGAGCAGGGCGGCCGCCACCGGCCGGCGGGTCAGCCCGCGGAGGGGCCGGCCCTGCCCGGCGTGGCGTGACTCCCGCCCGGTGGGCGCGTAGCGGCGGGTGTGCGAGCCCCGCCTGCCACGACCCATCCGCCTACCGCGCGTGACGGGCCAGGTGCCTGACCCTGCGCAGCCAGAACGCGGCTGCGGCGCAGCACAGGGCCCCGGCCGCGACCGCGGCGGCCCACGGTGCGGGTGAGGGGGCAGGGACCGGTGCGGTGCCGCCCAGGCCCGTCGCGGCGCCTCCCTGCGGCGACACCGCGCTGCCCGCGGCGTCCTCCAGGTTGTCGATCACGAGGCCGCCGGAGCCCCCGTCGAGCACCACGAGCGTGTGGATGGTGCCGGAGGCAAGCGTGACCGACTGGGTGGCCATCCCGGCCGCCCCGGAGACGTGCACCATCCAGGTGCCCGGCCGGGCGGTCCCGTAGTTGGTCACGTTCCCGAAGGCCAGCTGCCGGGCGAGAACCTGCGAGCCGGCTGTCACCGTGACCTTGTGGTCACGCAGGGAGGCCTGGATCACCCGCACCAGCGACTCGCCCTTGGGGGTGGTCAGCTGGTCACGGAGCACCTGCAGCCGGAGCCCGGAGGCCGGCCCCAGCCCCGCGACCGTATAGGCGCCACCGGGGGCGATGTGGACGCTGGTGGACAGGACCGGCGGGGAGCTCGCCTTCGCACCCGCGCCGCGCATGGCCACGGTGTACTCGCCGGCGGCGACCTTCTCATAGGGGGAGACCGTGCCGTAGGAGACGTGCTTGAGCACGATCATGGCCTTCGAGCCGCCGAAGGAGTAGAGGTAGACATCCACCGGCGGGGTGTTCGGGGACAGGTGGGTGAGCCGGATCCAGCCGTCCCTGGCGGCCATCGGCGAGGCGGGCGCGGCGGTCGCCGCGGACACGGCCGGCGCGGCGGCCGTCAGCAGGCCCGAGATGAGCAGGAGGAAGCCCGCTGGCAGGGCGAGGCGGCGGATCGAACCGCGGCCGGATTCTTTACGTCTGGGGGAGGGACGGGGGGTTCCCGGCCGGAGTGTCATGGGTATCTCCTTGCGTCAGGTGTTGGCTCCCAGGAGGCCGAGCGGGTCAGGGACCGGGTATTCGACCCTGAGCACGGTCTGGCTGGGCGAGATCTGGACGGTTTCGATGGACGAGGGCAGGTAGGGCATCCGCTGGGCGCGCAGGATGACGCGCAGGCGGTGCAGCGACGCCGGGTGGCGCGCGCCCCGCGGCGCGGCCCAGGCGATGTCGGCGGAGCGCAGCGGGACACCGGCGCTGGCACCGGGACCGGAGTCGCCAAAGCCGGTGACGGTTAGCGGGCGCACGTGGGCCAGCGTGGCCAGCATGCTCAGCAGCCGGGAATCAACCTCGCCGCCGGCCAGGGCCGCCCGGGCGGTGGCAGCGAAGTGAACATGGTGGTTACGCAGCAGCAGTGTCCCCCAGCTCTGGCGGGCCCGCACGTCAGCGGCCAGCTGGGCCCGGTAGGCGGCGGCACCGTCGGCCGCCACCGCCCGCACGTCGATCCGCGCTGCGCCCGCGCCGAAGACCGCCAGCGTCACCGGCGCGTACACGCCCGCCAGGCGGGCGCCGAACTGGCTGCGGACCGCCGGAGTCGCCACCACCAGGTCCGAGCCGAGCGGGTCCGCCCGGGTCGAGGACAGCACGAGCAGCCGGCTCGCGGCTACCCCGTGCGCCTGCAGGGCCGCGCACATGACGGGGTCGCAGGCCACGATGGCGCCGGTGCTGGCCTGGCTGGCCACCCAGGCGGCCGCCCGCTGCCTGGCCGCGGCCGCGGCCGCGATCGCGGGTGACCCCGCGGCGGACGCGCCGGCGCCGGGCCCGCCAGCGGCCTGACTGCCCGGTTTGGCACCCCCGGACAGGGCGACCGTGGCCGCACCGGCAATGAAGATCACAGCCACCAGCGCGGCCGCGGACACGATCCGCCATCGCGTCTGCGTGGGCCACCAGCGCCGCCGCCGACGGTGGGCCCACAGCCGCACGGTGGTCGCGAGCACGGTGGCCCAGGACGGCTCGGGTGCCGGGGACTGGTTCGCGGGCGCGGCTGGCGCGGGCGGCCGGTTCGCGGGCGCGGCTGGCGCGGGCGGCCGGTTCGCGGGCGTCGGTGGCGCGGGCGGCCGGGGCGGCGGCACTGGCGGCCGGGCCAGCGGCTCCGGCGGGCTGAACGGCTCCGGCGGGCTCGCCCCGTTCGACGGCATCGGCCGCCTGCCATGCCTGGTCGGCACCGACGGCCGGGACCCGTCCGGCGGCACCGATCGTTTGGGCAGCTTGGGAGGTGCGGGCTTGCTGGCCGGCTGGCCTTCCTGTGACTCGACATGCACAGCGGCACGGCCCGGAATGCTCCCGGGTCGCGGGGGCTGACCGTTTCGCGATGGCATGTTCGCATCCCCCGGGTCACAGGGATCAAAAGTGAAGTGTGTGACCCACCCAGGACAGCGGAACATACCCTGCTTGCAGCTTCAACCGGAATAGCTAAATGCTACTAACAAAATACGTACTGCATAGTACGATACCCGCGCGCGGGAGCCTGGTCAGCCCACGGCAGGCAGCCCGGCTATCCGCTGATACAGGGCAAGCGCGGCCTCCACAGCGGCCGCGGGGGTGGGCAGCGCCGCGGCCCGGTCCCGCGCCGCGGCCCGGAGTCTCGCCGCCAGCGCGGGGTCGTCGAGCACCGCAAGCACCGCGCCGGCCAGCGCTGCGGGGTCCCCGGGCGGGACCAGGACCGCCCCGTCCTCCCCGGTGAGATCGGGGATGCCGCCGACGCGGGAGGCGACCAGCGGGCGCCCGGCACGCAGCGCTTCCTGCACGATCAGCGACTGGCCCTCCCAGAGCGACGGCACCACCACGACGTCGGCCGCGGCCAGCAGGGCGGGCACGTCCGCACGCTGGCCGAGGAAGCGCACCCCGATCCCGGCCGCGTCCGCCTGGGCGTGCAGCGCCCGGTCCAGCGGCCCGGTGCCCGCCAGGGCGATCACGGGGAACGGGTCACGGCCCTGCCAGTGCCCGGCGGCCGCCAGCAAGGTGGCGAAGCCCTTCTGGGGAGCGAGCCTGCCCACCGCGAGCACCAGCGGCCGGCCGTCACCGGCGAGGCCGGCCCGTGCCGCTGCCACCGCCGCCGGGTCGGGTATCCCGGCCGGCGGCGCAGGCACCTGGGCCAGGCTGACGCCGGCCGCGCCCAGGCGGCGCATCCGGGCGGCCAGGTCGCCGGACACACAGGCCACCGCGTCCGCCCTGCGGGCGACGATCCGCTCAAGCAACGCGTACACGGCACCGGCCTGCCGCCCCGTCGGCGGTGCGTTGTGCACGGTGACGGCCAGCGCGCCCCCGTGCCGTCCCGCGGGCCGGCCCGGGCGGGCGAGTCCACCCAGGGCGAGCGCGGCGACCGCGCCCGCGCGCAGCCCGTGCGCGTGCGTCACATCGGGGCGCTCACCCGCAAGCAGCCTGCGCAGCCGCAGCACCGCTGCCGCGTCGCGGGCCGGGCGGGGCCGGTCGGCGATCTCCACCGGCACGAACCTCAGCGCGGCCTGGCCGAAGAACCGTTCCCGGGCCCGCGCCGGCCCGTACACGGTCACGGCGAGCCCCCGGGCCGCACATCCCCGCGCCAGCATCGCGACATGCTCACCGGTCCCGCCGGCGACCGTCCCCATCACGTAGGCCACCTTCATGGCGGTCACCGGCCGGCTCCCGAACACGGCCGCCGCGCCCCCGGTTCGGTCACCCGGGCCGGGGGGCCGGTCACGGCGGGACGGCGCCCGCGACAGGCCCTGCGCCCGGGACTCCTCGCGTCGCCGCCGCGGCGCCCCCGCCGTCGGTGGCTGTCGTGGGCGGCGGGCGGCCGGCGTCCCCCGCCGCCGGCCTCGGGGGCTCAGCCGCCCGGCGGCCGAGCATGTCGAGCCAGCGCAACGCGGGCGTCCGCTCGATCACGGCCGTGAAGCTGACCACCTCGCTCGCCGCGGTCAGGCCCACGATCGCGGCCAGCAGGGCCACCCGGGCCGGACGGGACAGGCCCGCCGCGCTGGCCCCGAGCATGGCGCCAAGCGCGTTGGCCCCCGCGTCGCCGAGCATGGCCCGTTCGCCCAGATCCTCCGGGAGCAGCGCGAGCGCCGCACCGGCCGGGCCGGCCACCGCGCCGGCGCAGGCGCCCGTCCCCGCGAGCAGCGTGCTGCCGGCCACCGCCACCTTGATGGCACGGCCCGGCCGCAGATCGAACAGGTTGAGCAGGTTCGCACCACCGGCGATGAGCCCGGCATTGACGATCACATCGGCCGGGTGGCCACCGGCCGCCGCTGCCGCCACCAGTCCGGTCGCGCCGATTCCGCCGATCTTCACCGCACCGGTGGTCACGTCGCCGCTGACCAGCGCCCCCAGGTGGCCACGGAAACCGCGGCGGTCACCGCTGCCCGTCAGATCGTCATAGCCGCCGAACGCGGCCGCCCCGACCGCGGCTGCCACGAGCGCGGCCCGCCCGCGCGGTGACAGACCCGGGGTGAGCGCCGATGCCAGCGCGGCGCCCACCGCCACGGCCGGGCCTTCCAGCAGGGTGACCGGCTCGCCCCGGTGGTTCGTCCTGGCCCAGAGAGCTTCCCCGCCGGGCGGCCTGCGGCGCAGCGCGAGGTAGCTGGCGCGGGCGGCAGCCGCGGCAAGGCCGGCCCCGGCAGCGGCACCGGCTGCCCTCGCGAACGGCCCGGGCCGGCTCATGACCTTCCGGCCACGGCGGCGCTGCGCGCCGGATGGGGGGAAGCCTGGCCGGTGGCAGCCCGCACGCTGGCCGCTGGCGTCACCGGCGGCGTGGCCGACGGCGTGGCCGATGGCGTGGGAGCCGGGCTCGGGCCCGCCGTGACCGCCGTCGAGGTGGAGCCGAAGCTGCCGCTGACCCCGCGCAGCTGTTCATAAAGGGCCTGGGCCACCACGATCTGCCCGATGCCGTGGTCGGCGTCATCGACGCTGGACAGGTGGCCTGCCCGGCCGCCCGTCCTCATCACGTCGATCGCGCTGCCGGGGCCCGATCCCGCCACCGGCCCGGCCACGACCGTGCCCTGGCCGGCCAGGTTCAGCTGCTGGGCGAGGGTGACCAGCCCCTGGCTGGCCGCGTTCGCGTCGTTCGTGGCCGGCGGGACCGCCGGTATCACCACGACAGCAAGCGTGGCGCGGGCGTAGGGCCGCCCGCTGTCGGTCAGGAATCCCCCGGCGGCGAATCCGCTCAGCATCGCCGCGCTGGCCCGGTCCGGCTGCCCCGCCACCGGTTGCCCGGGGCCGTCTCTGGTCAGGATGCCGCTCGCCAGGACCTGGCTCGCCTGGGCCACAGCCGAGCAGCTGCTGCACAAGGTCATCCCGGGCGGGGCGAGCTGCTGCGCGAGCTGGCCGAGCTGCTCCTGGGTGGCCGGGCTGACGTCGAAGAACTTGGACTGGAGCTGGACCTGGCCGCTCACGGTGGCACCGGCCTCGGCCAGCGCCTTGACGACGCCGCTGGTCACCTGGCCGGCGGCCCCCGGCGCCTCGACCACCACGACCCGCTCACCGGCCAGCAGCTGCCCCAGCAGCTGGGGGGCGGCCGCCTGGGCGAACTGGTCATTGCTGGTGATCTGGCGGTTCAGCTGGCCGTTGCTGGTGATGAGCGAATCGATCTGCTTGTGCTCATGCTGCGACGTTCGCTGGAGCACCCGGAGCGCGATGGGCTGGAGCGCCGTCGCGCCGAGCAGGAGTCCCAGGCCGAGGGCCAGGAAGACCGCGACGATGGACACAAGGTGGTAGCGGAAATCGATCATTTGGGTGTCAGAACAGTCCGGTCAGCCAGTACTTCGCCGCGTCCCACTGAGCGCTGAGAAAACCCAGGAAGATCTGCCCGGCGGGCAACACGGCCGTCGCCACGAGGATAGTGGCACAGGCCGCGAGCACGAGCACCATCAATGCCCAGCCGGAGACCCGCGGCCGGTACAGCCGGCTGACCCCCTTGGCGTCGACGAGCTTGCCGCCCACCCTGAGCCGGGTCAGGAAGGTGCTCGAGTACCCCGATCTGCCCTTGTCGAGGAATTCGTCCAGGGTGTTGTGCGTGCCGACGGCGACGATCAGGCTGGCGCCCTTCTCGTCGGCCATGAGCAGCGCGATGTCCTCGCTGGTCCCCGGGCCCGGGAACAGCACCGCCGACAGGCCGAGCCGCTGGACGCGCGCCAGTCCCGGCGCCCGCCCGTCCGGGTAGGCGTGCACCACCAGTTCGGCCCCGCACCGCAGCCCGTAGTCCGACACCGAATCCATGTCCCCGACGATGAGGTCGGGCCGGTACCCGGCTTCCAGCAGGGTATCGGCGCCGCCGTCCACGCCGATCATGAGCGGCTTGAACTCCCGGATGTAGGAGCGCAGCGTGGCCAGGTCCTCACGGTGGTTGTAGCCCCTGACCACCACCAGGACGTGCCTGTCCTCGAACCGGGTCCGCAGCTGCGGGGCGGCGATCCCGTCGACGAGAAGCTCGCCCTCACGGGTCATGTAGTCCAGCGTGTTGGCCACGAAGGCCTGCAACTGGGCGGCGACCCCGGCTTTCGCCTCCGCCATCGCCGCCTTGACCGACTCCGCGGTCTGCAGCCGTCCCTTGGCGATGGCCTCCTGGCCCGCGTACAGGGTCTCGCCGTCCAGCCGGACGATCATCCCTTCCCTGATCCTGGTGAAAAGATCGGGCCCGGCGTCATCGACAAGCGGGATACCCGCGTCTATCAGCAGCTGCGGCCCATGGTTGGGGTAGCGGCCGCTGAGGCTGGCGGCCGCGTTCACCACCGCGGCGACCTGGCCGCGGACAAGCGCGTCGGCGCTGACCCGGTCCAGGTCAACGTGATCAATGATGGCGATGTCACCAGGGCTGAGCCGTTTGGTGAGCTTCTTGGTCCGGCGGTCCATGCGGGCTGGCCCGACCACACCGGGCAGGTCATCGGGCCTGGTCCGGTGCTTCACGGAGAGCTTGAGGAACTGGGCCATCTCGCAACCATCCTGCCACGCCAGCGGCGCACTCGGAGCCACACGGCTGATCCGGGAGGCGCCGTTCGCGCAGTTCGCGGGCACTGCCGGGCACCGGCCCAGGGCCGGCCCGCCGCGTCAGCCGCCCGCCGCGTCTCCCGCCGCCCCGTTCCCGGCCGCCCCGGGCTCCGCGCGTTCCGCTGCCGCCGCGGCGAGCAACTCCCCCGCGTGCGCCCGGCCAAACTCGGAGTCCTCCAGGCCAGCCAGCATCCGTGAGAGCTCGGTCACCCGGCCCGCGTCGTCGAGGCGGGTGATGCCGCTGCGGGTGACCGAGCCGTCGTCGGCCCGCTCGACCACCAGATGGGCATCGGCGAACGCGGCCACCTGCGGCAGGTGCGTGACGACGATCACTTGCGCGAGCCGGGCGAGCCTGGCCAGCCTGCGCCCGACCTCCACCGCGGCCTTGCCCCCCACCCCGGCGTCGACCTCGTCGAACACGAAGGTGGGGACCGGGTCGGCGCCGGCGAAGACCACCTCGATCGCCAGCATGACCCGTGACAGCTCGCCCCCCGAAGCGCCCTTGCCGAGCGGCAGCATGGGCGCGCCCTGGTGCGCGGCGAGCCTGATCTCCACCTCGTCGGCGCCGTGCGGGCCGAAGTCACCGGCCGGGGTGACCGCCACGTTCAGCTGCGCTTGCGGCATGGCCAGGGCCGTGAGCTCGGCGGTGACGCCGGCGGCGAAGGAGTCCGCCGCCTCCCGGCGCAGCCCGGTCAGCCGCCCGGCCAGTTCCCGGACGCTCCCGGCGAGCCGTTCCTCCTCATCGGCGAGGCCGGCGAGCCGGCCGTCGTCCCCTTCCAGTTCGGCGAGCCTGCTGCTGGCCTGTTTCGCCCAGGCGATTACCGCGGACAGGTCCGGGGCGCCGTCGCCCGGGCCGGCGGCGAGCGGGCCGTACGCACGGATGAGCCGGGTCAGCTCGGCGCGGCGTTCCTGCACCGCGGCGAGCCGGGCCGGGTCGGAGTCGACCGCCTGCGCATAGGAAGCCAGTTCCGCGGCCACATCGGAGACGAGGTAGGCCGCCTCGGAGAGCCGGGTGGCCAGCCCGGCCAGCGCCGGGTCATGGCCGGACGCGGCCTCGAGTGCCTGCCGGGCCCCGGCCAGCAGGCTGACGGCATCGGCTGCCTGGAAGGAGCCGCTGGCGGGATCGCCCAGGAGAGCCTCGTGCGCCGTGGTCGCGGCCGCGTGCAGCGCGTCGGCATGGGCGAGCCGGTCCTCCTCGGCCAGCAGCACCCCATCCTCGCCCTCGGCGGGCTCCGCCCGCTCGATCTCGGCCAGGCCGCGCCGCAGATCCTCCGCCTCGGCCGCCCGCTCGCGGGCCGCCGAGGTCAGCTGGTCGAGCTCCGCCCGGATTTCACGGTGACGCTGGTAGGCCCGCTGATAGTCGGTGAGGACGGCGTGGAGTCCGGGCCCGGCGAACCGGTCGAGTGCCTGCCGCTGCCGGCCAGCCCGCAGGAGCTGCTGCTGGTCCGCCTGCCCGTGCACGGCTACCAGATCGTCGGCCAGGTAGGTGAGCAGCGAGACCGGGACCGACCGGCCGCCGGCGAAGGCCCGTGACCGGCCCTCGGCGGACACCGAGCGGCTCACGATCAGGGTGCCGCCCTCGTCGTCGAGTTCCCCGCCTGCCTCCAGCACCTGCTGCGCCACCTGGCCATCGGGATCGATCCGCAGCCGGCCCTCGACGATGGCCCGCTCCGCACCGGGCCGGACCCGGGCAGGCTCGGCACGCCCGCCGAACATGAGCCCCAGCCCGGTCACCACCATGGTCTTGCCTGCCCCGGTCTCCCCGGTGACCACGGTGAGCCCGGAGGAGAATTCGAGGACGGCGTCCTCGATCACACCGAGGGAGGTGATGCGGACTTCCTCAAGCACCGGCGTCCTCCTCTCCGCTGGCCCCGGCGCGCTGCCCGGTCCCCCGCCGCCGGGTGCCGGGCCGCCCGCGCCAGCCGACCACGGGGAGGCCGAACTTGGCGACCAGCCGGTCGGTGAACGCCCCGCCGGCCTGCCCATGGCCCCCGCCGCTCAGCCGCGCCAGGAGCACCGGCTGTGCGCCCCGGCGCGCCTCGACCCGCGCTCCTGGCGGGAGATCGACCCTACGCCGCCCATCGCACCACAGAACGGCTTCCGACGTCTCGTCCTGGCCACCGGCCAGCATGCGGAATCTCTTGCCGGACTCGCTGAGCACCTCGACCGCCAGCACCGACCACGGTGAGACCACCATCGGCCCCGCGAACAGCGCATGCGCGCTGATCGGCACGAGCAGCAGCGCCTCCACCTCCGGCCAGACGATCGGGCCGCCGGCCGAGAACGCGTACGCGGTCGAGCCGGTCGGGGTGGCACAGATGACGCCGTCACACGCCCACCGGGACAGGGGGCGGCCATCGATTTCGGTCACCACCTCGATCATGCGCGCGCGCGCCATCTTCTCCACGCTTGCCTCGTTAAGCGCCCAGGTGGTGGCGGTGACGGCCCCGTCCTGCCGCACGGACACCTCGATCGTCATCCGTTCCTCGACCGTGTACCTGTGCTCCACCACCTGGTCGACCGCGCCGGCCAGGTCATCGGGCTCGGTCTCGGCGAGGAAACCGACATGGCCCAGGTTGACGCCGAGCAGGGGCGCCCCGGCGGGCCTGGCCATCTCCGTGGCCCGCAGCAGCGTGCCGTCGCCGCCGAGAACGATCACCATCTCGGCGTCCTGCGCGGCATCCAGGGTGGCCGGGACCACGTCAGCGCCGGCGCAGCGCAGATCGGCCGCTTCCGGCCCGAGGATCCGCACGGCTATCCCGGCGGCGGTGAGCCGGTCCACCACCAGGCGCGCGCTGCGCAGGGCCGCCGGGCGGCCGACATGGGCCACCACGAGCACGGTGCGCTTGGTACTCACTGCGGTCCCTCCACGATGACCTGCCGCAGGTCGCTGGGGTCCAGCGCCGGCGCGCCCCGGCGCAGCCAGAGAAAGTACTCGACGTTGCCGGACGGGCCTGGCAGCGGGCTCGCGGTCACGCCGGACACGCCGAGCCCCAGATCCCAGGCCGCGGCGGCCACCGAGACGACCGCTTCCTCGCGCAGAGCCGGGTCACGCACCACGCCACCCGCACCGACCCGGCCCTTGCCCACCTCGAACTGCGGCTTGACCATGAGCACGAAGTCGGCTTCCGTGCTCGCGCACCTGATCAGGGCCGGCAGGGCCAGGGTCAGCGAGATGAAGGAAAGGTCGGCGGTGACCAGATCCGGGGCGGGCGCCACCTGGCCGGGCTGGAGCTGGCGCACGTTCACCCGGTCCAGCACGGTGACCCGCCCGTCGGTGCGCAGCGCCCAGGCCAGCTGGCCGTAACCGACGTCGACGGCGATGACGTGCGCCGCGCCGGACCGCAGCAGGACATCGGTGAAGCCGCCGGTGGACGCGCCGGCGTCCAGGCAGCGCCGCCCCGCGACCCGCAGCCCGGGAAACGCCGCCAGGGCCCCGGCGAGTTTGCGGCCACCGCGGGACGCGTACTCCGGCTGCCCCCCGGCCTCGGTGACCAGGATCGGGTCGTCCGCCGCCACCTGAGTGGCCGGCTTGCCCGCGGCCTGGCCGGCCACCAGGACCCGGCCGCCGGTGACGAGGGTGGCTGCCTGCTCCCGGGACCGCGCCAGCCCTCTCCTGACCAGCTCGGCGTCCAGCCGCCTGCGGGTGCCCATCCGCTGCCTGGGCGCCGTTCAGCTGCCCGGCTGGCCGGGCGGGCCGGGCTGGCCCAGGCTGCCGTCCGGCGCCGCCTGCTCACGCGCGTCCAGGTCGCCAAGGGCCTCGGTGAGCCGCTGGTGAACGTGCTCGAAGATCGCCGGGTGCTCGGCGACCGGCAGTTCGGCCAGGTCCGCCAGCCGGGACACCGCCTCGTCCACCCGGTTCTCGCCGGTGGCACCCCGCTGGGCGGCCGGCTCGGGCAGACCGCAGGCATCCCCGCCCGGTGCTGACTCCATCAGCTGCTCTCCTCCTCCCGGCCCGCTCCCCGGAACCGCTGTCTGCAGGAAACGCTACCGTCCATCGGGGCAAGGTAGGAGCATGGCGCGGCCGCAGCGGCCCCGCCAGCCACGCGGGGGACAGGTCCGCGCGCCCGCCGGGCAGCGGCTCCGGGACCGGCGGGAGGGCGCCCGGATAGCGGCTGGCCAGCCGGTTGGTGTCGAACCGTCTAAGATTGACCACTGGGAACGGGGGAAGCGAGGTGTTTCATGGCTACTGCTGAGGAATGCCGCCAGGCGCTGGAAAATCTGACCGGCCGGCTGATGGACATGGACCCGGCGGACCGTGCGACCCATCTGGTGGAGCGTGAGATCAGCTGCAAGGTGGACGACCTCGGGGTCACGTTCGTGACCAGGCTCGGGCCCGACGGCGCCACCCCGGTCACAGTAGCCAACGGCTCCGGTGGCCAGGCTCACGTCAGGTTCACCACCAAGAGCGACGACCTGCTCGCCCTCGCCGATGACCCCGGCAGTTTCGGCCGGGCCTGGCTCAGCGGCCGGCTGAAGGTCGAGGCGAGCATCCTCGACCTCTTCCGCCTCCGCAGACTGCTGTCATAGCCGGTACTTCGTCCGTGATCGTGGTGGTTCATATGTGTATGGCGCATGACGGCCGCCCTGGTCACGAAGCAACCACCGCGGGCTGAGCCATGCCCGAGGGGGACGTGGTCTGGCTGGCCGCCCGCCGGCTGCACGAGGCGCTGGCCGGGCGGGTGCTGACCCGCAGCGACGTGCGGGTGCCCAGGTACGCCACCACCGACCTGGCCGGCCGGGCCGTGACCGAGGGCGCCGCCCGCGGCAAGCACCTGCTCATCCGGGTGGAGGGCGGCGTCACCGTGCACACCCATCTGCGGATGGACGGCTCGTGGCGGATACGGCCGGCCCGGGATCGCATCACCCCCAGCCACCGCATCCGGCTGGTGCTCGCCAACGACACCTGGCAGGCGGTCGGCTACCAGCTCGGCATCGTCGAGGTCCTGCCCACCGCCAGGGAGGCCAGCGTGCTCGGCCACCTGGGCCCGGACCTGCTCGGCCCCGACTGGGACCCGGCCGAGGCGGTCCGCAGGCTCCGCGCCACCCCGGCCCGTGCCGTCGGCGAGGCGCTGCTGGATCAGCGCAACCTGGCCGGCATCGGCAACCTCTACAAGGCCGAGGTGCTCTTCCTGCGCGGGGTGGACCCGTGGCGGCCGACCGGCGAGGTCACCGGCCTGGACGGGCTGGTCAGCCTGGCCCAGCGGCTGATGGACGCGAACAAGGAACGGTCCGGCCAGGTCACCACCGGCGTGTGGCGGCGCGGCGAGCAGACCTGGGTGTACGGGCGTGCGGGCAGGCCCTGCCGCCGCTGCGGCACCCCGATCCGGGCCGCCGACCAGGGCAGCGATACCACCGAGCGGATCACCTTCTGGTGCCCGCACTGCCAGTCCTGAACCCAGACATGCGCTGAACGGCTGCCGTCCGGTGCCGTGGTCCCGGGGCTCGGGCGGTTGCGCCGGGGCGCCCTCAGGCGTCGCGGCCGCGGAACAGGATGAGACCCGCCACGATGGCGATCGCCGCGTACGCGGCGAAGACACCGAACCCGGCCCAGGCAGAGAACAGGTGGTTGGCCGGCGGGTTCTTGATCACCCAGATCTGGCTGCCGGCGATCGCGGGCATCCACTTGTCCACGCTCACCTGCCACGACTGGGGCAGGAAGTTGACCAGGATCGACAGCACGAACAGCAGCCCGACGGCGGCCGTGATCGCCCCTGCCGTGCTGCGCAGGATCGCGCCGAGCCCGTAGGCGAGCATCCCGCAGACGACCAGGAACAGCGCGCCGCCGATCACCGCCCGCAGCACGCCCGGCTGGCCGAGCGTGACGCTGAGGTGATGACCAGACAGGATGGCCTGCCCGATGAAGAAGGACGCGAAGCAGGCGACCAGGCCCGTGACCAGTGTGACCGCCGCGAACACCAGTGCCTTCGCCGCGAACACGGTGCCGCGGCGTGGCTGCACGGCCAGCGAGGTGCGGATCATCCCGGTGGAGTACTCCGAGGTAATGGTGAGCGCACCCAGCACGGCGATGACCAGCTGGCCGAGATAGAGGCCGCCCAGGCTGCGCTGGACCGCGTCGAAGTCGGCCCGGCTGATCCCCTGGGCATGCGAGGCGGCCCCGGCACAGGCGAGTGTGCCCAGGCCGATGGTGACCAGGACGAGGATCAGCAGTGTCCAGTAGGTGGACCGCACCGAGCGGATCTTGGTGAATTCCGAGCGCACCGCGCCGCCGAACCCGGCCCGCCTCGCCTGCGCCGGCCGGGCGCTTTCCAGCGTGCCCCCGGCGGCCTCTGCCGTCGCCGTCATGTCAGGCCACCCCTCCCGTGTGAACGCGCCCTGCCAGCTGGGCGCCCAAGTCGTCGTGGGCCGCCTCGCCGCCGGCTGGCGCGGGCCCGCCGGCACGGAACTCCACGCTGGCCGCGGTCAGTTCCATGAACGCCTCCTCGAGGGACGCATGCGCCGCCGTGAGCTCGTGCAGACGCACCCCGTTCTCGAAGGCGATGTCGCCGATCTTGTCGGCGGCCAGTCCCTGCACGACGATCGCGCCGCCGACGGCGGAGGCCACGCTGGCACCGGCCCGCCGGATCGCGGCGACCAGGGCGTCGGGCTGCGGTGTCCGCACCCGGACCGCCTGCACGGAGTTGCGCTCGATGAAGTCGGCCACGCTGCAGTCGGCGATGAGCCTGCCCCGGCCGATCACGATGAGGTGATCGGCGGTGTTCTCCATCTCCGACATCAGGTGACTGGAGACGAAGACGGTGCGCCCCTCGCCCGCGAGCCTCTTCATGAGGTTGCGGATCCACAGGATGCCTTCCGGGTCCAGTCCGTTGACCGGCTCGTCGAACATGAGGATGGCCGGGTCGCCGAGCAGCGCGGCCGCGATGCCCAGCCGCTGTCCCATGCCGAGCGAGAATCCCTTGGACCGCTTGCCGGCCACCTCCGTGAGACCGACAAGTTCCAGCACCTCCCCCACCCGCCGCCGGGGCAGGCTGTTGGCCTGGGCCAGGCAGAGGAGGTGGTTGTAGGCGCTGCGCCCGCCATGCACGGCGTCGGCGTCCAGCAGCGCGCCCACTTCGCGCATCGGGCTTGCGAGCTGCCGGAAGTCTTTCCCGTTCACGGTGACCGAGCCGCGGGTGGGCCGATCCAGGCCCAGGATCATCCGCATGGTGGTCGTCTTGCCCGCCCCGTTCGGGCCGAGGAAGCCGGTGATCCGGCCGGGCTCGACCGCGAACGAGAGCTGGTCCACCGCCAGCTTGTCGCCGAAACGTTTGGTGAGGCCCCGTGCCTCGATCATGTGATGCGTCCCTCCTCCGGCGCGGGCCCCGTGCCCGTCTGCGCATGCAAGTCTGTCCGTCATGGACGGGCTGGCGCGTCAGCCGGTGCGCTGATCTTCGGCTGATCTCCGTCCACCCACAGGGGGAGGACCGCTACTCCCTGAGGAGTAACGGAGTAAGGGAAGGGCGGCGGGGCACGGCGCGGGCGGAGCACGACGCGGGCGGCGCCCGCTGTCACCAGCCGAGCTGCGCGAGGGCGGGGGTCACCGCATCGGCGGTCACCTGGTCCGCGGACCAGGCGGCGGCGCAGAGGGCGCGCAAGCCATCAACGGCATCGCCGCTGCCGTCGATGGCGAGGGGGCCGGGAGCCTGCCAGCTGACGTGCCAGCCGCCGCAGCGGAAGCCGCCACCGGCGGTGCTTACCGGCGGGTGCGGGGTCAGCAGGCCGGACAGGTCCCGTGCCAGGTAGGAGGGGCGCTGGTGGGGCGGGGCGAGCACGGCGTCCAGGGCGTGGGTCACGCCGGTGAGTACGAGCATGCTGTCGGCACCGGCCCGGACCGCACCCTCGATGTCGGTGTCGAGGCGGTCACCCACGACCAGCGGGCGGCGGGCTCCGCTCCTGGCGACCGCTTCGGCGTGGAGCGGGGGTTCGGGTTTGCCCGCGACGACCGGCTGGCAGCCGGTAGCGGTCGCGATCACCTGCGCCAAGGCCCCGTTCCCGGGCTGGCGGCCGCGCCCGGTGGGCAGGGTCTTGTCCCCGTTCGAGGCGACGAACAGCGCGCCTGCCTGCACCGCAAGCGCACCCTCGGTCAGCTGCGGGTAGCCGACGTCTGGCGCGTATCCCTGGATGACCGCAGCCGGCCCCTCGCTGGCGACCGTGACCGGGCGGAACCCCCGTTCCCGGACCGCGGCGCGCAGGCCCACGCCGCCGATGACGAGAACCGCCGCCCCAGGTGCCAGGCGCTCCGCCAGCAGGCGGGCCCCGGCGTGGGCGGAGGTGACCACGTCCGAGGCGCGGGCGGGTATCCCAAGCCCGGCCAGTTGCGCGGCAATGGCGGACGGCGTGCGGGAAGCATTGTTGGTGACGAAAACGACGCGCATGCCGGCCGCCTTCGCCTTGGCCAGCGACTCAGGGGCGCCGGTGACCGCCGAGGCGCCCACGTAGACGACCCCGTCGAGGTCGAGCAGCGCGACGTCGTAGATGCTGACCGGCGGTTCGGCGGAGCCGAGCGGCGCCGAGCGCGGCGCTTCACCCGCCATGGCCGGCCCGATCAGAGGGGAGCGTTCCCAGGCGGCGGCGGGACCGGCGGCTCGGAGCCCGACCGGGCCGCGAGCGTGGCCCGGACACCGCGCAGCGCGTTGGTGTAATGCGCCAGATCGGGCCGCATCGCGGCCGCGAGCGCGAGATGCTCGGCGGCTGCGGCCGGATTCCCGTCGCGGGCCAGGGCGAGACCGAGCCCGAAATGTGCGTAATCGTCACTCGGGCTTGCCTCCACGATCCGCCGGAAACTGTCGGCCGCCGCCGCGTACCGCCCTGTATCGAACTGGGCTCTGCCCAGGGCCTCAAGCACGCTGCGCGATTCTGGCTCGGCCTCCGCTGCGCGCTGCAGCAACTGGGCGGCGGCCGCCGCGCTGCCCCGGCCGAGCAGGTCAAGCCCGCGACGGTACCACGAATAGGCGTCGCCGTCTGGGACCGGGGTGCCGGATCCCACACGCTGATCTTCATCCGAATGGGAATCGTGGCCGCCGCCCGGTGCTTCTGACATATGTGCAGATCCTTCCGTCCGGCCAGCAGCCAGCGTCCGGCCTCGCGCTGGCGCCGTTCCGTGGACTGCGCTACGCGCAGGACCGGGTCAGCGGCCTCGCGGAGGTCACCTCTCCACCGTACGACGTGATCGCCCAGGACGCCGCAGCCCAATTGCGGGCTTCTGACCCGCACAACGTGGTCCGGCTGATCCTTCCTCGCCACGATGCGGGCAATCCGGGCAACGCGTACACCGACGCCGCGCAACTGCTCCGTGACTGGCAGGAGCAGGGGATCCTGCTTCCCGACCCCCGGCCGGCCCTGTATGTCTACGAGCAGGCCCGGGCGGACGGGGAGATCATCCAGCGAGGGCTGATCGGGGCACTGCGGCTGACACCGCCGGAGGCGGGATTCGTTCTGCCCCATGAAGACGTCATGCCCGGGCCGGTGGCCAGCCGCCGGCAGCTGATGGAGGCGACGGGCGCCAACCTGGAGCCGATCTTCCTGCTCTACAACGGTGCCCGTGCTGATGGCGCCCGTGCTGATGGCGGAGCTCCGGGCGGGGCAGCCACCCTGCTGGTCGGGCAGGTGGCCGGATCCCGGCCGCCGCTGATGACCGTGGACACCGACGACGGGATCCGCCACCGGCTGTGGGCGGTGACCGACCCGGCGGAGCACGCGATGGTGGCCGCCGACCTCGCCTCCCGCCAGGCGCTGATCGCAGACGGGCATCACCGCTATGCCGCCTACCTGCAGCTCCAGGCCCGCAAGCGGGCTGGCAGCCAGGGCCCCGGGCCGTGGGATGAAGGGCTCGCGCTGCTGGTGGACTCGCAGGCCTTCCCGCCTCGCATCGGGGCGATCCACCGGGTGATCCCCGGGCTCAGCGCCCCGGAGGCGGTGCAGCGGGCCAAGGCCGCGTTCACGGTGCGGCCGCTGCCGGAACGCGTCGCGGCCGACCCGTCCAGCGTGCTGGATGTGCTGCGCGAGACCGGCGGTGTGGCGTTCGTGGTCGCGGGGGCCGGGGAGGCGCACCTGCTCACCGACCCGGACCCGCTGGCGGCGGAGGCTGCGATGCCAGCGGGCCGATCGGCCCGCTGGCGCCGGCTTTCAGCCTCCGTGCTGCAGGAATTGCTGCTGGCTCGGCTGTGGGGGATCCGGGACGGCGAGGGCACCGTCCAGGTGCATCATGACGCGGCGCTGGCGCTGCGGGCGGTGGCCCGGCCTTCGAGCGGAGTGGCGGTGATCTGCCCGCCTCTTTCGGCCGCGGACGTTCGCGAGGTCGCCGCCCATGGGGAGCGGGTACCGCGCAAATCAACGTCTTTCGCCCCTAAGCCGCGCACCGGGCTGGTGATGCGCTCCTTCGCGCAGGGCTGACCGGGTGGGCGCACGCCGGGGGTTCAGGCCCGGCCCGGCGTCTTCCGGACATAGAGCCAGTCCGGGCCGTGCGTGAGCGGCACGAAGTTGGCCAGGAAGTAAGCCCGCAGCCGGGGTGTCCAGGGGATCCGCCGGGTGGACAGGCCCGTCAGCCACACGTACCGGGCCGAGCGGAACGCCGACATCCACACCCGCTCCACGGCGGGCACCTGGCCGGCCCCGGTCAGCCCGTTCCGCCCGTTGGCGAGCGCGTAATCCGTGCCGACCCCGTCCACCATCAGCGAGCAGCCCGGCGCGCGGGAGACGAACCTGTTGATGCCGATGGTGTAGGACACCTGGTCGGTGAACACGCAGGCGCCGGCCGGGATCGTGTGCTCGGTCGCGCTGATCTCGCTGGCGGAAACCGCCGCGGCCAGGTGGCTCTCGGCGGCTGCCTGGAGGACCACGAAGGCGATGAGGATCCCCGCGGCGGTCGCGGCGACACAGCGCCTCGCGAGCGCGCTTGCGCGTGCCCGTGAGCCCTGCTGCGGCAGGGCGGCCATCACCCGGGCGGCCGGCAACGCGAGTGCGAGCGCCAGGAACGGTGCCAGGAACCCGGCGTAGTGGTAGTAGAAGTCGGCCGGCCACAGGAAGGCGGCCACGACCAGGACGCAGGACAGCATCGCGAACCAGTCGAGGGCGGGGGGCGGCCGGTGCGTGAGCCGTGACCCGGTGACGGCGAGCGCCGCCACCGCCACGACGACCACGGCCCCGATCACCACCAGGGCGGGCGTCGGGAGGGGCGGGAGATGGCTGAGCCCGAGCATGTCCTGCAGCCGGGGCCCGACCGGGACCCGGACGACGTCCGTCCTGACCAGCTGCGCGATGAACACGCTGCGGTAGAAGGTCCGCGGGGCGAGCAGCGCGAACGGCAGCACGGGCAGGAGGAACCCGATCGCGATCCCGGCGGCGAACCGGCCGGCCTGCCGCGGCCGGTGGGCGGTGAGGGCGAGGATCACCAGGACGGGCAGGATGGCCCATACCTTGACCGCACCAGCGAACCCGAACGCCAGTCCGCCCCAGATCAGCCGCCGCCCGCCCGCCACCCGGTCGCCGTCGAACACCGCCAGCGCCCCGAGCAGGCAGAACAGCACCAGCCACGGCTCGAGCAGCACCGTTCTCGCGGCCAGCACGCTGTCCGGGTACACGGCGACGATCCCGCAGGTCAGGGTCACGGCGAGCAGCCCGCGGTGACGGGTGAGCAGGCCCCCGAGCGGCACCGCGGCGGCACTGGCGAGCACGGTGAGCACACGCCCGGCCGCCATCCCGGTCACGGTCCCCAGCGTCTTGGTCGCCAGCGCGACCGGGGCCATCAGCAGCGTGATCCCCGGCGGCTGGATCATGATGAAATCGCGGTACGGCAGCGCCCCCTGGACGAGCCGGACGGCGCTGCCGAAGTCGGTCCCGTCGTCGTACTCGGTGATCCCGAGCAGGTAGCCGGGCCGGCTGAGCTGATACAGCCGCAGGGCCAGGCCGACCAGGGTCGCCACGACGATGACGGTGGCGGCCGCCCCGGGCCGCCGGAAGCGGCTCCGGGCCGGCGCGCCGGCGGCCGCCGGCCGGGACCCGGTACTGGACGTTGTCGCAGGCGTTCTGCTCACGAGTGTGTGACTCCGCACGTTGTGCGTGGGACGCGGAACATGGCGCGGCCATGACCGTCGCCCGGCTGCCCGGTCTCCGGGGCCGAAGACTCGGCCCGCCGCAGCTTGCCGGGAGCCTGGCCGCCCAACGATCCTACTAGCTGTGTGGCTCCCACCACCGGGTTGCCACTCACTGTCATCAACTGATCGCTATCAGCCTCATTTGCGTCTGGCACGATAACCCCATGAGCCAGGCAGAACGCAGTCCGGCGGCCGGCGACGGCGTCACCCCACTCGGGCATGACGTGTTCCAAATCGACACCCGGATGGCCGGCCACGAGAAGATCACGGCCGGCTATCTGATCCGGGCGGAGCGGCCGTGTCTGGTCGAGACCGGCACCGCGCCGTCCGCGCCGGTGGTCCGGGACGCGCTCACCCGCCTGGGCATCGGCCCGGGCGACCTGGCCACCGTCGTGGTCACCCACATTCACCTGGACCACGCCGGCGGGGTGGGGGACATCGCCGAGATGTTCCCCGACGCCGAGATCGTTGTCCACGAGAAGGGTGCCCGGCACCTCGCGGATCCCAGCCGGCTGATGGACAGTGCACGGCGCGTCTACGGCAGCGCGCTGGACAGGCTGTTCGGCCAGCTCGCTCCCACTCCTGGCGAGCGCATCAAGACGGTGGAGGCGCGGGGGTCTGTCAACCTGGGCGGTGGGCGGCACCTGGACAGCCACTACTCCCCCGGCCACGCCAAGCACCACGTGGGCCTCATCGATTCCGCCAGCGGCGACCTGTACGTGGGTGATGCCGCCGGGGTGTTCATCGAGGAGACTCAGGACCTGCGCCCGGCGACCCCGCCGCCCGACTTCGATCTCGCTCTGGCCCTGGGCTCGCTGCGGATGTTCGCGGCGCTCGCGCCAGCACGGCTGCTGTTCAGCCATTTCGGGCCGGTCGGGGAGGTGGATCAGACGCTGGAGCGGTCCGCCCAGGAGCTGAACGTGTGGGTGGAACAAACCAGGCAGGCGCGTGACGCCGGGCTCGACCTCGACCACGCGGTCGCCATGGTGGCCGAGCGGACCAGGCAGCGGTACGCGGCCCTTGGCCCCGGTGCCGACCCCGTGCTGGGCGCCAGGTTCGAACGCCAGAGCGGCGCGGCCACCAACGTGGCCGGCATCATGCACTGGCTCGGGAAGACCGGGCCGCCCAGGCCGGTTGGGCCTTAGCCCGTATCTCGTGGATCCACGCTGAAGATCCGAGCGACACGGCGTCACCTGGGCAGATCCTGCGGGCCGTCGGTGTCGCTGGAGTCGGTGCCGGTGTCGCCGGTGTCGGTGTCGCTGATGTCGGCGAGATCCTCGAAGACGGCCGTGTCCAGGCTCTCGAAGCGCTCAGCCGCATCGGTCTCCTCCTCCTTGTCCGCCGCCGCTGCCCGGCCGAACCAGTCCCGCGCCTCCTCCACGCGGCCCACATCGAGCAGCGCGTCGGCGTAGGCGTAGAACAGCCGGGCTGACCACGGCCGCAGCCGCCCGTCGGTGAGCTCAGGCACCTGCAGGGCCACGACTCCGGCGGCAGGCCGCCCTTCGTCACGGCGGATCCCCGATTCGACGATCCGGAGCTCGATCTGGACCTCCCGCTCGAGGCCGCCGAAGCCGGCGTCATTGATGATCGCCAGCGCCCGGTCAGGACGGCCCAGCGCCCGTTCGCAGTCCGCCATCAGCGGCAGGTAGCTGCCACGCCCGGTCAGGCGGCGCGCGGTACGCAGCTCGGAGAGCGCATCGGCCCATCTGCCCGAACGGTACGCGGCGATCCCGCAGGCCTCGCGCACGATTCCAACCCGCGCCGCCAGCCGCCGCGCCGCGAGGGTGAACTCGTATGCCTGCTCCGGGTCCTCTGTCAGGTCGGCTGCCACCAGCCGTCGTGCCACAGCGTCGGCGAGGTCGCCGGGCAGGGTGCGCAATTCGGCCCGCACCTGCGGGTCGAGCTGGTCCGCGGTGACCGTATCGGGCACCTGCGGCCCGGCCGGGACCTTCCGGGGCGCACTGGACGCGCCCGCGTCCCTGCCAGCCGGCCCGGGCCTGTCCCCGCCGGGACGGGATGACCGTGGCCCGCGCTCAGCACCTGACCCGCGTCCTGGTGCTGGGCCCCGTCCCGGTGCTGGGGCATGTCTCGGGCCGACACGTTGGTCCCGGGAGGCCGGGCCTCGCGACCGTCCTGCCTCACCGCGCCCATCGGCTGCCTCGCCCCGCCGGGCCGGGCTCCGCGCACGTCCCGCCTCATCCCGCACGCCGGGTGCCCCGCGCCGCGAGTCAGAACCATCATGGCGTTCCGCGCCCGCCGGGCTGGAACGGCCGCGTGCCGCGTCATCGGGCCGAGGCCGCCCTGTGTCCCTCCCGCCTCCGCGGGAGCCGCCGCGGCCTGAACCGCCGCTGCCCGAACCAGCGCCTGCGCGGCCCGAACTGCCACCGGTCCGGCCCGAACCAGCACCGCCGCGGCCTGAACTCCCACCGGTCCGGCCCGAACCAGCACCGCCGCGGCCCGAACCCGCACCATCGCGGCCCGAAGTACCTGCGCGGCCCGAACTTCCACCTGGCCGGCCCGAGCCGGCGCCCGCGCGGCCCGGTCGCCCTGCGGCCCGGCCAGAGCCACCAGGGGTGCTGCTGGAGCCGCTGCGCCCAGCCCCGCCCACGTCACGGCCGTCACGGTGTGGTCGCTCTTCCCCCACCACTCCTCCACCTTCCGGGCGTGTCACCTGGGTCACCAGCATCACAACAAGCAGCATCACAGCAAAAGGCTGGGGCCGCTTCCAGCGGAAGCGGCCCCAGCAAAGTTTGTCCGGCGGCGTCCTACTCTCCCACGCGGTCCCCCGCGCAGTACCATCGGCGCTGAAGGGCTTAACTTCCGGGTTCGGAATGGGACCGGGTGTTTCCCCTTCGCTATGGCCACCGAAACACTATGGAGATGTCGTGCCCCGCACCTCGCCGGGGACCATGGTCCTGGCTGGGCGCGGCCGACCGCATCTCGGGAACCGCACAGTGGACGCGTGCTCACGAGCCTGGGAGTTGCCTCCCAGGCCGGAAATTGTAGAAGCCAAGCCACTCGGCCTATTAGTACCGGTCAGCTGCACGTGTTGCCACGCTTCCACTTCCGGCCTATCAACCCAGTCGTCTAGCTGGGGGCCTTACCGGGTTAACCCCGAGGGAGACCTCATCTTGAGGCGAGCTTCCCGCTTAGATGCTTTCAGCGGTTATCCCTTCCGAACGTAGCTAACCAGCCGTGCTCCTGGCGGAACAACTGGCACACCAGAGGTTCGTCCGTCCCGGTCCTCTCGTACTAGGGACAGCCCCTCTCAAGTCTCCTGCGCGCGCAGCGGATAGGGACCGAACTGTCTCACGACGTTCTAAACCCAGCTCGCGTGCCGCTTTAATGGGCGAACAGCCCAACCCTTGGGACCTGCTCCGGCCCCAGGATGCGACGAGCCGACATCGAGGTGCCAAACCATCCCGTCGATATGGACTCTTGGGGAAGATCAGCCTGTTATCCCCGGGGTACCTTTTAGCCGTTAAGCGACGGCGCTTCCACATGCCACCGCCGGATCACTAGTCCCAGCTTTCGCTCCTGCTCGACATGTCTGTCTCACAGTCAAGCACCCTTGTGCACTTACACTCGACACCTGATTGCCAACCAGGCTGAGGGTACCTTTGGGCGCCTCCGTTACCTTTTAGGAGGCAACCGCCCCAGTTAAACTACCCACCAGACACTGTCCCTGATCCGGATCACGGACCCAGGTTAGACATCCAGAACGACCAGAGTGGTATTTCACCAATGACTCCACAGGAACTAGCGTCCCTGCTTCAAAGTCTCCCACCTATCCTACACAAGACGTCCCAAACACCAATGTCAAGCTGCAGTGAAGGTCCCGGGGTCTTTCCGTCCTGCTGCGCGTAACGAGCATCTTTACTCGTAGTGCAATTTCGCCGGGTCCGTGGTTGAGACAGTGGGAAAGTCGTTACGCCATTCGTGCAGGTCGGAACTTACCCGACAAGGAATTTCGCTACCTTAGGATGGTTATAGTTACCACCGCCGTTTACTGGCGCTTAAGTTCTGAGCTTCGCGGCCCGAAGGCCGCTAACCCCTCCCCTTAACGTTCCAGCACCGGGCAGGCGTCAGTCCGTATACGTCGTCTTGCGACTTTGCACGGACCTGTGTTTTTAGTAAACAGTCGCTTTCCCCTGGTATCTGCGACCGTACCCAGCTCAGAGGGCTAGCCTCCTCACCAGGCGCGGCTCCCCTTCTCCCAAAGTTACGGGGATAATTTGCCTAGTTCCTTAACCACGGTTCACCCGATCGCCTTGGTATTCTCTACCTGACCACCTGCGTCGGTTTAGGG
The DNA here is from genome assembly GCA_963741615.1 of uncultured Actinomycetes bacterium. Classification (GTDB taxonomy): domain Bacteria; phylum Actinomycetota; class Actinomycetes; order Streptosporangiales; family Streptosporangiaceae; genus UBA9676. The sequence goes on from CAVUIU010000006.1 coordinate 157,401, forward strand.
TACGGGCCGCCGAGATGCTCACCGCGAGGTTTTTCTTGGCAGCATGGGATCACTCACTTCGCCTAAATCGGCTCGGCATCAGGTCTCAGGCTTGATGGTGCGCGGATTTGCCTACGCACCGCCCTACACCTTTACTCCGGGACAACCATCGCCCGGTAGAGCTACCCTTCTGCGTCACCCCTTCGGTTTGCCTACTGCCGGTCTGGGTCGCGTGCTCGGCCAGCTTGCCCCGAAGGGCTTGCCAGCTTCGCGCGCTTAGCATCGCCAGGGTCGGCATGGGCGCATCTAAGCGGGTACGGGAATATCAACCCGTTGTCCATCGACTACGCCTGTCGGCCTCGCCTTAGGTCCCGACTCACCCTGGGCGGATTAGCCTGCCCCAGGAACCCTTGGTCATTCGGCGGAGGGGTTTCTCACCCCTCTTTCGCTACTCATGCCTGCATTCTCACTCGAGTGGCATCCACGGCTGGATCACTCCGCCGCTTCGCTCGCCACCCGACGCTCCCCTACCCATCCGCACACCTGGACCCTAAAGGCGCCAGTGGCCACAGTCCGATCGGCCGCGGCCGAAACCGCAACGGACCAGACCGCCATCCACCTTAGCCACAAAGGGCCGGGTTATTGTGCGAATGCCACAGCTTCGGCGGTGTGCTTGAGCCCCGCTAAATTGTCGGCGCAGAATCACTTGACCAGTGAGCTATTACGCACTCTTTCAAGGGTGGCTGCTTCTAAGCCAACCTCCTGGTTGTCTGTGCAACTCTACATCCTTTCCCACTTAGCACACGCTTAGGGGCCTTAGCTGGTGATCTGGGCTGTTTCCCTCTCGACCACGGAGCTTATCCCCCGCAGTCTCACTGCCACGCTCTCACTTACCGGCATTCGGAGTTTGGCTGACTTCAGTAAGCTTGTAGGCCCCCTAGGCCATCCAGTAGCTCTACCTCCGGTAAGAAACGCGCAACGCTGCACCTAAATGCATTTCGGGGAGAACCAGCTATCACGGAGTTTGATTGGCCTTTCACCCCTACCCACAGGTCATCCCCCAGGTTTTCAACCCTGGTGGGTTCGGTCCTCCACGCGGTCTTACCCGCGCTTCAACCTGCCCATGGGTAGATCACTCCGCTTCGGGTCTATGACATGCGACTCAGACGCCCTATTCAGACTCGCTTTCGCTACGGCTCCCCCACACGGGTTAACCTTGCCACATACCATAACTCGCAGGCTCATTCTTCAAAAGGCACGTGGTCACTTCACATCAGCCCGAAGACTGATTACGCTCCCACGGCTTGTAGGCACACGGTTTCAGGTACTATTTCACGACCCCTCACCGGGGCACTTTTCACCTTTCCCTCACGGTACTTGTGCACTATCGGTCACCAGGGAGTATTTAGGCTTAGGAGGTGGTCCTCCCGGATTCACACGGGATTTCTCGGGCCCCGTGCTACTTGGGATACCGTCCGGAAGTCGCTTGAGTTTCGTCTACGGGGGTGTCACCCTCTGTGCCGACGCTTTCCAGACGTCTTCGGCTACTCAAACGATTTCTTACTTCCTGCCAGATCAGCAGCTCTGGCTGGCCGGTCCCACAACCCCGATCACGCAACGCCTGCCGGCTATGACACGTGATCGGTTTGGCCTGTTCCCCTTTCGCTCACCACTACTCAGGGAATCGCTTTTGCTTTCTCTTCCTGTGGGTACTGAGATGTTTCACTTCCCCACGTTACCTCCACCTGCCCTATGTGTTCAGGCAGGGGCGATGGGCCATTACGCCCAATCAGGTTTCCCCATTCGGAAATCCCCGGATCGAAGTCTGGTTGCCGACTCCCCGGGGCTTATCGCAGGCTCCTACGTCCTTCTTCGGCTCCTGGTGCCAAGGCATCCACCGTGCGCCCTTATTAACTTGGCAACTACAGATGTGATGCTCGCGTCCACTGTGCAGTTCTCAAGATACGGGCGGTCCCGGCCGTCAGCCGCCCTTGCGGGCGTTGACAACCGGTCCTGGTCGAGGGGGCCATGCGGCCGTTCCCTCAGGACCCAACAGCGTGCTCGGCCCGCGAACCCCTCGCGAGCGGCGTTCCCTCCCCTTACCGAGGTAAGAGGCGTACTAGCCGACGTGAGCTGGTACACGGACCGAATAACCAGTGCTCCACTAGTGAGCATCCACTCCGGGACACTCGCCCGGACTGTGGCTCTGGACGCAGCGCCGGCCAGGCCGGTGATGCGCCAGGTGCTCCTTAGAAAGGAGGTGATCCAGCCGCACCTTCCGGTACGGCTACCTTGTTACGACTTCGTCCCAATCGCCGGCCCCACCTTCGACGGCTCCCTCCCTTACGGGTTAGGCCACCGGCTTCGGGTGTTGCTAACTTTCGTGACGTGACGGGCGGTGTGTACAAGGCCCGGGAACGTATTCACCGCGACGTTGCTGATTCGCGATTACTAGCGACTCCGACTTCATGGGGTCGAGTTGCAGACCCCAATCCGAACTGAGACCGGCTTTTTGAGATTCGCTCCACCTTGCGGTCTCGCAGCCCTCTGTACCGGCCATTGTAGCATGTTTGCAGCCCAAGACATAAGGGGCATGATGACTTGACGTCATCCCCACCTTCCTCCGAGTTGACCCCGGCAGTCTCCTATGAGTCCCCGGCATAATCCGCTGGCAACATAGGACGAGGGTTGCGCTCGTTGCGGGACTTAACCCAACATCTCACGACACGAGCTGACGACAGCCATGCACCACCTGTGCAGGGCCCTTACGGACACCGTATCTCTACGGCTTTTCCCTGCATGTCAAACCTTGGTAAGGTTCTTCGCGTCGCGTCGAATTAAGCAACATGCTCCGCCGCTTGTGCGGGCCCCCGTCAATTCCTTTGAGTTTTAGCCTTGCGGCCGTACTCCCCAGGCGGGGCGCTTAATGCGTTAGCTGCGGCACGGAATCCGTGGAAGGACCCCACACCTAGCGCCCAACGTTTACAGCGTGGACTACCAGGGTATCTAATCCTGTTCGCTCCCCACGCTTTCGCTCCTCAGCGTCAGGTAAGGCCCAGAGAACCGCCTTCGCCACCGGTGTTCCTCCCGATATCTGCGCATTTCACCGCTACACCGGGAATTCCATTCTCCCCTACCTACCTCTAGTCTGCCCGTATCCACTGCAAGCCAGGGGTTAAGCCCCGGGTTTTCACAGCAGACGTAACAGACCGCCTACGAGCTCTTTACGCCCAATAATTCCGGACAACGCTTGCGCCCTACGTGTTACCGCGGCTGCTGGCACGTAGTTAGCCGGCGCTTCTTCTGCAGGTACCGTCACTCTCGCTTCGTCCCTGCTGAAAGGGGTTTACAACCCGAAGGCCTTCATCCCCCACGCGGCGTCGCTGCGTCAGGCTTTCGCCCATTGCGCAATATTCCCCACTGCTGCCTCCCGTAGGAGTCTGGGCCGTGTCTCAGTCCCAGTGTGGCCGGTCGCCCTCTCAGGCCGGCTACCCGTCGTCGCCTTGGTGGGCCGTTACCCCACCAACTAGCTGATAGGCCGCGAGTCCATCCCTAGCCGGAATCCTTTCCACCCTGACAGATGTCGGTCAGGGTCATATCCGGTATTAATTCCGGTTTCCCGGAGCTATCCCAGAGCTAAGGGCAGGTTGCTCACGTGTTACTCACCCGTTCGCCGCTCGAGTACCCCGAAGGGCCTTTCCGCTCGACTTGCATGTGTTAAGCACGCCGCCAGCGTTCGTCCTGAGCCAGGATCAAACTCTCCATTGATGTCTATATGCAACCGCTCGCCCGGCCTGAGGCCCGGCCAGCGGGATGCTGACATGAAAGAGTGCCCCGTCAAGCCGGCAGAGCCGACTCTCCCAGGCGATCTTGGCATCCGTAGTGAGGTGATGGCCGTTGCCGGCTCAGCCCCTCACTGACGGGGTTGTTGTGCTTGTGCACTGGCTTTTAGCACGCTGTTGAGTTCTCAAGGAGCGGACGCGCACCGTCACAAGGCTTTCGCCTGGTTCGGGGGCAACCCTGCTAACTTACCAGCGAGTTAGGGTCCCGTCAACCTGTTTCACGGGGTTTGACGGGCTTAGTCTGCTCGCTGTGTTACCCAGCATACCTCTTGCCCGGACGGGGCCGTGACGTAGGCCGCGCCCTGCAAGGACCCTGGTTTGCTGGCCCCGGACCGGCCACCGGCCAACTGCCGCTGTGGTCTCTGTGGGGCAGACGAAACACTAGGCAGCAAAGTGGTTCCCGTCAAATCGGAGGCTGTCACAGCAGCCTCATGCGTCACGAATGCACGGTATCCGGACCGCCCGGACCGGGATCGGGCTGGGAGCGGGTCAACGGGACAGGTCAGGACGGCAGGTCAGCCGCTCTTGACCTCCACGCCGCCGACGGTGCGCTTGCCCCGGCGGAGCACCAGAAACCGCCCGTGCAGCAGGTCAGCACGGGCCGGCTCGGCCTCTTCCGCCAGCACCTTGCGGTTGTTCAGGTACGCCCCGCCCTCGGCGATCGCCCGCCGTGCGGCCGACTTGCTCGCCGTGATCCCGGTGGCGGCCAGGAGATCCGCGACCTTGGGCAGGCCTGACGGACCCGCGGGGACGGTCACCGAGGGCACCTCGGCCAGCGCGGCGGCGAGCGTGGGCTCGTCCAGGTCAGCGAGCTCGCCCTGGCCGAAAAGGGCCTTGCTCGCCGCCACGGCCTTCGTGCACTCCTGCGCCCCGTGGACCACAGTGGTCACATCCTCGGCGAGCACGTGCTGCCCGGCCCGGGCAGCGGGCTTCTCGCGCATCTCCTGCTCCAGCGCCTCGATCTCTTCGCGGGAACGGAAGGTGAACACCCGCAGCAGGCCGGGAACCTCCGCATCACTGCGGTTGAGCCAGAACTGGTAGAGCGCGTAGGGGCTCGTCAGCTCCGGGCTCAGCCAGATCGCCCCGCCCTCGGTCTTGCCGTACTTGGTCCCGTCCGGCTTGGTGATCAGTGGCGTGGCCAGGGCGTGTACCGAGGTGCCTGTCACCCGTTTGATGAGGTCCACCCCGGCCACCAGGTTGCCCCACTGGTCACTGCCGCCAAGTTGCAGCGTGCAGTCGTGGCGCCGGAACAACTCCAGGTAGTCGTAGGCCTGGAGGATCTGGTAGCTGAACTCGGTGTAGCTGATGCCGCCCGCCTCCAGCCGGGCTTTCACCGCCTCACGCGCGAGCATCCGGTTCACCGAGAAATGCTTCCCAATGTCCCGCAGGAACTCCAGTGCGGAAAGCCCCTGGGTCCACTCCAGGTTGCTGACCATCAGCCCACCCGAGGGCCCCGGATCGAAGTCGAGAAAGCGTTCCACCTCCGCCCGGATGCCATCCACCCACCCGGCGACCACGTCCTGCGGGTTGAGTACCCGCTCCGCCGACTTGCCGCTGGGGTCGCCGATCAGGCCGGTCGCCCCGCCGACCAGGCCGATGGGGCGGTGACCAGCCAACTGCATGCGGCGCATCGTCAGCAGCAGGACAAGGTTGCCGATGTGCAGCCCGGGCGCTGTCGGGTCGAACCCCCCGTAGCAGGTGATCCGGCCGGCGCCCAGCGATGCGCGCAGCTCATCGGGGTCGGTGGACAGGGCAATCAGCCCCCGCCACGTGAGTTCATCGAGGATGTCGGTCACCGGTGCATCGTCCCATCTCCGGCGGCCGGGGAAGAAACCGGTTTCGGCCGGAGCCGGGGCACGTGCGCCCGGTACGGGGAAACCGTGGGGTCGCCGGTCAGCCAGAACCGCCACGGGCGCTCCGCGGCGGCGCTGATCCCGACCCGGGGACCGCGGCTGACGTGCGGACCCGCCGGGCCTGGATGGCTCTCGCCGGCGGCCCGGACCCGCAGCGGCGAGGCCGGGTCGCACACGTCCGCGCCGTCCAGGCTGCGGCCGATCCCGAGGGCCTGACAGAGCCGGGCAGGCCCCCGGGCCAGATCCCGCCCGGCGCCCGGGCTGACAGCCGCCCCCGGCCTGAGCGGGCCGCGTCCGGCGCCGACGCGGCCCGCTGAGCGCCGGGCGGTTGCCAGCGGGACGCCGTCGACCACCCGGCCGGCTCTCAGCAGCAGGGCCGACGCGATCCCCTCCGGCTGGCAGACCAGGTTCACGCAGAAGTGCATGCCATAGGTGAAGTACACGTACGCATGCCCGGGTACGCCGAACATGACGCCGTTCCTGGCGGTCCGGCCACGGTAGGCATGCGAGGCCGGATCGGCGGATCCCTCGTAGGCCTCGACCTCGGTCAGCACCACCGCGACCAGGCCCTCGCCCGTCTCGTGCTCCAGCACACAGCCCAGCAGCCGGTCCGCCACCGCCAGCGCCGGCCGCGCGAAGAACTCGCGCGAGAGCACCGCGCCACCGGCGGGCCCATGGTCCTGAGCGTCCAGCACGCGATCGCTCCCGGTCAGCCCGTCGCCCAGGCGGCGTGCTCATCGACAACTCCGCGCAGCGCGGCCAGTTGCCCGGCGACCCGCTCGGGCGCGGTCCCCCCGTATGCCCGCCGCGCCGCCAGCGCGCCCTCGACCGACAGCACCTCCCGCACATCCGGCGTGAGGTGGGCGGAGATCTTTGCCAGGTCTGCGTCGCTCACCTCGGGCAGGTCGCAGTCGTGCACCTGGCACCATACGACCAGGTGCCCCACCACCTCGTGTGCCTCGCGGAACGGGACGCCCCGCCGGACGAGAAGTTCGGCCAGGTCGGTGGCGAGCGCGAAGCCAGTGCTCGCGCCCGCCGCCATCCGTTCTGTATCCACGCGGAGCGTGCTGACCAAGCCGGCCAGTGCGGGCAGGACCAGCAGCAGCGTGTCCACCGCGTCGAAGACGGGCTCCTTGTCTTCCTGCAGGTCACGGTTGTAGGTGAGCGGCAGCCCCTTGAGCGTTGTGAGCAGGCCGGTGAGGCCGCCGATCAGCCGGCCCGCCTTACCCCGCGCCAGCTCCGCCACGTCCGGGTTCTTTTTCTGCGGCATGATCGAGGAGCCCGTGGCGTAGGCGTCGTCGATCTCCACCCAGCCGAACTCCTGCGAGGACCACAGCACGATCTCCTCGCCGAGCCGGGACAGGTGCACCCCGAGCAGGGCCGCGGCGAAGCAGAACTCGGCCGCGAAGTCCCGGTCGCTGACCGCGTCCATCGAGTTCGGTGCGGCGCTGTCGAAACCGAGTTCGGCGGCGACGGCCTCCGGGTCGAGCGGCAGCGACGAGCCTGCCAGGGCACCCGCGCCGAGCGGGGATACCGCGGCGCGCTTGTCCCAGTCCCGCAGGCGGCCGACATCGCGCGTGAGTGCGTGCGCATGGGCGAGCAGCTGATGGGCGAAAACCACCGGCTGCGCATGCTGGAGATGGGTCATGCCCGGCACCGGGGAATCGACATGCTCGGCGGCCTGGGCCAGCAGCGCGGTCTGCAGCTCGGCCACCCGCGAGACGATGATCCGCACGTGGTCGCGCAGGTACAGGCGCAGGTCGGTGGCGACCTGGTCGTTGCGGCTGCGGCCGGCCCGCAGCTTGCCGCCGAGCGAGCCGACCTGCTCCAGCAGGCCGCGCTCGAGCGCGGTGTGGACGTCCTCGTCGCTCGCGGCCGGGCGGAACCCGCCGTTGCGGCAGGCATGCCCGAGGCTGTCCAGGGCGGCCAGCAGCCGGGCGAGCTCATCGTCGTCGAGCAGCCCGGCCTGGTGCAGCACCCGCGCGTGTGCGGCCGAGGCGAGCAGGTCATAGGGGGCAAGCCGCCAGTCGAACTGGACGCTCACCGACAGCCGCGCGAGCGCCTCCGCCGGCCCGGATTCGAAGCGGCCTCCCCACAACCGCGTCGGCCTGCGCTCCTGCTCTGCCACCGGGGTTCCCCTCAAAGGACGACGTTCTCGGCCGGGCTGCACTGCCACCTTCCATGATCGTGGCGTGTCATATGCGCCCAACGCAGAAGAACAACCACGATCATGGAAACCAGGCCCGGCGCGGGCGGGCGGGGCGGGGGGGTTAGTCTCCGGCGCGGCGCTCGCGCATCGCGGCGGTCTTGCTGGGCAGGCCCCACAGTTCCACGAAACCCTTGGCCAGTGCCTGGTCGAAGGTGTCGCCCGTATCGTAGGTGGCCAATCCGTAGTCATACAGCGAAACCGGGCTGCGCCGACCGGTCACCACCGCCTGGCCACCGTGCAGCCGCAGCCGGATGTCACCGGTCACGTGCCGCGACGCCTGCGCCAGGAACGCGTCGAGCGCGGTCTTGAGCGGGGCGAACCACAGGCCGTCGTAGACCAGCTCGGTCCACCGCTGCTCCGCCGACCGCTTGAACCGGGCCAGGTCAAGCTCCATGCACACGCTCTCCAGCTCGGAGTGCGCGGCGATCAGGGCGATGGCGCCCGGCGCCTCGTAGATCTCCCGGCTCTTGATCCCGACCAGCCGGTCCTCGACCATGTCCACCCGGCCGACCCCCTGCGCCCCGGCGCGGGCGTTCAGCTCGGTGATGATGGCCAGCGGCGGCAGCGGCCTGCCGTCGATCGCGACCGGGGCACCGTCGGCGAAGCTGATCACGAGCTCGTCGGGATCCCGCGGCACACCCGGGTCCTCGGTGTAGCTCCAGACGTCGTCATGGGGCGCCTCCCAGATGTCCTCCAGGTGACCGGTCTCGCAGCTGCGCCCCCACAGGTTCTGGTCGATCGAGTACGGCGAGCGGGATGTCACGTTGATCGGCAGTCCCTTCTCCTCCGCGAACGCGATCGCCTTGTCCCTGGTCATGCCCGAGTCCCGAACCGGCGCGAGCACCTTGACCTCCGGGGCGAGGCTAGCCAGACCCACCTCGAACCTGACCTGGTCGTTGCCCTTGCCGGTGCAGCCGTGCGCGACGGCGTCGGCGCCACGCTCGCGGGCCACCCGGGCCAGGTGGGTGACGATCAGCGGCCGCGAGAGGGCCGAGATGAGCGGGTAGCGGTTCATGTAGAGCGCGTTCGCGCGGAGCGCGGGCAGGCAGTAGCCGGCCGCGTATTCCTCCCGCGCGTCCACCACCTCGACGGCGGCGGCACCGCAGGCCAGAGCCCGGTCGCGGATCACAGTCAGATCCTCGCCGCCCTGGCCGACGTCCACCGCGACCGCGACCACTTCGGCACCGGTCTGCTCGGCGATCCAGCCGATGGCGACCGATGTGTCCAGGCCACCGGAGTATGCGAGCACTACACGTTGTGTCATGACTTGTCCCTCATGGTTGCGCCTGAACCTGCCGGACAGGCGGTTTGCTCTGCCGTGCTTGCCTGACGGCCGCACCGGCGCCCGCGAACGCGTGCGGGCGAGGTTGCCCCGGCGGCCGTCTCTGACCACATATCGGCTAGCCCCTCCGTTCCGCGAGGCGGAGCAGGGCTTCCGCGACCTCGTCCCCGCCAGCCGCATCCCGGGTGATCACCAGGACGGTGTCATCGCCCGCCACGGTGCCGAGGATGGACGGCCAGCCAGCATGATCGATGGCGGAGGCGAGCAGCTGGGCTCCTCCCGCCGGAGTGCGCAGGACCACCAGGTTCGCGCTCGCCTCGGCGGACAGGAGCAGGTCCGCCCCCACCCGGGCCAGCCGGTCGGGGTGCTCCGGGCCCACCTCCGCGAACAGCCGCCTGCGCCCGCCTGCGCCCCGGGAACCCAGCCCGCCCCGGGAACCCAGCCCGCCCCGCGCGCCGGTGGGCGTGACCGCAGCGCCGTTCGGCCCATTGGCCGGGCCGATCTCACCCGGGCCCGCCGGGACACCGCCGGGGGCCGCCGGGACACCGCCCGGGGCCGCCGGGACACCGCCGGGCCGGGAGCCGGGTCCGCCCGGATCGCCGGGCAGCGCGTACACCAGCCCTCCGCCCGGACTCCGGAGCCGGACCGCGCCCAGTTCGTCGAGGTCTCTGGAGAGCGTCGCCTGGGTAACCCGCACGTCGCGCTGGGCAAGCAGTTCGGCGAGTTCCTCCTGTGACCGCACCTGGCCGCGGGTGAGGATTTCGGCGATCTGGGCCTGCCGTGCCGCCTTGGTCAACGGGCTCACCGCGGTCATGCCGGATGCTCCAGCAGCCATGCCAGCAGTGCCTTCTGCGCGTGCAGGCGGTTCTCTGCCTGGTCCCAGACCACGCTGGCCGCGCCGTCGAGTACGGCCGCGCTGATCTCCTCGCCCCGGTGAGCGGGCAGGCAGTGCAGGACCACGCAGCCGGGCGCGCCGAGCGCCAGCTTCTCCTCGTCCAGGCGGAACGGGATCATCGCGGCGGACCTGGAACCTTCCTGCCCTTCCTGCCCCATCGAAGTCCACACGTCGGTGGCGAGCGCGTCGGCGTCCGCGCAGGCGGCCTTGGGGTCAGCGAGCACGGCCACCGAGCCCCCGGCGCCCGCCGCGATCGCCTGGGCGGCGGCGAGCACCCCCGGATCGGGGCGGAACTCCGCCGGTGCGGCGATCCGCACGTGCAGGCCCGCGGTCGCCCCGCCGAGCAGGTAGGAATGGGCCATGTTGCTGGACCCGTCGCCCAGGAAGGTGAGGGTGCGCCCGGGCAGGCTGCCGTGGACGGCGCGGACCGTCTGCAGGTCGGCGAGCACCTGGCAGGGGTGGAAGGCGTCGGTGAGAGCGTTGACAACCGGCACGGAGCTGGCCCTGGCCATCGCCTCGATGCGGTCCTGGCCGAAGGTGCGCCACACGATGGCGGCGACCTGCCGTTCCAGGACGCGCGCGGTGTCCCCGATCGGCTCGCCCCGGCCCAGCTGGGACGCCTGCGCGTCGATGACCAGCGGCTGGCCGCCCAGTTCGGCGATGCCGACCGCGAACGACACCCGGGTCCGGGTGGAAGGCTTGTCGAACAGGACCGCGACCGTGCGGGGCCCGGCCAGCGGCCGGTGACCGAAGCGGTCAGCCTTCATGGCATCGGCCAGATCCAGTACTTCGGCCTGCTCGGCGGGGGTCAGATCGTCGTCGCGGAGGAAATGACGCGGCATTAGGGCTCCTGGATGGTGGGTGTCGTGGTCAGCGCCGGGCCGGCGGCGCTGCCGGGGTCCGCCTGCGCCACCCGGTCAAGGATGGCGGGCAGGGCGGAGAGGAACTCCTCCGCCTGATCGGCGCGAAGGATGAGCGGCGGGGCGAGCCGGATCGCGTCCGGCTGCACGGCGTTCACGAGGAAACCGGCCTGGCGGCAGGCGGACTCGACCGTGGCCGCCACCGGCGCGGCCAGCAGGGCGGCGAGCCACAGGCCCTGCCCCCTCACCCCGCCGAGCAGCGGATGCCCGGCCGCGGCGAGGCCCGACACGAGCCGGTCACCGGTGGCTGCCGCCCGGGCGAGCAGGCCGTCGGACTCGATCGTGGTGAGCACGGCGAGCGCCGCGGCGCATGCCACCGGGTTGCCGCCGAACGTGCTGCCGTGGTCGCCCTTGCGCAGCGCCGCGCCGGCCTCACCGAGCCCGATGCAGGCGCCGATCGGCAGCCCGCCGCCCAGGCCCTTGGCCAGGGTGAGCACGTCCGGCACCACCCCGTCCGCCTGGTGGGCGAACCAGCCGCCGGTGCGGCCGATCCCACTCTGGATCTCGTCGATCACCAGCAGCGCGCCGGCCGCGTCACACGCCCGCCGGGCCGCGCTCAGGTAACCGGCTGGCGCCGGCACCACCCCGGCCTCGCCCTGGCAGGGCTCGATGAACAAGGCCGCGCAGTCTTGCCGGACGGTTTCCGCGAGCGCGCCGGCGTCCCCGTAGGGGACGAATCGGACCTCGACCCCGAAGGGGCCAAACGGCTGGCGTATCGACTCTTTGCCGGTCAGCGCGAGCGAGCCCATGGTCCGGCCGTGAAAACCGCCCTCGGCGGCGACGATGACCGGGCGGGACGGGCCCTGGTAGCGGCGGACCAGCTTGAGCGCCGCCTCGTTGGCCTCGGTGCCCGAGTTGGTGAAGAACACCCGGCCATCGGCACCCAGCAGGGCCAGGAGGCGCTCGGCGAGCGCGATCTCGCCCTCATGGGCGAACAGGTTGGAGGTGTGGGCGATGGCGCGCACCTGGCGGGTGACCGCGTCGACGATCGCCGGGTGGGCGTGACCCAGCGAGCTGACCGCGATGCCGGCGATGAGGTCGGTGTACACCCGGCCGTCGGCGTCCCACACCCGGCAGCCCTCCCCGCGCACGAGCGCCACCGGCGGCACGCCGTACGTGCCCATGATCGCGGCCTCGAACCGCGCCTGGAGTTGCTGGGTAGCGCTCATCCCGCCCCCGCAGACCGATAGCCCCATGATCGTGGTGCATTGGACGGGGGGTAGCACGCCTGATCAACCATGATCATGGAAATCGTGCTCCGTCCGGGACGACCATGGTGCCGATGCCGGAGTCGGTGAAGATCTCCAGCAGCACCGAGTGCGGCAGGCGGCCGTCGATCACGTGCGCCTGCGGGACGCCACCACGCACGGCGCGCAGGCACGCCTCCATCTTGGGGATCATGCCAGCGCTCAGGGTGGGCAGGAGTTGCTCCAGGTCAGCTGCGGCGAGCATGCTGATCACCTCGGCGCCCGGCTCAGCAGCTGGCGAAGAAGCGCCAGGCCAGTCGGCGTACAGGCCCTCGACGTCGGTGAGGACCACGAGCTTGGCGGCACCCAGCGCGACCGCCAGGGCGGCGGCGGCGGTGTCGGCGTTGACGTTGTAGATCTCGCCGCCGACGCCGCGGGCGACGCTGGACACGACCGGCACCCGGCCGTCGGCGAGCAGGACCCGCAGTGCCGCCGGATCGACGCTGTCGATCTCGCCGACCAGCCCGATGTCGACGAACGCCCCGTCCACCAGCGCCCCGCGGCGGCTGGCGGTGAACAGGTTGGCGTCCTCACCCGACATGCCCACCGCGAACGGGCCATGCCGGTTGATCAGCCCGACCACGTCCCGGTTGACCTGGCCCGTGAGCACCATCCGGACCACATCCATCATCTCCGGTGTGGTCACCCGCAGCCCGGCCGCGAACGTGCTGGCCACGCCGAGCCGTTCCAGGTGCGCGGAGATCTGCGGGCCGCCGCCGTGCACGACCACCGGGCGCAGCCCGGCATAGCGCAGGAAGACCACGTCCTGGGCGAAGGCGACCCGCAAGGCCTCGTCGGTCATGGCGTGGCCGCCGTACTTCATCACGACGGTCTGGCCGTGGAAGCGGTCCAGCCAGGGCAGGGCCTCGATCAGCGTGCCGGCTTTGGCCAGGGCCGCCGCCGCGTCGGAGCGCTGCCCGGCGGGCGTCCTGCCGTCGATTGTCTCCGTCATGTCGAATAGGCCGAGTTCTCGTGGACGTAGGCGGCGGTCAGGTCGGTGGTACGGATGGTGGCCGCGTGCGGCCCGGCGGCCAGGTCGATGGTGATCGTCACATCCCGTGGCCGCAGGTCAACCTTGGACCTGTCGTCTCCGGCGCAGCCGTTGCGGCAGACCCAGACCCCGTTGATCGCGACGCTGAGCCGCTCCGGCTCGAACTCGGCGCTGGTGGTGCCCACGGCGGACAGCACCCTCCCCCAGTTCGGGTCTTCGCCGCCGATGGCGCACTTGACCAGCGAAGACCGGGCCACCGCCCGGCCGGTCACCAGGGCGTCGTCCTCGCTCGCGGCCCCGACCACCTCGATCGCAATCGCCTTGCTCGCCCCTTCGGCGTCTGCCTGCAACTGCCGGGCGAGGTCGGCACAGACCTCGGTGAGGACGCGGGTGAAGCCGCCGGGCGCCGGGCGGACGCCAGCCGCACCGCTGGCCAGCAGCAGCACGGTGTCGTTGGTGGACATGCAGCCGTCGGTGTCGAGCCGGTCGAACGTGACCCGTGACGCGGCGCGGAGGGCCGCGTCAAGGGCGGCCGGGTCGAGGTCGGCGTCGGTGGTGAGGACACAGAGCATGGTGGCGAGCGCGGGCGCGATCATGCCCGCGCCCTTGGCCATGCCCCCGATCGTGTAACCGTCGGCGCGCTGGAAGGCGATCTTGGCAACGGTGTCAGTGGTCCTGATGGCGTCGGCGGCCGCCAGGCCGCCGACGCGGGAGGCCTCGCCGACCGCCGCGTCCGCCCCGGCCAGCAGCCGGTCCATCGGCAGGCGCTCGCCGATCAGCCCGGTCGAGCAGATCGCCATCTCGCCCGCGGAGTCTGCCAGCGCGGCCGCGAGGTGCTCGGCGCTGGTGTGGGTGTCGGTGAAGCCGGACGGGCCGGTGCAGGCGTTCGCCCCGCCCGAGTTCAGCAGGACTGCCCGCACCCGCCCACCACGGGTGACCTGCTGCGTCCACTGCACCGGTGCGGCCTTCACCCGGTTGGCGGTGAACAGGCCGGCGGCGGCGCGGGATGGCCCGTCGTTGACGACCACCGCCACATCGCGGGCGCCCGACGGCTTGAGACCGGCGGCCACCCCCGCCGCGCGGAATCCCAGTGGCGCGGTGACGCTCATCTATCTCCCTTCCTCGCGGGCGCTTCGCTCGCCGGTGTCATGGCGCGACTCCCTGCGCGGTCAGGCCCGCCGTCTCCGGCAGGCCGAGCATGAGGTTGGCAGCCTGTACGGCCTGCCCGGCGGCGCCCTTACCCAGGTTGTCAAGCGCGGCGACCACGACGGCGCGCCCGGCGTGGGTGTCGGCGGCTATCTGCAGGTGCACCGCGTTCGATCCCACCGTCGCGCCGGTGACCGGCCAGCGCCCCTCCGGTAGCACGTGGACGAATGGCTCGCCGGCGTAGGCACTGGCCAGCGCGTCCCGCAGGGCCGGCGTGCCAGCCGCCGTACCAGCCGCCGTGCCGGTCAGCCGGGCGGTGCAGGTGGCGAGGATGCCTCGCGGCATCGGGGCCAGCATCGGCGTGAAGGAGACGGCGGGCTGGACGATGTCCGCGATCGCCTGGCCGCTGGGCCTGCCGCCTGCCGCCTCCGCCAGTGCCTGCTCGATCTCGGGTGTGTGCCGGTGCGTCCCGCCGACCTGGTAGGCGGAGACCGCGCCCATCACCTCGGTCGCGAGCAACGCTGCCGACGCCGAACGGCCGGCACCGGAGGTGCCTGAGGCCGCGACGATCACGATGTCTCCCGGCTCGGCCAGGCCAGCGGCGAGCAGCGGGGCGAGCGCCACGATCGCCGCTGTGGCATAGCAGCCAGGCGAGGCGACCCGGCGAGCGGCCCTGATCGCGTCCCGCGCACCGGGAAGTTCGGGCAGCCCGTAGGTCCAGTGCCCGGCGTGGCTGGTCCGGTAGTAGGTGGCCCACGCCCCCGGGTCGGCGAGGCGGTAGCTCGCACTGAGATCGACGACCGCGACATGCCCGGGCATTGCCGAGGCAAGGGCTGCCGACTCTTCATGCGGCAGGGCCAGGAATACCAGGTCCGCCCCTGCCAGCAGCCGGGGGTCGGCCCGGTCGAAGGTGCGGCCGGCCAGGGCCGGCAGATGCGGGTGAACGTCGGTCACCGGAGTTCCGGCGCTCGCACC
Source organism: uncultured Actinomycetes bacterium (assembly GCA_963741615.1). Classification (GTDB taxonomy): domain Bacteria; phylum Actinomycetota; class Actinomycetes; order Streptosporangiales; family Streptosporangiaceae; genus UBA9676. Next base: position 172,740 of record CAVUIU010000006.1, read on the forward strand.
CGCGCTTACCGGGCCGATTTCCAGGTCGGGGTGGCCTGAGATCAGACGCAGGAGCTCACCGCCGGCGTACCCGCTGGCACCCGCGACCGCCACCCGGACTCCCACGCGCCCTCCCAGAAGGCCTCACCGCCGGGCACGGCCGCCCTCGCGGACCGCGGCCGCCCTCGCGAATCTCTGTAAGATTATGCATGATGATGATTATTTATGCAAACTACGTTTCGGGCTGAGAGGTCACGGGCAGGGTCCACATCCACGACCGGTCACGCCGCGTCATCCAGGGTGCGGCCGGGACGGCCGGGATAAGGGTGACCAGGGGCCGCGGACGCCTTTCGGGGGCGCGTCCGCGGCACAGGCCGCCAGGGCAGGGCTGCGCGGCACAGGGCATGCGGCACAGGGCATGATGAAGGGCGCGGAAAGGAGGCCCCCATGCCGTGTCGGTCCTCGTGGCCCGTTGCCGCTCCGGTTCTCGCGGCACTGGCCCTTGGCATGGCGGCCGGCTGCAGTGCCGTCAGCGGCGCCACGCCGGCCGGGACGGGGACGACTGCTGCGGGGCGGGCCGGTGCTGTCTCCGCCATGACCGGGTGCGGCACTTCCCATACGGCCGCGGGGGTCCCGGTAGAGGTCGAGATCGAGCACGGCCCGGTGCCGTGCACGGCCGCACTGGCGGTGGAACGGGATTATGCGCGCGCCCTCGCCTCAGGCAAGGTGCGGGGCAACGGGGGCGGCGCGCCGGTGACGGTCAGGGGATGGGTCTGCAAGGGTTTCACCACTCCGGAAGTACTGGCCACCGGGCATACATCCGCCTGCCGGAAGGGGACCACCCAGATCCTGGCGGTGCTGAAGATGCCGGCCACATCGACACCCTCGTCCTGACCGGGTGTGTTCCGGCCCGCGCGCACGGGTGCCGCTGCTACGGTCACCTGATCGAGCACGGTCACCCGATCGAGCACGGTCACCTGATCGAGCACGGTCACCGGGTCAAGCTGGTTCGAGCCGGGACGTCGCCGTGTGCGTGGTCACCACGGCATTTTCCGTGACCACGCACACCTGGTCGCGCCCGGCCCGTTTCGCCTGGTAGAGCGCACGGTCCGCGGCGGCAAGGAGGTCTGTGATCTGGCTCCCTCTGCTGGTGTCCCAGTGCGTGCCAAGCGCGGCCACGCCCATGGACACGGTTACCTGGACATGTCCTCCGTCCGGCAGCTCGCCCACGTCGAGCGCCGTGGTGGCCACGTGCTCACGGATACGTTCGGCGATGCCGTAGGCGTCCAATGCCTTCGTGTGTGGCAGAAGGAGCGCGAACTCCTCGCCACCAAACCGGCCGACCAGGTCATATTCGCGCAGGAATATCCGGAAAGTCCGGGCAATTGCCTTGAGAGCCCGATCACCCGCCAGATGGCCGAAAGTGTCATTAACCCCTTTAAAATGATCGATGTCCACCAGCGCAAGGGCCAGCGGGGTGCGGGTCCGCACTGCCCGCGCCACCTCGACCGCCGCCTCCCGCTCCCAGGTGCCCGCGTTGAGCAAACCGGTTTTCGAATCGATGCGAGAGGCATTGACCAGCTGGTTATGCCGCAAGGAACGCTGCAGCAGCGTAACGAACGGAAGAGCGAATATCATGGTCAGTGCGCTGACGGAAATCGCGAAGGTCACCAGGACCGCCACGCACAGCTCAGTCACATCGTTCTGCGCGACCTCTCTGGTGAGGACGATTTCCCGGAGGCGCGCAGCGGGATCGGAGCCCTTGATGGCGGGGAGCAGGAGCCCGAGGTTCACAGCCCACTGGGCGGCAGCCGCCATCGCGACCGCCAGCACCCAGAACGGGCCATGAAGGATCGGCACGGTGGCCAGATCAGTGCCGGATCCCGCCGCGTGAAAGATCAGCGATGCCGCGCCGTAGGACAGTCCGACCACGGCGGTGGTGAACACCCTCCGGTGAAGCGGCAGCTTGCGGATTCGCAGCTGGGTGAGCGTTACCCGCAGGATGGGTACCGTCAGCGCGAAGATGGGCGCGAGCAAGATCGCGACCGGGATTTCCCATACGCCGTAGATGTGGCTGCTCAGGCCGGCGTCCTCGCCGGCCCGCCGGGTCATCTCGACGGTGGCCGCGTTGCACAGGAGCAGGGCGCCGAAAAGGATCAGATCGTGCTGGGAAACCGACACCGTGGCGCTGGCCACCGCCACGGCCGCGCCGTATGCGGCGACAACGACCACGATGTAGGCGACGAGCCATCGCGGGTACCCCCATACCGGCCACTTCTGGACCGCTCGCATTCCCTCGGCCGCGCGGCGACCAGGGCCGAGATGCATGCACTCCTCCTCGGTGTGCGGGCGGGGGTCCGAGCGCAGATATCAACAGTAGCGCGGTGTAAGAGCAATGCCCCGTATTGTCACAGAAGCCATGCGCCCCCTGTCAAGCCCCCGTTACCGGGAACCCCAGGTTCAGCAGGTCAGTGGCCCGCAGAGGTCTCACCTGCAGAGGTCTCACAGGGTACCCGCTGCGGCAAATCTCGCGGTGATTGCCCGGTATCACGACATTTCCGACACAGCGGCACATCTTGCATGCCACGGTGAGACATGTTGTATACCGCGAGGCCGCCAGAGAACAGGATGGAGGCACTATCCATGAACGGTCACGGCTGGGGATGATCACCACCCACCGCCAGCGCGCCGCCCGCACCGGAAGGAGGCACCATCCATGAACGGTCACGGCTGGGGATAACCACGCACCGCCAGCGCGCCGCCCGCACCGGAAGGAGGCACCGCCCATGAACGGTCACGGCTGGGGATGACCACCACCCACCATCCAGCGCACGGCCGCACCCGGAAGGAGGCACCGCCCATGAACGGTCACGGCTGGGGCTGAACGCCCATCTGCGATCCCGGGCCCGGGCTCACTGCTGACGGTGAGCCTCCCCCGGCCCTGACAGGACGCGTCAGCCGCGAGACCGGCTGGCGACGATGATCACAGCGACGAGAGCGCCCATGAGGCCGCACACCGCGATCACGATCGACGATGAGTACTGCTGTGCGGCCGCGCCGGCGACGACCATGGCCGAGCCCTGCCCCAGGCCCATCCCGGCCTGGGCGACACCGAATGCCTGACCGCGCATTTCTGGCGGGGCCGCTGAGACAAAAGCCGCGTTGGCGGCAATCAGGTAACAGCTGAACACGCCACTCAGCGCCAGGATCACCAGGATCCACGGCAGTGTCGGGCCGAGCGCGAACAGGATCAGAACGGCGCATGACGCGACGGCCAGCGGCCCCATCCAGCGAAGACGACGGACAGGTTCGACGAACCGGCCGAAGACGATCGCGCCGAGGGTCAACCCCAGCGCACCAGCGGCCAGGATCATGCCGACCGCGACCGCGCCCCCGCCCACGGATGCCGCGAGCGGGACAGAGACACCTTCATGGACATCGAGAACCGCGACGAGCCAGCCCAAGAGCATGGGGAAGCGCAGCTTAGCGTCTGTGAAGACGAGGCGGAGGCCGCTCAGCGTGCCCACCAGTGCGACGCCGCCCTGGTGCGCACGGGCCCGGGCGGCGGCCCGGGCGTGCACCCATAGCCGGGTGATCGCGGCGGACAAGACGAAAGTCGCCGCGTCGACCAGCAGCGAGGTGCGGATCCCGAGGGAACCCACCATGACCCCGCCTGCCGCGAAGCCAAGCACCTGAGCGAATTGCAGGGTGGTGAGGGTGATGGCCGTGCCTACGACGTAGCGGTCACCGGCCAGGATGTCCGGATACAGCGCCGCCCTGGCGGAGGTAAACGGCGCGCTGATCAGCGTTACGAGAAAGAGCAGGCACACCAGCGCCGCGATCGGCATGCCAGGCAGGGCCATGGTGACGACGAGCGCGGCGCGGGCGAGGTCGCAAACGATCATGATCTCGCGGCGCGGAAGCCGGTCCGCGATACCGGACAGGGCCACCCCGCCCAGGGCGGTGGGGATGACGCTGGCCGCGAAGGTGACCGCCGCCAGCAGCGGCGAGTGTGTCTGGCCGAATACCAGCAGCGTCAGCGCCACCCGGGCCAACTGATCGCCGACGACCGACAGGATCTGGGCCAGCCAGAGGGCGCGGAACTCGCCCACGGCGAAAACCTCGCCGAAGGTCGCGGGTGAGGCGGCCGGGGTGGGAGGCGATGGGCTGATGGGATCTGGCGGTGGCGTCCTGGCTTCGCGGCTGATGGCGGTTCCCTCCGTGGCAGCATGCCATTTGATCCAGCCCCGCGCCCGCGGATGAGCATGGCACGTGCCCCGACGCTAACGCCATTGCGTTGCCCTGACCGGCGGTAGTCCGCCAGGCTCATGGGTCAGGATGCGCCGCGCAGGACGGCGCCGACCCGCCGCCCCGCCTCGGCCACGGCCGCGTCACGCGCCGCGGTGACCTCCTCGTCGGTGAGCGTCCGGTCCGGGGCGCGGAACCGCAGTGTGTAGGCGAGCGACTTGCGGCCCTCCCCGGCCTGCTCCCCGGTGTAGACGTCGAACAGCGCGACCCCCTCGAGCAGGTTGCCGCCCCCCGGGCCGGCCGCGCCATCGGACAGCGCCGCCTCCACCTCGGCGGCGGGCACCGACTCCGCCACCACCAGGGCCACGTCCTGGGTCGCCACCGGGTAAGGCGAGATGGTCGGCGCCTCGACCGGGCCGAGTGCGGCCGCCGCGGTCTCGATCACGGACAGGTCGAGCTCGGCCGCGCAGGTGCGGGCGGGCAGTCGGAACGCCTCCACTACCCGGGGGTGCAGTTCGCCAGCATGCCCGGCCAGCCGCCGCTCCCCCTGCCCGTCGGTGACGAAAATGGCCGCGCAACGGCCCGGGTGCCAGGGTGCGTGCTGGTCGGCCTCCACCCGGAAGGGCACCCGGCTGACCCGCAGCACCTCGCGGCTGGCCTCGATGGCGTCCTGCCAGCCAGCGGCCCGGCCCTTCCCCCACCAGCCGGCCTGTTCGCGGTTCCCGGCCAGGACCACCGCAAGCCGCAGCGGCTGCGCGGGCAGGCCCGCTTCCAGCGAGGCCACCTCGGCTGCCGTCGGTCCCCGGTTCAACCCGCAGGATGGGCGCCACCCCCGGCGAGCCCGGGCGCGGGCGGAACACCATCCCCATCTCAAACAGCGCCAGGTCGGCGAATCCCCGCCCGACGTTGCGGGCAAGCACCCGCAGCAGTCCCGGCAGCAGGGTGGTACGCAGCAGTGGCTCGTCCTCGCTGAGCGGGTTCGCCAGCCGGAGCGACGTCCGTCGCGGGTCGTCGGCAGGCAGTTGCAGCCGGTCGTAGTCGCCGGCGGAGACGAACGGATGGCTCAGTACCTCCACGCAGCCGGTCCCGGCCAGCGCCCGGCCGATCGCCGCGTCCAACCGCTGCTGATCCGTCAGCCCGTGCCCGGCGGTAGCCCGGGGCATCCGGGCCGGGATGTTCTCGTATCCCTCCAGCCGGATGACCTCCTCCGCGAGGTCACTGGGGGCGACCAGGTCAGGCCGCCAGGACGGCGGGACCACCGTGAGCGTGGCCGCACCCGGGTCCGGTACCTCGCAGCCCACGTCCCGCAGCCGGCGCACCACGGTGTCGGGCCCGTATTCCTGCCCGGCCACCCGGTCGGGGTAGCCGGCCGGCATGGTGATCGAGACCTGCGGCACCTCGGCACTGGCATGCGAGCAGCCCGGCTTCACACTGGCGCCGCCCAGCGACGCCAGCATCCTGACCGCCCGCGCCGATGCCCGCAGCGGCAGTTCCCGGTCCACCCCCCGCTCGAACCGGTAGGACGCCTCGCTGAACAGCCGGTGCCGCCGGCTCATCCGGGCGGTCCCGCGGGCCGAGAAGTGGGCCGCCTCGATCACCAGGTCCCGCGAGGTTCCCGAGATCTCCGTGGCCAGGCCACCCATCGTGCCGGCCAGCGAGATCGGCCCGGAGGCGTCGGTGATGAGGATGTCCTCGGAGTCCAGGTCGCGGACCACGTGGTCGAGGGTCTCCAGCCGCTCGCCGGGTTTCGCACGACGGACCACGATCGGCCCGGTCAGCTGCGCCGCGTCGAAGGCGTGCAGCGGCTGGCCCAGTTCCAGCATCAGGTAGTTGGTGATGTCCACCGCCAGCGACACGCTGCGCATCCCGCATCGGGCCAGCCGCACCCGCATCCACAGCGGGGTGGGCGAGGCAGGCTGGAAGCCGCGCACCTCGCGGAGCACGAACCGGTCGCATGCGGTGGGGTCGTCGATGCTGGCCGGGTAGACGCCGGCGGAGACTGTCTCCACGTCATCGGGCAGGCTGGTGCTGGCCGGGTCGGTATAGGCGACACCGAAGGCGGTAGCGAGCTCGCGGGCCACCCCCCGGATGGACAGGGCGTAACCCCGGTCCGGTGTCACCGCGATCTCGAAGACGTGATCGGCCAGCCCGGCATAGGTCACGAAGTCGGCGCCGAGGGGGGCATCGGGGGCGAGCACCAGAATCCCGCTGTGGTCGTCGCCGATGCCCAGTTCCGCGGCCGAGCAGATCATCCCCTCCGACATGCGCCCGTAGGCCTTTTTCGCTGAGATCTGGAAACCGCCCGGCAGCACCGCGCCGGGCTGGGCGAACGGCACCCGGTCCCCCGCGGCGAAGTTGACCGCCCCGCAGATCACCATGCGTGGCGCGCCGGTCCCGGTGGAGACCTCGCAGTACCGGACTGGCTTGCGGAACCCGGTCAGCTCCTCGACCGCGGTGACCTGCGCCACGACCACGCCGCTGATGTCATGCCCGGCCGGCCCGAAGGTCTCGACCTCCAGGCCTGCCGCGGTCAGCCGCCGGGCCACCTCCCCGGCGTCCGGAAGCGGCGCGCCCAGCGCCGCATACTCCGCCAGCCAGGACAGTGGAACGCGCATCAGACCTCCATCCCGAATGCCCTGCTGAACCGCACGTCGCCCTCCAGCGTGTCCCTGATGTCGGTCAGCCCGTGCCGGCTCATCAGGCTCCGCTCGATGCCGAGGCCGAACGCGAAGCCGCTGTAGCGGCCGGGGTCTATCCCGCACGCGACCAGCACATTCGGGTTGACCATGCCGCAGCCGGCGAGCTCGATCCAGCCCTGCGACCGGCACACCCTGCAGGGCTCCGCGCCCGGGCGGGTGGACGCGCCCCGGCAGACGTGACACTCCATCGACACGTCCGCTGACGGCTCGGTGAAGGGGAAGAAGTCGGGCCGCAGCCGGGTCCGCAGCCCCTTGCCGAACATCGCCTCCACGAACGCGTTGATCGCCCCGCGCAGGTCGGCCATGGTCAGCCCCTCATCCACGGCCAGGCATTCGATCTGGTGGAAGACCGGGCTGTGGGTGGCGTCGAGGGCGTCGCTGCGGAAGCATGTGCCCGGGCTCACCACATACAGCGGCAGCGGGCGGGTCAGCATCGCCCGGATCTGCACCGGCGATGTGTGGGTGCGCATCACCACGCCAGACCGTTCGGTGCCATCGGGCCCCGCTACGAAGAGCGTGTCCTGCATCTCACGGGCCGGGTGATCGGGCGGGAAGTTGAGCGCGTCGAAGTTGTACCACTCCGCCTCGACCTCGGGCCCCTCGGCGATCTCGTAGCCCATCCCGACGAAGACGTCGGCCAGGCGCTCGGCGAGCATGGTCACCGGATGACGCGCACCCAGGGTGGCCCGGTCCCAGGGCAGGGTGACGTCCACCGCCTCCTCGACCAGGGCGCGCTGGTCACGGTCGGCTTCCAGTTCTTCCTGCCGGACAGCCAGGGCCTGGGCGACGTCACGTCGCGCGGTCCCGACCCGCTTGCCCGCCTCGGCACGTGCCTGCGGGGGCAGCGCACCGATCTCCGCGTTGGCGAGGGCGAGCGGCGAGCGGTCCCCGGCGTGCGCGATCCGCGCCGTCTTGAGCTCATCCAGGCTGCCGGCGGCTGCGATGGCGGCGAGTGCCGTCTCCCGCATCCCGGTCACCTCATCGGGTGACAGCACCGCCACCTCCACCGGGTCGTACTGCTTGTTCGGTGCGGACATCGGGTCCTGCTTTCCTGCGGGCACGAGGGTCGGGTAACTCCACTGCGGCGGCCCGGCAATCCCTGTGCGCAACGTCTGGCGGGTGGAACTGCCCTGCCTGGGTGCGCCGGCTGGACGCTGGCCCGGGCGGCACTGCCGCGCCGGGAAGCATCAGGTGGTCCGCTGGGCCGGGGCCCGCCGCGCTACCCGAAGTCGGGCAGGCCGGCGGGCATGGTAAATCGGAACTCCGCGCCGCCCCCGGGTGCTCGCTGGACGTTGATCGTCCCGCCGTGCGCCTCGACCAGCCCCTTGACGATGTACAGGCCGAGTCCGGCGCCACCGCGGCGCTTGGCACGCCAGAACTGACGGAAGATCCTCGGCACGAGTTCGGGGGCGACACCGTCGCCCTCGTCGCGGACCGCGACCGCGATCCCCGGTCCGCCGACCGCCTGCGGGCTGCCCGGACCGCAAGGGTCCGCACCCGGGCGGCTGATGGCACGGGCGGCTACGGTTTCGACCGGCTCTACCACAACCGTCACCGTACCAGCACCGTGCCGGATCGCGTTCTCCACCAGATTCCCGACTATCTGGTCCACCTTGTCGGCGTCGAGCCAGGTCTCGGGAAGTTCCCCGGTGACCACCACCCGGAACCGCCCCGCTGGCTCCCCGGCCGCGACCCGGCCGGCGACGATCTTCTCCACCCGCTCGGGGACGCTGACGAGCTGGCGGTGGACCTCCATCCGGCCCGACTCGATGCGGGACACGTCCAGCAGTTCGGTGATGAGCCGGGTGACCCGGTCGGCGTCGGCATTGACGGTTTCCAGCATGACCCGCTTCTGGTCGTCGGTGAACCGGGTCCACTTGGCCAGCAGCGTCGCGGTGAAACCCTTCACGCTGGTCAGCGGGGACCGCAGCTCGTGCGCGACGGTGGTGACCAGATCCGCCCGGGTGCGCTCCAGCCTTGCCCGTTGCTGCGCTCCGCGCAGGCTGATCACCAGACGCTCGAGGGGGCCGGGGCCACTCGGGTAACCCGCCCCCAGCGCGCGGGGGCCGGAGCCGCGCACGTAACCCACAGTGACCAGCAGCTCGGTGCCGTCGGGGAGGTAGAGCGACATCTCGGGATGCCGGGTCCGGGTGGGCAGGCCCTGGTAGGGGTCGGCGGACATCCACCAGCAGCGGCCGTCGGCATCGCGCAACGGCAGCGCCTGCCGCACGTCCTTCCCGAGCACCCCAGCCGCGGAGATGCCGGTCAGCCGCGCCGCGGCCTGGTTGAACACGGCCACACGCCCCGCGTGATCGGCAATCACCAAGCCGTCGGGCAGTTCGTCGGTGCACGTGTGCCGCCCGGCGTGAGCCGCCGTCGCGGCGGGTACACCCGCCAGGCCCGCCGCCGCCGTGCCCGGTTTCAGCCCGTCCACGCTTACGCTGCCTCCATCATCTCGACCCGACTGCCCTGACCCAAATCAATGACGCAACGTGATCAGACTCTAGCGCGTTGCGGACCTGGAACGGCAGCCCCCTTATGCTCATTGTTCCCGCTGGACCTGGACGGACGATGCCCGCCTGGCGTGGGCGGAGGCATACAGGCACACCGTGGCGGCGGCAGCCAGATTGAGGCTCTCGGCCTTCCCGTAGATGGGGACCGCGACCGCCTCGTCGGCCAGCGCCAGGACGTCGGCCGGCAATCCCCATGCCTCGTTCCCGAACAGCCACGCGGTCGGCTGGCCGAGCAGGTTGCCCGGCCCGCCCGGCCCGGCCTCGTCCAGCGAACGGCCGGCCCGGCCATCCGCCGCCAGGATCCGCAGGCCAGCCTCCCGCATCGAGCCCACCGCCTCCGCGACCGGCGTATCAACCACCAATGGCAGGTGGAAGAGGCTCCCGGCGGTGGCGCGGACGCACTTGCTGTTATACGGGTCCACCGAGGCGTCCGAGAAGATCACACCGTCCGCGCCCGCGGCATCCGCGGTGCGCAGCACCGTCCCGGCGTTCCCGGGATCGCGGACGTTGGCGAGGATCGCAACCAGCCATGGCGCATCCCCGGCCAGGCGCGCCAGCGGGACGTCCACATACCGGCAGACCGCGAGCACGCCCTGCGGGGTGATGGTCTGGGCGAGTTCGGCCATCACCTCGCCGCTCACCGCCTGGACGTGCACCCCCTGGCGGGTGGCCCGCTCGGCGAGCTCGGAGTGGCGGGCACGGGCGGTCGTGGTGACGAACAGCTGGGAGACGACGCCGCCGCGGGCGAGCGCCTCCCCCACCGCCTGTGGCCCCTCGGCCAGGAAGGACCGGGCCCGCAGGCGCAGCGCCCGCTTGCCCAGCTGGCGCGCAGCCTTGACCTTCGGTGAGCGGATGCTGGTGAGCTCGGGGCCAAACGGCTCGGTCATGCCATGCCGCCCCGCGCTGGCTGCCGGATCAGGCTGCCTCGCTGGTGGTGGGCGCGGCACCTTCGACGGCCGGCGGCAGCGCGTTCTTAGCGACCTCGACCAGGGCCGAGAAGGCGGGCGGGTCGGACACCGCAAGCTCGGCGAGCATGCGGCGGTCCACCTCGACACCGGCGGCCTTGAGGCCCTGGACGAACCGGTTGTAGGTGATGCCGTCCGCCCGCGCGGCGGCGTTGATGCGCTGGATCCACAGCCGCCGGAATGCGCCCTTGCGGTCCTTGCGGCCCGTGTAGGCGTAGGTCATCGAGTGGAGGACCTGCTCCTTGGCCTTGCGGTACAGCCGCGACCGCTGGCCGCGATAGCCGCTCGCCCGCTCAAGGACTACCCTGCGCTTCTTGTGGGCGTTTACTGCCCGCTTCACGCGTGCCATGTGCTCTGACTCCCTTGAGGCGGGCTGGGCTACTTCGCCAGCAGCTTCTTGATCTTCTTGACGTCTGCGGGGGCAAGCGTCACTTCGCCAGCCAGGCGCCGGGTCCGCCTGGTGGCCTTGTGCTCGAGCAGGTGATTGCGGTTCGCGCGGCGGCGCATCACCTTTCCGGTGCCGGTCACCCGGAACCGCTTTCCGGCTCCGCTGTGGGTCTTCATCTTCGGCATGGTCGCCGTCTCCGTCTTCTGCGCGCCGGTGGCGCGGCGTCTCCTGCGCGCCTGGCGGCGCGACGTTCTCCTGCGCTCCGCGTCCGCCGGGGTCTCCGGTGCTGACGGCGCGCTGTCTTCCTTCACTCACCCGGTATGGCCAGGCTCGCCGGGGCCGTTACGCCGCCGGCAGCGCCGGGCCAGATCAGCTCTCGGGCTCCGCCTCCGAGGTGTCGGCCGGCTGACCCGCCTGGGCAGCAGCCGACTCGCCGGCCTCACGCACCTCCGCCGCGGACGGCGCCGGCGGCCGGCGCACACGCACCGGCCGTTCGGCCTGTGACGCCCCCTCGCGTGGCGCTGCGCGCTCCGCCTTTGCCTCACTCTTCCTGCGGTGGGGCCCGATAACCATGATCATGTTGCGGCCGTCCTGCTTGGGCTGGGCCTCGACGAAGCCGAGTTCCTCGACGTCGCCGGCGAGGCGCTGCAGCAGCCGGAACCCGAGCTCGGGCCGGGACTGCTCGCGTCCCCGGAACATGATCGTCACCTTGACCTTGTCTCCCTGCCGGAGAAAGCGCTCGACGTGGCCTCTCTTGGTGCCGTAGTCATGTGGGTCGATCTTGGGCCGAAGCTTGATCTCCTTGATGACCGTCTGGGCCTGGTTCTTGCGGGATTCCCTGGCCTTGAGCGCGGACTCGTACTTGAACTTGCCGTAGTCCATGAGCTTGCAGACCGGTGGCCGTGCCGTGGGCGCGACCTCGACCAGGTCGAGATCTGATTCCTGGGCCAGCCGGAGCGCATCCCCCAGGGCAACGATCCCTACCTGCTCGCCGTTCGGGCCGACGAGCCGTACCTCGGGAACCCTGATGCGCTCGTTGATACGGGGTTCGACGCTGATGTGACCTCCTTGGGCTTCTCCCCCCGGCCTCCCCGGGCGGGCGTGCCGCGACCATCCCTGCGGGCCCCAGGCTTCCGGGCCGGCTGCCCGGACATACAAAAGGCCCCGCACGGCATGCATGCGGAGCCACCAACCCGCACCTCCTGGCGAGCCCGGTGGGTACGCCAGCCGACGCGGGGCCGGGAACGCCACGTGCTCACACGCGTCGCGCGTGACAGCCCGTCTCGCCCGGCCTGCCCGCCGGCCCGTGAGCCAGCAGGCTTACCCGCCGGCCATGAGGCCAGCCAGGTGGGAGGTGGTCCTCCGCTTGCACGTCCAGCACCGGCGTGCCGGGCTGGTCGTCAGGCAAGACTAACAGCAATCCGGTGTGGGCCGGTATTCCGGCGGGGTGGGGTGGGGTGGGGTGGGGCCGGCTTCGGGTGTGCTTGTCCGGGCTTGCCGAAACGCCGGGACAAGCACACCGCGCTGCCGGCTTGTTGCGGCCCGCGGCTCGGGGGGTTAGCTGGAAGGTGCCTGGATGGCTACTTCCCCACGATCCAGCTCATCGCCCCCCGCTAACGACCCGCTTCCAACGCCGCGAGACCGGCAGCACGCATGGTCTCCAGCGGCGCAGCGGAGCCGGTCATGAGCTCTACCTGGCCTGACGCCTGGTGCAGCAGCAGGTCAAACCCGCCCGCTACGGCGGCTCCCGCCTGCCGGGCGGCGCTGGCCAGCGGGGTTGGCCAGGGGTGATAGACGACGTCGAGCAGGCATCGCGGCAGGAGGGCCCGCCGGGCAATCCGCCCCGCATATGAATCCGCCGCTCTGGCGGGGACGGTGGATATGAGCAGGTCCAGAGCGTGATCCGGGGGCCCGCCGAACGGGGAGAGGGTGACCTTCACGCCGAGCCGGTCGGCGGCGGCCAGCAGGTCGCCGGTCCGCGCGGGGTCGCGGGCCGCCACGCTCACCTCGCCGATGCCAAGCCCCCGCGCGGCGGCGAGCGCAGAGCAGGCGGTCGCGCCCGCGCCCAGGATCAGCACCGAGGCGCCGGGCGTCAGGAAGGTCGCGGTGACGCCCTGCTCGGCGAGAGCGGCGATCGCTCCGGGTACGTCGGTGTTGTGGCCATGCCGCCGCCCACCGGCGAACACCACCGTGTTCGCCGCGCCGACCTCGGCGGCCAGGGGCTCGATGCGGTCGAGCAATGGCAGCACGGCGCGTTTGAGTGGCATGGTCAGCGACAGGCCGGCCCAGTCCGGGCCGCAGCCGGCCAGCCGGCCGGGAAGGCCTGTTTCGTCGCACTCGATGGCCTGGTAGGTCCAGCCGGTGAGGCCGAGCGCCCGGTACGCGGCCCGGTGCAGGACCGGCGACAGGGAATGCGCGATCGGGGAGCCGAGGACGGCAGCTTTCATGACGACGAAGGCTAGCCCTAACGTCCCTTGGCGAGATTCGCCGTCAGCTCGGCCTCGAACTGCTGGAACTGCGTGAAGCTGCTGGTGAACTTGGTCAGGCCGGTCTTGGGGTCCACCGTGACGAAGTACATCAAGTTCCCGTGCGCTGGGTGAAGCGCGGCCCTGATCGCGGCGTCCCCGGGGCTGTCGATCGGGCCGGGCGGCAGGCCCTTGTGCACATAGGTGTTGTAGGGCGACCTGACCTTGAGCTGCTGGGCTGTGGCGCGGATGCCGCGGGTGTGCAGCGCGTACATCACCGTGCTGTCGAGCTGCAGCAGGGTATTCGAGTTCAGCCGCTTGTAGATCACCTCAGCGATCTTGGGGAAATCCGACAGGTGCCGGCCTTCCGCCTGGATCAGGCTGGCGACGACGATGACCTGGGCCTGGGTGAGTTCCGCGTGGGCGGCCGCGGAGGGCAGGCTGACGCTGGCCGCCTCCTGGCCGAACCGGGTGACCATCGCCTGCAGGACCTTGATCGGACGCGTGTTCGGCTGGACCTCATAGGTCGCCGGGAACAGATAACCCTCCGGCTTGCCCTTGGCGAAGGACGGCAGGTTCAGCGCCGCGACATCCTTGATGGCCTGCTGGTAGCCGCGCTCGTTTCCGGTCGCGCGGCCCAGGGTCGCGATGATCTGGGACAGCCGCTGACCCTCTGGGATGGTGATCCGCGTCTGCTCCCGTGCCGACGGCTTGAGCAGCAGCGCGAAAGCCAGCGCCGCCTGCATGTGCAGCTTCACCCGGTAGAACCCCGGTTCCAGTGCCGAGCCCCGGCCGCTGGCCTTGGCCGCGTTGGCGAACGCGCGGGCGCTGGCGACCACGCCGAGACGCTGCAGCCGCTGGCCCACGGTGCTGGCAGAATCCCCCGGGTAGATGCGCACGACCACCGGCTTCGTGCCGGACCCGGCGAAGTCCGGCGGGTGGAGGTAGGTGCGGTACACGTAGAGGTAACCACCGCCGGCCCCGACCAGCAGGGCCAGGAGCACGCCCACGGCCAGCCACGGCGCCAGCCTGCGCATGCTGCGCCTGCGCTTGACACCGTTTGCCGGGCCGCTTCCCGGCTCGCCGCTGCCTGCCCTGACGGTGCCCCGCCTGCCGGTGGGCTGCTTGCCCGGGCCCGTGCCGCCGGCCCGGCGGCCTTCGCTCCTGCGCCGGGTATCTGTGCTCAGGCCGGGCAGGAGGTGCTCATCGTCGTCCTCTGCCCAGCCCTGCTGCTCGTCCACCTCGCCGTACCAGCCCCCGCGGTCAGGAAAGCCGTGATCGTCGTCCCGATCATGGCGGCCGGGCGCGTGCTCGCCGTATGCCAGGTACTCGTCGTCGTCCCCGGCCGGGTAGTCGCCATCATCGAGGTACCCGCCGGCGTCCGCGGTGAACCCGCCCTGGCGGCCGCCGGGGACGACGTAACCCGTTCCCGTGTCGGTGAACCCGGTATCGGTGAACCCGGTGTCGGTGAAGCCCGTGTCGGTGAACCCGGTGTCGGTGAACCCGGTGTCGGTGAACCCGGTGTCGGTGAACTCGGTGTCGGTGAAGCCCGTGTCGGTGAACCCGGTGTCGATGAAGCCGGTGTGGGGGAACCCGGTGTCTGCGGGCACGGTGCCGATGGCGCCGGGGTCGATATAGCTGGGGTCGATAAAGCCGGTGTGGGGCTCCGGATAGTCGTTGACCGGCGGTGGAATTCCGCTGCCCCGGCGGGCATGCCCGGCGGGAACCCCGGTTCCGGTGCCGCCGAAACCAGCAGCATAGTCCGTTTCCCGGTAACCGCCGGGCTCATACCCGGTGCCGGCGGACCCGGTGCCGGCGTACCCGATGTCCCCGTAGCCGGTGTCGTGGCCGCCGTAGCCGCCGTCCGCATAATTCGCGCCCGGGTAGCCGGCGCCGCCAGGGCCTGAGTACCCGGCGTGGCCGTTGTCGGGGTAGCCGTGGCCGGGAACGCCCGCGTAGCCGAGGGCTGGCGGGGGCTCGGGCCAGTCGCCCTGCTGCGACGGGGCAGGCAGCGAGGGCAGCACAGGCAGCGGGCCAGAAGGGTGCCCGCGAGCCAGGTCCGCCGGGCCAGGCACCGGCGAGGGGCCGCTGCGGTCCCAGGCTGGCCGCCCCCCGGGCGGGCTGGCCTCCTCCCACGGCGGGCCCGTGTTGCTGTTGTCCCTGCCCTGCGGGCTCTGGCCGGAGCCACGCTGCTGGTGCTCGCCGGGCCCGTGGCCGGCCAGCCGGTGCTTCCCGCCCCCCGCGCGGTTCGCCGGCTCGCCATACCCTCCCGGCAGCCACGTTCCGTCGCGGTAACTGCCGTCCGTCTCCTGCTCTCCGTGGCGGCTCATCCCCCGGCTCCGGGTACCGAACCGACGAGCTCGCCGGCGGGCAGGCCGGTCGTCCGCTCGCTATCCAGCGCCCCCTGGAGGATCAGCGCCGCCGCGGCCTTGTCCACCACCGGGCGCCGCGCGCGCGAGCCGCGTCCGCCCTGCCGCAGCACATCGTGGGCGATGACGGTGGTAAAACGTTCGTCAACCAAGCGCACCGGGACCGGTGCCAGCCGGGCCGCAAGCGCCGCGGCGAACGCCCGGGCCTGGGCCGCGGCAGCGCCCTCCTGCCCGGAAAGCCCGGTGGGCAGACCGACGATGACCTCGATCGCACCCTCACCCGCCGCGAGCGAGGCCAGGCTGTCCAGGTCGCCACGACCCCGGCGGACCGTGGTGAGCGGGCTGGCGAGCAGGCCATCAGGATCGCACCGTGCCACTCCGATGCGAATTGATCCGACGTCGAAAGCGAGCCGGATACCGGTTCTCAACCACGCACTCCGTGCACCGTCAAGCTCATCAGCACGGGGGGTTTTGTCAGCGCAACGGTATTGCTGCAGCACGATCTCACGCTACGCCACCGGGTCCCACCATGTCCCTCACAACAGCCCGAACTGCATCAAAAGCCTCGCCAATCGCGCTAGGAGCGCGGTCTCCCAGTGGCGCGCCGCCTCCCTGGGCGACGTCGTCGCGGCCGCCACCGCCTCCACCCAGGCGGCCCGCGGCCTCCCGGACCAGAGATCCGGCGTCCAGGCCCAGCTCACGGGCGCGTTCGTTGACCGCGACCACCACCGCCGGCCGGTCGGCCGGGATACCGACGACCATCACCACCGCCGGTCTCCCGGCGGCCACCCGTCCCCGGATGTCCAGCGCGAGCTTGCGGATCCCGTCGGCCGTGGTGCCGTCGGGCACCTGGTGGCCGACGAACGCCGCCCCGCCGATGTCCTCGGCACCGCGGGTCAGTTCCGCGGCGGCGCCCAGCAGCTGCGCTGAGCGGAGCCTGTCCAGCTCCCGCTCGGCGTCGCGGACCCGGGTGACCAGTGCGGCCACCCGCTCGGGCAGTTCTTCCCGGCGCGCCTTGAGCTGCTCGGACAGCTGGCTGACCAGGACGCTCTCGGTCGCGAGGAAGCGGAACGCGTCCGTGCCGACCAGTGCTTCCACCCGCCGGACACCGGAGCCGATGGACGACTCGCCGAGGATCTTGACCAGCCCAAGCTGGCCGGACCTGGCGACATGCGTCCCGCCGCACAGTTCGCGGGAGTAGTCGCCGACCTCGACCACCCGGACCTGGTCGCCGTACTTCTCCCCGAACAGCGCGATCGCGCCCATCGCCCGCGCCTCGTCAATGGGCGTGACGAAGGCACGCACGTCCAGGTCGTTGACGAGGACGTCGTTGACCTCTTCCTCGGCATCGGCCAGCACCGACGGTGGCACGGCGGCCCCGGCCGTGAAGTCGAAGCGCAGCCGGCCCGGCGCGTTCTCCGAGCCCGCCTGCGCCGCCGACTCGCCGAGCGCGCCACGGAACGCCCGGTGGACCAGGTGGGTCGCGGTATGCGACCGGGAGATGGCCCGCCTGCGCTCGACGTCGATCTCCGCCTCGGCCTGGGCCCCGACCCCGATCTCGCCCGCCACCACCTTGCCCCGGTGAACGATCAGGCCGGGCACCGGGGACTGCACGTCGTGCACCTGGACCTCGCCGCCGGCACCGGCCCCGGACCCGCTCACCCGGATCACGCCGGCGTCGGCGAGCTGGCCGCCGCCCTCGGCGTAGAACGGCGTACGGTCCAGGACGACCTCGACCTCGGTGCCCGCGCCCGCGGTGGCGACCGAAGCGCCACCCACCAGCAGGCCGGTGACCGTCGCCTCCCCCGTCACCTGCTCGTACCCGGTGAAGTCCACCGGCCCGGACCGTTCAAGCAGCGCGGCGAGCACGGAGATGTCGGCGTTGCCGGTCTTCTTCTCGATCGAGTCCTGCTTGGCGCGCTGGCGCTGCTCCGTCATCAGCCGCCGGAATCCCTCCTCGTCCA
Organism: uncultured Actinomycetes bacterium; assembly: GCA_963741615.1. Lineage (GTDB taxonomy): Bacteria > Actinomycetota > Actinomycetes > Streptosporangiales > Streptosporangiaceae > UBA9676. The sequence continues at coordinate 190,330 of CAVUIU010000006.1, forward strand.
CCGCGAGGCCCTGCTCACTGGCCATTTCCAGGGTGAGGTCGATCGGGAAGCCGTAAGTGTCGTGCAGCTGGAAGGCCTGCTCACCGCTGAGGGTGCCGGTGCCGCGGCGCTTGACCTCTCCGACAGCCGCGTCGAAGATCGCCGAACCGGTACGCAGCGTGGCGCCGAAGGCGGCCTCCTCGGCGTCGATCACGCCGTGGATGCGGGCTGCGTCCTGGCGCAGTTCGGGGAACTGCTCGCCGAGCGCGTCGATCGCGGTGGCACTGAGCTCGTGCAGGTAGCGCTCGTCCTCGCCAGCCCGGCGCGAGCCGGCGCCGCCCCGCTGCCCGCCCGCGAGCAGCCGCAGGTTGCGGACGCTGCGCCGCAGGATCCGTCGCAGCACATAACCACGCGACTCGTTGGAAGGCAGGACCCCGTCGGACACCAGCATCACCGCGGTGCGCACGTGGTCGGCGACCACCCGCAGCGCCACGTCCGAGCGGTGGTCGCGGCCGTATTTCTGCTCGGTCAGCTCGGCCGCCCGGTCCAGCACCTTCCAGGTGGTGTCGACCTCGTAGATGTTGTTGACACCCTGCAGGATGGCCGCCATCCGCTCCAGGCCCATCCCCGTGTCGATGTTCCGTGATGGCAGCTCGCCCTGGACATCGAAGTCGTCCTTGCTGCGGACGGCACTCAGCATGTACTGCATGAAAACGAGGTTCCAGACCTCCAGGTAGCGGTCCTCGTCCACCACCGGGCCGCCTTCGCGGCCGTACTCGGGCCCGCGGTCGTAGTAGATCTCTGAGCAGGGGCCGCCGGGGCCAGGGACCCCCATATGCCAGTAGTTGTCGTTGAGGCCGCGGCGCTGGATGCGGCTCTCCGGCAGGCCCACCACGTCCCGCCAGATGCTCGCCGCCTCGTCGTCATCAAGGTAGACGGTGGCCCACAGGCGCTCCTCCGGGAAGCCGAATCCGCCCGCGCTTTCCGGCCCGGTCAGCAGTTCCCAGGCGTACGGGATCGCCTTTTCCTTGAAGTAGCCACCGAACGAGAAGTTGCCCAGCATCTGGAAGAACGTCGCGTGCCGGGTGGTCTTGCCCACCTCCTCGATGTCCGGCGTGCGCACACACTTCTGCGCGGAGGTCGCCAGCGTGAAAGGCGGGGCCTGCTGGCCAAGGAAGTAGGGCTTGAACGGCTGCATGCCCGCGTTCACCAGCAGCAGGGTGGGATCCTCGGCTATCAGGCTGGCCGAGGGAACGACGGTGTGCCCGCGCTGCTCGAAATAGGCCAGGAAACGGCGGACGATCTCTGCCGACTCCATCACTTGCCATCCTTCACGTGATAGGTGGTCCCGTGGTCAGGGGCCGGTGGTCAGGCCCGGTGGTCAGGGCCGGTGGTCAGGGGCCGGTGGTCAGGGGCCGGTGGTCAGCGGCCCGTGTCTGCCGCATCCGGGCTCGCGGCCAGCCGGGGCAGTTCCCGCCGCCCCCGCTGACCTTCGAGGGTAGATGGCCGGTCACCAGGCTGCCGCTCCAGATAAAGCTGCATGCCCTCGTGCACGTCGCCCGCGAACCTGGCGAGTCCCCTGGCCCGCGCCGTGGGCGAGACCGACCGGGCGAGCGCGGTCAGCCGACGGTAGCCGGCCACCCCGAGGACGGCACCCAGCGTCAGCCAGAACAGCCGCCCGATCATGGCGCCATCTCGTCGCGGCGGCCGTGCAACGCGGACTGCCGCCAGCCGGGGGCCGGCGAGCGCGGGAGCGCTCTCGCCCTGGCGGCAGCGGGCCGCGATCGGCCGCTCCCGGCGGGCGACCGGCGCATCCACAGCGCCCGGTTGACCCCGTAGGCCAGCGCTGCGGCCCTGGCCATCGGCGAGCCGGCGCTGCCCGCGATCACCCGGGCCAGCGGCGCGAGCGCTGACACCCGCCCGGTCAGTTCCGCCATGTTGGCAGTGACCTCGTCCATGCTGGCGGTGATCGCGTCGGTGCTGACAAGCTGCTCGTTGGCGCGGTCAATGGTGGCGTTGGCGCGCTCGATGAGCAGGTCCTGGCGCTCGCGTGCGCTGGCCACGGCAGCCGTGGTCTGTGACATGAGCCGGGCGGCCTTCAGCATCACGTACACCGCGGCGCATACCCCGGCGACCCAGAACACCACGGCGACGATCACCGCCACCCAGACCGCGTTCAGCATGGCTGCTCCTTCAGTCCTTCAGCGCCTGTTCACCGAGCCCCTGCCCGACCCTACCGCGTGCCTGGCGGCGCGGAGTCAGCGTTCTCCCGCCTCGCGGGCGCGGGCGAGGATCGCCCTGATCAGCTCGGCCCGGTCCGCGTAGCGGGCCTCGGCCCCGTGGCGGGTGGGCTGGTAGTACTCACGGCCAGCCAGCGCGTCGGGGGCGTAGCTCTGCGCCACGACGCCCTCGGCGTAGTCGTGCGGGTACTCGTATCCTCGTCCGTGGCCGAGCCGCCCCGCCCCCGGGTAGTGGGCGTCGCGCAGGTGGGAGGGAACCGGGCCGGCCAGCCCGGCCCGCACGTCCTGCGCGGCCGCGCTGATCGCCTTGATCACCGCGTTGGACTTGGGTGCCAGCGACAGGTGGATCGTGGCCTGCGCGAGGTTGATCCTGGCCTCGGGCAGGCCGACGAACTCGACCGCCTGGGCGGCGGCGACCGCCGCCTGCAGCGCCGTCGGGTCGGCCAGCCCGACGTCCTCGCTGGCGTGGACGATGAGCCGCCGGGCGATGAACCGGGGATCCTCCCCCGCCTCGATCATCCTGGCCAGGTAGTGCAGGGCCGCGTCGGCGTCGCTGCCCCGGATGCTCTTGATGAACGCGCTGATGACGTCGTAGTGCTGGTCGCCACCCCGGTCATAGCGGACGGCCGCCCGGTCCACCGCCCGCTCCAGCGTGGGGAGGTCGATCACGGCGCCGTCGGGCAGGCCGAGCGCGGCCGACTCCAGGTAGGTCAGTGCCCGGCGGGCGTCCCCGCCAGCCAGCAGGACCAGGTGGTCGGCGGCCTCGGGGGCCAGGATGTAGCGGCCACCGAGCCCGCGCTCGTCGGCCAGCGCCCGGGTGATCACCTCGCGCATGTCGTCGTCGCCGATCGGTTCCAGGGTGAGCAGGAGCGAGCGGGACAGCAGCGGCCCGACCACGGAGAAGAACGGGTTCTCGGTGGTCGCGCCGATGAACGACACCCAGCGGTTCTCCACCGCTGGCAGCAGGGCGTCCTGCTGCGCCTTGTTGAACCGGTGCACCTCGTCGATGAACAGGATGGTCTGGGCCCCGGTCAGGCCCAGTTCCCGGCGGGCCGCGTCGATCGCCGCCCGCACGTCTTTCACTCCCGCGGTGACGGCCGACAGCTGCGTGAAGCGGCGCCTGGTCACCTCGCTGACGACATGGGCGAGGGTGGTCTTCCCCGTTCCCGGTGGCCCCCACAGCACCAGCGACATCGCCGCGTCGTGATCGACGAGTTTGCGGAACGGGGTCCCGGGGCCGGTCAGGTGCCGCTGGCCGATCACCTCGTCCAGGCTGGCTGGGCGCATCCGCACGGCCAGTGGGGCGGCAGCCCGGGCGGCCTCTTCGCCCGCCGCGTCGAAGAGGCTGTCCGCCTGGCCATCATCCGCCCGGGCCACGGGGGTCGGGCACCGCGTCGATGCCCGCCTCCTTGCGCTGGGCGGGCGTGATGGGGGTGGGCGCCCCGGTGAGCGGGTCCAGGCCGGAGGCCGCTTTGGGGAAGGCGATCACGTCCCGGATGGTGGTGGCGCCCGCCAGGTGCATGACCAGCCGGTCCCAGCCGAACGCGATCCCGCCGTGCGGCGGGGGGCCGAACCGCAACGCGTCAAGCAGGAAGCCGAACTGTGACCGCGCCTCATCCGGTGCCAGTCCGATCACATCGAACACCTGCTGCTGAACGGGGGCGTGGTGGATACGCAGTGATCCGCCGCCGATCTCGTTGCCGTTGCAGACCAGGTCGTAGGCGTCCGCGAGCGCGCCGCCCGGCTCGGCGGCGAACTTGTCGGCCCACTCCGGCAGCGGGGCGGTGAACGGATGGTGGACCGCCGTCCAGCCGCCCTGGCCATCCTCTTCGAACAAGGGCGGGTCCACCAGCCACAGGAAGGACCACTGGTCCGGATTGATCAGGCCCAGCCGCTGGCCGATCTCCAGCCTGGCCGCGCCGAGCAGCTCACGGGCCTGCCTGGGCGGGCCGGCGGCGAAGAAGACACAGTCCCCCGGCGCCGCCCCGGCAGCGGCCGCCAGGCCGGCCCGCTCGGTGGCCGACAGGTGCCGCGCGACCGGCCCGGACTCCGAGACCGACCCGTCCGCGCCGATGAGCGCGTAGGCCAGGCCGCGCGCGCCGCGGGCGCGCGCCCACTCCTGCCAGCCGTCCAGTTCCCGGCGCGACTGCCCGGCACCGCCCGGCATGACCACCGTCCCCACGTGCGGGGCCTGGAACACGCGGAACGAGGTCTGCCCGAAGTAGGCGGTCAGGTCGGCCAGTTCGCAGCCGAACCGCAGATCAGGCTTGTCGGAGCCGAACCTTCGCATCGCCTCGGCGTAGGTCATCCTGGGGATCGGGCGGGGCACGCGGTAGCCGGCCAGCTCGGCCCACAGCCGCCCGACAAGGTCCTCGGCGACCTCGATGATGTCATCGCGGGTGACGAAGCTCATCTCCAGGTCAATCTGGGTGAACTCGGGCTGCCGGTCGGCCCGGAAGTCCTCGTCGCGGAAGCAGCGGGCCAGCTGGTAGTAGCGCTCCAGGCCACCGACCATGAGCAGCTGCTTGAACAGCTGGGGGGACTGCGGCAGCGCGTACCAGCTGCCTGGCCGCAGCCGCACCGGGACCAGGAAGTCACGCGCCCCTTCCGGGGTGGAGCGGGTCAGGTACGGGGTTTCCACATAGACGAAACCGTGCGCCCGCAGGACGTCGCCGGCCAGATACGTCGCCTCGGACCGGGTGCGCAGCGCCGTGGCCGTTTCCGCCCGCCGGATGTCCAGATAGCGGTAGCGGAGCCGCACGTCCTCGCTCAGCTCCCCGCCGCCCTCGACCGGGAACGGCAGCGCGTCGGCCTCCGAAAGCACCTCGAGCCCTCCGGGCCGGTCCGCGACCACCTCCACCTGGCCGGTGGGCAGTTCCGGGTTCTCGTTGCCGGCCGGCCGCGGCCGCACCTCCCCGCTCACCCGGACGCAGAATTCGGCGCGCAGCGCATGCTCGGGCCGGTTTTCTCCCTCGCCGCGGAAGACGACTTGTACCACACCGCTGGCGTCACGCAGGTCGATGAAAACCACACCGCCATGGTCGCGGCGCCGGGCGACCCAGCCCGCCAGCGTCACGTGCTCGCCAGCCTGGCCCGGGCGCAGGGTGCCCGCATCGTGGGTGCGGATCATCGCCTTGGTCAGCCTCCGTCACAGTCCTGGCCGGCCGGGAACGGGCGGGGGCAGACCGGCCAGGAACGGGTTGCCGGCCCGCTCGGCGCCGATGGTGGTTTGCGGTCCATGCCCGGGCAGCACCTGGATGTCATCCGGGAGGGTCAGGCATACCCGCGCCAGGCTCTCCAGCATGACCCGGTAGTCGCCACCGGGCAGGTCGGTCCGGCCGATCGACCCGGCGAACAGCAGGTCGCCCGAGAACAGCACGCCCTCGTCCGCGCGGAAGGCCACCGATCCCGGCGTATGCCCGGGTGCGTGGTCGACAGCAAGTTCCACCCCCGCCAGCCGCACCGTCATGCCGTCGGCAAGCTCGGCCACCTCGTCGGGCTCGGTGAAGGTCAGCCCCCCGAACAGCTGCTGTCCGGCCTGCAGCGGCAGGCCACGGGCGGGATCGGACAACAGCGCACGGTCGGACGGGTGGATGTAGGCCGGGATGTCCCGGGCCCCGCAGACGGGCACCACCGACCAGATGTGGTCGATGTGGCCGTGGGTGAGCAGGACCGCCACGGGCTTGAGCCGGTGGGTGGCGAGGATCTCCGCGATGCCCGGCTCGGCGTCCTGCCCGGGGTCGATGATCACGCACTCCTCCCCGGGGCCTGGCGCCACCACGTAGCAGTTGGTGGCGAACGAGCCGGCCGGGAACCCGGCAATGAGCACGGCCTTCCTCCCTGGAGAAGCGAAACGGTTCGATGGGCGCTGCTGGTACAGGCTACCGAGCCAGCGGCAACGCGACGAACTGGTAACAGAGCCGTAGCGAGCAATACGGCGAACCGATAACGGAGCCGTCGCAACCGGCAACGTGCAGGTACGATTCGCGAAGTTTCGCTGATCAATGGTGTGGCACCAGCCAACGAGGGAGGACAACAGGCGTGGCGGGGAAGAAGGAACGCCAGCGCAAGCTCGCCAGGGAGCGCTATCAGCGCCAGCAGACCAGACGGGCCCAGCAGGCACGGCGATGGCGGACCTCGGTGATCATAGGCGTGGCCTGCGTCGCCGTCATCGGCCTGGGGGTCGGCGCCTATTTCCTTTTCCAGGGCGGCGGCAAATCGGCATCCGCTGCCTCGGCCACCCCCAGCGCCACCGCCAGCGCGACTCCCAGCAGCACCGCCAGCCCGGCCGCCGGCGCGGCGGCCGCCGAACCCGCGACCCACTGCACCTATACCTCCAGCCCGCCGGCCGCGCGCAACGTGGGCGTCCCGCCAGCCACCCCGGACAGCAAGGCCACCTATCGGGCCACGATCGTGACCAACCGCGGGGATGTGGTCATTGACCTGCTGAACGCCAAGGCCACCTGCACCGTCAACTCTTTCGTCTACCTGGCCGGGAAGAGCTACTTCAGCAACACCCACTGCCACCGGCTCACCACCATCGCCCCCCTCTACGTGCTGCAGTGCGGGGACCCGACCGGGACCGGCAGCGGCGGTCCCGGCTACAAGTTCGGCTCGGAGAACCTGGCCGGCGCGACCTACCCGCTGGGTACGGTGGCGATGGCCCATCCCGGCGGCACGGCGGGCGACACCGAGAACGGGAGCCAGTTCTTCGTCGTCTACCGCAACACCAGCCTCCCCGCCGACTACACGCCCTTCGGCACAGTCGTCAAGGGGCTGGGAATAATCCAGAATGTGGCCAAGGCGGGCATAGGGACAGGCAATGCCAGCAGCCCTGGTGACGGCCCTCCCAGGGAGAAGGTCGTCATCAAGAGGGTCATCATCAAGAAAACCTGACCCCGCCTCATCACCGGGGTCAGGCCGAGCAGGAGGTTCGCGGTGGGTACCGCCAACGATCCGTGGGGCCGGGTAGACGCGGACGGCACGGTCTACGTGCGTACCGCCGAAGGTGAGCGGGTGATCGGCTCATGGCAGGCTGGCAGCCCTGAGGAGGCGCTCGCGTTCTACCGGCGCAAGTTCGAGGCCCTGAGCACCGAGGTCGCCCTGCTCGAGCAGCGGATCACCACGACGGACCTTTCCCCGGCTCAGGCCAGGACGAGCATCGAGCGCCTGCGGGGGGCGGTGGCCGATGCCCACGCGGTGGGCGACCTGGGCCAGCTCCAGGCCAGGCTGGATGCACTGTCCGGGAAGGTGGACCACCGCCAGGAAGAGGTCCGCGCCGCCCGCGACCATGCCCGCTCCGAGGCGAAGGACATCAAGGAGCGCATCGTGGCCGAGGCCGAGCGCCTGGCGGCTGAGGCCACCCACTGGAAGATCAGCGGTGAGCGGCTGCGCCAGCTGCTGGAAGAGTGGAAGGCGGCGCCCCGGGCCGACCGGGCGGTCGAAGCCGCCCTGTGGAAGCGGCTCTCGGCCGCGCGCAACGCCTTCAACAAGCGCCGTAAGGCATACTTCGCCGACCTCGAGGGCGAGCGGGAAACCGCGCGGGCACGCAAGGAGCAGCTGGTCACCGAGGCCGAGGCATTGGCATCGTCCACCGACTGGGCCGCCACCGCCGCCGCGTTCCGCGAGCTCATGCGCTCGTGGAAGATGGCCGGGCGGGCAGCCCGCGCCGACGAGGACGAACTGTGGAGCCGGTTCAAGGCCGCGCAGGACACCTTTTTCCAGGCCAGGTCGGAGGTGTACTCGGCCAAGGACGCGGCGCTGCGTGAGCATGCGGCGGTCAAGTCCCAGCTGCTGGAGGAGGCGGGCAAGCTCGTCCCGGTCACCGATGTCCGTGCGGCCAGGGCGGCGCTCCGGGGGATCCAGGAGCGCTGGGAACAGGCGGGCCCGGTGCCCCGGGAAGCGCATGAGAGGCTCGAGTCGGGCCTGCGGCGGGTCGAGGACGCTGTCCGCAAGGCCGAGGACGCCCAGTGGCGGCGGTCGAACCCGGAGGCGCTCGCCCGCGCCCAGGGGACCGTCGAGCAGATCCGGTCCGCGATCGCCGGGCTGGAAACCCAGCTGGCCAAGGCCACCGAGTCCGGAGATGCTAAGGCAGCGGCGCAGGCCGAGGAAGCCATCGCGGCCCGCCGGTCCTGGCTCACCGAGGCCGAACGGACCCTGGCCGAATTCTCCGGCTGAGCCGGACCCCGGGCCACGGCGTCTCCCGTGGATCGGCGGGCATGCCCCGGCGCTGGCTCAGTTGGTGACCCGGTACACGTCGTAGACCCCGTCGATGGCACGCACGGCGCGCAGCACGTGGCCGAGATGCTTGGGATCGCCCATCTCGAAGGTGAACTTGCTGACCGCAACCCGGTCCCTGGTGGTGGTGACCGAGGCCGACAGGATGTTGACGCGGGCGTCGGAGATAGACCGGGTGACGTCGGACAGCAGGCCGGTGCGGTCGAGGGCCTCCACCTGGATAGCCACCAGGAACAGCGAGTCCTCGGTCGGCGACCAGCGCACGTCCACCAGCCGCTCGGGCTCGGAATCGAGCAGGTGGCGCAGGTTGACACAGTCGGACCGGTGGACAGATACACCGTGTCCGCGGGTGACGAAACCGGTGATCTCGTCTCCGGGCACCGGTGTGCAACAGCGTGACAGCCTGGCCCACACATCGGCTGAGCCCTCCACCACCACACCCGAATCCCCCGTGGTGCGCGGCCGGGGCGGGCTGGTCGGCAAGGTGGTTTCCGCGAGATCTTCGGCCGCTCCCGCGGCCCCGCCGACGGAGGCGACCAGCTTGGTGACGACCGACTGCGCGCTGACGTGGCCCTCCCCTACCGCCGCGTACAGTGCGGACACGTCCGGATAGCGCAGTCCGGCGGCGATCGCCTGCAGTGCGTCCCCGGTGGCGAGCCGCTGCAGCGGCAGTTCCTGCTTGCGCATCGTCCGCGCGATCGCCGTCTTGCCGGCCTCGGCGGCCGCCTCCCGCCGCTCCTTGGAGAACCAGTGCCGGATCTTGTTCCGCGCCCGCGCGCTCTTGACGAAACCCAGCCAGTCCCGGCTCGGCGCGGCGTCCGCCGCCTTGGACGTGAAGATCTCGACGGTGTCCCCGTTGTCGAGGGCGGATTCCAGCGCGACCAGCCTGCCGTTCACCCGCGCGCCGATGGTCCGGTGCCCGACCTCGGTATGGATCGCGTAGGCGAAGTCCACCGGGGTCGCCCCCATGGGCAGCGCGATCACTTCCCCGCGGGGGGTGAAGACATAGACCTCGGCCGCGCCGAGGTCGAACCGGAGCGATTCCAGGAACTCGGCCGGGTCGGCGGTCTCCCGCTGCCATTCGACCAGTTGCCGGAGCCAGGCCATCTCACTGACGTCCGGGGCGGCCCCGCCGCGTCCCCGGCGGGCGGTCTCCTCCTTGTACTTCCAGTGCGCGGCCACGCCGTACTCCGACCGGCGGTGCATGCCCCAGGTCCTGATCTGCAGCTCGACCGGCTTGCCCTCCGGGCCGATGACCGTCGTGTGCAGGGACTGGTACATGTTGAACTTCGGCATCGCGATGTAGTCCTTGAACCGCCCGGGAATCGGGTTCCACCGGGCGTGCACGGTGCCGAGCACCGCATAGCAGTCACGCACCGAATCGACCAGGACACGGATGCCGACGAGGTCGTAGATCTCGTCGAAGCTGACGTCGCGGGCGATCATCTTCTGGTAGACGGAGTAGTAGTGCTTGGGCCGGCCCGTCACCCGCGCCTTCACCTTCGCGTTGCGCAGGTCTACATAGACCTCTTCGATGACCTCTTGCAGGTACACATCCCGGCGCGGCGCGCGCTCGGACACCATCCGCGCGATCTCGTCGTAGCGCTTGGGGTAGAGCGTGGCGAAGGCCAGGTCCTCGAGCTCCCATTTCACGGTGTTCATGCCCAGCCGGTGGGCCAGCGGCGCGTAGATCTCCAGCACCTCGCGTGACTTCCGTTCCTGCTTGTCACGCGGGAGGTACCGCAGGGTACGCATGTTGTGGAGCCGGTCGGCCAGCTTGATGACCAGCACGCCGATGTCGCGCGACATGGCGACGATCATCTTGCGGACGGTCTCCGCCGCGGCGGCCTCACCGTACTTCACCTTGTCGAGCTTGGTCACGCCGTCGACCAGCGCCGTCACCTCGTCGCCGAACTCGTGGCGCAGTTCGTCCAGCGTGTACGGGGTGTCCTCGACCGTGTCGTGCAGCAGTGCCGCGCAGATGGTCTCGTGGGGCATGCCCAGCTCGGCCAGGATGGTGGCCACGGCAAGCGGGTGGGTGATGTAGGGGTCACCGCTCAGACGCTTCTGGTCGGCGTGGCAGTGCGCGGCCACTTCATACGCGCGCTCGATGAGCCTGACGTCCGCCTTGGGGTGCGTCGCCCGAACGGTCTTGATCAAGGGCTCAAGCACCGGGTTCGCCCCCCCTCCGCGGGGGGCGCCGAGGCGCGCCAGCCGTCGCCGGACCGCCGCACCCCCGCTGGTTACCCCGGCGCCGGCGCTGGTTACCGCGGCGCCCGCGCTGGTTCCCGGCGGGGTCGCAGGCGAGGGCTCGGTGGCCGGTGATGGCCCGGTAGGGGGATCGGGCGCGGCGGGCTTGGAGGCTGGCATGGCGGGGGACGGCATGGCGGGGGACGGCACGGCAGGGGTCGGCACGGCCGCGTCCCGCGCCACCTCGCCGTCATCCCCGGGGACCGCCGGGAAGTCCTGCTGCCCCGGGGCGGACTTGGTGACGTCGGCACCGGCCCTGCCGGTCATCGCCACGTCACGGGCCACTTGCGCTCCTGTCGTCCGCCAGGCATCTATTCTATCGGCGGCATCGGGCCCCCGGCCCAGCTCAGCCGGCCGGGCGCCGGCGCGGCGGTCACACCACCAGCAGGGACCGCAGACTCCCCTCCGGTAGCCGGCCCCGGCCACCGAGGAACGCCAGCTCCAGGATGACCGCGATCCCCGCCACGTCGGCCCCGGCCCGGCGCACCAGATGCGCGGTCGCCTCGGCCGTGCCGCCGGTGGCCAGCACATCGTCCACGATGAGCACCCGCTCACCGGGCGTGAACGCGTCCTGGTGCACCTCGATGGTGGCGGTCCCGTACTCGAGCTGGTAACTGCGCGCGTAGGTCGGGCCGGGCAGCCGTCCCTGCTTGCGGACCGGCACGAATCCCGAGCCGAGCTGGCAGGCCACCGACGCCGCGAGGATGAAGCCGCGGGCCTCGATGCCGACCACCTTGTCCACCGGCCCGTGCCCCGTGGCCAGCGCACTCACCACAGCGGCCAGCGCCTGGCCGTCCGCAAGCAGCGGTGTGATGTCCTTGAACACGACCCCCGGCTGCGGGTAGTCGGCGATGTCCCGGACCTTCTCTTTGATCAGGTCGGCCAGCGTGGTGCCCGCCGCGGTCCCCTCCCCGGGCACAGGCGCTACCGCCGCTTCTTCTTGCCGCCGGGCCGCCGCCTGGCCGCGCTGGCCCGCCGGGGCTGCTGGCGCGGGCCGGGCCGGGCGGCGCCGGGGGTGCCGCCGCGCGCGCTGGCACGGCCCGCCGGGACCGGCTCGCCCGGCGGGGCCGCATCGGCCTCATCGGCGGCCGGGCCGGCCTCGTCCTGGAGGGCGCCGGCCGCGCCGTCGGCCAGGGTCCGGCCCGGGGTCGCGGACGCGTCGGCACCGACGCCTGCCCGGGCGGTTGCCCGCTTGGCGGCGCGTCCGCCGGCCGCGCGCTGGGAGACCCGCTTGGCGAGTGCCCGGTACTGGGGCTCACGCTCCTTGAGGTCGGCCAGGACCGGGGTCGCGATGCAGATGGAGGAGTAGGTACCCGACAGCATGCCCACGAACAGCACCAGCGCCAGGTCCTTCAGCTCGCCGGCGCCGAGCAAGCCCGCGCCGATGAACAGGATCGCGGCCACCGGCAGGAGCGCGATGACCGAGGTGTTGATGGACCGGACCAGGGTCTGGTTGAGTGCCTGGTTGGCGGCCTGGCTGTAGGTGGCGCGGGCCGAGCCGAGCAGCCCGGCGGTGTTCTCCCTGACCTTGTCGAAGACGACCACGGTGTCGTACAGGGAGTAGCCCAGGATGGTCAGCAGGCCGATCACGGAGGCCGGGCTGACCTGGAAGCCGAGCAGCGCGTACACCCCGACGGTGATCACGATGTCGTGGGCGAGCGCGATCAGCGCGGCGGCGGCCATCTTCCACTCGAACGCGATCGAGAGGTAGATCACGATCACGATCAGGAACGCGATCAGCGCCTCCAGCGCCTTCTGCGAGATCTGGCTGCCCCAGCTGGGGCCGACGAACTGGGTGCTGATCTGGCTCTGCGTGAGGTGGAACGAGCCGGCGATCGCGTTCCCCACGCTGGTCTGCTGTGCCGGGGTCAGCGGGTGAGTCTGCACGCTCCAGCTGGAGGCACCGTTCTTGATGTTCGTGGTGTGCTGGATGATGGCGTCGCTGCCGCCGCCTGCCCCGCTCACCGTGCTGCGCACCTGGGAGATGGTGGTGTTGCCGGCCGGGAACGAGAAGACCGAGCCACCCTTGAAGTCCACGCTGAAGTTGAGGCCGATGACGGTCACCGCCACCACGCTGATCGCCAGGATCAGGCCCGAGATGGAGTACCACAGCCGTTTGCGGCCGACGAAGTCGACCGAGACCTCGCCCCGGTACAGCCGGCCGCCGATGCCACCGAGCAAGGCCATCACGCCTCCTTCGCCGGGGTGCTCCGGGCCGGGACCCGGGCCGCGGCGCGGGGCGAGGCCCGCCATGGCGCCCGGGCGCCGAGCCGCTTGGGATCCAGCCCGGACAGCGGGTGCCCCTGCCCGAAGAACCTCGTCCTGGCCAGCAGCGTCATCGTCGGTTTGGTGAAGGTGAACACCACGATGATGTCGATGATCGTGGTGAGGCCGAGCGTGAAGGCGAAGCCCCTGACGCTGCCGATCGCGAAGTAGTACAGCAGCGCGGCCGCCAGGAAGGACACGGTGTCGGAGACCAGGATGGTCCGCCGTGCCCGGCCCCAGCCGCGCTCCACGGCAGCCCGCAGGGAGCGCCCCTCCCGTACCTCGTCACGGAGCCGTTCGAAGAAGACGACGAACGAGTCCGCGGTGATGCCGATCGCCACGATCAGGCCGGCGATGCCCGCGAGGGACAGCGCGAAGCCCTGGTACTTGCCGAGCAGGACCACCGAGAGGAAGGCGAGCAGGGCCGCGATCAGCAGGCTGGACACCGCGACCAGGGCCAGGCCCCGGTAGTAGAGCAGCAGGTACAGCACGACCAGGATCAGGCCGAGGCCGGCCGCGATCAGGCCGGCGTCGAGCTGGTCGCGGCCCAGCTGGGGCGAGACCGACTCCACCGACTGCTGGCGGAAGCTCAGCGGCAGCTTGCCGTAGGACAGCTGGTTGGCCAGCGTGGTCGCCTGGGCCTGGTTGAAGCCGCCGGTGATCTGGGCCTGGCCGCCGGTGATCGCGCCCTGGTTGATCGAGGGGAAGGAGACCACGGTGCCATCGAGGACGACCGCCAGGTCATCCAGCGGCGAGCCGGAGGTCCCGTACTTGCCGTACATCTGGGTGGTGATCTGACCAAACGCCGAGGTGCCTGCGCCGTTGAAATTGAGGTTGACCTGCCACCCGGTGGAGTTCGGCTGCAGCCCGGCACTGGCCGAGGAGATCATGCTGCCCACCACGTGGGCCTTGTCGAGGACGAACTTGTACAGGACACCGTTCTGCTTGCCACACGACACGATCTGGATGTCACGGTTGTTGTACTGGCCGCTGGTGTAGCCGACCGTCTTCTGCCAGTTCTTGTCCGCGCAGTTGAGCTTGTTGAACTGTGCCTCGACCGGGGCGCTGACCAGTGCGGCATTGCCCTGCGCCTGCTGCACGGTGGACGTTCCCGACGTCGGCGTGGCCGAGGGGGCGGCACTGGCCGTGGGGGCCGCGGACGCCGAAGCGCTCGGGCTGGCCGACGCGGCGGGTGAGGTGCTCGGCGAGCCGCTGGGTGTCGGGGTCGGGGTGGCGGCCGGGGCGGCCGCGGACGAGTTCACGGCCATCAGCAGCACCTGGCGGAACTGCAGCTCGGCGGTCCGGCTGACCAGGCTGACCACCTTCTGCGCGTTCTGGCCGGGCACGGAGACGTTGATGACGTTGTTGCCCTGCTGCACCACCTGTGCCTCGGTGAACCCGGCCCCGTTCACCCGGTTGTTCATGATCTGGATGGCCTGCTGCATCTCGGTCGATGTCGGGGTGCCACCGCCGGGCTTGACCGCCTGCAAGGCCACGGTGGTGCCGCTGGTGAGGTCCAGCCCCAGGTGCACCTTGAGATTCTGGGACCAGTTCCCCGGGCTGGCCAGGTCCCCGCCCACGGCGGCCAGGAACATCACCACGATGAGGGCACCCAGCACGGCCAGCATCCGGCCCGGCCGTGAGGCGCTACTACTTGGCGGAGCCACTTCTCGCCCGTCCTTCGATTCTCATGTCGGTGGGGCCCACCCGGCAGCGGCGCCCCGGCGGCTAGTCGTGGTGGCTAGGTCGTGGTGGCGGAGCCGTCCTCGGTGGCGCCGTGGGCCGTGCCGTCACCGTCGCTGTGCACCGTGCCGTCACCGTCGCTGTGGATCACGTCCTCGGTGTCTTCGGGGATCACGTCCATGATCGCCCGCCGCAGGTACCGGACCCTGACACCCGGAGCGACCTCGAGCACCACGTCGGCATCCTCGAGTGAGACAACGGTCGCGTACATGCCGGCCGTCGTGCGGACCCGCTGGCCGGGCACGATCTGGTTCTGGGTCTGACTTGCCTGGCGCTGCCGGTTCCGCTGCGGCCGGATCATCACGAAGTAGAGCAGGCCGAAGAGCGCCACGATGATGATGGGGAACAGGTAGGGGTTCCCCTTCGATGCCGTGCTTGTGGCCGCCAGAATTTCCACGTTCCCCATGCCAGGGGTTCCTTCCAGTTGATGTACCGCGCCGGCTCGCGCGACGCGAGCCGCGGGCGCGCAGGCCCACAGTCAGATGGCACGCATGGGCCAACTGCCGAAGTGTAGCGGCGCACGGACGGCGCACCAACAGGCTATGGCCTCCCGGGACTGATCGTGACATCCTCGCGATCAAAGCCGGGGGGTCGCCGCCCGGTTCCAGGCCTGTCCATCCGGCCCGCGCTAGGACATGTCCGCGTCGAACAGGCTGCCCGGCGCGGCCAGCCCACCCGGCCCACCTGGCCCACCTGGCCCCCGGGGCAGCGGCAGGCCCAGGTGCTCCCACGCGGCCGGGGTGGCCACGCGTCCCCGCGGCGTCCGCGCCATCAGGCCCGCCCGGACCAGGAACGGCTCGGCCACCACCTCGACCGTCTCGGCCTCCTCCCCCACCGCCACCGCCAGGGTGGACAGACCGACCGGGCCGCCGCCGAACCTGCTGACCAGCGCACCGAGCACCGCCCGGTCGAGCCGGTCGAGGCCCTGCTCGTCCACCTCGTACAGCTCGAGGGCGGACCTGGCGACGTCACGGCTCACCACCCCGTCGCAGCGGACCTCGGCGAAGTCGCGGACCCGGCGCAGCAGCCGGTTGGCGATCCTCGGCGTGCCGCGCGAGCGCCCGGCGATCTCTTCCGCGCCGTCATCGCACAGCGCCACCCCGAGCAGCGCCGCCGACCGGCGGATGATGATCTCCAGCTCCCCGGCCTCGTAGAAGTCCAGGTGGGCGGTGAAGCCGAACCTGTCACGCAGCGGGGCCGGCAGCAGGCCCGCCCGGGTCGTCGCGCCCACCAGCGTGAACGCCGCGATGTCCAGCGGGATCGCGGTGGCCCCCGGTCCCTTGCCGACCACCACGTCGACCCGGAAATCCTCCATCGCGAGGTAGAGCATCTCCTCGGCGGGCCGGGCCAGGCGGTGGATCTCGTCGATGAACAAGACCTCGCCCTCGCCCAGCGTGGACAGCACCGCGGCCAGGTCCCCGGACCGCTCGATGGCGGGCCCACTGGTGATCCGCAGCGGTGCCCCCAGCTCGGCCGCGATGATCATGGCGATGGTGGTCTTCCCGAGTCCGGGCGGGCCGGACAGCAGCACGTGGTCGGGAGGCTTGCCCCGCCGCAGGGCACCGGTCAGCACCAGCGACAGTTGCTCGCGGACCCGCGTCTGCCCGATGAAATCGTTAAGCCGCTTGGGCCGTAGCGCGCCCTCGATCATCCGCTCATCGGCGTCGGCGAGCGGTGAGACGAGCCGCTCGGCCTCGGCGGCGGACAGATCCGGGGCCGCCTGGGCAGCCGCTTCCGCCGCCGCGTGCGGCTGGCCTGCGCTGCCGGGACCGGGTTCGCTCACACCTTGCTCAGCTTCCGCAGTGCAGAGCGCAGCATGACAGCCACGTCCACCCGGCCGTCCCCGGCGCCGGGGTTGGCCTGCGCCAGGTCCGCCTCCACCGCGGCGATCGCCTGGTCGGCGTCGCGCGCCTGCCAGCCCAGGTTCACCAGCCCGGCCCGCACCTGGTCCCGCCAGGGCGAGGCGCCGGGCAGCCCGGCCGCGGCCGCGGCCGGCCGGCCCTGCCCGTTTGTCATCCCTGGGGAGCCCAGCCGGCCCGCCAGTTCCAGGACGATGCGCTGGGCGCCCTTGCGGCCGATGCCGGGCACCCGGATCAGCGCGGTGATGTCCTCGGCGGCGACCGCGTGGCGCAGCGCGTCCGGGGTGAACACGGCCAGCATGGCGAGCGCGAGCCGGGGCCCTACCCCGCTGGCGGTCTGCAGGAGCTCGAACACGTCGCGCTCGTCATCGGCGGCGAAGCCGTACAGGGTGAGGGCGTCCTCCCTGACCACGAGCGAGGTCGCCACCCGTGCCCGCTCCCCGGTGCGCAGCGTCGCCAGCGTGCCCGGTGTGCACTGGACCAGCAGGCCGACCCCGCCGACCTCGATCACGGCGCCTTCCGGGGCCACCGCGGACACCGTGCCGTCCAGATGGGAGATCATGCCCGGCCTCCTGCTGTGAACGGGGCGGCAGCCGCCGCCAGGCGGCGCTGCATCCCGCCGCGCCACAGGTGGCAGATGGCCAGCGCCAGCGCGTCCGCGGTGTCGGCGGGCCGGGGTGGGTCGCCCAGCCGCAGCAGCCGCATCACCATCGCGGTGACCTGGTCCTTGTCCGCCCGGCCGCTGCCCGTCACCGCCGCCTTCACCTCACTGGGGGTGTGCAGCCCGACCGGCAGCCCGTGCCGCGCCGCGCAGACGATGGCCACCGCGCCCGCCTGCGCCGTGCCCATCACAGTCCGGACGTTGTGCTGGCTGAACACACGTTCCACCGCCACCACGTCCGGCTCGTGCGCGGCCAGCCACTCCTCGATCCCGGCCTCCAGGGCGAGCAGTCTCGCCGCGATGTCATCGCCGGCCGGTGTGCGCAGGACATCGACGGCGACCAGCGCCGGTGGCCGGCCTGGCGCCCCGTCGATCACCCCGAGACCGCAGCGGGTCAGGCCAGGATCGACGCCGAGCACCCGCATGCCTCACCGCCCCGGCCGGTCTCTGTGACGAACATGTGTTCGGTCCGACCCTACCGGCCCCCGCGGCGCAGCGCTGGCAGGCTGCCCGGCGAGTCGCCCCGTCCCCGCCACGCCCGCCACCTTGATCACGGACGATCGCCCGCAGATGCGGCAGGTAATCGTCCGCGATCATGGAGGTTCAGCCGAGCTTTTCCATGATGTCGTCGGCGACGGAGTAGTTGGCGTAGACGTCCTGGACGTCGTCGGAGTCCTCCAGGGCCTCGATCAGGCGGAACACGCGTTTGGCCTGGTCCTCGTCCAGGTCTATCTCCACCGTGGGCAGGAAGGCGGCCTCGGCTGACTCGTACTCCAGGCCCGCGTCGGTCACCGCGGTCCGGACCGCCACCAGGTCGTGGGGCTCGCTGATCACCTCGAACGACTGACCCAGGTCACTCACGTCCTCCGCGCCCGCGTCGAGCACGGCGGTGAGCACATCGTCTTCGCTCACCCCGTCGGTCTTGCTGACCAGGACCACACCCTTGCGGTGGAACAGGTAGGACACCGAGCCGGGGTCGGCCATGGATCCGCCGTTGCGGGTGAGCGCGGTCCGCACATCGGCCGCGGCCCGGTTCCGGTTGTCGGTGAGGCATTCGACCAGCACCGCGACCCCGCCGGGAGCGTAGCCCTCATAGGTGACGTTCTCGTAGGCGGCGCCGCCCGCCTCCAGCCCGGCGCCACGGCGGATCGCCCGGTCGATGTTCTCGTTCGGGACCGAGCTCTTCTTCGCCTTCTGGACCGCGTCGTACAGGGTGGGGTTGCCTGCCGGGTCGGCGCCGCCGGTGCGCGCCGCCACCTCGACGTTCTTGATCAGCTTGGCGAAAAGCTTGCCGCGCCGGGCGTCTACGACCGCCTTCTTGTGCTTGGTCGTCGCCCACTTCGAATGGCCACTCATGTCCGTTCCCTCACCATGTCAACGAAGAGCCGGTGGACACGCACGTCACCCGTCAGCTCAGGGTGGAAGGAGGTGGCGAGCAGCGGCCCCTGCCGGACCGCGACGATCCTACCGGTGGCCGGCTCGGTCCCCAGGATCTCCACCTGGGCGCCGGTCTCCTCCACCCAGGGGGCGCGGATGAACACCGCCCTGAACAGGGCGCCCTGTTCGCGGCTGCCGGACGGCCCGGCGATCCCGGCGAGCGGGATGTCGCTTTCGAACGAGTCCACCTGGCGGCCGAACGCGTTCCGCCGCACGGTCATATCGATCCCGCCGATGGTCTCCTGTCCGTCCATGCCGTCGAGGAGGCGGTCCGCCAGCATGATCATCCCGGCGCAGGACCCGAACACCGGCATCCCGGAGCCCGCCCGTTTGCGCAGCGGGTCCATCAGGTCGAAGATCACCGCCAGCTTCCACATCGTCGTGGATTCGCCACCGGGGATGACCAGCGCGTCGACGCCGTCAAGCTCCTCGGCCCGGCGAACGGTGACCGGCCTGGCACCCGCGGCCGCCAGTGCCCGCCCGTGCTCAGCCACATCCCCCTGCAGGCCGAGCACCCCGACAACCGGACCGGATCCCACTCCCACCTCCATGATCGCCTGCACTTGTCACGCATCCGGTTGCCGCCCAAGGGCCCCAACCAGGCGTGATCATGGTCCAAACACGGGAAAAGCGCTGCCCCATTCCCTACTCGCCGGCGGCCGGCTCCTCCCCGCCTTCTGCGGGGCCGTCACCGCGCCCGATGCCGAGATGGCGCTCGATGGCGTCCAGCCGCCCCGCGATCGTGTCCAGCCGGCGCATGATGATCTCCAGCGGCCCGCCCGGCCTGCCGCCGCGCAGCTGCGCGGACAGCTCAGGGTTCTCGGCTGCCCCGGCTGGCCCGGCTGCCCCGGACGGGACGAGCTCGATCACCTTGTCGCGCACCCGGCTCATGTTCCCACCCAGCTTGGTCAGCACCTGGGCGGCCACCCCTTCGCCCTCCCTGATCAGGCCCAGCAGGATGTGCTCGGTCCCGATGTAGTTGTGGCTGAGCTGCAACGCCTCCCGCAGCGAGAGCTCCAGCACCTTCTTGGCCCGCGGGGTGAACGGGATGTGGCCGGACGGCGCACGCTTGCCCCGGCCGATGATCGAAATGACCTGCTCGCGCACCGCGTCCTGGCTGATCTCCAGCTCCTGCAGCGCCCGCGCCGCGATGCTGTCCTGTTCCCGCAGCAGACCGAGCAGCAGATGCTCGGTGCCGATGTAGTTGTGGTCGAGTTCCCTCGCTTCTTCCTGCGCGTGGACGACGACTCGCCGCGCCCGTTCGGTGAACCGCTCGAACATCTCGCTCACTCCCTCGGGGTGGGGCGGTGACGGTCCACGCGGGCTCCGGGCGGGCGGGGGCCGCCGTGGTTGTTACCAGCCGCGGCCGGCGTAGTGCTGCTCGGGTGGCAGCGTGTCCAGGTTGATGCCGACCATGGCCTCGCCCAGGCCGCGCGAGACCTTGGCGACCACGTCCGGGTCGTCGTGGAAGGTGGTGGCCTTCACGATCGCCGCCGCCCGGTGCGCCGGGTCACCGGACTTGAAGATCCCCGACCCGACGAACAGCCCTTCCGCGCCGAGCTGCATCATCATCGCGGCGTCGGCCGGGGTGGCGATGCCGCCGGCCGTGAACAGCACCACCGGCAGCCTGCCCGCCTGGGCGATCTCGGCGACCAGGTCGTAAGGCGCCTGCAGGTCCTTGGCGGCGGAGTAGAGCTCATCCCCCCGCAGCGCGGCCAGGCGCCGGATATCGGCGGAGATCTGCCGCATGTGCCGGGTGGCCTCCACCACGTTGCCGGTGCCGGCCTCGCCCTTCGACCTGATCATGGCCGCGCCTTCGGCGATCCGGCGCAGCGCCTCCCCCAGGTTGGTCGCACCGCACACGAACGGGACGGTGAAGCCCCACTTGTCCACGTGATGCGCCTCGTCGGCGGGGGTGAGGACCTCCGACTCGTCGATGTAGTCGACCCCGATCGCCTGCAGCACCTGGGCCTCGGCGAAGTGCCCGATCCGGCACTTGGCCATCACCGGGATGGAGACCGCGGCGATGATCTCCTCGATCATGTCGGGGTCGCTCATCCTGGCGACCCCGCCCTGGGCGCGGATGTCGGCGGGAACGCGCTCCAGCGCCATGACCGCGACCGCGCCGGCATCCTCGGCGATCTTCGCCTGGTCGGGGGTGACCACATCCATGATCACCCCGCCCTTGAGCATGTCGGCCATGCCCCGCTTGACCCGCGCTGTCCCGGTCGCGGCGGCAGGACTGCCTTCGTGGGCACCGGGGGCGCTGGCGGCACTGGTGCTGGCGGCACTGCTGACTGACACGATCAACCTCACAAATTCGCTAGGACTGCCTCAGCTCCACGGAGAAGTCCCCTGGGCGGGCTCATCTTCCATGTTAGGCGCTTCCCGCCCCGCTCATCCGGTCCCGAGCCGGCTGGCACCAGCGCCGCACAGGGACGGGGCGCGCAGGGACGGGGCGCGCAGCGCTCAGGCGGGCCGGGCCACGGCGGGACAGGCAGCGCTCAGGCGGCCCGCCCGGGTGGGCCCTCGCCGCTGGTGAAATGGGGCATATCGGCCCCGCTGCCTTCCGTCCCCCCGGCCACGAGCGAATCGTCGATCTCGAAGAACTCCGGCAGCGGCGCACCGCCCGCCAGCCGGAGCAGGCGAGCCAGCCAGCGGCGGCGCGCGGCGCGGGTGGACGCCACCGCGTCGTTGTAGAACTTGCGTGCCAGGAACACCTGATGGGCGGCGGCTTCCAGCTCGGCCAGCAGCTCATCGCCCCGGCCCTTCTCGGCCAGGGCGGCGCGGAACCCCGGCTGGCCCAGCGCCGCCCGCAGCGCCCGGGTCAGGTCGCTCTCGGCCAGCTCGTTCGGCTCGCCGGCGGCCCGGGCGTCGTGCGCCGCCCCGGCGATCAGCATGCTGGTCGCCGGATCGAGCAGCCCGCAGGCGGCGAGCTCCAGGGCGACCGAACTGCGGCGCACCAGTGCAGCGTCGAGGGCCGCGCGCGCCGTCTCGACCCGCGCGTGCAACCGGTCGAGACGGCCGGCCCGCCAGGACACATAGACCCCGACCAGGATCGCGACGCCGACGGCGATGATGCCAGCGGTCAGCGGGCTCATGGCACCACCTCCACCTTGCCGGCCGCCGGCACGACGGCCTGGTACACCTTGACCACGTCGCGGGCCACCACCGGCCAGTCATAGACCCGCACCGCCTCGGCAGCGGCGGCCGACAGCCGCGCCCGCAACGGCGGGTCGTCCAGCAGCCGGGCCGCCGCCGCCGCCAGGGCGGCGGGGTCGGCGGTGGTGAACAGCTCACCCGCCCGCCCGCCGCGCAGCACCTGCCGGAACGCGTCCAGGTCGCTGGCGGCGATGGGCGCCCCCGCCGCCATCGCCTCGGCCAGCACGATGCCGAAGCTCTCGCCGCCGGTGTTCGGCGCGCAGAACACGTCCACCGAGTGGTAGACCCGCGCCTTGTCGTCCTCGCTCACCTGGCCAAGCAGCACCACCTGCTCCCGCAGCGGCGCGGGCACCCGGTCGATGACATCGTCGGCGTCGCCCGGGCCCGCGATCAGGAGCCGCAGCCGCGGCCGCTCCGCGGCCAGCATCTCGAACGCGCGCAGCAGCACGTCCAGGCCCTTGCGCGGCTCATCCATCCGGCCGAGGAACCCGAGCGCGCCACCCTGGCCGGGCCACCCGGGAAGCGGGCTCGCCTTCTCGTACCGGCGCACCGTGACCCCGTTCGGGATGACCACCGCGTCACCGCCCATGTGCTCGACCAGGGTAGTGCGGGCCGCCTCGGACACGGCGATCCAGCCGCTGATCTTCTCAAGCGCGGTCTGCAGCACCGGGTAGGTCGCATGGATGAGCCGGGAGCGCGGCATCGCGGTGTGCACGGTGGCCACGATCGGCCCGTCCGCGACCCAGCACGCCAGCAGCGAGAGGCTGGGCGCGGCCGGCTCGTGCACGTGCAGGACGTCGAAGTTGCCCTCCTTGACCCAGCGGCGGACGCGGGCCGCGGACAGGAACCCGAACGCGAGCCGGGCGACCGACCCGTTGTAGGGCACGGGGACGGCCCGCCCGGCGGGCACCACGTAGTCGGGCAGCGGCGTCTCGTCGTCGGCCGGGGAGATCACCAGCACCTCGTGGCCCAGCCCGATCAGCGCCTCGGCGAGGTCCCTGATGTGCTGCTGCACCCCGCCGGGCACGTCCCAGGTGTACGGGCAGACGATGCCGATCCTCACGGGACACCGCCATCGCTGGCACCCTCACCGCTGGCGCCCTGACCGTTGGCACCGTTGCCGTAGGCGGAGAGGCGGCCGGGCCCGGCCGCGTCGGCAGCCGCCAGCCGGTCGGGGTCGAGATCGGCGACGAAGACGCGCTGCAGCATGTGCCAGTCCTGCGGGTGTTCCGCGATGCCGGCCTCGAAGAAGTGCGCCATCTGCTGCGTCATGGCGGCGACCTTGTCACGCCTGCTGCCCCCGTCCGGCACCGGGATGTCCTCGCCGATGTGGACGCCCCAGTCGGGGCCCTCGAACCACAGCGTGACCGGTATGAGCGCGGCGCCCGTCTGGACGGCGAGAGCGGCCGGCCCGGCCATCATCCGCGCCTTCTCCCCGAAGAACTCGACCTCGATCCCGCCGCCGGTCACGTCGCGGTCGGCGGGCAGGCAGACCATCCCTCCGGCCCGCAGCCGCTGCGCCAGGATCCCGAACCTGCTGTTGCCACCGCTGGCCGGGAGCACCTCGAATCCGAGGCCCTCCCGGAAGGCGACGAACCGCTCGTACACCGACTCCGGCTTGAGCCGCTCGGCGACCGTGGTGAACTTCCCGGCCCCGCGCGCGATGATCCACGCGCCGGCCTGCTCCCAGTTGCCCATGTGCGGCAGGGCGAAGACCACCCCGCGGCCCTCGGCCAGATACGTGAAAGCCCGTTCCTCACCGCCGTTGGAGCGCATATCCCCGACGATCCGCTGCTGGCTGATCACCGGCAGCCGGAACACTTCCATCCAGTAGCGGGCGTAGGAGCGCATCGCGGCCCGGGACAGGGCCCGCAGTTCCTTGCCTGACGCTTGCGGGCCGATGACCCGGCGCAGGTTGGCCTCCAGCCGCTGCACCCCCGGGCCCTGCCGGCGCCAGGCGATGTCGCCGGCGGTCCGGAACGCCCGGCGGGCCCATGACTCGGGCACGCGGCAGACCAGCGCCCAGCCCAGCGCGTACCCGCGATCCACCAGCCAGTCCTTCGCAGCGGCCAGCGAGCCCTTCATCACGCACCTCCACCCGGCGGCCCGGGTGCCCCCGGCCGCGATTCTCCCCCGCCGGAACCGCCTGGCGACACTTCCCCACCCGGCCGCGGGCCGCCGTGAACCGTTCCGGCGCCATGCGCCGGCCGGGCGGCGGTGTGCACGGCGAGCACCCGCTGGCCGAAGGTCACCGCGCTCAGCGCCGCCAGCAGCCACAGCCCGATGGCGAGCACATACGGTACCCCGAGCCCGCTGACGCCGATCGAGACCAGGGC
Source organism: uncultured Actinomycetes bacterium (assembly GCA_963741615.1). GTDB lineage: Bacteria > Actinomycetota > Actinomycetes > Streptosporangiales > Streptosporangiaceae > UBA9676. Next base: position 214,499 of record CAVUIU010000006.1, read on the forward strand.
GATCAGCACCCGCTCGGAACGCTCGGCGATGCCGACGTCGCACCGCAGGCCCAGGCCCTCCGCCCTGGCCTTGGCATACGACACCAGGGCGCCGGCCACCAGGCAGAACAGGGCCACCACGGCGAGCACCCCCTGGGAGTCGCGGGCCAGCCAGATCGCCAGGCCCGCGAATATCGCCGCGTCCGCGATCCGGTCGAGAGTGGAGTCGAGGAACGCGCCCCAGGCGCCGCTGGTCCCCTTCACCCGGGCAAGCGCACCGTCGAGCATGTCGGCCAGGACGAAGACCGTGCACACGACGGCGCCGGCGAACAGGTGGCCGATGGGAAACAGCCACAGCGCCCCGGCAGCCACCCCGGCCGTGCCGATGATGGTGATCGCGTTAGGGGTGATCGGCGTGCGCGCGAGTGCCACCCCGACCGGTGTCAGCAGGCGGGCGATGATCGGTCGCAGCACATTCAGCATGGCGGTCCGAATCCTAGTGGCCCGCGGGAAGAGCGCCATGAGCCGCGGTTCGCTCAAGGGATCCCTGACCGATCGCGACAGCCCGGGACGGGCGCCCGGTGATTCCGGCTCAGGGGTTGTGGTGCGGTGGCCGTGAGGTAAAGGCTGGTCATGACGCAGCCGAACAGAACCGGCAGGAGGGCGGACGATGGCCGACAGGAAAGGACCGACAGCCGCGGGTGGTGCACCCCCGGCCGACCAGCACAGCAGCGTGCGCAACGTGGTGCTGGTCGGCCATTCCGGGGCGGGCAAGACGACGCTGGTGGAAGCGCTGCTGGTGGCGACCGGCACCATCCAGCGTCCGGGCCGGGTGGAAGACGGCACCACGGTCAGCGACTTCGACGAGGTCGAGATCAGGCAGCAGCGGTCGATCAACCTCACGCTCGCGCCCCTGACCCACGCCGGGGTCAAGGTCAATCTGCTCGACACGCCCGGGTACGCCGACTTCACCGGGGACCTGCGGGCCGGCCTGCGGGCGGCGGACGCGGCGCTGTTCGCCGTCCCGGCGACCGGTGGCGTGGACGGCCTCACCCGGATGCTGTGGGAGGAGTGTGCCGCCGTCGGCATGCCCCGTGCTGTCGTCATTACCAAGATCGACCACCAGCGGGCAGACTTCGAGCAGGCGCTGTCCGCCTGCCGCGAGGCGTTCGGTGACGCTGTCGCCCCCCTGTACCTGCCGGTGAACAACGCCAAGGGCGAGGTGAGTGGGCTGATCGGGCTGCTGTCCGGGCGCCTGTTCGACTACTCGGGCGGCACCCGCACCGAACGCGACCCCGACCCGGCGGACGCCGAGCGGGTGGCGGAGCTGCGCGGCTCGCTGATCGAGGGGATCATCCAGGAGAGCGAGGACGAGACCCTCATGGACTCCTACCTCGCCGGCGAGGAGATCGACCCCAAGGGGCTGATCGAGGACCTGGAAAGGGCAGTGGCGCAGGGCAGCTTCTACCCGGTGCTTGCCTCCTCGAGCCCGCACGGCATGGGCCTGGCCGAGCTGCTCGAAGTGATGACACAGGCGTTCCCCGCGCCCGGCGAGCACCCGCTGCCTGCCGTCCTGGGGCTGGACGGCAAGGCCGTGACCGACATCGGCTCCGACCCGGACGGGCCGCTGCTCGCCGAGGTCGTCAAGACCACCTCGGACCCCTACGTGGGCCGGGTCAGCCTGGTCCGCGTGTTCTCCGGCACGCTGCGGCCCGATGTGGTGGTCCACGTGTCCGGGCACGGGATGGCGCAGCGCGGGCACGCCGACCACGACGCCGACGAGCGGGTGGGCGCACTCACCTCGCCGCTCGGCAAGCAGCAGCGGCCGGTCGCGGCCTGCCCGGCCGGCGACATCTGCGCCGTCGCCAAGCTGACCAGCGCGGAAACCGGGGACACCCTGTCCGGCAAGGAGCGCCCGCTGCTGATCGAGCCCTGGAGCATGCCGGAGCCGCTGCTGCCGGTGGCGATCACGGCCAAGTCCAAGGCGGACGAGGACAAGATGTCGCAGGCGCTGGGGCGGCTGGTCGCCGAGGACCCGACGCTGCGGATGGAGATGAACGCCGAGACCCGCCAGCTGGTGCTGTGGTGCATGGGCGAGGCGCACTCCGACCTGCTGCTCGACCGGCTGAGCTCGCGGCACGGGGTGGCGGTGGAGACCACCGAGCTGCGGGTACCGCTGCGGGAGACGGTCGGCGGCAAGGCCCGGGGGCTGGGCCGGAACGTGAAGCAGACCGGCGGCCACGGCGAGTTCGGGATCTGCCACATCGAAGTGGAGCCGCTCCCGTCGGGCTCCGGCCTGGAGTTCGTCGACAAGATCGTCGGCGGGGTGGTGCCGAGGCAGTTCATCCCGTCGGTGGAGAAGGGCGTCCGGGCGCAGATGGAGCAGGGGGTCGCGGCCGGATATCCCATGGTGGACATCCGGGTCACCCTGTTCGACGGCAAGGCGCACTCGGTGGACTCCTCCGACATGGCTTTCCAGAAGGCGGGCAGGGCCGCCCTGAAGGACGCGGCCGACAAGGCCAAGGTGCTGCTGCTTGAGCCGGTGGACGAGCTGTCGGTGCTGGTGGACGACGACTACGTGGGCGCGGTCATGTCCGACCTGTCGTCGCGGCGCGGGCGGGTGCTCGGCACGGAGCCGGTGCCCGGCGGGCGGACCCTGGTCAAGGCCGAGGTGCCCGAGCTCGAGATCACCCGCTACGCGATCGACCTGCGGTCGATGTCGCATGGGACGGGCTCGTTCGCGCGGTCCTACCTGCGCTACGAGCCGCTGCCCGCCCACCAGGCCGAGAAGATCGTGAGCAGCTCGAAGTAGGCCTGCCGGGTTCAGGAAGGGGTGGGCCAGGCGGCCGAGATCAGGTCACGGGTCTCGCTGAGCAGCTGGGGCAGCACCTTCGTGGCGCTCACCACCGGGAGGTAGTTGGTGTCCCCGCCCCAGCGGGGCACCACATGCTGGTGCAGGTGCGCGCTGATGCCGGCCCCGGCCACGCTGCCCATGTTCATGCCGATGTTGAAGCCCTGGGCGCCGGAGACGGCACGCAGCGCCGTCATCGCGAGCTTGGTGTGCCCGGCCAGCTCGGCGGTCTCCGGCTCGTCGAGCTCGGTGTAGTCGGCCACGTGCCGGTAGGGGCAGACCATGAGGTGGCCGGCGTTGTAGGGATACAGGTTCAGCACGGTGAACACCAGCGCGCCGCGGGCGACGATCAGGCCCTCGGCGTCGTCCAGCTGCGGAATCCGGCAGAAGGGGCACCCTTCCGGGCCGGTCCCGGTGACCCGGTTCTCGCCCTTGATGTAGGCCATCCGGTGCGGCATCCACAGCCGCTGGAACCCGTCAGGCACACCAGCCCCGTCCTGCGGCACAGGCTTCTCTGGCACCGGGTAGGACATGGATGCAGCATAGGGCCGACCCGGATCAGACCTGGACGCGGTCGGCGACCGCGGTCACGATCTCCGCCACCGCCTCGTCCACGGGCACGCCGTTCTTCTGCTCCCCGTTCCGGTAGCGGAACGACACCGCCCCGGCGGCCACGTCGGCGTCCCCGGCCAGCAGCATGTACGGCACCTTCTGCCGCTGCGCGTTGCGGATTTTCTTCTGCATCCGGTCGGCGCCGTCGTCGACCTCCACCCTGATCCCTTCCCCGCGCAGCTTGGCGGCGACCTCCTGCAGGTAGGGCACGTGCGTGTCGGCGATCGGGATGCCCACCACCTGGACCGGCGCCAGCCACGGCGGGAACGCGCCCGCGTAGTGCTCGACCAGGATCCCGAAGAACCGCTCGATCGACCCGAACAGCGCCCGGTGGATCATGATCGGCTGCTGCCGGCTCCCGTCCGCGGCCTGGTACTCCAGACCGAACCGCCCCGGCTCGTTGTAATCGAGCTGGATGGTGAACAGCTGCCAGGTGCGGCCGATCGCGTCCCTGGCCTGGACTGAGATCTTCGGGCCGTAGAACGCCGCGCCGCCCGGGTCGTCGACCAGGTCAAGCCCCGATTCCTCGGCGGCCTCACGCAGCTGGGCGGTGGCCAGCTCCCAGTCCTCGTCACTGCCGACGAACTTCTCCTTTTCCTCGCCGCGAGTGGACAGCTCGAGGTAGAAGTCCGCCAGCCCGTAGTCGCGCAGCAGGTCAAGCACGAACGCCAGCAGCCGCTTGAGCTCGGCGCCGGCCTGGTCCCGGGCGCAGAAGATATGCGCGTCGTCCATCGTGAGCCCGCGCACCCGGGTCAGCCCGTGTACCACTCCGGACTTCTCATACCGGTACACGGTGCCGAACTCGAAAAGCCGCAGCGGCAGCTCACGGTAGGACCGGCCGCGGGATCGGTAGACCAGGATGTGGAAGGGGCAGTTCATCGGCTTCAGGTAGTACTGCGCACCCTCCATCTCCATGGGCGGGAAGATGTTCTCCGCGAACCAGCCCAGGTGCCCTGAGGTCTCGAACAGGTCCGACTTGGTGATGTGCGGGGTGTTCACGAACTCGTAGCCGGCCGCCTCGTGGCGCCGCCGCGAGTAGTCCTCCATGATCCGCCGGATGGTCCCGCCCTTGGGGTGGAAGATCGGCAGCCCGCTGCCGATCTCCGGGGGGAACGAGAACAGGTCAAGCTCGGCGCCGAGCCGCCGGTGATCGCGCCGCTCCGCCTCGGCCAGGAGCTTCAGGTACTCATCCTGCGCCTCGCGTGACTCCCACGCGGTGCCGTAGATCCGCTGCAGCTGCGGGTTCTTCTCGCTGCCCCGCCAGTACGCACCGCCGGTGCGCATCAGCCTGAACGCCGGGATATGCCGGGTGGTGGGCAGGTGCGGCCCCCGGCACAGGTCCTTCCAGCACAGCTTGCCGGTGCCGGGATCGATGTTGTCGTAGATGGTCAGCTCGCTGCCGCCGACCTCGACCAACTCCTCCGCGTCCGCACCGCCGCCCTTGAGGCCGATCAGCTCCAGCTTGTAGGGCTCGCCGGCCAGTTCCGCGCGTGCCTCCGCGTCGGTGACCCGGCGCCTGGAGAACCGCTGGCTCTGCTTAACGAGCTTGCGCATCTGCTGCTCGATGGCCTTGAGGTCATCGGGGCCGAAGGGGTCGGGCACGTCGAAGTCGTAGTAGAACCCGTTCTCGACGGGCGGCCCGATGCCCAGCTTCGCCTGGGGGAACAGGTCCTGCACCGCCTGGGCCAGGACGTGCGCGGTGGAGTGCCGCAGGATCGCCCGGCCCGCCTCGCTGGCGATCTCGACCGGCTCGACCTCGTCGCCGTCGGCGAGCGGCGCAGCCAGGTCACGCAGTTCCCCGTTGACCCGGGCGGCGATCACCACGGCGGCGGGCCGCCCGCCGCCCCCGTTTGGCACCTCCAGCGCGTCGCCCGCGGTCGTGCCAGCTTCGGCCACGTGCTCGCGTCCGGCGAGGGTGATGCGAAGCTGCTGGGCTGACACGGTTTCTCCCTGGGTTGGCTGGCATGGGGATGGCTGGCACGGGGACAGCGCCCCGTGAATCAGATGCTATCGATGCGCCGCGGCCCCCGCGTCCCCGTATAACGCGACCTAGAGCCAGCCCTTGCGGCGGAATATCACATACAGCAGGACGGACAGGCCCAGCATGATCACCGTGGATGCCCAGAACCCGGCTACGTGCCCGAACCCCGGGTAGGGCACGTTCTGCCCGTAGAAACCCGTCACGGCGGTGGGCACGGCGATGATCGCGGCCCAGCTGGTGACCTGCTTCATGATCACGTTGAGGCGGTTGCCGCGCACGGTGAGATGGGTCTCCAGGATCGTGGTGACCAGGTCGCGCAGCGATTCCGTCCACTCGGTGGCACGCAGCACGTGGTCATACACGTCCTGGTAGTAGGGCATCAGGTCCGGGTCCACCAGGTCCAGGTCGCGGCGCATCAGCGTGTTGGCCACCTCACGCATCGGCAGCACCACCCGCCGCAGCAGGACCAGGGACTTGCGCAGCTCGAAGGTGCGCCGCTGCACCTCCTTGTCCCGGGGGTCGTCGGCGAACAGCTGGTCTTCCAGCGCCTCGATCTGGGTGTCCAGCGACTGGACCGCATCGAAATGGGTGTCGACCACGTAGTCGATCAGCCCGTAGAGCAGGTAACCGGTGGTGACCGCGGCGACGTCGGCGTCGTCCCACCGCCGGACGACCTCGTCGATGTCGAACCCGGCGCTCTTGCGGACCGTGACCAGGGCGTTGCTGGTCACGAACACGGCGACCTCGTGAGTGCCCAGCTCGCCGGTGCCGGTGTCCAGCGCGACCGAGTAGGCCGTCACGAACAGATGGGTCTTGTACCGGTCCACCTTGGGCCGCTGGTGCTCCTGCAGCGCGTCCTCGACGGCCAGCGCGTGCAGCCCCAGTTCCTCACTGATGGAAGCCAGGTCGGCCTCGGTGGGCTCGCACAGGTCGAACCAGACGACGGCGGACGAATCCGCCAGGTAGTCCGACACATCGGCGACCGGGAAATTCTCGGCCTCCAGGACGCCCTTCCGGTAAACACGGGTCCGCGGCATGCCCGCCACGATAGGGGCCAGCCGGGCGGATTGGGTATCGGGCGGCGCCGGGCGCGAGGCTGGCCGGGCACGCGGCTAAAACAGGAGTATGAGCATGTAGCCCATGGCGATGCTCATCACGAGCCTGCCGCACGCGGCGAGCCTGGGCGCGAGCACCGGGCCGGCCGGCGTGGCCCGGGCCAGGGACGCGAGCCGGTCGGTGGTCCAGATGATGCAGCCGGCCATGAGCAGGACGAGGACCACCGCGGGGCCCGGGAAGACGCCCGCGGCGCCGGCGGATGAGCCCATGCCGGGCATCGCCGTTCCCGGTCCCGCGGGCGCGGGCCAGGAGCCGTGCACCGGCAGGAGCATGTAGAGCATGGCGATGCATTCGATCAGATGAGGCACCGGGAAACGGCACCGCGACCTGCCGGAGGCGCCGGGGCGCCGGCCGCGCAGTGCGTGCCAGCCGAACCACGCCGCCCCGGCCCCGAAAACGGCTGCCCATACGCGGCCGGGCAGCACGTTCAGCCGCGGCAGGAGCATCCCCGCCATCGCGGCACCCATGACCGCGTGCAAGGCGTCGGCGTCGAACTCCGTTGCCCGCCCGCGCAGGCGGGAGACGGCCAGGCGGCTCACGGAATACGCGGCGATCAGGATCATGACGGCCGCGAACGCATCCGCCAGCCAGGACGGCCCGGCCATGTCAGCGCCCTCCGGGCAGCCCTGAATGGCCGGCGAAACTGCCCCGGCGGCGCTGGATTAGATGGCGCTGGATGTGGCGGCGCATGACGGCACGAGGGTAATGCGCTGGCCGCAGCCCGCGCAAGGTGAAAAGCGTGCCCACAAACCCCCCGGTGGTATTTCATAAACCCTGCTGGGGTATTACCTGAACCCCAGGGTGGTATGTGATGAACCTGGGCGGGGTATGCGGGCAGGAATACCTGGGTATGAAAGGGCACTTTCGTGTTGCGGGGGCTTTCCGCACTGGGTAGATTTCCGGTGCGGTCCGGGGCCGGAAGGCAGGCGTGAGGTGTCATCGCTGGCAGCCACGGGTGAGGCATCATGCCCGGGATGAACTCCGGGGTCAACGTCAACGACCCCACAGTTATCGCCGCGTTCAGGGCGGCGCTGCTGCATCAGGGACTCATCGCACTGCTGATCTTCGGGGTGCTCGGGCTGGCCTGGATCACCGTGCGCGCGTGGCTCCCCGCGGCGGCCCGGCCCGGCGACCCGGGCGACCCGGCCGGACGGGGTGCCCCGTCCGCACCCGCCCCGGCTGGACAGGGTTCCCCATCCGCACCCGCCCCGGCCGAGCCTGCCTGGCGGTGGCTGCTCCGCGGCGGCTTCGGCATCCTGTGGATCTTGGACGGGATCCTGCAGGCTCAGCCGAAGCTGGCGATCGGGCTCCCGTCCCAGGTGATCGGGCCGACGGCGGCGAGTTCACCGCACTGGGTGCAGCACGTGGTGAACTGGGCCGGGACCACCTGGTCCTATCACCCGATGCAAGCCGGAGCCGCGGCGGTCTGGATCCAGGTCGGGATCGGCATCTGGCTGCTGGCCGCGCCGCGAGGCGGCTGGTCCCGGCTGGCCGCTCTGGTCAGCCTGGGCTGGGGGCTGGTGGTCTGGGTCTTCGGCGAATCCTTCGGCGGGATCTTCGCCCCGGGCCTGACCTGGCTGTTTGGCGCCCCAGGCGCGGTACTCATCTATTGCGTGGCAGGCGCGCTGATCGCCCTCCCGGAGCGCTCATGGCGTGACCCCCGGCTCGGGCGGGCGATCCTCGCCGGGACGGGCCTGTTCCTGGTTGGCATGGCGGTGCTGCAAGCCTGGCCGGGGCGTGGATTCTGGCAGGGGATCTCCCACCGGCAGCCAGGCACCCTGGCCGGCATGACCCGGTCGATGGCGCGGACACCGCAGCCGGGTTTCCTTGCCGCCTGGATCAATGCCTTCACCACCTTCGACGAGGCACACGGGTTCGCGGTGAACCTGTTCGCCGTGGCCGTGCTGGCGGCGGCCGGGGCTGCTTTCCTCACCGGGCGGCCGCGGCTGGCCCGGCTGGCGGTCATCGCGTTCACCGTGGCGTGCCTGGCGGACTGGGTGCTCATCGAGGACTTCGGCTTCTTCGGCGGTCTGGGCACCGACCCCAACAGCATGATCCCGTTCGCCCTGCTCGGCATCGCCGGCTACCTCGCCCTGTCACCCGGGCCCGCGACCGCGGCGGAGCCGGCCAGCGCCGGGAGACCCGCGGCGGGCTGGCGGGACCGGGTCCGGCCGGCCTCACTCCGCCGGTCGGCAGCGGCGGCGAGCTTCCGCACGGTCGCCTCCGTCGGCGCGATCGGCCTGATCATTCTCGGTGCGGCACCCATGGCGGCGGCCCAGGCCAGCCCGGACGCTGACCCGATCCTGGCCGAGGCCATCGCCGGGTCGGCCGCCTCGCTGAACTTCCCCGCCAAGGGCTTCCAGCTCACCGACCAGCACGGGCGGACGGTGAGCCTGGCCAGCCTGCGCGGCAAGGTGGTGCTGCTGACCTTCCTGGACCCGGTGTGCACGACCGACTGCCCGCTCATCGCGCAGGAGTTCCGGGCCGCCGGGCAGCTCCTCGGAGCCGCCTCGCGCAAGGTGGAACTGGTCGCGATCGTCGCCAATCCCGTCTACCACCAGGTCGCTGACATCCAGGCGTTCGACCGCCAGGAATACCTGGGCCAGGTGCCGAACTGGCTGTACCTGACGGGCAGCGTGCCCCAGCTCCGGCGGGTGTGGAAGGAATACGGGATCGCCGCCGAGGTCCTGCCCGCGGGCTCCATGGTCGGCCATCCTGACGTGGCCTACGTCATCGACCAGGCGGGGCGCGTCCGCGAGGAGCTCAACACCGACCCGGGGCCGGGCACCACGGCGACGAAATCCTCGTTCGCAGTCCTGCTCGCCGACGCCGCCCGGCAAGCGCTGGGATCGTCGTGAGCCGCCGCGGGCCGGTGACCCTGCTGCTGGCCGTGGCGGTCCTGGGTGCCGGCTGCGGCTCCACGGCGCGGCAGGCCGCCGCCCCGGCCAGCGCCCCGCCGCCGCCATCCCTGGCCACCTCCCTGGTCACGGACGCCGGGACGTGGGCGGTCGCGGCGATGGGCGGCCCGGCGGCCAGCCATGACGATTTCTGGCAGCTGTTCGTCCGCCCGGCGGGAACGGGAACGTGGCACCTGGCCACCCCGCCCGGTGTGGCCAGCAACGGCGGCCTGGTGGTCGCCGGCCTCGGCGCGGGGTCCGTGGTGGCCGGTTTCCGGCCCAGCCAGGACCTGGCCTACTCCCCGCTCGCCACCACCCATGACAACGGTGCCGCATGGGCACCCGGCCTGCTCGACGCCGGCCTGGCCGATGTCCCTGACGCCCTGGCGGCCGCCCCGCGGGGCGGCCGCCTGCTCGCGCTGCTGAGCAACGGCGCGGCTGAGCTGTCCGGTCCCGGCGGGACGGCCTGGACGAGACTGGCCACCGACCGGGTTCTCGCCGCGTCCGCGGCGGGCAGCCGCTGCCGGCCGGGCAGCCTCACCGCAGCGGCGTTCAGCCCATCCGGGGAGCCCATGCTGGCGGCGACCTGCGCCCGCACCGGGACCGCCGGCGTCTTCGCGTTCGCCGGCGGCGCGTGGCACCCTGCCGGGCCGGTGCTGCCGGGCTCGTACGCGCATCGCAGCGTCACGGTGCTCCGGCTCACCACGGTGGCCGGCGGTACGGGGGCCGGTGGCACGGCGGCGCTGCTGATGGCGGGCACCGGGTCAGCGGCACGCCTGCTCGCCGCCTGGCCCACCGACAGTGGCGCGCGCTGGGCCCTGTCCCAGCCGTTGCCGCTGCACGGTGCGAAGCTCCTGTCCGCGTCATTCGGGCCCGGCGGCACGGCCGCGATCGTGGTTAACGGGGACCACGCGGAGACCGTCACCGGCACGGCGGCGTCATGGCGGCCGCTGCCCGCGCTGCCGTCGGGCACCGCGACGCTCGCCCCTGCCCCCCGGGGCGGGTGGAACGCCCTTGCCGTTCATCGCTCCCGGCTGACGGTGTGGCGGCTCGCGCCGGACGGGGCCGCGTGGGCCGCCGCGCAGACCATCAGGGTCCCCATCGAGTTCGGGTCATCGGGCTGACGCCGGACCCGCGCGCCGCATCTTCTTCACCAGCGCCGGGCACCGGACCACCACCACCATCGCGCCGATGGCGGTCAGCAGCGAGGGATGCCCGCGGCCGGATCGGCCCCGGTGTTGAGGTAGAAGCCCGCGACGTAGCCGGTGTGCGGCGCCACCAGGTGGTACCAGACACTGTCCCCGAAAACGGAACCGCCGAGGGCATAGCAGTCCACCGTGACCGCGCTGCCGGCCGCACCGAGCACGGCGACGGCCTGCGCCGACGTGCTGGGGGTCTTGCGCACCCGCAGGCCCTTGGCCAGTGTCTGATAGGTGTGCCGGACAGCGCAGGCGGGGATGCCCGCGGCGGGGTCGCGCCCGGTGTTGAGGTAGAAGCCCGCGACGTAGCCGGTGTGCGGCGCCACCAGGTGGTACCAGACACTGTCCCCGAAAACGGAACCGCCGAGGGCATAGCAGTCCACCGTGACCGCGCTGCCGACCGCACCGAGCACGGCGCGGGTGCCGGCCGAGGTGCTCGGCGCCCGGCGTACCCGCAGGCCCGTGACCAGCGTGCGGTAGACGTGCCCGGACGGTGCCTGGCGCGCCTGCGCGGCCGTCACCGACTGTGCCGCCGCTGAGGAGGGACTCGCGAGCATCACGGTGCTCAAGGTGGCCACCAGCGGCACGCCGGCCACGGCCAGTACCGCTCGTCTGATTCCGGTGGGGAAGACCATGGGGTTCCTCTTCGTCGATGCGGGGGCCAGCATGACCAGCGGCAGAACGCGAGCAGATTCCTCTCCGCAGAGGACCACCGGGGGGACGCGGCAGCGGCCTTCGCGAGGTGTCTCGTTCGGTACTGTAAGGCGGAAATAGGGATTTCAAAGCAGCCGCGCCGTGGTGAAGAGCACCGAGCCGGCCGTGGCGCCGGTAGGGCCGGCCAATGTCCGCGGAGGAGCAGCATGGCCGTGAGCGAACGGGTCCCGGGCCGCTATGACCGGCTCGGGGTGGGATATCACCAGACCCGCCAGGAAGACCCGCGGCTCGCGGCGCGCATCCACGCCGCACTGGGCGATGCCCGCTCGGTGGTCAACGTGGGGGCTGGCACCGGGTCATATGAACCCCGGGGCCGGGCAGTGGTCGCCGTGGAGCCCTCAGCCGTGATGGTCGCCCAGCGTCGGGCCGGCGCCGCACCCGCGGTCCGGGCCGCCGCCGAGGCGCTGCCGTTCGGCGCTCACCGGTTCGATGCCGCGATGGCGCTGTGGACCATCCACCACTGGGCCGACCCCGGCAGGGGAATCGCCGAGCTGCGGCGCGTCGCCCGCGGGGCTGTGATCGTGACCGCCTCCGACCGGCTCAACGAGCTGTGGCTCATCCGCGACTACTTCCCGGCCATCGCCCTGCGGCGCCCCGAGATCCAGCCCGGGCACATAGCCGCCCTGCTCGGCAGCAACGTCCGGATCGAGCCGTTCCCCGTCCCGCGCGATTGCCTGGACGGCTTTGGCGAGGCGTTCTGGGCTCGGCCCGAGGCCTACCTCGACCCCCGCATACGCGCGGGGATATCCGCCTTCGGGCTCCTCGACCAGGCGGAGCTCGGCCGCGGCCTCCGGCGGCTTCGGGCAGACCTGCGATCCGGGGCCTGGGACGCCCGCTACGGCAACCTCCGCCAACTCGGAGAATTCGACTGCGGACTCCGGCTGATCATCGCGACGGGCCCCGGCGCGGGGCTGGGGTAGCGTGCCGATAGTTGGCCGCGAACCCGACGCATTGATCGCATAACCACCGCTGGAGGTCGACCGAGCATGACAGCAGCCGACGACAGGCCCGAGGAATTCCAGCCGCCCACAGCGCTCGAATCGGCTGTCCGCGCCCTCGGAGCGGACACCATCCGCTACCGCGTCGACTACATCATGCTGCCGATGCGCGACGGAATCCGGCTGGCGACCGTCGTCTTCCGGCCGCGCGCCGAGGGCCGCTATCCCACCCTTCTGGTCCGGTCACCGTACGCGGCCGCCATCCCCGATCAGGTCAAGCCCATGCACACCGCGCAGTTCAAGAAGAACTACGTGCTGATCATGCAGAACGAGCGCGGGAGCGAATGGTCAGAAGGCGACTTCGGCTTCCTGACCACCACCACCGCGGACGCGCAGGACACCCTCGACTGGATCAGCGCGCAGGAATGGTCCAACGGCAAGGTGGGCCTGCACGGCTGTTCCTCCACCGCCGAGAACCAGCTGAAACTCGGCGCCATCGGCCATCCGGCGCTGCGCGCTTGCGTGCCGATGAGCTCAGGCGCGGGCGTCGGCGACGTCCCGGGTGCGGAGGGATCGAACGGCTGCTTTTTCCGCGGCGGCGTTCCCATGATCAAGTCATGGGCACTCTGGTTCGGCCCGTTCGGGGTCCGGCAGCGGCCGAAACTGCCCGCCGACGCCGAGGGCGAAGAGCTGGCCCGGATCTTCCGGCAGTACTCGGTGACCGTGCCGGACTTCCGCAGCCCGGAGTACAACGCAGCCCTTGACAAGGCGACGCTGCAAGCACCCAGCGGCGACATCTTGCGGCGGATGGGCTCGCCGCTGACGGGCTACGAGACCTTCATGGCCGACGGGCCGGCCTGCCCGGCCTGGAAAGTCGTTGACCTGATCAACGCCAGCCACACCGGCGCGACCCCGTCCATCAACATCAACGGGTGGATGGACATCGGCGCACGCGAGACCGTCAAGCTCTTCGAGTTCCAGCAGCATCATCCCGACCAGTACCTGATCATGGCGCCGACGGAGCACTGCCGGATGCTGGCGACCGGCCCGGAGGCCCGGCTGGGCCAGCGGCCCATGGGCGACACCCGGTTCCCCTACGACGAGATCATCATCTCGTGGTTCGACCGGTTCCTCTGCGATGAGGCGGACGCCTGGCAGCCGATGCCGAAGGTGCAGGTCTTCCTCATGGGCGCGGGCACCTGGCTGACCGGCGAGTCCTGGCCGCTGCCCGAGACCGAGACGCGGACACTCTTCCTGGCCGGTGACAGGTCCGCCAACACGCTGTGGGGCGACGGTGCCCTGGTGCCGGCCGCCCGCGGCGCCGGGACGGACGAGTTCATCGCTGACCCGCACAACCCCGTGCAGTCGCTCGGCGGCGACCTCGCCACCCATGACCCGATCTGCGTGGATCAGCGGGTGATCGAGTGCCGGGCCGATGTGCTCGTGTACAGCACGCCCGTGCTGACAGAGCCGGTAGCCATCGTCGGCGACGTCAGCGCGGAACTCTACGTGTCAGCCGACGTGGAGGACGCGGATGTCTTCGTCAAGCTCGTGGACGTCTATCCGGACGGGACCGCCTACAACCTCGCCGACAGCTGTTTGCGGCTCCGCTACCGCGACGGCTTCGAGCAGCCGGCCAAGCTCGTGCCCGGCGAGATCCACCGGGTCCGGATCGGCGGCATCACCACCGCGAACTACTTCCCGGCTGGCCACCGGATCCGGATCGAGATCGCCGGATCCAACTTCCCGCTCGCGGACCGCAACTGGCACGCCGACGACCGGAACGACCTGGCCACCGACGGCCCGATCGCGCACCTCACCCTGCACCACGGACAGGGTCACGAGTCGGCGCTGCACTTCCGCGCCTACACCGGCGAGATCACGGTCGACACGCCGATGTCCGACACCCGGTCCGCAAGCCAGCCGTGACGTGATTGCCCCGGACCGGACGATCAGGGTCAACGGCACGGCAGCGACCACATCGGGTCAGCTGCGGTTGCCACGCAGGTAGTCGTGGATCAGGCGGATCGCGACTGAGCCCTCGCCGACCGCCGACGCTACCCGTTTGACCGACCCGCAGCGGACGTCGCCGGCCGCGAAGACCCCCGGCAGGCTGGACTCGAGAAACATGGGGGGACGCTGGAGCGGCCAGCTCTCCGGAGGCTGCCCGCCCGTCATGAGGTCGGTGCCGGTGACCACGAACCCCCACCGGTCGCGCTTGATGTCGGCTGGCAGCCACTGGGTACGGGGCTCGGCTCCGATCAGCACGAACAGGGCCGCGGCCGGAACGGTCTCGGTCACCCCGGACACCTTGTCCCGGATAGTCAGGCCCTCCAGGAAACACGTCCCGGTGCCGCCCGTCACCACGGCGCCACGCCGTACGGCGATGTTCGGTGTGCTGGTGATCTCCTTGACCAGGTACTCGGACATGCTCTCCGCCAGCGACTGGCCCCGGACCAGCACCGTCACCTTGGCGGCGTACGTGGCGAGGTGGACGGCGGCCTGGCCCGCGGAGTTCGCGCCGCCGACCACGAACACCTCCTTACCCGTCATCGCCGTGGCCTCGGAGGTGGCGGCGCCGTAGAACACGCCGGCGCCGGTGAGCGCGTCGAGTGAGGGGATGCCGAGCCGACGGTAGGACACGCCGGTGGCGACGATGACCGCCCGGCTGCGAACCTCGTCCCCGCCGGCGACCGTCACCACCCGCTCCGGCCCCTCGGCCCGCAGGCCGGTCGCCAGGTTCCCGTACACGTAGTCGGCCCCGAAGTTCCAGGCCTGCGTGTAAGCCCGGACCGCGAGATCCTCACCGCTCACCCCGGTCGGGAAGCCAAGGTAGTTGCGGATGTGCGAGCTCGTGCCGGCCTGGCCGCCGATCGCCTCTGGCTCCAGTACCAGCGTGGACAGGCCTTCGGACGCCCCGTAGACCGCGGCTGCCAGGCCGGCCCGGCACCGATCACCGCCACGTCGTACAGGTCGCCGCCCGGCCTGGTCTGCATCCCGATGGCCTCGGCGATTTGAGTGTTCGATGGGTTCGGTAGCACCCGCCCGTCGAACATGATGATCGCCGGCAGCGCCGCGGTGGCGGCGCCGGCCCGTTCCAGCAGCGCCTTTCCCGCTTCGGCGTCCGCCGGGTAGAAGCCGAACGGGACGACGTTGCGGCTCAGCAGATCCCGGATCTCGTGCGAGCGGGCGGACCACTCGTCGCCCACCACCCGCATGACTTCGGGCCGGGGAACGTGTGACCTGGCCCACTGCTCAAGCAGTTCGGTGACCGCCAGGTGGAACTCCTCGTCCGGTACCGTCGCGGGCCTGGCGGCGTAGGCGTCGATGTGGCCGAGCGCCATGGCTTGCAGGATCGGCTCCTGCGGTGGTCCGAATCCCCCCTCGGTCAGGAGGAGGCGCTTGGCCGTGCTGTGGAACTCGCGGACCCGCGCCAGCAACTGCGTCCCGGTCAGCCGCGGCATCGACTGGCCGGCCAGCACGACGCTGACCAGGCGCCGGTCGTCGCGGAGCCTGGCGAGCAGGCCGGGCGGATCATCGGCGGATCCAACGCAGATGACCTGGTAATCGGCTCCGTACCGCTTGCGGAGCTCTCCCTCGACGACACCTCGCGCCCGCGGATCGTCATCGACGACCAGCAGGACTGGAGCATCTGGCATGGGCGGCACCTATGAGCTCGGCTGGCATGTCATCTCTGGCCACAATGCCGTTCCCGGCGGCGCGCATCAAGCGCGCAGACAGCGCTTGGGCTGATCACGGCACCCGCTGGGGTACACCTATCGCGCTCGACGGCGGCAGGCGGCCAAATCCTCCCAAGCAGTCTGAAGGCCCCATCCCTGGATGGAGGATGAGGCCTGTCCTGGCGCTTCGGACCTGGCGTATGCCTGGTGGGCGATACTGGGATCGAACCAGTGACCTCCTCGGTGTGACTGGGCAAATGCCCCTGGACCGCCAGCGGCGATTGGTAAAGGCCCAGGTCGGGGGCTCCTCTTCAGCACGGTTGACAGCGATTGAGGAAAGGTCATCGCGAGGATGATCTCCCAAATTCCTCCCAGTTGATCTTGACAGAAAAGCATGCCAGCAATCGCCGCAGCGCGTTCATCGTTGACTCCGCGATCAAACGGGTAGAGCGCGCCATGCTTCGGTAGTGGTCACTGTCGGTGAGAAGTTCGCGCGGTAGCTCGACCCATCCCCTGAGCCGAACGATGCTCTTATGTTTGTCAAGGGGGTCATGTGACATTTTCCTGATCTCATTTCTAGGGTTCTGCAAGAGGATGTGAAGTGACAGTTTGCTGGGTTGCGGACAAGACAGGGAAGGTCCACTCGGGTGAGCGAAAGCTCTTATGAGGTCAGTGCGACACGAGGTCGCACGCCGTGAGTGGCTACGTGGATTGGAGGACCAACTTCATGGTGACGTAGCTCAGGCAAGTGCCCACGATGCCTGTCCCCACCCCGGCATGCGCCGCTGGTAACGGCGGGGTGTGAAGCCCGGGGGAAGCCCGAGGGCTCCCGTTCCACCCGGGGGTTACCGGCGAGGGGAAGGCCGGACGGGTGAACGACCGTGAACCCTTGATGATGCCTCGTGATAAGAAGCCTCCGGTGGTGGGTTGCTGGACGGGGGTACAGGGACGGGCCGCTGCAAGGCGGCGTGCGGCGGCCGGGGATGACCTGCCGGCCGTGCGGGCACCGCAGTCCCCGGGGTAGAGAGGGCACCCACCCCGGCCGCAGCTCATGCGCGCGGAACGTGGCAACCCCGTCGGGGTCCGGCCCTGGCAGCAGGACCGGTAAGCCGACCGCAAGGAAGGCCCAGCTCCCCGGCGGGCAAAGGATGGCCAGGAAGCGAATGCCGGTGGCCGAAAAGCAACGGGAAACCGGGACATCATGGCTGGTTCCTCCGCCGACCGTCCCGGATAACCGGCCGGATACGGGCGCCTGCCCGGACCCGAAAGGGTGCTGACGTGGCCAGGTGGACCCCAAGGACGACGTCGGTGAGCGTCAGGACCCGAGGGCAAGTTAGACGCCGCTTCGGCGGTGAACGGACCAAGGGCCGTCCCCATGGGATGGATGACGATCGAGCCGATCTAGCCGGAAGGGCCTGCTTGAGCCCGGTGCGGTGAAAGCCGCTCGCCGTGGTTCTGAGGGGGCCCCGGCGCAGCAATGCGCCGGGGCTACCC
>CAVUIU010000007.1:0-246834 GCA_963741615.1 uncultured Actinomycetes bacterium
AGCCCGTCGTCCGCCCAGTGCAGGTCTTCGAACACCAGCACCAGGGGCCGCCGCTCGGCCAGGGCTTCGAAGAAATGCCGCCAGGCGGCGAACACCTCGTTACTGCGGTCGCCGCCGACCGGTACATCGCCGGTCCCACAGCCGACCAGCACGCCCAGGTGCCGCCGCACCCAGTCCGCGTCCGACGTGCCCGGCACGACGTCCGCCGTCATCTCGGCCAGCTTGGCCTCGGCCTCGCCCGAGGTGTCGCTCTCCAGGATGCCTGCCTCCGCCTTGACCATCTCCGCGAGCGCCCACAGGCTGACCCCGTCGCCATAGGGAAGTGAGCGGCCCTGCCGCCACGAGATCAGTTCGGCCTCCGCGTCGGCGATCCTCGAAAGCTCATACAGCAGCCGGGACTTGCCAATCCCGGGCACACCGATGAGCGTGACCAGTTGCGGTGTGCGCTCGGCGCGCACCCGGGCGAGGGTGTCGCGCAAGACGTCGAGCTCTCGTTCCCGGCCCACCAGGGGTGTCGTCGCCTCGTGCGGGACGTCAACACCGAACGGAGCGCGCACCTGCAGCGCCTCCCAGGCCGCAACCGGCTCGTTCTTGCCCTTCGCGTCCACCGGCGTGGCGGTGCGGTACTCGATCGCCCGGCGCGTCGCCCGGAAGGTACGTTCACCGACCAGAATCCCGTTCACCGGCGCGGCGGCCTGCAGCCGCGCCGCCGTGTTCAGCACATCGCCCGCGGCCATCCCCTCACCCTCGGCCGGCCGGGCACCCAGCATGATGAGGGCCTCCCCGGTGTTCACCGCGAGCCGGACCTGGATCCGCTTCTCCTCACGCACCCAGTCGCGGATCGCCAGCGCCGCGCGGACGCCCCGCTCCGGGTCGTCCTCGTGCGCGACCGGCGCCCCGAACAGCGCCATCACCGCATCACCGATGAACTTCTCCACCGTCCCGCCGAAACGCTCCAGCTCGGTCCGCAGCCGGGCGTAATAGGGCGAAAGCAGCGCGCGGACGTCCTCCGGATCCATCTGCTCGGCCCGGGAGGTGAAGCCGACCAGGTCCGCGAACAGCGCGGTCACGACCTTGCGCTCTTCTTGGGCGGGCGGCTGAGCCGGCACCAGCGCGGTACCGCACTCGGAGCAGAACTTCGCTCCCGGCTGGTTCCGGTGGCCGCACGAGGGACAGACGCTCACCCGTCAAGGGTACGGCGGCGGGGCCTGCTGGCCCACGCGCTCCAGCTCCGCCGTGCCAGCGAGCCTCACCCAGGTTGCGCGGATGTGGCCCGGCCGCCGGGGGCGAGCAAGAAGGCCTCGGCCGCCGCCGCGGCCCGAGCGGAGTGCAGCTGGGTGCTGTGCCCGGCGCCGTTGATCACGATGAGCCGGGCGTGGGGAATCTGCGCGGCTTCCTCCCTGGCCCACGGCAGCGGGGTGGACAGGTCCAGTTCGCCGGCGAGCAGCAGCACCGGCATGGTGAGCGCGCGGCCGGGCGGGACGGCGGGGTCGGGCCTGGCCGGGGGCCAGTACTGGCATTCCCGCACGATGCCCTGCCCGCCCGTTGTGGTGGGCGGGAACGGCCAGCTGGCGGCGTCCGGGATCCGCTGGATGGCACGGGCCAGCGCGGCCTTGCGGACTGCCAGCGGCGCCGCCGCGCTTCCCCATGGCATGTCCGGGATGTCGGCGCACAGCGTGGCGGCATGCAGCCCGGTGCTGTAGAGCTGCGGGCTGACGGGCGGCCCGCTGTGGAACGCGGTGATCAGGCCTCTCAGCGGGCCTGGGTTTCCCTCCGCCGCCTGGTGCAGCCTGGCGAGGAAGCCGATACGCGGCGAGGACAGCTGCGGGTCGATGACGCTCAGGGTGACCAGGATGTCGAAGATCTGTACCGGGTACCCGTACCGGGCGATCACCCGGGCGAGCTCGGCGGCTGGGTCGTACCGGCAGTGCTGCTTCAGGCAGGCCTGCCGCAAGACGAAAGCGGCCCGGTGCATGCTCGCCAGGTACAGCGGGTCGGCGTCTTGCTGCGGGACCACGGAGTCGAGCACCAGCCGCCTGACCCGCCCCGGGTGAGCCAGCGCGTACTGCTCGGCGGTGAAGGTGCCATAGGACACCCCGTCCATCGTCCAGGACCGCACGTGCAGCGCCTCCCGCAGGGAGTCAAGGTCGGCGACCGTGTCGGCGGTGGTGAAGAAGTTGCGTCTTGCCTCCAAGGTCTGTGCGCAGGACCGGACGGCGCGGGCGGGAGGCGGGAGCGTGTCGGATTCGCCCATCCGCCGCTGCAGATCAGGGCAGTCAAGAGCCCCGCCGCCGGTGCCGCGCTGATCGACCATGACGAGCCGGTAGGCGCGGGTGGCAGCCGGCAACTCCCGGGCCACCGGGCGCAGGTACGGCACCCCGGGCTGGCCGGGACCCCCGGTGAGGAACAGCAGCGTGCCACGCGGCGCGCGCGTGTTCGTGGCCGCGGCGACCTGGAGCCGCAGCGTGCCCGGCACCTTCCCGGACCTGTCCAGCGGCACGGTCAGATACGAGCAGATGAAGTTGCGCTGGCCCGGGCACGGGTGCGCACCGGTGAGCGCGGGACGGGCGGCCGGAGTTGCGGTCGTGCAGGCTGCGCCGAGCAGGGTCAGCGGGATCGCTGCCGCGGCCGCCCGCGCGGCGCGCGAGACATGCGGGGCCAAGCTCATGCTGGTCCTCCGGCACAGCGATCCGGCTCTGGTATCCCACTCTTCCCGGGGCTAGTCCGTATTGTGGCGCACAGGCCATGGGGCAGCCGCCCGTTCGGGGACGGCGCCGGCGGCGGGGAGGCGGCCCCGGCGAGTTCGCTTTCTGGGGCCGCGGCGGTGAGTTGTGGCCCACCGCCGCGTCTTAACAGGGGTGGCAGGTGTGGCCCACTGGGCCCGGATGGTGGTGGTCGGCCCGGACGGCACCCGCCGGGTGGTGCTGCTCACCGGCGAGGGGCCGCCCGGCGTGGCGGTCGTCGGGGAACTGGCCCGGATCCAGCTGAGTGCGCGCCGTGCCGGGGGTCAGATGTGGCTGGAGGACGTGTGTGCCGAGCTGGGGGAACTACTCGACCTGGCCGGCCTTCGCCGGGAGGTGGGCGGGCAGGCCGAAGGCGGGGAACAGGCGCCCGGTGTCCAGGAATGAGTGAATGCCGGCGATGCGGTTGCCGGAGATCTCCAGCACCACCAGTGCCCACGGCGCATGCCCGCCGTGCGGGTCCGGTTTGTAGTGCCCGAATGCCGGGCAGCCGTTGGCCGCCCTCGGGATGAGCCGGGAGCCACGGCAGCCGGCTCCGGGGCCGAGCATGAACCTTCCGATGTCGCCTGCCCCGCGCAGCCACATCGCGTAGGGGGGCATCGACTGGACTGCGTCCTCGTGCAGCAGCTTGACCAGGCTGTCGACGTCGTAGCGTTCGAAGGCATCCACGTAGCGGGCCAGCAGGGCGCGCTGCTCCGCGCCGACCGCCGCCGGGGACGGGCCGGCCTCGAGCGATGCCAGGGTGGCCCGGGCCCGCTGCAGGGCGCTGTTGACCGCGGCCACGCTGGTGCCCAGCAGTTCCGCGACCTCGGCCGCCTGCCATCGGAGCACTTCGCACAGGATCAGTGTCGCCCGCTGGCGGGCCGGCAGGTGCTGCAGGGCGGCGACGAAGGCCAGCCGGATGCTGTCCCGGGCGAGCACCACGTCCGCCGGGTCGGCCTCGACCGGCAGCACCCGCTCGTCGGCGATCGGGGATACCCAGCTTCCCTCGGGAAGCAGCGCCTCCAGGGATGACTCCACCGGCGGGCGCGAGGGACCGAGTTCCATCGGCCTGGCCCGGTGCTGGCGGCCACGGAGCATGTCGAAGCACACGTTGGTGGCGATGCGGTACAGCCATGACCGCACGCTCGAGCGCCCCTCGAAGCCTTTGGCGGCCCGCCAGGCCCGCACCATCGTTTCCTGCACCGCATCTTCGGCGTCGAAGCCTGACCCGAGCATCCGGTAGCAGTAGGCGGTGAGCTCCCGGCGGTGGCCTTCCAGGTCCCCGGGGGCGAGGGTGTCGGGACGGACAGTCACAACTCCGCATGCTACGACGGCCTGCCGACAGTCCCAACCCCGCGGGGACGCGACCGCTGAGCCGAGCGTCGCGGCACCGCCCCTGCTGTTACCGGGATGGCCCCCGCGGGAGGCCGCGCTACGCTTCCCAGCATTGCGGCTGGCGGGGAGGAGTTGAGCGTCCGCAGCCATGACCCCTGACGCGCACGCGGCGGTCACCGAGGCATTCCGCCAGGAGTGGGGCCGGGTTGTCGCCGTACTGATAGGGATGACCGGCGACTGGGACCTGGCCGAGGAGTGCGCGCAGGACGCGTTCGCGCAGGCGCTGAAGAGCTGGCCACGCGACGGCGTGCCGCGCAGACCCGGCGCCTGGCTGACCACTGTCGCGCGCAACCGCGCCACCGACCGGCTGCGCCGCGGCGCAGCCGAGGCCGCCAAGCTCCAGCAGGCAGCGGTGCTGTCGCCCCCCGGGGATCCGGCCAGCGGGGACGGGGACGACAGCGGCATCCCAGACGACCGGCTCCGGCTGATGTTCACCTGCTGCCACCCGGCGCTGCCGCTGGAGGCACGGGTCCCCCTCACCCTGCGCACCCTGGCAGGGTTGACCACCGCCGAAATCGCCCGCGCGTTCCTAGTCCCCGAGCCGACGATGGCCAAGCGGCTGGTCAGGGCCAAACACAAGATTCGC
Organism: uncultured Actinomycetes bacterium; assembly: GCA_963741615.1. GTDB lineage: Bacteria > Actinomycetota > Actinomycetes > Streptosporangiales > Streptosporangiaceae > UBA9676. Next base: position 4,705 of record CAVUIU010000007.1, read on the forward strand.
AACGCGGGCATCCCTTACCGTGTGCCACCGGCGCGGCTGCTGCCCGAGCGCACGGCGGGCATGATGGCGGTGCTGTACCTGCTGTACAACGAGGGGTATGCGGCGACAGCTGGCGCCGACATCGTCCGCCAGGGGCTGTGCTCCGAGGCGATCCGCCTGGCCCGCGTGCTGACCCAGCTGATGCCGGACGAGCCGGAAGCCCGCGGACTGCTGGCGCTGATGCTGTTCCACGACGCCCGCCGGGCCAGCCGCACCGACGAAAAGGGCGACCTGGTGACCCTCGAAGACCAAGATCGCACCCGCTGGGACAGGAGTGAGATCGGCGAGGCGTCCGGGCTGCTGGAAGCGGCGCTGCGGCGCGGCGAGCCCGGCGCATACCAGCTGCAGGCGGCGATCGCTGGCTGCCATGCCACCGCCCCGGATGCCGCCGCCACGGACTGGGCACAGATCGCCCGGCTCTACGGGCAGCTGGCGCGGCTGGCGCCCTCACCGGTGGTGGAGCTGAACCGGGCGGTCGCGATCGCGATGGCCGACGGCCCGGCCGCCGGGCTGGAGCTGGTGGACAAGCTGGCGGCCTTGGGCGCGCTGGCCGGCTATCACCTCCTGCCTGCCACCCGCGCTGACCTGCTTCGCCGCCTCGGCCGCCGGGCCGAGGCAGCCGCCAGCTACCGGCAGGCCCTCCAACTGGCGGCTACCGACACCGAGCGCCGCTACCTTGAGCGGAGGCTGGCGGAGACCGGGCACGCGTAGGATCCCGCACCTGGCGGCCTGGCCCTGATACCACTCGGCGGGCTCCGCGCCGCAGATGCCGGCCGATCTGGCGCGAGATGACTGTCCATCGCGGGCGTTCCCGTTCGTCGTGGGGGTGACCGGGCCCAAGCGGCCGCAGGACGAGGCCACCACGGCCCCGCGACCGAGGAGGAAGACATGCACCCAGTGAGCATCCAGGCGCTTGCCGGCGAGCGGAGCACGGACCTGCAGGCGGACGCGGCTGCGGCACGGCGTGCGCGAGAGGTCCGCCACTCCCGGCGGGCCCAGCAGTCCCGGCGCCCGTCGCTGCTCATGCGCGGCCAGCGTGCCGGGTGCGGCCCAGGGACCCGGCCGGGCCCGGGGCCACTGCGCGACCAGCCGGCGGCCTGAGACACGTCATACCAGGAACGATGTCCACCATGAAGGAGGAGCTCATGAGGTACCTGCTGCTGATATGCGCGGACGAGGCCGTGCGGCTCAGCCCCGAGGAGGGCGCGGCGATGGGGAGCGCGACCGAGTCCTGGGTCGCCGAGATGGACAGCCGCGGCATCCGGCTGCAAGGCGACCGGCTCCGGCCGGTCAGCGACGCCACCACGGTGCGGCTGCGCGGCGGCGAGATGCTGGTCAGCGACGGCCCGTTCGCCGAGACCAAGGAGCAGATCGCCGGCTTCGACGTGATCGAGTGCGCCGACCTGGACGAGGCGATCGAGGTGGCGTCCCGGCACCCGGTCGCCCGGCTCGGCCGGGGTTCGGTCGAGGTGCGGCCGTTCTGGCAGCCCTAGCTGATCTCCTGACTGGCCTACTCCGGGGAGGTCTGCTAGACAGGTGCAGGCATTCGGAGGAAAACCACAAGCCGACGGGCGCGGAGGCGGGTGTGAAACGGCGGGCTCGCACGGGTGGCGAGTCATCCGTGCTCCTCGGCGGACTCCTCGATGACCTCCCTGCGCAGCCGTGATGAGCCCGGAAGAGCTGCTGGGGGAGATCGGCGAGCTGGCCACCTCGCTCGGACCGGCTGTGCGGCCGGCCGGCACCGACGAGTTGCTGCGCTCCCTCACCGAGACGGCGCGGCGGCTGTTCGGTGCGGCGGCATGCTCGCTGGCCCTGCTCAGCGAGGACGACTCCGAGCTGATCTACACGATCGCCGCGGGCGAGGGCGCGGACGACGTGACGGGCATGCGGATCTCATCGTCTCAGGGCATCGCCGGCTGGGTGGTGCAGTCCGGTCAGCCGATTGCCATCAGTGACCTGGCCAACGATCCGCGTTTCGCCCGGGAGCAGGCCGAGCAGACCGGTTACGTCCCGCAGGCGATCCTCGCGGTGCCCGTCGAGACACCACAGCGGATGCTGGGGGTCATCAGCCTGCTGGACCGTGACCCGCGGCGGCCAGGTGCCGAGCAGGACATGGCGTTGCTGTCACTGTTCGCCGATCAGGCCGCCCTGGCTCTCGCGAGTGTCAACAGATTCAACGTCCTTGGCCGGGTACTGCTGGACGCCCTCGCCGAAGCGGCGACCGGCGACGACCTTGTCCTCGCGCTTCGCCAGGCCGCCGGTCGGTTGCCGCCCGCTGATCCTGACCTTGCGACGCTGGCCGCCACCTTCGCGGCCCTGGCGCGCCGCGGCGCGGCAGAGCGCCAGCTGGCTGCCGCGGTGCTGCGGGACATCGGGGAATATGTCGAAAGGCGATTGTCACGGCCTCGCTAAGACCGGCGTGGAGCGACGCCTTCGCCCCAGAGGCGTTGCACCCGGTGCCGCGGATCGATCGGCCTATCGACAAGGACTGGGCGTGGGGCGGGGCCTCCGGTGCGGGGATTACCGTGGCTGTGGTCGATAGCGGCGTCAACGCCGCCCACCCGGCCGTCGGGACGATAGGCCGGGCCGTCTCGCTGCGGTGGGACCCGGAGGCGGAAGAGGTCGTGAGCACGGAGGGCCCGCATGACGATTTGTTCGGTCACGGAACTGCGTGTGCCGGGCTCATCCGGCACGCCGCCCCCGACGCGGCTGTGTGGTCGGTGCGCGTGCTCGGCAGCCGGCTGACGGGCAAAGGCGTAGTCTTCGCCGCTGGCCTGCGCTGGGCAATCGCCCAAGGTGCGCGGGTCGTCAACCTGTCGTTGAGCACTGGCCGCGAGGACTACTTCGGGCTTTTCCACGAGATCGCCGACGAAGCAGCCTTCGCTGGCGTCGTCTTGGTCTGCGCCGCCAACAACGTGCCCGCACCGACCTATCCCGCTCAGTTCTCCTCGGTCATCTCCGTCGCCGCGCACGACGGGCGGGATCCCTTCTGCCTCGACGCCAACCCTGCGCCGCCGGTCAACTTCGGTGCCCCTGGCGTGGACATCCAGGTGCCGTGGCTGACGGGTTCCACGATCGTCGCGACCGGCAACTCCTTCGCGGCGCCCCATGTGACGGGACTCGCGGCCCGGCTGCTGAGTAAGCACCCGCACCTCACTCCGTATGAAGTCAAGACGGTGCTGCGGGCCGTGGCCAGCAATGCCGTGGCCCGAGGAGGCAGTGATGACGACTGACGTTATGGGGATCTTGCGCCAGACCGATCTGCTCCGTTCGGTGCCGGCCGAGGACCTCGAGGTCGTGGCCGCGGCATCCCGGCTGCGGGCCTTCCGCCGCGGCCAGGTCGTGTTCACCAGAGATGATCCCAGCGATTCGCTGATCGTGGTCATCTCCGGCCGGGTCAAGGTCGTGATTCACTCCGCCGATGGCGGCGAGCTGACACTGACGATCATCCAGCCGGGCGGGGTGCTCGGCGAGCTCAGCGTCGCCGACGGCGGATCCAGATCCGCCGACGCTGAAACCCTGGACGAATGCCGTCTGCTCCTCATCCCCTGCGAAACGATCCAGGACATATGCATACGCGTGCCGTCCGTGGCGCAGGCCCTGATGAGTTCCATCGCGGCCACCCTGCGGCGGCTCACCGAAGCGACGTCCGATCTCGTCTTCCTGGACCTGCCCCGCCGCGTTGCGAAGGTCCTGCTCAACCAGCCCAGAGGCGACGATGGCATCATCCGGCTCAAGCTGAGCCAAGAACAACTCGCGCATCAGGCCGGAGGGACCCGGCAAAGCGTCAACGCCGCACTGCGCGGCTTCGAACGACGGGGATGGATCGAGGCGCAGGACCGGGCCATGACCGTGCAGCAGGAAGCGGCGCTCCGCAGGTTCGCCGGTCCTTAGGGTGTCGGCAAGCTGACAGCAGCCATGTCAGCCGGGCGACTGACAAGCAGGTCGCGGACGGGCATGCTGAGGGCAGTTGATCATTTCCGGGGAGACCGGGAATCGGGAGGGAAGGCACGCCATGACCGAACAGCATGAGCCCACCGACGACGACGTCCAGGGCCACTTCCGCCGCGAAGAGACCATCGCCGACGACGTCCAGGGCCACAAGATCCCCAGGGCCGACGACGCCGACACCGACGACGACGTCCAGGGCCACAAGATCCCCAGGGCCGACGACGCCGACACCGACGACGACGTCCAGGGCCACAAGATCCCCAGGGCCGACGACGCCGACACCGACGACGACGTCCAGGGCCACCTCAAGCGTTAAGACACCGGCGGCGACGTCGAGGGCCACTGTTCCGACCGTTCGCGACAGGGGGCGGACTGCCTTTCGTCCGCCCCTCGCCGTGCCATCGTGTGCCGATCGCCGGCCGGTCCGCCCGGGTGGTTGACACCCGAGGGTTGACAGCGGAACGCCCCTGGGAAGCTGTTGATTTCATCGGGTATGGGAGCGTTTTGAAGGGAAGTTCGGTTTAAAGTTGCCTGGTGGAGACGTGCCCGCAGTGCGGTGCGTCCCGGGGGGCGAGTGACCGGTTCTGCGCTGGTTGCGGTGCCCCTTTGGGGGGGTGCCCGTCGTGTGGTGAGCCGGCCCTGCCGGGCGACCGTTTCTGCCGGGCCTGCGGGCACCCACTATCTGATATGGCATCGGCGTCACCGGTAACAGCTTCGGCGGCGCCGGTCGCGGAAGCTGGCGGCCCGGTGGCGGAGCGGCGGGTGTGCTCGGTGCTGTTCTGCGACGTGGTGGGGTTCACGCCGCTGTCGGAGTCGCGGGACCCGGAATCTGTGCGGGAGCTGCTGTCGGCGTACTTCGAGCGGGCGCGGACGGTGATCGGCCGCTATGGGGGGGTGGTGGAGAAGTTCATCGGGGACGCGGTGATGGCGGTGTGGGGGACCCCGGTCGCGGCGGAGGGGGACGCGGAGCGGGCGGTGCGGGCGGCGCTGGACCTGGTGGCGGCGGTGGCTCAGCTGGGGGCGGAGGCTGGTGTGCCGGGGCTGGCGGCGCGAGCGGGGGTGGTGACCGGTGAGGTGGCGGTCACTTTGGGCGCGGCCAACGAGGGGATGGTGGCCGGGGATGCGGTGAACACGGCGGCGCGGGTGCAGGCGGCGGCGGAGCCGGGGCAGGTGCTGGCCGACACCTCGACGCAGCGGCTGGCGGGCGGCGGGGTCGGGTTCGCCGATGCGGGGTCGCACCGGCTGAAGGGGAAGGCGGAGCCGCAGGCGTTGTGGCGGGCGGTGCGGGTGCTGGCCGGGGTGGGCGGCGTGCAGCGGGTCGATGGTCTGGAGGCGCCGCTGATCGGCCGGGACGCGGAGCTGCGCACGGTCAAGGAGCTGTTCCATGCGGCGGCGGAGCGGCGGGTGCCGCGGCTGGTGGTGATATCGGGGCCGGCCGGGGTGGGCAAGTCGCGGCTGGGGTGGGAGTTCAGGAAGTACATCGACGGGCTGGCGGAGATCGTGTGGTGGCACCGGGGGCGGTGCCTGTCCTATGGGGAGGGGGTGGCGTTCTGGGCGCTGGCCGAGATCGTCCGCCAGCGGCTGGGGATCGCGGAGGAGGACCCCGCGGTAACGGTGGTGGAAAGGCTGGCCGCCGGGCTGGACCGGTTTGTGCCCGACCCGGGGGAGCGGGCCTATATCGGCCTGCGGCTGGGCCGGCTGCTCGGCGTAACCGTCGCGGGCGATGGCGGGGCCGCGTTGTCGCGGGAGGAGCTGTTCGCCGGGTGGCGGCTCTTCTTCGAGCGGCTCACGGGGCAGGCAGCGGTGGTGCTGCTGGTGGAGGACGCCCAGTACGCCGATGCCGGGCTGCTGGATTTCCTGGATCATCTCACCGACTGGGCCCGGGACCTTCCGATCTATGTACTGGTGCTGGCCCGGCCCGAGCTTGATCAGGCCCGCCCCGGGTTCGGCACCGGCCGCAACCGGACCACGCTGAGCCTTGACCCGCTGGATCCGGCGTCGATGGATGCGCTGGTGGACGCGCTGGTGCCCGGCATGCCGGCCCAGGCGAGGTCGGCGGTCACGGCCCAGGCGCAGGGGATCCCGCTGTTCGCGGTGGAGACGGTGAGGGCGCTGATCGACCGTGACATCGTCCAGCCGGTCGAAGGGGTCTACCGGCTGGTGGGTGACGTCGGGGAGCTGGCCGTCCCCGACAGCCTGCACGCGCTGCTGGCCGCCCGGCTCGATGCGCTCGACCCGGGCGTGCGGCGGCTGGTCGCCGACGCCGCGGTGCTGGGTAATACCTTCCCGGCCGAGGCGCTGATCGCCGTGTCCGGCCGGGATGAGGCGGCCGTGCGGGCGGCGCTGGCGGAACTGGTGCGCCGGGAGGTGTTCGCCGTGTCCGCCGACCCGCTGTCGCCGGAGCGGGGCAGCTACCAGTTCGCCCAGCAGATGCTCCGCCAGGTCGCCTGCGACACCCTGTCGCGGCGCGACCGCAAGACCCGCCACCTGCAGGTGGCGGCGCACCTGCGGGCGGCCTTCCCCGGCGACGGGGAAGAGGTCGCCGAGGTCATCGCCCGCCACTACCTCGACGCGCTGGACGCGGTCCCCGACGATCCCGACGTAGGGAAGATCCGCGGCCAGGCGATCAGGGCGCTGATCCGGGCCGCCGAACGCGCCGGCCGCACCGGCGCCCCGGCCCTCGCCGCCGCCAGCTACGCCGCCGCCGCCGAGCTGAGCGTGGCGGGTGGGGAAGAAGCCGCTGACGGGCAGCGCGATCCCGGCGCTTTGTGGGAACGCGCCGCGAGGGCGGCTGCCACCAACGCTGACTGGGCGGCTGCGGTGGAGCACGCCGGCCGGGCCCGCGATTACCACCTGCAGCGTGGTCAGGCCCGGGCGGCGGCCCGCGCCCGGGCCACCGCCGGGCAGGCTCTGCGCCAGTGGGGCCGTCACGTCAACGCACGCGAACAACTGACAGCCGCGGTAGAGGTGCTGCGCGCCGATCCCGACACCGACACCGTGCACGCCCTCGAGCAACTCGCGGTCGTGGAGGTGTTCTCGGGCTCGCCCGACGCGGACCGGCTGTCAACCGAGGCACTCACCCTCGGCCAGGACCTCGGCGTGGGCGCCAGCCAGCTCGACGGCCTGTTCCTCACCCGCGGGATCCACCACGCCATGTCGGGGAGGCGCCCCCAGGCGATCGCCTACTTTCGTGAAAGCGTCCGGCTCGCCACCCAGTCCGACAGCAACCTCAGCGTGGGCCGCGCGCTGCTGAACCTGTCGGATTCCCTGACGGTTACCGACCCCACAGCCGGGGCCGAGGCCGCGCGGACCGCCGCCGGGCATCTGCGCCGAGCCGGCAGCCGGGATTTCCTGGCATTTGCGATCACGAACCTCGGCCACGCGCTGCTGCTCCTCGGCGACTGGGACCGGGCCGGGGAGGAGCTCACCCAGGCCGTGGACTCCGACGGGCTGGCAGACATCGAAATCATCGCCTGTTACCGGGGCCTGCTGGCGGCGCTCCACGGCGACGCCGCCACCGCGGAAACCATGCTGACAGCGCTGGCCGACCTGCGGGCCAGCGAAGATCCCCAGGACAAGGCGCTGATCAGCATCGTGGAAGCCTTCACCGCTGCTGCCCGCCATCATCCGCAGGACGCACTGCGTCACGCCCGCACCACCGCCCTCGCCAGCGCCCTGGGGATCAGTCACGAATTCCAGCGCTGGGCGTGGCCGCTGGCCACCCGCGCCGCCTATGACCTGAACGACACCGCCGCCACCGGCGAGCTGCTCACCCTGCTCGGCGGCTACCAGCCCGGGCACCTGGCCCCCATGCTGCGGGCCGAACGCGACCTTGTCCGCGCCCGCCTCGCCGCCGGCGACGGCGACCAGGCCGCCTCGGCAGCCTTCACCGCCGCGATCAGCGGCCTGCGCGAGCACAGCACCCCCTACCATCTCGCCCACGGCCTGCTCGACCACGCCGACCACCTCACCCGCCTGGACGACACCGATGCCGCCGCAGCCGCCGTCGGCGAAGCCCGCGACATCGCCCGGCGGCTGCGCTGCCAGCCGCTCACCGACCGGGCCGCGGCACTCACATCCGCACCCACCCGGACCCAGTGATGGGCCCACCTGAACCCAGCGAAGCCGTCGCCGCGGACGAGGGCGCGGCGGTGTCCGCGGGCAGCGGGAAGGGCGCCGCGCGCGGCCGCTACCGGGACGCGCTGCGTTACCGTGACCTGCGGCTTCTCATTCTGTCGTTTCTCGTCGACCAGATTGGCAGCTGGTCGTATGTCGTCGTGATCTCGGTGTACGTCTTCGACCGCACCCACTCCACCCAGTGGCTGGCGGCCCTGGGCATCTGCCGCTGGGGTCCCGGCCTGCTGCTCGCCAGCTACGGCGGTGTGATCGCGGACCGCTACGAACGGGTGACGGTCCTGGTCATCTCGTCGCTGGCAAGCGCGGTGCTCATGACAGGGCTGGCGGTCGTGGTGGCCACCGATGGCCCGGTCGGCCTGATCCTGGCGATCGTGGCCCTGTCGGCCGTGGCGCTGGCGCCTTACCGGCCTGCCTCGGGCGCGCTGACCCCCGAGATCGTCGGTGAGAAGGACCTCGCCGCCGCGAACTCCATCTTCGCCGCGCTGGAGAACCTCGTGGTGGTGGTCGGGCCGGGAATCGGCGGCCTGCTGCTGCTGACCGGCGAGCCCGTCATCGGCGTCGCGATCAACGCGGCCAGCTTTGCCATCGCGGCCGCCGTGGTCGCCCGGCTGCGGGTGCGTTCCCACGGCGGCGGAGGCGCCGAAGGCAACACCGCACAGCAGTGGATGGGGGGGCTCAGGGCACTGGCCGCGCAGCCCGTTGCGCTGGCGATCATCTTGTTCTGTGCCCTCGACTCCGCCGTCTACGGCGCGACCACGGTCCTGTACATCCCGCTGTCGGTCCGGCTGGGTACCGGTACGAACGGCTACAGCTACCTGCTGGCCGGGGCCGCGCTCGGCGGGGTGCTCGGCGCCGGCCTGGCGAACCGGCTCAGCGGCGCGTCCCGCCTGGCCCCGGTCATCATGGGGAGCATCTGCCTGCAGGCGCTGCCGTTCCTGGCGACCATCCCGGTCCACTGGCCGGCCCTGGCCTGTGTCCTGCAGGTCGTCTCCGGCGTCGGCATGGTCATCGTGGATGTGCTCGCGATCACCAGTCTGCAGCGCGACCTGCCCGGGAACGTGCTCAGCCGCGTGCTCGGCGTCTTCGACACCCTCGTGCTGGGTGGCGTCCTGCTGGCCAGCCTGGCCACCGGCATCCTGCTGGCGCACGCCGATGTCACCGTCGCGCTGATCGCGGTCGGCGCGGGGATCCCGGCCATCGCGCTGATCGGCCTGCCCACCCTGCTCCGGGCGGACCGCGCCTCCGCGGCGGTGGCCAACCGGCTGCGCCCCCGGGTCGAACTGCTGTCCGCGCTCGACCTGCTGGCCGGCGCGGACCGCAGCACGCTCGAGCGGCTCGCGGCGGCAGCGGAGGAAGTTGTCATGCCCGCGGGTGGCATAGTGATCCGCGAGGGCGATGATGCCGACGCGCTGTGGATTCTGGTCCGCGGTGAACTGTCGGTGACCGCCAGCGGCGCCGGGCCCGAACCCCGCGAACTGGCGTCCGTCACCGCGCCCGGCTACGTCGGCGAGCTCGGGCTCCTGCACGCCATCCCGCGCACCGCCACGGTGCAGGCCCGCCAGGAGTGCACGCTGCTGCGCATCGACGGCCAGGACTTCCTGTCCGCCCTGCAGGCCAGCCGGCCAAGCCCGGCGCTGCTGTCAGTCGCCGGGACGCGAATGGCCCGCACCCGGGCCGTCAATCAAAGCAGCCCTTAGCCTCTGCTCCAGGTGTGTGACAGGCGACCCGCCGCGGGCAGCGGAAATGACACGACCTGCTCGCGCTCTGCCTTCTTAACGGTTCTCCGCGTCACGGACGCGTTGCACCATCATTTCGAGGAGCGCCCAAGCCGTCTCGGGGTGCTGCATGGCGAAGGGACGGAAGATCCACGCGGTAAACAGCAGGACCCGCACCTCCGTCTCGGCCGTGATTTTCGCCGAACGGTAGGAGTGGTCGATAAGCGCCATCTCACCGAAGTAGTCACCGGGGCCAAGGGTCCGAGCGGGCCGTCCGTGCACACTCACCGCCGCCCGCCCCTCCGCGATGACGCCGAACGTCACGCCGATCCTCTCCTCATCGGTCAGCACTGTGCCGGCCGGAAACGTCCGGTCGTGCGCTTCGCGCGCGAGCTTGGCCAATTCCCTCTTCGGCAGTACCGAGAACAGGGGGACGTGGGCGAGAACCTCTTGGGCCGTTGTCATGGCCCGATATTACGCTCATGATCACGTTCACGCAGTGCAGCTAGTCGTCTTGCGCGACCAGCTTTTCAGCGGCGGACAGGCACGGAAGGATCAATCCCCGGACCTTGCGGCGTTTACCGCAAACGTGACCTCCGGGCGGGCCGCGCAGGCCCTCTCAAGGCGGCGTGGCCCGCGGCTCAGACGTGGTGCGCGACCCGCCGCACGGGCGCCAGGCAACCTGGCGGGCCCGCCGGCCCTCGCCGGGGCGGATGTCCGGCAATGGTGGGAATACAGCATCAATGTCACCCTCGTGGAGGCTATGATCGGGTCTCGTCTTGCCAGCTTCCGGACCACCAGGCCACCCGGCCAGGAAGGCCCGGACCGTATGGAACGCTCAGGAGTCACCCCGCGATGAGCAATCCACAGACGACGGCCTAACCGGCGCCGCCGTGCTCATGCCAACGATCATTTACCTGGGCGGAATGAGCCGGAGTGGGAGCACGCTGGCCGAACGCCTGCTTGGCGAACTGCCTGGCGCCTGCCCCGCCGGTGAAGTGGTCCACATGTGGCGCCGCGGTGTCCTCGCGGACGAGCACTGCGGCTGCGGTGAGCTGTTCTCCGGCTGCTCCTTCTGGCAGAAGGTCGGCGAGGCAGGCTTCGGCGGCTGGGACAAGGTGGATGTCGGCCGCTTCGAGCAGCTGCAGCGCCGCGTCGACCGCACCCGGTTCATTCCCCTGCTGGCCGCTCCCGCGCTGATGCCACCTGCCTTCCGGCGGGCTCTCGATGAGTACCTCACCTACTATCAGCGGCTGTACACGGCGATCGGGGAGGTCACCGGCTGCCACACGGTGGTCGATTCGAGCAAGCACGCCTCGCTTGCCTTCTGCCTGGCCCGCTCCCCGTTCAGGGTGCGGATCGTTCAGGTCGTGCGTGATCCCCGCGGCGTCGCGTACTCCTGGACCAGGCGGGTGAGCCGGGACGTGATAGCCGGCACGTACATGAGGACCCAGGTGCCGGCCAGAACTGCGCTGCAGTGGGATACCCAGAACGCGGGTCTGGACCTGCTGGCGTCCACGGGGTTCCCGGTGCTGCGGGTCAGGTACGAGGACCTCGTGGCGGCCCCGCAGGCGGCGCTGCGCGAGATTGCGGCTTTCGCCGGGCTGCCGCCCAGCGGGCTTGGCTTCCTGGGCGGCGACAACGGGAGCCAGTGGGCCAATCTCGGTGTCGCCCACACCGTGTCAGGTAACCGGATGCGATTCGCCACCGGCAGGGTCGAGATCCGCAGAAACGATACGTGGCGGCCCGCCCTGGCCCCGCGCACCCGGGTGCGCGTGTCCATGCTGACGATTCCCTGGCTGGCCCGCTACGGCTACCTCCGGGCCGCCGCGCCCGCGCCGCTCGGAAGTCCGGCCCGGCCGGTGGCCTGTCGATCCCCGGCGGGCGTGCGGCGCCGGTCCTGACGCGGGCCGGTGGCCGTCAAGAAGAGCCGGGCTGCGCGAACCAGGGGTTGCCGGGAGAAAACAGGTACCGGTCGGCGACATGGTTGAGTACCCGCCGGGCCTGCCGGAACCGGTCGGCCACCTCGCCGACCACCGTGACCCGTGCCGTGACAACCGGTGCCAGATCGCGGGCGGCCCGGTACCAGCGGGCACCGAGGTGCTCCAGTAGCTCGATGGCTGGCGTATCGGCGAGGCGGTCCTGCTGCGCGGCCGGGAGCCCGGCGGCGCGCAGCAGCCGGGCGGCGTTCACCGGGCTGAGGGCGTGCGCGGTCGCGTAGTCGGGGAACACCCCCGTCAGGAAGAGTGCCACGTCGCCCAGCCGGCGGTATACGCCGGGCCGCTCGGCCTGCGGGACCGTCTCCAGCAGGCCCGCCAGCCGCACCGGGTCGAGCTCGCTGAACCGCCGGGTCCGGGTCCGCCCGCCCGTCCGGACCCGGTAACGGCCGCTGGCGACCCTGGTGAAGGAGGCGAGGAGCTCGGCCAGGAAGAGCCGCCGGGCCGGCGCGGCGAGGAAGTCCCGCAGTGCGGGCGCGTCGAACAACGGCACCCGCTGCCGCAGCCCGGTGCGCTCAGGCACGTAGCCCATGGATGCCAGCTCGGCGGTGGCCCGCTGGACGCACACCGCGAACACCAGGAACGGTGACGCCAGCACCGGCCGGCCGGGGGCGGTGTCACCGGGGCCGAGCACGGTGCGGAACACGCCGGGCTCCTCCAGCAGCCGCAGCAGCGCCGCCGGGTCGCCGCGCAGTGCGGCGGCATCCGCCGCCGGATCGGCGGACGCTACCGAGGCGAGCAGCGCCAGATCGGTGTCGGTGAGATGGCTCGCAAACTCGCTGCCGACCATCGACCGGTCCATAGCACCAGGTTAAGCCGTCACCGGTGTCGTGCCAGCATGGGGCGGGGGGCCGATCCACTCGCGGTACGGGAGAGCATTGCTGAGCGCGGTCTGGCGGGCGGGGCCATCTGGGTCGTTGCCGGCGGCGGCCGGCCTGCAGTATGGGCAGCCCGGGCCGAAAGCGCTGTGCAGGTGCGCGCAGTCCGCGGACTGCGCGCGGGAAGACGGCGTGAGCGTCTGGCCGCCCGCGCCGTAGGTCATGCTGGGCATGATTTCCTCCCGGGGGATCGGTACCCGCCCTAGCGGGACGGCGCTGAGCTTCCCTTCCGTGGCCTTGTCAATCCATTCCAGCGGGCTGAAGGCACTGTCGGTGCGCGTGGCGGAGGAGGGAACATCCGCAGGTCCAGGCGAGTCCATCACACATTGGCTGGCCGATCCACGCGACGCGCGGGGCGGGCAGCCAGCACTCATCCCGGCGTTCCCGCCCGCTTGACCCGGTCCTGGCGCATCGACCGCATCGGCTCGGCGAGTTCCATGGTGGCGAAGTCGGCCGGCCAGTCGGCCGGCCCGTACCCGGTGCCGAGATCGCAATGATGCAGTTCGACCTCGACCAGCCGGCGGGTGAGGAGCTGGGCGGCGGGGAACGGCGCCACGTCCGGGATCCGTACCGGGAACTGCCACGCCTCATCGGGCAGCTGCCGGGCGATGGTGCGGAAGGCCATCGCCGAGTCGGCTAGGTCGGCCATGAGTTCCTTCGCGTCCTTACGTGCGCCGTACTCGATATCGGCGTCCCGCGCCTGGCTGCTGATGTAGGCGGGGCGCTGCTGGCCGGACCTGGCCCCGATCAGCAGGTTCCGCATGGCGTCGGCGCCGCGGGCCAGGTGCGCGAGGACGTGCCCGCGGGTCCAGCCCGGCAGGAGTGACGGCTGCCGGAGGTCCGGCTCGGCGATGATACGTGCCGCGCCGAGCAGGCGCTGCGTCGCATGGTCGATCTGGTCGCTCAGGTGGCGTTGTGCGGCATCCACCTGCTCACTCTAAGAACCACGGCGACGGCGCGCACCGGGCCGTCGTTATGCGCCTGCCTCGCCCCGGCCCGGAGCGGAGGCCGTGGCGTGCCGCTCACTCGATCGGCTGGTGGGCGATGGCAGGTGGCTCACGCCCCGCGAGCAGCCAGCCGACGGCCGCCGCGACCAGCGGCATGCCGACGACGATGATGAGCAGGTTCTCCGCCGGGACACTGGTGATGAGGGCGGACAGGCCGCCGTTGAACGAGTTGCTCCGGAACCAGCCGGCGGTTCCGACGTAACCCGCCACCGTGCCGAGCAGCGCACCGGTGAATGCCAGCGCACCGGCGGTGGCCGCGGTGAGGTTTCGGCGGGTCTGACCGCTCGCCCCGGTGGCGGCCAGGGTGCGCAGGTCGCTGGCGGTTTCGCTGCGGATCAGGCCGACGCTCATGGCGAGGATGGCCAGTGCCAGGACGATCCCGAACACGGTGGCCCAGTTGACGATCGTCGCCGACGTGGGCACGCTCGACCTGGTCTCCACTGTCATGTTCGCGGCCGCGGCCGCCAGCTGGGCGTTATGGATCTGCGCGCTGGTGAGCGGGTTGGCGGTCTGGATCAGCCAGCCCGCGACGCCACCCGGGCCGGTGTGCAGGCCGAGCGTGCGGATGGCGTGCTCGGTGATCACGGTGTTGGGCGCCGACGTGCCCGACGGCAGCGCGCTGACCTCCTGGATCGAGGGGTTGGCCAGGCACGCGCTCTTCGGGCACGGGAACGCGTTCGGGTTCGGGTTCGGGCTGGGGATGGGCTTGCCGAGGCCGTAGAGCAGTTGCATCCCGGAGACGCCGGACAGCCCGGGCCGCATCGTGAGGATGTCCGCCGTGGGGCTGACCTGGCCGGCGCTGATCCCGAACGCATGCAGCAGTTGCGGCGTGGCCACATACAGCGGGCCGGACCAGTTGCGGCCGCTCGCGGCGTGGTTGAGCCCGGCGTCGGTGGTCTCGAGTTCGACCACGTCCCGGGAGCCGAGGTCGGTGGCGATGGCGTGCGCCTTGGCTGACAGCGACCGCAGCCGGCCGGCGGTCACGTTCCCGGGGCCGCCAGGGCCGCCACCCTGGCCGTTGGGCGTGTAGACGATGAGCTGGTCCGAGGCCACGTTCGGCCCGGCGTAGTCGAGCACGTTCGCATACCGGGCCGCCGAGGCCACCGAGATGATCACGGCGATGAGGATGCCGATGCTGATCGCGGCGAGCGCCGAGCCGGACCGGGCCCGGTAGCGGGACAGGTCGCGCAGGGCCAGCCGCACCGAGATCGGGGCACGGCGGCCGAGCCGGGCCAGCACGGCCAGGCAGAACGGCGCCAGCAGGATCACCGCCCCGATGAGCACGATCAGGCCGAGGGCAAGTTCCCCGGTGTTGCCCTTGGCGCCGTTGCCGCCTTTCGCCGACAGCCCGAACAGGATGAACGCGACCACCAGCAGGATCAGGCCGGGGATGGCCGAGCGGTGCACCTGCTTGGGCGGGGCCGGGCGCCCGGCCAGCGCCGTCACGATGGGGACCTTGGTGATGGCCCGGGCCGGCCGCCACGCCGCGAAGACGGCGGCCACCACGGCCAGCACCAGTGCCAGCCCGATCACCCCCCACGGCAGGGCGAACATGCCGATCACGTGGTGCGCGCTCTGCTCGAGGGCGGGCCGGTAGGCCAGCCAGCCGGCCAGCCCGATCACCCCGCCGAGGATGGCGCCGGCGATGCCGACCACGGCACCGTTGGCGATCACGACGAGGTGGACGTGCCTGTTGGTGGCGCCGATCGAGGCGAGCATGCCGAGCGACCGCAGCCGGCGCTGCGCCAGCACGGTGAAGCCGCCGATCGCGACCAGGGCGATGAGCAGCATCCCGACCACCAGGCCGGCGACGGAGATCGTCTCGGGATTGATCGCGTTGCCCGGTGTCTGCGATCCGGCGGCCGTGATGTTGTGCGTGAGCCCGGCGGGAGGCGCGCCGTGCCCGTCGAACAGCACGGTGACCTGGGCCGGGTTGCGGACCTGGCCGGGCGCCACGAGGGCGAACTCGTCCAGCAGGCTCTGCGGGTTCTGCACGATGCCGACCACGCGCCGGGCGGTGCCGTCCTGGTGCCACACGCCGCCGACCCTCAGGCCGAAGTCGGACGCCACCCCGCTGGTCACCGCCACCTGACCAGGCCTGGCCGGGAAGTGCCCGGAGACCAGGGAGAGCATCGGCTGCCCGAACGGGCCGTGCGGGTCCTGGGCGCGCACCTGGTAGGTGTCGATCGAGCCGGGGATGGCGAAGGTCTGGTTCTCGATCACGTTGACGGGGCCGAACCGCCGCTGAAGCGCCGCGATCTGGCTGGCCAGGTGCGGGTCAGGCGCCTGGAACGTGGCCATGTCCGTGGCGGTGCCGAAGCCCGCGTTCGCCGGGGGCGGCGTGTTGGTGGCCACCGCCGCCCCGATGATGGTGGCGGCCACCGCGACCACGATGAGCGCCAGGACCAGCAGCTGCTGGCGCCACTCGCGGCGGAACAGCCGCCACGCCCAGCGGATCACGGCGCGGCGGGCGGGAACGCCCCCGTTGCCGGCCCCCGCTGCCGGGGCCCGGCGTTCCCGCAGCGCCGTGCTCACGGGTGCTGGCCCGGTGTGAGCAGCGATTCGGGGCCGGCCGGTGGTGCGGTCTGGTCGACGGCGTGCCCGTCGCGCAGGAACACGACCCGGTCGGCCCACGAGGCCAGCTGCGCGTCGTGGGTCACCACCACGGCGGCCACGCCCCGCTTGCACGCCTCGTGCAGCAGGCGCATCACGTCCTCCGCGTTGACCGAGTCCAGCGCGCCCGACGGCTCGTCGGCGAGCAGCAGGCGCCGGTCCCCCACCACCGCGCGGGCGATCGCCACCCGCTGGCGCTCCCCGCCGGACAGCTCATCGGGGAACCGGGACGCCCGGCCGGCCAGCCCGAGCCCTTCCAGCGCCCGCAGGCCCGCCGCGCGCGCCGTCCTGGCGGCCACCCCGTCGAGTTCCAGCGGCAGGGCGACGTTCTCGGCCGCGGTCAGCCCGGCCAGCAGGTTGAAGTCCTGGAACACATACCCGACCGTGCGCCGCCGCAGCCGGGCCTTGTCGTTGCGCGACATCCGCGACAGGGCCGCGCCGCCGACCAGCACCTCCCCGCTGGTGGGGTCCTCCAGGCTGCCGGCGATGGTCAGCAGCGTGCTCTTGCCCGAGCCGCTCGGCCCCATCACCGCCACCATCGCCCCTGCCTCGACCGACAGGTCGATGCCGCGCAGCGCGTGCACCTGCGCCGCCCCGGTCCCGTAGGTCTTCGACACGTTCCGCAGTTCGAGCATGGTCATCGCCGCACCCCTACTCTGCGCCGCAGCCTTGGCAGGGCGGCGGGAACCGGCCGGGGCGGATCGATGGCGGCGCGCTTGAGGCGGCCGTCGGCGGCGTCCAGCCACCGGGTGACCGCGTCGAGCCGGAACAGCTCGGCGTCGATCACCAGCGCCAGGCCCAGGTCGAACTCGGCTTCGTCCTCCTTGATCCGGGTCCACTGCTGCATCAGCTCCACCAGGTACCGGCGGTGCACCTGGATCACCTCGCGCACGTCGGTGCCGGGCACCCGCAGCGCCACCAGCACCTTCATCACCAGCTCATCGCGGGGCGGGGAGGCCAGGTCCGGCGGCGTGCGCAGCCAGCTGGCCAGCTCCTGCTCACCGTCGGCCGTGATCCGGAACCCCTTCTGCGGGCCGTCGTCGGCGGCGCCGTCGGACTCGACCAGCCCGTCGCGTTCCAGCCGCTGCAGCGTCGTGTACACCTGGCCCACGTTCAGCGGCCACACCTCGCCGGTCCGCGCCTCGAACTCCTCACGCAGCTGGAGCCCGTACTTGGGCCCCTCGCTCAGCAGCGCCAGCAGGGCGTGCCGAACGCTCATGACGTCACCAGAACAGGTATCATGCCGGGCATGATACTGGGTATATAAGGCCCTGGCAACCTGCCCCAGGCAAAGCCAGCGAAACGACCCTGCGGGCCGGCAACTCGCCAGCTGCTGACGGGGCTCTACCAGGGATCGCCGTCGCGCCAGTCGCAGGTCAGCCCGCTGGACAGATCCACCGGGACCGCGAGCGGAAGGACGTAGATGCCGCCGTCCTCTTCCTCGGTGCGCACGATGCCGGCCGGTGTGAGCGCCGAGGACGGCCCCTGCCACAGCTGCCAGCCACGCGCCGCATAGAACGCCGCCGCCTCGTCGGTGGCGCCGAGCGCGCCCAGCTCGTAGGCACCGCGCACGACCCGCTCGAGCGCGTCCATCATGGTCGCGCCGTGCCCGCGCCCGCGCCACTTCGCGCGCACCCCGACGGCCTCGACATAGCCCGTGCGCAAGGCCCGGCCGCCGTTCAGCAGCCGCCGCTGGATCACCGACGCATGGCCGACCAGTTCGGCCCCGTCCCACACCAGCGCGTGCACTCCGCCCAGGGCATGCTCCCAGTCCTGGTCGGTCATGTCGTCGAAGACCTCATCCAGCAGGGCCCGCGCCGCCTTGAGGGTGGAGGCATCCAGGTCGGCGGTGTGGGCGGTCATCAGCTCAGTCACAGGCACCATCCTCGCCGCCGCACCCGCCGGGCGCACGCGACTTTCCGGCCGGCGTCACCACAGCGATGGACGCCGTCAGCTGAGGGCGGCCTCTACCGCGCGGAATGCTCAACTCCCATCAGTTCCTGGAGGTCGGCGCCCGCCAGGGTCAGGGCGTCCTCGGCGACCGAGTGCCAGAAGCCGGCGCCGGCGGCAGCGCCGCGAGCCACATACCGGCGGCGCAGATCGGAGAGATCGTAGTCGAGGATCTGGACGTGGTTCCCGGTAAGAACCCGCGTTCTTGACGAGAACTCGGTCAGCGCCGCGGCCCAGCGTTCCCCTCCGCCGCCGACCGGGCGAACAGCGAGAATGTCAACGTCGCTCACGGCATCGGCGTCGCCGCGTGCCAGCGATCCGAACAGGGTCAAGCTGAGTGGCTGCGGATCGAGATCGCGGGCCAATTTGCGTAGCTCCTCGATCACCTGGTCTCGGAGGGCAGCCAGGCTGGCCACTAGCTGCCCGGCCGCGTTCGCGCGCTCCAGGCGGACTAGCACGGTCGGACCCACCTGCCTTCGGCTGATCACGCCGAGTTCGGCAAGCTCCTTCAGCACGGCCGACGCCCGGGTCCGTCCCACTCCGGCGACCGTCGCGAGCGTGCTCACCGGTAGCTCGGCCTCGACCCTGGCCAGTGCGCCCAGCAGGCGGCCGGGTGCTCCAGGTATCAACGTCTCAACCGGACGGGCAAAATCCATCTGTTCACTATAGCGAATGTTGATGGCTCATTCGCTGACATGATGGCGCGCCACGGGCTGCGAACCGTCCAGCCCGCGGGAGGGTGAAGCGCCGGCACGAACTTCTGCGAGGGTGTCGATCGGGGCCGGGCTCGTTCGTGATGGGAATGAGGAGCCGGCGTGGTGCCGGCGCCCCACCCACCCAAGCAGGAGGAAGAAATGCGAAAGATCGTGGTGACCGAGTTCGCGTCGCTCGATGGTGTCATCGAGGAGCCCCGCTGGACATTCGAGTTCGACCGCGGCCCCGAGGGCAACAAGTTCAAGAATGACGAGCTGTTCGCCAGCGGTGCGCTCCTGCTCGGACGCGTCACCTATCAGGGCTTCGCGCAGGCCTGGCCGGCCATGACGGACTATGGCGATTTCGGCGACAGGATGAACAGCATCCCCAAGTACGTCGTCTCGGCCACCCTCACCGACGCCGAGGCCACGTGGGGCGAGACGACCGTCATCCGGGGAGATGCCGCGGCCGAGATCGCCGCGCTGAAGCAGCAGCCGGGCGGCGACCTCCTGGTCGAGGGAAGCTGCCAGCTCGTCCACACCCTGGTCCAGCACGGCCTGGTCGACGAGTACCGGCTGATGGTCTTCCCGATCATCCTGGGGCAGGGCAAGCGCCTGTTCCCCGACGTGATGAAGGAACAGGCCAAGCTCACGCTCACCGGGTCCGAGACGGTGGGCACGGGCGTTCTGCTGCTCACCTACCAGCCCGCGGCGCCCGCCGGCCAGCCCGGCGCAGCCGGCTGAACGTCGCCGCGGGGGACGGGGAACATCCGCGTGAAGCGCTCAGCTGCGTGCCGGTCGCCGGTGACGGTCAGGCGGCCGGCCCGCTCGGCCTCGGTGATCGGCTCGCGCCCGAAGGCGACGGAACGCAGCGTCGCCACGTCGGTCTCGAAGGTGACCGCGGGGTGTTCGGTGCGGGTGCGGGCGATGTCGATCGAGTCACCGGCGACCGTGAGGCGGAACCAGTCTCCGCCGACCCGCAGCGCGAACGTGGCGTCGGCGGCGGCGGCCGGGTCGAAGACGGCCTTGAGGGCGACGAGCAGCGCGTTGACGCTGAGCCCGTTCGGCGTCGTCACGGGCTCCTGGCTGCCCCAGCGGCCCAGCTCGAGGAGGACCGGCTCGAGCGCACGGCCGCGGGCGGTGAGCTCGTAGACAGCGACGCTGGCGGGCGGGTCGAGCACATCCCGGCGCACCACGCCGGCGTCTGCAAGGTCGCGCAGCCGCTGCGAGAGGACGTTCGGGCTGACCCCGGGCAGGCCGTCGCGCAGCTGGAGGAACCGTTTCGGCCCGAAGATCAGCTCGCGCACGACCAGCAGTGCCCACCGGTCGCCGATCACGTCCAGCGCGCGGGCGATCCCGCACGGGTCGTCGTAGTGGCGGGCGGTCGGCATGGCGCCCACTCTAGCCGATACGGTTGTGTTTCCGTAATGAGTAGTCCTAATATAGGACCATGAATGCTTCAGCGGGTGACGCGGCCCTCCGGGACGACCCGGCCGGACGCCGCACCTTCGTCCTGATCCCCGGCGCGGGTGGCGCCGCCTGGTACTGGCACCGGATAGTTCCCCTGCTGCGGGAGGCGGGGGACGAGGCGGTCGCGGTTGATCTGCCCGGTGACGATCCGGCCGCTGGCCTGCCCGAATACGCCCGCATCGTGGCCAGCGCGGCCGGGGACCGTGACAACGTGGTGCTGGTCGCGCAGTCGCTCGGCGGGTTCACCGCGGCACTGGCCGCCGCGAAGATCCCGGTGGGCTCCCTGGTCTTCGTGAACGCGATGATCCCTCTGCCTGGTGAGACGGCGGGCGCATGGTGGGGCAACACCGACTGGGCCCGGGCCCGGGTAGCCGCGGCCGAGCGGGGTGGCTACGGCACCGAGTTCGATCCGGCGGTCTATTTCCTGCACGACGTCCCTCCCGGCGTCGCCGCGGCCGGTGAGCCGCACCAGCGGCCCGAGGCCGACGCGGTGTTCGGGTCGGCCTGCGACTTCGGCACCTGGCCGGCCGTCCCGGTCCGGGTGGCAGCCGGGGCGGACGATCGGTTCTTTCCCGCCGGCTTCCAGCAGGCACTGGCGCGGGACCGGCTGGGCGTTGAGGCGGACGTCCTGCCCGGCGGCCACCTGATCGCACTGGCCCAGCCGGCGGCGCTCGCCAGCTATCTGCTCCGTGTCTGATCCGCGGCCGGCGCCGCTTGCTGCGGCATCTCCGGCACGTCTGCCGAATTCGTTTGCTTGACGCAGGCAAGTACTGTGCTACCGTGGCGAGCATGGGGGGCCAGGACTCATCCGTCGGCACTGCCGAGCCCGTGCGCGACGAGGCGATCGGCGAGATCCAGTCGGCGTTGCACCTGCTCGGCCGCTCGCTCAAGCAGGTCCGGCTGCACGAGTTCCTGCTCACCGAGGCGCGTGTCGATGTCGATCAGGCCGGGCTGGCTGTCCTTTATGTGCTCCATCTTGAGGGGGCTGGCCTGCGGCTGACCGATCTGGCCGAGCGGCTGCGCATCGACGCTCCGGCGGTGACGCGGAAGGCGCAGCAGCTCGAACGGTCGGGCCTGGTCAGCCGGGCCCGTGACCTGATGGACGCGCGGGCGACCCGGCTGCAGCTCACCGCCCAGGGCCGCCGGACGATCACCCGGTTCCTCGCGGCCCGCCGGGCGTGGCTCGCGCGGCTCCTGGCCGGCTGGCCCGAGGCTGAGCAGGCCGAGTTCGCGCGGCTGCTCCGTCAGTTCACCAGCGACATCGACCGGCACCTGGGGGAGCTTGATGTCTGAGAGTCCCGGTTCGGTGGCGGACGCCGGGACCGGCGAGGTCAGCCAGGCGGAGCACCGCAGGATCCTGGTGATCCTCGGGGCGCTGATGCTCGGCATGTTTTTGGCGGCGCTGGACCAGACGATCGTCGCCACGGCACTGCCGACGATCGCGGGCGATCTGCATGGCCTGAACCATCTGTCCTGGGTGGTGACCGCCTATATTCTCACCGCGACGATCTCGACCCCGCTGTGGGGCAAGCTCGGTGACCTCTACGGCCGGAAGAAGCTCTTCCAGGCGGCGATCGTGATCTTCCTCGTCGGGTCGGCGCTGTCGGGGCTGTCGCAGAACATGGGCCAGCTGATCGGGTTCCGGGCGCTGCAGGGGATCGGGGCCGGCGGGCTGATGGTCGGTGCCCAGGCGATCATCGGCGACATCGTGAGCCCCCGCCAGCGGGGCCGTTACATGGGCTACTTCGGCGCGGTCTTTGGCCTGTCCAGTGTCATCGGCCCCCTCGCCGGGGGTTTCATCACCCAGCACCTGAGCTGGCGGTGGGTGTTCTACATCAACCTGCCGATCGGTGCCGTCGCGCTCGCCGTCATCGCGGTGGTGCTCCACCTGCCGCGTCACCGCACCCACCACGCGATCGACTATCTCGGGACCGCGCTGCTGGGCGCGGCGGTCACCGCCGTCATCTTGCTGACGACCTGGGGCGGCACGACCTACGCCTGGGGTTCGGCGACGATCATCTCGCTCGCCGTGGCGGCGGTGGTCCTGGTGGCCCTCTTCGTGTGGGCGGAGCTGCGCGCCGCCGAGCCGGTCATCCCGCTCGGGCTGTTCCGGATCTCGGTGTTCGCGGTGTCGAACGCGATCGGGTTCATCGTCGGCTTCGTGATGTTCGGCGCGATCATCTACATCCCGCTCTACCTCCAGACCGTCCACGCCGCCACGCCGACCAGCTCGGGACTGCAGCTGCTGCCGCTGGTCGGCGGGATGCTCGTCACGTTCACGGTCAGCGGGCGGCTGGTGACCAAGTGGGGCAGATACAAGATCTTCCCGGTCATCGGCACCGCCCTGATGTCCATCGGGCTTTTCCTGTTCTCCCTCCTTGAGCCGTCCACCCCCCTTTGGGTCTCATCGGTCTACATGGTCGTCCTCGGCCTGGGCATCGGCTGCGTCATGCAGGTCCTCGTCGTCGCCGTGCAAAACGCCGTCCCGCAAAGCCAGCTCGGCACCGCAACCTCCTCCTCCACGTTCTTCCGCTCCATCGGCGGCTCGTTCGGCGTCGCCGTCTTCGGCGCGATCTTCAACAACCGCCTCGCCGCCAGCCTGCCGAAATACCTCCCACCGTCCGCACTGCGGGCCGTTCACGGCAGCAACATCTCCGCCAGCCCCGCCCAGCTCGACGCGCTCCCGCCACCCATCCACCACGGCTACGTCCTCGCGTTCAGCGACTCACTCCACGCCGTCTTCCTGATCGGCGCGCCCATCTCCCTGCTCGCCTTCATCCTCACCTGGTTCCTGAAGGACCTGCCCCTGCGGGGCCACGCCTACCTCGGCGCCGATGACACGATGCCGGACGGGAGCCCACCCGACATCCCCACGATGCCGCCGGAGCTATCGGGCACGCCGAGAACCGAGTGAGGGCCGCGAACGCGCCACGGTCCGGGCGACCGGGGGCATGTGCGCTGCGGCGGGCGTCAGTCGGCAGGCTTTCGCGCCAGCCATGTCTGGGCGGCGTGCCGTGCCGCCTCGGTTGATTCGCCGACGAGCGGGGTGGCCTCGTAGACGCGTATCGGCCCGTCGAGCCGGCCGGTGTGGCGGAGCCGTTCGGTGACGCTGGGGTCGAGGCCGCTGAGGTAGAGCCGGCCGCCGGCCGCTGCCAGGCCTCCGGCGTAGCCGTCCACCACTTTGAGGAACGTGGCGCCCAGGGAGGTGCGGCCCCGCAGGCGCAGCACCACCGCTGGCCGGTGGGATCCGGCGGGGTCGGGCAGCCGGGTCTGCAGGGTGCGCGACCCCGCGTACAGCAAGCTGCCGTAGACGTCCAGGATGGTGACCTGGTCACTGGGCAAGGTGGCCGGCGCGGGCTGTTCGGTGAACCTGCCGCCGCCCGCCGGAACGAGTTCCACCACCGACAGGTCCCTCGCACCGCGGTTCAGCTGCAGCAGCAGCGACAGCGCCACCCCGATCCCGACCGCGGCCGCGACCGGCAGGAACAAGGTGGCCAGGAACGTCGCGGTCACGGCGATCTGCGAGATACGCCCGGTGCGCAAGATGGTGCGGATCTCGCCGGCCCGCAGCGCGCCGGCGGCGGCGAAGATGAGCACCGCTGCCAGGGTCGGCACGGCCACCTTGGCGACCAGGCCCGACAGCGCGGCGAGGATCACCAGCATCCAGACGCCGGAGAAGATCGCCGCCCACCGGGTGCGGCCACCGGCGCGCACGTTGAGCGCGGTCTGGCCGACCGATCCCCCCACCGGCAGGCCGCCGAAGAGCCCGGACACCAGGTTCCCCGCCCCCTGGGCGGCGATGTCGGTGTCCGGCTGCGGCTGGCCGTCGGCGTTCGGCGCCGCCTCGGCTACCCCGGCCCCCTGGACGAACACGATCGCCGCCACCGCGAGGGCACCGGTGACCAGGGGGAACGAGACCAGCCCGAAGTCAGGCAGGCGCGGCAGCGGGATGCCCGGCGGGATATTGCCCACGTCTCCGACCCGGGCCACGCTGGCCGCGCCGGCGAGAACGACGGCCGCGGTCGGGATGACCAGCGCGACCAGCGCGCTGGCCACCCGCCACGGGGTCCGTGACATCACCAGCAGGACGGCCAGCGCCCCCAGCCCGGTCAGCAGCGATGCCACCTCGACCTGGCTGGGGTGAACGAGCACGTTGAAGGCCTTGGCCAGCGGGAACGCGCCTTGTGCCGGTGCTCCGGTGAGGTCGGGAAGCTGCCCGCACACGATGTTGACCGCCACCCCGGTCAAGAACCCGGTCATCACCGAATAGGACACAAACCGCGTGTAGCGGCCCAGCTTCGCCACTCCAGCGGCGATCAGCGCGGCGCCCGCGATGATCGCAACCAGGGGCACCGCGGCCGGACGCTGCGCCGCGGGCACCCCGCTCAGCGCCGAGCCTGCGGCCAGCGCCGAAGCCGACGTCGTCGTGATGACCATCCGCCGGGTGTTGGCGGTCAGGCCGCCCGTGATCGGCCCGGCGAAACTCGCATACAGGCCCTGGACCGGATTGACACCAACCAGGATGGCGGCCGCCATCCCGTCCGGCACGCTGCTGACCGCCCCCGGCAGCCCGGCCAGCAGGTCCTTGCCCAGGTACCGCCGTTGCGGCGCGACCGATCGCAGCCACCCCCAGGTCGCATGCCTGGCTGACCCGAACCTGGACATCAATGCCTGGCCTGCCCGCTAGGACCAGCGGCGCCAGGGCTCCCCGGCCGTCACAGGTCGAACACCACCTTGAAGTCGTTCTGCATGCTCACGACCGTCCAGCCGCGTTCCTTGGCCTTGGCCAGGGCCTTCTCCGCACCGGCGTCGTAGGCGAACTCGCGCCCGGCGTCGTCGTGGCGGATCAGCAGGCCGAACCGGGCCGTGCGCAGCATCGCGGCGTCCCCGTCGGCGTTGCCGCAGGCCAGCAGCGGCTTGCGCCCGGTGCGGGTCCAGATGTGGACCGGCTTGCCCGGGCCGTCGTCCACCGGCTGCTCGACGCCTTTGGCCCGGTAGACCTCACCGTGGCGGTACTCCAGGGTGGTGCCCGAGCCGATCACATGCTGGCGGTCGATGCCATACATCTCCTGCGAGACCACCCGGACGAAGTCCCGGCCGCCCGCCGAGCAGATGTAGACCTCGAACTCGGCGGCCCTCAGCAGGCCGACCAGCTCGCGCATCGGCTGGTAGGCGAGCCTGGTGTAAGGGACGCCGAGCACCGGGTGGCGGGCGGTGGCGAAGAACGTCCGCACGGCCCGCTCGAACGCCTCGGTGGTGATGCCCGCATAGGCCTCCGTCACGCCCCGGGTCAGATCGGGCACATGATCCAGCATCCCCGCCAGCCACGCCTGGTCACCCTCGGTCACGGCCTTCCACGGCTGCTTCTTGGCCAGGCCGGGATGGGCCCGGGCCATCTCCTTCCACCGCCGCAGCAGGAAATCGGCCTGCGGGTACATCGGCTTCTCACACCACAACGTGCCGTCGTTGTCGAACACCGCGACCCGCCCCGGCGGCGGCACGAACGAAGCACCCGGCTCGGTCACCGACCGCACGAACTCCAGGATCGCCGCTCTCGCCGCACCGGGCAGCCAGGAGGCCAGCGGTTCCGCCAAGGTAGCCTCCTACTCCCGCATCAGCATGGCCTGAGCCTCGCGCTCGAGGTCTATGTAGGGATCCCCGCTGACGTCGACCGCAACCCGTCTGATCGTGCCGCCGGTGAATACGTGTGGGTGATCGCCCGGGTAGTCACCGGTCACCGGCTCGCCGCTGTCGCGGCCGACGCACAGGCCCTCGCCCGCGATCATGAACATCCCGGGCTGGGTCTTGATCCGGCCCTCGCCGACCTTCTTGTCCCCGTGGTACAGGGACAGGATCCCGGTGGACACGTGTGGCGGGTCCTCACCGTCCTTGTCGAACGACGCGGACAGGATCAGGTTCTCCCCGGTCGGGACGTCCTGGGTGCCCACGATCGCCTGCTCCGCCATGCCGACGAAGTTATTGACATAATGCAGCCGGTTGTCCTTGACGTACAGGGCATGCCCGCCGAACCGTGACCCGTGCGCGAAGAGCACGCCCTGGGCGCCGGGTGCGGGGATGTCCACCAGCGCGCCGACCGTGAAGGAGCGGTTGCGGACGTTCACCGCCTGCGCCTCGGGCACCTCGGCGGTGCCGGGGAAGTAGACGTACCGGTCGCGAGGCGAGGCCAGCTGCGGCCGCGGCGTGGTCATGATCTCCAGCGCGGACCGGTCGTCCAGCGGGAAGGCCCCGTTGTCGCCAGCCTCGGCGAACCACAGGTTCACCAGTTCGCGGAGCTTGTCCGGGTGCTCGGCGGCCAGGTTGTGCACCTCGGCGCGGTCGGTGTCGGTGTGGTACAGCTCCCAGGTGTCGTCGTTGAAGTTGCTCCAGCCGCTGATTGTCGGGTGGGTGGTGACGGCCTTCCAGCCGTCATGCCAGATCCCCCGGGAGCCGAGCATGGAATAGAACTGCGTCTTGCGGGCCGACGGCGCCGACGCGTCCTCGACGCCCGGGCGCATGCTCACCCCATCGAACCGGCTCTGCACATGGCCCTTGATCGTGGCCGGGGCCTCGACGCCGAGGAAATCCAGGATGGTCGGCACGATATCGATCGCGTGGTGGTACTGGTGGCGTATCCCGCCCTTGCCTTTCGTGGCCGGGGGCCAGGAGATGATGCACGGGTCAGCGGTGCCGCCGTTGAACTCATACCGCTTCCACATCTTGAACGGCGTGTTGAACGCCATCGCCCAGCCGTTCGGGTAGTGGTTGTAGGTCTTGGTCCCGCCGAGCTCATCGAGCATCGCCAGGTTCGCCTGGATGTTGTCGGGGATGCCGTTCGCGAACAGCATCTCGTTGACCGACCCGTCGGGGCCGCCCTCGCCGCTCGCCCCGTTGTCGGACACCAGGATCACCATGGTGTTGTCCCGCTGCCCGGATTCCTCCAGGTAGTCGAGCAGCCGGCCGATGTGGTGGTCGGCGTGCGCCAGGAAGCCCGCATATACCTCGGCCATCCGCGCGAACAGCCGCTTCTCCTCCGCCGACAGTGTGTCCCACGGCCGGGTGACGTCCAGCGGCGGGAACGGCTGGCCCTGGGGGCCCTTGCGGGTCTCGGAGGTGCCGATCGGGTTGACCGGCGGCAGCTCGGTGTCGGCCGGGACAATGCCGAGCTGCTTCTGCCGGGCCAGGGTCTGCTCGCGGATCGCCTCATACCCCCGGTCGAAACGGCCCTTGAACTTGGCGATCCACTCCTTCGGGGCATGATGCGGCGCGTGGCAGGCACCCGGGGCGTAGTACAGGAAGAACGGCTTGTCCGGCGCGACCGTCTTCGCGTCCCTGACGAACTCCAGCGCCTTGTCGGTCAGGTCATCGGTGAGGTGGTAACCGTCCGCCGGCAGCTTGGGCTGGTCCACCGGGTGGTTGTCGTAGACCAGGTCCGGGTACCACTGGTTGGTCTCCGCGCCGAGGAACCCGTACCAGCGCTCGAAACCCCGCCCGGATGGCCAGTTCCGCCGCGTGGACGCGACGTTCATCTCCACGGTCGGGCACAGGTGCCACTTGCCCACCATGTAGGTGTTCCAGCCGCGCTCGCCGAGGATCTCGGAGATCATGCCGTTCTCCGGCGGGATGGTCCCGCTCGCGTTCGGGAACCCGACCGCGGCCTCGGTGATGCAGGCCATCGAGTTACGGGTGTGGTTGCGGCCGGTCAGCAGGCACGAGCGGGTCGGCGAGCACAGCGCCGTCGTGTGCCACTGCGTGTAGCGCACCCCGTCGGCGGCGATCCGCTCGATGTTCGGCGTCTCGATCGGGCCGCCGTAACACGACATCGCCGAGAACCCGACATCGTCCAGAACGATATACACCACGTTCGGCGCGCCATCGGGGGCCTTCGGCGGCTCGAACGGGGCCCAGTCGGGAACCGAGTCCCTGATGTCGACGCCGATCGTGCCCCTGAATGGCTCGCTCATGTGTCCTCCGTATCGCTCGTCCGACCTGCCGCGTCCCCGGCGGCGCATTCGCTCTGCGCGCTTGCTGGCGAGGGCGGAGATGACAGCTGGGCAGGCAGGGGGATGGCCCCTGCTACCCAAGTCTGGCCCCCGGCGGGCGGGCAGCCGTCACCCATCAGGGGTGAATGGCCCTGCTAGGGATGCTGCGGCTCCCCCGGGCCGTCGTCCGCGGCGCGGGGGATGTCGGGCGGGGCGAGGCGGAAGTCGACCCGGGCGGCCGGGATGCGTTCCTGCTGGCGGGCCAGCAGGGTCAGGGCACGGGCGTCGGCCGCCGTCGGGCGGCTCAGGTCCAGCGCGCGTGGCCACAGCCGGGCGTACCGTACCGCCGCGACCTCGGCCGAGTACACCAGCGCCTGGCTGACGAGGTAGAGCAGGGCGAACATGCCGGCGACGGTGGCGAAGCTGCCGTAAACGGCGCCGGCCCTGCTCACCAGCCTGGCCAGCAGCACGGTCCCCAGGCTGAGCACCAGCGTCACCGCCACGGCGCCCAGGACGGCGGCCGGCCACAGGGCACGGACCGGCGCGGGCCGCGCGAGCAGCAGCCTGGCGCCCAGCAGCAGGACGGCGAAGATCACCATGGCCGATCCGAGTGAAGCGGCGGCCCGTTCCACCCCCGGCAGGTCGGGGAGCGCCGTGACGACCACCGTGAGCGCGCCGACCATCCCGGCCCCGAGCAGCAGCGTCGCCAGCATCACGAACACCCGGACGTACCGGGAGACAAACCCGGCGCGCCGGCGGTACGGGACCTCGGCGATGTTGTTCAGCGTCTGGTAGGCCGAGAACACGACACCGGTCCCGGAGAACAGCAAGCCGATCAGGCCCGCGATGAACGGGAGGGTTGACGTCGGCAGGGTGGCCGCCGAATGCTCGACGGTGGACTGCAATGCGGGCGGGACGATCGCGGTGATGAGGCGCTGCCGCAGCTGCGGGTCCCCGGCGAGCACCCGTGACAGGACCGCCACGCCGAGCAGGAGCAGCGGGAAGATGCTGAGGAAACCGTAGTAGGTGATGAGCGCGGCCTGGCGCCCGCCCTCGTCATCCCCGTATTTCTTCACCACCGCGTAGGGGAACCCCAGCACCCCATGGCTGCGCTGCAGGCGGTCCGCCCAGGCGATGACCCGGTTCACCAGTGCGCTCAAGCCCTCGAAGCTCATTGCCCCAGCCTTCCTGTCACCGCGTCCGGACAGGTAATCACCCCGGGTGAGCGGGCTCAACCCCCGCGGGTGGGGGGAGCAGCCGTGATGCGTGCGGACAGGTCATGATGGAGCCGGGGGACGGCGCCATCGCGGATGGCCATGTGAGTGCGGGGAGGCGGCATGACCGGCCCGGGTGCCGGGCTTGTGGTGCGTGACGTCACCGTGCGGTCGGTCGTGGTCCCGCTGCGGCGGCCGCTGGCCACCAGGGTGGGGGATTTCGCCCGCTGGCCCCTGCTGCTCATCGATGTCACCACCGAGCTGGGAGTCGTCGGCCGCAGCTACCTCGCCCCCTACCTGGACCGCGCGGCCGCCGCGCTGCTTCCGGCGGTCCGTGATCTCGGTGCGGGACTGCGTGGGCGGCCCGCCGCGCCGGCCGCGATGTCCGGGGAGGCCCGCGGCTGGCTGAGCCTGGCCGGGTTCCAGGGCCTGGCCCTGGCGGCGGTGGCCGGGCTCGACATCGCCCTGTGGGATGTGCTGGCCAAGGCGGCCGGGCTGCCGCTGGCCCGGCTGCTCGGCGGAACCATGGAGCCGGTGCCGGCCTACAACAGCAATGGGCTGGGACTCATCCCCCCGGCCGCCGCCGGTGACGAAGCGCTGGAACTGCTCGCCGAGGGTGGCTTCACCGCCTTGAAGGTGCGGGTGGGAAGGACCTCTGCCGCCGACGACGTCGCCGCGGTACGGCGCGTCAGGGACGCGGTCGGCGACGGGATCATCCTGGTAGCGGACTACAACCAGGGACTTGCCAGGGACGAGGCGCTACGGCGCTGCCGCGCCCTGGACGGGGAGGGCCTGACCTGGATCGAGGAACCACTGCGCTACGACGATCTGGACGGCCACGCCCGGCTCGCTCGTGCCATCGCCACGCCGGTCATGCTGGGAGAGAACTTCTACGGCCCGCGCGCCATGCACGAAGCCATCCGGGCGCAGGCATGCGATCTGGTGATGCCGGACCTGATGCGGATCGGCGGGGTGACGGGCTTCGGCCAGGCCGCGGCGATCGCCGGCACGTGCGGCATCCCGATGTCCTCCCACCTGTACCCGGAGGTCTCCGGCCACCTGCTGCGCGTCACGCCGACCAGGCAGTGGCTGGAGTGGCAGGACTGGGCCCACCCGGTGCTGGCCCGCCCGTTCGAGGTCCGCTCCGGCGAGCTGCATCTGCCCGATGTCCCCGGAAACGGCCTGGAATGGGATGAAGCCGCGGTCGCGCACTATCAGGCAGCGCTGTGACTGAGCGGGCCGTCAGACGGCCGGCCAGTCCACGGCGCGGCCTGGGCGGTTCAAACTGAGATCAACAGCGGGCCGCGAGGGAGGTAAAGAAGCAGTTAGGGACCACTACTCGCGTGGCTCCTGCAGGCACCTGTGAGAGGAGCAGCGATGACCGCGCTCGATGCAGCAGCTGACGGTACTCCCCAGCCCGGCGCCCACGCGGAAGAGGCAGCAGCGGCTCAGGCGGCCCCGACGGGGGCGTTGGCCGGTGATCCGTCCATTCTGGGATTGCCGTGTTTCATCGTGGGCTCCGTGGCGCTGGGCCTGACGCTGGTCGGCGTGGTCCCGGCCACCGCCGTCGGCGCCCCGCTGGCCATCATCTTGTCGTCCACGGCGGCAGGCCTGTTCATAGCGGCGATCTGGGCCGCGGCCATCGGCCAGAGCGCGGTGGCGAGCATCTTCGGCATCTTCGCCGGGTTCTGGCTGAGTTACGTCGTGCTGGTGCTCGGGCTGGTCCACAACTGGTTCGGGATCAGCCTGCTCGCGGTGGTAGCCACCCAGAAGCTGTTCCTGATCAGCTGGCTGGTCCTCATCGTGGTGCTCACCCTGGCGACGCTGCGGCTGCCGCTGGCCTTCACCGCGGTGTTCGCGCTCGTTGACCTCGCGCTGCTGCTGCTGCTGATCGCCACCATCCAGGCATCGTCGGGCCTGCAGAAGACGGCGGGCTATGTCGTGCTGCTGTTCGCCGCGATCGGGGTGTACCTCTTCGTCGGCTCGGCCTCGGCGGCCACCGGCGGCAAGGCCCTCCCGCTCGGCAATCCGGTCCTGCGCGGCTGACCGGCCCGCAACCGCGCGCAGCGTCCCGGCCACCGCGGCGGAAGCCGGCCCGGTGGCCGGGTCCAGCCCGCCGCGGTGGCTGTCAGGCAGCAGCCGCCGGGCACGGGTGGAAGATTCTGCCGGGGATCCTGGGGGTCAGCTGTCCGCCATGTCGGCGGCGGTCGGCAGGTGCGTGTCGTCGATGCGGAAGCTGAGCCGGTCCGTGACGGCGACGACCCCGTTGACCGCGCGCGACATCCGGACCGCCAGCCCCATCATGCTCTTCCGCTCGACCTCACCGGTCACCATCACCACGCCGTCGGCGACCGTCACCTCGATCAGGGCCGGGTCGGTCCCGAGGTACCCGGTGATGATCTCGCTGACGATCTCCTCCCGGATCTCCCCGTCCGGCCTCAGGTAGACCTTCAGCAGGTCACCGACGGTGACGATGCCTTGCAGGCGGCCATCGGCGTCGACCACCACCAGCCGCTTTATCCGGTGCTGGTCCATCAGCCGGGCGGCCTGCGTCACCGTGGCATCGGGCGCGACGGTGACGGCAGGTGAGGTCATCACGTCGCCCGCCGTGCTGCCCCTGGCCCTGGCCTGATCCAGCCGGTGCCATCGCGGGGCATGCTGCGCGGTTGGGTCTTCCTGGTACTCCTCTTTCCGCATCAGGTCAACGGCCGAGACCATCCCGGTGACGTGGCCGGCGGGATCGAGCACGGGCACCCCGCTGACGCTTCGCTCGGCCAGGAGGACGGCAAGCTGCTTGAAGGGCGTATCGACGGTGGCCGTGACCACGTCGGCCGTCATCACGTCCCGGACCACGCGGTGAGCCATCGTCCCTCCCTGGCGGGGTTCTTTCCCATATCCGGCGCTAAAATGCATGATCACCCACAGGGCGAGGCTCGCACATGAGCCACGCTGAGCGGCGGGTTATCCGGGACACCAGGAGTGAATCGGCCGGCCACCGCCCGTTCGGCCGACTGGCTGAGCCGGGACCCGAACTCGTTTACGGTGATCTTGTGAAGCCGTTCCTGCTCTTGGCCACCCGCGCGGAGGATGCCGCGGCGGATAACGAGTACGAGTCGTTTCTGGCCTTCACCCGGCTGGACGAGCGCGACCTGCGCCGGTCCCGGCTGGAGCAGCGAGCGCTGGGGAACGTCGATCTGCGGGACTGGTCCGGGATCCTCCTCGGCGGCGGCCCGTTCAACTCCAGCGACCCGGAAGGGTCGAAATCGCCGGTCCAGCGGCGGGTCGAGGCAGACCTGCACGGGCTGCTCGGGAGGGTGATCGACGCGGACTTCCCGTTTCTCGGGGCCTGCTACGGCATCGGGACGCTCGGCAGCCACCAGGGCGCGGTGGTGGACCGGCGGTACGCCGAACCGGTCGGTTCCGTCCCGGTCACCCTCACCCGCGAAGGCCGGCGGGACCCGTTGCTGCACGGGCTGCCCGCCACCTTCGACGCGTTCGTCGGCCACAAGGAGGCGGTGAGCCGGCTGCCGCGCCGCGCCGTTCTGCTCGCCAGTTCCCGCACGTGCCCGGTGCAGGCGTTCAGGATTGGCTCCCGCGTCTATGCCACCCAGTTCCATCCCGAACTGGACGCGGCCGGCCTGTGCACCCGGATCGACGTCTACCGGCACGCGGGCTATTTCGAGCCCGACCAGGCGGGCGAGCTGAAAGCGCTCGCCCGTCGCAGCAACGTCACTCACCCGCCTGCCATCCTGCGCCGGTTCGTCCAGCGTCACGCCCACCGTGCGCCGGGCGAGACCGGCCTGCCGCCGCCGGCCTCCGTTTCCCCGGCGGGCCAAAGCGGGTAGTCGTTGCCCTGCCGGTGCCGCATTTCCGGCCGGGCCAAAGCGGGTAGTCGTTGCCCTGCCGGTGCCGCATTTCCGGCCGGGCCTCAGGCCTTTTCCGCTGCCCATCCGGGCGGGAGGACCGGGACCTCAGCGGAGTCGGTCAGGCGGAGCTTGCGGCGGGCCCTTTCGTAGAACGTGGTGCGGCCCAGCCGGACGACGTGGGCGGCGCCGGGTCGCGGGCTCAGCTCGATCCGGTCGCCGACGTCCACGTGCGCGGCGACCTGCCCGTCGACCTCCACGGCGAGCCGGCCGCTGGCGGGCAGGATCTCCAGCGCCAGGCTGTCCTGGACCGAGATCACCAGTCCGCGATTGTAGGCCGAATGCGGCGCGGCGGGGGTGACCAGCAATGCCTCGACCGCGGGGCTCACGATGGGGCCGCCCGCGGAGAAGCTGTAGGCGGTGGAGCCGGTCGGGGTGGCGACCACGACCGCGTCGGCGGCGTAACTGACGAACGGGTGCCCGGCGGCCCGGACCGCGACCACAGCGGTTGCCTGCCCGGGAAAGCGGACGACGGCGATGTCGTTGAAGGCGGTGACGACCTGGCCGCCGATGGTGGCGTCCACCGCCAGGCGTGGCTCGATCGTGAACTCCTGGCGGTCGATGGCAGAGAGCGCGCCGGGCAGGTCGGGCACGTCGACCTCGGCCAGGAAGCCCAGCTTGCCGAGGTTGACCCCGAGCACGGGGGCGCGCTGCCGGTCGGCCAGCCGCATGGCGCGCAGCATCGTGCCGTCCCCGCCGAGGCTGACGACCAGGTCCGCGCGCTGGCCGAGTTCCTGCGCCGTGACCGCGATAGCGGCGCAGTTCAGCCTGCGGATCTCCGCGCCGATACCCAGGACCTGCGCACCATTGCGCGCGGCCCAGTCCAGGACAGCGGACACGGCCGGGGCGGAATCACGCTCGGGGTGCAGGACCAGGCCAACGACGTGCACCTCAGGGAGGTCCCGTCCGGGATGGTCCACGGGGAGCAAGCCACATGGCCCCAAGTTACCTGGCCGCCCCGGCGCCCCTCCTGGTGATCACATGGTTTCTGATCACAGGGTTTCGTCATCGGGGCCGCGGACGCCGCGGCCTGCGGCCGTTACCCTGACGGGGGCGGCGGTTCAGGAGGCTAGGTTGACCAGTCCGGCGAGCGCGGCAGCTGCGGGCACCATCCAGATCGGTGGCGACCTGGTGGTGCGGCGGATGGGCTTCGGTGCGATGCGGGTCACCGGCGACGGCATCTGGGGCGATCCGCCGGACCCGGACCAGGCCCGGACGACGCTGCGGCGGGTGGTGGAGCTCGGCGTCAACTTCATCGACACCGCTGACTCCTATGGCCCGGAGGTCAGCGAGCGGCTGATCGCCGAGGCCCTGCACCCCTATCCCGATGACCTGGTCATCGCCACCAAGGGCGGCCTGGTGCGGCCGGGCCCGGGCCGCTGGGACGCCGATGGCCGGCCAGAGCATCTGCGTGAAGCCTGTGAGGGCAGCCTGCGGCGGCTCCGGCTGGACCAGATCCCGCTGTACCAGCTGCACCGGCCCGATCCGCGCGTGCCGCTGGCCGAGTCGCTGGGCATGCTCGTGCAGCTCAAGGACGAGGGCAAGATCGCCCACATCGGGATCTCCAACGTGTCGCGGGCGCAGCTGCGGGCGGCGCAGCAGGTCACGACGGTCGTTTCGGTGCAGAACCGGTACAACGCGGCCGACCGCCAGTCGGAGTCGATGGTGGACGCGTGCGAGCAGGAGCAGATCGCGTTCCTGCCGTGGGCACCGGTCCAGCAGGCCGGCAGCAACCCCGCGGTGGCCGAAGCGGCCAAGCGGCATGACGCCAGCCCCCGGCAGATCGTGCTGGCCTGGCTGCTGGCGAGATCGCCCCAGATACTGCCGATCCCCGGCACCGGAACGCCCGGGCATGCCGAGGCCAACGTCGCGGCCGCGGCCATCGAGCTGAGCCCCGGTGAGGTCGCGGCCATCACGCAGGGCGCCTGAACGCGCGGGACTTAGCGGCCCGTGGCCTCTTAGCGCCCCCGGGGCCTCTTAGCCGGCGCTTTCGGGGTTGGCCGCCTCCGGTGCGGTGTCCCGCGGCAGGAGCCGCCTGGCCGCGCCGGGGAACAGCACCGCGGACAGCAGCCCCGCCGTGAGCAGCGAGGCGGAGGCGGTCGGCGTGATCTTCCCGGTGGCAAGCCCGATCTGCGTGGCCACGATGATGAACGTGAGCGTGGTCGCTTGCAGCAGGCCCGCGGCCTCCGCACTGCGCAGGCCGAAGGGCCGCGCGTACAGGAGCGCGGGCAGGCCCCGCACGAGCAGCAGGGCGGCGAGGAACAGTGGCACCTCGGCGATCGCGACCGGGTTCGTGAGGAGCGCCTTCAGCTGGAATTCGACACCGGTGGCGATGAAGAAGATCGGGATCAGGAAGCCGAAGCCGATTCCCTCCAGCTTGATCCGGAACTGCGGATGCGGGGAGTGCCGGGCGAGATCGACGATCCGCACCAGCAGCCCGGCGGCGAACGCGCCGAGGATCGACGCGAAACCGAACCGGTAAGCGAGCACCCCGAACGCGAGCGCGAGGGTGAGCGAGGCACGCACGCGGAGCTGGGCGCTGCGGTCCTCCAGGCGGTTGAGCAGCTCCCCCACGCGCTCCAGCCGGCGCACCCGAGCGAGGGCAAGGCCGGCCAGTGCCACCAGGACGAGGAAGATTGCGAGCGAGACCAGCTGCTCCGGCGGCGTCTTGGACGCCGCCGAGAAGAACAGTGACAGGAGCATGATCGGCACGATCTCGGCGAGAGCCGCCGCGGTCATGACCAGCTGGCCGAACCCGGTGCTGTCCTGGCCCGCGTCCTTTAGCAGCGGCAGCAGGAGCCCCGCCGACGTCGACATGAGCATGATCGCCAGCAGCAGCGGCTGCTGGGCCTGGCCGGCCAGCCGGAAGGCGTACGCGGAGAACAGCGCCAGCACCACCGAGACGGCGAACGCGGAAACCGCCAGCCGCGCGAGCGGCCCGCGCAGCCGCTCGATGTCGATCTCCAGCCCGGCCAGGAACAGCAGCATGCCAAGACCAAGATCACTCAGGACCTGGACCGGCGCGTCGGCCCGCACCCAGCCGAGCACCGAGGGCCCGACCACGATGCCGGCGATCACCTCCAGCGCCGCGCCAGGTACCGGCAGCCACGGCATCAGGCCGAGCACCGCGGGGACCAGGACCGCGATCGCGGCGATGATCAGGACGCTGTTGAAGGAGATGTTGAGCATTCCCTCGCCCCTAGCCGCCCGTAATGCCCGTCATGTACCACCAATGCAACCACGGGAAGCCCGTTGCCCACCGCCCGGCGGCCAGCCGGGTGGCCGGGCGGTCCAGCCGGCCGCGTTCCTCGCTGACAACGGGCAAGACTGCGGCCCGGCCCTGGGGAGAAAACGGGAGCCGGGGTTCAAAAGGCCGCTCTCCGTCGTCACACTGGAGCATGTGAACGACTTCGAGGTGCTGGTCATCGGCTCGGGCCCCGGCGGCCAGAAGGCAGCGATCGCAGCGGCGAAGCTCGGCAGGCGGGTGGCGATCGTCGAGCGCAAGGACATGATCGGCGGGGTGTGCCTCAATACCGGGACGATCCCGTCCAAGACCTTGCGGGAGGCGGTCCTGTACCTCACCGGCCTGGACCAGCGGGAGATGTACGGGCAGAGCTACCGGGTGAAGGATGAGATCACCATCGCCGACCTGGCGGCGCGCACCAGCCACGTCGTCGGCCGTGAGATGGATGTGGTGCGCAGCCAGCTTTCCCGGAACCGGGTCACGATACTGACCGGGACGGCCTCCTTCAGCGACCCGCACACGGTGGAGGTCGACGATGGCGCCGGCAGGCTGCGCAGGGCCAGCGCCGACAAGATCGTCATCGCCACGGGCACCCGGCCCGCCCGGCCCGCGAGCGTCGAGTTCGACGAGCGCACCGTCATGGATTCCGACGGGATCGTTCAGCTGCAGCGGGTCCCGCGCACGATGGTCGTCGCGGGCGCGGGGGTCATCGGGATCGAGTACGCGTCCATGTTCGCCGCACTGGGCACCAAGGTCACTGTGGTGGAGCAGCGCGACCGGATGCTGGAGTTCTGCGACGACGAGGTCGTCGAGGCGCTCAAGTACCACCTGCGTGATCTCGCGGTCAGCTTCAGGTTCGGCGAGACAGTGGCCTCGGTCGAGGCGAGGCCGGAAGGTGCCATCGCGACACTGCTCAGCGGGAAAAAGATCCCCGCGGACACCGTGATGTACTCGGCGGGCCGTCAGGGGATGAGCGACAACCTCAACCTCGGCGCCGCGGGCCTCACCGCGGACGAGCGCGGCCGGATCGTGGTGGACGAGGTCTTCCGTACCGCCGTGCCGCACATCTACGCGGTCGGCGACATCATCGGTTTTCCCGCCCTGGCAGCCACATCCATGGAACAGGGCCGGGTGGCGGCGCACCACGCCTGCGGGGAGCCGGTGCCCGCCATGGAGCAACTGCAGCCGATCGGCATCTACAGCATCCCCGAGATCAGCTTCATCGGGCAGACGGAGGAGCAGCTCACCAAGGAGAGCGTGCCCTTTGAGGTGGGGGTCGCCCGCTACCGGGAGCTCGCCCGCGGCCAGATCATCGGCGACTCCTACGGCATGCTGAAGCTCCTCGTATCGCTGGAGCACCACCGGCTGCTCGGCGTCCACGTCTTCGGCACCGGCGCCACCGAGCTTGTCCACATCGGGCAGGCGGTCATGGGCTGCGGTGGCACCGTCAACTACCTGGTCGATGCCGTCTTCAACTACCCGACCCTCGCCGAGGCCTACAAGGTCGCCGCCCTCGACGCGATGAACAAGATACGGCAGATCGCGCGGCTTTCCTGACGCGGTCATCCCGCGCAGGAGGTGGAGCCGAACCGGTCGTGCCTCAGCGGGCGGCGGCGGCTACCGTAGGCCCGGTGCGGGTAGCGACCTGGAACGTGAACTCGGTCAGGCAACGGGTGCCGCGGCTGCTGCCGTGGCTGGACCAGCGGCAGCCCGATGTCGTCTGCCTCCAGGAGACCAAGCTCGCCGACGGCGCGTTCGCCGAAC
Source organism: uncultured Actinomycetes bacterium (assembly GCA_963741615.1). Lineage (GTDB taxonomy): Bacteria > Actinomycetota > Actinomycetes > Streptosporangiales > Streptosporangiaceae > UBA9676. The sequence goes on from CAVUIU010000007.1 coordinate 43,278, forward strand.
TGCTCGGTGGCGAGCTCGCCAGCCGGGGCTACGTCTTCGCACTTCATGGTCAGGCCCAGTGGAACGGGGTCGCGATCTTGTCCAGGTCAGGGCTGGACGATGTGGTGACCGGGCTGGCCGGGGCGCCTGGCTTCCCCGATCCGGAGGCGCGTGCGGTGTCCGCGACCTGTGGCGGGATCCGGGTGCATTCGGTATATGTGCCGAACGGGCGGGTGCCGGGCTCCGAGCACTACCACTACAAGCTCGCCTGGCTGGCGGCTCTGCACGAGGTGGCCGCCGCCGGGCCTGAGGCCGCGATCATATGCGGGGACATGAACATCGCGCCGGCCGACGCCGACGTGTTCGACCCGGCGGCCTACGTTGGCCAGACCCACGTGACACCGCCGGAGCGGGCGGCACTGGCCCAGCTCCAGGCGCTCGGCCTGCGGGACGTCGTGCGGGATCGCTGGCCGGCCGCGCGCGTATTCACCTACTGGGACTACCGGGCTGGGATGTTCCACCGCGATCTGGGGATGCGGATCGACCTCGTGCTGGCCACCGCCCCGGTGGCTGGCCGGGTGCGGGCGGCCTGGGTAGACCGCCAGGCCCGCAAGGGCACCGCGCCGAGCGACCACGCCCCGGTGATCGTCAACCTGGACGAGGCCCCGGACGGGGACATCGGGCCGGTCGTGCCGCCACCCTCCGCGCCGGCCGGCCGGGCCGGGCCGGTGAAGCTGCCGCAGTCGCCGTGAGCCCCGCCTGCCTGGCCTGCCGGGCCTGTCGGCCACGCTGGCAGTGTGGCCGGTGCTGATGGCAGGATCAGCCTTGTGGCCAGGGGCGGCGGTGACCTCGGCGGAAAGCCGCGGCGGAAGCGGGCAGCCGAGCACGGGCAGGGGGACGTGCAGCTCGCGCGGTACCAGTCCAAGCGTGACTTCACCCGGACGCCGGAGCCGGCCGGGATAGCACCGCAGGCACCGGCCAGCGGGCTGCGGCGGTTCGTGGTGCAGCGCCACCGCGCCCGCCGGCTGCACTATGACCTGCGGTTCGAGATCGACGGCGTGCTCGTGAGCTGGGCGGTGCCGCTGGGCCCGACCCTGGACCCGGCGGTGAAGCGGCTGGCCGTCCACGTCGAGGACCATCCGATCGAGTACCTCGACTTCGAGGGGGTGATCCCGTCCGGCCAGTATGGCGGCGGCGACGTGATCGTCTGGGACATGGGCACGTGGGAGCCGCACGGCACCGACGATCCCGTGGCGGCGGTGGCGGCGGGGGAGCTGCACGCCGACGTGGCCGGCCACAAGCTGCGCGGCCGCCTGGTGCTGGTGCGCCGCGGCCGCGGCCATGAGGAGTCCGCGGAGTGGCTGCTGCTGCACAAGGCCGACGACGACGCCGTCAGCGGCTGGGATCCGGAGGACTACCCGGCGTCGGTGCTGAGCGGGCGGACCAACGAGCAGGTGCGCGCCGACCCGGACCGGATCTGGCGCTCGGACCTGCCACCCGGGCAGGCGTCGGTCGCGCTGCGCCCGCCGGCCATCGCGGGCCCGGGAAGCGCGGAGCTTGCCGCCCTGGATGAGCTCGGCGCCGGCGGCAGCTGGGAGGTGTTCGGCCGGCGGCTGCGGCTGACCAACCTGGACAAGGATCTGTTCCCCGGCCGGGCGGGCGAGCCGCCGGTGACCAAGCGCGAGCTGATCTCCTATACCGCCCGGATCGCACCGGTGATCCTGCCGTACCTGGCGGGCCGGCCGCTGAACATGCACCGCTTCCCCGGCGGAGCCGGGCAGCCCGGCTTCTGGCACAAGCAGCTGCCCGCCCATGCGCCCGAGTGGGTGCCGCGCTGGCGCAACCCGGACGCCAAGCCCGGCGAGACCACCACCTACCTGATGGTCGATGAGGCCGCGGCCCTGGTCTGGGCCGCCAACTTCGGCGCACTGGAGTGGCACGCGTGGACCGCCCGCGCCGAGCAGCCGCGCAGCCCGACCTACGCCCTGATCGATATCGACCCGGGAGAGGCCACCTCCTGGGACGAGGTGCTCGTCCTGGCCCGGCTGCACCGGACCGCACTGGAGCACCTGGGTGTGCGGGCGGCGCCGAAGGTCACCGGGCGGCGCGGCATCCAGGTGTGGATACCTGTCGTCCCCGGGCTGAGCTTCGCCGACACCCGCACCTGGACCGAGCAGCTGTCCAAGACGATCGGCGCCATCGTGCCCGACCTGGTGAGCTGGAAATGGGACGTGAGGGACCGGGCTGGCCTGGCCCGGCTCGATTACACCCAGAACGTCCACAACAAGACCCTGGTCGCGCCCTACAGCCCCCGCGCAGCGGCGGGCGCGCCGGTCTCCGCGCCGATCGGCTGGGACGAGCTCGACGACCCGTCCTTGCGGCCGGATGGTTTCACGATCCGCACAGTGCTGGATCGGGTGGCCGCGCGCGGCGATGAGTTCGCCGCGGTGCTCGGCGAGGGCCAGCGGCTCCCGCCCCTGCGGTAGCCCACGTCCCGGCGTACCGCGAGGCCGCAGACGTCCGGCTGCCGCTGGCGCCGGCGGGAATGAACCCGGGCGGGGGTGCGGTTGAGGTGGCGGGAGAGAGGATGCCAGACGTGACCGACTGGAACAGCAAGATCATCGAGGAGTTCCGGGCCAACGGGGGGAAAGTGGGCGGCCCGTTCGAAGGTGCCCCGCTGCTGCTGCTGCACACCGTGGGCGCCAGGACCGGGCAGCAGCGGGTGAACCCGATGATGTACCGGCCCGTCCCCGGCGGTTACGCGGTGTTCGCGTCCAAGGCGGGCGCCCCGACCAACCCGGACTGGTACCACAACCTGATGGCCCACCCGCAGGTGACAGCCGAGATCGGTGCCAGCACGGTTGAGCTCCTTGCCAGGGAGGCCAAGGGCGAGGAGCGGGAGCGGATCTGGACCGCGCACAAGGCCGCCAACCCAGGGTTCGCCGAATACGAGCAGAAGACCACCCGGCAGATCCCGGTCGTCGTCCTCGAACCCGTCAGCTAGCCGGTCGGCCCTCCATGATCGTGGTGGGTTCTATGCGCCTCCCGCATACAACCACCCACGATCATGGAATCACACGGGCCAGGTCTCCCTGCGGTAGCCCATGTCCCAGAACATCCACTCGTAGCGGCTGGTGGTGCGGAAGTGCCGGTGCACCTGGGCGCGCTCGGACGGCGCGAGGCCGGGACCCAGCCCGTCGGTGACCGCCAGCACGTCCCTCACGACCTGGCCGTATTCCTCGTCACCGTAGGTGTCGATCCATTGCTGGTAGCGCGGGTTCGGTGAGCCACGCCGCAGCAGCTCCTTGCCGACCTCCCAGTAGATCCAGTAGCACGGCAGCACGGCGCCGGCCCCTTCGGCGTAGGATCCGCCGCGGACGGTGGCGAGCAGGTAGCTGATGTAGGCCAGCGTGGTGGGCGCCGGCTCGGCCACCTCGGCCGACGCGGGATCGATGCCAAGGCCGGCCAGGAGCGAGTCGTGCAGGGTCCGCTCGACGGTGATCACGTCGGCGGCGTGGCGGGCGAACATCTCGATTCCCGCGGTGTCCGGCGCGCGGGTGGCTACCTCCGCAAGTGCCTGTGCGTAGCCACGCAGGTACAGCGCATCCTGTACCACGAAGAACGTGAAGGCGTCCTCGGGCAGGCTGCCGTCGGTCAGCCCGGTGAGGAACGGGTGCGCGAGGATCGCGTCGTAAATGCCGGCGGCGCCCCGCCACAACTCGTTGCTGAAGCTGTCGTCCATCGGGCTGCTCCCTGCGGCAGGATCTGCACCGGCCCGGCGCTGACGGCAGCGTACCGGCCGGGACTGGGGGCCGCAGCCCGGGTGACGGCGGCCGGGGCTGGGGGCCGCAGCCCGGCGGCGGGCCAGGCGGTGGGGCCGTCGGGCGACGAAGACGGGGGTGAGGGATACCAGCCGGGCAGCCGGGCGATCGCCCGGCCGGTAACGTTCCCGGAACGTTTCCGGGGTACCGTTCGCCCGTGGGGGAGACTGACCCGGTGGCCGGGCGGACCGCGGTGATGCCAGCGGGCGCCGGCCGCCGCTTCCGCCTGGCGTCGCCCGCGACCGCGCTGGTTGTCGGCGGCCTGCTGCTGGCATTGATGGTTGCCGACGCGCCGCTGGCCGGGCTGGCGCACCAGAGTGTGAACGCCTCCGGCGGCTCGCTGCCGTTCTGGGTCTCGGCCGGCCTGGGCGTGGTGGGGTTCATCGTGGCCTGGCGGAAGCCGGGAAACCCGCTCGGCTGGGTCATCCTCGGGGCGGCCGGCTTCTTCGCGCTCAGCGAGGATGCCAGTTTCTACACCGTCGCCGACTACCGGCTCCGGCATGGCGGGCTGCCGCTGGGCTGGGTGGCGCTGCTGGCCCAGCCCGGCTGGGCGCCCGGGATCGTGCTTCTCGGGCTGGCCGTCCTGCTCTTTCCCGATGGCCGGCCGCCGTCGCCGCGCTGGCGGTGGGTGCTGTGGGCCTATTTCGCGGTGGGCGCCCTGTGGATCGCGGGGGCCTTCGCCGTCACGATGGGTGCCATCGCCGGCCACCACATCGGGGTGGACGCCGGCGGGAACCTCCGGCTCCTCGACAACTCCGGCGGTGCCGCGGCCTGGTGGAATGCGGTGTCAGAGGTGTTCTTCGTGTTGCTGGCCATCTGCTGGCTGGCATCAGTGGGCAGCCAGGTGCTCAGCTACCGGCGCTCGTCCGGGGAACGCCGCCAGCAGCTCAAGTGGCTCATGGCCGGATCGGTCGTGGCTGGCGTGGACGTCGCGTTCCTCTTCGTGGGGGGCAGCACCAAGCCGGGGGGGTGGCAGATTCTGGGCAACCTCGCCCTCGTCGGGTTTCTCGCGATCCCGGTGAGCATCGGGGTGGCCGTCCTCAAGTACCGCCTGTTCGATATCGACCGGATCATCTCCCGGACGCTGGCATATGCGATCGTCACCGGCCTGCTGGTGGGGTTGTACGCGGGAATCGTGCTGCTGGCCACCCGGGTCGTGTCGATAAATGCGCCGGTGGCGGTTGCCGGGTCGACGCTGGCCGCGGCGGCGCTGTTCAACCCGTTGCGGCGGCGGGTGCAGCGGGCGGTGGACCGGCGGTTCAACCGGGCCCGCTATGACGCTGACGCCGCGGTAGCCGCGTTCGCGGCCCGGCTCAAGGACGCGGTGGACCTGGAGGCGGCCGGCGCGGAACTCATCGACGTGGTTCACCGGTCGCTGGAGCCCGCGCACGTCTCGGTGTGGCTCCGGCAGCCCGAGTGAGGAAGCGGCCGCCCGGTGGCGCCGCGCCTGTCACCAGCGCCCGTATCCCCGCCCGTGCTGGGTGTAGCCGGACTGCCAGCGGTGCTGCACCCGCCGGCGCGACCAGCCGAAGAAGACTCCGGCCAGGCCGGTCACGAGCCAGATCAGCAGGATCAGCTTGAAGAACGCGAAAAGCACCCAGCCGCCGCCGGGAATCAGCAGCGCCGCGAACAGTGCGAACAGCATCAGCGGCAGCAGCCGCGGGCCGCGGCGGCGGACGATCCAGGGGGCCGCGGCCGGCCGCGGTTGCCGCGCCGCCTGCGGTGGAGCGGGAACGGGCCCGGGCAGGTCTGCCATGACCAGGCGCAGATCACCGAAGGTTTTGGCGTTCAGCGCCGCCGAGATTCGCTCGTCAAGCTCGTCGGGTGCGAGCCGGCCCTCGGCGAAGTGGTCACGCAGCCGGGCCGTGACACGGTCCCGGTCGGCGTCTGAAACGCGGATGCGATCGTCCATTGAATGTCTACCTTCTACTGTTCTTCCTGCTCGTTGCCCCCGTCGCTGGCCAGGAGCTGGTACATCCTGCTGCGGGTCTGTTCCAGCAGCTGTTCGGCGGCCTGGATCTGCTGCGGCGTGCCCGCGTGGGCCATCTGCACGATGCTGCCCGCCAGGCGCGCGGCCTGGACGAACAGGCCCGGCGCCTCCCCGGCTTCGCTGCTGGCCATCGACTCCCATGCCGCGCGTGCCATCTCGGGGTTCTCCTCGACATAACGGCGCCCGGCGTCGGTGAGGCTGAACGTGCGCCGGCCGCTGGATTCGGCACCTTCGATCAGGCCCTCGTCGGCGAGCTGCTGCAGGGCCGGGTAGACCGCGCCGGGGCTGGGCCGCCAGGCGCCACCGCTGCGCTCTTCGATCTCGGACATGATCTGGTACCCGTTGCGCGGGCCCTCCCGCAGCAGGGCCAGGATCGCGGCGCGCACGTCGCCGCGGCCGGCCTTCGGCCCGCGCGGCGGGCCGGGCGGACCGGGCCACCAGCCGCCCCACGGCCCGCCGAAGCCACCTGGCCATTCCCGGGGGCCTTTCGGCCGCCCGTAGCCCCGGTCCCACTGCGCGCCGCGCCAGCCGGGGCCGTGCCCGCCGGACATCCGGTGGACGGCACCCTGGAGCTGGCCGATCAGGCCGCCGAGACAGTCGGAGACGTCGAAGGGGCGGGGATCGAAGTCCCCGGCCGCTGAACCTGCCGCAGGCATCACGCCCCCAGTCGAGCCGCTCACGATACGATCACGATATATCGTCATCATAGGACGATGCCCGCCCGGTGGCAAGTACGCCGCCCGGCTCAATGACCCGGCGCAGCAAGGACCGTGGGGATGACCCGGCTCCGGCTGCCCGGCCGCGGCCCGCCGGCGATGCCCGTCAGCGCTGGCCGTTGCCCAGGTGCCGAAGCCCCTCGCCCACATACAGCTGCCGTGGCCGTGAGATCTTCTGCTCGCTGTCGGTGATGCTTTCCTCCCACTGGGCCAGCCAGCCCGGCATCCGCCCGATCGCGAACAGGACCGGGAACATCTCCACCGGGAAGCCCATCGCCTGGTAGATGATGCCGGAGTAGAAGTCCACGTTCGGGTACAGCTTGTGCGTGATGAAGTAGTCGTCGGCGAGGGCGATCCGCTCCAGCTCCAGCGCGATATCGATCAGCGGGTTGCGCCCGGTGACCTTGAACACCTCCTCGGCGACCTGCTTGATGATGGTCGCCCGGGGGTCGAAGTTCTTGTAGACCCGGTGACCGAACCCCATCAGGCGCAGCTCGCCGCGCTTCACCCGGTCGATGTAGGCGGGAACGTTATCGACCGAGCCGATGTCCCGCAGCATCCGCAGGACCTGCTCGTTCGCACCGCCGTGCAGGGGGCCGTAAAGGGCGGCGGCGGCAGCGGCCGCGGCGGAGAACGGGTCAACCCGCGAGCTGCCGACCCCCCGCATCGCGCTTGTCGAGCAGTTCTGCTCGTGGTCGGCGTGCAGGATGAACAGCACGTCAAGCGCGCGGGAGAGGACCGGGTCCGGCTGGTACCTGGGCTCGGTCATCTTCCACATCATGTTGAGCAGGTTCCCGGTGTAGGACAGTTCGCCGTCGGGGTAGGCGTACGGCAGGCCCAGGGCATGCCGGTAGGCGAACGCCGCCAGCGTCGGCGTCTTGGCGATCAGCCGTACCACCTGCAGATGGCGGTGCTCGGTGTCGGAGATCTCCTTGGCGCCCGGGTAGAACGTGGACAGTGCGGCGAGGGAACTGACCAGGATGCCCATGGGGTGGGCGTCGTGGTGGAAGCCGTCGATGAACTTCTTGACGTTCTCGTGGACGTAGGTGCGCCTGGTGATCTCCTCGGTCCACCGGGCGGACTCGTCCTTGCCGGGCAGCTCGCCCCGCAGCAGCAGGTAGGCAACGTCGAGGAAGGAGACGTTCTCGGCCAGCTCATCGACCGGGTAGCCGCGGTAGCGCAAGATCCCCTTCTCGCCGTCGATGAAGGTGACCGCGCTGCGGCAGCTCGCCGTGTTCATGAACGCCGGGTCATAGGAGAGCAGGCCGAAGTCGTCGTCGGAGACCTTGATCTGGCGCAGGTCCAGGGCCCGGATGGCGCCGTCGGTGATCGGCAGTTCGTAGGTGCGGCCGGTCCGATCGTCGGTCACATGCAGCGTGCCCGTTGGCTGGGTGCCGTCAGTCGTCATGGTTCAGCTCCTGGTACTCCGGTGTCCACATCTGGGCATCTACTGCATCCGCTATTCCTATTTTGGGGTCAATGCCCGCCACCCCGCCGGTCAGGGCCTCACTAGCGACGGCGATGGCGATCGCCCGCGAGATCGGCCGCAGATCGGCGAGCGGCGGGTAGAGCGCTCCCTGCCCGAGCCGCCCGGCCGGCACCATGCCCGCCAGCGTGGTCGCCGCCACGGCGAACATGGAGTCGGTGATCTCGCTGGCGCGGGTCGCGATCGCACCGAGCCCGATGCCGGGGAACACGAACACGTTGTTGGCCTGGCCCACCAGGTGGGTGCGCCCCCCCGCGGTGACCGGGGCGAATGGGCTCCCGGTCGCCACCAGCGCCCGTCCCTGCGTCCATTCCAGCACGTCCGCCGGGGTCGCCTCCGACTTGTCGGTCGGGTTGGACAGCGGGAAGATGATCGGCACCGGCGTCTGCTCGGCCATCGCGGTGATCGCCGCCTGCGTGAAAGCGCCCCTGGTCCCGCTCGTCCCGATCAGGATGGTCGGCGCCACCTGGCGGACCACCGTCTCCAGGTCGTAGCGGCGCGCGGGGGCGAAGCCAAGCCGGGCCAGCTCCCCCGCCGGCAGCGCGAACGGGCGCTTGTCCGCGTCAACATGGTCGCGCCCCTCGAAGACAAGCCCTCGTGAATCGAGCATCACCAGCAGCGGCTCCGCGCCTGTCCCGCCGTCCTGAGCCCGCGCCACCTGGCCGATCAGGCTCGCGATCCCGGTACCCGCCGCCCCCGCGCCGAGCAGGACCAGCCGCTGCGCCGCCAGCGGCTCATCGCGGGCCTTCAGCGCGGCGAGTATGCCGGCGGTGACCACGGCGGCGGTGCCCTGGATGTCGTCGTTGAAGCTGGGCAGGCGGTGGCGGTACCGCTCGAGCAGGGCGATGGCGTTGTGCTGCTTGAAGTCTTCCCATTGCAGCAGCGCTTCCGGCCAGGTGCTGGTGACCGCGGCCACGAACGCCTCGACGAACGCGTCGTACTCGGCGCCGCGCAGCCGCGGCTTGGGGTAGCCGAGATAGAGGGGGTCGGCCATGAGGTCTTCGTTGTCGGTGCCGCAGTCGAGCGAGATCGGCATGGTCAGGCTGGGATGGATGCCCGCGCCGGCGCAGTAGAGGGCGAGCTTGCCCACCGGGATGCCCATGCCGCCGGCTCCCTGGTCGCCGAGGCCGAGGATGCGCTCGTTGTCGGTGGCGACGATCAGCCGGATGCCGCGCCGGCCGGCGCAGGCCAGGATCTCCGGGATGCGGCCGACGTCATCGGGGGTGATCCACAGCCCGTGGGGGCGGCGCAGGATGTGACTGAACCGGCGGCATGCCTCGCCCACGGTCGGGGTGTAGACGATCGGCGCCAGTTCCTCCAGGCGCCCGGCCAGCAGCCGGTAGAACAGCGTCTCGTTACGGTCCTGAAGCGAGGCCAGCCCGATGTACTTCTCCAGGTCGTCGCCCTTGCGCCGGATGTGCTCGAGCTCCAGCGCGACCTGTTCGTCGATGGTCGTGATGCGCCAGGGGAACTGCCCGCACAGTCCCAGTGCCCGGCGCTCCTGCGCGGTGAACGCCGTGCCCTTGTTAACCAAGGGGCGGCCGAGGATGTCTGAGCCTTCCATGTATCGACGGTAAGCCGGCCGGGGCCGTGCTGAGGATGCCTTTGGGCCCGCGTCGCCGGGACCTAGGCCGTGTCTGGCAGATCCGGTTTACCAGGCCCGCTCACCCGACGCCCATCCTGATCCGCGGCGAGCGGGCGGGATTGAGCCAGCGCAGCACCCGCAGCAGTTCGCCCATGGGCAGTGTCACGCAGCCCGCGGTGGCGATGCCGATGTTCACATGGAGGAAGATCGCGCTGCCCAGGCCGGGTGTGCGGGCGGTGTTGTAGGCGATCACCGCGCCGTAGTCGTAGCCGGAGACGTCCATCGGCTCCGGGCTGAGCCCGGGATCGGCTGCCCGCCGGTCGACCCATTCGTTGTAGCGCGGGCTGGCCGGATCGTCGTCCCAGTAGTCGTAGGGCTGCGCCTGGCGGTAGCGGAACCTGACCCCGGGATTGGGCTGGACGCCGAAGAAGAACCCGAAGCCGAACGTTCCCGACGGGGTGCGGCCGTCCCCCTCCCGCTTGCGCCCCGGCGGGGCGAATCCGTTCCGGCCGATCCGCGCCGTCCAGGGCCCGAGCACGCGGCGCCAGTGACCCGCGGAGCGCCGGTAGGCGGTGAGCGTGGCGTAGGTCGCCCCGGAGGAGGCCGAGGTCACGGTGATGAGCTGGCGCCCGGCCAGCGGGTCAGCCGGGCGTGCCGCCCCCGCTGCGGACGGAGCCGCCGTGGCGCCCGCGGTCCCCGTCGGCGCCGATCCGCCGGCCCGCCCCGGGGATGCGGGCCCGGTGTGCCCGGGCCTGGTGTACCCGGCCAGGGGAGACCCGTTCGCGCAGCCGACGGCCAGCGCCGCGGCAGCCAGCAGTGCCAGGCCGCCCCGCATCCCGGGCCAGAGCTTCACGGTCGAACAGGATGCCCCATCAGCCCGGGCCCCCGGTGAAGATGGCGAACAGAGCGATGATGATGGTGGCGACGACCGGCTGGGTGAGTGAGGGATGAGGGGCATGCAGCTTCATGATCTGTCGGCCAGCGATGATGTGCTGGAGCGGGTCACCCGGTGCGCGCGGCGTGCGCTCGCCGCCTACGGCTGCCATCCCGGCACCACCGTCCGCCTGCTCAATGTCTCCGAGAACGCCACCTACCTGGTCACCGACCCCGACGCCGGGCCGTCCATCCTGCGGGTGCACCGGCTCGGCTACCACACCGAGCCGGCGATCGCGTCCGAGCTGGCCTGGATGGAGGCGCTGCGGGCCGAGGCCGGGGTGCACACCCCCCGGGTCCTGGCCGCCACCGACGGCCGGCGCATCGTGTCCGCGGCCGACGAGGCCACCGGTGAGCGGCGCAACTGTGTGCGGTTCGAGTTCCTGCCCGGCGCCGAGCCGGCCGAAGACTCGATGGAGCATTTCGCCGAGCTCGGTGAGATCACCGCCCGCATGCACCGGCACGCCAGGCAGTGGGTGCGCCCGCCCGGGTTCACCCGGTTCCACTGGGATTACGAGGCGGCGTTCGGCAGTCAGGCGCGCTGGGGACGGTGGCAGGACGGGATCGGGGTCGGCGCGGCGGAGCGCGAGGTGCTCGGCCGGCTCGACGCCACCCTGCGGGCACGGCTGGCCGCGTTCGGCACCGGCCATGACCGGTACGGGCTGGCGCATGCCGACACCCGGCTGGCCAACCTGCTCGTGGACGACGGCAGGGTCAGCGTCATCGACTTCGACGACTCCGGATTCAGCTGGTACCTGTACGACGCGGGCACCTCGGTGAGTTTCTTCGAGCACCAGCCCCAGGTCCCGGCGCTGATCGACGCCTGGCTGACGGGTTACCGCCGGGTCCTGCGCCTGCCCGCGCGGGACGAGGCGGAGATCTGGACGTTCATCCTCTTCCGGCGCCTGCTGCTGGTGGCGTGGATCGGCTCGCACTCGGCAGTGGATATCGCACAGCAACTCGGAGCCGGGTACACCCGGGACAGCTGCGACCTGGCCGAGAGCTACCTCAGCCGGGTCGGTCGTGCTCGTGGCCGGGCCCGCTGACGGGCCGTCACGACGGGAAGGGAAGGCGCACCCATGGTCACATCCGCCCCGGGCGGGCCGGGCTCCTACCGGCCGGCTCCATGGACAGGCCGGTAGGTGCCGGGTTTGTGCGGCCTCACCTGGGCGCGGAGCACCAGTTCGCGCCGGGCGCTGCTCGCGAGGTCGTGCAGCGCGCGGGCGGAGCCGAGTGAGGTGTCCACCGCGAGCAGCCGGGGCTGCTCCTCGCCCCTGACCACTGCCTGGATGTGCCGGACCGCCGGGGTGAAGGAGTGCCGGTCGGGCCCGGCCGCCGGGTAGATGGCCGGCTCGCGGCCCTCCACGTGCACCTCGAACCGGTCCTGGTCGGTGGTGTGGAACGGGTTGGTGATATGGATCTGCCCGGCGGTCCCCAGCAGCCGGCTGAAGGTGTCCTGGGCGAGGCCAAAACCGCATGACAGCAGCAGGCGCCGGCCGCCTGGGAAGCCAAGCGCCCCCCAGGTGGCCAGGTCAACGCCCCCGGCGTCCCACTCGGCGGCCGCCCAGGCGCTGGTGTGCTCGGCGGCGAACAAGTCGCGGGCGAGGCGGACCGGGTAGCAGCCGACATCGAGGAGCGCCCCACCAGCCAGGTCAGCCGACATCCGGACGTTGCCCTCCGGGTTACCCATCATGAAATGGAAGTCCGACTGGATCTCCCGCAGTTCGCCGATCGCACCGGCTGCGAGCAGGCCGTGGACGCGCTCCATCTGGTCATGGAACGGGAAGACGAACGCCTCCCACAGCGGTGTTCCGGTCTCGCGGGCCACCGCCAGCACGTGCTCGGTCTCGGCCAGCGAGCCCGTCAGCGGTTTCTCGCACAGCACCGGCTTGCCGGCCCGCAGCGCCCGGATCGTCCACTCCCCGTGCAGGCCGTTCGGCAGCGGGATGTAGAGGGCGTCCACCCCGGGGTCATCGATCAGATCCTGGTATCCGGTGACCGCGCGCCCGATCATGTTGTCGCGCGCCCAGCCCGCGGTCCGTTCGGGATCACGGCCCGCGACGGCGGCGGCCTGCCCGCCAGCCTCCCGCACCGCCGGCAGGAAGAGCTTCCGGGCGATGTTGGCCGTGCCGATGATCCCCCACCGCACCGCGCTGCTACCGCCCGCGCTGCCACCGCCCGCGCTGCCACCGCCCGCGCTGCCGCCCACCGCGCCACCACCCCTCCCTGACTCCTCCGAGGCATTATCCCAGCCGGGCCGGTGCCCGCAGCGCGGTTACGATCGAGAAGAGGGCCGCCACCGGCCGGACAGGAAGGACCGTCGGGCATGAACGAGTCATCGCGCACCATCGGTGCCGGCCGTACAGGCGGGCCGCGGCCATGAGCGAGGTGTTCCGCGGCGCAGGCGTCGCGCTGGTGACGATCTTCGACCACGACGGTGACATCGATCCGGGGGCGACCAGCAAGCTCGCCTGCGATCTGGTGGCACGCGGGATCCGGGCGGTGCTCGTCGCCGGCACCACGGGCGAGGCTGCCACGCTGAACGACCGCGAGCGCGTCACTCTCATCGAGGCGGTGCGCGACGCGGTTCCGGCCGGCATACCCATCATCGCCGGGACCGGCGCGCCGTCCTCGCGCCAGGCTGCCGCGCTCACCAGCGAGGCGGTGCGGGCGGGCGCCGACGCGGTGCTGGCCTTCCCCCCGCCCGGCAGCGCGGATCTGGCCGGATACTACGCCGCTGTCGCTGGCGCCGCCGGCGGCCGGCCGGTGCTGGCCTACCACTTCCCGCGGGTGTCCGCGCCCGGCGTCCCGGTGGCGGCGCTGGCCGGCCTGCCGGTGGCTGGTGTCAAGGACTCCACCGGCGATCCGGACCGGCTGCTGGACGAACTGGCCAACTACCCCGGCGCGACCTATGTCGGGTCGTCCGCCCTGCTCGCCCAGGCCGGGCCGATGGGGGCCGCGGGCGCCATCCTGGCCCTGGCCAACGTCGAGCCGGAGCGGTGTGTGGCTGCCCTGACCGGCGATGCCCATGCCCAGCTCGGCATGGCGGGCCGCCACCTGGAGGTCAAGCGAGGTGGGGTGGCGGCGCTCAAGGCGCTGCTCGCCGACAGCCGGGGCACCCCGGCGGTGACCCGGGCTTAGCGGCCCCCAATCACCCGGCCGGCCCGGTACTGACCAGCCGGACGGCCGCCGGATGTGACCACGGCGCAGTTGGGACTGCTGTCCCTAGCGCAGATTGGTTTGTAGTACTAACCTGTTTCTTATGACGACTGAATCCGCCTACCCCGGGGACGACCCGCGCCGGCTGCTGGCGAGCACTCGCGAACTCGCGCAGCGGGTGCACCGGGCGCAGCGCGCGACCTGGTTCCCGCTCCTGGTGCTCGCGGCGGTGACCTTCGCATCAATACCTGTCCTCCGCTATGGCCACGTCACGTTGACCTGCAGGGCGGTGCCCCCCGCGGGCAAAGTCTGCCGCGTCTACACCAGCGCGGCGTTCGTCTACTGGCCGATCGCCCTCGTGCTGGCCTACGTCGCGATCGCGGCCTTCTACATCCACCGGACCGGGGCGCGCGGGATCGGAACGCGGGTGCGGCCCTACGTCACCGCAGGGATCATCATCGCCGTCGTGCTGACTGGCGCCTCGCTGTGGGCGGCGCACCATCCCCCGGCCGGCAGCTACGCATTCCTGTGGCTGCATGGGCCGCAGTCGTGGGGCTTGTTCTTCCGGCTGGTCAGCGCGTCCGGTGCCATCGGGCTGGCGCTGCTGGTGCTGGCATGGGCGGAGCGCAACCGGGCCCTGCTCGTCTTCACCCTCGGCTACCTGGTGATCGTGCTGGTGCCCATCACCTTCGGCTGGGTCATACCCCCCGTACCCCCATCGCCCTGGGCCTTCCTTCCGCGCGTGGTCGTCCAGGGCAGCGTGCTGCTCCTGGGCGGCATCGGCTTCGCCCTGGCCCAGCGGCCGGCCCGGTTGCCGACGTGACCAGCCATCCCGCCAACGGGCTCGACGACGTCGTCCATCAGCGGGTGCGGCTCGGCATCCTTACCATCGCTCACGAGGCACGGCGGGTGGAGTTCAGTTACCTGCGCTCCAACCTGGAGCTGACCGCGGGCAACCTCTCCCAGCACCTCGGTGTGCTGGAAAACGCCGGGCTGATCACCATCGAGAAGGGCTACGCCGGCAAACGTGCCCGCACCTGGATCACCCTCACCAAAGCAGGCCACGCCGCTCTCGCCGAGGAGGTCACCCACCTGAAGCTCCTGATCAACCGGATCGAACGCACCGGGACTCCGCGGAACTGACCGGTCACGTGCGGGACGGATGGTCAGCCGGCCGGGACGCCGTGAGGAGCTGCTTCCAGGTCATGATCACGAGGGGGCCGTTACGCGGTCAGCGATAAGTCATTAACGAGATCTCGTTTATGAGATACCGTTGCGCATATGGAACTGTCAGGTATGGAGCGGTCAGGCGCAGATGAGCGCCCGGGCGAGGCCGGCGGGCTGCCGCTGCTGCCGGGGTTCCGTGAGATGGCCATCCGGCGCATGTCGGCCGAGCGCCGCCGCCTGGTCGGGGAACTGGCCGAGCAGCGGAGGACGGCCGGACTGTCCCAGACGGAGGTCGCGGCCCGGATGGGCACGTCCCAGTCGGCAGTCGCCCGGCTGGAGGCCGGGGACGCGGACACGCGGGCCTCGACGCTCGAACGGTACGCCGCCGCGATCGGCAGCCAGATCACCTGGGGGTTGCGGGCTGACCAGCCGTGAATGTGACGAGGAGGACTCTGGAGATGATCACCTACCGCGCCGGTTCTTTCCCGCCGCGGCCGCCCTTCCCGCCCTGGCAGCCGGGACCACCGGGACCACCGGAACGGCCAGGACGGGAGCCGTCCCCGCAGCCTCCTCGCCCCGCGCCGGGCCCGGCGGCCCAGCCCGTCCAGGTCTGGCTCGAACACGGGGAATGGCCGGGCAAACTGTACGAACGGCTGCTGAACCAGCGCATCGTGATGGCACACGGCTGCCTCGACGGCGAGTCCGCTACCCGGCTCTGCGCGCAGCTGCTCACCCTGGATGCAGAGGGCGAGGGCCCGATCCGGCTCGAACTGCAGAGCATTGACGCCGACCTGTCGGCGGCACTGAGCATCATCGGTGTCCTCGACACTCTCCGGGTCCCGGTGACCGCCTACGCGGGCGGCCGGACCGGCGGCCCGGGCCTCGGCGTGCTGGCCGCCGCCAAGCACCGCAGGGCGTACCCGAACGCCTTTTTCGCCATGTCCGAGCCCAGGGTGAGCTTCGACGGCCCGGTGACCGCCGTCGCCGCGCACGAGGAGCAGGTCCGGGCCATGCTGTCCGATCTGTACGCGCGGCTCGCCGAGGTCACCGGGCACGAGGTGGAGGAGATCCGGGACGACGCGAGGCGGGGCAGGCTGCTCACGGTGGAGCAGGCGATCGACTACGGCTTGATCGAGGGCCTGGCGGAGGCGCGGCGCTCGCCCGGCCCGGGCGTCGCCGGGCTCGGTGGCTGAGCCGCCCGGCGCCGCGGTCGTTCCACCGAGACCACCAGGCCAACGCCGGCCACCACGACCGCGCCGCCGATGAGGATCGGCCAGGTCACCTGCTCGCCCAGGATGAGAGCACCGAGGATCACGGCGACTACCGGGTTGACGTAGGCGTAGGTCGCGGTGAGAGAGAGCGGGGCGTTGCCCAGCAGCCAGACGTAGGCCGAGAAGGCGACCAGCGATCCGAACACGATCAGGTATGCCAGCGCCAGCCAGCCGCGCGGCGGGATGGCGGCCAGGTGCACCTTGCCGAACTCGCCGGTGGCCGCGCCAAGCGCCATCAGCATCGTGCCGGCCGTGAGCATCTCGTAGGTGGTCGCCACGAAGGGGTTGGCTGGCATGGGCACGCGCGGGGAGGCGAAGGAGCCGGAGGACCAGCAGATCGTCGCCCCCAGGATCACCAAGACCCCCCACAGCCTGGTGCCGCCCGGGTGGCTGCCAGGCAGCGCGAGGATCGCGATCCCGGCGAACCCCAGCCCGGTGCCGGTGAGGGTGGCGCCGCGCGGCGTGTCCCTAGTGAGCAGGCGCAGGCAGACCAGCCAGAGCGGCACCGCGGCGACGAGCAGGGCCGCCAGGCCGGACGGGACGGTCTGCTCGGCGACAGCGACCCCGCCGTTGCCGCCGGTCAGGAGCAGCACCCCCACTACCCCGGCGGAAAGCGCCCGGCGCGGCGGCACGCGGAAGACGCCCGGCCCATGCCGGATCGCGAGGAACGCCGCCAGCAGGACCCCGGCGCACAGGAAACGCGCACCCATGGCCAGCAGCGGGGGAGCGTACCGGACCAGTACCCGGATGCCCAGGTAGGTCGAGCCCCAGACGAGATACACAACGATGAGTGCAACCCAGGTAGCTACCGCGCCCGGCCTCCTGGCAGATGTCATGGGCAGAGTGCGGCGACCGTTGGAGCCATACAGCCATTGTCCCGGGCCTGACCGAGCCAGGGCCAGCGGTTATCGGTCCACTGTGTAGCGCGGTGCGTCATCGCGGGCCGTAGGCCCGGGTCGCCTCCTCGATGGCGGTCAGGTAGCCGGCCCGCTCGAAGGAGGAACCGTGGGCGCCCACGGGCACGGCCAGCATGCCGCGCATGTCGCCCACGGAGGAGAAACCCTTGCGCTTCAGCCACTCGCTCAGCTCGTCGATCAGCACCGCCGCATGGGCCGGCCCGTGCCGCAGCAGCGACGAGGTGGTCATCACCACATCGGCGCCGGCGAGCAGGTAGGCGGCCACATCGGCGGCGGTCTCCACCCCGGTGGTGGCGGCGAGCGACGCCCCCACCAGCCCGCGCAGCCGGGCAATCCAGGAGCGGGGCAGCGCGGCCTCCTCCGGGTGCGACAGTTTCAGGCCCATGCTCACGGTCAGCGTCTCGGGGTCGATATCGGTCTGCATGAACCTGTTGAACAGGACCAGCCCGTTCGCCCCGGCCCGGTCGAGCCGGATGGCCATCTCCCCCGCGGAGCTGAAGAACGGCCCGAGCTTGACCGCGACCGGGATGCTGACCGCCGCCTTGACCGTGGTCAGGATGTCGACGTACCGCTGCTCGACATCGCGGGCGGGCATGCGGGGGTCAGCGGGCAGATAGTAAACGTTCAGCTCGATCGCGGCGGCACCCGCCTCTTGCATAGCGGTCGCGTAGTCGGTCCAGCCGCCCGCGGTGACGCCGTTGAGGCTGGCGATGACCGGGATGTCGACCGTGTCGGCGGCCCGGCTGAGCAGGTCGAGGTAGCGGCGCGGGCCGGCCTCCCCCTCGGTGGTGGGCAGGTAGCTGAGGGATTCCGCGAAGCTCTCCGCGCCCGCCTCGGTGAGCCGCGCGTCCCGTTCCGCCTCCCGCCGCACCTGCTCCTCGAACAGAGACGGCAGAACGATGGCGCCCACCCCGGCATCGGCCAGATGCTGGACGCCCTGCAGGGTGCGGGCGATCGGGCCGGCCGAAGCAACCAGGGGGGTTTTCAGCGTGAGGCCCAGGTAGTTCGTGGTGAGGTCCATAAATCACTCCTGTGGGCGCTTGGCGGGAACCGCTCGGGCCCCTGAGTCGCCATCTCCTCGTAGGTGGCCCAGCGCCGGTTGACCTCGTGCTGGGCCAGGCCGAGCAAGCGCTCGGCCTCTGCTGGATTGGTCTGGGAGAGGATACGGTAACGCAGCTCACGCCCCGTATATTCGGCGAGCCCGATCCGCGGCCGCGGGGAGTCGAGCAGGAACGGGTTGCCCCCGTCCGCGCGCACCACCGGGTCATAGCGCATCAGCGGCCAGTAGCCGCTGGCGACCGCGCGGTACTGCTGATCCATCCCGTTGCGCATCTCTATCCCGTGCGCGATGCAGTGACTGTAGGCGATGACCAGGGATGGGCCCTCGTACGCCTCCGCCTCCCGCAATGCGCGCAACGTCTGCTGCGGGTCGGCGCCCATGGCCACCCGTGCTACGTACACGTTGCCATAGGCGATCGCCTGCAGCGCAAGGTCCTTCTTGGGCACGGTCTTGCCGCCCGCGGCGAACTTGGCGACCGCTCCCAGCGGGGTCGCCTTCGACGCCTGCCCGCCGGTGTTGGAGTACACCTCGGTGTCGAGCACCAGCACGTTCACATCGCGGCCGCTGGCCAGCACGTGGTCCAGCCCGCCGGCGCCGATGTCGTAGGCCCAGCCGTCCCCGCCGACCAGCCAGACGCTGCGCCGGACGAGCTGGTCGACCACGCTGATCAAGTCCGCGACCGCCGGGCTGGCGCCGGCGTCCAGCCCGTCCAGGCGGCGCTTGAGCTCGGCGACCCGGCCGCGCTGGGCGGCGAACTCGGACTCGCGCCGTTGCGGCGCCGCCAGGATCTCCTCGACCAGGTCCGCCCCGATCGCCTCGCGCAGCTCCGCCAGCCGGGCCCGGGCCAGCCCCAGGTGCAGGTCGGAGGTGAGCCGGAAGCCGAGCCCGAACTCGGCGTTGTCCTCGAAGAGGGAGTTGGACCAGGCCGGGCCCCGGCCCGCCGCGTCGGTGGTCCACGGGGTGGTCGGCAGGTTGCCACCGTAGATCGAGGAGCATCCGGTCGCGTTCGCGATCATGAGCCGGTCGCCGAACAGCTGCGACAGCACCTTGAGGTACGGCGTCTCGCCGCAGCCGGCGCAGGCGCCGGAGAACTCGAACAGCGGCTGCAGGAACTGGGTGCCGCGCACCGTGCCGAAGTCCACCCGGGACCGCTCGTTGACCGGCAGCGACTCGAAGAACGCGATGCTGGCCCGCTGCGGTTCCACCAGCGGCTGCGCCGGCGCGAGGTTGATCGCCCGGCGGTGCGGTTCCCCCGGCGCGCTGACCGGGCAGGCCTCCACGCACAGCCCGCAGCCGGTGCAGTCCTCCACGTACACCTGGAGCGTGTAGCGGGAGTCCGGCAGCCCGCGCACCTCCAGCGGGGCCGAGGCGAACTCCGGTGGGGCGCCGTCCAGCCGGGAGGCATCGTAGAACTTGGACCGGATGACGCTGTGCGGGCAGACGAAGCTGCAGTTGCCGCACTGGATGCACAGGTCCGGGTCCCACGCCGCCACCTCGTCGGAGACGTTCCGCTTCTCGTAGGCGGTGGTGCCGCTGGGGTAGCTGCCATCCACCGGCAGCATGCTGACCGGCAGGTCGTCGCCGTGGCCGGACATCATCGTGGCGGTGACCGTGCGCACGAACTCGGGTGCGCTGGCCGGCACGGGCGGTGGCACGCGCCGGCTGGCGGTCACCCGCCCGGGGATGTCGATCCGGTGCAGCGCGGCGACGGCGGCGTCCACGGCGGCGTGGTTGTGCTTGATCACCTCGGGCCCACGGCGCTGGTATGTCTTGGTGATCGCGGTCTTGATCGCATCGATCGCCTCGTCGGCCGGCAGCACCCCGGAGATCGCGAAGAAGCAGGTCTGCAAGACGGTGTTGACGCGGCCGGACAGGCCCGCGTCGGCCGCCA
Source organism: uncultured Actinomycetes bacterium (assembly GCA_963741615.1). Lineage (GTDB taxonomy): Bacteria > Actinomycetota > Actinomycetes > Streptosporangiales > Streptosporangiaceae > UBA9676. The sequence goes on from CAVUIU010000007.1 coordinate 63,253, forward strand.
CCTGGCCGGCGTCGATCGCGTACAGGGTGATCTGCTTGGCCAGGATCTTTTCCTGCACCTCGCGGGGCAGGCCGTCCCAGACCTCGCCGGCCGGGTGCGGGGTGTTCAGCAGCAGGGTCGCCCCCGGCGCGGCCCGGTCCAGCACCTCGGCCCGCTCGATCAGCCCGGGCTGGTGGCAGCCGACGAACCCGGCCTGGCTCACCAGATATGGCGCCATGATCGGGTCCGGCCCGAACCGCAGGTGGGAGACGGTCTGCGAGCCGGACTTCTTGGAGTCGTAGACGAAGTACCCCTGGGCGTGCCGCCCGGAGCCCGCGCCGAGGATCTTGATGGTGTTCTTGTTCGCGCCCACGGTCCCGTCCGAACCGAGCCCGAAGAACACGGCGCCGAACGTTTCACCGGGCTCGATGTCCAGTGCCGGGTCATAGGGCAGGCTGGTGCCGCCGACGTCGTCGGTGATGCCGATCGTGAACCGCGGCCTGGGGTGGTCGCGGGCGAGCTCGGCGAAGATCCCGGCGGCCATGCCCGGGGTGAACTCCTTCGACGAGAGCCCGTACCTGCCGCCGGTCACCACCGGCATGATCGCACGCTCGCCAGCCGCGTGCGCTTCGGCCAGGGCGGCGAGGACGTCGAGGAACAGCGGTTCGCCGAGCGACCCCGGCTCCTTGGTCCGGTCCAGCACCGCGACCCGCCGGGCGCTCGCCGGCAGCGCGGCGAGCAGCGCCTGCGCCGGGAACGGCCGGTACAGCCGGACCGTCACGACCCCCACCTTCTGGCCGGCGCCGGCGAGGTGCTCGGCGGTGCGGGCGGCGGTCTGCGCCCCGGACCCCATGAGCACGGCGACCCGCTCGGCCTCGGGGTGACCGTGGTACTCCATGAGCCGGTAGTGCCGTCCGGTACGCCCGCCGAGCGCGTCCATCGCCGCCTGCACGGCCCCGGGCACCCGGTCGTAGAACGGGTTGACGGTCTCGCGGGCCTGGAAGTAGACGTCGGGATTCTGGGCGGTTCCCCGGATGAACGGCCGGTCGGGCGACAGTGCCCGCTCCCGGTGGGCACGGACCAGGTCGGCGGGAACCAGGGCGCGCAGGTCGTCATCGTTCAGCAGTTCGATGGTGTTCAGTTCGTGCGAGGTCCGGAAACCGTCGAAGAAGTGCACGAAGGGTATCCGGGTGGCCAGGGTCGCGGCCTGGGCGGCCAGCGCCAGGTCGTGCGCCTCCTGGACAGACGTGGAGGCCAGCAGCGCGAACCCGGTCTGCCGGACCGCCATCACGTCGGACTGGTCGCCGAAGATGGACAGGCCCTGGGCGGCGAGCGAGCGCGCGGCAACGTGCAGCACCGCCGGGGTCAGCTCCCCGGCGATCTTGTACATGTTCGGGATCATCAGGAGCAGGCCCTGGGAGGCGGTGAAGGTCGTCGTCAGCGCGCCGGACTGGAGCGCGCCGTGCAGCGCGCCAGCCGCGCCGCCCTCGCTCTGCATCTCGACCACGGTCGGCACGGTGCCCCAGACGTTGGGGCGGCGGGCGGTGGACCACTCATCGGCCAGCTCCGCCATCGGCGACGACGGCGTGATCGGGTAGATGCAGCAGACCTCGTTGAGCCGGTAGGCAACCGACACCGCCGCCTCGTTGCCGTCGATGGTTGCCCGGGTCATCGGGGTTCGGCCTCCATCTCGATCGCGTGGACCGGGCACTGCTCGTAGCATGTGCCGCAGCCGGTGCAGCGGTCGTAGTCGAACCGGTACCGGTGCCCGGCCCCCAGCTTGATCACCGCGTCCTCCGGGCAGGCGCCCAGGCAGCCGTCGCACTCGAAGCAGTTGCCGCAGGACAGGCACCGGCTTGCCTCGTAGCGGGCCTGGTCCGGGCTGAGCCCGCCGACCACCTCGGTGAAGTCGGCCACCCGCTCGGCCGGCTCGCGCTCGGGCTGGTGGCGCTGGCCGGCGTCGGTGAGGTACCAGGGGTGGAGCAGGCCGAAGCCGGCCACGTCGTGTTTGGGCGGTCTCAGCGGCTCCTCCCCGCGCAGGTAGGCGTCGATGAACCGGGCCGCTTTCTTGCCGTGGCCGACGCCGACGGTAACGGTCCGCTCGGAGGGCACCATGTCCCCGCCGGCGAACACGCCCGGGCAGCCGGTCATCATCGACGGCGACACCACGACCGTGCCGTCCGGCTTGAACTCCACGCCCGGCACCTGGCGCAGGAACGCGGTGTCGGCGTCCTGCCCGACGGCGAGGATCAGGGTGTCGGCCGCCAGCGTCTCCAGCCGCCCGGTCGGGTGCGGGCGCCCGGCGTCGTCGAGTTCCATGACCTCCACCGTCATGTCCGGCCCGTCGAAGGCGGTGATCGTGTGGAGCCAGTTGATCCGCACGCCTTCGCGTTCTGCCTCCTCGGCCTCCTCCTCGTGGGCGGGCATCTGCGAGCGGCTGCGGCGGTAGACGATCATGGTGTCGTCCGCCCCGAGCCGCCGGGCCACCCGGGCGGCGTCCATGGCCGTGTTGCCACCCCCGTAGACCGCGACCCGGCGGCCGATGACCGGATGGCCGCCAGAGGCGACGTCACGCAGGAACGGCACGGCGTCGATGATCCGGCTGGCGTCCCGGGCGGGGATGTCCACGTGCTTGGACAGGTGCGCGCCGACCGCGATGAAGGCAGCGTCGAAGCCGCCCTCACCCCGCTCGGCGGCCAGGTCCTCGACCCGGTGGTTGCAGGTGATCTTCACCCCGAGCGCGGCGATCCGGTCCAGTTCGGCGGCGATGACGTCGCGGGGGAGCCGGTAGGCGGGGATGCCGTAGCGCATCATCCCGCCCGGGGCGGCGCTGGCGTCGCGGATCTCGACCTGATGGCCCAGCCTGGCCAGGTGGTAGGCGGCGGACAGGCCGCTCGGGCCCGCGCCGACCACCAGCACCCGGCGTCCGGTCGCGGCCGGCGGGGGATCGAAGCGCCAGCCGCGTTCCACCGCGAGATCCCCGAGGAACCGCTCGACCGAGTGGATCGACACGGAGCTGTCCAGCTGCGCGCGGTTGCAGACGCTCTCACACGGGTGGTAGCAGACGCGGCCGTGGATGGCGGCCAGCGGGTTGTCGGCCACGAGCTGGCGCCAGGCCTGTTCATGCTGGCCCGCCTGGGCGAAACCCAGCCACGCCTGGATGTTCTCCCCGGCCGGGCAGCCGGCGTTGCAGGGCGGCAGCAGGTCAAGGTAGACCGGCCGGCGGGTGCGGACCGGGCCGGCCCGGGCGGCGCCATGCAGCAGATCGGGCAGTGGTGTCAGGTCGCGGGGCGGATGGGTCATGGCAGCAGCACCCGCCGACCCGGGTTGATAGCTCGCATGGTGCTCAGCCTTCCCCAGCCGGACGGCCCCCCGCCAGGGACAAAGGACCCACGCAGTCCCCGGGGAGCCATTCCCCAACGCTACGGGACCGGGGCGGCTGGAACCTCAGGCAGGGCTGGCCGGTCCGTGAACAGGTCATAGCCGGAGGCACGGCGGCACCCAGCGAGCGATGTGCGGCCCGGCATGGCGCCGTGCGGTCACGCGCGGGCGCTGGCTGGCCGCGGCCGGAAGCGGGAGACTAGCCGGGTGGCCAGCATCGTCCGGGCATCCATCCGCGTGGAAGGGGTCGTCCAGGGAGTGGGTTTCCGTCCCTTTGTGTACTCGCTCGCCACCCGGCTGGGCCTGGCCGGCTGGGTCGGCAACGACGTCGATGGCGTGTTCGCTGAGGTGGAAGGCCCCGCCGCGGGCGTGGGGGAGTTCCTGGGTTTGCTGGAGGCGCAGGCGCCGCCGCTGGCCAGGGTGGACCGGGTGACGGCGGCGGCCGTTGCCCCGCACGGGGCGCGGGGGTTCTCGATCGTCCCCAGTGACCACACCGGCCGCCGCCGCGCGCTGGTCTCGGCCGACAGCGCCACCTGTGACGACTGCCTGGCCGAATTGGCGGACCCGGCGGACAGGCGGTTCGGCTACCCGTTCATCAACTGCACCAACTGCGGGCCGCGGTTCACGATCGTCACCGGCGTGCCGTACGACCGCCCGCTGACCACCATGGCGCCGTTTCAGATGTGCGCGGCGTGCGAGGCGGAGTACCACGACCCGGCGGACCGCAGGTTTCACGCTCAGCCGGTCTGCTGCCCGGCCTGCGGACCCAGGCTGCGCCTGGTCGACGCGCGGGGAGCCGGGATCGGGGGGGAGCCACTGGCGGAGGCGGCCCGGCTGCTGGCCGGCGGCCAGGTGGTGGCGGTCAAGGGGCTGGGGGGATATCACCTTGCCGTGGACGCGGGCAGCCAGGCCGCCGCTTCGGCGCTGCGGGCCCGCAAGCACCGGGAGGACAAGCCGTTCGCGCTGATGGTCGCCGACGTGGCGGCCGCACGCGAACTGTGTGAGGTGGACGAAACCGGCCAGTCACTGCTGGCAAGCACCCGGCGGCCGGTGGTGCTGCTTGCCCGCCGGGACGGCGCCCCGGTCGCCGCCGCGGTCGCGCCGGGCAACCGCCAGCTCGGCATCATGCTCCCCTACAGCCCGCTGCACCACCTGCTGCTCCGGGAGGTCGGCCGTCCTGTCGTCTTGACCAGTGGCAACGTCTCGGACGAGCCGATCGCGTACCGGGACGAGGACGCACTGGCGCGCCTGGGCGGCATCGCGGACGCGTTCCTCACCCATGACCGGGCGATCCACATCCGGACCGACGACTCGGTGGTGCGGCCGCTGCGCGGCAGGGAGACGCTGCTGCGCCGCTCCCGTGGTTACACCCCCGAGCCGCTCGGCCTCACCGCCCGCCTCCCGCGGCCCGTGCTGGCCTGCGGCGCGGAGCTGAAGAATACGTTCTGCCTGGCGGCGGAGAACCGGGCGTTCGTCTCACACCACATTGGTGACCTGGAGAATTTCGAGACCCTGCGGTCCTTCACCGAGGGAATCGATCATTTCCGGCGGCTGTTCGACATCGACCCTGAGGTGGTCGCGCACGATCTGCACCCGGAGTACCTGTCCACCAAATACGCGCTGGAACTCGACGGCGTGGACCTGGCGGGGGTCCAGCACCATCACGCGCACATCGCGTCCTGCCTGGCCGACAACGGGGCAGCGGGCCCGGTCATCGGGGTGGCCTTCGACGGCACCGGGTTCGGCACCGACGGCACGATCTGGGGCGGGGAGTTCCTGCTCGCGGACCTGGCCGGCTTCGAGCGGGCCGCCCACCTGGAGCCGGTGCCCATGCCCGGGGGGGCCGCGGCGATCAGGCAGCCGTGGCGGATGGCGGCCGCGTACCTCGACGCCGCCTACTCCGGCGAGCCGCCGGCCGGGCTCACCGTCGCCAGGCGCAACGCCGGCCGGTGGCAGGAAGTGGTGACGCTGGCCCGGCGGGGCATCAACGCCCCGCCCACCTCCAGCGCGGGACGGCTGTTCGACGCGGTCGCGGCGCTGCTGGGGGTGCGGGACACCATCAACTACGAGGGCCAGGCCGCGATCGAGCTGGAGCAGTGGGCCGACCCGGCTGAGCGCGGTGCGTACCCGGCCGCCGTCGAGGCTGGCCCATCAGGCCGATCAGGCCCGGCGGGCACCGGCGTGGGCGCCGGCCCGCTGCGGGTGCGTGGCGCTGACCTGGTGCGGGCGGCCGCCGAGGATCTGCTGGCCGGCGCCGGGCCGGCGGTTATCGCGGCCCGGTTCCACCGTGGGGTGGCAGTGGCCATCGCGGGGGTATGCGCGGCGCTGCGGGAGCGGTCCGGGCTGGGCACGGTGGCGCTCTCCGGTGGTGTGTTCCAGAACCTGCTGCTGCTCGGCCAGGTCGTGGACCTGCTGGAAGAGTCGGGATTCCGGGTGCTCACGCACGCGCGGATACCGCCCAATGACGGCGGGATCAGCCTCGGCCAGGCGGTGGTGGCCGGTGCCCGCGACCGCCGCGACGGGGGTTGAGCACGCTCCTGCCGCGTCGCGGGGTCACGCGAAACCCCGCCCGCCCGTCTGCCCGGCCCGCCGGTCAGAGTTCGTAGTCGAGGGTGTAGGAGTGCCCGCCGTCCTCGCCGATGATGATCTGGCCCTCGCCCCGGATCCCGGCGAGTTCCCCCGTTCCTGACGTCTCGACAATCTTCCATGTCATCCAGGGGACGCCGTTCGCGCCGCCGGCGTTGTGCTGCAGCACGAAACCGCCTTTCCGGCCGCGAAGCGTCCCCTCGAACCGCTCGATGCCCGCATACGCCGCCGGGTGCTCGGCATGAACCGTGATGATGTCCGTCTCGCTGCCGCCGGACAGGTCCCCGTGGAAGGTCTTCGTGATGTGGGCGTGCGCGAGCTTGACCCCGTCGCGGTCGTCGTGCGGCTGCTCCGCGTCGAAGCGGTCAATATCGAAAGTGCCTTCTGCTCTGCTCATGAAGGTCACTCTGCCCTACCGGCGCCGGACACATCCCGGTCCCCCCGCCCATGGAAACCCGGGCGGGGAAGGGTCAGGCGCGGTCCTCGAGGACGTCCAGGTCGTGGAAGACCGGCTGCCCATCGGAGAGCGTCATGTACTTCCCGGCAGCGGCCTGCGTCTCCGGCAGGTTCGAGTTCTCCATGGCCGACTCGTATGAGTCGAAGAACACGATCGCGAAGTAGTGGCCAGGCTGGTTGCGGTCGGCGGCCAGGATCTCCCGCCGGACTGTGCGCTTGCCCTCCGTGGCCCGCCGCCACTCCTCGTCCACCTTGCGGATGCCGTCGAAGTCAGAGGTGGTGAACTCGAACATCTGCACAAAACTCATCTGGTCGCTCCCCTCGATCAGTGGTGTTCCGTGGTACGTCGCCGGGCCCCGGAGCGGATCAACGCAGGGAGCGGGACACCCAGCCGACATGAGCCGGGCGGGCCTCAGCTGCGCATCCTCCCGGTCATCCGGATCCGTGCTGACCGCGGCCGGCGACGGCGTCGACGAGCAGCCCGAGACCGATTCCCAGCATCCAGACGTCCTTGCTGACACCGGTGCCTGCCTGGCTCGGCCAGATGCTGCCCGGCTTGCGCAGCGCGGGGGTGCGGGCGTACATGGTGACCAGGCCCCCGGAGAACCCGGTGAGCGCGGCCCCGGCCAGCGCGCTCGGCACGACGGGGACGAGCAGGGCCGTCCCGACCGCGATCTCACTGGCGGCAAGAAGGCGGAGGAAGCGGGGCGGCGGGATGCGGTTGAGCACCGGGAAGGCCCCAGCGGCCATGCCGTGGACGGCTTTGGCGCGGGCTTCGTCGCCGTTCCATTTACCCAGCCCGGAGTGGAGGATGTAGGCGCCGGTGGTGATGCGGCCGGGGAGATCACGCGCCTTGACCGGGAGATGCACGGGGTGTCCTTTCGTTCTCGGGCTCGTTCGGTTGCGGCTCGTTCGGTTCCGCTCGTTCGGTTGCGGCTCGTTCGGTTCCGCTCGTTCGGTTGCGCTCTCGGTCAGATGCCGGGGAAAAGCCGCCGCAGACCTTCGAGGTCGACCCCCTGCGTCTCGATGGCCGGTGTGTGGGCGGGGTCAAGGCGCCCGTAGACGAGACGGACGAGGGCCTCGGCTGGGAGCCGAAGCTCCGGGAGGGACTCCTCGTCCTCGGCGGGCACGAGCGTGATCGTCTCGCCGGATTCCAGCACGAACTGCCGGGAAGGGCTGCTCGTCAGCATGCGCAATCGCCGCTTTTCCCCGTCCGGCTTGCCAGCGCGCGACGCGAACAGGCCGAGCGTGTCGACGATCAGGCCGACGGCATCGGGGGCCACCCGTGCCGCCGGGTCCAGCGCCACGGCGACGTCCCAGCTATGGATCGCATGCTCGCTCAGGCGCATCCGCACCAGCCCGGTCAAGTCGAGTTCCATCCCGAAGAGCGCAAGCTGGAAGCGCTCTCGCTGGCCCCGGTCGAGCGTCTCGAACCGGCCGACCAGGACCTCGTTGGCTGCCAGGGAGTCGAATGCCTGCTCCTGCGGGCCCAGGGCGTTCCACGCATCCCAGATCGGGGGGAACACCTCGGCTCCCGGCGGGTCCTGCCCGCTCAGGCCGGCGTCGAGGAACAGGTTGAAGACCTCCGCCCCGGAACCCAGATGCGAGAGCACCTGAGCGATCGACCATTCCTTCGCATAGGAACGCTGCTCCAGCTCGCCCGCGGTGAGCGGCTCGGTGAGCGCGTGCAGCGCGTCGTGAGAGCGCCGCAGGGCGGCGATCCATGGGGCGGGGCTGGTCTCCATGTCGCTTCTCCGTTCTGGGGTGTATCCGTGCGGCTCAGCGCCCGGGCCGTACGCCGACATCAGGCCCGCCCGGTACCGGTGCGGTATTCGGATCCCGGGCCGGTACGGTGCCGGGATTGGACCCGGGCCGTCCCGGTGCTGCCCACCGGGCTTTGGGCCATGCCGGTGCCGGCCAGCAGGCGGCAGGCCACGCTTATGTGGAGGTAAGTCTCCGGAACACCCTACAGCTTCCGGAGACCGGCCTCCATGTCAACTACGATGGGCCGATGACCGCCCCGGGCAGCCTGGATTCCGCGGGCGCTCCCGGAGCGCCGCGCCGGTTGCGGGCGGATGCCGAGCGCAACCGGGCTGCGCTGCTGGCTGCCGCGCGGGAGGTGTTTGCCGAGCAAGGTCTCGAAGCGCCCCTGGAAGAGATCGCGCTGCGCGCAGGGGTCGGCATCGCCACGCTCTACCGCCGGTTCCCAACCCGCGCCCAACTGGTTGGCGCCGCACTCGTCAACAAGATCGCCCAGTATGCCGAGGCCGCGGAGCAGGCCCTGGCAGTCCCGGATCCGTGGGCGGGCTTCGCCAGCTTCGTCGAACGGATCTGCGAGCTCCAGGCGGGCGACCGCGGCCTCAGCGACCTGCTGTCCATGGCGCTTCCCGCCGATGAGCGCATCGAGCAGGTCCGCAGGCTCGCCAACGGCCGGATCGGGGAACTCGTGGGCCGCGCCAAGGCCGCCGGCCAGCTGCGCCAGGAATTCGTCAGCGAAGACCTCCTGCTCCTGCTGATCGCCCACGCCTCGGTCGTGCACGTCGCCCGGCAGGATGCGCCTGACGCCTCGCGGCGGTTCGTAGCGCTGATGCTCGACGCGTTCGGCCACCAGGCCGGGCCATCTTCGCTGCCCTCGCCGCCTTCGCGGGCCCAGATGGCGGCGGCCATGCTCCGGCTGACCAGGGAACGGGGCTGCGGCAACCGCCCCTGAAGGTGGTGTGCGGCGCGCTGGCCAGGGCCCTGCGGGCCGGGCGGCGGGGACCGGGGGGCGCGGCCCGGGTCCGGCCAGCCGCCTTCAGTCGGCCGGTTCAGCGGGCCCGGGTCAGTCGGCCCGGTTCAGCGGGCCCGGATCTGAAGCGCCTGCGGCCTCAGCCGGGGTCGCTACCTCGACTGACAGGATCCGCATCTCGCCACCCGACAGAACTGTCACGTCGGCGCTGCCGCAGGCGCACAACGGGATCGGCCCGTCCGGCGTGAACTCCTCGCCGCAGGACCCGCACCGGCAGCGGGCCGTGACCTCGCTGATATCCAGCCGGGCCCCTTCCAGGTTGGTCCCTTCGGCCGCCATATCGAAGTAGAGGCGGACCGAGTCCGCGGCCACCCCGGACAGGGAGCCGATCTCCAGGTGGACGCAGGTGACAGTGGCGTCGGGCACCTGTGTGACGATCGCGGCCACGACTGTCTCGGTGATCCCGTACTCGTGCACGTGCCGCCTCCCCTCGCGTGGTCGTGCGCCAGCGACCGGGTGCGCCAGCAGTTCAGTGTGTCCGCAGTTCAGTGTGTCAGCGGTACGGGCGTTAGCAGATCCGGGGCAGCGGGTCCCCGACCAGCAGGTCAACGATCCTGGTGCCGCCGAAAGCGGTCTTGAGCAGCACGATGCCGGGTGGGTCCTCGGTGATGCGCCCGATGACCGCGGCCTGCTCGCCGAGTGGATCCGCGTGCAGCGCGGCCAGTGCCCGGTCTGCCTGCTGCCCGTCCACGACCGCGACGAGCCTGCCTTCGCAGGCGACGTACATGGGGTCGATGCCGAGCAGTTCCGAGGCGCCGCGCACCTGGGCGCGTACCGGGATCAGGTCCTCCTCGACGACCACGCTGACCCCGGCGGCGGTAGCCACCTCGTTGAGGATGGTGGCCACCCCTCCCCTCGTGGCGTCGCGCAGGGCCCGCACCCCGGGGGCAGCCGCGAGCAGGGCGGCGATCATGCCGTTCATGGCGGCCGTATCCGAGGACAGGTCGGCCTCGATGTCGAGCTCACCACGGGCAAGCATGATCGTCACACCGTGGTCGCCGACCGGCCCGGACACGATGACCGCATCCCCGGGGCGCGCAGTGGCGACCCCCAGGGTCAGATCGTGCTCGACCACCCCGATCCCGGCCGTGTTGATGTAGCAGCCGTCGCCCTTGCCCCGCTCGACCACCTTGGTGTCGCCGGTGACGATCTGCACCCCGGCCGCGGCCGCGGCGGCCTTCATGGATGCCACGATCGACGTCAGGTCGCCGACGGGGAAGCCTTCCTCGAGCACGAAGCCGGCCGACAGGTACAGCGGGGTCGCGCCCGATACCGCCAGGTCGTTGACGGTCCCGTTCACGGCCAGGTCACCGATGTTGCCGCCGGGGAAGAACAGCGGCGAGACGACGTAGGAGTCGGTGGTCAGCGCCAGCCGCGAGCCGTTGACCCGCAGCAGTGCGGCGTCCTCCAGCGGTTCCAGCAGCGGGTTGCGGAACGCGTCCAGGAACACCGCCTCGATCAGGGTCCGGCTCGCCTTGCCGCCGGCCCCGTGCGACATGGTGATCCGTTCTTCCCTGACCCGGGGGCGGCGGCGCCTGGCCCGCTCGATCCGGTCCAGCACCTGCTGCTCACGATCGGACGGGGTGCCGTCCCGCCCGGCTGGCCGGGACGCGGCGGCCCCGTGCTCGGCGGCCGCGTGCTCGGCGGCCCCGTGCTCGGCGGCGGCGTGCCCGGCGGCCGCGTGCTCGGCGGCGGCGTGCTCCTCGTGCTCGCGCAGGGCCTGATCTACCCAGCTGGCCCTGCCGTCGGTCATGGCCGGCTCAATTCCACCTCGACTACCCGGCGCCGGTTCATGCGCCCGTAGTTGTAGTACGCGGCGCAGGCGCCCTCAGGAGAGACCATACAGGTCCCGATGGGTGTCTCCGGGGTGCATGCGGTGCCGAACACTTTGCATTCCCAGGGCTTGAGCACGCCCTTGAGCACCTCGCCGCACTGGCACGCCTTGGGATCGGCTACCCGGACGCCCGGCACGTCGAACAGCACCTCCGCGTCGAACGCGCGGAACCCGGGGCGCAGCCGCATCGCCGAGTGCGTGATGAAGCCCAGGCCGCGCCATTCGAAGTAGGGCCGCAGTTCCATCACCTCGTTGATCGCGGTCAGCGCGGCGAGGTTACCGTCCCAGGGCACGACCCGGGTGTACTGGTTCTCCACCACGCTGCGGCCCTCGGACAACTGCAGCATCAGCATGTAGATGGACTGCAGGATGTCCAGCGGCTCGAAACCAGCCACCACGACCGGCTTGCCGTAGGTGCTGGCGATGAACTCATAGGGCCGGCAGCCGATCACCGTGGAGACGTGCCCGGGGCCGATGAAACCGTCCAGCCGCAGGTCAGGGGAGTCCAGGATGGCCTTGATCGCGGGGATGATCGTGACGTGGTTGCAGAACACCGAGAAGTTCTCCAGCCCCTCGGCCTTGGCCCGCAGCACCGTCATCGCGGTCGACGGGGTGGTGGTCTCGAATCCGATCGCCATGAACACCACCCGCTTGTCCGGGTTCTGGCGGGCGATCTTCAGCGAGTCCAGCGGCGAGTACACCATCCGGATGTCGGTGCCGGCCGCCTTGGCGTCGAAGAACGAGCCGCCGGAGCCGGGCACCCGCATCATGTCGCCGAACGAGGTCATGATCGTGTCCGGCTGCGACGCCAGGTGGATCGCGTCGTCCACCCGCCCCATCGGGATGACGCAGACAGGGCACCCGGGGCCGTGCACAAGCGTGACCGCCTCGGGCAGGTAATCCTCCAGCCCATGTTTGTAGATGGTGTGGGTGTGCCCGCCGCACACCTCCATGAACTTGTACTGCCGCCCGGGCTCGCACAGCTCCGCTATCCGGGCGGCCAGGGCGTGCGCCTTGTCGGCGCTCCGGAACTCATCGACGAACCGCATGACAGCAACTCCTATTCGATCCGCGACTGCGCCAGGGCCTCGAGTTCGTCCGCGTAGGCCTGCCCGATCCCTTCCAGGAACTCCAGCGCGGCCGCGGCCTCGCTTTCGTCGATCTTGGACAGGGCGAAACCGACGTGGATGAGTACCCACTCACCAGGCTCGGGAGGATCATCGGCGAGCAGGCCGATGTTGATCACCCGCCGGACGCCGCTCACGTCCACCCTGGCCAGGTCGGGCTGGTCCGGGAGGAACCCGACCACCTCTCCTGGTATCTCGAGGCACATGTGATCACTCCTTCGCGGCCAGCTTGCCGCTTCCTGACTTCCCGCCCGGCCCCTTGACCAGCTCCATTACCACCTTTGCCGCCTCGTCCACCGCCGCGGCGACGGGTTCGCTCAGGCCGATCCCCTCGGCCACGCTGGCCGGCTCGCAGCCCACCACCAGCACCTGGCCGGCCTGCCCGCCGAGCATCCCGGCCATGCCGAGCATGACGTCGGGCTGCATCCCGTGGGCGTCGAAGAGCATGCTCTCGCCCAGCCACCCATCGCCGGCCTGCTGCTGCCCGGTCTCCGGCTCGATGACGTAGACGGTTCCGGGCTTCCCGTCCCGCCGCGCCGCGTCCACCAGGATCGTGGCGTCCCATCCCTGCGCCAGGTCGTAAGCCAGATGCATCCCCCGGATGCCGTAGTCGGTCACCCGCGTCCCGTCCGGCAGGTCCTCGCGGGCCAGCCGCCGCGCCACCTCCACGCCGAAGCCGTCATCGCCCAGGAAGATGTTGCCCAGGCAGGCGACGAGCGTGCGGCGGGGCACCGGGGGTCACCCGCTCTCGCGCAGCGCCGCGAGCGTCAGCTCCCACAGCGCGTGGTAGATGGTGGTCTGGGCTTCCTGGATCCGGTGCACCGAGGCCGACGGGGCGACGAAGAGGTAATCGAGGTCTTCGAGCTCGGCCATCTGGCCGCCTTCGTAGCCGGCGATCCCGACGGTGAGCATCCCGCGCCGGGCCGCCTCCGCGAGGCCACGCAGCAGGTTCTCCGAGTTGCCGCTCGTGGACAGCGCGACCGCGATGTCGGCCTGGCGGCCGAACGCCGCGACCTGGCGTGAGAACACCACCTCAACACCGATGTCATTGCACAGCGCGGTCACCACCGCGGTGTCATTGGAGAAGCCGAACGCCGGCAGCGCCCGCAACCCGCTGCCGGGGTGGAGGAACAGCGTGGCCATCTCCTGCGCGTCGGTGGAACTGCCGCCATTGCCGAAGGCGAGCAGCCGCCCGCCCGAGCTGAACCGCTCCGCCATGTCAGCCGCGCAGGCGCGCAGCCGGGCCGCGTCGCGGGCGCAGACCTGGCGTCTCAGCTCGGCGATCTCGGCGGTCTTCGCCACGGTCAACTGCCGGACCTCCTCCATCACCGCGTCCAGGTCGCTGTCGCCGGCGTAGAGGAAGGGGTACAGCGACTCCATCGCAGCGGCGTTGCCCGGAGCGCTGCTGGTGCTGTCCGGCCCGCCGGCCGGACTCACGAGGTCACCACCGCGATCGCCTCGCCGGCGTGCACCAGGATGGTGTCGCCCGGCTCGGCGCAGACGAATGCCACGCTGACCTCTTCCTCACCGGAACCAGTGTCCACCATCGCCAGGCTGTCGCCGAGCAACCGCACGACGGTCACCCGCACGGCACTGTCGGAGCAGGTCACGCACACGTCGTCGTGGCATTCGGGGACGCCGGGGACGTCCGGCCCGCTGGTCATGCGATCACCCCGGGGGTGAGCACGCCCGGCTGCTCGAAGAACACATGGACGAGTTCCCACAGCAGGTGGTACATGGTCACGTGCACTTCCTTCACCACCCGCGGGTCATCAGACCGGGCGACCAGGACGTGGTCCATGGCGGGGCTGGCACCGATGGGGCCATCGCTCCCGCCGGTCAGCGCGATGGTCAGCATGCCCACCTGCCTGGCAGCCTCAAGGCCGCGCAGCACGCTCGTGCTGCTCCCGTCCGCCGCGATGCCCAGGGCGATGTCGGCCGGCTCGGCCAGCAGGCCGATCTGGTGGGCGAAAATGCCGTCCATGCCCTCGCAGGCGGCGAGCCCGGTGACGGTGGCCACGTCCGCCGTCAGCGAGATGGCCGGCAGCGCGCGTTTGCCGACGATCACCGGGTGGACGAACTCCACCGTCACATGCAGGGCATCGGTGCTTTCCGCGCCGGTGCCGAACACCACCAGCTTGCCGCCCTGGTGAAAGCGCAGCGCCATGGCGTGGCAGGCCGCAGCCACCGCCCCGGCCTGGCCGGCCAGGTCCGCGACCGGCGCCTCCCGGCGCGCGAAGAGCGCGGCGACGTCGTCGTCGGTGCTGGGCGGCGTCACGGGGTTCACTTCCTCAGCGAGAGTTCAGCGTGGGGCGTCCTGCCGGACGGGTATCTGGGCCTCGGCTTCGAATTCGATCGCGTCGCGCACCTTCAGCGCCCCGAAGAAGGCGGTGTAGGGCTTGAATGCCATAAGACGATTGGACCACCGTCCCGGTCACCCGGTAACGATCGGCCCCCACCTCGCCGACCCGCACGGTCAGTGGCCGGGCGATCCCGCGGAGCGTGAAGGTCCCTTCCATCGTCCCGCCATCATCTCCCGCCAGCTGGAACCGGTAGCACGCCCGTCAGCGTCGGCCAACCTCGCCGTCAGGCCTCGCGAGCCTGGGCGGCCTGCTGATAGCGCGGATTCCGCCGACGGTCCCAGGCAGCCAGGCGTGCGGTGGAACGAGTCTGGTTTTCCCGGCCGATACGTGCCATGGCAGCGACGCCGATCGCCAGCGTGATCACGCCCGCTTGGAAGGCGCGCTTGCGCGGGAGACTTGCCACTGCCGCCAGCCCGACCAGGACCATGATCACGTGCTGGTGGCCGTTTGCCGGACGCGACCGCGGTGGCCCGCCCGGGCCTCCCGAGGGCACGCCGCGAGCATCCCGCGCCGATCCAACGTTGATCGTCATTTCGTCCCACTCCCCGGGCGCTGGGCTCGGCTTGTCCGACCGGGTGGACCACATCTGCCCAGATCTCCCGCGCCCGGCCGGGGCAGGCCGGACCTCCCGCTGAGGCAGTAGGTCCCGTTTCCCGGCAAGATACCGGCTCTTTTCTCTCGAGCAGCGCCTTCATCAGCATAGACCGGCCGTCATCCCGGGCAGTTCCCGCACCTGACCGCGTCGGGGAACACGCGCAAAGAGCACTGGTCTTTGGCACGATGTGCCCGTGGCCGGACACATGATCGCGACGGACGGCCCGGCTGCGTGCCCGGATAGCCAAGCGGCCGGGCGCCGGCTGGGCGCGGTCTAGGCCGGGCAAGGGCACCGGCCCGCGATGGAGCGCTCGTGGCACGGGGCCATCCGTGACAGCCTGCTGGTGCTGCTCACCCTCACCACCGGCGCAGTGGACGCCTCCTGCTTCCTTCACCTCGGCAACGTGTTCAGCAGCGTCATCACCGGGAATCTGGTGCTGCTGGGGGTCGCGGCAGCGACCCAGAGCGCCTCGCTGGCCGTCCACAGCGGGATAGCGCTGGCGGGGTATTCGGTGGGGGTGCTGATCGGCGCGCCGATCGCGACCAGGCGGGCCAGCGGCGGTGAGACCTGGCCGCTCAGTGTGACCGCTACCTTGGTGGCCGAGTTCTGCGTGCTGACCGGATTCTCGGTCGGCTGGGAGCTGACCGATGGCCGCCCGGGCAGCACGGCCCAGCTGCTGCTCATCGCGGTACTGGCGATGGCCATGGGGATCCAGAGCGCTGCTGTCCGGCAGCTGGGTGGGATGTCCACCACCTACCTGACCGGGACCCTCACAGCGGTGATCGCTGATCTGGTGAACCGCGAACGGCCGGCCGCTTCGCCCGCAGCATCGGGGTGCTCGCCGCCATCGTGGTGGGGGCCGCCGCCGGCGGCCTTGTCGCGGATCATGCCCCGCTCTGGCTGCCGGCGGTGATCCTGACACCGCTGGCGCTGGTATTGATCGCCTCGGTCACCGGGTTCACGCCGGCCAGGGCCGGTACCGGCCCTGGCCGCGACCGGTAGTGCCGCGACCGGTAGTGCCGCGAGCGGCGTCAGGCGCGCCCGGGCGGCCCATCCTCACCCTGCGTCAGGCTGGCGGGGGTGCGGTCACGGGCTGGCGTCGTTTCCTGCCCATGGCCGTTGCCTGCCGGCTCACGCGGGTCCAGCGGGCTGGCGGGCGCGGTCACCGGCTGCGCCTGGCTGGCGGGAGCGGGAGCCGTGGCTGGCTGCTGGCCCGATCCTCGGCGCCGGTGGGCGAACAGGGCGGTGAGGCCGAGCGCGGCGGCCGGGGGAAGTGTGACGAGGGCGGGGAGCTGGTAGCGCCAGCTGTATTCGAAGGCGTCGGAGATGAGCAGGACGGCGACCGCGGCGGTGAAGGTGAGCAGACAGGCGCGGGCGGCGTCACGCTGGGCGGGGGTGGCACGCCGGCGGGCGAGGCTGAGGGTGCCGGCCAGCCCGGCCAGGGTGGCAAGGGCGAGCAGCGGGCCGGGGGTGTATCCGCCGTCGAGCTGGTAGGCGTGCAGGAACGAGGCAGGCGGCCGCGCCACAGCCGGGCCGCCGCCGAACCCCTGCGCGCTCCACACCGACCTCACCGCACCGGCCGGCGTGAAGCTTGTGAAGTACACCTGCCCGCCGCGGATCGTCATGTAGGGCGGGTACTGCGGATAGGACGACTGGAATTGCCAGCGGTTGATGCTGGTGTCCCCGGGGGCGGTGACCCGGTCCACCGCGTACAGCTTCAGCGCGTCCCTCCCGATCGCCGAGACGACGTTGACCGGCTGCTGGAAGAGCACGCGGTGGGTGAAGTCGTTAACCACCGCTGAGCTGTGCATCCCGGGCGGAGCCTGGAAGGACTTGATGGGCGAGCCGAAATGGTGGTCAAGCCAATCTGGGCCGTTCCGTTGCTGCTGGGCGGTCGGGCAGAGTTCCCGCTCGTACGACGGGAGCTTCAGCGTCACGCAGTCCGCCGCCGCTGCCATCCGGCCGTAGATCGAGCCGCCCGCGTAGGGAGCGAGACCGAACCGGTGGATGACGACGTCATTCCCGTAGCTGGCGGCGAGGATCGGGACGGCGAAGGCGGCGCACAAGATCGCACCCTGGGCCAGGCGGTACCGCCAGTGGGGGATGATGACGAGCAGGTAGGCCAGGGCGGGGAGGATGAAGATCTCGCCGACCTGGCGGGCCGTGGCCGAGGCTCCCAGCGCGAGCCCGCCGATGATGACCAGGCTGGTGCGGGGGCGGGGATACCAAAGCAGGGCGGCCAGGCCGGCGACGATGCATGTCTCGAACATGACGTCGGGCATGATGGTCTGCTCGATCTGGAGCTGGTAGGCGTCGAGCAGGATGGGGGCGGTGGCCAGGGCGGACAGCCAGCGGGGGACACCGCGGCGCTGGAGCACGACATACAGCACCACGGCCATGGCCAGCCCCAGCACATGCTGGAATGCGGCCACCAGCGACGGGTCGGCGACGGAAAGAACCGGCTTGATCAGTACCTGGTACCCGGGCGGGTCGTTTCCCGGGTAGGCGCCGAACAGGTACTTCATGGAGTCGATGTAGAACAGCGCGGGCCGGTAGGCGACCTGGGCCAGCACCCGCAGGACCAGTCCCGCGGCCAGCAGCAGGGTCAGCAGCCAGTGCTCCCGCGCCAGCCGCAGGGCACACCGTGCCAGCGCCAGCAGCCGTCCCGGCAGGGCGCTGACCACCACCGGTTGTCCCGCGGCTGTCGTAGGCATTCGCATGAAGGCTATCCCGCCCGATGGATCGCTTCGTCCGGGCGGTCACCTGTCTCCGCCACGGATACCGGACATTGCATGACGCCGTCTGCTCATACTGGCCTGGCGGGAACCGGACCCTCCCCCGATCAGCCCACGGTAAGCATATCCAAGCGCACCGTAACCACCGCCCTTGGCCAGGCCGGTTCACCGGGCCTTACCTCGCGTCCACGATGGTGACTGGCAGACACATCTTCTCACGGTCGCGTCCTCACCTCACCTGATCCACGCGGGACGCAGCGGGGGACGGCATGTCGGTGCCCCGACCTACCATCGCGCCATGCAGGCACCCAAGACGGCGGCACTCATGACCGCGCCACCCAGGACCGCGCCACCCACGGCCGCGCCACCCAGGACCGCGCCACCCACGGCCGCGCCACCCACGGCCGCGCCACCCAGCACCTGGGATGACCTGCGGGCGCTGTGCCAGGCAGTCCCGCCGGTGCCCTGCGCCGCGGCATCCGGGGTGTGCCAGGCGTGCAAGGGCCCGGCCCGCCCCGGTTACGCGCACTGCTTCCAGTGTGAGCTGCATGCGCAGAGCGCACCGGGGATGCTCGCCGACGCGGTGGCACCCGTCGGCTACGCCGCCAGGGGAAGCTGGCTTGCCCGGGATCTGTGGCTGTACAAGGCCGGCCGTCCCGCCAGCGTGGCGGCCGGATCGCACCTGCTCCCGCTCCTGCTGGTGTTCCTGCACGACCACGGATCGCGGGTCTGGCGGCAGGCGGGAATGACCAGGCCCAGCCACGCGTGCGTGGTGCCAAGCGGCCGGGGCCGGGCCGGCCCGCATCCGCTCCGGGCCCTGGTCTCCCCCTACCTCGCGCTCCCCTGGGTGAGCATGCGGCCACGGCCCGGTGGCGACCCCTGGGCGCGGTCGCTTGACCCGGGCCGGTTCCATCCCGGGCAGCAGGTCGCCGGGGCGGAGGTCCTGCTGCTCGATGACACCTGGGCCTCCGGTGCGAGTGCCCAGTCGGCCGCGGTGGCGCTGAAGCAGTCCGGGGCGCGGACGGTGGCAGTGGTGGTCATCGGGCGGCACGTCCCCGCCGAGGATCAATAGGCTGGATGGGTGACCCTGGAACCCCCCTCGCCGACCGCGCTCGTCCGCCGGGCGCGGCGGATCAACCGCGAACTCGCGCTGCTGTACCCGGACGCTCACTGTGAGCTCAACTTCACCAGCCCATTGGAGCTCGTCGTCGCCACCATCCTGTCGGCGCAGTGCACCGACCGGCGGGTCAACATGGTGACCCCCGTCCTGTTCTCGCGTTACCGCTCCGCGGCTGACTATGCCTCCGCCAGCCGCGAGGACATCGAGAAGATCATTCAGTTGACCGGGTTCTTCCGCGCCAAGACCACCTCCATCATCGGGCTCGGCCAGGCCCTCTGCGATCGGTTCGGCGGGGAGGTGCCGTCCCGGCTGCGCGACCTGGTCACGCTGCCGGGCGTGGGCCGCAAGACCGCCAATGTGGTGCTGGGGAACGCGTTCGGGGTGCCCGGGATCACCGTGGACACCCACTTCGCCCGGCTGGCCCGGCGCTTCGGGTGGACCACCCAGACCGATCCGGACAAGATCGAATCCGAGGTCGGCGCCCTGTTCCCGCGCTCGGAGTGGACGATGCTGTCGCACCGGCTGATCTGGCACGGCCGCCGCGTATGCCATTCCCGCCGTCCGGCCTGCGGCGCCTGCGCCCTGGCCCGGCTCTGCCCGTCCTTCGGCGAGGGCCCGGTCGACGAGAAGGTGGCGCGGTCGCTAGTGAAGCAGGGCCCGTTCTCGTGACGTCCGCCACCCCGCCCGGAGCGGCGCCGGAGTGGCTTTCCGCGCTGGCCGGGAACGCCGCGCTGATGGCGGTCCCGCCGCCACTTCGGCCGCCGGCCGGCGGGGCGGCCGGCCTTCAGCGGTGCTGATGCTCGTCGGCGAATCCGCGGGTGAACCCGACCTGCTGATCGTCCAGCGCAGCCCATGGCTGCGGCGTCACGCCGGCCAGCCCGCGTTCCCCGGTGGCGCCATCGAGGCGGCCGACCGCGGCCCGGTCGGTGCCGCGCTGCGCGAGGCCGCCGAGGAGGCGGGCGTTGACCCGGCGGGCGTGGAGGTGCTGGCGGTGCTGCCGGAGTTGTACATCGCCCGCAGCGGCTTCAGCGTCACCCCGGTGCTGGCCTGGTGGCGCACCCCGGTACCGGTGGTCCCCGCGGCGGATGGGGAGGTGACCGCGGCGGTGCGGGTCCGGCTCGCCGACCTTGCCGATCCCGCGAACCGGCTCCGGGTCCGGCACCCGTCGGGCACGGCCGGCCCGGCGTTCCGCCTGCACGGCATGCTCGTCTGGGGTTTCACCGCCGCCCTGGTGGACAGGCTGCTGGCGCTCGGCGGATGGGAACGTTCCTGGGACACCGGTCACGAGGAAGACCTGCCGCCCGACGCGCTGGAATCCCCCGCCCGCGGCTAGATCCCAGGGTGGCGTATCTCGTGCGTCCATGCCGTGGTGGGCGCGCAGGCTGGGGATTTACGGGACCCGCCCGGGGCCGCCCGGCCGTGCGTGCCAGCCGATGGGCGACGGTGGTGCGCGCATACGAAATGGCCCGATACGGTGGGGCCGTGCCCGGTGACCTGCTGGATTTGATCTTGATTGCGCTCGCCGCCGCCTTCGCGGTGGCCGGGTACCGGCAGGGCTTCATCGTGGGCGTGCTGAGCTTTGTCGGCTTCCTCGGCGGCGCGGCCGTCGGGGCGGTGTTCTCCCCGGCTATCGCCCGGACCGTGGTCAGCGGCGCGGCCAAGCAGGCGCTGGTGGCGATCGTCGTGGTCTTCCTGGCCGCCATGATCGGGCAACTCGTCGCGTCGCTGGCCGGGGCGGCGGTGCGCGCGCGGGTGACGTGGCGCCCCGCCACGTTCGTCGACGCGGTCGGCGGCGCGGTCGTCAGCGTCATCTCGGTCCTGCTGATCGCCTGGCTCATCGGCTCGGCGGTCGCCAACGCCCCGTTCCCCGTCATGGCCGGGCAGGTGAACCGGTCGGTTGTGCTGCGCGGGGTGGACAGGTTCATGCCGCCGACCGCCCACGTCATGTTCTCCGACTTCCGCCGCCTGCTGGCCAGCGGCCCCTACACCCAGGTGTTCGGCGCGCTGGGGGTCGAAGGTGCGCTCAACGTGCCCGATCCCAATCCCCGCGTGCTCCTTTCACCGGGGCTGGCCCGCGCCAGGCCGAGCGTGGTCAAGATCGTCGGCAGCGCCCCCAGCTGCTCGCGCACGCTGGAAGGCTCGGGATTCGTGTTCGCGCCCCAGCGCGTTCTCACCAACGCGCACGTGGTGGCCGGTGTGCGTGGCGAGCCGGAGGTCTTCGCCGGGCACGGGCTCGTCCTGCACGCACGTGTCGTGCTCTATGACCCCGAACGAGACGTCGCGGTGCTCTATGTCCCCGGCCTTCGCGCGCGCCCGCTGTCCTTCGCCACCAACGGGGGCAGAGGGGACAGCGCCATCGTCGCCGGCTACCCGGAGAACAAGCGCTTCACGGCCGTCCCGGCCCGCATCGGCAGCGAGCAGTCGGCGAACAGCCCCGACATCTACCAGGTCCAGACCGTGACCCGCGACATCTACGAGGTACGCGCCGTGGTCAAGCCCGGTAACTCGGGCGGCCCGCTGCTCGCACCGAGCGGCTCGGTATACGGGGTGGTATTCGCCGCGGCCGTCAACATCAGTGACACCGGCTACGCGCTGACCGCGGGGGAAGTCGCGCCCGATGCCAGCCTCGGCAGGACGGCCACGGCGCCGGTCTCCACCCGGGCCTGCGACTGAGGCAGGCCGTCACGGCGGCGCGGGTCAGCTGCCCGGCAGTGAGCCGCCCGGGTCAGGTGCCCGGCTGTGAGCCGGCCACCATCAGGCGGAAGCTGGAGCCGTCGCCTCCCGCCGCAGCGAGGCCGTCGGTGTCAATCCGCCCGGCCAGGTCGGTCGCCTGGCGCGCGATCCCCCCGGCGTCGATGCCATGCGGGGCGGTGTCCGCGTACCCGCCAACCCGCTGGCCGCCCCGGCGCAGCAGCGCGGCGGCGCCTTGCGCGTTGCCGCGCCGGGCGTGGGTCAGGCCGACCGCGATCTGCGCCAGTCCCCGCCACAGCTCCGCTTCGGCGGGCGGGGCCACCTTCCAGACCGCCTCGAACACCTCATGGGCGTGGAAAGGCCGGCCGGAGTCGAGCAAGCGCTGGGAAAGGCTGAGGGCCTCCTCCGGGGTGACCGTCAGATCGTCGGGGACGCGCTCCTCCCCGGTCTCGCCATGAGGGAGCGGGCGCCCCAGGGCGTCACGGGGCCTGGCGTTGCGCGGCCGTCCCGAGGCATCGCGGTCGCGGGCCTGGCCCGGTGCACCGGGCCGCTGCCTCCCGGCAGGATCCGGCGGCTGGTCAGCCGGGGCGGAATGGCCCCCGGGGCGGCCCGTCATCGTTCCGGTTCGGAGTCGGCCAGCCAGCTCAGCAGTTCGGCGGTGAAACGGTCGACCTGCTCCTCCTGCGGGAAATGCCCCGCACCGTCGATGAGCCGCCACCGGTACGGCGCGTCGACATAGCGGCCGGCGCCCCGCGCGGTGGCCGGCAGCACGCAGCTGTCCAGTGTCCCGTGCAGCTGGAGGGTGGGTACCTGCACCGGCGCCCGCATGCGGTGGGCGTAGCGCATCCCATCGGAGCGCAGTCTGGACCGGATGAACCAGCGGTGATACTCCAGGGCCGAGTGCGCGACCGAGGGGATGCACATGGCCGCGCGGTAGCGGCGCTCCGCCTCCAGGTCGGGCCATCCCGGTCCGGACCACGCGCGGAGCATCCGCCCGACCCGCTGGGCGTCGTGGCGGACAAGCCGCCGTTCGGGCAGCACCGGCAGCTGGAACCCGAGCGTCTGCCCGCTGCCGGCCCCGCGGCGGAGTGCGTCGGTCAGCAAGGCGGCCCGCATCTGCAGCGGGTGGGCCTCGGATACGACCGTGAGGCGCCTGACCACCTTCGGGAAATAGGTGGCCATGGTCCAGGCGACCAGGCCGCCCCAGTCGTGGCCCACGACCACGGCGTTGGCCTCGCCCAGCGCCCGGACCATCCCGGCCGCGTCCGAGGCCGCGGTGATCAGGTCGTAACCGCGGGGCGGCTTGTCACTCCCCCCGTAACCGCGCAGGTCCGCGGCCACCGCCCGGAAGCCCGCGGCCGCCAGCGACGTGAGCTGCGCCCGCCAGGTCCACCAGAACTGCGGGAACCCGTGCAGCATCAGGACAAGCGGTCCCTCGCCGGCCTCGGCGATGTGGAATCGCGTGCCGTTGGCTGTGACCGGACGGTGTGACCACGGGCCGTCGACGTAGACAGGCGAGCCGCCGTTGCCCGCCATGGCTCACCCGGCCTTGGCTGGCGCCGGAACGGGCGCGTCCTGGTCACGGAGCAGCACTGTCAGGTCGTCCTGCACCGTTGCTCTGGTCTTGCGCAGCCCGGTGACCCGCCGCAGCTTGATGTAGACCACCAGCATGGCCAGCCCGGCCAGGAGGACGTAAGCCCCGGCCACGATCAGGAAAGCCGCCCAGTTCCAGATGCCCAGCGTGATCAGGCCGAAGGCCAGGGCGTAGCTCAGCATGAACAGAACGAGGATCCCCGCGAAGCCGGCCATTCCCGTCAGGGCCACGGCCATGAAAAGGCGCCGCCCGTCGGCGCGCAACTCCATTTTGGCCAGGTCCATCTCACACCGGACCAGCCGGGTGACGTCGCGCACCGCCAGCGACACGAGATCGCCGACCGACGCGTCGGCGCCATCCGCCGTTGACCGTGAGGCCGCGGGCTCAGCCATCGCGCTGCCTCCCCTCCTGCGTTGTGTCTCCATGGCCTGCAAGAGATCGCCGTTCGTCAAGGGTCCCTTACAGACAACTAGTGTGGCGCATGCGTGCCTCACGGCTCGCGCCCGCCACCGGTCATGCGGCCGGGCCCGTCCGGCTCGGAGTTGCCGCGGTGATGCGAAGAGCCGTCGGACCAAGATCCTACGCCGGCCACGCCTGGCCCGGCACGAGCGAACGGCGCCCCCACGGGGGCGCCGTCGCCTGGCACGTCAGGCCGGGTTACCAAGCGTGCACCTACAAGTGCCGGGCAGGCCACCCGGCGGTGGCACCGGGTCAGGTGCCGCCCGCCTGACAGTCCTTGCCTCGGCTCGCCTCCCGCGGCTGGTCGCGCGTGGGTGCCTGGCTGCCATGCCCGGACGCGTGTGTCCGTGACACCTTTCTACGACGGATCGGCCCGGATGCATAGGGCCAGGCGTTACCGATTGGTGATCTCGATTGATCGCCCGGTTCACATGCTGGTGGACGGCGCCAGCGCCGGCAGCATCCTGCCCGCACCGAAGCTGAGCACGGGCCAGCCGCGCTGCAGCGCGATCCTGCGCAGCGCGCGGTCCGGGTTCACCACCCGGGGGTTGCCCACCGTCTCCAGCATCGGCAGGTCCGTCACCGAGTCGCTGTAGGCATAGCAGTGGGGCAGCGAGTATCCCCGCTCGGCGGCGAGCAGCCGCACCTCGTCCGCCTTGGCCTGGCCGTAGGCGTAGAACTCCACCTGGCCCGTGTAGTAACCGTCGGCCACCTCCATCCTGGTGGCGATGACCGACGCCGCCCCGAGCAGTGCCCCGATCGGGGCGACCACCTCGTAGCCGGAGGTGCTGGCGATGATGACATCCTGGCCAGCGGCCCGGTGCCCGGTGAGCAGGGCCCGTGCCTCGGCGTAGACGTGGGGCAGGATCAGGTCGTTCAGGTTCCTGGCGACGATCTCGGTGACCCTGTCGGCTGGCCATCCCCGGCACACTTGGCTTACCTCATCGCGAATCTTTTCCATCCGCTGATGGCTCGCGCCGGTGAGCCTGAACGCCATCTGGGCCAGGGCGCCGCGCACGACGTCACCGCGGCTGATCAGGCCATGCCGGTAGAACGACGGCCCGAAGGCGAGCGTGCTCGACCTCGAGATGATGGTCTTGTCAAGGTCGAAGAACGCCGCGCTGGGGCGGATCGTGCTCTCGACGGGACTGCCCACGATCCGGCAGCATAAGGCTTAAACATGTCAATCCACGGCATCTGCACGTGACCGATTGGTAACTTGGGATGTACTAAGCTTTCCTGTATGACGGCCCCGGAACCGGGGCCGCACGGCGACCCCCGCTCTCCCCCCCGGCGGGGGTCGCCTCATGTCCGGCCTTTTCCTGCCGATGCGGCGCGCCATTCCCGTCGCCGCACCGCTGGCGCTTTCGCGCCGCGGGCGTCAGCAGACGCCCCAGCAGGAGCAGGGCACCGTCCTTGCTCAGCGGCTCGTTGCCGCTGCCGCACTTGGGTGACTGGATGCAGGACGGGCATCCGGCCTGGCACTCGCAGTCGGCGATGGCCTGCCGGGTGGCTGCCAGCCACTCCGGCGCGACGGCGAAGCCGCGCTCGGCGAAACCGGCTCCCCCCGGGTGCCCGTCGTAGACAAAGACGGTCAGCCGGCCGGTGGCGGGATGCAGGTCGGCCGAGACGCCGCCGATATCCCAGCGATCGCAGGCGGCGAAGAGCGGCAGCAGCCCGATGGAGGTGTGCTCGGCGGCGTGTGCGGCGCCGGGCAGGTCCACGCCCCGGCGCATCAGCGCAGCCCGCTGGCCCGGCGAGATGGTCCACCATACGGCGCGGGTGCGCAGCGCCCGCGGGGGGAGGTCGAGCGGGAACTCACCGAGCGGCTGGCCGGTCTCAGGATTGCGCCGGGTGAACGAGGTGACCTGGCGCATCACTTCGACCTCGCCGAAATGCACGGCGCCGGGGCCCCAGGCAGCCCGGCGCAGTTCGGTGATCACGTCGATGCCGGTGATGTTCCTGGCCGATGTCGCGTAGCCGGGATCCCCGGGTTCCACGAGTGCCACACCACGCGCCAAGTCGAGCTGGGTGACCAGGTAGAGCTCACCCTGATGCGGGTACACGGCGCCGGTGTGGACCAGTATGTGGGCCGACGGCTCGTCGACCGTCCCGACCAGCCTGCCCGTCGACACCTCGACGATCTTGACGGGGCGGCCGCCGGTGCCGCGCAGTCCTGCCTGCTCCGCCCGGCCGCGGCGGGTCCAGTACAGGCACTGCCCGCGCCGGCGCAGCATGCCGCGGCCGACCAGGCGGTCGGCGACCGCCGCGGCGGACGGGCCGAACATCGCCAGATCGGTTTGCGCCAGCGGGAGCTCGGCCGCCGCGGCGCACAGATGCGGCGCCAGCACATATGGGTTGCCCGGGTCGAGAACCGTCGCTTCCACCGGCCGGTTCAGCAGGGCCTCCGGGTGGTGGACCAGGTAGGTGTCGAGCGGATCGTCGCGGGCGATGAGCACCGCGAACGCGGCCTGGCCTTCCCGGCCAGCGCGCCCCGCCTGCTGCCAGACCGCGGCCCTGGTTCCCGGCCAGCCGGCGATGAGCACCGCGTCCAGGCCGGTGATGTTGACCCCGAGTTCGAGCGCGGTGGTGGTGGCGAGCCCGACGATGGGCCCGGTCCGCAGTGCCTCCTCCAGCTGCCGGCGGTCCTCCGGCAGGTAGCCGGACCGGTAGGCGGCCACCCGTTGCGCCCCGTTGACGGCTTCGGCGCCGCCGAGTGATCGCCGCGCTGCCAGGGCCACCGCCTCGGCGCCACGGCGGGACCGGGTGAAGGCGAGCGTCCGGACATCGTGAGCGACAAGGTCGGCGAGCAGCCCCGCGGCCTCGGTGGTCGCGCTGCGCCGCACCCGCGCGCCGGTCTCGCCGTGTGAGGCCATGAACGGGGGTTCCCACAGCCCGAACGTGAGGGGCCCGCGGGGAGCGGCGTTCTCGGTGACCTCCTGCGCCGCCGCCCCCGTCAGCAGGCGGGCGCACGAGCCAGGCTCACTGATGGTGGCCGACGCGAGCAGGAACACCGGGCCGTCCCGGCCGGCCCCCCGGCCCTGGCCGTGGTGGATGGCGATCCTGCGCACCCGCCGCAGCACGTGGCCGACGTGCGAGCCGAACACGCCCCGGTAGCCATGGCATTCATCCACGACCACATAAGCGAGCCGGCTGAAGAACCCGCTCCACCTGCCGTGGCGGGGGAGCAGCATGTGGTGAAGCATGTCGGGAGTGGTGATCAGGTAGGTGGCGTACGCGCGCGCCCATTCACGCTCGGCGGCCGGCGTGTCGCCATCCACCACCGCCGCCCGCACACCGGGCAGGCCGAGCGCCTGTACCGCGCGGACCTGGTCGGCGGCGAGCGCCCGGGTCGGGGCGAGATAGAGAACGGTGCGCCCGGCCAGCACCGCGGTGAGCGCGGGCAGCAGGTACCCGAGGGACTTGCCGGAGGCGGCCGGCGTCGAGATGATCACGTTCCGGCCAGCGTGGGCATGCTCGGCCATGGCGACCTGGTGGGCCCAGGGCAGGCCGACCCCGGCCCGTGTGAAGGCCTCGCTGACCTGCGCCGGGACCCAGTCCGGCCACGGCAGGCAGCGGCCCGGGCTGGCCGGTATCCGCTCGACATGGATGAGCCGCCGGGCCCGCTGGCCGCGGCGAAGGATCCGGGCAGCCGCGGGCTCGGCGTGCCCCGGGGCGGGCGGCGTGCGTGCCCGCGCTGGACCCACAGGGGAAGCATCCCCCTGGCCCTGTGGCCGGGGGAGGGGGGGTGTGCCGCCCGGGGCGGGCGGCGTCGGCGCGCGCACGGCTCCCAGTCTGACATCAGTGCCGCGGGATGCCTCTCAGGCTGAACTCGTGTAGACATGACCTCAGAGCGTGGTTGAATGCGCGGGGACGAGGTGCCGCCCGGACGAGGCGCCGGCCGGCCCGGCACCCATGCAGTCGACAGTGCAGGCGCGGGAGGATTACGTGGATCTGAAGCTGGACCACCACACCAAGGATGGGATCGAAGTCGTCGATGTGGAGGGGGAGATCGACGTCTACACCGCCCCGCGACTGCGTGAGCTCCTCATCGAACTGGTGAACATCGGGCACTACCAGCTCGTGGTGAACATGGAGAAGGTCGAGTTCCTCGACTCCACCGGCCTCGGGGTGCTGGTGGGAGGGCTCAAGCGGGTGCGCGCGCACGACGGGTCGCTGGATCTCGTCTGCACCCAGGAGCGCATACTCAAGATCTTCCGGATCACGGGGCTGACCAAGGTCTTCGGCATCCACGACAGCGTGGACGAGGCGATCGCCGCCAGGAAGTCCGAGAAGTAGCAGGGGCACGCCCGGCTGACGACGACGATGGCCACGGTTGAGATGAGCTTCACGCCGCTTCCGGCGCATGTGCGCACGGCACGGCTGGTAGCCACGGCGGTGGCCAGGCGCAGCGGCGTGGACGAGGCACTTCTCGACGAGGTCCGGCTGGCGGTCGGGGAAGCGTGCTCGCGGGCGGTGGAGGCACATCAGGAGTTCTGTCCCGCCGAGCCCGTCCGGGTCGAGCTGACCGGCGCCGATGGCCGTTTCGAAGTGGTCGTGACCGATAACGCGCCCGAGGAGAGTGCCCCGGCGGCCGCGGCTCCGGCCGGTGGGGCGGGGGGCGTCACGGAGGTGCCGGGCAGTGCGCGGGAGGCAGCCGCGGGCAGGCCCCCGACGCAGCAAGCGGTCCCCATTGAGCTCGGCCTGGCCGTCATCGAGGGCCTCGCCGACGACGTCGAGATCGCCCGCACCAAGTCCGGGCTCAGCATCCGGATGAGCTGGCCGTCCACCGCCGCGGCGAGCTGAGCGGGCTGGTGCGGGCCTGCCCGGCAGCGCGGCTCCGGGGCGGGACCCTGCGGTGCGGCGCGCCCGGCGCGATCCCAGCTGCGGGACCGTTCGCCGGTGGGATCCGCGCGTCCCCTGCCCCGCCAGATGTGTGGTTACCTTTGGCTGACGGGCGCATTGCCAACCTTGCGGAGCTGACCCCGGCTTACCATCCGCTGGCGGGCATGCGTAGAATCCCGGCTCTGTCCACAGTGGCATACGCGTGTGTCCAGTGTGTTCATGCCTGGAACGCCGTGGCAGTGCCCCGTGGATCGCTGATGTGCGCGCGGAACCCCGTGTGCCCCCTGTCAAGGAGGACGGATGTCTAGGGTCAACCTCGCCGTTGGCGGCGGGGCGGTCGGTGTGAGCGGCTCAAACCTGACCTGGGTGATCGTCGTCGCCGTGATCGCGCTGCTCGCGCTTGCCGTGGCGGGCTGGCTGGTGAGGGAAGTTCTCGCCGCCAGCCAGGGCACGGAGAAGATGCAGGAGATCGCCCGTGCGGTCCAGGAAGGTGCCGCGGCCTACCTCCGGCGTCAGTTCCGCACCATCGGCATCTTTGTCGTCCCGATCTTCTTCATCTTGCTGCTGCTGCCCGCCGACTCGGCATCGGTGCGCTGGGGCCGGTCCATTTTCTTCCTGGTGGGTGCCTTGTTCTCGGCCACCACCGGGTTCACCGGGATGTCGCTGGCGGTCCGGGGCAATGTCCGGGTGGCCGCCGCCGCCCGGGAGGGGGCGGCGGGCGAGCGGCCCGCGATGCGGATCGCCTTCCGCACCGGTGGCGTGGCCGGCATGTTCACCGTTGGCCTCGGCCTGTTCGGTGCGGCGCTGGTGGTGATCCTGTACCGCGAGAACGCGCCGAACGTGCTGGAGGGCTTCGGGTTCGGCGCCGCGCTGCTTGCCATGTTCATGCGAGTCGGCGGCGGCATCTTCACCAAGGCCGCCGACGTGGGCGCCGACCTGGTCGGAAAGGTCGAGAAGCACATTCCGGAGGACGACCCGCGCAACGCGGCCACGATCGCCGACAACGTGGGCGACAACGTCGGCGACTGCGCCGGCATGGCCGCCGACCTGTTCGAGTCCTACGCGGTCACGCTGGTGGCAGCGCTGATCCTCGGCAAGGTGGCGTTCGGCAACGACGGCCTGGTCTTCCCGCTGATCGTGCCGATGATCGGGGTGATCACCGCGGTGGCGGGCATCTTCGTGGTCGCCCCGCGCAAAGGCGACCGCAGCGGCATGACCGCCATCAACCGTGGTTTTTTCGTCTCGGCGGTCATCTCGCTGGTGCTTGTCGCCGGTGCCGCCTTCCTCTACCTGCCGGCCAGGTTCAGCGATCTCGAGGGCGTCACCGGCATCACCGCCCGTTCGATCCTCACCCATGGCGGGAGCCCACGGCTGCTGGCCATCGGCGCGGTGCTCATCGGGCTCGTGCTGGCCAGCGCCATCCAGCTGCTCACCGGGTACTTCACCGAGACCAACCGGCGCCCGGTCAAGGAGATCGGGGAGAGCTCGCTCACCGGCGCGGCCACGGTCATCCTGTCCGGCATCGCGGTGGGCCTGGAGTCGGCCGTCTACTCGGCGCTGCTGATCGGCGGCGCCGTCTACGTCGCCTTCCTGCTCGGCACGGGCAACGCGACCCTCGCGTTGTTCGCCGTGGCGCTCGCGGGCACCGGCCTGCTCACCACCGTGGGTGTCATCGTGTCGATGGACACGTTCGGCCCGGTCTCCGACAACGCCCAGGGCATCGCCGAGATGTCCGGCGACGTGACGGGCGAGGGCGCGGTCGTGCTCACCCGCCTGGACGCGATCGGCAACACCACCAAGGCCATCACCAAGGGCATCGCCATCGCGACCGCGGTGCTCGCCGCGACCGCCCTTTTCGGCTCGTTCAAGGCAACGGTGGTGGGGGCGCTCGGCACCGCCGGGAGGACCTTCAGCCTGTCGGTGGATCATCCCAACGTCCTTGTCGGCGTCCTTGTCGGCGCCGCTGTCGTGTTCTACTTCTCCGGCCTGCTGATCATGGCTGTGGGCCGGGCGGCCGGACGGGTCGTGTACGAGGTGCGCGAGCAGTTCCGCAACCACCCGGGGATCATGGACTACACCGAGAAACCCGAATACGGCCGCGTGGTGGACATCTGCACCAAGGACTCGCTGCGCGAGCTTGCCACGCCGGGCCTGATGGCGGTGCTGACCCCCATCGCGATCGGCTTCGCGTTCGGGTACGCGCCGCTCGGCTCGTTCCTGGCCGGGGCCATCGCGGCCGGCGCGCTGATGGCCGTCTTCCTGGCCAACTCCGGTGGCGCCTGGGACAACGCCAAGAAGTTGGTCGAGGACGGCAACCACGGCGGCAAGGGCTCCGAGGCGCATGAGGCGACCATCATCGGCGACACGGTAGGCGACCCGTTCAAGGACACCGCCGGCCCGGCGATCAACCCGCTGATCAAGGTCATGAACCTGGTCTCCCTGCTGATCGCGACCAGTGTGGTCAAGTACAGCCACAACACCGGGCTCCGGATCGGCGTCGCGGTGGCCGCGGTGGCCATCGTGGTCGCGGCGGTCGTGATCGCCAAGCGGCGATCCACCAGCATGTCGGCAAGCGGGCCCGGTGAGGCGGCAGCCATCGGCGATGCCCAGGGCCCGCCCGGCGCCGAGCAGGCCGCGGGTGAGCCCGGCAAGCCCGCAGATGCCCCGGCGGAGCGGACGACTGGCTGATCAGCCTGGTCCGGGCTGCGGCTGGCTGGCAGAACGGCGCAAGCCGCCGCGCCCGGGCGCCCCGCGGCAGCCGATAGCGGCCGCCTCCGCCCGGAACCGGGAACTCACGCCCGGGGCTTCAGGTCCCCCGCGTCGGCGGCCTCGACCTCGTCACGGGACAGCCCGAGCAGGTAGAGCACCGTATCCAGATAGGGGACGCTGACCGAGGCGTCGGCCGCGTCGCGGACGACCTGCCTGGCGTTGAACGCGATGCCAAGGCCGGCCGCGGCGATCATGTCCAGGTCGTTGGCGCCGTCACCGACTGCGACCGTCTGGCTGAGCGGAATGCCCGCCTCGGCCGCGAAGCGCCGCAGCGCCGCCGCCTTGCCCGCCCGGTCGACGACCGGGCCGGCCAGCCTGCCGGTCAACTTGCCGTCCGTGATCTCCAGGGTGTTCGCGGCCGAGTAGTCGAGCCCGAGGTCGGCGGCCAGGCCGTCGGTGATCTGGGTGAATCCGCCGCTGACGATCCCGCACCGGTAGCCGAGCCTGCGCAGGGTGCGGATCAGTGTCCTGGCGCCGGGAGCGAGCCGCAGGTCCCGCCTGACCACGTCGAGGATCCCGGCGTCCAGGCCGGCCAGCAGGGCGACCCGCTCGGCAAGCGAGACCGCGAAGTCCACCTCGCCGCGCATGGTGGCGGCGGTGACCTTCGCGACCTGCTCGGCGCATCCCGCCCTGGCCGCGAGCATGTCGATCACTTCCCCGGCGATCAGGGTCGAGTCGACGTCCATGACGATGAGGCGCATGGCGCGGCGGTGCAGGCCGCCGCGCTGGACCGCGACGTCGACCCCTTGCGCGACGGACTCCTGGGTCAAGGTGGTGCGCAGCGCGCCGGGATCGGCGCCGGAGACATCGAGCTCGATGCAGGTGACCGGCCGGTCGGCGAGCCGGTCTATCCGGTCGATGTTCGCGCCGTTCGCGGCGATCCGGCCGGCGATGGCCGCGACGGCGGCGGGCAGCAGCGGGTTTCCCAGCACGGTGACGTGAAGCTGGCCGCGCCGCCGTGGCGGCTCCCCGGAGCCCATCGTGATCTCCGCGTCCATCCCGAGGTCGGCGGCGACCGCCCGGACCCCGCGGTGGATCGCCGTCAGGTCGGGGTCGGGCCCGCAGCCCAGCAGGACACCAAGCACCAGGCGCCCGCGGATGACGACCTGCTCGATGTCGAGCACGCTCAGGCCATCGGCGGCCGCCAGGGCGGTGAAAAGCCGGGACGTCACCCCCGGCCGGTCCCGGCCGGTCAGCGTCACCAGCGCGGTGGTATCCGTTACGTCCATTGCTCACGCAACGCTACCGTCGGCCGGCCCGCCCCGCGAACCCGCCGGCCCAGGGCCGGGGCGCAGTTCCCTGCTGGCCCGCCCGGGACATGGGCGGTGAGCAGCTACGGGCCGGCGCACCCGACCCACGGGCACCGCTGTGCCGGCGTCACCGCCGTAGCGTAGGTTCGGGTCTGACAGGTGCCGCACGGGAAGGAGCGGGATGTCCGACGAGGTAATCCGCCTGCAAGGTGTCGGCATCCGGCGGGGCGGGTCGATGCTGCTGCGCGATGTCACCTGGACGGTCTACGCCAACGAACGGTGGGTGATCATCGGGCCCAACGGAGCGGGCAAGACCACCCTGCTCCAGGTGGCCGCCACCCAGCTGTTCCCCACCGAGGGGACCGCGGAAATCCTGGGTGAGCGGCTCGGTGCGACGGACGTCTTCGAGCTGCGGCCCCGGATCGGCCTGGCCAGTGCCGCCGTCGCCGATCAGGTGCCGCCGGGGGAGAAGGTGATCGACCTCGTCCTCACCGCCTCGTACGCGATCGTCGGGCGGTGGAAGGAGGAATACGAGTCCACCGATGTGACCCGGGCGGTGGAACTGCTCGACGCGCTGGGCTGCGCCCACCTGATCAGGCGCCGGTTCGCGACCCTGTCCGAGGGTGAGCGCAAGCGCGTTCAGATCGCCCGTTCGCTCATGCCCGATCCCGAGCTGCTGCTGCTCGACGAACCGGCGGCGGGCCTGGACCTGGGCGGGCGGGAGGATCTCGTGCGGCGGATCGCCCTCCTCGCCTCGGACCGGGCGGCGCCCACCATGGTGATGGTCACCCATCACGTGGAGGAGGTGCCCGAGGGGATCACCCACGCGATGCTGCTCCGCCGGGGCTCGGTGCTCGCCGCAGGGCGGCTGCCGGAGGTGTTCACCGAGCGGAACCTGTCCAAATGCTTCGGCGTCCCGCTCACCATCGAGTACCGCCAGTCCCGCTGGGCCGCCCGCGCCGCCACCTAGGACCGCTGGGCATGCCCGGCGTGAGCCCCGGCCGACCGGCTGCGGCGGAGCGGCCCGGGATACGCGTCGGCGGGCCGCGCCGGGGGCACAACTCAGGCATGCAGCCCTCACGCGCCGGGCGCCACCGGTGAAGGGTGACAAGGTCGAGATCGTCATCGATGC
The DNA here is from genome assembly GCA_963741615.1 of uncultured Actinomycetes bacterium. GTDB lineage: Bacteria > Actinomycetota > Actinomycetes > Streptosporangiales > Streptosporangiaceae > UBA9676. The sequence continues at coordinate 96,957 of CAVUIU010000007.1, forward strand.
CGGCGGCGCCACGAAGACCTACGAGGTGGCCGCCACCCGGGCCGGGCGGCGGGTCGAGGTGGTCACCCGCCGCGGCGTGGTGGAGGTGACCGAGCTCACCCGCGGCGGCTCGCCCGTGCGGACCGCCCGGTTCATGGCCAGCCGGGTGCTCGCCCTGGTGGAGCACCCGGCCGACCGGCGGCCCCGGGCCGGCGCGGGCAGCACGGGCAGCACGGTCCCTTCCCGGGAGTAGGTGCCGGGCCGTCACGGCCGGCCCGGGGATGCGGACGCCGGGAGACGGGGAAGCTGGCACGCCCGGGGATGGTGCGGCCTCCACCCTGGTCCCGCGCGCCCCCGACCGGCGACAATCAGCCATATGACCGTCTTGGACACACGAACGGCTAGATGACTGCCCTGGCCGCCCGCACAGGCACCCGTGCCCCGGCCTGGTGGCTGGCGGGGTTCATCCTGCTGGTGCTGGCCGCGGCACTGCTGCTGCTCCCGTTCAACGCGCGGGTGATGACCCCAGGCAAGATAGGCGCGTACGGCTTCGCCGCGATCGCGATCGTGGTCTACGCGGGGGCCGGAGGGCTGATCGCTGCCCGGATTCCGGGCAACCCGATCGGCTGGCTGCTATGCCTGCTCGGGCTGGCGCTCGCGGCGAGCCTGTTCCTGGAGCAGTACGGCCTGCGCGGCCTGGCCACGGCGCCGGGGTCACTGCCCGCGGTCCGGCAGGTCACCGCGCTCGGGGCCGGTACACAGATGCTGGCGGTCGCACCGCTGATCATTCTGGTCCTGCTTTTCCCGGACGGCCATCCGCCGTCCCGCCGCTGGCGGCCGGTGCTCTGGGCTGCGGCCGCGGCGGCCGTCATCGCCGGGTGCGCGCAGTTGCTGGAGCGGGGCACCGTGGTGGCCGGCAGTCTTACCAACGCGCTGGTAGCGGCGCACGTGGCGTACCCGAATCCGCTCGGTGTCTTTCCCCGCCATGGCTGGTACAGCGATCTGGTTGCGGTGGCCGCGGGGACGGCGCTCGTCACCGCCGCCCTGGCAGTGGTCTCGGTGTTCGTGCGGCGGCGCAGGGCGTCCGCCGAGGTGCGGCAGCAGCTGGCGTGGCTCGCCTATGTCGGCGTGCTGACGGTCGCCGTTGCGGTCGTGACGGTTGGCTACATCCAGGTGACCCACGGTGGGAACACGGCGTTGGGTACCTTCCTGTTCGGTCTCGTCTTCGGCATCCCGATCTTCGGCATCCCCCTGGCGTGCGCGGTCGCCGTGCTCCGGTACCGGCTCTACGACCTCGACGTCGTCGTCAAGAAGACCGTGGTGGCGGCGCTGGTGGCAGCGGCGTTCACGCTCATCTACGTGCTGGTGGTGGTCGCGGTCGGTGCCGCCACCGGCCGGAAGGGCAGTAGCCCGCTCACCTTCGCCGCGGCCGCGCTGGCTGCCGTCCTGCTGCAGCCGATCCGGACCCGGGCGGGCCTGCTCGCCGACCGCCTGGTCTACGGCAGGCGGGCCACCCCGTACGAGGTGCTTTCGGAGTTCTCCGGGCAGATAGCCGGCACCTACTCCACCGACGACGTCCTGCCCAGGATGGCCCGGATGCTGGTGGAGGCCACCGGTGCGGAGCGGGCCGAGGTGTGGCTGCGGGCGGCAGGCAGCGAGCGCCTGGAGGCCACCTGGCCAGCCGCGAACGGGTCGGCCCGTGCAGAACCCGCCAGCGCGGAGCCCGCCGGCGACGATGCGGCGAAGATCGCGGGGAACGGGCTGACCCGCGCGTTCGGCGTGGAGCACCAGGGGGAGCGGCTCGGTGCGCTGCGGATCACCAGCTCGCCACGGGAGCCGCTGACCCCGGCGGGGGAGCGGCTGGTCCGCGACGTGGCGGCGCAGGCGGGCCTGGTCCTGCGCAACGTCGCGCTGATCGAGGACCTCCGCGCCTCCCGGCAGCGCCTGGTCGCCGCGGCCGACGAGGCCCGGCGGCGGCTGGAGCGCAACCTGCACGACGGCGCGCAGCAGCAGCTCGTCGCGCTGCGGATCACCCTCGGGCTGGCCCGGCAGCTGGTGGTCAACGCGCCGGCCGAAGCGGCCGAACTGCTCGCCCAGACCGAACAGGAAGCGCAAGGAGCACTCGAAGAACTCCGCGATCTCGCCCGGGGCATCTACCCGCCGCTGCTCGCGGACCTGGGCCTGCCGGCCGCGCTCGAAGCGCAGGCCCGCAAGGCGCCCGTGCCGGTCACCGTCCAGGCGCCGGGGATCGGCCGGTACCCGCAGGACGTCGAGGCCGCCGTGTATTTCTGTGTGCTGGAAGCGCTGCAGAACGTCGCCAAGTACGCCCAGGCCCCGGCGGCCTGGGTGACCCTCGGCCACGACGGCGACTGCCTCGCCTTCACGGTCACCGATGACGGCAGCGGCTTCGACCGGTCGGCCGCGCCGATGGGCACCGGTGTGCAGGGCATGGCGGACCGCCTCGCCGCGCTCGGCGGCACCCTCGACATCGTGTCGTCACCGGGCAACGGCACCCGCGTGACCGGCCGCGTCCCGGCAGCGGCGGCGCACTAGCCGGGGTTGGCGAGACGGAACTCCGACAGGCCAAAGGTGACCCGGTCGCCCGCCCGCACCAGGAAGCCGGAGCCAACCCGCCATCCGTTGGCCCGGGTGCCGTTGGTCGAGCCGAGATCGGCCAGCACCCAGTCGTCGGCCATCCGCCGCAGCTCGGCGTGGTGCCACGACACGGTCATGTCGGCGAGCGCCAGATCGGAGTCGCCGGCCCGGCCGATCGTGAACACCGCCCTCCCACCCCGGGGCAGCACGAGACGCGGCAGGCGCACGGTCCACCACGCCGCCCGCAGCTGCCCGGTGAGCCCGTCCCAGCCGGCCGCGGCCCGGCCGGCCAGCCGGGTCCGGGGCCGGGGCGGCCGCAGGTCGTTCAGCAGGCTGGCGAGCTGCCCGGCATCCTTGGCCTGCAGGGCGAGGTCCACCCTGTGCAGGAAGGTGTCATGCGACAGGCGGCCGTCCGCGGACCCTTCCTTGAGCACCCTGATGACTGCGTCGCGGTCGGCATCGGACGCCCGGAGCGCCGGCGGTTGCGGGTTCAGGGCCGCCATGACAAAACGATAACCGCGCCAGGCACCGCCCTGCCAGACACGGGCGCCCTGGGCTGGGCAGATGGGGCGGCTCCATGCCGGGAATGAGAACTTCCTGCTAGTTTCTGGGCACCGTGTCCCCGGGCGCGGTGGCCGACAGCGAGGGAGCCGCCGATGACAGCCACGCCACTGACCGTCCTGTTCATGCCGGAGAGCGCGTACGGGCCGACCAACAACTGCATCGGGATCGGCGACGTGCTGCGCCGGCGGGGCCACCGGGTGGTCTTCGCCGCCGAGGCGTCCTGGAAGGGCAAGCTGGGACCGCTGGGCTTCGAGGAGGACCTGGTCGACCTCACCCCACCGCCCAGCGGTGATCAGGACGCCGGGCAGTTCTGGAAGGACTTCGTCGCGCAGACCGCGCCCGAGTTCCGCAAGCCGACCATCGAGCAGCTCGCCACCTGGATCAAACCGGTCTGGGAAGAGCTCACTGGCGGCGCGAAATACTGCCACGACCAGCTCCGCGCGATCGTCGACCGCACCCGCCCCGATGTCATCATTGAGGACAATGTGGTGGGTTTCCCGGCACTGGTGACCGGCGGCGTGCCCTTCGTCCGGATCGTGTCCTGCAACCCGCTGGAAATCAAGGGCGCGGATGTGCCACCGGCGTTCTCCGGGTACCCGGCCGGCGACCGCACCGGATGGGCGGAGTTCCGGGCCGAATACGACCGGGTGCACCGCCCGCTGTGGCAGGACTTCAACGCCTGGTACACCGGGCAGGGCGCCCCGCCGCTGCCCGACCTGGAGTTCATCGCCGAAGGTGACGTCAACCTCTACGTGTACCCGGAACTGGCCGACTACCCGCGGCAGCCGCAACTCGGGCCGGCCTGGCACCGGCTCGACTCCTCGGTCCGGGCGACCGACGAGCAGTTCACGCCTCCGCCCGCGATAGCCGGGGGTGAAGGTGCGCTGATCTACTTCTCGCTGGGTTCGCTCGGATCGGCGGACACCGGGCTGATGCGGCGGGTGATCTCCTGCCTGGCGGCCACGCCGCACCGCTACATCGTGTCCAAGGGCCCGCTGCACACCGAGATCGAGCTCGCGCCGAACATGTGGGGCGCCGAGTTCGTCCCCCAGGCGTCGGTCCTGCCCCTGGCCGACCTGGTGATCACGCACGGCGGCAACAACACCACCACCGAATGCCTGCACTTCGGCAAGCCGATGATCGTCCTGCCGCTGTTCTGGGATCAGTACGACAATGCGCAACGAATGGACGAACTCGGGCTCGGCGTCCGGCTCGACACGTATGGCTTCACCGATGCCCAGATGCGCGGGGCGCTTGGCCGGCTCCTGGCGGACGGCGCCCTGCGTGAGCGGCTGGCCGGCGCCGGGCAGGCGATCAGGGCCGCCGACGGCGTCGGCCGGGCCGCCGATCTCATCGAGGCCGCCGCCCGGGGCTGACGCGAGCCGTACGTGGCCGCCGGCCCGGAGCCGCGCCCGACCCGGGCCTGGGCCGGCCCCGGCTCCACGCGACCCGGGCTCAGCCCGCGTGCGCCCCGCGGGCGGCGCCGACGGGGCGGGCGGGCCGTACCTGCACCATGCCGCCCTCGACGATCCGGGTGTCGAACGCGGGCTGGCGTGCCGTGGCCGGCCCGTGCACCACGGTCCCGTCCGTGATCCGGAACGTGCTGCCATGCCAGGGGCAGGTGACACAGGGCACGTTCCCGTCGTCGGTCAGGCTGCCCTGGTGGAGCGGGCCGCCGAGGTGTGCGCACTGATCGGCGATGGCCAGCACCGCCGGCCCCTGGCGCAGCACGGTGAGAGTCAGGTAGCCGAGCTGGCGCCGGGCGAGGTGGCCGTCGGGCAGTTCGTAGATCCGGCACAGGTCGTGCCAGCCGAGCGCCGTGAGGTGGGCGACGGGCTCGGCGTGACTGGCCCCGGCACCAAGGCCAAAGGCCAGGTGCCGCCCGAGGAAGCCGCCCGTGCTCGCGGTGGCGAGCCCGCCGAGCGCCAGCAGCCTGCCGCCGCCGTTCCTGCCCGCCATCCGGGCCAGTAGCGAGGCGGCGAACAGCGCCGAGGCGCCGGCGCCTGAGGCGGCGTGGACGAGGCCGACCCGCTGCTGCTCACGGTGGAGCGACGACCAGTCAGCGAGCCCGGCCGCGGCCGCGGGCAGCGCGCCGGCGAGCCCGAGGGCCAGCAGCACCCGCGAGGCACGTTCGGTGCCCGGCACGAAGTCCAGCACCGCCGCCGACGTCCAGCAGCCCAGCGGGAGCGTGACCAGAGCCGGGTGGACGGGCTGGCCGAGCCAGACCCCGTGCAGCGCGTCCGCCCTGGCCCCGGCCGGCGACAGGGGGCGCCGGATGGCCTCCGCGAGCGGCTGGGTCACCCGGTCCAGCTTCTCGGCGTGTTCCAGCCGCCCGGCGAGGCCGGCCGGGGCGGACAGCAGCCCCGGGCCAGGACGGGGTGTTCGGGAAAGGGCGCCGCGCCAGCGAAAGAGCCTGGCGTGGGAAGAGCTCATATACCCACTCGTACCCGCCCTGCCACCCCCCTACCGCCCCCAGGTGGCCCGGCCCCCATGGTCGTCTCGACATAGCACGGCCTGCGCCCATGATCACGTCCGGTTTGTGGGGATTTGCTTGGGCCCAATCCGTGCTAAGTGAGAGGGGGGTGCCAGGATCCCGCGGTCTACCGCGCTGGCGATCATGTCACGGGCATAACGGCCCAGCGATGGCGAACCGTCCTCGATCAGGGCGACCTTGGCGAGCACCTGGTCAGCGGTGACACCATGTGCCGTCCAGGTCCCGCCCGCGGTCACCATGTTGATGAGCATGGGCTGCAGCCGATCCAGGGCCCGCGCGAACTTAGCCTCCACCGTGCGGCGCTCCTCGAACTCCTCCCACAGCGCCCGCAACACGGCCGCCTGCGGTGGCGGCAGCATCGCGAAGAGCCGCCCTGCCGCCGCCCGCTCGGCCTGCTCCTGCCGGGCCTGAATGGGCTCGGGCGCGTAGGCAAAAAGGTCCCCGGCGTCGATCTCGACCAGATCGTGCAGCACCACCATCGCCATCACCCGGCCCAGATCGGCACCGGCCGGGGCGTGGTCGGCCAGGACCAGCGCCATGAGCGCCAGGTGCCAGGAGTGTTCCGCCGAGTTCTCGCGCCGCGAGCGGTCGGCCAGGGTGCTCTGGCGCAGCACCGTCTTGAGCCGGTCCGCTTCCAGCAGGAAACCGATCTGGCTGTCGAGGGATTCCATGGGCCCATTCGATCAGGCGGCCGCAGCCCGCGTGCCCCCGGTGCCAGCCAGCTACTCGGTCCTCAGGACGGCCGCGGGCGTCATCCGGGCGGCCACGGCACCCGGCGCGGCGGCCACCGAGCACCGGGGGAAGGTCCACGATCCCGGCGACCACGAACGTGGACCGCCCGGCCGGGACCGACGCGCCCGTCGTCAAGTTCATGCGGTAGAACTCGTAGCTCACGCGGCCGCCGACGCCGGTGTGGAAGAACCGGGCCTGCCCCTGCGTGAGGGCGACCTCGCCGGTGGCGCCGGCCCGGGGCAGCCTGCCCGCCAGCACCGTCATCCGGTCCTGGCGGAAGCCGTCCCCGTCCAGGCTGCCGGCCAGGCCGTTGGTGAGCCAGGAGTCGCTGACCTTGCCGTGCACGACCGGGTAGGCGTTCAGGCCCACGGTGGCGGCACCGGAGGCCACCCCGGGCAGCCGCTCGACCTGCCGGATGGCCGGCAGCACCGGGCCGGGGACGTTGACGAGCACGTCGCTGGAGTTGATCGCCTGCAGGTAGCGTCCGTAGGCCGTGTCCGTGCGCCGCGCGGCGGCCAGCGCCCCCAGCGCGACCGTGCCCAGCAGCCCGCAGATCAGTGCCACCGCGAGCACCGAGCGGCGCGAACGCCAGCGGGTCGCCCGCCAGTAGTAGAAGGCCGCGTTCACGGCTTCGTCACCTCCGCGGCATGGCGCGATGCCCGTGGCGTGCCGCGCCGAAGCTCATGGTCCAAGTAGAGGGCATGGCGCGGGCGGCTCTCAATGGTGCTAGGACGAGCTGTCACGGGGGTGCCCCCACCCCGGCTGCCTGGTGGCAGGCACTGTGCCGCCGGCGCGGCTGTCCCCCGGACCCGTAGCGCGCTACGATCACCGCCGATGGGAAAGATCCGCGTCGTGCTGGCCGAGGACAACGTGCTTCTCCGGGAGGGCGTCTCCAGGCTGGTGTCGGCGAACGAGGAATTCGAGTTGGTCGGGACTGCCCCCGACCTGCCGCAGCTGCTCGCGCTGGTGCGGGAGCAGGAGCCCGACGTGGTCGTCACCGATATCCGGATGCCGCCCACCGGGACCGACGAGGGTATCCAGGCCGCCGCCTGGCTGCACGAGCACCACCCGGGAATGGGCGTGGTCGTGCTGAGCCAGTACACCGCCCCGCCGTACGCGATGGCGCTGCTCGAGCACGGCTCCGCCGGCCGCGCGTATCTGCTCAAGGAACGGGTGGCCAGCGTCGACGAGCTGGCCCGGGCCATCCGCGCGGTCGCCCAGGGCGGATCGGTGATCGACCCGCTCGTCGTCGACGAGCTCGTGAGGTCGCGGTCTGGCCAGCATCAGCCCGGCATGTCCTCGCTGACGCCGCGGGAATCGGAGATCCTGGCCGAGATGGCGCAGGGCAAGAGCAACGCCGCGATCGCCGGCTCGCTCAGCGTTTCCGAGCGCGCCGTGGAGAAGCACACGAACTCGATCTTCGCCAAGCTCGGCCTCAGTGAGGAGAAGGACCTCAACCGCCGGGTGAAGGCGGTCCTGCTGTTCCTGGCCGAGGGCAAGGGAAGCTGACCACACCGCCGCCAGGGTGGCAGCACCCTGCGCAGGTCAGCGTGGCCGTGCGAAGCTTGAGTCATGACCACCACCCCGCACTCAGTGGTCGTAGTCGATGATCAGGCGCCATTCCGGATGGCCGCCAAGGCGGTGCTCCGGCGGCTGACCTGTTTCGAGCTCGCTGGCGAGGCCTCGAGCGGCCCCGAGGCCATCGAACTGGTCGACGCCCTCCGCCCGGAGCTGGTGCTGATGGACATCAACATGCCGGACATGAGCGGGATCGAGGCCACCCGCCGGATCGTGTCCGCCCACCCGGACGTGGTGGTGTTCCTCTGCTCGACCTACGACGTGTCGGATCTCCCCGCCGGTGCCGCCAGCAGCGGCGCGAGTGCCTACGTCAACAAGGAACGGTTCGGGGCGGAGACGTTGCGCAGGCTCTGGGCTGACCGGTCCCCGGGGTCCTTCGTGACCGCCTGAGCACACCCGGCCGCCGCCAGCCACCCGGGATCAGATGACCGGCACGGATCCGCTGATCGTCGAGCCGTGCCCGGGCTGTGATTCCCAGCGGACCGTGCCGCCGATGGCGCCCAGGCGGTCCGCCATGTTGACGAAGCCGTGCCCGGACCGCGCCTTCGCGGGATCGAAGCCGGGCCCGTCGTCGCTGACCGAGAACAGCACCCCGCCGGACTCCTCCCAGATCCGCACCTGCGCGGTCGCCCGCGGTGCGTGCTTGGCGGCGTTCTGCATGGCCTCCAGGCAGCAGAAGTAGACCGCGGTCTCCACCCCTGGCGAATACCGCCCGATGCTTTCGGCGCTCACGCCGACCGGGATGGCGCACCGGCCAGCGGCGGCGCGCAGCGCCTCGGGCAGCCCGGCGTCGGCCAGCAGCGGCGGGTAGATCCCGTGCGCAAGCTCGCGCAGCTCCTTGATGGTCACCTGGACGTCCTCGGCCATCTGGGCCAGCATCTCCGTGCCCGCGTCGGGATCGTCGGCGATGATGTCCCGGGCCAGCCGCAGGTTCACGGCCAGCGCGACCAGGTGCTGCTGCGCGCCATCATGCAGGTCCCGCTCCACCCGGCGGCGTTCCGCGTCACCGCTGGCGATGATGCGGGCCCGTGATTCGCGCAGCTCGCCGGCCTGCTTGCGCAGTTCGTCCAGGGTGGTCTGCAGGGCGGCGTCGAGCTGCATGTTGTGGAAGGCCAGGCCGGCCTGGCGGGCCAGTTCGGTCAGGACCCGGTCGTCCTCCTCGGAGAAGCCGTCCGCGTCGGCCGGGCGTTCCACCACGATGAGGCCGAGGAGCTCGCCCCCGTGGCTGATCGGTGCCACCCGCAGCTGGGACCGTTCCCGGCCATCGGCCAGGGCGGGCAGCCAGACCGAGGCCCACGCGCTTCCCGAGACGCCCGCCCTGGTCACCACCGGGCGCTCGCGCTCGGACACCAGGATCGACCGGCGGGGTGCGTCGGGTACCGACACGGCGCGTTCCAGCACCTCGCCGCTGCCCGTGTAGACCTCGGCCCTGGTCAGGCCCATGGTCTTGCGCAGCGACTCGGCGAGCTGGAGCAGCAGCTCGTCCATGGCGACGGCCCGGGTCATCCTGCTGCCGAACGTGCGGAGCACCTCGTCCGGCGCCTCACGTGCCCCGTACACGAACCGGGTGGCCGAGGCCAGCAGCCGGTCCCTGGACGGGAGGTAGCCGATCGCCGCGACCGCGGCGGCGAGCATCGAGAGCCCCAGGATCTCGCGGTCCCCGGTATCGCCGGGCGCCTTCCCGAGACCCAGCACGATCACCACATAGACGGCTGCGACCACCAGGCTGAAGCCGGCCACCCACAGCACGTGAACCAGGAGACGGCCGCCGCGCGGCGCCAGCCGGGGGAGGCCACCGGCCACCAGGCTGAGCGGGATCACCACGGTCATCCCCGCCGCCACCGCCGCGACCGCGCCCGGCCAGCCGACCAACAGATGCAGGACGACGGCGACCAGGGCCGCATCCGTGGCCACCACCACGCCGATGGCGAGCCACTGCAGCCGCTCCCGGTCTCTGGCCGAGGCGCTGAGGTAACGCAGCCGCACGGCGGGCAGGGCGCACACGATGACGGCCACCAGCAGACCCGCCACGGCCAGGGCCGGCAACGGCTTGCCGGCCAGCGCGAACGCCAGGCCGGTGCCCAGCGCGGCGACGTAGCCGAGGACCGCCCCCGTGCGCCGTGCCCGCCCATCGAGCTTGCCGCCGGGGAGGGCGAGCAGGAAGTGGCAGGAAACCGCGATGACCAGGCTCGCCGCCAGCGTCGCGACCGTGCGGGCCAGCTGGTGCTGGCCCGCCGGGGACTGGCTGGCAAGCCGGTCTGCCGTCAGCGCGACCGCGGCCGCCAGCGTACCGGCCGCCACCGGCCACTGCGGGGCCCGGTCGGGCTCCCGTGCGCAGACGGCCCCCGCCAGTGCCCAGACGAGCACGACGCCGACCGCCACGCCGTCCAGGGCGGACAGGCCGCCGGGCACGCGTACCCGCAGCCCGGCGAGAGCGACGGCCGCCGCGACCGCCGGCAGGAGCACCCCGGTCATCAGGTGGCCTGCGGCCGCCCCGCGCGGCCGGGCCGCCGCGGCAGGGCCGCGGACGGTACTGTTCACTGCCGTTCTCCCGGGCGCCACCGGGGGCGCCCAGCCCGCCCGGCTCGCCCGGCCGCTGGGCCGTCCATGATCAGCGTGCCTCGATGACGACGGCCCCGCCGCTGTCCGGCCGCAGTTCCGGCTCGGGCTCGACGATCCGGCCGTCCCGCATCCGGACCACCCGCCCTGCGGCGTCGGCCACGCTGGCGTCGTGGGTGACCAGGACGATCGTCTGGCCGCTGTCGTGCAGTCGGCGCAGCAGCTCGATGACCTCTTCCCCGCCTTCGGAGTCGAGCGCACCGGTCGGCTCGTCGGCCAGGAGCAGGGTGGGCTCGTTGGCCAGGGCACGGGCGATCGCGAGCCGCTGGCGCTGACCGCCCGACAGGACCCCGGGTACCGCCCGGGCCTTGTCCCCGATGCCCAGCAGATCGAGCAGGTCGGCGGCGCGGGTCTCGGCCATCTTGCGCCTGCGGCCGGCGATGACCGCCGGCAGCGCCACGTTCTCCAGCACCGTCATGCCCTCGAGCAGGTTGAAGAACTGGAAGACCAGCCCGATGTGCTTGCGGCGCAGCCTGGCCAGGTCGTCCTCGCTGCGGCCGGTGACCTGCTCGCCCGCCACGCTGATCTCCCCCTCGTCGGCCGTGTCCAGGCCGGCCACCAGGTTCAGCAGGGTGGACTTGCCGCACCCGGAGGGGCCCATCAGGGCCACGAACTCGCCTCCCGCGACGGTCAGGTCGACGCCGCGCAGGGCGCGGACCGGCGCGTTCTCTGCCTCGAATGTCTTGCGCACGCCGCGCACGGCCAGTGCGATCGTGGTCTCGCTCATCACGCCCCCGTTCGGGTGGTGGTGCTGTCGATGAAACCGGGGCGGGCCGGCGTTCCCGGGCCGGCCGCTGGCCGGCCGTTCGTGCAAACGATCTTGTAGGCGACAACCGGGGTCTCCCGGCCCTTGACCAGCTGGGAGCCCAGCATGACGGTCGGCACCGCCACCGTCAGCGCTTGGAGCGTGGCCTCGGAGAGCACGGTCTCACCCTTGTCCGCGAACTGCTGCAGCCGCTGGCAGAGATTGACAGTGTCCCCGACCAGCGTGTACTCCAGCCGCTCCGCCGAGCCGAGCAGGGCCGCCGCGGCCTCGCCGGTGGACAGGCCGAGCCCGAGGCCGAAGGCCGGCAGCCCGTCTTGCAGCCAGCGGGCGTTGATCCCGGCCTGGAGCTCATGCATCGCCGATGCGGCGGCCACAGCGCGGTCCGCGTGATCCGGCTGCGGGAACGGCGCACCGAACACCGCCATGACCGCGTCCCCGACGAACTGCATCACCGTTCCGCCCTCGCCGAGGATGGCATGGTTCATCGCGGCGCGGTGGGTGTTGAGCTGACCGGCGAGCTGGCTCGGGTCGGCGTGCTCGGCAATCGTCGAATAGGACCTGATGTCGCTCATCAGGACAGTGACGATCACCCGCTCGGTCTCGCCGATCTCCCGGTGCTCGAGCCGGAGCTTCTCGGCCAGCCCGCTGGGGAGCAGGCGGGACAGCGTCTCGCCCTGCTCCTCCCGGTCGACGATGGCCTGCTGCAGCAGGCGGAGCCGCCGCAGCGCGCTCTGGCTGCCCGCGGAGACACCCTCGGCCAGCTTGACGAAGACCGCCTCCACCTCGGCGTCGGCGGCCTCGGGGGGGACTCCCCGGGAGGCGGCGATCGCCTTGATCGGCTTGCCCTCCGCCACCATGGACAGGAGCTCCTCCTCCTCGGGCGACAGCCCGCCCGCCGGGACGACCGGCCGGACGAGCGCCTCCACGATCGACGGGTCCAGCGCGGTGCCGCCGGTCGCCACGGCCCGGATCGCGTCGGCGAGCTGGTTCCCCTCGGCCACGTGATCTTTCAGCAGATAGCCGTAGCCGGCCGAGCCCTCGGCCAGCAGCGAGACCGCGTACTCGGGGTCCTCGTACTGCGACAGCACCACGACCCCGGTCCCGGGGTGCCGCTTGCGCACCTCCTTGGCCGCGTCGATGCCCTCGCGCGAGAAGGACGGCGGCATCCGGATGTCGGTGACCAGCACCTGCGGATTGGCGGCGGTGGCCCCGCTGACCGCCTCGTCGTAGTCGGCGGCCACCCCGACCACCTGCAGGTCGGCGTGCCTGTCGATGAGGGCACGCACGCCCTCACGCACGATCAGGTTGTCATCGGCGAGGAAGACCCTGATCGTGTCCGGCTGCGCTGCATCATGGTGGTCCATCTACCCAGTTGTCGCACATGACGGTGCCGGCCCGCCAGTGGGCAGGTACGTCAAGCGCCGGTGGTGGTAGGCACACCGGGCGCCAGCGAGCCACCATCCATCACGCCGCGCGTGAGCACCCTGGCCGTGCCGGGGCCCGCTGCCTACCCTCGACTCATGTGCCACATCGCCGGTCGCCGGCCGCGGAACGCCTGAGCTCATGCGGGCCGTCCTGCGCGTCGCCGCGCACCAGATCAAGGCCCGGTGGCGGGCCTGGGCGATGTTTGTCCTGCTCACTGCCATCGCTGGCGGCGCCGTCCTGACCACTGCCGCGGGGGCGCGGCGGACGGCCAGCGCCTACTCCCGCTTTCTCACGGCCTCGCACGCCGCCGACGTCCTCGTCACGCCGGAGAGCAGCGGAGTCGGCGGCTATTACCGGGCACTGGCCCGGCTGCCCGGCGTGGCCGCGGTCGCGCCAGTCGTCGGTCTCAATGTCCTGCCACTCCTGCCCGGGCACCGGCTGGACTCGGCATCCGCCGCCGCGGCGGGCACCGACGGCCGGTACGGCCACCTGCTGGAGATCCCGAAGGTGCTCGCTGGGCGGCTCCCGCTGCCGGGGCGGCGGGAAGAAATCGCCGTTGACCAGATCGGGGCGGCGATCCTGCACCTGCACGTCGGCAGCACGCTGGCCATGGGGGTGGCGAGCAACGGGCCGCCCCAGCCGGGCGGCTCCGCCCGGCTCCATGTCTTGTCCGAGCGGGTTGTCGGCATCATCGTCACCCGCGGGTCGGTCGATCCGGTGACCGATATCGACAAGATCCCGGCCATCATTGCCAGCACCGCCCTCTGGCACGCCCTCCCTGGCTATGTCGCCTATGACGCCGCGTATGTGAAGCTCCGGCCCGGTGCCGCGGTAGGCGGCTTCATCCGGCGGGCGGGGTCGCTCGCCCGCCGGTTCCCCGGAACCGGCGGGCAGGTGCTCGTGGCCGACTTGGGCACTCAGGCTGCGGTCATCGAACGGTCGATCCGGCCCGGGGCGATAGCACTCGCCCTGTTCGCCCTGGTGCTTGGCATCACCGCGCTGCTGGTCGTGGGCCAGACAGCGACTCGGCTGCTGGTCTTTCACGCGGCGGACAACCCGACGCTGGCGGCGCTGGGGATGACCCGGGGCCAGCTGATGGCGGCCGGGCTGCTCACGGTGGGCGTGGCCGCGGCCGCGGGCGCTGTGGCCGCGACCGCGGTGGCGGTCGCGGCGTCACCGCTGATGCCGATCGGGGCGGCACGCCTGGCCGAGCCGGATCCCGGCTTCAGCGTGGACGCGACCGTGCTCGCGGTCGGCGCCGCGGGCATCGTGGCGCTGCTGGTGGCGCGGGCCGCGTGGCCGGCCTGGCGGCTCGCATCGGCCAGCGGCGCCCGGCGCCGTGAGGTGGCGGAATCGCGCGGCCGTGGGTCACCGTTCGCCGCATGGCTGGCGGCCGCCGGCCTGCCTGTGACTGCGGCAGTGGGCGTGCGCCTCGCCCTGGAACCTGGCCGCGGGCACACCGCCGTGCCCGTGCGCAGCGCGCTGGCCGGCACGGTGCTGTCAGTCCTGGCGGTGACCGCCGCGTTCACCTTCGGGGCGAACCTGCTGCACCTGGTGCACACGCCCCGCCTCTACGGGCAGCGCTGGGACGCCGCGATCGACTTGCAGTTCTCGGTCATCCCGCCGCGGCAGGCGGAGCGCCTGGTCAGCCGCGATCCAGCCATCTCCGGCTGGACGCTTGGCGACCACGGTTTCGTGGGGATCGATGGCGCCGTGATACCCGCGATCGGGGTGGCCCGCGGCCGTGGCCCCCTGCTGTCGCCGACACTTCTCGCCGGCCGGCCGCCAGGCACCGAGCACGAGATCGTGCTCGGTGCCGCCACCCTCCGCCAGATCGGGCGGCAGGTCGGGCAGTCGGTCACGGTGACGGTCGGCGGGCACCAGATGAGCGACCGCATCGTCGGCAGCGCGGTGTTCCCCAACTTCGGCCAGGGCGGTCTGACGCCAACAGATCTCGGCCAGGGCGCCGAGACGACGGCCGCCGTGTTGCAGCCGCAAGCGCAGGCCGTCGGCGGCGGCCCTGGTTTCCAGTTCGCGCTCGTGCGCTTCAAACCAGGCCATAGCCCGGCGGCGGACCTGGCCGGCTTCCAGCGGTCCATGGCCAGCTTCTGCCAGCTCATCCAGCAGTCCACCTGCGTGGTCGCCGGCCAGCGCCCGAACAGCGTCGCCAGCTACGCGTCCATCGACGGGACCCCCGAGGTGCTTGCCGTGGTCCTTGCCGTACTCGGCACGGCCGTGCTCGGGCAGCTCGTCGTCGTGTCGGGGCGTCGGCGGCGCCGTGACTTCGCCATCCTGAAAGCTCTCGGGATGCTGCGGTGGCAGGTCAGCTCGATCACGACCTGGCAGCTCACCACGCTGGCGGTGCTTGCCTTGCTGATCGGCCTGCCGCTGGGGATCGCGGTCGGCCGCTGGAGCTGGGAGCTGTTCGCCGGCGGCCTCGGCATCCCGGCAGACGCGATCACGCCAGTGCCCGTCGTCCTGCTCATGGTCCCCGCAGTGGTCCTGGTCGCGAACGCCGTGGCCGTCTGGCCCGCGCGTTCGGGCGCCCGGCTGAGCCCGGCCCGCGTGCTTCGGGCGGAGTGAGCGCGCTCGGGGCACAGTCAGACCGGCCCGCCTGGCTTCCCGGCCGCCGGTGATGGCAGCCCCCGGGATTCCGGCCGGTCACCGCGCTGACCGGTGGTGCCAGGCTCACCCCTCATCTGGCCAGGCACCACCCTCGCCGGGCAGGGCCACTGGGACAAGGCTGAGGGTGAGAGCTTCGCCGGAGGGAGGAGGCAACCATGACGGCACTGGCAGCGCGGGGCATCCGCAAGTCCTACGGCCGGCGATGGGTGCTGGCCGGGGTTGACCTGGAAATCGCGGCCGGGGAACTGGTCGCCGTGGTCGGCGAGAACGGGACGGGCAAGACCACGCTGCTCCGGATCCTCGCGGGTGACCTGCGGCCGGACACGGGCAGCGTCGCCCTCGCGGGCAGGCCTGGCTACTGCCCCCAGACAGTGGTCCTCGATGAAGCACTCACCGTGGACCAGAACGTGCGCTATTTCCAGGCCGCGTACGGGATCGGCAGCGCGAACCGGGCCGGGGAGCTGATCGAGCGGCTCGGCTATGCCGGCTGCCGCGGGCAGCGGGCCGGCACCCTGTCCGGCGGGACCAAGCAGAAACTCAGCCTGACCCTGGCCCTGATGCACGACCCGCCGGTCCTGCTCCTCGACGAGCCCTACCAGGGTTTCGACTGGCAGACCTATCTCGCCTTCTGGGAACTCACCGGCGAGCTGAGGGAACGGGGAACGGCGACGGTGGTCATCAGCCATTTGGTCTTCGAGCACGAACGTTTCGACCGGATCTGCCACCTGACGGATGGCCGGATCGATGAGGAGGCGGGCAGCCATGCGCCAGCAGCTTGACACCGCCGTCCGGCTCAGCCTGGCCGGGCAGGTCAGGAACCGGTTCGCCTGGATCCTGCTGGTGGCCTTCGTTCCGGTGTGGTACCTCGTGATCGGCTCGATGATGTCGCACACCGGCGTCGGGTTCAGGCTGCACGCCACGGGCGCCACGGTCCTGGTGGATGGCCACAACCTCACGCTGATCACCGCCGGGCTCAGCTCGATCACCCTCATCACGGGGTTCGTGGTGTTCGCCGCGGTCCGCCGGTCGCTGCCCTTCGACCGGCGCCTCGTGCTGTCCGGGTACCGGCCTGCCGCCCTGATCATCGCCAAGACCGGCGCCGCGCTGGTCCAGGCCGTCGCCGTAGGCGCCTACGCCGCGATCATCATGCTGTTCTTCTGGCGCCCCGCGGGCGTGTGGACCATCGCGGCCACGTTCATGCTGGCGGCCGGCACCTACGCGGCGCTCGGCCTGCTCATCGGTGTGCTGGTCCGGGGCGACCTGGAAGGCTTCTTCCTCATCATCATGATCTCCATGCTGGACACGTTCCTGGAGAACCCGGTGGACAACCCGCTGGCGAACAAGCCACTGCTGCAGTTCTTCCCGTCGTACGGCCC
Organism: uncultured Actinomycetes bacterium; assembly: GCA_963741615.1. GTDB lineage: Bacteria > Actinomycetota > Actinomycetes > Streptosporangiales > Streptosporangiaceae > UBA9676. The sequence continues at coordinate 113,710 of CAVUIU010000007.1, forward strand.
GACGCAGTTCGCTGCCGCGGGGGCCTTCCACCACGAGATACTGCCCGGCATGGTCGCCGTCTCGCTGGCCTGGACGGCCGCCTTTGCCCTGCTCGGGCTGATCGTGCTGCGCCTGCGGATGCCCCGGCCGGCCCACGCGGGAGCCACCGGAACGCACCACCATACGCAGCAGACGGCCGCCGCGCAGGCAAGTGGAGGTCCCGGTCGCAACCCGGGTGAAAGCGGTTTGCCAGCAGACCAGCGCGTGGTCCCGCCTCCCGCCGTCAGGGCCGGCAAGCCGGCCGGGAACGGGTGATGGCCCGGGCTGGGGGCGCTCACTCGGTGCGCAGGACCGCGGCCGGCTTGATCCGGGCTGCGGCCCAGCCAGGGCCCGCCGCGATGACGATCGCCAGCAGGAGGGTCGCGGGGATGACGGCCAGCACCAGGACGGCCGGGATGTCGGGGCTGGGTGCGATGCCAACCGACCGGGCGAACAGGGCCCATGCCCAGCGACCGGCCAGCACCCCCAGCGGCAGCCCCACCAGGAGCGCGGCCGCCGCGAGCGCCGCCGCCTGCCAGGCCACCACCCGCAGCAGCTGCCCGCGCAGCAGTCCCAGGGTCTTCAGCATGGCCAGGTCGCGGCGCCGCCGGCGCAGGCTGCTGAGCAGGACGTGGATGAGGGTCCCCATGGCCAGCAGCACCAGGACCACCCCGAGCGCGAGCGGGGTGTCGCGCACGGCGCTGTAGTCGCGGATGTAGCTGGGCCGCTGGTCGGAGGTCACCGAGCAGACCAGGGGCGGGCATCGCAGCTTGATCACGGTCTTGCGCAGCCTAGCCGTCGCGGTCGCCATGGCGACGCCGGGCTGGTAGCGCGTGAGGAAGAAGTTGTAGCAGGTCTGATGCCCGGTGCAGCCGGTGATGCGGTCCTGGACCGACAGGACCGAGGCGGGCAGGACGGCCCCGCTGCCCAGGTTGGTGGCGACGACGCCGCCCTGGCTGAAGGCGGGGAGCACGACGGTCCCGACGATCCGCATCGGGCGCGTGCGGCCGTTGACCAGCACGGATACCCTCTGGCCCAGCTCGCCGCCGATGTCGCGCAGGGTCTGGGTGCCGAGGGCGATCTCACCAGGGCCGCGCGGGGGGCGCCCGGCCAGCAGGGTGAGGAAGCTGCTGCCGCGCAGCGGGTCGATGCCGACCGCGGCCACCAGCTGGCCGTCCACGGTGATGTTCCCGTAGTTTCCCGCGGCGTACCCGGCCAGGCCGTGCTGGTGTGCGGCGATCTTGTCCCCCACTGCCTTGCCCACCGACCCGAACGACAGGTCCAGCTCCTGCTGCCAGTCCTGGCCGTACAGGCGCGGGGTCCCGATCAGGTGCAGCAGGCTGGTGCCGAACACCAGCGCGGCCACGACCGCGGCGACCGCGAGGATCGTGCCGAGCAGGGCGCTGCGCACCGGGACCGCGGTCCGCCCGCGGCCGGGTTCGAACGCCATCCGCACCCCGATGACGGCGGACATCGAGCCCGTGAGGCCGAGAGCCGTGCCCACCCGCGAGGCATGGGTGGGCCCACCAGGCTCGGCGACGCCGAGCAGGCCGCCTGGCCGGCCGGACGCCCGCCAGGCCGCGGGGGCCACCAGGGCGAGCGGCAGCAGGGCGATGATGGCGAAGCCTGCCGCCAGGATGACGAGGTTGACCTCGCCCCCCGGGGCCGGCTCGGCCAGCCGGGCGGACCCGATGGGCATGAGCGGTGAGGCCGCGATGGCGATCACCAGCGCCAGCACCGCGCCGACAGTGGTCAGGACGGCAAGTCTCGCCAGGGACAGGGCGGTCAGAGCGCGGCGGGACATGCCCAGGGCGCGCAGGATCGGGAACTCGGCCGAGTCCAGGATGAGCTGGCGGCCGAGCAGCTGGGTGATGACCGCCAGCGCGATGAGCCCGGCCACGGCGGCGAAGGCCGCCAGCGCGAATGCCTGCGGGGTGATCGCCCGCTCGGTGGCGGCGAACTGGTCCTCCAGGTCGATGATGTCGAACCCACCCTGCCCGTTTGACTTCACGGGGCCTAGCATGCGCGTCGCGGTCGCGGTGGCGGCCCGCACGAACGCGCCCTTGTCCGCGCCCGACCGCAGGCGCACCGCGGCCTGGTAGCCGTAGCTCGCCGACTGTGCCACGGGTGTCCGGGTGAACGGCGTGCTCACCAGCGCCCTCGGTTCCGCGGCGGTCGTGGTGGCCGGCACGATCTGGTCGTCGAAGACGACAACCGCAGAGACCCGGAAGGCCATGTCGACCGCGCGCTGGGGCTCCAGGCTGCCGGTGGTGGGTGAACTCGGTATCACCATCAGGTGCAGCGTGCCGCCTGGCCGCAGGTGCGCCATCGTGGCGAGCTGCTGGTCGATCATGGCGGCATGCGGGCCGGCCGGGTTGAAGAGGTGGCCGGAAAGCACCTTGACCCGGTCCACGGTGACACCGAACGAACGATCCAGGCCGGACATGGTGGTGACCTGGGTGGTGGACGGGCGGCCATGTGGCCCCGGGAGCACCGCGCTGTAGTAGCCCGCCACCGACACCGACGCCACCTGCGGGAGACGCCGCAGCCGCTGGTAGAGCAGCGGGGAGCGGTTGCCGAGGAAGTCCACCTGGCTCGCGTTCGCCCATTGCAGCAGGCGCGGGTAGGCGGTGTCGGTCCGGCGGGCGCCGGCGGCCGCGGTCAGCACCACGCCGCCGATCAGCCCGAGCAGCAGGGCCAGCCCGGCCATCCCCCGCCAGCGCATGCGCAGGTCGGCGCGCAGGGCGAGCCAGGTTGATCCCATGCGCGGACTCCAGCGGCGCGGGGTGGCGTTGGCCGGTGATGCGGGCATCCGTTACTCGCTTCGCAGGATCAGTGCCGGCCTGATCCGGCCGGCGCCCCAGCCGGGGACGGCGGCGATGACGTTGGCCAGGATGAGGGTGACCGGGATGGCGAGGAGCACGAGCGTCACCGGGACGTCGGCGTCGCCCGCGACCCCGGCCGAGCCGGCGAACAGCAGCCACGCCCAGCGGCCCGCCAGCAGGCCCAGCGGCAGCCCGACCAGCAATGCCGCCCCGGCCAGCGCGCTGGCCTGCCAGGACACCACCCGGAGCAGCTGGGAACGGAGGAGCCCGAGGGTCCTGAGCACAGCGAGGTCGCGCCGCCGCCGCCGCACCCCGGTGAGCAGCACGTGGGCGAGGGTGCCGACGGCGAGCAGGGCGAGGACGGCGCCGAGGACCAGCGGTGTGTCCCGCACCCCGGTATAGTCCTGGATGTCGCTGGGCCGCTGTTCGGTGGTTACCAGGCACAGGCCCACCGGGCAGTGGTTGCGGGTAACGGAGCGTATTACCTGGGCGGCCGCTGCCCGCAGATCGGTGCCTGGCCGGTAGCGGAGCAGGAAGAAGTTGTAGCAGGTTTCCCTCGCGCTGCAGTCCGGCCCCGGCTGGGACAGTACCGAGGCGGGGACCACGGCGCCGTTCCCCAGGTCGGTGTCGCTTCCGCCGCCCACGCCGAACGCCGCGAAGACCACCGAGCCCACGATCCGCATCGGGGACCTCTTGCCGTTCGCGCCGACCTCGGCCCGCTGCCCGAGGTGCAGGCCCAGTGTGCGGAGGGTGCGGGGGCCGAGGGCGATCTCGCCGGGCCCTGCCGGGGCCTGGCCCGCGAGCAGGGTGAGGAACCCGTTCCCGTGCCGCTGGTCGAGCCCGATCGCGGGCACCGCCGTGCCGTTCCTGCTGCCGGGAGCGGCGACGCTGACCTGCCCGTAGTTGCCGCCCGCGTATTCGGTCAGGCCTTTGATGTTCGTCAGGACCCTGGCCCCGATGGTGGCCGGGATGGCCCCGACCTGCAGGTCCAGCTGCTGGTCCCAGTTCTGCCCGTACCGGTGCGGGGTACCGACCAGGCCGAGGAAGCTGGCGCCGAAGACCATTGCCGCCACGACCGCCGCCACCGCCACCGTCGTGCCGACAAGGGCGCTGCGCACCGGGACCGCGCTGCGCCCGTGGCCGGGCTCGAACGCCATCCGCACGCCGATACTGCCCGGCACGGAACCGGCCAGCCCGAGCGCCGGGCCCAGCCGGGAGCGGCGCGCGGGCGCCGTGGGCTCGGCCAGCCCGAGCGCGCCGGGAGCGCGGGCAGCCGCCCGCAGCGCCGCGGGCACCATCACCAGCAGCGGCACGACGGCGATGACGACGAACCCGGCACCGAGAATGGCCAGGTTGACCTCCACTCCGGGGCTGGGCTCGGCGGCCCGGGCGGGCCCGATGGGCATGAGCGGGGAGGCCGCGATGGCGATCCCGACGGCGACGACAGCCCCGGTGGTGGTCACCACGGCCACCCCGGCCAGGGCCAGCGCGGCGAGGCGCGACCTGCCCATGCCGAGGGCACGCAGGACGGGGAACTCCACCGAGTCGAGGACGAGCTGGCGGCTCAGCAGCTGCGCGATGATGACCAGCGCGATCAGGCCCGCGAGCGCGGCGAAGATCGCCAGGGCGGCGGCCTCCGGCCGGATGGCCCGCTGGGTCGCACCGTACTCGGTGGCCAGGTGGACGACCTGGACGTTTCCCACCCGGTAACGCCCGGCCAGCGCCGTGGCCTGATGGGTGAACGCGGCGGCGTCGGCGCCGGGCCGGAGCACCACATAGCCGCCGCCGCCAGCGGGGTTGAACGACTGTGCCAGCGCCGTCCGGGCGAATGCCGGGCTCAGCAGCACCCGAGGCTCGGCGATCTCGCCGTTGGCCGGCACGATCTCGTCGACGAACTCCACGATCGCCGACACCCGGAACGCCAGCCGCACCGCGTGCGCGATATCGGGGCTGTTGCCCCGTTGCGGGTAGCCGATCAGGTGCAGTGTGCCGCCGGGGCCCACCCGCGCCCGGTCCGCCAGCGCCGGGCTGATCATGACCGCCCGCGGGTCGGCCGGGTCGAAGATGCGGCCAGCGAGGATCTTGACCCGGTCGATGGCGGTGCCTTCATCGCCGAAGGGGCTCCCCTCGGCCACCATGCCGGAGAAGGGCGAGGCGCCCGGTACCGGCAGCGACATCTGCAGGAACATCGTGGAGTCCAGCGACGACACCCCGGGCAGGCGGGCAACGGCACGGAAGTAGCCGTGGAACCCCGACAGTGCCGGGCTCACCAGCAGGTCCGCGGCATGGCTGCGGCGCAGGAGGCGGGGGTAGGCGGTGTCGGTCCGCCGTGCCCCGGCCGCGGCGGTCAGCGCCATGCCGCCGATCACGCCGAGCAGCACGGTAAGGGCAAGCCACGTGCGCCACTGCTGGCGTGACTCGGCGCGCAGGCGCAGCCATACCGCTCCCATGAGTGATATTCAGCGGCCTGTGCCTGTGCGCGGTCAATGGTGCAGGTATCCCTGTGGGGGTGGTGCTTCCCGCCCCGCGGTCACTCGCTTCTCAGCACCCGGGCGGGCCGGGACCGGGCCGCGGTCTCACCGACCGGGACAGCGGCGGCCACGGCCAGCGCGACCGCGGCAGCCACCAGGACCGCGAGCGCGGGCAGCGGCACGTCGATGACCGGCACGATGCCGAGCTGGCGGGTGAAGATCAGCCACGCCAGCCGCCCGCAGGCGACGCCGGCCGGGATGCCGATGAGCAGGGCCACCACGGTGAGGATGGCCGCCTGCCAGGCGACGGTGGCGCGGACCTGGCCGCGGGTGAAGCCGATGGTCCGCAGGATGGCGAGATCACGGCCGCGGCGGCGGACCGACGTGCTGAGCAGGTGGACCAGGGTCAGCATGGCGAGCGCGGCGAGACAGACCCCGACCAGCAGCGGCAGCTCCTGCACATCCCCGAAGTTCACCAGGTCGGCCGGGGAGGCCGGCCCGAGCACAGCGTAGGGGCCGAGCCGGTCGAGCCGCACGGTGAGAGCGGCGATCCGGGCCTGCTGGCTGGCCCCGGGCCGGAACCGGACCAGCAGCGTGCCCGGTGGCGGCGCGTGGAAGCCGCGGGGCAGCAGCCGCCGCAGGCCCGCTGGGGTTATCGCGGCCCCGTGCCCCAGCCCGAGCGCGGTGCTGTAGGGCGGGAAGACAGCGACGCCGACCACCCGCACCGTGGCCGGGCGCGAGCCCGTCAGGGACACCCGCACCGTGCCACCGAGGCGAGCGTGGACCGCGGCCAGGGTCAGCGGGCCGAGCGCGATCTCACGGGGGTCCCGCGGGAGGCGCCCGGTGATCAGCACCGGCTGGAGCGACTGCCCGTGGCCCGGGCTCACCTCCTCGGCATCTGCCTCGATGCCGTGGATCAGCAGCGGGGCGCCCAGGCCGGTCGCCGCCCAGGTGGCCACCTGGGGGTCACGGGCGACCGCCGGGACCGTCCGCTGCACGCCCGGCCCGAAGTTCGACTCGATGTCCTGCACGGAGGCGTCCCAGGTGACGCCGTACAGGCGCGGGGTGGCCAGCAGGTGGCCGAGGCTGGCAGAGAACACCATCGCGGCGCTGAGCGCGGCCACTCCCACCGCCGCCGCAGCGATCGTGCTCGGCACGGGCAACGCCGTCCGCCCGGCGCCGCGTCGCAGCGCCAGCCGGGCCCCCGTCGCCGCCGGAACCGGCCGCATGGTCGTGATCAGTGCCGAGATGGCCGGCCGGTCTTTGCGGCCCCGCCCATCGGGGACGTGCCACCCGCCAGCGGCTGCAGCGCCGGAAACCGCGTGCCAGGCCGGCCAGGCCCCGGAGCCGACGGTGGCCGCGATCACACAGGCCAGCCCCAGCCCGAGGACAACCCAGTCGGCGTCGAGGCCGGGGTGAGGCTCGGCGGCGGCGGCAAGCCCGACCGGGAAGGCGGGAGACAGCCCGATGGCCAGCATCACCGCGGCCACAGCAGCGACGGCGCCGATGGCCGCGGCCCTGGACAGGCCGATCGCGAGCAGCTGGCCGCGGCCCATCCCGACCCCCCGCAGCGCGCCGAACCCGTCGGACTCCAGCAGGCTCAGCCGGGCCAGCAGCTGGCCGGCGATGAGCACGCCGATGAGCCCGAGCAACCCCGCGAGCAGCCAGAGCACCACGGCCTGCTGGTGGAAGGAGCGCTCGGTGTCAGCGGACTGACTCCGCTGCGTGGAGAAGCCGAGGGGCGCGCCGCCGGCCAGCCGGCTGGCCTCGCGTTCCACCGCGGGGACATCCGCGCTGCCGTGGCGCAGCCACAGGGACACCGAGCTGAAGCCCTGGAGCCCGGTCCGGTGCTGACGGAAGAAGGCCGGGGTAGCCCACAGCAGGTCGGAGCCGGTCCCGAACTGCTCGGTGGGGAACTCGCCGGGCGCGGCCTCGATCCCGGCGATGCGGAACCAGACCGGGACCGGTGCGCCGGCGTTGCTGAGCAGCACGATCCGCAGCCGCTGCCCCACGGCCAGATGCAGTGCCCGGGCCAGCGCGAAGGAGGCTTCGGCCTGGTCGGCCCGGCGGGGATCGGCCAGGCCGGCCAGGATCTTGTTTCGCGAGGGCGCGCCGCTGGTCTCGGATGCGACGAGTTCGGCGACCGCCGGGCTCAGCACGGTCCACCCGGCCTTGCGCACCACCGAGCGTACCTGCGGCAGCGTCGCGAGTGCGGCGCCCCCCACGTGGCCGAACGCCGCCGGCCCGCCGTTGGCGAAGAACATGTCCACGGTGGATGCGTCGCTCCAGGCGAGCAGGCGCGGATAGGCGGAGTCGGTCCGCCGGGCCCCGGCCGCGACGGCCATGACCATGCCGCCGAACACCCCGGCGAGCAGGGCGAGCGCGAGCCAGCCGCGCCAGTGCCGCCGCAGCTCGGTGCGGAAGAACATCCATACCCCGGACATCGCCGGCCTCTCGCCGTACCCCCGGACACATCATCAAGCACAGCGATCCGTGCCCGGAAGGGTGAAGGCACGACCTGGCATGGAGGTGCCTGCCCCACCCCGGGCTGCGGTTGGCATCCCGGGCGACCTCGCCCAAGATGCCAGGCAGCACCCTGGCAGCGGGCGGGCAATGCGGCCAGGATGGGATCATGCGATACGAGAGCAGCGTTACCTCACTGTCATGGATCCCGTCGGAAGCGGTCACCGGCAGCTCCAAGATCGCCTTCGAATCTGGCATCACGCACTACGACGAACCCCCGCCCGCGCAGATCGATGATCTCGAGGCACTGCGCGCGGCCGACAGGTTCCGTTTTGCCAATCCGTTGCGTGCCTGGATCGAGGTGGACAGCGCCGGTGAGGTCACCGACTGCGGCTACAGCGGGGGCGGCATGATCGGCACCACCACGGTCCGGCTCGGCGGGCTGCGGCACACCTTCCAGAACGCCCTGCTGCCCGACCTGCGGCGCGAACCCGAGCGGGGGGACGGCTGGGTGCGCTTCCGCCAGACCGTCGGCGGGCGGACCGGAGCACCCGCGCCGCGCAAGGTGCGGCACCGCCCCTATATCCAGTGGCAGTCGCCGCTGGTGTGGACCACCTTGTCGCTGACCCTGCACACCGACGGCAAGGCGGAGTCCGCCATGACCGGGGCGAGCAAGTTCCCGCGCCACTGGCTCTACGACGCCGAGGGCAGGCTGACCCACAAGTCGGGGCTGACCGACTTCAGCAACTGGATGGCGGTGTCGTTCGGCCGTCAGACCCCCTGGGGCGACCAGGACTCCGAGGCGCTGGTCACCGCGGTGGAGACGGCCCTGGAGCACTCGCTGTCCGTGCAGCTGATGCACGGCGCGGCCAAGCCGAAGGTCGAGAAGCTGCCCGCCGGCCGGGTGCTGGTCCGCCAGGGCGAGCTGGGCACCGACGTCTTCCTGATCCTCGACGGGGTCATCCGGGTCGAGCGGGACGGTGAGTGGCTCGCCGAATACGGGCCGGGAGCGCTGCTCGGGGAACGCGCCCACCTGGAGGGCGGCGAGCGCACCTCGACGCTGGTGGCAGTCACCCCGTGCCGGGTGGCGTCGGTGGACGCCAGCCAGTTCGACCGGTCGGCCTTGGAGGAGCTGTCCGGGGGGCACCGGCGCGAAGACGCCGACCGGGCCTGAGGGTGCGCATTCACCTGTGTGGCGTGCGCGGCTCGACCCCGGCCCCGGGCCCCGACTTCCTCCGCTACGGGGGCCACACCTCGTGTGTGGCCCTCGCCCACGACGGCGCGGCCGTGCCGACGCTCATCCTCGACGCCGGAACTGGCCTGCGCCAGGTCACCGGGCTGCTAGGCGGCCACGCGTTCGCCGGCACGATCCTGCTGACCCACCTGCACTGGGATCACGTCCACGGGCTGCCCTTCTTCGGTGGGGGTGACCGCGACGACGCGCGGGCTGTGCTGTTCCTGCCCGCGCAGCCCGGCGAGTCGGCGGCCGAAGTGCTGGGCCGGGGCATGTCCCCGCCCCACTTCCCCATCACGCCTAACGGCCTGCGGGGTAACTGGACGTTCGGCATGATCGAGCCCGGGCCGCTGAAGGCGGAAGGCTTCACGATCGAGGCGCGGGAGGTGCCGCACAAGGGCGGGCGGACGTTCGGTTACCGCGTCAGCGACGGGCGGTCGGTGATCACCTACATCCCCGATCACTGCCCCACCGTTGCCGGGCCGGGGCCCGAGGGGTGGGGTGAGTACCATCCCGCCGCACTCGACCTGGCGGCGGGGACGGACCTGCTGATTCATGATGCGTTCCTGCTGCCGGAGGAGGTCGCCGCCGAGGCGGCGTTCGGCCATGCGGCGGCCGACTACGCGGTGGGCCTGGGCCGGCGGGCCGGGGCCCGGCGGGTCATGCTGGCCCATCACAAGCCGGGCCGGACCGATGCGGAACTCGACCTGCTGGCCGCGCGGCTCGCCACGGGGCAGGCCGGCGTCATCGTCGCGGCCGAGGGCGAGATACTCGAACTATGAGCCCGCCTGAAGGTCCCGGCAAGGGGCCATCGGATCTGGCAGCGGGCCATCCGCGCGCCGATGGCAAGGCGGCAGCACAGCGGGGCGGGACGCGGGGGCACGCGGGCCAGGCCGACGCGATCGTGGTCGGCTCCGGGCCCAACGGGCTCGCCGCGGCGATAACGCTGGCCCGGGCCGGGCTGGCGGTGCACGTCATCGAGGGAGCGGCGGCGCCCGGCGGCGGCTGCCGGACCGCCGAGCTCACCCTGCCCGGCTTCCAGCACGACGTGTGCTCAGCGGTGCACCCGCTCGCCGCCGCCTCCCCATTCTTCCAGCAGATCGACCTGGCGGCGCTGGGGGCGACGCTGCGCACGCCCAAGGTCGCGTTCGCGCACCCGCAGGACGGCGGGCGCGCGGGGTGGGTCGCCGGCTCGGTCGAGGAGACGGCCGGCGGGCTCGGTGCCGACGGCCAGGCTTACCGGCGGCTGCTCGCCCCGCTGGTGCGTGACGTCCCGCTCACCCTGCCCACCATCCTCGCCCCGATGCGGTCCGTCCCCGGGCATCCGCTCGCCATGGCCCGGTTCGGCCTGGACGGCATCCAGCCCGCCAGCCTGCTGGCCCGGCGGTTCCGGACCGAGGAAGCGCGCGGGCTGATTGCCGGCGTGGCCGCGCACACCATGCTCCCGCTCACCGCGCCGGCCACCGGCGGCTACGGGCTGGCGTTCATCATGATCGCGCACACGGTGGGCTGGCCGGTGGTCGAGGGCGGCAGCGGCCGGCTGATGGATGCCCTGGTCGCCGAGCTGACGTCGCTGGGCGGGCAGGTCGAGACCGGCCGCTGGGTCAGCTCGCTGGACAGCCTGCCGCCGGCCCGGGCAGTCCTGCTCGACGTCACGCCCCGCCAGCTTGCCGCCATCGCCGGCGGGACGCTCCCGGGCTGGCAGGGCCGTGCACTGGCCCGCTTCCGGTACGGGCCCGGGGTCTGCAAGGTCGACTGGGCGCTGTCCGGACCGGTGCCGTGGCAGGCGGCGCCCTGCCGGGAGGCGGGGACGGTGCACGTGGGCGGCACGCTCGCCGAGGTGGCGCGCAGCGAGGCGGACGTGAACGCGGGCCGGCACCCGGAGCGGCCCTTCTGCCTCGTCGCCCAGCCGGGCGTGGTGGACCCGACCCGGGCGCCGGCCGGTTCCCACACCCTGTGGGGATACTGCCACGTCCCGTCGGGCTCGGACGTGGACATGTCCGGCCGGATCGAGGCGCAGATCGAGCGCTTCGCACCGGGGTTCCGCGACCTGATCCTGGCCAGGTCGGTCAAGACGGCGGTCGACATGGAGCGGTACAACCCGAACTATGTGGGCGGGGACATCAACGGCGGGGCGGGGTCGCTGCTGCAGACGGTTTTCCGGCCCACGCCGCGCTGGAACCCGTACCGGACCCCGCTGCCCGGTGTCTACCTGTGCTCGTCATCCACCCCGCCGGGAGGCGGGGTGCACGGCATGTGCGGCGCCGGCGCCGCCCGCACCGTGCTCACCGACCTGCGCCTGGCCTGACCGGCGCCGCCCGGCTGCTGACCGGGGCAGGACCGGCGGGTCACGCCCCCGGACCGGACGGTTCAGTCAGCCGGGGCGCTGCGCAGCCGGACGAGGTGGTCGCGGAGCACCTGCTCCATCCGCGCGTAGAAATCGACGATCAGCCTGAGCTCGTCGTCGGGGTAACGGGCCGCCATCTCCCGCCAGGCCCGGAGCATGGGGGCGAAGACGGCGGCCACGTCCTTCATCGCCCGGTCAACGTTGATCTGGACCACCACCCGCCGGCGGTCGTGCGGATCGCGCTCCCGGGTGACGAAGCCCGCCTCTTCCAGTCTGTCGACCACGCCGGTGATCGAGGCAGTGGTGAGGCCAGTGGCGCGTGCCAGCTCGCCGGCCGTCATGCGCCCGCTGAAACTCAGGATGTTCAGGCAGTTCAGGTCGGTTGCGTTGATACCGATCTTGTCGGCGGCCGCGGTGCCCATGAGCTGCATCAGGGCTCCGGTCCTGCGCAGGCCCGCCGCGAACGCCACCTCCAGATCCGCGCGTTCCGGCCGTCCCGTGCCGGTGGCCGGCGACTCGGGCCACGGCACCTCCCAGCCGGGCTGCTCCCAGCCAGGCGGCGGGCCGTGTTGCCCGGCGGCTGTCCCGGCCGGGTCCTCGGACATGCTTTACCTTCCTATTATCTAAGAAACCTAGATATCTGGCTAACAAGATGCTAGCGTCCCTAGTGTAGTTCAGAGACCTCCGGTGAGTGGAGAGCACGATGACTTCGGACGCTCAGATCCTGGCACGTCCCGTGGCCGCGGGCGACAGCGCTGACCCCCGGCGCTGGCTGACTCTTACCATCCTGCTGCTGGCCGCGTTCATGAACCTGCTCGATGTATCCATCGTCAACATCGCGATCCCGTCCATCCAGCGGGACCTGCATGCCAGCTACGCCGACGTGCAGTGGGCGCTGGCCGGCTACACGCTCGCCTATGCCCTCGTCCTGATCACCGGCGGCAGGCTCGGCGACACGTTCGGCCGCAAGCGGCTGTTCCTGATCGGCGTGACCGGCTTCACCATCATGTCGGCGCTGTGCGGGGCCGCGCAGAGCCCCGGCCAGCTCATCGCCTTCCGGGTGGTGCAGGGCGCCATGGGCGCGATCATGGTCCCGCAGGTGCTGGCCGTCATCCAGGTGATCTTCCCGCCCGCGGAGCGGATCAAGGCACTGGCCGGGTTCGGGGTGACAGCGGGCCTCGGCACGATCAGCGGGCCGCTCATCGGCGGGCTGCTCATCCAGCACAACCTGTTCGGCCTGGCCTGGCGGCCGATCTTCCTGATCAACGTGCCGGTCGGGATCATCGCGGTGGCGGCTTCGGCGGTGCTCGTCCGCGAGTCCCGGTCGCCCAGCCCGCCCAAGCTGGACCCGGTCGGCGTCGGCCTGGTCACGGCGGCGCTGCTGCTGCTGCTCTACCCGCTCGTGCAGGGCCGCCAGCTCGGCTGGCCCACCTGGACCTTCATCTCGATGGCCGCGTCCGCGCCGGTGTTCGCGCTGTTCGTCTGGTACGAGCGGATCAAGGATCGCCGGGACGGCTCCCCGCTGGTGCCGCCGCGCCTGTTCCGCGAGCGCGGGTTCAGCGCCGGGATGGCCATCGCGGTGACGTTCTTCCTGGGGATCGCCTCGTTCGGGCTGGTGCTGACCCTGTTCCTGCAGCTGGGCCTCGGCTTCACCCCGCTGCACGCCGGGCTGACCTTCCTGCCGTTCTCGGTGGGCGTGCTGATCTCCTCCGGCGCGGCCGCCCGGCTGGCGCCCCGGTTCGGCCGCGGCGTCACCATGGCCGGCGCGCTCGTCATCGCCGCCGCCATGGCCGGCATCATCGTCACCACGCACCACTACGGGCCGGCGGTGACGACCTGGGAGCTCGTGCCGAGCCTGGTCGCGGTCGGCCTCGGCCTGGGCGCGGTGATCGCGCCGCTGGCCGACATCGTGCTGGCCCGGGTGCCGAGGCAGGACGCGGGCTCGGCGTCCGGGGTGTTCAACACCGGCCTCCAGCTCGGAAACTCGATCGGTATCGCGGTCATCGGCGTGATCTTCTTCGGGATGCTCGGCAGCCAGTCCGGGCCGGCCGCCAGCACCGTCGCGCCAGCGCTGCGCTCAGGCGTCGTGGCCGCCGGGGTCCCGGCCCGCTACGCCGGGCAGATCGAGACCCAGTTCCGCGTCTGCCTGCACGACCGGCTGGTCGCCGCCGACCCGACGGTCACCCCCGCGTCGTGCCAGCCCAAGGCCGGCCAGGTCATCACGCCCGCCACGCAGCGCGTCCTCGCGGGGGCGGGCGCGAGCGCGGTGCGCACCGACTTCGCTGCCTCGCTGGTCCGTACCCTGTGGTTCCAGGTCGGCGTGTTCGGCCTCAGCTTCCTGCTCATGTTCGCCCTGCCCGGCCGGGCGCGACAGCGGCAGACGCGGGAACTGGCCGCGGGCGCGGGCAAGGAACTGGCCGGCGCGCTCGCACACGAGGGCTAGCCGCAGCCGGGCCTGACCGCGATCGGCCCGCCTCCCCACCGCCGCCGCGGCGCCACTGAGCGGGCGCCGCGGCGGTCATCTCACCCGCGCTGTGCGGCGATCAGGTCCCGGTACCAGCCGAAGGAGGCTTTCGGCGTGCGCTGCTGGGTGGTGAAGTCCACATGGACGAGCCCGAACCGCTGATGGAAGCCCTCCGTCCACTCGAAGTTGTCCATCAGCGACCAGACGAAGTAGCCACGCACATCCACGTCGTCCCGGATCGCCTCGTGCAGCGCCCGGATGTGGCCGTCCAGGTAACTGATCCTGGCCCCGTCGGCGGCCACCGCGCCGTGGGAGCTCACCTGGTCGTCCACCGAACACCCGTTCTCGGTGACATACACCGGCGGCAGTGCGGCACCGTACCGGTCCCTCAGCTGCAGCAGCAGGTCGCGCAGCCCGTGCGGCACCACCGGCCAGCCGAACGCGGTCACCGGGTACCCGGGGATCGGCTCCATCTGGAACGGCAGCGGGGAGCTGGGCAGCGCCGAGAGCCGCGCCGGCGCGTAGTAGTTGACGCCCAGCGCGTCCACCGGGGCACCGATCACCGCGAGATCGCCGTCCCGGATACAGTCCAGCCCGCCGGGCAGCCCGAACGGGGAAAGGTCCGGGTACGCGCCGAGCAGCAGCGGGTCGGTGAACAGGCGGTTGTGCAGGGTGTCGTAGGCACGCGCGGCCGCGGCGTCGCCGTCGCTGTCGCTGGCGGGCCAGGCCGGGGCGTAGTTGTTGGTGATCGCGACCTGCCGCACCCCGGCGGACCGCAGCGCCGCGGTGGCCAGGCCATGCCCGAGCAGCTGGTGGTGCGCGGTCGGCAGCGCGCCCAGCATGAGCGACGTGCCAGGCGCGTGGAAGCCGAGCGCGTAGCCGTAGGTGGTCACCACGAACGGCTCGTTCAGCGTGATCCACAGCGGGATCCGGTCGGCCAGCCTGTCCGCGGCCAGTCCCGCGTACTCGGCGAAGCGGGCGGCGGTCTCCCTGGCCAGCCAGCCGCCTTCGGACGCCAGCGGCTGCGGCAGGTCCCAGTGGTACAGCGTGGGCACCGGGGTGATGCCGCGGGCAAGCAGCGCGTCGGTCAGCCGTTCGTAGAAGTCCAGGCCGGCCGGGTTGGCCGGGCCACGCCCGGCCGGCTGGATGCGCGGCCAGGCGAGGGAGAACCGGTACCCGCCGACGCCGAGCGCGGCCAGCAGATCGACGTCCTCGCGCCACCGGTGATAGTGGTCGTCGGCTACGTCCGCGGTCTGGCCGTCCCGGATGGCACCGGGCCGCCGGCAGAACACGTCCCAGATCGACTCACCCCGGCCGCCCTCGTGCACGGCGCCCTCGATCTGGAACGCGGAGGTTGACACACCCCAGGTGAAGCCGCTGGGGAAGCGCGGCATGGGTGAACCGTTCACCCGGTGATGGTAGGTCAGCCGGCCGGGTGGTTGACAGCACCCCCGGCGCCGGCGCCGTCGGCCATGGCGGCGTCGATCTCGGCACGCCGGGCGGCGAGTTCGGCTTCGTACTTGCGCCGGTCGACGTCCTCGGCGATCTGCTCGTCGTCACGCATCAGCGTGTCGAGGTCGGTCTGGGCGGCGGCCAGGACGCCCAGGTCGGCGAAGGCGCGCCGGACACCCGGGCCCCACAGCCCGATGTCTTTCACGCACGGCACGATCCGGCTGAAAAGCAGGGTGCGGAACGCTTGCTGCGTGGGGGAGTTCTCGGTGAACTCCAGGCACTCGGCCACGTCGAAACCCAGCCGCTCCCAGACTTCCTGGGCACGGAAACGGCTGCGCATGAGGTAGCAGCCCTCGACCACGAACTCCTCGCGTTCGGCCCGCTCGGCCTCGGTCAGCTGCGAGTAATAGTCGCGCAGCGCGAGCCGCCCGAATGCCACGTGCCGGGCCTCGTCCTGCATCACGTAGGCGAGGATCTGCTGGACCAGCGGGTTGGTGGCCATGTCCCGGTGCACGCCGAACGCCGCCAGGGCGAGCCCCTCGATCAGCACCTGCATCCCGAGATAGGGCAGGTCCCAGCGGGAGTCGCTGAGCGCGTCGGCCAGCAGCCGCCCCAGGTCGGTGTTGATCGGGTAGTGCAGGCCGATCTTGTCCCGCACGAACCGGGAGAACAGCTCCACGTGCCGGGCCTCGTCCATGGCCTGCGTCGCCGCGTAGAACTTGGAGTCCATGTCCGGCACCGACTCGACGATCCGGGCGGCCACGGTGAGCGCGCCCTGCTCACCGTGCAGGAACTGGCTGAACAGCCAGGACGACAGGTGGATGCCGAGCTCGTCACGTTCCGCCCGGGACAGCCGCTCCCACTGCCGGGAGCCGTAGATCGGGGAGAACTCCTCGGAGATCCCCATCACGTTGGTGGGATCGACGGGAAGCTCCCAGTCGATCCGCTTGGTGGCGTCCCACTGCTTGTCCTTGCCCCGCTGGTACAGGTCGAGCAGGCGGGCCCGGCCGTTGTCGTAATCCCAGGTGAAGCGCGCGGCGCCGCGGGCGGGGACGTCCCAGGTGCCGGGGGCCACCGGGGTCGCGTCATGGTCGTAGGTGCTCACGGCAACTCCCAGGCAGGCGGTATCCCCAGATTACCGGCAGGTACCGCGCCGCTCCAGGGAGCGGGCTGCTGCCACGTGAGGGCGTTCCCGTGCCCATTCGAGTGGCACGCGGCCGCTACCAAAGTGTCCGCTGGTGCGCCGGCCTTCAGGCCGGTGGTGAAGGCGGACGGCCCCGGCCGGGGTCAGCTGGGCGGGTCCTGCTGCTCGATGTACTGGCGCAAGACAGTGATGGGGGCGCCGCCGACCGACCCGGCGAAGTGGGACCCTGACCACAGCCGCTTGGCCTGCCAGTAGTGCCGCCGCAGGTCCGGGAACTCCTGCCGCAGTCTGCGCGAGGACACGCCTTTGAGGCTGTTGACGAGCCGGGAGATGGCCACGGTGGGCGGAAAGTTCACCAGCAGGTGCACGTGCTCGGCTTCCCCGTTGAACTCGGCCAGTTCGCACCCGAAGTCCGCGCAGACGTCCCGCATGATCTGCTCCATCCGCTCAAGGTGGCGCGAGCCGAAGACGTGGTGCCGGTATTTGGTGACGAAAACCAAGTGCACGTGCAAGATGAAAACACAGTGTCTGCCAGTGCGTACGTCGGCTGGACCGGGATGTGAACGCGGCGGTCAATGTCGCCAAGGCCGCCGGGCTGGCGGTGACAGCCTGTGGAGCGCAGGTAAGACCACCCTCCGGGGTGGCGCAGCGCGGCGAAGCAGGAACTCACCCGAAGTCACACCGGGACGCGGCGTGACAGGCGGGCATCTCCGCCCTTCAGAGCGGAGTGGATGTCAAAGGCAGACGGAAGGCTCGTGGTCGGCGTGGCCGGCCGGCTCGAGCTGGAAGGTGGAGTGGACCACGTCGAAGTGCCCGCTCAGGCAGCCCTGCAGCGCGTCCAGCATGACGGCGCTCCGGTTCCCCGTGAGCACCGCCGGGTCCACGACCACATGCGCGGACAGCACCGGCAGCCCGGACGTGATGGTCCACGCATGCAGGTCGTGTACGTCCTTGACCCCCTCGAGCGCGGTCATGTGCGCGCGGACCTCGGTCAGGTCCACCCCACGGGGGCTGGCTTCCAGGAGCACGTCCACCGCGTCCCGCAGCAGGTTCCAGGTCCGTGGCAGGATCAGCAGAGCGACGGCGAGCGAGGCGATGGGGTCCACCAGGTAGGACCCGCCGACCGCCACCACGACACCGCTGACGATCACCGCCAGGGCGCCGAAGGTGTCCGAGGCGACCTCCAGGAACGCCCCGCGCACGTTGATGCTCTCCGCCTGCCCATGGCGCAGCAGCAGCAGCGATGTGCCGTTTCCGGCCAGCGCCACCACGCCGAAAACGATCATCAGGCCGGAGCCGACCGGCGGCGGCGCGGCGAGCCGCTGGGCCGCCTCGATGATGATGAAGGTGGCCAGGCCGAGCAGGAGGAGGGCGTTGACGGTCGCGGCCAGGATCTCGGCCCGGGCATAGCCGAAGGTACGGCGGTCGGTGGCTGGACGGGTTGCCACGTAGGCGGCCAGCACCGACAGGCCCACCCCGGCCGCGTCGGCGGCCATGTGCGCGGCATCGGCCAGCAGCACCAGCGAGCCGCTGATCAGTGCGCCGACGATCTCCGCCGCGGCGATCCCGGCGGTGATCGCCATGACCGCCATCAGCCTTCCGCGGTGCCTGCCGGTAGCGGTGAGGCCCCTGGTGTGATCATGGTCGGCCGGCACCTCTGGCCTCCCTTCGCTACCCGTGCTGGGCGAGGGCACCGGGCAGCCTCGGGCGCGGCGCCCGCATCAGGAGTCTTCCCCATCCGGCGGGGACGCAGAGCCGGGTGCGAGGAGCTCGTAGGCAGGGTTGATCATCACGGGGGTGCCCTCCCGCACCCCGACCGGGCCGCGGAAGCGGACCCGTGCCCCGCAGATGATGCCCGGGATGTGCGAGCGGCCGTAGAACAGGGCGGTCAGGTCCCCGGTGGCATCGGAGATCTCGACGGCGAGCACCGAATTCCGCTCGACCGGCCGGATCTCGACCGCGCGGACGCGTCCTGCCACGGTGGCCCGGCCCGGCTTGCTCAGCGAGCCGATGGGGTTCACCCCGGGCGGGGGGGCAGGGCGGTCATAGGTGGCCCGGTCGGAGTCGGCGCGGTCGTGCCCGGCGCGGTCCCGGCCGTCCGGGTCCCCGGCCGGCGCGTCGGCGCGTCGCCCGCGTCGCCCGCGCAGCAGGTTCCGCAGCGCCGAGGGGGGCGGGGCGGCCAGCACCGGCGGCTCGGCCGCGGCCGCCGCGCCGGGGCCGGAGACCTCCGCAGGCGCTCCCGGGGCAGCGGCGGTCTCGCCAGGGGTGGCGGCGGTCTCGGCCGGGGTGGCGGCGGCCCCGGGCGGGACTGTAGCCTCGCCCGGGAGTGCGGCCTCACCTGTTGGGACGGCCTCGCCCGGGACTGCGGGCTCACCTCGTGGGGCGGCCGCACCTGGTGGCGCCGGGCCGGCTGCCGCCCCTTCCGCTGCCGCCCTGTCCGCGGGCGCAGGCACCTCGGTCTTCCCCTCCAGTTCGGCCACCAGCACCTGACCCGCGGGCGGCGTGGCGGCTGGCGGCTGGCCGGTCCGCTCCCGTTCGCGCTCGACCTGGCGCTCGTGCAGGACCTCAATCCGGCTGCGCACGTCGAACGGGATGATGGTGGCGGCGGAGCGCGGGATCCGGCTCACCACGGCGGCGATCTTGTCAGCGGTGCGGTCGTGCAGCAGCCTGCCGAGCAGCGGCGAGTAGCTGCGCCGGGGCAGGACCACGGTCACCTGCGTGCCGGGCTGCGCCACCTCCCGGCTGACCAGTTCGGCGGCCGCCTTGGGCAGGCGGCGGTCCGGGCAGTCGATGAAGTCGAGCACCACCCCCCGGTCGGCCCGCACCCACTCCTCCCGCAGTTCGTCGGCCTGGGCGGTGTCGATGACGAAGTGCACCGCGCGCAGCGTCGTCGGCCGCAGGCTCCGGGCGTACCGCAGCGCCGCCAGCGTTGCCAGGTCGAAGCTGTCCACCAGCAGGTACACGGTGCGGCGGGGATAGTTCGGCGCCTCGGGCGGCCGGGACCGCCCCCCGATCCGCTCCAGGACCTGCGACTCCAGCGTGTACTCGCGGTTCAGCCGGATGAGGGCCGGCACGCCGATGATGAACAGGATGACGACCAGGTAGGCGCCTTCGGTGAACTTGACCACCACGAAGATCAGTACGACGATCAACGACGTCACGCCCGCCGAGAAGTTGATCACCAGCTTGCGCCGCCAGCCCGTCTCCCTGGTCCGGTGGTGGTACCTGGCCATGCCGAACCCGGC
Organism: uncultured Actinomycetes bacterium; assembly: GCA_963741615.1. GTDB lineage: Bacteria > Actinomycetota > Actinomycetes > Streptosporangiales > Streptosporangiaceae > UBA9676. The sequence continues at coordinate 133,374 of CAVUIU010000007.1, forward strand.
CAGGGTGAAGGCGGTGAAGACGCCGATCGCGTAGAACGGCACGAGTTTGTTGACGTTCGCCCCGACGGCGGCCATCAGGACGCAGGACAGTATCGCGAGCACGATGATCCCGCTGGAGAAGACCAGCCGGTGGCCGCGCTTGGTCAGCCAGCGCGGCAGGAAGGCGTCCTCGGCCACGAAGTTGGCCAGGAACGGGAACCCGTTGAAGCTGGTGTTCCCCCCGGTGTAGAGGATCAGCGCGGTCGCCGACTGGACCAGGATCCACAGCCCGGTGCCCAGGGCCGAACGCCCGAAGACCATCCTGGCTTCCTGGGAGAGCACCGTCGGCACCCCGTCCGTGAAGGGCGCGGCGTGCGTGACATGCGCCAGCCAGGAGATGCCGGCCACCAGCGAGCCCAGGATGACGCCCTCGGTCACCAGCACGCGGCGGGCGTTGATGCCCTCCGGCGGCCGGAACGCGCTCACCGCGTTCGAGACCGCCTCGATGCCGGTCAGCGACGACCCGCCGTTGGCGAACGCGCGCAGCAGCACGAAGACCATGCCGAAGGCGATCAGGCCGCTGTAGGAATGCGCGTGGCCGTACTGCCCGGGCACCGGGTAAGGGTACTGGTGCAGCGTGCCGAAAATCTCGCGAACCAGGCCGGTGATGATCATGAGGATCACCACGCCGGAGAACAGGTAGGTGGGGACCGCGAACGACCGCCCTGCCTCGCGGATGCCGCGCAGGTTGCCGAAGCACATCGCGATGACGATGCACACGGAGATCACGGTGATCAGCGTCGGGTTGTCGATGGCGTGGACGGCCGACGCGACGGCCGCGGTTCCCGCGGCCACCTGCACCGCGACCGTGACGACGTAGTCGATGAGCAGGGCGACGGCGGCGATCTGCGCCACCCGCGGGCCGAAGTTGTCCCGGGCCACCACGTAGGATCCGCCGGCCCTGGTGTAGACCGTGACGACCTCGCGGTAGGACAGCACCACCAGCGCCATCACGAACAGGACGACACCGGTCAGCGGCAGGATGAGGGCGAATGCGGTGATCGCGAGACCGCCCCGGAGCAGCTCGATGAGGATCTCCTCGGTGCCGTAGGCCGACGAGGAGATCCCGTCCGGGGCCAGCACACCGAGCGCCAGCACGTTGGAGAGCCGCTGCTCACCAAGTTCCTCGTTGACCAGCGGCGGGCCCAGCAGCTTGCGCTTGACCGAGTACCAGAAACCCTCCGACGTGCTTTCCACCCCGTCGAAGCCGACTGCCCTGCGTATGGCCACGCTCGTGTGTCCCGTCGGTTGTTCAGCCCTGTTGTGGTCTTCATACCATCGCTTGTCTGCGGCATCACCCACCAGGGCAGGTGGCCACGGCAGCGGCAGGGCCGGGGAGCCGCGGAGCCGGGCTGGCCGCAGGGCCGGAGGAACCGGGAGCTGACCTGGCCGCGGGGCCGGGGGAGCCGCGGAGCCGGGCAGGTCAGCCGATGCCGAAGAACCCGAGCACGGTGGAGCCGAGCAGGAGCAGGCTCATCGCCGAGATGCCGGCCACGCACACGCCGGCCACGACCTTGAACACCGACCCGTTCGCGGCCTTGCCCAGCACGCTGCGGCGGCTGGTGAGGATCAGGATGAAGACCAGGATGACCGGGGTGACGATGCCCTGCAGCACCTGGGTGCCGATCAGCAGGGTGATCAGGTTGATGTGGGTGAGGGCAAGCGCCGCGCCGATGATGACCTGCACGGCGAACAGCCCGAGGAACAGCCGGGCCTCGGTGAACCGGCGGGACACCGACCGCTCCACCCCGACCGCCTCGCTGATGGCGTAAGCGCTGGACAGCGGGACCACCGCGCCCGCCAGCGCGGACGCGCCGATCAGCCCGAGCGCGAACAGGAGCTCGGCGGCCGACCCCGCCACCGGCCGCAGCGCCTGGGCGGCCTCCGCCGCCGAGGTCAGCGGGCCGCGCCCGCCGATGGCGGCGGCCGTCGCGATGATGATCGTGATCGACACGATGCACGCGAACAAGGCCCCGGAGATCGCGTCGATCCGGGCCCGCGGGTAGTCGGCCGGGTCGGCGCCCTTGTCGACCACCCCCGCCGCCGCGTACAGCTGCATGTACGGGCTGACCGTCGTCCCGATCAGGGCGACACCCAGCAGCAGGTAGGGCTTGGTGAACAGGAAATGCGGGACGACCAGATTGGAGCCGACCGCGCTCCAGTCCGGGCGGCCCAGGATGGCCGCGATCGGGTAGGCGAGGAAAGCGAGCGACATGATCAGGAAGATCCGCTCGGCATAACGATAGGAGCCGAACGAGACGAGCGCCCAGATGGCGACGGCGGCGATCGGGATGATGATGTAACGGCTGACCCCGAGCAGCTCGAAGGCGGCACCGATGCCCGCGAACTCCGACACCACCAGCCCGGTGTTGGCCAGCAGCACGCAGAAGAGCGCGACCGCGGTCATCCGCAGGGTGAACTGCTCCCGGATGAGGGCGGCGAGGCCCTTGCCGGTGTGCGTGCCCAGCCGGACCGCCATCTCCTGCACCAGCACCAGCGCCACGGTGACCAGCACCATGAAGAACAGCGTCCGGTAGACGAACTGCGATCCGGCCGAGGCGTAGGTCGCGATACCGGCTGCGTCGTTGCCCGCGTTGGCCGCCACCACTCCCGGGCCGGCGATGGCCAGGACGAGCCAGATCCGGCTCTTGCGGGTCCGCATCAGCCGGATCCCGCCGGACCGGATCCTGGTCAGGCCCGTGCCGACCCGGGCCCGGGACGGCCGCTCTTCCCCGGCTTCCTGCACCTCCTCGTGCGCGCTGCTCACTGCAGGAGCCTCGTGAAGTGCAGCCGCCCGTGGCCGGGGACGAGCGCGTCCAGCACGTCGTCGGAGAGGATCCGGCCGAGTGGCTTGCCCTTGTCATCCACCACGAGCAGCGACGAGCGCCGCGACTCCACCATCTCGGTGGCGACCGTGTCCATGTCGGCGTCCGGGCGCAGGGTGACCGGGGGATTGTCGGGGTCGATCAGGTCGGACAGCGGCTTGTCGCCGTCGTTCACCAGCAGGTCGAAGGCCGACACGTCACCGATGAGCCTGCCCTTGGCGTCAACGACGGCGACCGAGTCGATCTCGGTCTGGTGCTTGGCCAGCTTGCGCAGCCTCTTCCGCACTTCGGCGACGGTCTCGTCGGGGCCCGCGCAGCAGAGCACCGTGGTCATCACCCCCCCGGCCTCATCTTCGGGGTAGCCGAGCAGGCGGGCCAGCTCCCGCTGGGTCGGCGCCGGCATCCGGGCGAGGAGATGTGCCTGCTCGTCCGCGGGGAGGTCGCGCAGCGCGTCGACCGCCTCGTCGGGTTCCATCCGCGCGACCAGCTCGGCGGCCTGCGCCGGTTCCATCTCGCGCAGCAGGGCGGTCAGCTCCTGTGGCTCCATCTCCTCCAGGACGTCCGCGGCGAGGTCGTCGTCGAGGCTGGCCAGCAGCTCCTTCCGGCCCGGCCTGCCGAGCTCTTCCAGCACGTCCGCGAGCTCTGCCGGGCGCAGCCGGCGCAGCGCCGAGTGCGGGGCTCTCAGCTTCATGGCGGCGGGATCCTCGGGTGAGTCGGCGCCGAACGACTCGACCGCGGCCCAGTCGATGACCCGGTCCGGGGTCGGGTGCCAGCGGAAGCGCTTGGGGCCGAGCCGGCGCAGCAGCGTCTGCAGGCTCACGTCCACGCCCACCAGCCGGACCTGGTCGCCGACCTGGGCGAGGTACAGGTCGGCGGCCCGGATCACCTGCACCTCATCGGTGTCCACCAGCTGGTGATCGAGGATGTCGCGGTGCAGCAGCACCTCACCGTCGCGCCGCTGGAACTCGCGCAGGTCCAGCCGGGCAGTCCGGAGCGTGACCGAGCGCCGATCGACGCGCTCGATGGCCGCGGCGTCGAGGTAAGCCTGGCGGCGCCCGACCCGGACCACGATCCCGGTCAGCGCGGGGTAGGCGTCGGTCCCGCCGTGGACCTGGGCGACCAGGTCGACGAGGCGGCCGACCTCCTCACCCGACTGGTTGAGAACCGGGCAGCCGATGAGGCCGACAAGGGAGATGATGTTCTGCCTGACCAGGCGGCTGGTCATCAGCCGCTGGGAATGATTGGCAAACAGGTGCGAGCCGCCGTCGCCGTTGCGGGAACGCGCCCCTGGCAGTCTGCCGCTGAAGAAGTGCCGGTCGGACACAGCAACCTCCTGGTCCGCCAGCCAGGCCGGGTGCTCTATCCCGGGGCGGCCGGCAAGCGTGGAAGGAATGGGAACGGGCAGCGTCCGGCGGCCCGGCCTCTGGTGATGGCCGCGCTCGCCGTGGTGGTACTGCAGGGATCACCAAGCACGGCCACACCTCCTTCGTGTCGGCTGCGAATCCGGCTGATCGTGTGAAACACACGGCGGTATCCGGCGCTGGGCCGGAAACCTCCTGCTTATAAGTCTGTCATACCGAGGTCCCTGACCGGGCCCCGCGTCCTGGCCGGTGCACGGACGGTACTGGCGCCGGGACGCTGTGCACTCGGATCTGCCCAGGCTGATGACACGGGTCCGGTCAGCTCGCCGCGCCCCGGTCCCGGAGGCTGGTGATCTCGGCGGCGCTGAACCCGAGTTCGGTGAGGACGTCGCCGGTGTCGGCGCCGGGCCGGGCCGGCGCCGACGGCAGGCGGCACGGGGTGCGGCTGAACCGCGGCGCAGGCGCGGGCTGGGTCACCCCGCCCACCTCGATGAACGTGCCCCGGGCGGCGTTGTGCGGGTGGCCGGGCGCGTCCCGCGGGCTGACCACCGGGGCCACGCAGGCGTCCGACCCCGCGAAGACCTCCACCCATTCGGCCTGTGTGCGCCCGGCGAACACCTCGTCCAGCCGCGCCCGCAGCACCGGCCAGCCGGAGCGGTCGTACTGGGCGGGCAGGCCGGCTCCGTCGAGCCCGAGACGGGCGAGCAGCTCGGCGTAGAACTTCGGTTCCAGCGCGCCCACGGCCATGTGCAGGCCGTCCGCGGTGGCGTACGTGTCGTAGAACGGGGCCCCGCCGTCGAGCACGTTCGTGCCCCGCTCGTCCTGCCACGCCCCGGCCGCCCGCAGCCCGTACAGGAACGAGGCGAGCAGCGCCGAGCCGTCGACCATGGCGGCATCCACGACCTGACCCAGCCCGGAGCGCTCGCGCTCCAGCAGGGCGGCGAGCACGCCGACGGCGAGCAGCATCCCGCCGCCGCCGAAGTCCCCGATCAGGTTGATCGGCGGGAGCGGCCGCTGGCCGGCCCGGCCGATCGGGTCGAGAGTGCCGGAGACCGCGATGTAGTCGATGTCGTGGCCCGCGGTGTCGGCGAGCGGGCCGTCCTGCCCCCACCCGGTCATCCGGGCGTAGATCAGCCGCGGGTTGCGCTGCGCGCACACGTCCGGGCCGAATCCGAGGCGCTCCGCCACGCCGGGCCGGAACGCCTCGACCAGCACGTCGGCCCCGTCGGCGAGGCGGAGCAGGACATCCACCCCGGCCGGGTCCTTGAGGTTGAGCCGGATGGACCGCCGGCTGCGGCACAGCGGGTTGACCGGGGGAAGTGCCTGCCTGCCCGAGCGGTCGGGCCGGTCCACCCGCAGCACGTCCGCGCCCAGGTCGGCCAGGACCATGCAGCCGAATGGCGCCGGCGCCAGGCTCGCCATCTCGATAACCCGCACCCCCTGCAGCGGACCCATCCACGCTCTCCTGTTCTCCCGCGAGTAGATGACCCTGACGTCACATTGTGACGCCGCCGCAAGCACAGGAGGCGGCTGGGCCCGCGAGCACGTATTGTCGCAGCATGCGCGGCTATACCAAGGAGAAGGACGCCTACCTCAAGCGTCTGCGCCGGATCGAGGGTCAGGTCCGGGGGCTGCAGCGGATGGTGGAGGAGGACGTCTACTGCATCGACGTGCTCACCCAGGTCTCGGCGGTGACCCGGGCGCTGCAGGCGGTCGCACTCGGGCTGCTCGAGGACCATCTCGGCGCGTGTGTGGCCGAGGCAGTGCGCAAAGGCGGAGACGAGGGGCAGGCCTCGGTCCACGAGGCTGCCGAGGCCATATCGCGCCTGGTCAAGTCCTGACGTCCCCAGGGGCAGGCTCCGCAGGCTGCTCGGCGAAGCGGGCGAAGGCGCGCAGGTTCGCCAGGCTCTCACCACGCTTGACCCGCCACGCCCATTCCTTGCGGATCGAGGAGGCGAAGCCGATGGCCAGGGCGGGGTTGAAGTTCTCGTCGGAGTAGCTCAGGACACAGCCGAGGAGCCGGTCGATCTCATCGGCTGTCACCGACCCCAGCGGGAGGCGGCCGACCAGGTAGACGTCGCCCCGCGGGTCCACGGCGAAATGGACGCCGTACATCCGGCCGTTGCGTTCCAGCAGGAACCGGTAGAAACGGGCATGATCCTCGTCCGGCTGGCGGCAGAAGAAGGCTTCCACGAGCAGGCTGTGCGGCCCGGCGATCAGCCAGGTCATCGTCGCCAGCTTGCGCTCGCCTTCCAGCCGTACCAGGTAACTGCCCGGCTGCGGCCGTTCGGGGATCAGCCCCAGCTCTGCCAGGGCTGATTCGATCGCGGTGGCCGCCCGCGCCTGCACCGGGGTCACCGGCGCGCCGCCGGAGCCATTCCACTCATGGCTGTCTATCCTGTCAGCCCGCGTGGCTGTAGCTCCCGGGGGCCAGGGAGGTGCTCATCGCACCGGCGTAGACCGTGAGCAGCCGGTTGACCGTGACCCCCCAGCCGAACCGGGAGGCGTGCTCCACCGCCCCGCGTGCCAGCCGGGCCCGCAGGCCGGGTGAGGCGAAAAGGTCGCCAAGTGCCCGTGCGTAGCTGGCCGGATCGTGCCCGTCCACGAGGATCCCGGACACGCCGTCCTGGACAGCGGTGCGCAGCCCGCCGACCGACGCCGCGATCACCGGCGTCCCGCAGGCCTGGGCCTCCACGGCCACCAGCCCGAACGACTCCGAATAGGACGGCACCATGACCGCGGTGGCCGCCCGGTACCAGTCCGCGAGTTCCTGCTGCGGGCATGGCGGCTCCAGCCGCACCAGGCCGGCGATCCCGAGCGCCTGGGCCAGCTCGGTCAGCTGGTCGGGATCCGCGCGCCCGGTACCGCTCGGCCCGCCGACGAACGCCACGGTCAGGGACCGGGCCAGGGCAGGGTCCTCGCGGGCAAGGACGGCGGCGGCCCGCAGCACCACGTCCGGCGCCTTGAGCGGCTGTACCCGGCCCGCGAACACGACGACCTGCCCGTCGGCGGGCAGGCCGAGCCTGTGCCGGGCCCGCTGGACCGGACCCGGCCGGAAGACCGACAGGTCGACACCGGGGTTGACGGTCCAGATCCTGGCCGGGTCCGCCCCGTAGAGCCCGGCGAGCTGCCTGGCTTCCTCGTCGGTATTGGCGACCAGCCGGTCGGCCGCGGCGACCACGTCGGCCTCGCCGCGCAGCCTCATCGCCGGCTCCGCGGCGTCGCCGTGCGCCAGCGCCGCGTTCTTCACCTTGCCGAGGGTGTGCATGGACTGCACCAGCGGCACACCCCACCGCTCCTTCGCCACCGCGCCGACATGCCCGGAGAGCCAGTAATGCCCATGAACCAGGTCGTAACGGCCGGGGGCGTAGGCTGCCTCGGCCCGCAGCACCTCGAAGGTGAAGTGGCACAGCTGGGCGGGCAGGTCGGCCTTGTCGAGATCCTCGAACGGCCCGGCAGGCACGTGCCGGACGAGCACGCCCGGCACGAGCTCGGCGACCGGGGGCGCGTCCCGCGACACCGCGCGGGTGAAGATGTCCACCTCGACGCCACGGGCCGCCATCCGCTTCGCGACTTCGACCACATAGACGTTCAGGCCCCCGGCGTCGCCGGTGCCTGGCTGCTCGAGCGGCGACGTATGGACGCTGATGGTCGCGATCCGCCAGGGGTAGCGTCGCGGCACGGGCATGCACCTCCGACTAGGGAACCACGCTGGCCTGCGCCATGTTCCCGGCCGGGCCGGATGAGAGGCCCGGGCTGGGTGATAGGCCGGGGCCGGCGCAGCGGATAGGCTCGCGCCATGTTGACTCTGGTGCTGCTGCGGCACGGCGAGAGCGCCTGGAACGCCGAAGGACTGTTCACAGGCTGGGTGGACGTCGGGCTCTCCGCCAAGGGCGCCGAGGAGGCCGCGGCGGGCGGCGCGCTGCTGCGTGACGCCGGCCTGCGGCCCGACATCGTCCACACGTCGGTGCTGACCCGCGCCATCCAGACCGCCCACCTCGCACTGGAGGCGGCGGGCCTGCTCTGGCTCCCGGTCACCAGGTCGTGGCGGCTCAACGAACGCCACTACGGCGCGCTCCAGGGCAAGAACAAGGCACAGACCCGGCAGGAGTTCGGCGACGAGCAGTTCATGCTCTGGCGGCGTTCCTATGATGTGCCGCCGCCGCCGCTCGCCGACGATGACCCGCTGTCGCAGGCCCACGATCCGCGGTATGCCCATCTTCCGTACGAGCTGCGGCCCCGCAGCGAATGCCTGAAGGACGTGCTGGACCGGATGCTGCCCTACTGGTACGACGCGCTGGTGCCCGACCTGGCAGCCGGGCGGGCCCCGCTGGTCGTCGCGCACGGCAATTCGTTGCGCGCCCTGGTGAAGCACCTGGATGGGATCGGGGACGCGCAGATCGCCGAACTCAACATCCCCACCGGTATCCCGCTTGTCTACGAGCTGGACGCCGACTTCCGGCCGAAGCAGGCTGGCGGCCGGTACCTTGACCCCGCTGCCGCGGCCGCGGCCGCGGAGGCCGTGCGCGCCCAGGGACGATGAAACCCGGTGCCACCGGGCCCGCCGGGGGCGCGTCGACCCAGGTCGGGCGGAGAAAGCCGGCATGACCGCTTGCCAACATTTGCATGAATACGGGAAGAACAGCTCAGCGGGCTTGACCAGGGCCGGGAGCATTCTGGGCCCGGTGCGCATACCATCAAAGCATGAGCATGCAGATGACGCGTGGCGTCGCCGCCACCCGCCAGTGTGTGCCGTGATACCAGGGGCTGAACGGTGAAAATCCGCAAGCCGCCCGACACGGGGCCGGCCAGTGCTGAGCGACGGCAGGCGACCAGGCTCCCGGCCGGTGTCGCGTCGGTGCTGTCCGTTCTCTCGTCCTCGGCCGTGGTGCTCGACAACGAGGACCACGTGCTGCGTGCCAGCGCGGCGGCCCGCGCCTACGGCCTGGTCAAGGGCGATCAGCTGGTGGTGGGGGAGCTGCTGGCCCTGGTCCGCCAGGTCCGCAGGGACGAAGAGATCCGCGAAGGCGAGATCGAGGTGTCCGGGCACGCGTTCGGCGGCCGGCGGACCAGCTTCGCGGTGCGGGTGGCCCCGCTGGGCTCCACCGTCGGGGGCGGCGGCCTGATCCTGCTGCTCGCCGAGGACCAGACGGAGAGCCGCCGGGTGGAGGAGGTACGGCGGGACTTCGTGGCCAACATCAGCCATGAGCTCAAGACCCCCGTCGGTGCCCTCGCCCTGCTCGCCGAGACGATGGAAGAGGCAGCCGACGACCCGGAGGCGGTGCGCCGGTTCGCGGGCCGGATGCGGCAGGAGGCATCCCGTCTCACCTACCTGGTCCAGGACCTGATCACGCTGTCCAGGATCCAGGCGGCCGAGCCGGTCCCGGACCCGCATCCGGTCGAGCTCGGCGCGGTGGTCGCCGAGGCCCTGGACAGGTGCCGGATGAAGGCGAGCGCCAGGGGCATCGAGCTGGCCGTGAGCTGCGACGACGGGCTTTCCGTGCTCGGCGACGAGGATCTGCTGGTCACGGCGTTGCGGAACCTGCTGGAGAACGCGGTCGCCTACAGCCCCGAGAAGACCCGGGTGGTGGTCTCTGCCACCCACGACGGTGTGGACGCCGCCCAGATCAGCGTCGCCGACCAGGGCATCGGCATCCCGGAACGGGAGCTGGAGCGGATCTTCGAGCGGTTCTACCGGGTGGATCCCGCCCGCTCGCGTGCCACCGGTGGGACGGGCCTGGGGCTGGCGATCGTCAAGCACGTTGTCGCCGCGCACAGCGGCAAGGTGACGGTCTGGAGCAAGGAGGGCGTGGGGTCCACCTTCACCCTGCGCATTCCCGCGATGAGTATCAGCCCGACCGCCAACGGCGGCCCCGCCGCTGGCCTTGCACAACCTGTCAGGGAGGCAGTCAAGTGACACGCGTGCTCGTTGTCGAGGACGAGGAATCGTTCAGCGACGCGCTCTCCTACATGCTGCGCAAGGAAGGTTTCGAGGTCGCCGTCTGCCCGACCGGGCCGGACGCGATCGATGCGTTTGACCGCAACGGCGCCGATCTCGTCCTGCTCGACCTCATGCTCCCCGGCCTGCCGGGCAGCGAGGTCTGCCGGACGCTGCGCGAGCGGTCCAGCGTGCCGGTGATCATGCTCACGGCCAAGGACAGCGAGATCGACAAGGTCGTCGGCCTGGAACTGGGTGCCGACGACTACGTCACCAAGCCGTTCTCCTCCCGCGAGCTGGTGGCCAGGATGCGCGCCGTGCTGCGGCGGCGTGGCGAGCCGGAGGAAGCCGGCGCGGCGGTCATGGAATCGGGGCCGGTGCGGATGGACGTGGACCGGCATGTGGTGACGGTCCGCGGCGATCAGGCCCAGCTGCCGCTCAAGGAGTTCGAGCTGCTCGAGGTCCTGCTCCGCAACGCGGGCCGGGTGCTGACCAGGATGCAGCTGATCGACCGGGTCTGGGGCGCGGACTACGTCGGCGACACCAAGACGCTCGACGTCCACATCAAGCGGCTGCGCGCGAAGGTCGAGACCGACCCGGGCAACCCCCGGCACATCATCACGGTCCGCGGGCTCGGCTACAAGTTCGAGCCCGCGGGCTGACCCGCTCCTTCAGCGGCGCCGGTCAGCCGGTGGGGGACCCGGTGGGGGACGGGGACGCGGACGTGACGCCCGCGCTCGGCGACGGGGAAGCATGCCCATGCTTCCCGCCGGTCGGCGACGGGGACGGCGTGGGGCTGACCGGCGCCGGCGAGAAGGTCGCGAAGTCCGCGGCCCGCGGCATCACCGGGACCGTCATGGGCACGCTGCCCACCCGCAGGAAGTGCAGGGTGAGCCGGACGTACTGACCACCGTCGAGCGGGCGGATCAGGCCGCGCAGGATCACCTGCGGGGCCGGGCCGGTGAGGAGCACGGTCTGCCCGTTGGCCAGGCGGACGCCGCCGGCCTGCAACTGGACCGCGACGGCCGTGCCCGGCGCGGTGATCGCGATCAGCCGGTCCGGGGGGCCACTGTTGGCAAGCGCGAGGAACATGCCCGCCGACCCGCCGGGTGCGAGCGAGGAGTAGGTGGGTGCCCCGAGAACGAACACGTTGTTGATCCGGATCGCGTTGTCCACCACCACCGACGCGCCGGGGGTCGGCTGATGCCACTGCTGGGTGGGCGCGTTCGCGCCGGCTTCACACCCGGCGACCGCGGACGCCAAGGCGGCCGCCGCCACCACGGCAAGGACGCGCAACGCCGCTACGTTGCGATTACTGAGGGTCACTGTCCGCTCCCCTTGTCCGAAGGACCCAACGCGGGGCACAGCGTATCGGGCAGGGTGGTGCTAGCCGCCCGCGGGGCCGGCCGCGACGCTCGCCGTCGCGCTGCCGCCGGGGTGCGGCAGGCCGGGGGCGGCCTGACCCAGCGACCGCAGCGCGCTCGCCAGCTGGAAGCCGGCCCGGCGGTCGGGCTCGACCTTGGTGACCGCCCCGTCGATCCTGACCAGGACGGCCGTCAGGGTGGCCGGATGGTAGGCCTTGCTGAGCGCGTCCGTGGTGTCCTCCACCGCGTACGACGCGGCCAGGCCCGTCTGCTTGGTCAGGGTGACGACCGGGACGCCGTAGGTCCCGACGATGTAGATCCGCACCCCCGCTTGGTCCGCCTCGGCCGCCAGTTGGCGCAGGTGCACCACGCACCTGCAGCGGGGCGGGACCAGGGCCAGCACCAGGCCGCGCATGTCGCGCAACGGGGTGTCCTGGCCGTCAACCGAGACGATGGCGGCGGGTAGCCGGTTGCTGGCCCGGGTCTGCGTGACCGAGCTCAGCGGCCCGCCACTGAACACGGTGAGCAGGGTCCCGGCCAGCAGGGTCAGAGCCAGGCAGCCGGCCAGCAGGGGCAGCACCATGCCGTCGCGGGTCAGCGGTCCCTGCAGCCGGCGGGTCCGCCTGCGCCAGCGCTGCGCACGGAGCTCACGGTGATATGCCTGCACGTCACGATCGAGTTCCCGCGCGTCGTCAGGGATCTCGATGTCAACCGGTGGCAGGCCGTAGTCGTCCCGTCCTGGGTCGCCGCCAATGTTCACACGCATCTCTCCGGCAGGAGCGGCCACATTCCCTCCAGTATGGGTCAGCCGTGGCCCCGGCGTCACTGGCGTGTTGTTTCCGGCCGCCGCCGCGGGCCGCCGTCACGGCCCCACGCGGCGGTGGCGGAGGTGCCGCGCCGTCGCCGCCGGCCGTCCCGGAACGAGACCCGGCGGGCCCGGGCGGGCGCCGCGGCAGGGACCCCGCGCCGCCCCGCCGGCGGGCCAACACGCTGGCGGCGCCACTTTCAGATCGGTAAAATGGCTCCGTGACCTGCATGTTTGCTATCAAGCGAGGCTATTGGGCTGCCTTCGGCATGGTAGGATTGCCATAGCGGAAGGGGTATGTGCCACATGACTTTCAAGGTCGGCGACACCGTCGTGTACCCCCACCATGGGGCTGCTCGCATCGAAGAGATCGAGACTCGTTCGATCAAGGGTGAGGACAGAAGCTATCTGGTTCTCAAGGTCGACAAGGGTGATCTGACCGTACGCGTGCCTGCAGACAATGCCGAACTGGTAGGTGTGCGGGACGTGGTGGGGCAGGAAGGACTGGAGCGGGTGTTCGAGGTGCTGCGCGCCCCGCACACCGAGGAGCCGACCAACTGGTCGCGAAGGTATAAGGCCAACCTGGAGAAACTCGCCTCCGGTGACGTGAACAAGGTGGCCGAGGTCGTCCGTGATCTGTGGCGCAGGGACCGTGAGCGTGGGCTGTCGGCCGGCGAGAAGCGGATGCTCGCGAAGGCCCGGCAGATCCTGGTGAGCGAGCTCGCCCTGGCCGAGAAGACCAACGAGGACAAGGCCGAGGCCCTGCTCGACGAGATCCTGGCCTCCTGACCCGCTCCCGCTGACCATCCCTGTGGCCTGTCGTGGCCGGTGATCTGCCCCGGGTTGGTGTGGGAACCGATGTCCACCCGCTGCTGCCCGGGCGGCCGCTTTACCTGGCTGGGCTCCGGTGGCCGGGGGAGGATGGCCTGGCCGGGCACTCCGACGGGGACGTCGCGGCGCATGCCGCCTGTGACGCGCTGCTGTCGGCGGCGGGGCTTGGTGACCTGGGTTCGGTGTTCGGCACCGCCGATCCTGCCTGGGCGGATGCCGCCGGGACCAGCCTGCTCAGCGCCACTGCTGCCCTGCTGACCGGCGCGGGTTTCGTCGTCGGCAACGTCGCCATCTGCGTCATCGGGAACCGCCCGCGGATAGCGGCGCGGCGCGGGGAGGCGGAGGAGGTTCTGTCCGCGGCGCTCGGCGGGGTGGCGGTCAGCGTGTCCGGGACCACCACGGACGGGCTGGGGCTGACCGGCCGCGGGGAGGGCATCGCCGCGATCGCCACCGCACTGGTGGCCCGTGGCTAGCCCGCGACGGCCCGCCCTTCGACCGTGCCGAACCCGATCGTCACCCCGTCCGCCCCGGGCGCGGTGGCGGTGATCCGCACCACGTCCCCGTCATCGAGGTAGGAGCGCGTGGTGCCGCCGGGCAGCGTGATGGGGCGGGTCCCGTCCCAGGTCAGTTCCAGCAGGCAGCCGCGCTCGTCCGGGCCGGGCCCGGACACCGTGCCGGACGCGAACAGGTCACCGGTGCGCAGCGGCGCGCCGTTGACGGTGGCGTGCGCGAGCTGCTGCGGCGGCGTCCAGTACATGCCGCGGAAAGCCGGCCGCGCCACGATGTGATCGTTGAGCATGATCTGCAGTGACAGATCCAGGCCCCAGGGCTCAGCGCACTCCAGGTAGGACAGCGGCGGCGGGTCCTGCCGGGGCGGGGCCACGCGGGCCGCTTCCAGCGCGGCCACCGGCACCACCCATGGCGATACCGAGGTGGCGAAGGACTTGCCGAGGAACGGCCCGAGCGGCTGGCTCTCCCAGATCTGGATGTCGCGCGCGCTCCAGTCATTGACAAGCATGAAGCCAAACGCATGCTGCGCGAACTCTCCGGTCGCGACCCGCTGCCCCGGCGGGGAACCGACACCGACGACGAAGCCCACCTCCGCCTCGAAGTCGAGCCGCCGCGTCGGGCCGAAGCCCGGCGCCGCCGGGCCAGCTTCAGCCGGCCGGAACTGGCCGTGGGGCCGGATCACCGGGGTACCGGAGACCACCACCGACCCGGCCCGCCCGTGGTAGCCGACCGGCAGGTGCAGCCAGTTGCGCGGCAAGGGGGGTGTGCCGGCCCGGAAGATCTGCCCAACGGTGCTGGCGTGATCGCGTGAGGAGTAGAAGTCCACGTAGTCGGCGACCTCGAACGGCAGCCGGAGCTCCACCGCGGCCTGCCGCTCCAGGTGGGGCTCCACCTGGCCGCGATGGCGGGGGTCGGTCAGCAGCTCGGTGAGGCGGGCGCGGGACCGGTGCCAGGCGGCGGGACCAGCGGCCATGAATGAGTTGAGCGAGGGGACCGCGAACCAGTGGGGTGCGGTCAGCAGCCCGGCGTGGGCCAGGCCGGCCAGGTCGAGCACGTGGTCCCCGATCGCCACCCCCACCCGTGGTGCCTCCCCCGGCCTGGCGAACACGCCGTAAGGCAGGTTCTGGACCGGGAAATGACTGCCCGCGGGAACCTCGGCCCAGCACTGCCCGCCCGCGGTCACTCCCCGTCGTCCCCGGGAGGTGTCGGGGTGCTGCGCATCCGGTCGAAGTGGGGGACCAGGGTGGGTTCTGCCGCCACCGGGGGGAGCAGGCCGGCCTGGTCGGCGGCCGCGGCGGAGGAGGCTGCGTGGTCTGGCTCGGTGTCCTGCCCGGACGTCGTGCCCTCCACCGGGGCCTTGGTCCGGGTGGAGGTGGGCAAGAGCCGGAAGCTCGAGTCGTCCTCCGTCATGGCACCGGAGGGCAGGCCGGAGCCGTCGCCCCGGCCGGCGCCGTCCCGGCTCTCCGGGCTTTCCGCATGGCCGCCGTCCTGTCCCGCTGCGCTCGCCCCGGCAGCCCCGGCGCCGGTGGTTCCGGAGCCGGGGGTCCCGGTCCCGGCACTGGCGGCCCCGTTGCTGGCGGTCCCCGTGCTGGCGGTCCCCGTGCTGGCGGTCCCCGTGCTGGCGGTCCCCGTGTCGGAAGCCTGGGTGGTTCCGGTGCTGGCGGCCCCGGCCTCGGCGGGCCCGGTGCTGACGGTCTCCGTGTCGGTGGCCCCGGTGGTTCCGGTGCTGGCGGCCCCGGCCTCGGCGGGCCCGGTGCTGACGGTCCTCGTGTCGGTGGCCCCGGTGCTGGCCGTCTCGGCTTCGGTGGTTCCGGCCTCGGCGGTCCGGGTCCCGGCGGTCTCCGTGCTGGCGGCCTCGGTGGGTCCGGCGGCCCCGGCCGCGCCGCCTCTGGCCCTGGCAGCCCCGGCCCTGGCGGCGGCAGCCCTGACCCCGATAGCCCCGGCGGCCCCCGTCGGGATGCGCTGCCCCGGCACGGGTGGCCGTCGTGGCAGGGCAGGCTTGTCCCCCGGGGTGGGTCGGCTCTCGGCAGCCTGGACCCCTGGGGCGGGAGTCCGGTCCGGCGCCAGGTCCGCCGGCCGCTCCAGCAGGGTGTCCATCCCCGCGCGATGGGCGCCCGTGGCGGCGGGTGCGGCGCCCCGGCCGCCCGCCCACGTGGTCGCGCTCCCGGCGGCGGCCGCACTGCCCGCGATGGCCGCACTGCCGGTTATGGCCTGCCCCGTATGGCCATCGCCGGTCCCGTTGGATGCGCCGGTCCCGCTGGGTGCGCCGGTCCCGCTGGGTGCGCCGGTCCCGCTGGGTGCGCCGGTCCCGCTGGGTGCGCCGGTCCCGCTGGGTGCGCCGGACCTGCTGGTGGCGGCCGCTGCCCGGATCTTGCGCCATTGCCGCAGCATCACCAGCCACATCCCGAAACCCATCAGGAGCAGGGCCCAGGGAATGATGGCGATGGCTGCCCGGGCGGGCTGGCTGGTCAGCTTGACGCCGGTGGCGTGAAGGGCGTCACCGGCGGCCACAGCGCCCAGCACGAGCAGCAGCGACACCCATACGTAGAACTTGGTCCACCAGCCCGCGTTGCGCAGCGCCAGCGCGGCGGAGCAGGCGACGACCAGCATCGCGTCCAACATCAGCGGATAGAGCTTGGCCAGCGTCGGGGAGACGCCGGCCTGGAGCGCGATCTGGTGGATGCCCTCATAGGAGAGCAGGAAGGCGGCCAGGGCCACCAGCACGACCCCGGCGATGACGGCGGTGAGCGCGGCCAGCCGGAGCCGGAGGTGAGGATCGCCGGCCCGGGACCCGCGGGTGACGGGGTAGTCGCTCATGAGGGGTTCTCGTCCTTCCTGCGCCGCCGCTCGGGCTGCCGGTTCCCGCCTATAGTCGGGACTATGGGCCCCATTCTCCGCGCCGGGCATGCGCCGGGCCGCACGAGGGCGGGCGCGGGAGCGCCCCGCGGCCGGAGTGGAGTCGCCCGGAACGGCGAACGGCCAAGCGGCCGCGCGTTCGCCCGCACGGCCTCGGCGTCAAAGGAGACGATATGCCGTACTACCGGGTAACCGGGGAGGTTCCCCGCAAGCGCCATATCCGTTTTCACCGCCCCGATGGGGGACTGTACTCAGAAGAGCTGATGGGTGAGGAGGGTTTCTCCTCCGATTCCTCCCTTCTTTATCACGTTCATCTCCCCACCGCGATCGTCAAGAGCGAGGGTGTCGATGACAGCGGGCAGGCTGGGACGGTGCCGAACCATCCGCTGCTGCCACGGCATGTGCGCACCACCGAGCTGCCCGCGGGGGACGATCTGGTACTCGGCCGGGGCCTGCTGTTCGCCAATGACGACGTCCGCATATCGTTTGTCACCGCCGCGGCGCCGTCGGGTCTTTACCGGAATTCGGCGGGCGATGAGGCCGTCTACATCCAGGACGGGTCAGCGGTATTCGAGTCCGTCTATGGAGCCCTCACCGCCGGTCCCGGTGACTATGTCGTGGTGCCACGGGGGACCATTCACCGCTGGCTCCCGGCGGCACCCGGCGTGAGCGCGCTGACGGTCGAGGCCAGCGGCCACATCCGGCCGCCACGGCGTTACCTGTCCGGCTTCGGCCAGTTCCTGGAGCACGCCCCTTATAGCGAGCGCGACCTGCGTGGACCCGCGGGCCCGCTGCTCGCGGACGGACAGGACGTACCGGTCATCGTCCGCACCCGGGGTGGCCTGACCCGCCTGACCTACGCGCACCACCCGTTCGACGTCGTGGGCTGGGACGGGTACCTGTACCCCTACGCGTTCAACATCGCCGATTTCGAGCCGGTGGTGAAGCGCACCCACGCGCCGCCGCCGGTGCACCAGACCTTCGAGGGGCCGAACTTCGTGATCTGCTCGTTCTGCCCGCGCCCGCTCGACTTCGACCCCGAGGCCGTCCCGATCCCCTACAACCATCACAACGTGGATTCCGACGAGATGATGTTCTACGTCGCGGGTGACTACACCGCGCGCAAGGGTTCGGGGATCGGCCTCGGCTCGATCACCCTGCACCCGGCGGGGTTCACGCACGGCCCGCAGCCGGGCGCGGTCGAGGCGGCGGTGGCGGGCCTGGCCGCGGGCAGGACCACGACCGACGAGACCGCCGTGATGATCGACACGTTCCGGCCGCTGAACATCGGCCCGGCCGCCCGCCGGGCCGAGGACCCCGGATACGCCTGGACCTGGGCCCAGGGCTCCTGACACACCAGACCCGCCCCGCCCTGCCCGCCCGGCCCGGCCGATCACAACCCCGCGTCTCCCCCGCGAAGCCGGCATGATCGTGGTGCCTTCCATGCGTCTGGCGCATACAACCCACCTCAGATCATGGCTGAGCGGTGTGCGGGCGGTGCCCGGTAGCCTTGGCGGGTGACGCTCCGTCTGTACGACACCCTCGCCCGCGAGGTGCGCGAATTTTCCCCGCTCGTGCCGGGAACGGCCTCCCTGTACCTGTGTGGCGCCACGGTGCAGGCGCCGCCGCACATCGGGCACATCAGGTCCGGGGTGAGTTTCGACGTGCTCGTCCGCTGGCTGAAGGCCAGCGGTTATAAGGTCACCTTCTGCCGGAACGTCACCGACATCGACGACAAGATCCTGCGGGTCGCAGCCGCCGAGGGTGTCCCGTGGTGGGCGGTGGGCCAGCGCAACGAGCGGGCCTTCACCCGCGCTTATGACGTGCTCGGCTGCCTGCCGCCGGACGTGGAGCCCCGGGCGACCGGCCACGTCCCGGAGATGATCACGCTCATGCGCCGCCTCATCGAGTCGCGGCACGCGTACGCCGCGGGCGGCGACGTCTACTTCGACGTCGGCTCCTATCCGGCCTATGGCGCCCTGTCCGGCCAGCGGCCCGAGCACATGCGGCCCGCCGACGACACCGAAACCAACGACGCCAAACGCGACCCGCGTGACTTCACCCTGTGGAAGGGCGCGAAGCCGGGCGAGCCGGCCTGGGAAACCCCCTGGGGACCCGGCCGGCCAGGCTGGCACCTGGAATGCTCCGCCATGGCCACCAAGTACCTGGGGCCCAGCTTCGATCTCCACGCCGGCGGCCTGGACCTGGTCTTCCCCCATCACGAGAACGAGCTCGCCCAGTCGCGTGCGGCGGGCGACGGGTTCGCCCGCTACTGGCTGCACAACGGCCTGGTCGGAGTGGCCGGGGAGAAGATGAGCAAGTCGCTGGGGAACTCGCTGCTCGTGGACGCGGTGGTGACCCGGGTCCGCCCGGCGGAACTGCGCTACTACCTGGGCCAGGCACACTACCGTTCGGGGCTGGAGTACTCGCCGGAAGCGCTGGCCGAGGCGGCCGCCGCCTACCGGGGGATCGAGGGCTTCGTGGTCCGGGCGAGCGAGCTCACCGGGCCGGGGGACGATGGGCGCGCGATCACGTTCGACGACGACCCGGACGTGCCGCAAGCCAGCCCGCCGGACTGGCCAGAGCGGTTCGCCGCCGCGCTCGACGACGACCTCGGCGTGCCCCAGGCACTGGCGGTCGTCCACGACACCGTGCACGAGGGCAACAACGCGCTGGCGGCCGGTGACACGGCCGCCGCCGCCGCCCTTACCTCGGTGCGGGGCATGCTCGGTGTGCTCGGGCTCGACCCGCTGGCCCAGCCGTGGGCTTCCCGCGGTGCCGACGACGACCTGCGCGGTGTGGTCGATTCGCTCGCCAAGATGGCGCTCGACCAGCGGCAGGCGGCACGTGAGCGGGGAGACTACGCGGCAGCGGACGCGATCCGTGACCGGCTGCGGGCGGCCGGGGTGCTCATCGAGGACACCCCGCAGGGGCCCCGATGGGAGCTGAAGCGATGACCCGCGGCGGCGCCGCCTCCGGGGCCGGGCGCGCGGCGCGGGGCGGGCGCACCAAGTCCGGCAAGCCGCGCCCGGGCACCGGCGGCTACGGCAAACGGCGGCTGGAAGGCAAGGGACCGACCCCGCCCGCGCACCTGCGGCCCGGGCATCCCGCGCAGCGCCGGGCCGCGGCGGGCAGCCGCGGTGAGACGGCCACGGGTGACGCCCGCAAAGGGGCCGCCGCCGGTGGCCGGGGCCGCGGGGCCGCGGATCGTCCCGCTGACACGGGCTCCGGGGGGCGGGCGCCTGCCGGTGACTTCTCCGGCGGGCGTGCCCGTGGGGCCGGCGACTTCGCGGGCGGGCGTGCCCGTGGGGCCGGTGACGTCGCGGGCGGGCGGGCGCGGGGGCAGCGGGGGGCCGGTGACGCGCCCGAGGTCGTCGCCGGGCGCAACGCGGTGCTGGAAGCGCTGCGCGCGGCGGTGCCGGCGACCGCCCTGTACGCGGGCCCGCGACTGGACGCCGACGACCGGGTGCGCGAGGTGATCACCCTGGCGGCGCAGTCCGGGATCCCGATGATCGAGGCGGGCAGGCCGGAACTGGACCGGCTGACGGCGGGCTCGGTCCACCAGGGCCTGGCACTGCGGGTCACCCCCTATGACTACGCGCATCCCGCGGACCTGACGGCGCGGGCGGCGGCCTCGGGCGAGCCGCCACTGATCGTCGCCCTGGACGGGGTGACCGACCCGCGCAACCTGGGCGCGATCGCCAGGTCGGCCGCTGCGTTCGGCGGCCACGGCGTGCTCATTCCGGCACGGCGGTCGGCGAGGGTCACGGCGGGCGCGTGGAAGGCATCGGCGGGCGCACTCGCACGGGTGCCGGTGGCGCAGGCGCCGAACCTGGTCCGGGCACTCACCTCCTACCAGGATGAGGGCTGCTTCGTGGTCGGCCTGGACGCCGCGGGGACGGTCGGCGTCGGCGACCTGGAGGTGGCGGAGGGGCCGCTGGTCCTGGTGGTCGGATCCGAAGGACGTGGCCTGTCCCGCCTGGTGTCGCAGCGCTGCGACCTGCTGGCCAGGATTCCCATGGCGGCCGCCACCGAGTCGCTCAACGCCGGGGTGGCGGCCGGGATCGCGCTGCACGAGATAGCCCGCCGCCGCGCCGCCCGCACCTGAGGGGCGGCAGTCTGGCGAATTATGCCTGCTCCACGCTATCGTTCGCTATGTGAACAAGCACGGTGGGGGATCGCCGGACGGCGGAGCCGAACGCCCCGATGGCGCCTGGGAGCGGGCAGCGCGCCGGGCCGCGGATGGCCCGGCGCGCCGCACCGACTTCGTCCAGTCGCTTGACCGGGGCCTGGCCGTGATCCGGTGCTTCTCCTCCGAGCACCCGTCACTGACGCTGTCGGAGGTCGCGGAGCGGACGGGCCTCACCCGGGCGGCGGCCCGGCGCTTCCTGCTCACCCTGCAGGAGCTTGGATACGTCGGCAGTTCGGGTCGCCAGTTCTCGCTGCGCCCCCGGGTGCTGGCCCTCGGCTACGCCTACCTGTCCTCGTTCAGCGTCGCCCAGATCGCCCAGCCGCACCTGGAGGACCTCGCGGAGGAGCTGCACGAGTCGTGCTCGGTGAGCGTGCTCGACGGCGACGACCTGGTCTATGTGGCACGTGCCTCCGCGAACCGGATCATGACCATCTCGCTCACCGTGGGCACCCGGCTGCCGCCGTATCCCACCTCCATGGGCCGGGTGCTGCTGGCTCACCTGCCCGAAGCTGAGCTCGACGCGCACCTGGGCCGGACCGAGCTGCGCAAGCTCACCGAGCACACCGTTGTCAACCCGGCGGAGCTGCGGGCGGTGCTGGCGACCGTGCGCAGCCAGGGCTGGGCCGCGGTGGACCAGGAGCTGGAGGCAGGCGTCCGCTCGATCGCGGTCCCCGTCCGGGACGGCTCGCACAACGTGGTGGCGGCGATCAACGCCAGCGCGCACGCGGCGCGGGTGCCCATGCGGACGCTGGAGAAGGAGTTCCTGCCCCGCCTCATCGACTGCGGGCGTCAGATCGACGCCGAACTGGCCACCCGGCTGTCCAGCGGCGCGCGGAACGTCATCTGACCGGGCGGCCAGCGCCGCCAAGGCGCGCCGGATCGAAAACCAGTTCGTAAGCGGTCTATACTCAGCCCATGGCAGGCGCGTTCCAGGGTTCGCTGCTCGACCTCGCGGGCCAGGCGGGACCCGGCCCGCTGGGCGGGTCCCTGCATCGGGCTGTCCTTGCCCACGGGGCCTGGGTGGACGTCCGGCCCGGCTGGCTGGCCGGCGCCGATGCGCTGTTCGACCGGCTGCTGCGGGTAGTGCCGTGGCGGGCGGAACGGCGGCAGATGTACGACCGGGTGGTGGACGTCCCTCGGCTGCTGTGTTTCTACGCCGAAGGCCAGCCGCTTCCCGACCCGGCGCTGACGGAGGCCAGGGACGCGCTCGACGCGCACTACGGGCCCGGGCTCGGTGAGCCGCTGTGCACCGCGGGCCTGTGCCTGTACCGGGACGGGCGGGACAGCGTCGCCTGGCACGGCGACACCACCGGCCGTGGCGGCACCGAGGACACGGTCGTGGCCATCGTGTCGCTCGGCACCCCGCGGGCGCTGCTGCTGCGGCCACGCCGCGGCGGGACCGCGATCCGTCATGAACTCGGCCATGGCGACCTGCTGGTGATGGGCGGCAGCTGCCAGCGCAGCTGGGAACATGCGGTCCCCAAGACCGCCCGGGCCGCCGGCCCCCGGATCAGCGTGCAGTTCCGTCCCCGCGGCGTCCGCTAGGTGTGCTCCGGGGAGCCAGCCGCGAGGCGGACGTCGAAGTGGACGGTGCGGAACGGGTTCGGCAGCCCGTGCCGGGCGGCCTGGCCGGGGTCGTCGACGACCGGGAAGTCCCGGACCAGGCTTTCCTTGACGCCGAACACGGCATCTGAGCCGATGTAGGGGCTGTCGGCGACGAACAAGTGAGTGGTCACCGGGCGATGCCCGGCCGCGGTGACGATGAAATGGATGTGCGCGGGCCGGAAGGGATGCCGCCCGGTCGCCCGCAGCAGGCCGCCCACCGGGCCGTCGTCGGGGATCGGGTAGTAGCTCGGCACGATGGTCGTGAACCAGAAGCGGCCGTCGGCGCCGGCGGTGAACAGCCCGCGGAGATTGCGTTCGGGCTGGATCCCCGGCTGCTGGACGTCGTAGAAGCCCTCCGCGCTGGCCTGCCACACGTCAACCTGCGCTCCGGCGAGCGGCTCACCGGCTGGCCCGGTGACCTGGCCGGTGACCAGGCATGGCTCACCCTTGCCGTCGAGGGCGATGGTGTCGCCGAGCGCGCGTGGCGGGGAGGCGACCACGTGGAAGGGGCCGGTGACGGTGGGCTCGGTGAAGCCGTCGGCGGAGCGGTTATTGATCGTCTCGACCAGCATGGATATGCCAAGGACGTCGGAGAGCAGGATGAACTCCTGCCGCACATCGTCACAGCGCTGGCCGGTAGCGGTGAGGAAGGCGATCGCCTGCTCCCACTCCTGCCCGGTCAGCCCGGTCTCCTTGACGACGGCGTGCAGATGGGTGACGAGCGATGTCAGCACCTGCCGCAGGCGGGGTGGGGCGGCGGCGAAACTGGCCGCCACCACGTGCGCGGAGCGCTCCTCGGTGAAGAGCTCGGAATCCATGTCGGCTCCTGATATCTGGGCGGCAGGCGTTGACAGCCGGTTTCGTAGTGCTTTATTAGATACATCCAGTCCCGTGATGGGATGCGTCCAGAATGCCCTGAGGGCGGGGGTGGCGCACATGGTAGATGTGGCTCAGGGCGCGCTCGTCACAACGGAGAAGGCCAA
The DNA here is from genome assembly GCA_963741615.1 of uncultured Actinomycetes bacterium. Lineage (GTDB taxonomy): Bacteria > Actinomycetota > Actinomycetes > Streptosporangiales > Streptosporangiaceae > UBA9676. The sequence goes on from CAVUIU010000007.1 coordinate 156,683, forward strand.
GCTCCGCAAGGTGCTCCGCCGCACCGACCTGGTCCTGTTCACGGCGTGCGCCATCGTCGGCCTGGACAGTGTGGCGTTCGCCGCGGAGGCGGGCGCGCAGGCGATCACCTGGCTGCTGCTCTCGCTGGTGCTGTTCCTGATCCCGTACGGGATGCTGGTCGCCGAGCTGGGCTCGGCCTTCCCGGTCGAGGGCGGCCCGTACGAGTGGGTGAAGCTGTCGTTCGGCCGCCTCGCGGGCTCGGTCACCGCCGTGCTCTACTGGCTGTCCAACCCGATCTGGGTCGGCGGCACGCTCGCGGCCACGACCATCGCCACGCTGAACGACTTCGTGCTGAGCAAGCCGCTGGGCACGACCGGCGAGATCGTGGTCGGGCTGATCTTCGTCTGGCTCACCGTGGGGACGGCGATCGTCGCTTTCCGCTACGGGAAATGGGCGCCGAACGTCGGCACCATGGTCAAGATCGCGGTGGTGGGGATCTTCACGATCCTGTTCATCGTGTTCCTGGCCCGGCACGGCCGCCCGGCCGGGGTGTCCACCGTCTCCGACCTCAAGCCGTCGATCAACGGGTTCCTGACCGTGATCGGGGTCCTGGTGTTCCTGTGGGTCGGCTTCGAGCTGTCCAGCGGCGCCTCCGAGGAGATGCACCACCCGCAGCGTGACGTGCCGAAGATGATCCTGCGGTCGGGGGTCATCGGCGCCGTGCTGTACGGCCTGGCGATCCTCGGCATCATCCTGGTGATCTCCCGGGCCAACCTGTCGAGCGTGTCGGGATTCACCGATGCCTACAAGGCGGTCGCCGCCGACCTGCACTCCCACGCCCTGGACGTCGTTTTCGGGATCCTGATCATCCTCACCCTGGTGGGCAGCGGCTCGGTCTGGCTGGAGGGCGCCGACCGGACCCAGGCCATCGCCGCACTGGACGGCGCCGCCCCGGCGTGGATGGGCCGGTTCGCGAACTTCGGCACCCCGATCGCCGTCAACCTGACGTCAGGCGTCATCGGTTCGGTGTTCGTCTTCTTCGTGTTCCTGATCACCAAGGGGAGCCTCGCGAACTTCTTCTCGGTGATGATCGCGCTGGTGATCTCGACCACCTCGGTGAGCTACATCTTCGTGTTCCCGGCCCTGATCGCGCTGCGGCGCAAGTACCCGGACGCGGCCCGGCCCTACCGGGTGCCCGGGGGCATGGCAGGGGCCTGGGTCGCGGCTGTGATCTGCGAGGTGTTCGTCGTCATCACGGCGGTGACCCTGCTGTGGCCTGGTGCGATCAACGCCCTGTTCGGCCAGTCGTACTCGATCGAGAGCGGCTGGGGTGTGTCCCGGGTGTTCTTCGAGGCGGTGACCCTGGGGGCGCTCGGGGTCATGGTCGCGGTCGGGGTACTGTTCTGGGCTATCGGCTCGGTGACCAGGCGGCGCGGCCTGACCGGCGAGGCGGAGCTGCACCCGCAGGCATCAGGGACGGCCGATCCCGGCCGCCCCTGACCGGGCCGGATCGAGCCTGGGGCGGGCGGATCCTGCGCCCGCCCGGAACCCTCTTACCATTGCATACGTGTTAGGTGCATGTGGACGTTCGGTCCGGGCACTTTCCCCGTGCCGCATTCACGAGCGATACTCGCGATACGGGCAGAACACCGGCAAGGGGAGGTCACGCCGTTTGGCGAGCAGGAGAAGGTGGATGAGCAAGGGTCTCGCCGGGCTGTGGCTGGTCTTGATCGTGGTCATGATTGCCGCGTGCAGCGCACCCCAGTTCACCTATGTCTCGAACTCTGACCAGAACGCCTACTTCAAGGTCCCGGGCGGCTGGCACAAGATCAGCGACTCGGCGCTCGCCGCCGCGCTGCACACCGGCAGTGGATCCGGGTCGTCGGGCGGTGTGTGGTCCGTCGGCTACGACGGCAGCCCCGCACCGTCCGCCTCCCACGTGTTCGGGTCCTCGACCCCGCAGCCGTTCGCGTTCGCGCTGGTCGAGCCGCTCAGCGCGACCGCCAGCAACTCCATGTCCTACAACGAGCTGCGCGACATCTTCCTGCCGGTGACCTCAGCCACCCGGCAGACCGCCACGAAAAGCGGCTTCCCGCTGACCGGATTCCACCTGTTGCGCGACACCGTGCTCCTCCCCGGGCAGGGCGTCCACGGGGTGCGGGTCACCTTCGACTACACGTTCCCGGACGGCAGCACGGACACCTTCGACCAGATCGCCTTCACCAACTCCAACGACACCGAGGTCTACCTGCTCGTGCTGCACTGCCTGGCTACCTGCTACCAGCAGCACCACAGCGAGATCGACACAGTGATGACGTCATTCACGGTCAGGAGCAACTGATGACTACATCCCCCGCGGGTCCGGTGGAAGGACTGCGCCCGCCCGGTGAGCGGCCGCGGGACGAGGATCGGCCCACCCGCAAGCCGCTGCCGCTGTGGGACCGGGTGAAGTTCCTGCTCCTGCTCGCGCTGATCTGGCTCATCCTGGTCTGGTCCGCGATGGCGAGCAACCCGCTGATGGGGTTCGCCGACGCGGCGCGGATCGAGGCCAGGTCCGCTGCGTGGGTGTTCGTCCTGATGGGCCTCGAGGCGCTGCGCCAGATCCATTTCCTGATCAGCGAGCACTGGGCGGGCTACCACCGGTTCTGGACCCACACGTTCTTCGGCGGGTTCGACCGGGCCACCCACCGCAAGTTCTCCGACTGGACCAGGTTCCGGCTCCGGCGGCTGCTGACGTGGCTGTTCTGGATCGCCGTGCTCGCCGTGGTCCTGGGCAAGGTGAAGCAAACCAGCCCGGCGCTGGCGCTGCTGCACCTGCCGGGCTACATATGGCACGCGCTCCCGTTCGTGTTCCAGATCGTGTTCGCCATGCTCTTCCTCATCCTGCAGTTCGGCGCCCTGTTCTGGTTCCTGTCCCGGGGCGGGGTCGACGTGTATTTCCCGGACGACATCAAGACCCGGTTCGCCGACGTCTGGGGCCAGGACCACGTGCTGCAGCGGGTGAAGGAGAACATCCTGTACCTGGAGCACCCGGAGCAGGTCGAGGACCGGGGCGGTTACGTGCCCGGCGGCATCCTGCTGTGGGGCCCGCCCGGCACCGGCAAGACGCTGATGGCCGAGGCGGTGGCCGGGGAGACCGGCAAGCCGTACGTGTTCGTGGACCCCGGCGCGTTCATCAACATGTTCTTCGGTATCGGCGTGCTCAAGGTGAAGGGGCTGTTCCGCAAGCTGCGGCGGCTGGCGCTGCGGTACGGCGGGGTGATCGTCTTCTTCGACGAGGCCGACTCCCTCGGCAACCGCGGCGCGCTGGCCCAGGGCGGCCCCGGCTTCCCGCGCGGGATGACACCGGCGCCGCACCGGGCCGGCTGCAACGGGTTCTCCTACCTGTCGCAGGACGTGCAGTGGATGATGCTGCGGCGGGCGATGCAGTCGGGCATCGAGGACGAGCTGCCCGCCGGGCGCAGCAAGCAGATCATCGGCGGTGGCATGGGCGGCGGCGGCGGTGGCGGCGGCATGGGCACCCTCCAGGCGCTGCTCACCGAGCTGTCCGGGCTGAAGAAGCCGCGCGGCTTCGTCAACCGCCATATCCGGCGGATCTTCGGCATGCGCCCGAAGCCGCCGCCCAAGTACCGGATCCTCGTCATGATGGCGAGCAACATGCCCGAGGCGCTGGACGAGGCGCTGCTGCGGCCCGGCCGGATCGACCGCATCTACAAGGTCGGCTACCCGTCCAAGGCGGGCCGGGTGAAGACTTACGAGGGCTACCTGGCCAAGGTGCGGCACGAGCTGACCCCGGAGCAGGTGGAGAAGCTGGCCATCATCACGCCGTACGCGACCGGCGCCACCATCAAGGACATGGTCAATGAGGCGCTGATCACCGCGATCCGCGGCGGGCGGGACGTCATCACCTGGCAGGACGTCATCCGGGCCAAGCAGCTCAAGGAGCTCGGGCCGCCGGAGGACGTGGAGTACATCGAGCGTGAGCGGCACGCGGTGGCGGTCCACGAGGCCTGTCACGCGCTGGTCGCCTACCGCACCCGCCAGCACATGGAGATCGACATCGCGACCATCGAGAAGGGCAGCGACTACCTGGGGATGGTCGCGAGCATCCCGCCGGAGGACCAGTTCACCCGCTGGCGCACCGAGTACGAGACCGACATCCTGGTCTCACTCGCCTCCCTGGCGGGGGAGCGGATGTTCTTCGACAACGACAGCTCCTCCGGCGTGTCCGGCGACCTGGAGTCGGCGACCACCGTGGCGTCGTTCATGGAGGGCTTCTGGGGCATGGGGTCAACGGTGTCGTCGTACTCGACCGCCAAGCGGCTTGAGGTCGGCTCGCCCGGCGGCGGGCAGGGCGGCCGGAAGAAGAAGGGCCAGGACCCCGAGGCGGAGCTGCGCCGGGCGCTGGCCGACCGGATCGAGGACAGCCTGACGAAACTGCTGGACCGGGTGGAGGACATCCTCACCGAGAGCCGGAGCCAGGTCCTGTGCCTGGCGCACGCGCTGGAGATACACAAGACCCTCACCGGTGATGACGTGCTCGCTGTGATCGAGCACCGGCAGGGCCCGCTCGTCAACGGCAGGCCGTACGGCGATGTGGGCTTCGTCCAGCGGCTCGAGGAGTATCACACCGGCGCGGCTGCCGCGCACCGCGCGCACAGCAAGGTGCCGCTGAGCCTGCCGGCCGCCCCGAGTCCCATCTGGGTGCCGCAGGGAGTGGCTGCCAAGCCGAGGCCGGACCAGCTCGGGCCCTGACCGCCGATGCGCGCCGCCTACCGGGTGCGGCTGGTGGCCAACCTGGTCAATGGATCGACCCTGGCCGGCCTCCTGGTGGCGGCGGCGGGGCGGGCCAGCCTGGCCCGCGGCGATGATGGCCTGCTGATCGGGGAACGGTACCGGCTGCCGCTTCCCCCGGCGCCCGCGTTCTGCCTCGGGAACGTCATCCTGACGCGCACCGACCGGGACGGCTTCACCCGGGCGGAGACGCTGCTCGCGCACGAGGCCCGCCACGCGACCCAGTTCGCCTGGTGCGCGGGCCTGGTGATGCTGCCGCTGTATTTCGGGGCGGCGGGCGTGTCCTGGGTGCTGACCGGCGACTTCGGCTCGCGCAACATATTCGAGCGCCGGGCCGGGCTCGCCGACGGCGGCTATACCGACCGCCCCCTCCGCCCGGCCGTAGCCAGGTGGGTGCCCGCAGGCCGCTGGCGCCCGCGCCGGCAGGCATGAGGTTCCACCGGCTGAAGGTGCTGCGCCGGCTGCCCCACCCGGGGCAGGGCTTCACCCAGGGCCTGATCCTGGGCGGCGGCACCGTGTGGGAGAGCAGCGGGCTGTACGGGCAGTCGTCACTGCGCAGGTACCGGCTCGGCGCGGGGCGGTGGGAGGCCTGCGCACCGCTGCCGCCGGAACTGTTCGCGGAGGGCATCTGCCGGGCAGGTGAGGCCATCTGGCAGCTCACCTGGCAGGAGCGGACCGCGCTGCGCTGGCACCCGGGCACCCTCGCGCTGCTGGGGACCGTCCCCTACAACCGCGAGGGCTGGGGCATCTGCAACGCCGGTGATCACATCCTGACCAGCGACGGCAGCAGCGAACTGGTCAGGCGTGACCCACGGACGCTGGAGCCGCTCGGCATCATCCGGGTCCGCTGCGAGGGTGAGCGTGTCGGCGGGCTCAACGATCTGGAATGGGCCGACGGCAGGGTCTGGGCCAACATTCTGGCCAGGCCTTACGTGGCCGGGATCGACCCGGGCAGCGGCGAGGTCGTCAACATCGTGCACGCCCACCTCGGCGGGCTGAGGGGTGAACACCATGGGGGCGATCCGCAGGCGGTGCTGAACGGGATTGCCGCGATGGCCGGCGCCGGGGAGTTCCTGCTCACGGGCAAGGGCTGGCGCTTTCTCCATCACGTTCGCCTGGTGCCGGGCCGTCACCATAAGCGGGCCGCCCGGCTCCTGGTACCAGGCGATTAGCCGGCCGTCACGGGCCGTGCGCGGCGGCCGGCCGTCCTGAAGGCAAAGAACTCCCGATGTTATGCCCATCCCCGTCTCAAGACATGGCCTCCTCGGTACTCCCAGGCCCGGGGCGGCGCATCCAACGAAGGACCCGGAATCCTGGGATGCCTCGGGGGCGCCGGTGGTGTGGTCAGCCACCCACAAGCCGCCGCCCGCCGCGCGGTGCCCGGCCCGGGTCTGGCGACCGCGGCACGACTATCCGTAACGCAACCGGAGCCGCGCCTGACGCGCCGTGTCCGGGGGGAACCGAAGGAGCAGGATCTTGCGTAGACCATGGAAGGCTGCCGCGATAGCGGCGATCAGCGGTACGGGACTGTGCGCTCTGGCGCTCGCCGTGGCCGCGCCGATGGCACAGGCCGCGACCGTATCCGGGCCGGCCCATCCCACCTTGTGGGTCTCCGGTGCCACCGCGGTGGGAGGGAACGGCACGAGCTGTGCCCGCCCCGGGTACAACACCGTCCAGGCGGCCGTCACGGCCGCCGCGGCCGGCTCGACCGTCAAGGTGTGCGCGGGCACCTACACCGAGCAGGTCGAGATCACCAAGTCGCTCACGCTGACCGGGACCGGCGGGAAGGCCACCCTGACCCTGCCGGCCAGCCCGGCGAACTCGGTCGCCTGTGCCAGCACGGCGTCGTCGCAGTACGGGGTGGACGTCTGCGGGCCCATTCACGTCACGCTGAGCAATCTGGTCATCGACTCCGCCTGGCCGTCGGGCACCTGCAACGACGACCTCGACGCCGTCCTGGTGGCAGGCGGGGCAACGCTCGAGTTCAGCAACTCCGCGGTCACGGCCGCGGGGGCGGTCCCGATCAACGGCTGCCAGGGCGGCATCGGCGTCCTGGTCACCAGTGGCCACCTGAAGATGTCGGACTCTGCCATCTCCGGCTACCAGAAGAACGGCATCACCATCAAGGGCACCGGTTCCACCGCGACCATCGCCGGCGTTAAGGTCACCGGAGCGGGCCCGACCCCGGCAATCGCCCAGAACGGGATCGAGGTCGCCGAAGGCGCCTGGGCCTCGATCACCGGCAGCACGGTTCGCGGGAACGAGTGCGATGTCTCGGTCTGCGGTCCCGATTCACTCAGCCAGACCCAGTCCACCGGCGTCCTCTTCTTCGACGCCGCCCCAGGGTCGGTGCTCAGCCACTCGACCGCCTCCGGCAACGACATCGGTGTCTACTTCCTCGCGGCGTCCGACGGCCAGACCGGTGCCTGGATCGGGCACGACAGCGTCGTGAACAACCGGTACGAGGACATCTGCCTGGACCAGGGGAAGGCCGAGATCGACAGCACGCAGATCCGGGGCGGCAACGTCGCCCTCCAGTCGATCCAGTACGTGGGCCAGACCGCGGGGGTCGATTCCACCGCTTCGCACGACACCATCGGGCCGTCCAGCGTCCACGCGCTCCAGGTCTACTCCGACCAGGGCAGCGGCGACGTCGCCGGCAAGCTCGTGGTCAGCGACAGCGCCATCCATGGCTCGGTCTCCAACAACAGCCCGGCCACCGCCCCGGTCGTGCTGACCCTCAGCCACAACAGCTGATCGCCGGCCACGCCGGCTAATCGCCGGGCACACCAGCCGAACGGCGGACAGCACGGCGGGCCAGGTCTTCGTGCCTGGCCCGCCGTGCACCGGCGCCGGTAAGCGCCTGGTCCACCGTGCACCGGCGCCGGTAAGCGCCCGGTCCGCCGTGCACCGGCGCCGGTAAGCGCCTGGCCGGCGGGTCAGCCCGGATCGCCTCCTGCAGGACGGCCCCGGCGGCCAGCAGGCGTTCCTCGCTTCCGGCCGGGCCGATCAGCTGGACACTCGCCGGCGTCGGGCCGCCGGCTGGCACCGGCAGCGCCAGCGCGGGCAATCCCGCCAGGTTCACCGGCGAGGTGAGGCCACGGATCCGGGCGAGGCCCCGGGCGTCGCCGAGAGCGGGCGGGAAGCCCAGCAGGGTGGGGAGGGCGAGCAGGTCGACCTGATCCCACACGCCCGACAGGTCCGCCTGCCACCGTGCCGCCTGCTGGCGGGCCGCGCCCAGCGCCGCCGGGGTGATCTTGCTGGCCTCGTGCAGTCGGCGCAGGACATCGTGGCCGATCCTTCCGGGTGCGGACCGGGCCAGTTCGCCGTCGCTCTCCCATGCCTCGGCGTCGAGCACGATCATGGCGGCGGTCATCGCGGCCGCCAGCCCCCGCAGCGTGATGGATGAGATCTGCCACCCCGCGGATGCCAGCGCGGCGTCAACCGCTGCGGCGATGGCGGGGTCTGCCTCCATCGTCACCCGGCCGATCGCGGAGGGCGGCCCGGCGGACACGGTGAACCCCGGCTCGAGCAGGGCCATCCCGGCGATCAGGCCGTCCACGTCACGCGCCATCGGGCCCACGGTGTCCAGGCTCGGCGCGAGCGGCCACACCCCGGTCAGCGGGATGCGGCCCCAGGTGGTCTTCAGGCCGGTCACGCCGCAGCACGCGGCGGGAATCCGGATCGATCCGCCGGTGTCCGAGCCGTACGCGACGTCTGCCTCCCCGGTGGCCACCGCCACCGCCGATCCGCTGGACGACCCGCCCGGGACAAGGGTGGCGTCGAGTGGGTTGAGGGGGGTGCCGAACGCCGCGTTGATCCCGCTGATCCCGTAGGCCAGTTCATGCAGGTTGGTCTTGCCCACCAGGTGCGCCTCGCCGCGGCCGATCGCGGCGCGCAGGCCGGCCACGCATGCGGCGTCGGCCGCGGCAGGCCCGGCGCGGTCGGCGAGCGCCAGGCTCCCCGCCGTGGTGGGCAGCCCGGCCACATCGATGAGGTCCTTGACCGCGACGCGCAGCCCCGGGCCCGGCGCGCTCTCCCTGATGATCCACGTGGACATAACCGCTCAGTTTGGCAGGGGACGGGCGTTTCGGGCGGCAGCTTGCGATGGCAGGCGATAGCAGGCCGGTCTGCGCCACGAAATTTCGGCGAATGGAGGCCCATTTACGCTCCGGCCGACATCCATTAGCAACGCGTTTGCCTAACGCACCGCGGCCAATCCGGGAACGGCACCTTACTGGTCACCATGGGACCGCGAGTAGGACAGACACCGCCCGGCAACGTGATCAGCAACAGCATGGCAGCGGGGAGTTCCCGCCCGGGCACGCAGCGCTCCCACGAGGCGGCGCCGGGGCCGGGCCGGCCCGGGCGCCACCGGAAGCGCCCCGGTGAACGCACCAGCAGCGTAAAAGCCGGTTCTCCGGCGGTTAGTGGTGCGATAGCCGTAGACTCCAGCTTCAACAGTAACTGCTGGGAGCGGAGATAACGGAAACCCCTGGCAGCAAAATGGGTGCGATACATACTCGTGTGATGGTCCGTGTCGCCGTGCAGTCGCCACGGCGATTGCTCAGGGACACCTTGGCCGCCTGCTTGGCAGTCCGGCCGGACGTGGCCGTCGTGGGCCGAGTTGCCGAGCCCGACGGCATTATGGCGCTGTGCGAATTGCGCCGCCCGGACGTTGTGATCCTCGACGCCGGCCGCAGGCTGGGTGATATGGCCGGGCGGGTGAATGCGCTCGTGCGCCGCTTCCCGGACCTGAACGTCATCGTGACCTACCGCGACGCATCGGAACATGAGGTCGCCGCCGCCTGCCGGGCAGGCGTCTCCTCCCTTGTCCCCGAGTCGCGCGGCCTTACCGCCGTGCTCGCGCTCCTCCGCCGGAAAAATACCGACCAGGTGCGGGACACCAGACGTGACCGGGGGGGCCTGACAGACCGGGAGCACGAGATCGTCGTGCTGACCGGCTCCGGCCACAGCGTCACGGAGATAGCGGCCCTCCTGGGGATCAGCCCGCTCACGGTGGAGAACCTCAAGCGCCGCGTCTACGCGAAGCTGGAGGTGAGCAGCGGAGCGCACGCCGTCGCCCGGGCCGCCTCTCTTGGCATGCTCGACGGGCGGAAGCCCGCCCCGGCCGCGCCGCGCCGCCAGCGCGCCGAGGGGGGCTCGGGCGTCCTGGCCGTGGTGGCCGGGCGGCCCGGCCCCGTCCTGGCCCGGCTCGTGACCGTCCTGCTCGACAGCAAGCTGCCGTTTGTGCTCGTCCGCCGGCCCGGCCCGATGGCCGGGACGCACTGGGCCCGGTGGCACCGCGGGCCGATCGTGGCCGCCCTTGTCAACCCGGCGCCGTCCGACTGGGAACTGGTTCCCGAGATGGGCATCCCGGCTGTCCTCGTGCACAGCCAGTCCCTCGATTCCGCCGATCTCGCGGAGGCGCTGGCCAACGGTGCCAGCGCGCTCGTCGCTGCCGACCGGCTGGACGATCACTTCCTGTCCGTGTTCCGGATGGTGGGCCAGGGATACCTGGTGGTGGACTCGCTGCCGATGCGCCCGCTCATCGGCGTGGTGCGGGCCAGATGGGATGAATCGGTTCCCGTCACCGGGGGACTGCCCGAACTCACCTCGCGGGAAAGCGACATCCTGAGCTCGCTTGCCTCCGGGCACTCGATCCGGCAGACCGCGCGTGCGCTCGGCATCGCGCCGAAGACCGTCGAGAACGTCCAGACGCGGCTGTTCCGCAAGCTGGGTGTGCGCAACAGGTCAGGTGCGCTCACCGTCGCCGACGCGTTCGGCCTGCTGCCGGACACGGCGCCGCTCGCGGGCACCCCCAAGGGACTCCCGTCCCCCCGAGGGGAGTCCGTCTCTATTCAGGAGTGACTCACGCTCCTAGTGTGCCTGTTGGGCTATTAGCGTCGCCCGATCCTCCTGCGCCCGTGGGCTGAGTCCCAGCCCGGGACGCCTCCCCGCTACCGGAGGTCACCCATGGCCGAATCGACCAACCCCGGACGCCGCGACGGCCGGAAGAGCCACCGCGGCGGGAAACACGAAGCCGTCAGGAGCCACGCCCAACGTAAGCGCCAGGCCGGGGGGGCAGGCCGGTCCAGCGGGCACACCCCCTGGGAGCGCCAGGCCGGCGGGAGCACTCCCGCCCAGGGCGAGCGCCAGGCCGGCCGGACGGGCCGGTCCAGCGGGCACACCCCCTGGGAGCGCCAGGCGGATGGGCAGGGCTGGCCCAGCGGCCGCCCCCCGTGGGAGCGTCAGGTGGACGGGCCGGGCTGGTCCAGCGGCCGCCCCCCGTGGGAGCGTCAGGTGGACGGGCCGGGCTGGTCCAGCGGCAGTCCTCCCTGGGAGCGTCAGGTGGACGGGCCGGGCTGGTCCAGCGGCAGCCCGCCCTGGGAGCGCCGGGCCGGCGGGAGCCTTCCCGTCCGGGGCAAGCACGCGGCCACATCGCCGGGCGCCACTTCTCCGGGTGCCCGCACCCTGACTCCAGCAGCCACGTCACATCAGGCTGGGCTCAGCGCCGCCGCCGGGACCGCCAGCGGCGCCGGGGCCGCCAGCGGCGCGGGGCCGCGATCCAGCATGCTCGCCGTCTCCCGGCGCAAGCTGCTGATTTCCGGTGGCGGGCTGGCGGCGGCGTTCGCCGGCCTTGACGCGCTGAGGCACCTCGCGGTCACCCCGATCCGCCTCGACGCCAGCGAGGGAAAGCTCCACCACGCGAACCTGCACGCCGATCCGGGCCTGCCCGACATACAGTTCGACATCTCACGGTTCGTCGCCCCCGCGCAAGCGGTGGACGGCATTCTCGTGTCGTTCCCGCCGGTCTACACGCTCTTCGCGCCGGCCCGGCTGGCGTCCGCGCCCACCGGAGACGACCAGGACCAACTCGAGGCCGCTCTTGACCGGGTCGAGCAGGCATACTCATTCGCGCCGCAGGGGGTCTTCACCTTCATCGCGTACGGCCTGCCGTACTTCACGCGGTTTCCCGGCGCCCTGTTCACCCTGGTGCCGCGCCTCCTCTCCGACGAGTCCCGGTTCGCCCTGGAGGAGGCCGTGCCGTCACCGACCGACGTCAGTCCGTCCAATCCCGGGATCACGAAGAAGACGTTCAACGTGCCGGTCCAGATCGAGGCGAACGACCTGCTCGTCACGCTGCGCAGCGACAAGGTGGACAACCTCTGGGACGTGATGGCGTTCCTCGGCGGCAGCAACATGCTGGCCGGCGAACGGGTGCCATCGCCCAGGCTGAGCTGCGGCCTGACCTTTACGAGCGCCCGGGTGATGTTCGCCCAGCAGGGGCTGCCGCGCAGCGTCGCGGAGACCAATGGCCTGCCCTTCGCCCAGTTCGTGAACCCAGCCTCCCCCATGTGGATGGGCTTCGCCGACCAGCAGGTCAACGCGAGCGCCCCGGCACCGGACGTCACGTTCGCCGGCGCCGACGGGATCCATCTGACCACGGCCGAGCCCGGTGACTACTTCGACAACGGGTCGCTGCAGCACCTGTCCCACGACATCCTGGACATGGCCCAGTTCTTCGACCTCAACGCGGCGGGGACACCGGGCTCCGACGGCACGTTCCTCGAGCGGGTCCAGTACATGTTCCGCGCCGACCCGCCTCCGTCGAGGGGCTTCGCGGACCAGTTCGCCAACGGCGGCGGCGCCGCCTTCCTCAACAACACCTTCCAGGGCTTCGGCGACGCGCGGAAGAGCGCCCAGGGCATCGGCACGCTGCCCGACCCGACGACCGGAAAGCCTCAGCACCGGATGGGCCATCTGTCCTGCCTGCAGCGATCCTCCCGGACAGCGGACGGCAGGCCGATCCACTTGCGGATGGACGGGCCCGGTTTCGACAGCATGGACGTTCCCGATGGCAGCAAGCAGCCGAAGCTGGAGTTCACCGTCTTCGTGCCGACGGCCGATTTCTTCACCACGATGCGGGTCAACCAGGCGTCGCTGGACCTGCAGAACGAGTTCGGCGTGGCCCCGACCGACAACGGCCTGGAGCGGTTCATCACCGCCACCAGGCGGCAGAACTTCCTGATCCCGCCGCGGCGGCACCGCGCCTTCCCGTTCGCTGAATTCGGTCCCGGCAACGGCAGCGCCGCCAAGAGCAGTTCCGCCGGCGCCGGTTCCGGCCGCGGCGGCTCCGGCGGTTCGGGTCACGGTGGTTCTGGCTCGGGCGGTCCGGGTCACGGTGGTTCTGGCTCGGGCGGTCCGGGTCACGGCGGTCGCTGAAGCAACGGCCGTGCGACCTGCGACACTCCAAGCCAGCCGCCGGGGTGAGATCCTGCCGGGTCTTGCCGAAGGAACTGGCTTCGGATGACCCAAGCGGACGGCAGCACGCTGCTGGTCGAACTCCTCTACCGGCAGGATGCTGGCCTTGATGAGGGCCGTCTCCTGGCTGAGGTGAACAAGGTCTTGCCCCGTACGGTGCTCGCGGGTGATGGCAGGCCGCCGACGCTGCTCGTGCACGAGGGATACAGCACCGGGGGCACCGGTGACGCGCCGGTGCCCGTGATGACGGTCCTCATGGCGCCAGGCAACGGTGATCATCGCGCAGATCCGGGCCGGATCGACCTCAGCCAGACGTGGGAATTCCCTCAGGCGCAGACGGTGCTGGACCAATGCCGGGCAAGCCTGACCGTGGGCGAGATGTTCGGCCGGCCGCGCTCTCCCGCTGGCCGGCTCGAGGTGTTCCACGCGGCTGTTCTGGCCGTTTGCCGTCTCACCATGCCGCTGGCGGCGTGGTGGCCCACCTCCGCCCAGCTCCTGCCACCGCCATCACCGGCCGCCCCGCCGCTGATGGGGCTGCTGAACGTACGGTTGTTCCGGGTGGGGGACCGCACCCGCGATGTGGTGATGGACACCCTTGGCCTCCACGTGTTCGGGCTGCCCGATCTTCAGTGCCACTGCCGCGACATCGAGCTGCCGCGGCTCGCCGTCTACCTGCGCAACGCGGGGAGTTACCTCTTCGAGTGCGGTGATGTCATCCGCGACGGCGACACGATCGAAGGGCTCGGGCCGGGGGAGAAATGGCTGTGCCGGCAAGAGCAGGCGCTGATCCCACCCGACCGGCTGGTGATCGACCTCGACCCCGGTGCCGACCACGCGGCGGGCGAACGGCTCCGCTGACGGCCGGGGTCCGCCGGGCTGCTCCCGCGCACTGTTGCCCGACGTTCGCGGCAGCCGTTTTGTGAGCCGAATGCCTTCACGCCCAGGGACCATGGGCCCTTGGGCGTGGCCGCCGGGGGGGAACAGCCTGGAACTGTAGGCGGGCAAGTCCGGCGCGCCGGGAGCAGGTAAGGCAGGTGGCGGCGATGGCGGAGGTGTCGGCGAGCTGGGCGGCCGATGAACTAGGCCCGGCGAAGGTGGTTTTCCTGCACCTGGGTCCCGGGGTTGGCGCGGTGGTCGTGGTGGACAACGTCGCGCTCGGCCCGGCGATCGGCGGGGTGAGGATGAGGCCCGACGTCACAGCGGGCGAGGTGGCCCGGCTGGCGCGCGCCATGACCATGAAGAACGCGCTGGCAGGCCTGCCGCACGGTGGCGGGAAGTCAGGCATCGCGGTGCAGCCCGGCCTGGCGGCAGCTGATCACGAGCGCGTGATGCGTGCCTTCGCCCTGGCGATGGAGCAGCTCACCGAGTACATCCCCGGGCCGGACATGGGCACGAGCGAGACATCGATGGCCTACGTGCACGACGAGATCGGCCGGGCGGTGGGCCTGCCCAGCGTGCTGGGAGGTGTGCCGCTGGACGAGCTCGGCGCGACCGGCTTCGGGCTGGCGGTATGCGCCGAGGTTCTCAGCCAGGCCAACGTGGTCGAGCTGGCGGGGGCGCGGGTCGTGATCCAGGGTTTCGGCGCTGTGGGCAGCCACGCCGCCCGCGCGCTGAGCGAGCGCGGTGCGACCGTCATCGCCGTCTCTGATATCGCAGGGGCGATGTGGAACCCGGACGGGCTCGACGTCGCGGGGCTGATCGCGCACAAGGCCGATGGCCCGGTCGCCGAATTCACCGGCGGCACCGCGGTGCCGCGGGACGACATCCTGGGCATGGACTGCGAGATACTCGTGCCCGCCGCCCAGCCGGACGTGCTGACAACGGACAACGCGGCGAAGGTTTCGGCCCGGGTGGTGCTGGAAGGAGCGAACATTCCTGTCACCCGCGAGGCCGAGGCCGAGCTGGCCGAACGTGGCGTGCTGTGCGTCCCTGACGTGGTCGCGAACGCGGGCGGTGTCATCTGCGCCGCGGCCGAGTACCGCGGGGAGGGCCATACCGCGGCCTTCGCCGACATCGCGGAGAAGGTCCGCGACACCACCGCCGAGTGGCTCGACCGCGCGGGACGTGGCCCGCTGGCCCCGCGCGCGGCCGCCGAGCAGATGGCGGCCGAACGGCTGCGCAAGGCGCTCGGACTTCGCCGCAGGTTCTGATCAGCCGGCCTGCGGGGGCGGTCGTGACCGCTTTCCGCGGTCAGGTCAGGTCCGTGCTGGGTGCGATCACGCTGCGGGGCGGCTGCCCGGTGCGGTCATCGGCTGACCCTGCCGGTACATCTGCGGCGGCTTGTTCCCGGCCGCCTGCCCGCCATCGACCGGGATCACGGCCCCGGTGATGAACGAGGACTGCTCCGAGCAGAGCCACAGCACTGTCTGCGCCACCTCTGCGGCGCTGCCGGTCCGGCGCATGGGGGTGGACAGCCCGGCCAGGCGCTGCGCCTCCGGGCCCGCGGCCTCGAGGTGGTAGGTCAGGATAGGGCCCGGCGCCACCACATTGACGCGGATGCCCTGGTCGGCGTAGTCGAGCGCGGCAACCTTGGTCAGGCCGATGATCCCGGCCTTGCCGGCCACGTAGGCGGCGAGGTTGGCGGTGCCGTTCAGGCCGGCGATCGAGGCCATGTTCACGATCGCACCGCCACCGGAAGCCAGCATGGCGGGGATCTGGAACTTCATGCCGAGGAAGGTGCCGCGGATGTTGGTGGCGATGCCGCGGTCGAAATCGGCCGGCTCGATGTCGGCCAGCGGCGCCGGCCGCGGGCCGCCGGCCGCGTTGTTGAACGCGGCGTCGAGCCTGCCGAACCTGGTGAGCGCGGTCACGACCAGGCCGCGATTCGAGTCAACGTCCGTCACGTCAGCCCGGACGGGCACGGCCTGGCCTCCGGCGGCTCCGATGCGCCTGGCGACCGACTCCAGGGCTTCGATGTCACGGGCACCGAGGACGACAGCGGCACCGGCGGCGGCGAACGCTTCGGCGGTAGCCGCCCCGATACCCCGGCTGGCGCCCGCGACCAGGGCCACCTGGCCCTGCAGTGGCTGATCAGTCATGCCTGCCTCCTCCTGCTCTGCCGGCTCCCTGTCCAGCAGCCTCCACCTCAAAAGTTAGCAATCTAATCGTAAGATATCAAACTGTTAGGCATCGATGAGACGCGAACCCGCGGCCGGATGACTGCGCGGCAGAGGACGCCGCAGATCGGATCCGCTAGCCCGCCGCTAGCCCCAGAAGAGCGCGGTCGGATCTTGGTCGATCTCCTGCAGGAGGTCGACGACGCGTGACGAAGGCGCGATCCGGTCGTAGAGGTGGAAGCGCGTGTTGCGGTCACGCCAGTACAAGGTCCAGGTCCGGTCCGCCTTGGTGTACCGGAGCCGGGCGACCGGCAAGGCGGTCCACTCGGGGCCGACATCGTCGTGCCAGGGCGGGTGGCGCTCGACGATCGTGAGATGCCTCGGCGCGACCTCGCACTCGATCCGCACCTTGCCCCGGGCGTGAGCGGGGACACGCTGACCACACCAGCGCCGCGCCCGGGCCACGTCAAGCTCGGGAAGTCCCTGTCCAGCCATCTGCCGAGTCTTTCACCCGGCTGCCTGGCCGCGCACAGCCCACGCCGGGATCGGCCGCCACGCCCCGGGATGCGTGCTGGACCGGTGGCAGGATGGTACGGAACCACCTGGCGGAAGGCCGGCATGCTGGAAGGCACTCATCTGTCGCGGGCCCGTTCGTGACGGGCGTGCAGGGGCAGGCCGTGCGTCTTGGGCGGGCTCTCCCGCGGTCACCGCCTGGGCTGCCGCTGTGGCTGAAACTGGCTGGCGCAGGCTTGTGCCTCACCGGTGCCGCGGCCGGTGCCATCACCGTGGCCGGCATCTCGCTGTTCCGGGCCTCTCTCATGCGGCAAGTGGACCAGCAGGTGCGGTCCGACGCCCAGCGCCTGATCGGCCACCCCCTCGTGGCATGGTCCGCTCCCCAGCCCGCGGGAGGTCTCGCGAAAATCAGCGTCGAGGTGCTTGGCCCCGCCGGAAAACGGCTGGTACCCGTGGGCCCGGGTGGCGGAACCGGCCCGGCCATCCCCACGGGAGCCGGCTGGATCTCGGCACACGCTGGACGGCCCGTGACGGTGCCCGCCCCCGGCGGCGCGGAAAGCTGGCGGGTGGTCATCGAGCCTGTCCGCTACCAAGCCCGGCATCTCCTGTTCGCGTATGGGGCCGATGACTTTTCTGTGGTCGTCACCCGCCGGGCCACACCGGGTGTTCCCGGCACGCTGGTCGTGGGCATGGGCCTGGGCGGCATCGCCCGGTCAGCCGCGAAGCTCGCCGTCACCGGCCTGGCCGTCGGTGCCGCGGTCATGGTGCTGCTGGCGGGCCTGTGCGCCGCGGTCATCCGCGCCTGCCTGCGGCCGCTCGCCGAGATCGGGGAGTCGGCGCGGGCCGTTGCGCAGGACCGGCCGTGGCAGCGGATCGCCGCCCGCGATCCAGGCGGTGAGGTCGGCAGCATCGCGCGGTCGCTCAACAGCGCGCTGAGCCACGCCGGGGAAGCGGCCCGCGCTCATGCTGCGGGGGAGGCGGCTGCCCGCCGTTCGGAGGAGAGGCTGGGCCAGGGTCTTGCTGACGCCGGTCACGACCTGCTGGCACCGCTCAGTGTCATCGCCGGCTCTGCCGAGCACTACCGGCAGCGCGGCGCGGCCGGTGCCGGTGAGCTTGACCACATGATGAAGCGGATAGCGGACGAGACCGCCCGGATGGATGCCGTGGTCAGCCTCTTGAGCGAGGACGCCGCCCGGTAGCGCCCGCGGCCGCGGGCGGCTGTGCTGCGTTGAAGTCGCCTACCTCCCCGGTGGCCAGGCGGCGGTCCGGGACAGCAAGGACAAGACCGGTCCGGTGCTGCGCTTCAGCCAGGACGAGTGGCAGGGCTTCCTCCACGGTATCGGGGGACCCGCTCCCGCGAACCCTAACGGCCCCGTCCCGCCCACCAGCGACAACCAGATGCACAACGAGGCCCCGCGCCGGCCATCGGCCATGCGCGGGACGCCTGCGCGCCTGCTGCCGCTGCCGCGGGCGGCTATCGTGTGCTGGACGTGAACAGCGCACGGCGGTTGCCTGGCGGGGAAGGCATCATGGGGAGACTCGACTCGATCGACTCCGCTGTGCGCGCGCTGTACGAGTACATCCCGCAGACCGCGTCGATGAAGGAGAACTACAGCCTGGAGCGCCTCCGCACCTTTCTGTCGGAGATCGGCAATCCCCAGGAGACGCGGCGCGTCGTTCACATCGCGGGCACGTCCGGCAAGACGTTGACCGCGTACTTCATCCGGGCCCTGCTGCAAGAAGCCGGGCAGGTGACCGGCCTGACGGTCTCCCCCCATGTCCTGTCCATCACCGAACGCGTGCAGATCAATGGGAAGCCGCTGCCGGACGATGAGTTCGTGGGCTACCTGGAGCGGTTCCTGGAGATCGTCAGGGCCAGTGAGGTCCCGCTGACCTACTTCGAGGTCCTGGTCGCGTTCGCGCAGTGGGTGTTCGACGAACGGCACGTCGATTACGCGGTGGTCGAGACGGGACTGGGCGGGCTCCTGGACGGGACCAACACCGTGACCAGGGCCGACAAGGTGTGTGTGATCACCGACATGGGCCTGGACCACACCGAGGTGCTCGGTGACACGATCGAGGCCATCGCCAGGCAGAAGGCGGGCATCATCCAGCCGGGCAACCCGGTATTCCTGCTTGAGCAGGCCGCCGCGGCCACCGCGGTGGTCGCCGAGGAGGCCGGCCGCCGGCGCGCATCCCTGCGGATCGTGGCGCCCGGCGGCGATGACGGCGCGGCGGCAGGCCTGCCGGTTTTCCAGCGCCGGAACTGGTCGCTCGCGCGAGCCGTGGGGGAGTATCTGACCTGCAGAGACGGGCTTGCGCCGAGCACACCCGATGGCCTGCTGCGCGCCGCGTCATGCCAGCCGCCGGGACGGTTCGAATCCTACGAGTTCGGTGGCAGGGTGCTGATCCTCGACGGCGCCCACAACCCGCAGAAGCTGGCCGCGCTCCGCGAGGCGTTTTGCGCGAGGGGATTCTCCTCCGCCGCGGTGCTGGCAAGCCTGGTGAGAGCACCGGACGACAAGCTGGCATCCGCGCTGGCCGAGCTCAAGCCGATCGCGGCGCATCTCATCGTGCCGGAGTTCACCGTCTTCCAGGACCTTGCCAAGCGGTCCCCGCCGGCTGCCGAGATGGCCGGGCGTGCGCGGCAGGCTGGCATCGGCTCGGTGGAGGTCCGGGAGGATCCGGGCGAGGCCTTTGCGGCGCTGCTCCGGCGCCCGGAGCGGGTGCTGCTGGTAACCGGGTCCCTGTACCTCGTCAGCCAGGTCCGCCCGCTGGCCGAGCGGGCGGCCGGTGCGGGAATGGGCGGCTGAGATAGCCTGCCGCCGTGACCACAAGCGAGCAGACGATCGGGGCCTGGCTGGCAGAGCTCGCCGGCCGGACGCCCACCCCGGGAGGCGGCTCAGCGGCCGCCCTGTGCGCGGCGACGGCGGCCGGGCTGACGGGGATGGTCGCGGCCTACACGACGGGCGGGAAATGGGCCGATCGTGAGGAGCGCATGCGGCAGGTGGGCTTCGAGGCGGCGCACCTGCGGGAGCGCGCGCTCGCGGCCGCCGACGATGACGTCGCCATGTTCGGCGCCGTCACCGCGGCCTATGGGCTGCCGAGAGCCACGCCTGAGCAGAAGGCGGTCAGGAGCCAGGCAATCCAGCGGTCCCTGGCCGGGGCGGCGGGCCCGCCGACCGAGGTCGCCCGGCTGGCCGCGCACGTGATCGACATTGCCGGCGAACTGGCGGACAGCGGGAACCCGAATGTCGCATCCGATGTGGCGGTGGCGGCCGCGGTGGCCAGGGCCGCGCTCGAAAGCGCGATCGTCAACATCGACATCAACCGCCAGCAGATCCGCGACGACGCCGAGAGCGCCAGGCTGGGCCTGGTCATCAAGGAACTGGAACCGGCCCTGGCCGCCGCGGACCGCATCGCCACGGCCGTCCGGGAGAAGCTGCAGTCATGACCACCTTGCTGGACGGAAAGAAGGTAGCCGCAGAAGTCCGCGCCCGGGTGGCCGCCGATGTCGCGGCGCTGCGGGAGCGCGGCACGATGCCAGCCCTGGCGGTCGTGCTGGCGACCGGCGATGAGGCCGCGGCGTGGTATGCCGGCTCGATCGAGAAGGCGGCCGGCAACGCCGGCATCCTGGTTCACCTCGTCGATCTCGGCGCCGACGCGGACCAGGCCGCGCTGGGCCGCGCACTGGCCGGGCTGGCAGCCGACCGCGCGGTCCACGGCATCATCCTGCAGACCCCCCTGCCCGCCGGGGTGGACAGGGACGCCCTGGTGTCGGCCATCCCGTTCGTGAAGGACGTCAACGGCGTCAGCCCGCTCAGCGCCGGACGCCTCATGAGCGGCCTGCCGGCCTTCGCGCCCGCCACCGCCGCCGCGGTCATGGAACTGCTGGACGCCCACGACGTGCCGCTCCGCGGGGCCCGTGCCGTCGTTGCCGGGCGGAGCATGGTGGTCGGGAAGCCGGTCGCGCAGCTCCTGCTGGCCCGGGACGCCACCGTCACGATCTGCCACTCCCGCACCCGCGACCTGCCCGCCGTCACGCGGGAGGCCGATGTGCTCATCGCGGCGATCGGCAGGCCCCGGTTCTTCGGCGGTGACCACGTCAAGCCGGGTGCCACCGTCGTGGACGTGGGGACGACCCCCGATGAGACGGGCAAGATCACCGGGGATGTCAACGCCGGCAGCGTCCAGGGAATCGCCGGTGCGCTGTCGCCGGTCCCGGGCGGCGTCGGCCCGGTCACCACGGCGTTGCTGCTGCGGAACACCGTCCAGGCGGCCGGGCGGCAGCTGCCCGGAGCCTGACACGGCGACGCGCCGGCCGATGTCGGCCGGGCTGTGCATGCGCATCGGAGGCGAGACCAGCGGCACATCCTGCGGCCGGAGCGCGCAGAGAGCCGGGCCGACGCTCCCCCCTTCGCGCCGGCCCGGCTGTCTTGCCCGTTCTCCAATTGCTGATCTTGACGGTGGGTGCGCTGCGGCATTCCCCCGGCGGTCCTTACGTGTGCAGGACCGGCCTACCCGGCGAGAACTCCTTGCCCCCGGTGTCGTGGGACGCCGCACCGAAGAAGAGGTACACACCCAGCGCGGAGAATGCCATCACGACCCACCCGGCGGCCTTGGTCAGGCTCGCCGAGTTCTGGATGAGCCCCAGCAGGCTCAGCAGCAGCGCGACGTCGACGAGGGCGAAGATCGCCGTGAAGACCATCGGCAGCCGCAGCGTCGCCAGGATGAGCATCGTGACGACGACCAGCCAGCTGATCAGGAACAGCTTCTGGGTGCCGACTATCGCGGCTGGGGTGATCCCGAACCAGTTGTGGATCAGCCCGAGCCCGAGCACGCCGTAGCTGAGGTAGAAGCCGGCGAAGATGCCGTAGATCCCGGCCGCCGCGCTCTGGCCGATGACCGCGGCCCAGATCGTCGCCAGGAACAGCCCCGTCGCCGTGGCCGCGAGGATGATCGGCAGGGATGCGCCAACCGTCCCGGCTGGCACGAAGCCGATGAGAACCAGGCCCAGCGCCACCGCGCCCACGATGAAGCTCGGGAGCCCCAGGATGCCGGGGTCCCCGGCCAGCGGTCCGGTAGCCGGTTCTTCGGCTGAGTGGACGAGCCGGACTGGCTCGTCATGAGTTGTGCTCCGCATAGCCATGGTCACTGCCCCCTTGATGAAGGTTTCGGGAGATCTGTCCCTTAATGCCGGACTACCACCCTGGCGTGGCGGCGGTAGAGCCGTAGGTCCCGCCGGAAGCCGGCCGCGACGGGCCATAGGTCCTGCCGGAAGCCGGCGGGCGGGCCCAGGCCGGGCGGCAATTACACTCGGCAGGCGTGAAGGCGCCCCAGCCACCCGATGTGCTCGTGCTGGGTGTGGGGGGAGTCCTCGGGGAAGCGTGGATGTCAGGCTTCCTGGCGGGCGTGGCGCAGCGGAGCGGCGTCAACTTCCGGCAGGCCGGGTTCTTCGTCGGCACCTCCGCGGGCTCGGTCGTCGCCGCCAGGCTGGCGGCCGGTGTGCCGCCCAGGCGCCCGGGCGAGTCCGCCGGCCCGGCAGGCCCGGCAGGCCCGGCAGGCTCGGCTCGCCTGGCGGGGCCGGCACCAGCGGGTCCGGTGAGTGCTGGCGCGGTGCGCCCACCGCCTGGGCGGTTCGGCCGGCTTCCGCTCGCGGCCGCTCTGCCCGTCGCGGACGCCGCGCTGCGCGCGGCCCGTCCTGGCCGGGCGTTCGCGCGTGCCGCACTCCTTGCCCGGCTGCCGCCGGGCCACCTGCCGCTCGATGGGCTGCGGGCGCGGATCGCCGAGCTCGGCCCCCGCTTCGATGGCCGCCTCCGGGTGGTGGCGGTGGACCTGCGGGGCGGGAACCGGGTCGTGTTCGGTGCCGCGGGCGGGCCGGACGCCGAGGTCGCCGACGCGGTCGCTGCCTCGTGCGCGGTGCCGGGGCTCTTCCGTCCGGTGCGGATCGGGAGCCGGGACTACGTTGACGGCGGCGTCTGGAGCCCGACCAACCTGGACGTCGCCCCGGTGAGAGCGGGCTCCCGCATGCTCTGCCTCGTGCCCACCGCGGCGCTTGCGGTGGGGCCCGCGTCCGGCGCCCGCGCGCTCGCGCGTGGCTGGCAGGTGGCTACCGCGGTCGAGGCCGCCGGTGCGCGCAGACGCGGTGCGAAGGTCACGATCGTCCAGCCCGACGCCGGGGCCGGCGCGGCGATGGGGGCCGACCTGATGGATGAACGCCGCCGGGAGCAGGTCACGGCCTTGGCCTTCGCGCAGGGCCAGGGTGCGGTGCCCGCTGACGGCCCGCCCGGGCCGTGGTGACCGGCGGGGCCCTGTGGGCCGGTCTGGTCTGGGCTTATGCTCGTGCAGCGGCGTCCCGCCCGGCCGGGGACGCCGCCACGAGGACCCCCGCACCGATCGGAACCTGCGCCGTATGACCACCCCTGGCACCGCCGCCATCCCCGACCGCGCCCGCGTCGTCGTCATCGGCGGCGGCATCATCGGGACCTCGGTCGCCTATCACCTCGCTCACCTCGGGGTCAGCGACGTGGTGCTGCTGGAGCGGGAGCGGCTGACCTCGGGCACCACCTGGCACGCGGCCGGGCTCATGGCGACCTTCGGCTCCACCTCGCAGACCTCGACCGAGCTGCGGATCTACACCCGGGACCTGTACGCGCGGCTGGAGGCGGAGACCGGGCTCGCGACCGGCCTGAAGCAGTGCGGGCTGATCGAGCTGGCCATCGAGCCGGGGCGACTGGAGGAGTACCGGCGGGTCGCCGCGTTCAACCGGCTGTGCGGCGTGGAGGTGCATGAGATCTCATCGCGCGAGGTCGCCGAGCTGTGGCCGCTGGCGCGGACCGACGACGTGCTGGCCGGCTTCTACATCCCCGCCGACGGCCGGGTCAATCCGGTCAACGTGACGATGTCGCTGGCCAGGGGCGCCCGGATGAAGGGCGCGCGGATCATCGAGAGCGTCCCGGTCACCGGCTTCATGCACAACGGCGGTGCTGTGGCCGGTGTCCGCACCCCGCGCGGCGACATCGAGGCCGAATACGTCGTCAACTGCGCCGGGATGTGGGCGCGTGAGCTCGGCGAGCTCGCCGGGGTGACCATCCCGCTGCAGGCCGCCGAGCACTACTACCTGCTGACCGAGCCGATCGAGGAGGTCGGCGGGGACTGGCCGGTGCTGGAGGACCCCGCCAACTACGGCTACTACCGGGAGGAGGGCGGCGGGCTGATGCTCGGCATGTTCGAGCCGGTCTGCGCGCCGTGGCAGGTAGCGGGGGTTCCGGCGGACTTTTCGTTTGGCGAGATCTCCCCGGACTGGGACCGGATGGGGCCGTACCTGGAGCGCACCATGTCCCGGGTGCCGGTGGTGGCGGAGACCGGCATCAAGAAGCTGTTCTGCGGGCCGGAGAGCTTCACCCCGGACCTGCTGCCGATCGTCGGTGAGGCGCCGGAGCTGAGGAACTACTTCGTGGCCGCCGGGCTGAACTCGATCGGCATCCTGACCGGCGGCGGGATCGGCCGGGTGATCGCGCAGTGGATCGCCGACGGCCGGCCCGACGTCAACGTGACCGGCATGAACATCGACCGGCTGCACCGCTACCAGGCCAATCCCGAGTACCGGGCGACCCGCACGGTCGAGTCGCTGGGCCTGGTGTACGAGACCCACTACCCGGGCCGGTCGATGCGGACCGCACGCGGCGCGAAGGTGTCGCCGGTCCACCAGCGGCTGGCGGCGCAGCGGGCCTACTTCAAGGACGTCAGCGGCTGGGAGGGCCCCGACTGGTACGCCCCCGAGGGCGCCGGTAGCGCCGAGCCTCAGGCCGGCCGGCTGTCCTGGGGGCGGCCGGACTGGTTCGGCTACTGGGAGGCCGAGCATCACGCGGCGCGCACCGGCGTGATCCTGATGGACATGGCCTTCATGGCCAAGTTCGACGTGCAGGGCCGCGACGCCGGGCGGGTGCTGGACCAGATCTCCGCCAACGAGGTCAACGGCGAGCCCGGCCGGATCACCTACACCCAGTGGCTCAACCCCGGCGGCACGCTGGAAGCCGACCTGACGGTGACCAAGCTCGGCGACGACCGGTTCTGGGTAGTCGCCTCCGACACCGCCCACCGGCACGCGGAAACCTGGCTGCGCCGTCACATCGGCGACGCGCACGCCTTCGTCACCGACGTGACGTCGGGCTACGCGCAGATCAACGTCCAGGGCCCGCGGTCGC
Source organism: uncultured Actinomycetes bacterium (assembly GCA_963741615.1). GTDB lineage: Bacteria > Actinomycetota > Actinomycetes > Streptosporangiales > Streptosporangiaceae > UBA9676. The sequence goes on from CAVUIU010000007.1 coordinate 181,498, forward strand.
GGGAACTGCTGGCGGCGGTCACCGACGCGGACATATCCAACGAGGGGTTCGGCTTCCGCGCGGCCGCCGAGATCGCCGTCGGGTTCGCCCGGGTGCTCTGCATCCGGATCACCTACCTGGGCGAGCTCGGCTACGAGCTGTACATCCCGGCCGAGCAGGCACTGCACGTCTACGATCGGCTGGCCGAGGCAGGCCGGGCGGTGGGCCTGCGGCACGCGGGCCTCAAGGCGCTGGGCAGCCTGCGGATGGAGAAGGGCTACCGCGACTACGGTCACGACATCGACAACACCGACACGGTACTGGAGGCGGGACTCGGCTTCGCGGTCGCGCTGGACAAGCCGGGCGGCTTCATCGGCCGCGACGCCGTGCTCGCGCAGAAGGCGCGCGGGCCGCTGCGGCGCCGGCTGGTACAGGTGCTGGTGACCGACCCGGAGCCGCTCATGTTCCACGCGGAGGTGGTCCGCCGGGATGGCAGGCCCGCCGGGTACATCCGTTCTGCGTCCTATGGGTTCACGCTGGGCGGTGCGGTGGGGCTGGCGATGATCGACGCCGGCGAGCCGATCAACCAGGCCTACCTGGACGCCGGCGAGTGGACGGTGCAGATCGGGACCTCGGTCTACCCGGCCGTCGCTTCCCTGCGCCCGATGTATGACCCGGGGAACAAGCGCATCCAGATGTGAGTGTCCCAGAGCGCTGCCTCACCCGGAACGGATGACGCAGCAGCAGGGCCGGGCGCCGAGAATGCGGTTATGCTGCACGTCCGCGTGGTCAGCCCGGCAGAACTCGCGAAGCCGCTGGTCGAGTGGCTGACCGCGGCGCCCGGCGTTCAGAATCTCGTGGTACTGCCGGGGGCTGCCCGGCGCCCGGCAGGTGACGCGGTCCATTTCGACATCCGCGACGATGCCGCCAATCCCCTTTTCCGCGGCCTGCGTGACCTCGGCCTCGACCGCGACGGCTCGATCACCGTGGAACGGGTGGACGCCGCGCTCACCAGCCCGGACGCCCCGGCCGGCGACGGCGGCGCGCTCCGGCACGAGATCGCCCCCATCTGGGAGATGGTGCAGGCGGTCATCCGGTCGGGTGGGGCCTATGCCCCGAGCTTCTACGTCCTGCTGGCCATCGCCGGGCTGATCGGCGCCGTGGGCCTGCTCACCAACTCCGAGATCCTCATCGTGGGTGCCATGGTGGTCGGGCCCGAGTACAACGCGATCATCTCGGTGGCGCTCGGCGTCAGCAGGCGGGATCGCCGCGCGGTCCGCGACGGGCTGCTCGCGCTGCTGTGGGGGTTCCTGGCCGCGATCGTGGTGACCTACCTGTTCGGCCTGGCCGTCCGGGGATCGGGCAAGGCGCCGGCCGAGTTCCTGGCGGGCGTCCGGCCGGTCTCCGACCTCATCAACAGCCCTGATGCGTTCTCCGTCATCGTCGCCGTGCTGGCCGGGATGGTGGGCGTGGTGTCGCTGACCGAATCCAGGGCCAACGCGCTCATCGGGGTGTTCATCTCGGTCACCACCATCCCCGCCGCCGCCGCGGTCGGGGTCTCGGCCGCCTTCGGCAGCTGGCGCGAAGCTCGCGGCTCACTGCTGCAGTTGCTGCTGAACGTGTTCCTGCTCATCGTGGTCGGCGCCGGCGGCCTCAGCACCCAGCGCTGGATCTGGCGGCGGCGGCCCGGCTCGCCGTCAGGTCCCGGGGCGCCAGGGGCGGTAGCTGGCCGGTGAGCCGCAGGATAGCCTTCGGGCCTATGGTGAAGCGTCTTGACCCGCTGGCGAGCACGCCGCCTGCCTTCGGTGAGGAGGCGGCCAGGCAGATCCTGCGGGACCGCTTCGGGATGGAATCGTCCCTCACTCCCCTCGCGGGCGAGCGGGACCAGAACTTCCGGGTGGACACGGCGGACGGCCGGCGCTTCCTGTTCAAGATCTCGAACCCGGCCGATGACCGTTCCATCATGGAGATGCAGAACGCCGCTCTCCACCACATCGAGCAGGTGGACCCGGGCCTGCCGGTGATGCGCGGGTTGCCGGGCACGGCCGGGGAACCCTGGGTCGAGGTTCCCGGGCCCGACGGCCGGGCCTACCCGGCGCGGCTGTTCACCTTCCTCCCCGGCCGGGTGACCGCCAATACCGCGCTCACCACCGCGGCGGTCCGGTCCCACGGGCAGGTCACCGCCCGGCTGGGGCGGGCGCTGCGGGGTTTCTTCCATCCCGCGGCCGACTACGAGATCCTGTGGGACCTCACCCACCTGCCCAAACTCCGCCCGCTGCTCACCCATCTTCCCGACGGCACGCGCAAGGCCCAGGTGGCACGGGTGCTGGAACGGTTCGAGACCCGGGTCGCCCCGGTGCTGCCCGGGCTGCGGGCACAGGTGATCCACGCCGACATGAGCCTGGACAACGTGCTGTACGACGACCGCCTGCGGGTCAGCGGGATCGTGGACTTCGGGGACATGACCCATGCGGCGCTGGTCTGCGACCTGGCCGTCGCCGTCGCGGACGTGCTCCACGGCCGCGCTGACGCCATCGAGGCGGCCGACGCCATGATCGGCGGCTACGTCTCGGTGACGCCGCTGGAGGACGAGGAGGCCGGGCTCCTCGCGGACCTGGTCGCGGCCAGGCTCGCCACGGAGGTCACGGTCACCGCCTGGCGGCTGGGGCTCTACCCGGACAACGCCGCGTACAGCGCGAGCGGCGAGCCCGGAGCCCGCGCCTTCCTCGATGCCATCGAGGCCGCCGGGATCGATGCTGTCGGCCGGCGCTTCCGCGAGGCCTGCCGTGGGCTTCCCTACCGCCGGTCCGCCACCCGCGGTCTGCTGGAGCGCCGGCGGGCGGCGCTGCCCCGGTCGCCGCTGTTCTACGACCACCCGGTGCACCTGGTCCGCGGCGAGGGTGTCTGGCTGTTCGACGCCGACGACCGGCGGTACCTCGACTGCTACAACAACGTGCCGGTGGTCGGCCACAGCCATCCCCGGGTGGCGCGGGCGGTGGCGGAGCAGCAGCGGCTGCTGGCCACGCACAGCCGCTACCTGCACGAGGCGATCGTCGAACTCGCCGAACGGCTCACCGCCACCCTGCCGCCCGGGCTCGGCGCCGTGCTGGTCGTGAACTCCGGCAGCGAGGCCAACGACCTCGCCTGGCGGATCGCCCGCGCGGCCACCGGGCGGGCCGGCGCGGTCGTGTCCGCCCACGCCTACCACGGGCTGACCGAAGCCACCCACGCCTTTTCCCCCGAGGAATGGGCCAGCGGGGAGCGGCCCGCCCACGTCGCCACCATCCCCGGCCCCGACGGGTACCGCGGCCTCTACCGGCGGGAACAGGATGGGTGGGCGCAGCGGTACGCCGCCCACATCGACGCCGCCGCCCGCGCGCTCGGCGACCGCGGCCTGGCCGCGGTCTATCTGGACCCGGGCTTCACCGCCGACGGCATCCTCGCGCCCCCGCCCGCCTACCTGGCCGAAGCGGCACGGCGGGTGCGGGCGCTGGGGGGCCTGCTGATAGCCGACGAGGTCCAGGCCGGTCACGGCCGGTCCGGGACTCACCTGTGGAGCTTCCAGGCCGCGGCGATCGAGCCCGACATGGTGGTGATGGGAAAGCCGATGGGCAACGGCTTCCCGGTCGCCGCCCTCGTGGCCAGGCCCGGGCTGCTCGACGCCGTTCCCGGGGAAGTCGAGCTGTTCAGCACGTTCGGCGGCAACCCGGTCGCCTGCGCGGCCGCGCTCGCCGTGCTGGCCGTCATCGAGGACGAGGGCCTGGTGGCGAGCGCCGCCGAGGCCGGCTCCTATCTCCGTCAGGGCCTGATGACGCTCGCGCAGCGCCATCCCCTCATCGGGGACGTCCGGGGCGAAGGCCTCCTGCTCGGCGTCGAGCTTGTCGACGACCGGCAGACCCGCGCGCCCGCCGCCGGGCACGCCCACCGGGTCACCGAGGCCATGCGTGAGCGGGGGATCCTGCTCAGCACCACCGGCCCGGCCGGCAACGTGCTGAAGATCCGGCCTCCCCTCGTCTTCCGGGCCGAGCACGCCGACCTGCTGCTCGAGACCCTCGACGAGGTTCTCGCCGCCCGCCGCTGAGCGCCGCCCGCCGCTGAGCGCCGGCGCGGCCCGGCGGGTCAGCGGGAGGCGTCGACGATCGGCCAGACCACCTGGGCGTGCCGGATGTCGCTGTGGGCGCCGCTCACGGGCGACTGATCGGCGCAGATGACGGCGTTGGCGTCGAGCAGGTAGAACAAGCCCGGCTGGAAGCCGTAACCGGTGCCCTGCGCCGCCAGCGGGACCGTCAGCCCGGCCGGTGACTGCTGGTAGCCGTCGTGGCCCATGCCGCCCCATTGATAGGTGAGGTCTGTGACGGATTCGGCGTCCTGGTGCGCCAGCATGCTGGCGGCCGGGTACCACCAGCCGACGGCCCGGTCCGCGGCGCTGAACGTGGCCAGCAGCGGGCCGTTGACATTGCCGGTGAAGGCCGCGAGCGCGCCCGGGCCGCTGATGGCGCTATCCGGAATCGGGTCCGCGAACGCGAAATGGGAGAACGCGCCCTGAATCAGCATCAGGGTCTTGACCGGGCTGTTCGCGCCGGTCGCGGCCGGCGGCAGGCCGGAGACCGAGTAGGCGACGAGCCGGGCGCCGAAGCTGTGCCCCATCAGGTGGACCCGGATCCCGGGGTCGGCGGCGGCGAGTTTCCCGATCATGGGCCCGAGGCCGGTGCGGCCGATGACGCCGGCCCGGTTCTTCATCTCGTAGTAGGACATGCTTCGCAGTACTTCTTTGGCACCGTTCCAGAGGCTGGTAAACGGATTCGGGATGCCCTGGGCGCTGGTCGTGGGCGTTTTCGACATGGCGGCCGCGTGGCCGAACACGGCCGCGGTGTCGCCGGTGATGCTTGCCTGCTGGCCGGCGTCCTCGGGCGCGAGCGGGGGAGAGGTGACCAGGCCGGACGCCAGCGAATGGAACTGCTGCAGCTTGGCCGGGTCCTGCGGCTGCTGGTCCAGCAGCTGGCCGAGCGTCGCGACGTTCTGCTGCTGCGCCGGGAACGCCGGCGCCAGCGCCGCGGCCAGTTGCTGGCCCGTCAACGGGATGGGCTGGCCCGTGGCCGGGTCGTCCTCGGGGAACAGCAGCGATGGCCAGATGATGCCGACCGCGATGCTCGTGCTGAGCCTGCCGGGGATCATCCCGGCCAGCAGCGTGAACATCTGCTGGTAGAGGGAGCGGGCCGAGTCGACGCCGTCGTTCCAGCCGTGCGACAGCATGAACACGTCCTGGATGCCGCCGGCCTGGATGGCCGCGGGCAGCCCGCCGTCGGAGCTCAGTGTCCCGTCGGCGTTGAAGTCAAGCTCGTAGTAGTTCAGGCCCGCGATCTGAGTGGCCATGTCGCCCTTCCCGGTGGTGAGTGATCAGACGTTGGACAGGACGCGCATCAGGTCGAGCAGGCCGGCTCCCTGGAAGAACTCGTGCCGGCCCAGCGACGTCGCGTTGCTCATGAACAGCTGTTTCACCACATCGGGCTGGCCGATGTATTCGTCCCTGACCGACAGGAATGCCGCGATCGCACCAGAGACATGCGGCGCGGCCATGGAGGTGCCGCTGTCCTCCACGTAGCGTGCGATCCCCGGGTCATTGCTCTGCAGCGGCCCGATGCCGGCGATGAGCGCGCCGGTGCCCGCCGAGGTGATGCGCTCTCCCGGCGCGATCAGATCAGGCTTCAGCCTCCCGTCCAGGGTGGGGCCCTTGGACGAGGTGTACGTCACGCCGTAGGTGTGCGGCTGGTAGCGGTGCGTCGAGCCGACGGTGATCGCGTGAATGGCATTGCCGGGGTCCGTGATCGTGGACAGCCTGCCATGCACGTCGCTGCTCCCGCCGGTGAGGGTCCCGCCGGCGCCGCTGTTGCCGGCCGAGACGACCGCCACCACCCCGGTTCCCACGAGCTGGTCCAGCTCGCGGCAGAGCGGGCTCTGCCCGGCGGCGAACTCGTCGGGGAACCAGTCGCAGCCGATGGACAGGTTCACCCCGTGGATGAGCAGCTGGCGGCCGTCGGCGTTGAAGGCCCGGATCTGGGCGAGCGCGGCGATGACCGCGCTGGTGACCGTGTTGCCGGCGGCGTCGAGCACCTTGAGGCTGACCAGGCGGGCCTTGGGCGCGATCCCGCTGAGGGTCCGCCCGGGCTCAACGGTCCGGTTGACCCACGACGGCAGGTCGTCGCTGGAAGGCTCGTTCGCCGCGATGAGAACCTTGCCCGGGTCGGCGGGCGCGGCGCCGGCGATGATGCCGGCCACGTGGGTGCCATGCCCGAAAGGGTCGGCCAGGGCGGCCGCCGGGTCGCTGTTCACCGTGCCATCCGCGGTGAGCAGGCCGGTGAAGTCGCGGTGCAGGCGTGACACCGCCGGGTCGGTGACGGTCCCCCCCGCGAAGTGCGGATGATCGGAGTCGATGCCGGAGTCGATGACCGCCCAGACGATGCCGACCCCGGACGTCCCGTACGTGCGGGTCGCGGCGTCAGCCTTGATGGTGGTCGCCGAGCGGTCGATGTGGGCTTGGACGCGGTAGTCGGGCCAGATCCGGTAGATGGTGCGGCCAGACGGCGACGAGCCCGCCCGGGGAGCGGCATCCTGCTCGGCCAGCGCGGTGACCTCCGCTTGCGTGAGCAGGCACCGCATGTAATGCGCGGAAATCGGCAGGGGCTCGGGCGGCTGCCCGGATTCATGCCCGAAGGCGGCGTGGAAAACGTTCCTGAATTGGTCGCGGATATCATCTGCGCTCGCGCCGGTCAACAGGTTGAGCTCGACCAGAACGGCCTGCCGCCCGCCGATGCTGTAAAGGAGCTTTTCCCGCGTCGCGGCGTCTACCCCGGGACCACCGGTCAGCAGGGGGCTCACGACGGGCCGCTGCACGGGCGGCTTGTTCGTGCCCGCAGCCGCCGGGGCGGAGCCCGCCGGCTGGCCTGCTCCCGCGGACGTCATGTTGTCCCGGGCCCGGACAGCTCGGTGCTCACATGGCGAGTAATCATTGCTCCTCCCCGGGGCTATTGTCCGTCGGTCACCGGGTCAGCTTGCGGGCAGGGCGGGCTTCGGGCCGGTCGAACGGAGGCTGCCGAGCCTGCCGAGGAGATCAAACCAGAACCGGGCGCCGGGCGTGAGCGCCGTGATCGTGATCAGGAAGCCGATCAGGACGAGCACGACCTGCCAGCCGGAGCCGCCGTGGCGGCTGAAGATCCCCCGCTGGTCCAGCCAGTTGCATGACGTTTTCGGGGCGGCGCAGCCGGGCACCGTCGCCCATCCGATCGGCAGGCCGACCTGTGCCGCAGCCGACAGTTGCGCCTGGAGATTGACCAGGCACGTCTGCTGGCTCTGACCTGCGGGACAGGGGGCCTTCGCCGCCACGCTGCTCACGGCCGTGCGGACGACGCTGTCGTTGTACAGCGTCCGCCCGATGGTGAGCGTGTTGATATTGAGCAGCAGGACCAGGATCGCGCCAACCACGATCGTGATCTTGGCGACATGCCGTTTGTACCAGCCGGATACGCGGTCCATGTGGTCGTCATACCAGTTCTCAACCGAGGTGCGGAACGAGGCGACGTCGTCGCCGGCGTTCGTGACCAGGGCCTGCAGGGACGTCTTGAGCGTCGGCATCGAATCGGGTAGCTCGCTGACGTAGTGCGAGACGCTGTTCATGGTCGTCAGCCCCGCCGCATCGGGCACGACCAGGTCCATGATCGCCTCGCTGAACGACCGGGCGGAGATGTAGGCGGGCAGGCTCCGGCAGGCGCCCCACGGGCGCTTTCCCTCGCTTGTCTCCAGCCGCGCCGCTCGAGCCGCCGGCTCCGGCTGACCTGCTGGCGCCGCTGGCCGGCCCGCTGGCGCCGCTGGCCGCATGATCAGATTCCGGGTGGAGATCTGGCCGGTCATCCCCTGACTCCGCAAGATCGGGCTGCCCAGGAGCGCGCCGGTCGCTGACTGCGGGACTGCTCCGGGCTGCGGGGCTGCTCCAGGCTGCGGGCCAGGCCCGGGCTGCGGTGCTGGTGCCGGTGGCTGGCCCGCTGCCGCCGCGCGCGCGGCCGGCGCCCGGCGGGCGGTCGCGACGGGCGGCGGTGGCCTGTGCCCCATGAGGTCCTTCATGGTCTGGTAGTCGTCCTGCGCCTCGCTCAGGACCGTTGTCGTCCCGGCGCCGTCGAGGAGCTCACGGAGGCCGCGGAGCAAGTACGCCCCGCGCAGCCCGAGGTAGCGTGCGATCAGCTCGGTGATCACAGAGCTGAGGGCGGCCGTCACCCCGAAAACAAACGCCAGCCCTATGGCCAGGTCGATGATCCCCGAACCCGGCATGCCAGCACCCCCCTGATCCCTACTGGTGTGAAAGAGCCAAATCCCGCATCCGCCGCGCCGTGTCATGCATATCAAGTTTGGGCGCTATGGCCAGGTAAGCCGCGCGGATCGCATTCGGCGATCTGGGTTCCGGACTGCCAGGGTGCCGTCTGGGCACAGGGCGGTCCGTTGCGGGGCGTCGCCTGGCCGCCGGCCGGTGTGGTACCGGCCGCGGCGCAGGCGCGGAGGTTGGTGCCGGCGAACACTTAAGGGGAATTACCGGAACTCTGTGAATAGCCAGCTACCCGCTGCTTGGTTATCGTGAAGTTGTGTCCCGGTGGTATGCCAGTATCCGACGACCGCCCGCCAGCGTTGTCTATGTCCCCGACCTGCCCCCCCGGATAGTCGCCGAGTACCTCATGCCGAGCGAGCGAATCGTCACCTCCGTGCGGATGCATCCGATAGCCATCATCCGGGCGGCAATCCTGATCCTGGCTGGCCTCATCGTCGCGGGCTTCGTGACCGGGGCCGCCACTTCCGCCAGTAGCGGGCTCGTGGCGATCATCTGGATCCTGTGGGGCGTGCTGTTCCTCTGGGAGGGCTGGAAGATCTTCACCTGGTGGCGGAGGTACTTCGTCGTCACCGAGAACCGGCTGATGCTGATCACCAGCCTGATTGACACCGATGTCGGGATGATGCCGCTCGCGAAGGTAACCGACCTGAGGCTGCATCAGACCACCTTCGGCCGCATGTTCGGATACGGCACCTTCATCGTCGAGTCCGCCGGGCAGGACCAGGCGCTGAGCCGCGTCGAGTTCGTGCCTTACCCGGCGCAGATGTACCAGGAGATACTCGCTCTGATCTTCCCGAACAAGCCCGCGCCGCCGCCCCCGCCGCCCCCGCCGCCCACGCCGCCGGGGCCGCCGGGGTCGCCGGGGTCGCCGGAGCCGGCGGGGTCTCCGCGGGGGCCGTCCGGGCCTACTGAGGAGCTGCGGCCTTCCGGGCCCTCGTCGTGGCCATGGGGGCCTGGGCAAGAGCCTCCGGAGCGCCCGGGAGACGATCCGGGGTTCTGAGGTCTGGTGGCCGTGACGCACGATTCTCCCGGGCAGGGCAGCTGATGGAGCACCATTCCGTGCGGTTCCTGCGCGGCCCGGCGGAGATCCTGCTCGACCCGTGGGGCGTGCCTCATATCTACGCGGGCTGCCGGGAGGATGCCTTCTTCGCCCAGGGGTTCAACGCGGCCCGTGACCGCCTCTGGCAGATGGACCTGTGGCGTCGCAAGGGACTGGGCCTGCTGTCCGAGGCGCTGGGACCCGGCTATGTCGCGCGCGACCGCGCCGCCCGCCTGTTCCTGTACCGGGGGCCGATGGACGCCGAATGGGCGGCCTACGGCTGCGACCTGGCGCCCGTCATCCCCCCGTTCGTCGCGGGGATCAACGAGTATGTGCGGCTGACGGAGGAGGTGCCCGAACTGCTGCCGGCCGAGTTCCGCGCTCTCGGCTACCGGCCGGCGGCCTGGCAGCCGCAGGACGTGCTGCGGATCCGCAGCCACGGCTTTCACCGCAACATCCACAGCGAGGTGGCGCGGGCGATGATCCTGCACGAGTTCGGGCCCGAGGCTGAAGCCCTGCGGGTGCTGCTGGAACCGGACACCGGGCTGGTCATACCCGACGGGCTGGACCTGTCGCTGATCACCGCGGATGTCCTGGGTGACTACGACCTGGCCACCACCCCGGCCGAGATGTTCCACCAGGGCCCGGCGGCCGCCGGCGGCAGCAACAACTGGGCCATCTCCGGGCGGCGCACCGCTACCGGGCGCCCGATCCTGGCCAACGATCCGCACCGGGCCGTCACCGTCCCGTCGCTGCGCTACCTCGCCCACCTGGTCTGCCCCGGCCTGAACGTCATCGGTGGCGGGGAGCCGGTGCTGCCCGGCATTTCCATCGGCCACAACGGGCGGCTGGCTTTCGGCTTCACGATTCTCCCGGTGGACCAGGAGGATCTTTACCTCTACGAGACGGACGTGCCAGGCGGCTCCCGTTACCGGTACGGGGGCGGCTGGGAGCCGATGGAGGTGAGCACCGAGACGGTCGCCGTCCGGGGCGGGGAACCGGTCGAGGTCGAGCTCAAGTTCACCCGGCACGGGCCGGTGGTGCACGAGGTGGCCAGGCCTGGCCGCGTTCAGCGTCAGGGCCGCCTGGCTGCAGCCCGGCATGGCGCCCTACCTGGCCAGCGTCGGCCTCATGCAGGCGGGCGGCTGGAGCGAGTTCCGGGCGGCGGCGCGCGGCTGGGGGGCCCCGGGCGAGAACCTGGTCTACGCGGACGTGGACGGCAACATCGGCTGGCAGCCGGCCGCGCTTGTCCCGGTCCGCCGCAACTGGGATGGCCTGCTGCCCGTCCCCGGCGACGGCCGCTACGAATGGGACGGGTTCCTCACCCCGGCCGACCTGCCCACCGAGGCCAACCCGGAGCGCGGCTGGCTGGCCACCGCCAACCAGCGCAACGTGACCGCCGGCCAGGTGGATGGGGTCCATCTCTGCTTCGAATGGGAGCCGCCGTTCCGGTACCGGCGGATCCGTGAGGCGCTCAGCGCGCGGCGGCCCCTCACCCTCCAGGACTCGGCCGCGCTGCAGAACGATTACCTCTCGCTCCCGGCCCGCGGCCTGAAAGAGCAGTTGCACGGACTGCGGTGCGCCGACCCGCGGGCCGCCCGCGCCCTGGCCATGCTGGCCGGGTGGGACTGCCGGATGGACAGCCGCTCCGCGGCCGCCGCCCTGTTCGAGGTCTGGTTCCGCTCGTACCTGCGCCCGGCCCTGTTCGCGGGCGCGCTGCGCGGGCATGTCCCGAAGGGCAAGCTGGACAGAGCGCTGGAGATGCTGGCCGACGACGCGGACGCGGCCGGAGACGCCCGCATCGACCTTGCGCTCATCGAGCGCGCGCGCAGGTCACCGGGCACCTCACGGCGGCTGGACGCGACCGTGGAAACCAGCCTGGCCGCCGCCATGCGCCACCTGGAAGGTGCGCTCGGGCCGGACGCCGATGCGTGGGAATGGGGCGCGTTGCACCGGGCGGAACTGGAACACCCCGCCGTGCCGGCGGCCGCCGGTGGCCGGCTGGACCCGCTGCCGCGCGGGGGCGCCGGCGACACCGTGGGTAACACCGCCTACGGCGGCACCGGTTTCCGGCAGACCCTTGGCGCCACGCTGAGGATGGTGCTGGACGTCGGCGGCTGGGACAACTCGCTGGCGATGAACTCCCCCGGGCAGTCGGGAGAGCCCGGTGCCGCCCACTACGCGGACCTGTTCGCGGCGTGGGCGCGGGACGAGAGCTTCCCGCTGCTCTACTCCCGTGCGCGGATCGAGGCGGTGACCCGGCAGCGGATCCTGCTGACGCCGGCGCCGGTGACGTCGCCGGCGTCAGGAAGAGCCGGACAGGCCGAGGGCGGCGCGGATGAGGCTGTCGGTGTCCAGGCCGTGATAGCGGTAGACCTCGTCCAGGGCCCCGGACTGGCCGAAGCGCGAGACGCCCAGATGGGTGGCGGGGACCTGGTTGACCCCGGCGAGGAAGGCCAGCGTGTGCGGGTGCCCGTCGAGCACGGTGACCAGCGGGGTGGCCCGGCTGGGCGGGAACGCCTGGCCGAGTATCCAGTCCGGCGCGTCGAGCAGCCCCCGCCGGGCCTGCAGGGCGCGGAAGAGCAGGCCCGGGCTGGTCACGCAGATGACGTCGGCGCCGATGCCGGCCTCATCCAGCCGGCCGGCGGCGGCCAGGGCCTCGGTCATGACCGCGCCCACGCCGGCGATGGTCAGCTGCGGCCGGGCGTGCCGCCGGATCGGGTACGCGCCGGCCACCACCTGCCGGCGCCGTAGCTCGCGGCCGGCCGGATCGGCGGGCACGTCGGCCAGTGCCTGGTCGACGGGCCGGGTGGCGAGCCGCAGGTAGGCCGATCCGCCATCGGGCCGGCCAAGCCTGGCCAGGCTGGCCAGCAGGCACCATTCGGCGTCGACGGCGAAAGCGGGCTCATAGCTGACGCAGCCGGGCTGTTCCAGGCCGATCGACGGGGTGGTGATCGACTGGTGTGCGCCGCCTTCGGGAGCGAGGCTCACCCCGGACGGGGTGCCGACCAGGATGGATTGCCCCCCGGCGTAGATGCCGAACGACCATGGTTCGAGCGCGCGCCCGACGAAGGGGTCGTAGAGGACGCCGATCGGCAGCAGCGGTCGGCCCCACCGGCTCCAGGTGGCGCCGAGCTCACCCAGCAGGCCGACCAGGTTGGTTTCGGCGATGCCGAGTTCGATGTGCTGCCCGGCGGGGCTTTCCCGCCAGTGCAGGATCGTCTCCCGGTCGTCGGCGAACCAGTTGACACGCTCCGACGGGGACCAGACACCGGCCTTGTTCACCCATCCGCCGAGGTTGGTGCTCGAGCTGACGTCGGGGCTGACCGTCACCACCCGGCGGGCTGCCGCCGGTGCCTGGCGGCTCAGGTCGAGCAGGGCGCGGCCGAGCGCGGCCTGCGTTGTGGTGGTGCCGTGCGGGGAGTGGCCGAAGTCGGCGGGTATGTCCGCGGCCGCCCCCTGGCCCGGCGTGAGCCGGGCGGGCCGGGCCGGCCGGCGGAGCCGGTCAGCGGTCGCCGCGCAGAGCCTGGCTTCGGGGGTGGCGGCCGGGAACCGCGCCCACGGCTGGTCCGGGTCGACGCCAAGCCGCGCCGCCAGTTCGCGCATCTGCCCGTCGGTCAGCAGCGAGGAGTGGTTCTGCGGGTGCGCCTCGGTGGGCAGGCCGTATCCCTTGACCGTGTACGCGAAGATCACCGTCGGCCTGGCGTCGTCGATCTCGGCGAACGCCGCGGCCAGGGCGGTCAGATCGTGCCCGCCCAGGCCGCGGATCGCGGCGTGCAGCGCGCTGTCCGGCAGGTCCGCGAGCAGGTGCTGGATGGCCCCGGCGCCGGGTCCGCCGCCGGGCAGCCGCTCCCGCAGCTGGCCGGGTGCACATCGCAGCAGCCGCTGGTACTCGGGATTGCTCATCTCCTCGATCCGGCCGCGCAGCGCGTCGCCGCCCGGCCGGGTGAACAGGTCAGCCAGCGGCTGGCCGTACTTGACGGTGAGCACCTGCCAGCCCGCGGCCTGGAACATGCCCTGCAGCCGCGGGGTGCCGATGTTGGGGACCACCCGGTCCAGCGACTGCCGGTTGAGGTCGATGATCCATACGACCTCGCCCAGCTCCGCCACGACCGGGTCGAGGATCGCCTCCCAGCACGCGCCCTCGTCGAGCTCAGCGTCGCCGACCAGCGAGTATTGCCGGCCCTGGCCGACGTCGTCGCCGTGGCTGTTCAGGTAGCGGCGGGCCAGCGCTCCCCAGATCGGCGCGGTGGCCCCGATGCCCACCGACCCGGTGGAGTAGTTGACCGGATCGGGGTCCTTGGACCGGCTCGGGTAGCTCTGCAGTCCGCCGAAGGCGCGCAGCGTCGTCAGGTACCCCTCGTCCAGCTCGCCGAGCAGGTAGTTGATCGCGTGCAGCAGGGGGGAGGCATGCGGTTTCACCGACACCTGGTCGCCGGGCAGCAGCTGGCGGAACCAGAGCGCCGTCATGATCGACACCATCGAGGCGCTGGAGGCCTGATGCCCGCCGACCTTGAGTCCCGAGGTGTTCGGCCGCACCCGGTTGGCGTGGTGAACGATCGCCGTGGACAGCCACAGCAGGCGCCGCTCGATCGCGAGCAGGACCTCCTGGTCTTCGTCACCCGGCGGGCTGCCGGGCGCAGACCGCTCGGGCAGAAGGTTGGTCACGGCGGCAGTATGCCCACGAAAGTACGGATTGATCGCGTTGTCACCCGGCGTATCCGGGCAGGCCGTGCGGCCGACAGATTGCAGTAATGCAGTAGATACTGTCGTACTGCAATACGGGGAAGATTCCCGGCCGCCATGGCGGGGCCCGGCGGGCCGCATCCGCGAACGGGCGAGGCCAGCGCGGCACCCGGGGAGCCTGGGCCCAGGGAGTACGCCGTCCGTTAACCCTGCGTTCTGGCCCGGGTACCGCGTGCCATCCTGCCCCCGCCGCTATCGTAATGCCGCATACGCTGCGATAATGCCGGGATGACGGGGCTGACCCTCGCCCTGGCTAATCTCAAGCCGGGCACGGGCAAGACGACATCGGCGGTCTGGCTGGCACACGTTTTCGCGCAGGCCGGGAACCGGGTGCTGCTGGTGGACGCGGACCCGTCGGGCAGCGCGCTGGAATGGGCCGACCTCGCCGCCATGTCCTCACGGCTGGCGCCACGGCTGGCGGCGTTCCCGTTCCGGATCGTGGCCCTGCCCTCCCGCGAGCTGCACCGCCGGGTGCCCGAGATCGCCGAGGCCGACGACGTGGTGATCATCGACGCGCCTCAGCTGGAGGACCACGTCAGCATCGCCCAGTCGGCACTGCGGTGCGCCGACGAGATCCTGATCCCGTGCGCGCCGAGCCCGATCGAGATCAACCGGACCACGCCGGTGCGGGACGAGATCACCGAGGTCCGGGCGGTCCGGGACCGGCCCGTCCGCTCGGCCGTGCTGCTGAACCGCTGCGTTGCCCGGGCGCACTCCACCGCCGACGCGCGGGAAGCGCTGGAGGGCCTCGGCTATGACGTGCTGGACACCGCGGTGCCGCGGCTGGAGGTCTACGCCCAGAGCTTCGGCATGCCGATCAGGCGCACGGGCCGCGATGTGTGGCGCCACGTGGCCCACGACCTCATCGAGCGAGGCCTGCCCTTGTGCTCGGTGCGGGCATTACCGCGCAGCTAGTCTCCTAGGCGATGGAAAGCGCAGCTGACGCCGGGGCGGGCGACGCCGCGGCGGCCTTCCGGGTGCCCGATCCGGCGCACCGGCTGGCGGGCGTGCGGCTGTGCCAGGACGTGCGCATCCCCGGCGAGCTGCTCGATTTCCGCCGCGACGGCGACGGGTGGGAACTGGTCATTGACCGGCCCCCGGTGAGCCGGATGGAGTACCTGCTCGAGCTCCGCTACCCCGGCGGCGGCAGCGAGATCGTGACGGACCCGGGTAACCCGCGGGAGGTCGCGGGCGCGTTCGGGCGCAAGAGCGTGCTTGAGTTCCCCCCGTACGCGCCCCCCGGCTGGCTCACCGCCCCGGCCGCGCCGGGCAGCACGCACGCCTTCGGCCTGCCCGTCCCCCCGCTCGGCGGTGCGATATCGGTGACCACGTGGTCCCCGTCCGGCGCCGGGACCGATGAGCCGCTCCCGCTGCTCGTGGCGCACGACGGGCCGGAGTACGACGCGCTGGCCAGCCTCACCCGCTACCTGGCGGTGGGCGTGGAAGAGAAATGGCTGCCGCGGCTGCGGGCCGCCCTGCTCGCCCCGGGGCCGCGGGACCGCTGGTACTCCGCCAACACCCGCTACGCTCGCGCGTTGCGGTTCGTGGTGATCCCCGCGCTCACCAGGCGATTCGCGACCACCGTGCGGGTCGGGATGGGCGCCAGCCTCGGTGGGCTCGCGATGCTGCACGCCCACTGCCGCCACCCGGACGCGTTCGACGCGCTGTTCCTGCAGTCCGGGAGCTTCTTCTGCCCGCGTTTCGACGACCACGAGCGGCGGTTCCCCTACTACCAGCGCATCGTCCAGTTCGTCGCCGGCGTGCAGGCCGGCAAGCTGCCGGCCCGGCGGGTGCCGGTGGCCCTCACGTGCGGCGTGATCGAGGAGAACGCCGCGAACAACCGGCTCATGGCCAGCGCCCTGCGCGCGGGCGGCTATCAGGCGACGCTGCACGAGGTGCCCGACATGCACAACTACACGGCCTGGCGCGACGCGTTCGATCCGCAGCTGACGCGGCTGCTCGGACAGGTGTGCCCATGAGCCGGGAGGTGGTCGAGCTGTGGTCGGACGCCATCGGTGGCGCGGGCACCGTCATCCGGTACGGCCACTGGGGGCGCCCGGTGCTCGCGTTCCCCTCCGAGCAGGGCCGGGCATGGGACTTCGAGAACAACGGCATGATCGGCGCCGTGGCCGGCCTGATCGACGCGGGGCGGCTGAAGGTCTACTGCGTCAACAGCTACGACGCGGCGTCCTGGTCCAACTCCGGCATCGGCATCGAGGAGCGGGCGCGCCGGCACGGCCGTTATGAGTCATGGATCCTTAACGATGTCATCGGGTGGATCTACCAGGACTGCGGCGGGCCGGCCGAGGTGATGACCCTCGGATGCAGCCTGGGCGCCTTCCACGCGGCCAATTTCGCGCTGAAACGGGCCGAGAAGTTCCCGCTCGCGATGTGCCTGTCCGGCAACTACGACCCGGCGTCCTGGAACGGGTGGGGCGAGCGGGGGACCGAAGCGTACTTCAACAACCCCCTCGACTACGTCGGGCACCTGGACGGCGGGCATCTCGACTGGCTGCGCGGCCACGTCAGCCTGCTGCTGGTGTGCGGCCAGGGCCAGTGGGAAGACACCACGGGGTCGCTGCCGAGCACCAGGCAGTTCGCCGCGCTGCTCGCCGAGAAGGGCATCCGGCACGAACTGGACCTGTGGGGTCACGACGTGCCCCACGATTGGCCGTCCTGGCGCGCCCAGGTGGCCCATCACATGCCGCGGTTCTGCTGACGACCGGAGGCCCCCTTGACAGACACCACGCACCTGATCGGGCTGCTGCTCGGCACCGAGGACGACTGGCCGAGGGCGTTCGAGGAGATCCTGCGCCGGCTCGGCCCGGTCGCGGGCACGGGCGGCACCCGGCACGTGTTCGACTGTGAGCGGATCACCATCGAGCCGTTCGGCCTGCGTGACCGGCCCCGCTACCACCTGGTCATCGACCGGCTCGCGTACTGGTACTACGTCCCGCGGGAATGGCTGAAGAAGGTCGCGCTGATGGACGACGTGTACCTGCTGAACAGCCCGTTCACGTTCCAGTCGATGGAGAAGCACGCGGCCTACTGCGCGATGATGCGGCTGGGGCTCAAGGTGCCGGACACCGTGCTGGTGCCGTACAAGAACCCGGTGGACAACGCCCGTTACGCGTACACCGCGGCCAGGTACAACCAGCCCTTCGACCTCGACGCGATCGCGCAGCGGATCGGCTACCCGCTGTTCATGAAGCCCTACGACGGCGGTGCCTGGCGCGGCGTCTCCCGCGTCGGCAACCCGGCCGAACTGCACGCCGCCTACGACGCCAGCGGCGAGATGCTCATGCACCTGCAGAAGGCCATCGACGACTACGACGTGTTCGCCCGCTCGCTGTCGATCGGCGCCGAGACGATGGTCATGCGATTCCGGCCGGACCAGCCGATGCACCTGCGTTACGCGGTCGACCACAGCTTCCTGTCACCGGCGGCCGGCGACGAGGTGGTGACGATCGGGCGGCTGGTCAACGCGTTCTTCAGGTGGGAGCTGAACTCGTGCGAGACCCTGGTGGCCGGCCGCGAGGTCTATCCCATCGACTACGCCAACGCCTGCCCGGACCTGGCGCTGACCAGCCTGCACTACTACTTCCCCTGGGCGATGAAGGCACTGGTCAAATGGTGCGTCTACGCGCTGGTGACCGGCCGCCGCCCCCGGCTCGACCTGGATACCGGCCGGTTCTTCGAGATCGCCGACGCCGGCGGCTCCTATCCGCAGAAGCTGGCCGCCTACCGGGAGCTGGCCGATGGCTACTTCGAGTCGGAGCGTTACCACGATTTCTGCGCGAGCAACCTCCCGCAGGTCAACGAGGTCGTCCTGGACTGGGTGAGCGGCCCCGGGTTCGACCGGCTGCTGATCGAGACGGTCCGGGCGACGTATCCGGCTCACGAGCACGACCGGTTCATCGCGCACCTGCGCGGCCTGCTCGGCCTGTGGGTCCGGGACGAGAGCGCCCGGCTGCGCACCGCCTGACGCGGGAAGGTCAGCCCGCTGCCGGGCGGCGGATCCTGGCCGAGAACAGGTCCCGCAGGCTCACCACGCCACAGACGGTGCGGCCGTCCACGACCGGCAGGTGGCGGAATCCGTTCATCAGCATGAGCTGGGCGGCGTCCTCAGCGGTGGTGCCGGGGCCGGCCGATTGCGGGTCCGGAGTCATCCACTCCGAGACCCTCGATGCCGACAGGTCCGCCCCGGACGCGGCGGCCTTCAGGACGTCCCGCTCGGTGAGGATCCCGGCGAGGAACGCCCCCTGCATGACCACGGCCGAGCCCACGTTCGCCGCCACCATGCCGGCGGCCGCCGCCGCCACCGACGTGTCCGGCGTCGTGGCCGCGACCCGGGTCGTCATGAGATCGCGCAGCACCGCCCCGGACGACGTCCTGGGGTTCCCCACGGTCAGTCACTCCCCCCGACCTCGTCGAGATCGGCGTCGCCGTGGGGGGTGGCCGGCCCGGCCAGCTCCTCGGAGAGCATCTTCCAGAGCGAGCCCGCCCACAGAGAGAGGCTGGGCCACTTCCGCCAGAACACCTGGAGGGTCGTCTCGTCGAACACGGCGTGGGCATGCTCAGGGGTAATGGCATCCCTGATCTCCTCAAGCTGGTGAATCAGCTCGAGGAACTCGTCGGCGAGATCATCCATGCAACCACCTCCGTGCGAGTGTAAACCGGCAGGCACCGCAAGACGAGGGCCTGCGGCCGGGACGGGTCGGGCACGGCGGTGCGGTATGGCTGCGCACGGGTTCCGGGGCCTTCTTGAGCCAGGCCACGACGCGCGATCAGTGCCAGAACTGAGTTTCCAGTCCTTCATCCTCACCGGGCTATTGGGCGAAACTGGCGCCCGCTACCAGGCTATTGACCGATCTGAGGCGGACAGCTAGCTTTTGGGGAGGCCGCAAGGGGTGGGAGCTTCCGGCCCGGGGCCGGTCCCGTTCCCCGCCGGGTTCCGGCCGGGCTGGCAGCACTAGCCCTGGGGGGCACAGATGGCGGGCGTGGACACGAGCGACTCGGCCGGGCCTGACGGCGGCCTGTCCGCCGACGGGCCGGCTGGACCGCCGCTGAAGATCTTCATCAATTACCGCCACGAGGACATGCCGTTCGCGGCGATGACGCTGTACCGGGAGCTCAGGGGGCGGTTCGGCAAAGAGAACATCTTCTTCGACGAGGGCACGCTGCGGCCGGGAATGCGATTCCCGGAGGAGATCAAGTCGCATCTGACCGACGATGCCGGTGCGTTCATCGCACTGATCGGATCGAAATGGATGCCCACCATGATCGCCCATCAGCGAAGTGACCTGGACTACGTCACCAAGGAAATCGAGCTTGCCCTGCAGAACAGGTGGACCGTCATTCCCGTGCTGGTAGAGGACGCCAAGCTCCCGGAACCCCGCCTGCTCCCGCCCGCGATCAGGGCACTTGTGGATTGCCACGCGGCACGTTTGCGCCAGATAAACCTGGACGGCGATGTCGAGGACCTGAGCGCCCGCCTGGACGAGATCCGTGCTGGCAAGGGCGGCGAGGTCCATCCGCCGGTCAGGGTGACGGGGCCCGCCGGCCGCGCCGGCCGCGCCGATGAGGTGGCCCAGGACCCCGTGGACGTGTCGGATCCGGTGCTGTCAGCCGACGATGAGCACTACCAGCTGCTGGTCGACGACGCCGACAACCTCGTCGTCTTCCTCGGCGCGGAAGTCAACGCGGAGGATCACGATGGGCCCTTCCGGGAGGGAGCCGCGATGCTCCCGGACGACCAGGACCTCGCGGACTACCTTGCGGCCAAGGCCAGGCTGACATCGGGGCAACGCGATCTGGCCGAGGTCGCACAGTACGCCCGGATGATCCGCGGTGAGCCGAACGTCTTCCGGTGGGTCAAGCAGATCCTCGGGGTCGACTCAGAGCCCGGCCCGGTCCACCGGTACCTGGCACGCCTGCCGGGCAGGCTCACCGAACTCGGAATCGAAAAACGTTACCAGATGATCGTCACGCCCAAGTTCGACGCAGCGCTGGAAAAGGCGTTCCGGGAGGAGGGGGAGCCGTTCGACGTCGCCGTTTACATGGCCCCCGGAACGGAGTATGCGGGCAGATTCGTTCACGTGCCGTGGGAGCATGCCAATGCACGGCCGGTGCTGACGCCCAACGAATATTTCGACCTTCCTTTTATCGGCGACGAAGGCAGGCTGACGCGCACGCTTATTGTCAGGATCAACGGCGCGGTTGATGACCCAGCGGCGGGATACCGCTGGCCACGCAACTTCGTGATCACGGAAGACCACTATATCGACTATCTCAGCGGGCGGCCGGCCGAGGAGGTCGTGCCTATTCAGATCCTCGACAAGCTGCAACAGGCGAGCTGCCTGTTCCTGGGCTACCGGATAGCCGATTGGCGGCTCCGGGTATTTCTGCACTGGATCTGGCATGGCGGGAGGCCGGGCGGAGCCACGCACTGGGCGGTTGAGCCCAATCCCGATATGCTCGAGCGACAGTTCTGGCAGCTGTCCGGGACATGCCTGTACAAGTGCCGCCTGACCGATTACGTGAAGGGGCTCGACAGGTTCCTCGAAGACCACCGCGATGAGCTGACATGATCCAGGCCAAGGGATCGGTCGAGCCCCGCGACAGCCCGTACTTCGGGCTCGACTATTACGAGGAGAAGTTCGGCGCCTGGTTCTTCGGCCGGGAGGCCGAAGGCAGCAAGATCATCACGAACCTGCGCGCCGCCCGGCTGACCCTGCTGCACGCCGAGAGCGGGGTCGGCAAGAGCTCGCTGCTGCGCGCCGGGGTGGAGTGGCGGCTGCGGAGACTCGCCGCCGACAGCCTCGCGCGCCGCGGCACGGCCCGCTCCGTCCCGGTCGTCTTCAGCGCATGGAAGGACGACCCCGTCCCGGAGCTGGCGGGCGCGATCCGCACGGCGATCGGGCCGTACCTGGCGGGGCGCCCGGAGCCCGAGGTGCCCACCGACCGGCTCGACGCCGCCATCGGGGCGGCGTCGGAGGCGGTGAACGCGAGCCTGCTCATCATGCTCGACCAGTTCGAGGAGTACTTCCTCTATCGCTCCGGTGAGCCCACCCCCGAGCGGTTCGCCGACGAGCTCGCTCGCTGTATCAACCGGGCCGATCTTCGCGCCAACTTCCTGATCGCCATCCGCGAAGACGCCTACGCGGGCCTCGGCGACCTGTTCAAGGGCCGGATCGCCAACGTCTACGGCAACTATCTGCACGTCGAGTACCTCGACCGTGCGTCGGCGGAGAAGGCGATCCGGGAGCCGCTCGGTATCTACAATGGCCAGCCCGGTGTTACCGAGCAGGTCAAGATCCAGGATGACCTGGTCGACGCCGTGCTCGACCAGGTCAGGGCCTTCGACGGTGATGGCGGCGCGGCGCCGGGCCGGGGGGCGGCCGCCAACGGCGGCGGCGGCGACCGGGTCGCGACGCCGCTGCTGCAGCTGGTGATGGAGACGGTCTGGGAGCGGGAGCGCGCCGAAGGCTCTCACGAGCTGCGCCTGTCGACGCTGCAGGATCTGCGCGGGGTCCGGATGATCGTCGACGCCCATCTGGGGAAGGCGCTCAGCGCGCTGGGCCGCGGCGAGCGCCAGACCGCCCTCGACATGTTCGACCATCTGGTGACCCCGTCCGGCGGGAAGATCGCGGAATCGGTGCCGGACCTGGCTCAGCGGACCGGCCGCAGCGAGGATCAGGTCGGCGGCCTGCTGGAGAAGCTCGATCACGAGCGCATCGTCAGGCCCGTCCCGGCAGCGCCTGGCCAGGACCCCATGCGGTACCGGCGCTATGAGATCTTTCACGACGTGCTCGCGCCGACGATCAATCGCGCGATCGCGACCCGCGAAGAGCGGCGCCGCGTGCGCGCGCGGCTCCGGCAGTTCGCCGTGCTGGCGCTCGGTCTCGTGGTCGCCGCGGCGGTCGTGTTCGCCGTCGCCCAGGGCTCCAAGGCGAACAACGACAAGCAGGCCGCTGAGTCGCGTCAGCTGGCGGCGGCCGCGGATGTGAACGTCGCCCGCGATCCAGAGCTGAGCGCGATGCTGGCCCTGCAGGCGCTGCATGTGAGCGCCAACAGCCAGGCGGCAGCCGCACTGAGACAGGCGCTCCCGGCGATCCAGGAGGTGCGGACGCTCCGCAACGGCCCCACGGTCTTCGGGGCGGTGTTCGACCCCCGGAACCCGAACGAGGTCGCGAGCGCCGCAAAGGACGGCGCCGCCTGGATCTGGGACGCCAGGACCGGCCGCCGCCTGACGCGCCTGTGGCCGAAGGCCGGCTTCACGGGTAACGGAACCGCCGACACCGTGGCCTTCAACCCGGCCGGCACCCAGGTTGCCGTCGGCTACGGGGGCGGCATGGTGGCCCTGTTCCAGTCCAGCAACGGAAAGGAACTGCCAACGCGGATCAGCACCGGGTGGACCGTCCACGACGTGCGGTTCATCGGCCGCACCGGTGCGCTGGCCATGGCGACGAGCGGCGGCGTCCGGGTGTGGCGCCCCGGGCAGGGGCTCAGCACCCTGTCGGGCACCGCGGCGTACACCATCGCCGTTGACCCGCATGACCCGCAGCAGCTTGCCGCGTCAACCGGCGACGGCACGGTCATCTGGAACCTGCACGGAAAGATCCCGACGCACCGGCTGCTGGGCCCGGGGAACAATGACGCCGAGTACAACGGCAGCGGCAGCGAGGTCGTGACCGCTGACGGCGACGGATATGTGCGGATCTACGAACTCGCCGGCTTCAAGAAGGTGATCACCCTCGACGCGGGCGAAGGGTCGGCCTACACCGCGGCGTTCAGCCCGGACGGCAACCTGGTCGTGTCCGCTTACGGGAGCGGGGCCACGCGTCTGTGGAACGTCGCCACCCGGCTGCCGCTGGTGCCGCTCGCGGGCGACGCCAGTTCCGTCTACACAGCACGGTTCAGCCCCACCGGCAGCGAAATCGTCACGGCAAGCGCTGACGGCACCGTCCGCGTCTGGTATGCCCGGCCACGTGAGCTGCTGGCGGCGTTCACCAGCTCATTTCACGGCGGCACGCCGGACCTCCCGGATCCTTCCTACAGTGCGCGGTACAGCCCCGGTGACGGCGCCCAGATACTCACCGTCAACAGCTCCGGGTTCGCCGACGTGTTCAACACCGGAAGCCCCCCGACGTACTCCGGCTTCACCGGCCCCGGGAACGGCGTCTCGGTCGATACCGCGCAGTTCAACCGCAACGGAACCGAGATCGTCACGGCCGATTCGGACGGGACGGTGGACGTGTGGCGTCCCAATCCCAGCGGTTCGGGCTACGCCCGGGTCTCCCCGCCCATCCACGTGGCCGCGCCGGCCGGTTACGCCGCCTTCAGCCCGGACGGGTCCCGCGTCGTGATCGTGACCGGCGACGACACGGCGGTGGTGCGAAACCTGAAGACCGGCCGGCAGATGACCCTCAACCCGAAACAGGGATTCCTGCTCAAGGTGGCGGTGTTCCGCCCCGGCGGGCACCAGATCTTCACCGGTGACAGCAACGGCCAGATACAGGTGTGGAACGCCGCCACCGGAGCCGAGCGGGTGCTGGGCAGGCTGGGCCCGGGAATCAGCGACCTGGAGTTCAACACCACCGGCACCCGGTTCGTGACGGCATCCGACAGCGGGCTCGTCACCGTCTGGAATGCGGCCGATGACCGGCCGGTGCTCTCGATCAACGCGTGCCCGTCACCCACCACGGCGTCGTTCAGCCCCGATGGCCGCACGATAGTGGTCGCCTGTGGCACTGGCGGCGCGCCGGTGTTCGACGCCGCCACCGGCCAGCAGCTGACCGTGCTGGGGGAGGCCAACGTGGGGTCCGTCAACAGCGCCGCGTTCAGCCCGGACGGCACGCGCGTCATCACGACCTGGGGCGCGGACGGTACCGGTGGGGTGCAGATCTGGAGTGCCCAGCTCGCGACGACCAACCTGCACGCGCTCGAACGGATCGCCAGGCAGCGCATCACCCGCAAGCTCACGGCGTCCGAACGCCAGGAGTACCTGACCGGGGTCGGCGGGTGACCCAGCCCGCCGGAGCCGATCCGGTACCGTTCCGCCTGCGTATCGGCGTGACGGGCCACCGGCAGTTGCCTGCGGGCATCGACTGGCGCGAGCGGGTCTGCGAAGCGCTGGGCCTGATCGAGGCAGAGCTGGCTCCGGCAGGTGGCACCCCCCTTGCCTGGCTGGTTATCTCCTCGCTCGCCGAGGGGGCCGACAGGCTGGTCGCGAGGACAGTCCTTGACCGGCGGCCCGGCTCACTGCTCGAAGTCCCCCTCCCGCTTCCCCCGGCCGAATACCAGACCGATTTCAAGTCCGGGGAATCGAAAGCGGCCTTCGCCGACCTCTACGGCCGGGCGTCGCTGATCACCCGCGCGCCGCGCTTCGAGTCGCGGGCCTCGGCGTACGAGTGGGCCGGGCTGGCCATGGTGGGCCGCAGCGACATCGTCATCGCCCTCTGGGACGGCCAGCCGTCCCGCGGCGTGGGCGGTACCGCCGATATCGTCGGGCTGGCCCGCCGGTACGGCCGCCCCGTCGTGCACATACCGACCGGAAGCGGGCCGGAGATCCAGACCGGGCCCAAGATCCAGGTCCTGCCGCCCCTCGCCGAAGACGAACCCAGCCCGTCGTCGATGAGCGGGGAGGAGGTCTCTTCCGGCGGCAAGGTCGAGCCGCCGGAACGGGGGTCCTCCGGCGACCCGTTCACCCCGCTGCGGCGGGCCCTGCGCGGCATGGAGGCCTATAACGGGATCGACATCGGCGCCGGCAAGCTCGCCGCGGCCAGCGAGCAGGCCCGTGCCGACCTCATGAACTGCATCACCACGCCGGAAGGCAGGGCGATCTGGGAGCCGATCGCGTCCTGGCTGGTCCCGCGCTATGCGGCGGCGGACCTGCTGGCGAAGGCGGCAAGGAAAAGGGTCGAGTGGCTGCTGGCCATCACGTTCACCTTCCCCGTGCTGGCGATCGCCACGGTGGCGGTCCAGTCGCAGTTCCTGCCGGACCTCCGCTGGCTGCTCTGGGCCGAGGTGGTGTTTCTTGTCGCCGTTCCCCTGGTGCTGCTCCTCGACCGCAGGTCCCAGTTCCGCCCTGACAGGGCTGCGAAGAGAACCCGGCGGAGTCGGCTCCCGATGTCGGCCCAGCAGCAATGGGTGTCCTGCCGGCACCTGGCCGAACGGCTGCGATCCGCCTTCTTCCTGGCGGCGGTCGGGTCGCTGCCCGCCGGGGAGACGGAAGCGGAGCCCGGCGGGGCGGACGACGAGTACAGCGAGGTGGGGGCCGCGGATCTGCAGCCGCCCCCGGCTGGTCCCTCACCTATCCCGGGCTTCCGCGAGTCAGCCGAAGGCTGGCTGCCCCGGCTGTACGCCGAGATCTGGCACCGGCGGCCGCCTTCTCTCGTGACCAACTCCGATCTGCCGCTGGTGCGTTATGTGCTCGCCGAGCAATGGATCCGCGGCCAGGAGACCTACCACTTCAAGGCTGCCCACCGGAACCGGCGCAACGACTCCATAGCCACCACGGCCATTGTCGTGGTGTTCGCCGCGACCGCCGCCGTCGCCGCGCTGCACGCGAAGGGCGTGGGAGGCAGCAGCGTCAACGTGGAGAGGACCCTGCTGCTCGTCGCCATCGTCTTCCCGGCCCTTGCGGCGGTGGCCACGGCCCTCACCCATCACTTCGAATTCCGGCGTCACCGGGAAACATCGGAGTCAATGAAGCGCCGTCTCCGGTATGCCGCGGACATGGTCGCGCGGGCGCCCACGCTCCCCGAGCTCCGGCGGGAGGCGGAAGCGGCCGAACGCCTCATGATGACCGAAAACCGCGAATGGTTCGTCTTGATGCGGCTGCATGAGCTGGAGCTGCACGCGTGATGCCACCGGGCCCGGCTGCCCGGGAAGGCGGCGGCCCCTCAGGGGGGCGTCGGGCTGCTGGCTGAGGGAACCGGCGTTGCCACCGAGGACGGCGATGTCGCCGGCCCGCGGGTCGGGGGCGGCGTCGCGGAAGGGGACACCGAACCCGCCGGGCTGGTCTGCGAGGTTGGCCGCGGCGTGGTTCTCGGCGATGAGGTGGCAGGCGCCGGCGTGGGCGTCGTCGCGGGCTGCACGACTGCCGGGGTGCCGCCGGCATGGCTGGTCGGCGGCCTGAACCGCAGGTAAGTCACCAGGGTGACCAGGAAGACCGCGATCAGGATCCAGGTCGAGGTCCGCACGCGGCGCATCAGCCGGCTCCGGGCGGCTGTGCGGTTTCCAGGCCGGCTGCCAGGTTGATGCCTTCCCGCCGGAACCCGGCCGTGATCCGGGCCCGCAGGATCCGCCCGACGTCGAACTGCTTGCCGGGCAACGTCCGGGCGACCAGGCGGACCTGGAAATGCCCCACGTCGATGCTCTGCACGCCCATCACGGCCGGGGAATCCAGCAGCAGCCGCCGCAGGTCCGGCTCCCGGTACGCTTCCTGCCCGATCGCCCGCAGCAGGTCGCTCACCCGGTTGACGTCCGTGGCAGCGGGCACGGGCACGTCCACCACGGCGCGCGCCCAGTCGCGTGACAGGTTGGTCACCTGGGTGATCTGGCCGTTGGGGGTGATGACCACCTCACCGTCGGCGGTCCGCACCGTGGTTACCCGCAACGTGACGTCCTCGACGGTCCCGAGCGCCGGGTTGGGCAGGCTGGGCACCGAGAGGCGGATAAGGTCCCCGAAGCCGTACTGACGCTCCGTGATGATGAAGAACCCGGCCAGGATGTCCTGGACAATACGCTGCGCACCGAACCCGAGCGCCACTGCCGCCACCGCGGCGGGGGCGACAAGGCTCGTCACCGGGATCCCCAGCCGCGCCGCGATGGCCACCCCCGTCGCGCAATAGATGATCACCAGGGTGGCCCAGGTGATCACCTGCGCCAGTGCATGCCGGTGCTTCGACGCCTCCGAGCGGACCAGCATGTCCGTCTCCTGCGCGTTGGCATCGATCCGGTCGGTGATCCTCCCGCCCAGCCAGGTCGCGAAGCGCGTCAGCAAGATCGCCCCCGTCACCAGCAGCACGATCTCCAGGCCGTGGCCGCGCGCCCAGGTAGAGATATCGGTCAGAGCCGTCACACCCGAGAACATAGCTGACTGCTGTCAGTCCTGGGCTGCCGCGAGTTCGGTAACGGCACTGCGGGAGATGGCGAGCGCGTCGGTGACGACCGTGATGAGGCTGCAGCCACCCTCGCGGTACCGGCGGGCCGCCGCGCCATCGGGGGCGTGAATGCCGACCGGCTTGCCGGCCGCGGCGCATGCGGTGCGGATCCGTTCCAGGGCGCGCTTCAGCACCGGGTCGTCCGGGTCCGGCGGGCAGCCGAGCGAGCCGGACAGATCCGCGGGCCCGACATAGATGCCGTCCACGCCGTCTTGCGCCAGCGTCGAGTCCAGGTCCGCGACCGCCTGCGGCGACTCGACCATGATGACGCAGAACGGCTCGCCCGCAACGGTCATCGCCCCGCCAGCGGAACGGTACCCGGCCGGCGGGTAGCGGCAGGCACCGGCGGCCTCGCGGGCCTGGGCAGCCGAGTCGACGTTGGGCACGATGACACCCTCACAGCCGAGGTCGAGTGCCCGCCCGATATCGGCCGGGTGCGCGTGCCGGACCCGGCCGACGGGGGTCGCGCCAGCCAGCCGGATCGCGGTGGTCAGCCCGGGCAGGTCATGTTCGGTCGCCCCACCGTGCTGCAGATCCACCACCACGTAATCGAGTCCCGCGGCCGCCAGCAGCCGGACACTGAGCGGCGAGGGAATCATGGACCAGGCGCCGTAGAGCGTTTCACGGGCCACCAGCCGGGCGCGGAACGCGGGAACCGCAGACATGGGCCAAGCCAACCACGCGCGGCCGGGCCGTGCCTGCGCCGGCCGGAACTGGCTGGCAGCCGGACGAACGCGCAGGGCGGGCAAGCCAGCAGGTCAGAGCCGGCATGCGCACGTCAGCCCCACGGTGGGCTACCATGCACCGAGTCTCCGGCCGGTGTAGCTCAGCAGGCAGAGCAGGCGTCTTGTAAACGCCAGGCCAGCGGTTCGAATCCGCTCACCGGCTCCAGGCAGCGGGGTCCTGACCACCCGGGGTAGGGCCGCCGGTCCCGCCAGGGTACGTTTGCCGTGGTCTCCGGAGGGAAGCTGATCATCAAGTCGGCGGTTGCCGGCTTCCACCACAGGCTTCCTGGGTAGTTAGACCTGTGGGGGCGGCGTGATTGGTGAGCGGCAGTGGTACCAGCGAGCGTGAAACCGACCGGCCGTTGCCACCTTTTTACTTCTGAAATGGCTGTGCATCAGGAATGCGGGCGCGCGACGTGGCCTGCCCGGGCCGCGCCTGACCTGATGCACGCCGGGCCAGATCTGGGTGCGGAGGGAGACCATGGATCCGGCTGAACCGGAAGACCCCGGTTCGCTGCAGCATGAACCGGAAGGCCGCGGTCCGCTGCAGATCGGGGTCCCGCACGAGGAACCGGCGCCCGCGAGTTCGGCGCCCGCGGGTTCGCCGCCCGCGGGCCCGCCGCCTGCGGCTGCGCCGGACGAGACCGCGCCGCCCAGGCCGCACGGCCGCCGGAAGAAGATCCTCGCCTGGACGGGCGGGATCGTGGCGGTCATCGTGGTCATCGCCACGCTCGGCACGTATCTCGTCTACCGGCATCTGAACGCGAATCTTCACCAGGTGGACATCTCGGGGGTGCTGGGCAGCCAGCCCGTTGACCTGCATCCCCAGGCGGAGAACATCCTGGTGCTCGGCTCGGACACCCGGGCCGGCCAGTCCAGGCGGTACGGCAACAGCGCGGTACTCAACACCGATCACTCCGACACCTTGATGATCGTGCATATCGCCGCCGACCGTAAGTGGGCCGACATCATGTCGATCCCGCGTGACTCCTGGGTGACCATCCCGTCCTGCGAGATGGGCAACGGCCAGATGTCGTCGGCGACGACCTTCAAGATCAACGAGGCGTTCACGCTCGGGAACCTGTACGGCAACAAGACCGACCTCGGCGTCGCCTGCACGGTCAAGACGGTGGAGCGGGACACCGGCATCCGGATCGACCACTTCGTCGCGGTCAACTTCTCCGGTTTCCGCGGCATGGTGAGCGCCGTCGGCGGGGTGCCTGAGTGCAACACCACGCCCATCAACGATCCCCTGTCGGGTCTCCATCTCACCGCCGGGCACCACGTGCTGGACGGCCGGCAGGCGCTCGCCTACGTGCGGGCCCGCTACACGCTCGGCAACGGCAGCGACCTTGAGCGGATCGGCCGCCAGCAGGCGTTCATGTCCTCGCTGGTCAACCGGGTCAAGAGCAAACTGCTCAACCCGGTCGCGATCTACCACTTCCTCGACGCGGCCACCAGGTCGCTCACGATCGACAGCGGGCTGGGCGGCATCAAGGGCCTGTACGATCTGGCGGCCAGCCTGAAGAACCTGCCCGCGAACCAGGTGACCTTCTTCACCCTGCCCACCTACCCGCGCTCCTACGTGGACCCGACCGACACCGCCAACGTGATGTGGACACAGCCCGAGGACAGCCTGATCTTCCAGGCGTTCCGCGACAACGTGCCGGTCAGCAAGGCTCTCCTGAAGCATGAGCCGCCGCCGCGGATCGCTCCCGAAACGGTCTCTCTCGATGTGCTGAACGGGACTGGCGCGGGCGGGCTCCAGGACACGGTGGCCTCCGTCCTCCAGCAGGACGGCTTCAAGATCCTGCGGACCGGCGACGCCAGCTCGACGAGCGTGACCCAGACGCTGATCCGCTACCACGCCGGGCAGGAGCCGCAGGCACGGCTGCTGGCGGCCAAAGTGCACGGCGCCGCGCTGGAGCAGGTGGCCGGCCCGGGCCAGGTCACCCTGGTGCTGGGCAGCAACTACGGGAGCACCGCCCACACCGGCCCGGGCACGAACCCGCAGCCGGCCTCCAGTTTCGCGCCCAGGACCGCCAGCCAGAACATCTGCACCTAGCCGCCCCGGGCGGGGCAGCGCTGCGCGGGGGCGGGGTCCCGCACGGTTATCGTTAGGGACGCGCGCTGGCCGCGATGACGCCGGATCGGGCTGGAGGAACCGAGTGAAGTACCAGATCTCCAGGGTCGTCGCCGGGCCGTTGCTGCACCTGCTGTGGCGGCCGGAGGTCATCGGCGGGGAGCACATCCCGCGGACCGGTGGCGCCATCGTCGCCTCCAACCACCTGTCGGTCGTGGATTCGGTCTTCCTGCCGCTCGTGCTCGACCGGCCGCTCACCTTCGCCGCCAAGTCCGAATACTTCACCGGCAAGCGGCCTTCCCAGCGGTTCGCCGGCGCCTACCTGCGCGCCACCAAACAGCTCGCGGTCGACCGGGAGGGTGCGCGGGCGGCCCAGGACATGCTGGATGCGGCACTCCGGCTGCTCCGGGCGGGGGAGCTGTTCGGCATCTACCCGGAGGGAACGCGCTCGCCGGACGGCCGTCTGTACCGCGGCCGGACGGGCATCGGCTGGCTGGCGCTCGCCTCGGGGGTGCCGGTCATCCCGGTCGCCATGACCGGCACCGACCGGGTCCTGGCACCGGGCCACACCATCCCGGGGCTGCACCCGGTGGGCATCAGGATCGGTGAGCCGATGACCTTCGACGCCTACCGGGACGGCAAGGGCCCGGCCGCGCAGGCCCGCCGGGCGATCACCGACGACGTCATGAAGGCCATCCAGGCCCTGTCGGGCCAGGAGTATGTGCCCATGTACGCGTCGGCCCGCAAGGCCGAGCTCAACGGCGGCTGAGGCAGCGGGGCGCTACTGCTTGTGGTCCTCGCCTGGCGTGACTTTCGGGAAGGCCTCGGTCGAGGCGCCTGGATTCCACACGTAGATGGGCCGCGAGCCAGAAGCCGGCCCCTTGCCGTGGCGCCCGGCCGCCGAATCGCGCCGCCCGCCGTGGATGCCGTTGGCCGGGGCCCCGCCCCGCCGCGGGCCTGGCGGCCTGGACGCGGCTGGGCCGCCGGGCCACGCCTCTTCCGCGATCGCGTCCCAGGGTGACACCTGAGGTTCCGGTGGCACGGGGGCCGGCCTGTCCGGCACCGGCGCGTCCGGAGACTGCGGCGGGCGGGCAGGGAACCCCGGGGCGCCTCCGGCCGGCGGCATGGGTGTCCGGGCCCACGGGACGTCGCCCGGCGGCTCCGGCGCCGGGTCCCAGGGTGGGCTCCCGGTGATCTTCGGCCGTGGCATGTCCATCCGGTGCCGTGCCGTGCCGGATCCGGCCCCCGTCTCTTCGCCCAGCGTGTCGTCGCCCAACGTGCCTCCTCCGTGCGCAGGTCTGTTCTGTACAGGTCCCCCATGAACTGGTCCCCCATGGGCACCCCAGCCACCGCCAGCACCCGGGGCGGCCAGGCCGGGCTCCTTCGCCTCGCCGGGCGCGGCGTCATCGTATCCGGTCCCCTGGAACGCGCTGCTCTCCGGGAAGGCAGTGCTCCCCGGGAACGCACTGCCGGGGAAGGCGCGCCCGGTGGGAGCGCTCCCGCCGACCCATAGCGCCCGGGTCCCGGCCGCGGTTCCGTTGGAGTGCGGAGGGACGGCGGCGCGGAACCCCGCACCGGGCGGCGCCGTGATGTAGCTGTCCGGCCCCGCTCCCGGCGTCACCGGCTCGGCGGGCCGTGGCCGGCGCGGCCCGGGCTGGGCGGCGGCGCGCACCTCGGCCAGCCGGGCGGCCCTGGCCCGGCGGCGCCGGAAGCGGCCATACCCGAGGATCGGCACCGCCAGCACGAGGAACACGGCCAGGGCTAGCCCGGCATCGATGAGCAGGGTCCGCCGGAGGCCGCCCGAGGCGCGTACGGCCGGGGGGCTGGGCGCCTGGGCGGCTGAGCCCGCGGCCGCGCCCGATGACCCGGAACTGGGCACGGCTTCTATGGTGCGCGCGGCCGCCGCGAGCGCCTTGGCGGCATCCACGGTCCCGGCCCCGGATCCGTCGCTCTGGCCGCCGGGCCGCCGGAAGACGGTGCTCTCGGTGAGCGCCTTGGTCACCTGTGCCGGGCTCAGCGCCGGGAACTGTGCCCGGATGAGAGCCACGATGCCAGCGACCACCGCGCTGGCGGCGCTGGTGCTGCTGACCTGGGCGTAGCTAGCGGACGGGCCGGCCGCGACGACCCCGTCACCGGCTGCGGTGAGCGTCACGTAAGGCTGATGGCTGCTGAACGGGGCCTTGATGAATGCCGAGTTGAAGGCGCCGACCGAGATGACACCACGGTAGGAAGCGGGGAAGTTCACCGGGTCGGTGCCGGGCACATCGTCCCCGGCGGGCGCGACCAGCACCACCCGGTGGGCCAGCGCGTAGCCGACCGCCGACCGCTCGGCGGGACTGCCGCCCACGCCGGGTGCTCCCGGGGTCGTGACCGGGTCCAGCGGCAGGTCGATGACGTCCGCGCCGTGCTTGACCGCGTACCTGATGCCGCGGGCGATGGCGTCCGGGAGCCCACCCGCTATGTTCGCGTCCTGCCGGAGCGGGTCGTCTGTTTCCAGCGTCACCCGCACCGACAGGATGGTGGCGCTGGGCGCGACGCCGATGATGCCGGCGGCCTGGGCCGGGCCGTGCCCGCGGCCCGCGACGAGGCTGGCCATGGCGGTGCCGTGGACACCCCAGAACGGCCCGCCGCGCACCCGCCCGGAGCCGCTGTAGTCCGGGCCCGTGACCACCGCCCCGGCGAGGTCGGCCTGAGCCGGGTTGACCCCGGTGTCCAGCACGGCGACGGTGACGCCTCCCCCGCGCGTGCTCTGCCACGCCTGGGTCACATGCAGCGCCTGCAGCCACCATTCCTGGCTGCGCACACCGCTTGCGGAGGCGGCCGCGGCGTTCAGCACCAGGCAGGTCACGGCGAGGCCCGCGGCCACCCCGGCGAGGACGAATCTGGCAGATCCGGGCCGCCCCGGGCCGGCCGGGGGGACCGCCCGCAAGGCTGCGAAGGAGCGGACGGCGGGCCCGTCATCGGCGACCAGCAGAACGCCGCAGGACACCTCCCGGCGGACGTGCAGCAGGCCGGGGATCCGCCAGCTATGCCCTGGCGCCCGGCGGGGAAAATCCGGCGACACTGCCACCCTCCTCCCTCCGATCACCTGGGGCATTGTGTCATGTTCACCGGCATTTGGAGGGCGCTACGGGAGGTGCCGGTCCGCCGGAATCGCCCCCCCCGGCCGGGGCGGCCAGAGGGGCCCGTCAGGGCGGCCCGCCAGCCGCGGTCAGGACGCGGGCGTGGCGGAAAGCCGGACGTGGGCGCCCGGCGGGAGCCCGAGTTGCTGAGCGGCATCGCCGGCGTTGACCGCGATCGAGATCAGCCCGGCGCTGTCGGTGAAGGCGACTATCTCGCCGGGCGCGACGGCGGCGAAGGTCTCCAGATAGGGCACGGTCAGCTGCCTGCGCCCGCAGCGCACGACCAGCGACGAGCCGAACCCGATGCCCAGCCGGTCGGCGTCCGAGGCGGCGATGGACAGCTGCACATTGCCGAACCTGTCCACCGACATGACCTCTCCCTCCGCCTCACCGTCGTGCACCCGGCTGGTCGGTGCCGGCAGGGTCACCAGATCACCGACGTCGATCGGCGAGCCCACCGATGCCAGATCGGTGCCGGCGGCCAGATGCGCCGCGACGGGGATGAAGATGTCCCGGCCGTGGAAGGTCTGCGACAGCGGATGCAGCCACAGTTCGCCGTTGGTCAGCTGGTAGGCGCTGGTGGCCCCGCCCATCCTGGCCAGCGCCCACGACAGCAGGCCGTTGTCGGGCCCGACCAGGATGCAGTCCTGCGCCTGCACCGCCACGCCGCGCCTGGTCGTTCCCACCCCCGGGTCGACCACGGCCACGTGCACGCCAGCCGGCAGGTACGGAATGGTCTGGGCGAATACGGCCGCACCACGGCGAACGTCGCCCGGCGGCACGAGATGGGTGATGTCGATGATCCGGATGCCGGGAGCGATGCGGGCCGCGACCCCATGGCAGGCGGCCACGAACCCGTCGTCAAGGCCGTAGTCGGTCAGGAAACTCAGGCAGTCGAAGGAGCCCACGAACGGTGAGCGTACGTCCTGACGGCCACGGCGCATAGGGCCGGCCCCCCCACGGCCGGTCAAAGAGTTCCCCCGGCGCCATCCGCCGGGCCCGCCCGGCGATCTCCGGCCCTGCCGCCGGCCGGCGGCGGCGTCCCGTGCGGTGCCGCCGCGCGCGGCAGGCACCCGGAGGGCTCCGCTGGCCGGCCACTAGCATGAAGGTCCGCAGCCAGGCACCGGCCACAGGAAGGCGTGTGAGGCGGATGGCAGCGTTGACCGAACGCGACATGCGCATCCTGGCCTTCGAGCGGAGCTGGTGGCGGCAGCCTGGCGCCAAGGAGCAGGCGATCGCCGACCGGCTCGGGCTCCCCGCCACCCGCTACTACCAGCTGCTGAACGAGCTTATCGACCGGCCGGAGGCGCTCGGATTCGACCCTGTCCTGGTCAAGCGGCTGCGCCGGCAGCGCGCCCGCCGTCAGCGGATGCGTTCGGCCCCGCCGGGCGGGGGCGGTGGCTGACGTGAGCGCGGGGCGGGCAGGCGCGGGCCGGCTGCCAGCCGCCGGCGGCCGCGATGACGCGGCCGGGCTGCCCGTGCCCCGGACCGCGGCGGGCAGGCAGGGCCTGGCGGCGATCCGCCGCGACCCGGCGGGTGCGCTGATCGCGCTGGACTTCGACGGCACCCTGTCCCCGATCGTGGCCGACCCGCGGGCCGCCCGCGCGCATCCCGGGGCGGTGCCGGCCCTGCGCGCTCTCTCCGGGCATGTCGGCACGCTCGCGATCATCACCGGCCGGCCGGCCGGGACCGCGGTGGAACTGGGCGGCTTCGCTGCGGTACCCGGCCTGATCGTGCTCGGCCACTACGGCTGGGAGCGGTGGCGGGACGGCACACTGACCTCCCGTCCCTCCCCGCCGGGGGTGGAGCTGGCGCGGGCACGGCTGCCGCAGGTGCTGGCCGGCGCGGGCGCGCCCGAGGGAACCTGGACCGAGGACAAGGGCAACGCCCTGGCCGTGCACACCCGGCGCACCGCCGACCCCGCGGGTGCGCTCGCCTTGCTGGCGGACCCGCTGGCCGAGCTGGCGGAGGATGCCGGGCTGGCGCTCGAGCCAGGACGGATGGTCATCGAATTGCGCGCCCGGGGAACGGACAAGGGGGCGTCCCTCACCCAGCTCGCGGCCGAACGAAAGGCCGGGGCGATCCTGTTCGCCGGCGATGACCTCGGTGACCTGGCGGCCTTCGGCGCGGTGCGGGCCCTGCGCGCGGCCGGGCACCCGGGCCTGACCGTGTGCAGCGCGTCGGGCGAGGTCACCGAGCTGGCCGCCGGAGCAGACCTGGTCGTCGATGGGCCCGGCGCGGTCGTCGCCCTGCTGGGCTCGCTGGCCCGCGTGCTTGCCGGGTCGCCGCGTCCAGCGAGCTGACCTGGTCGGCGAACCACTTCTGTGGCGGCGCGGCCGCCCCCACCTCGGCCAGCAGAGCACTCCGGCGCAGACGTTCGGCATCTGGCATGTTCAAGGCCTCGTGCAGCGCTTTCGCCGTCCCCGTCACGTCGTAGGGATTGACCAGCAGTGCGCCGTCGGCGAGCTCGGCGGCCGCGCCCGCCTCCCGGGACAGCACCAGGGCGCAGCCGTGCTGCGACAGCAGCGGGCCTTCCTTGGCGACGAGGTTCATGCCGTCCCTGATCGGGTTGACCAGCAGCACGTCGGCCAGCCGGTAGGCGGCGAGCGAGCGCGGGTAGTCGTCGTTGACCTGCAGGACCAGGGGGTTCCAGTCCTCGGTGCCGAACTCGTCGATGATCTGGCGGGCGTGCCGCTGCACGGCGGCGGTGTACTCGCGGTACTCGGGCAGGTCGTGCCGGGAGGGATAGGCGAACGCGAGATGGATCACCTGCCCGCGCCACTGGGGATAGCTGACCAGCAGCTCCCGGTAGGCGGCCAGCCCGCGGACGATGTTCTTGGACAGCTCGGTGCGGTCGATCCGGACGATCAGCTTGCGGCCACCCGCGGCCGATGCCAGCGCCGTGACGTGCGCCTGCACGTCCACGGCACCGGCCCGTTCGCGCAGTTCCCGCGCGTCCACGCCCAGCGGGTGCACGCCCACCGTGGTGGTGTGGCCGCGGTACCGCACGGCCGAGGCGGCCCTGTCCACCTCGGCGCCCAGCACCGCCTCGCAGCAGTCGAGAAACGCGTCGGCCCACCGCTGCGCGTGGAACCCGGCGTGGTCGGCGCCGAGTATGCCGTCGAGCACCTCACGGCCGACGTCGTCGGGGAGGATCGCGAAATAGTCGGGCGGCGCCCACGGGGTGTGGCAGAAGTAGCCGATCGCCACGTCGGGGCGCCGGTCCGCGAGCATCCGGGGAACCAGGGTCAGGTGGTAGTCCTGCACCATCGCGCGCACCCCGCCGCGCCGGTAGCGCCCGGCCGGGCCAGCGCCGTCGGCGAGGGCGGCCGCGAACGCCGCGTTGTAAGCGCGGAAAGACGCCCATTCGCGGCCGAACGCGAGGCCGAAATCCGGCCGGTTGGGCGTGTCGTAGAGCATGTGGTGGACGAACCAGAGGGTGGAGTTGGCCACCCCGTTGTACGCGCGGTCGAACGTCGCCGCGGGGATGTCGAGCATGCGCACCGCGGACCCCGCGCTTTCCTGGCCGTCGCCGGAGGTGTCCAGGTAGCCGTCCGGGGCCGCGCTGGCCGCGATCCGGTCGGCGTCGCTGAGCGCCGCGCACACCCACAGCACCTCGGCCTGGCCGGCCACCGACGACAGGCCCGACACCATCCCGCCGCCGCCCCGGTGGCTGGTGAGCTTCCCGTCGTCGGTGAGCCTGAACGAGACAGGCCCCCGGTTGGAGGCGACGAGTACCCGGTCCCGCGGTTCGGCGTCCATGACCGTGAGGTTATCTGGCCTGGGGAGGAGCCGGCCGGATCGGTTAGAGTGCTGGGTACAACTTCATAACGCTCATCCAGAGGGGTGGAGGGAACGGCCCTGTGAAGCCCCGGCAACCACCATGTTCGCTTGCCGCCCACTGGGCGGCTGCGCCGGCGGCGACGTATGAGGCCAGGGGGATGACCCCCGGGAACCCGAGGACGTCGCGGCGCGGCGAGGCCGAGCCGCATGGCAGGTGCCAACTCCGGCCCGCGGCCCGAAGGCGGTCGCAGGGACAGATGAGGGAGAAAGGCCCCGCCCCGTGAACGTTACGACGACGAAGAACCCATCCCGATTCGGATTCGCCAGTCATCTGGCATGCCGCGAATGTGGGGCAACCGCTGAACTCGGCGGGACCCACGTCTGCGCGCAATGTTTCGGCCCGCTGGAGGTCAGCTACGACCTGCCGGCGCTGACCAGGTCCGCTATCGAGTCCGGGCCGCAGAACATCTGGCGTTACGCCAGCCTGCTGCCCGTGCCGGCGGATGTGGCCGCCTCGCCGAGCACCGAGCCGGGCTGCACCCGGCTGGTCCGTGCCCATCAGCTGGCCCGGGAGCTGGGGATGAGCACGCTGTGGGTGAAGGACGAGCGCGGCAACCCGACCCACTCGTTCAAGGACCGGGTGGTCGCCGTCGCCCTGGCCGCGGCGGTGGAGCTGGGCTACAAGGTGCTCGCCTGCCCGTCCACCGGGAACCTGGCCAATGCGGTCGCCGCCGCGGCGGCGCGGGCCGGCATCCGGTCGGTGGTGCTGATCCCCGCCGACCTGGAGCAGCAGAAGATCTCCGCGACCGCCGTCTACGGCGGGACCATGGTCCCCGTGGACGGCACCTACGACGACGTGAACCGGCTCGCGTCCGAGCTGGCCGACGAGCGCGAGGACTGGGCGTTCGTGAACGTCAACGTGCGCCCCTACTACGCCGAGGGGTCCAAGACCATCGGTTACGAGATCGCCGAGCAGCTCGGCTGGCGGCTGCCCGCCCAGATCGTCGTCCCCGTCGCCTCCGGCGCGCAGCTTGTCAAGATCGACAAAGCGTTCCGCGAGCTGATCTCGCTGGGGCTGGTGGAAGACACCTCCTACCGGGTGTTCGGGGCGCAGGCGAGCGGGTGCGCGCCGGTCGCCGCCGCGTTCCGGGCCGGCCATGACGTGGTGCAGCCGGTGCGGCCGTCCACGGTCGCCAAGTCGCTGGCCATCGGCAACCCGGCCGACGGCCCGTACGTGCTGGACGTGGTGCGCCGCACCGGCGGCTGCGTCGCCGACGTGAGCGATCCGGAAGTGGTCAGCGCGATGCGGCTGCTGGCAGGCACCGAGGGCATCTTCGGGGAGACCGCCGCCGGGGTCACCCTGGGCGTGCTGCGGCGCCTGCTCGCCGAGCGGTTGCTCGACCCCGCCGCCGAGACGGTCATCATCAACTCCGGGGACGGCCTGAAGACGCTCGACGCCGTGACGGACAGAGCCTCCACACCGGCGCCGATCCGCCCGACGCTGGCGGCGTTCCGGTCCTTCGAGGGCTCACCGGCCCTCCCCGGCTCCCCATGAGGTGGGAAGCGCTGCCCGGAACCATCGCCCCGTTTCGTGATCATGACTTGACTGTTGTCCGGGCAGCAAAGTCATGATCACGAATTCGCCCTTTGCCCCGGCCCGAAAGGCAGTTCCATGAGTGTTTCTGTACGTATCCCGACCATTCTGCGTACTTACACCGCCGGCTCCGCCGAAGTGACCGCCGATCCGGGAACGCTGCGCGATGTGATCGCGGGCCTCGATGCCGCCTACCCCGGCCTGGCTGGGCGGATTGTGGATGACACGGGCAATCTGCGCCGGTTCGTGAATGTTTATGTGGGTGAGGAGGACGTGCGGTTCGCCCAGGGCCTGGAGACTCCGGTGCCGTCGGGTGCGCATGTCTCGGTGATCCCGGCGGTCGCCGGCGGCTGATATCCGGCGGGGCGGTGGGCGCTCGCCCGGAGTGAGCCACGGTGTCTGTGTGCATAGCCCCACAGCGGTCCGGCGCGCCTGACTGATTAGGCGAGTAACTGGTCACGAGAGAGCTTGGCAGGGGGTAAGGTCGTAGCCGGTCGCTGTCGGTCGGCGAGAACGGCAAGCCCTGCTTGCCTGGCACGCCTGTGGCTTCGCGATCGACGGGTCCCGCGGACAGCAAGGGTGGGACCCGAAAGCCCGAGCGTAGTTAGGGAGTTGTTGGGTAATGGCTCAGGGCACCGTCAAGTGGTTCAACGCGGACAAGGGCTACGGCTTCATCGCGGTCGACGGTGGTAGGGACGTGTTCGTGCACTTCTCCGCCATCCAGATGGATGGCTACCGTAGCCTCGAAGAGGGGCAGCGGGTCGAATTCGACATCGAGCAGAGCGACCGCGGCCCGCAAGCGTCGGCGGTTCGCGCCGTCTGACCAGCGTCGGCGATCCGCGTCTGACCAACTACCGGCCAAGCCGGACCATGGCCCGGCATCCAGAGCACTGGGTGCCGGGCCATCTGGCACCGTTATCACGGTGCTGGGCGTTGCCGTGCCGCCCGGGACGGGCTGCCCGGCCGGGTGTTCATCGGCGTTGCCCGGCGCATGGGCTGGCTTGCACTCTCGGGTCGAGAGTGCTAAACAAGTCGTTGGCACTCTCCCTTCGAGAGTGACAACGCCAAGGCGGGATCGGGGCGATGAGGCCTCACGCCGGCAGGAAAGGACTGCCCGGCGGGATGGCCGTCCGTCGCGGGCGTCGCTCGATCCACCCGACAGCCACAAAGTCCCGGGAGGACTGGAGCCTATGGCAGCCAAAATGATCGCGTTCGACGAGGACGCGAGGCGCGGCCTCGAACGCGGTATGAACCAACTGGCCGACGTCGTGAAAGTAACCCTCGGCCCCAAGGGCCGGAACGTGGTGCTCGAGAAGAAGTGGGGCGCCCCCACGATCACCAACGATGGCGTGTCCATCGCCAAGGAGATCGAGCTCGATGACCCGTGGGAGAAGATCGGCGCCGAGCTGGTCAAGGAAGTCGCCAAGAAG
Source organism: uncultured Actinomycetes bacterium (assembly GCA_963741615.1). GTDB lineage: Bacteria > Actinomycetota > Actinomycetes > Streptosporangiales > Streptosporangiaceae > UBA9676. Next base: position 221,539 of record CAVUIU010000007.1, read on the forward strand.
ACCGATGATGTCGCCGGTGACGGCACCACCACCGCGACCGTGCTCGCGCAGGCGCTGGTCCGTGAGGGCCTGCGCAACGTGGCCGCGGGCGCGAACCCGATGTCGCTCAAGCGCGGCATCGAGGCCGCGGTGGAGCGGGTGAGCGAGGAGCTGTCCAAGCTCGCCAAGGATGTGGAGACCAAGGAGCAGATCGCTTCGACGGCATCCATCTCCGCCGGGGACACCGCGATCGGCGAGATGATCGCCGAGGCGATGGACAAGGTCGGCAAGGAAGGCGTCATCACCGTCGAGGAGAGCAACACCTTCGGCCTGGAGCTCGAGCTCACCGAGGGCATGCGCTTCGACAAGGGTTACATCTCGCCCTACTTCGCCACCGACCCGGAGCGGATGGAAGCGGTCCTGGAGGACCCCTACATCCTGATCGTCAACTCCAAGGTCTCCGCCAACAAGGACCTGCTGCCGCTGCTGGACAAGGTGGTTCAGTCCGGCAAGGCGCTGGCCATCATCGCCGAGGACGTCGAGGGTGAGGCCCTCGCGACCCTGGTTGTCAACAAGATCCGCGGCCTGTTCAAGTCCGTCGCGGTGAAGGCGCCAGGCTTCGGCGACCGCCGCAAGGCCATGCTCGGTGACATCGCCACCCTCACCGGTGGCCAGGTCATCAGCGAGGAAGTCGGTCTCAAGCTGGAGACCGCCGACGTCAACCTGCTTGGCCGCGCACGCAAGATCGTTGTCACCAAGGACGAGACGACGATCGTGGACGGTGCGGGCGACGCGGAGCAGATCTCCGGCCGGGTCAACCAGATCCGGGCCGAGATCGACAACACCGACTCCGACTACGACCGCGAGAAGCTGCAGGAGCGGCTGGCCAAGCTCGCGGGCGGCGTCGCGGTGATCAAGGCTGGCGCGGCGACCGAGGTGGAGCTGAAGGAGCGCAAGCACCGCATCGAGGACGCGGTGCGCAACGCGAAGGCCGCGGTGGAAGAGGGTGTCGTCCCCGGTGGGGGCGTGGCCCTGATCCAGGCCGGCATCAACGCCTTCAAGAAGCTCGACCTGTCGGGCGACGAGGCCACCGGCGCCGCTATCGTGCGCAAGGCGGTCGAGGAGCCGCTCAAGCAGATCGCGATCAACGCCGGCCTCGAGGGCGGCGTGGTGTCCGAGAAGGTGAAGACGCTCAGCGCAGGTCACGGGCTCGACGCCGCGACCGGTGAGTACACCGACATGTTCAAGGCCGGGATCATCGACCCCGCAAAGGTCACCCGTTCCGCGCTGCAGAACGCGGCCTCCATTGCCGGTCTGTTCCTCACGACCGAGGCAGTGATCGCCGAGAAGCCGGAGAAGGAGAAGGCACCGGCCGCCCCTGGCGGCGGTGACATGGACTTCTAGTCCGTGGCTTCCCGAAGGGGCGGCACCGCGCTCGCGGGGCCGCCCCTTCGGCGTTCACGCTGCCCAGCGCCCGGGCCGCTGACCCGGGCCGGCCTGCGGTCAGCGGCTGGCACGACACGCACCGCTATCAGGGCATGGGCTCCACAACTGCACGATTAGGGTGGATCATCTGGGCATGAAGGTCCCCGCGAACCTCTCGGCCGACCGGCTCATCCTGGACTATCTCTCCCGGGTGACCGTGGCCGGCCTGCACTACCTGCCCAAAGGCGGGCGAATCGCGTTCGTGGGCAGCACCAGGAGCCGGATTGAGCGGGAGTGCGGACCGGTAGGCCTGACGGACCCGGCCCGCGTCAGGGACGTCCTCGCCAGCCTGGGCGAACCCGAGGACCTGGTCAGGGCCGAGCGTGCCCGGCTGGATGCCGAGCGGATCCAGCGCCAGGCACGGGCCAAGGGGACCGGCGACGCTGCCCCGGCCGAGGTCACGGGACACCTGCAGCATCGCCCGATCAACTCGCGGTGGAAACCGGCCACCCAGGCCCGCCCCCCGGTTCGGCAGCCCGCCGACACCGGGCCCCGGGAGCGGCCGGCCGACCGCCGGGGAGGGTCGCCGGAAGGCAAGCGCAAGGGCCGCCTGGGCGGGCTGCTCGGGGACCGGCCAGGCAGGCAGGCAGCCCAGCCCGGACCGCAGCCGCCACAGCCGGCAGGTGCGGCCGGCGATCAGGCACCGGGCGTTCCGCGTCCTCCGGCACCGGGCGCCGCGAGCGCTCAGGCACCAGGCTGGGCGGAAACCCAGGCACCAGGTGGACCGCCCCCTCCGGCACCGGATGGCGGGGCGGGAACCCCGGCGTCTCCTGCGGCACCGGGTGGCGGCAGCGCCGAGATACCCGGCGGGACGGGAATCCAGGCGTCTCCTGCGGCACCGGGTGGCGGCAGCGCCGAGATACCCGGCGGGACGGGAATCCAGGCGCCAGGAGGCGTCGGCGCCCAGGGCCCCGGCTGGGCCGGGACCCGGCCACCCGATGGTTCCGGTGCCCCCGGCTGGGCCGGGACCCGGGCACCAGATGGGTCGGGTGCCCCCGATTGGGCCGGAACCCAGGCAACAGACGGGATCGGGACTCAGCCGCTCAGCGGCATGCCAGCCATGGGACCGATGGCCGGGGGAAGTGAGCCCGCGCCATGGCAGTCCAACGGGTCGGTGACGCCTGCCGCTGCCGACCGCCACCGCGCGGGAAACGCCGTCCCACCCGTCAGCGCCACCCCGGCGGGCGCCACCCCGGCGGGCGCCACCCCGGCGGGCGCGCCCCCCGCCGAGCCCGCCAGCCCGCTCACGCTGCGGGGCGCCGCGGCCATGCTGGGCCGCCGGATGGAGGATCTGGCCTGGGATCTGGCGAGGCTTGTCCGCAGGTGGCCGCTGGAGAGCGCCGCGGTCGTGTTGCTCGGCATCGGCGGGCTCATCCTCCCGTTCCCGCTCTGGCTGCTCGGCGGCCTGCTGACGATCTGGTCGCGGATCTGGGTTACCCGTGACAAGTGGATCGCGATCATCGGGCCCCCGGTGTTCACCCTCGTGGGGACGCTGGTGACCGCAGTGATCATCGGCGGGCAGGGCAAAGGCCTCACGATGTACGTGCACGCGATGCGCCTGGACATCGGCTATCTGCTCCGCGCAGGAAGCTTGCTGTGCGCCATCTACCTGGTCCTGCAGGCACGGCGTGGGCCGAGGAGACGGCTGCCTCCCTGGCGGCGGTAGGCCCCGGCGGTAGGCCCCGGCGGCAGGCTGCGGCGGCTGGGCACGGCGGCAGACCACGGCGGCAGGGCGGCAGCGGCAGGGCGGCAGCGGCAGGGCACCTACCAGGGGAGCGGGGGACGTGGCCCCGGCCATTCCGCCGGGGTCACGTCGCTGTCGCGGTCACGCCCGGGGGGGCCGGCAGTTCGCCCGGGAGAGGGCCCGGGTTGGCTGCCGTCAGTCCCGCTTGACCGATAACCTGAGAGCGCGCATAACCTGGGATCCCGCGCTCCCGCGCGGTACCTGCCCGCTCCTATACCGCATGAGGTCCGTCCGTGCCCACTGGCAAGGTCAAGTGGTATGACGCCGACAAGGGGTTCGGCTTTCTCACCCGCGATGATGGGGGCGAGGTTTTCGTGCACTCCTCCGCCCTCCCGGCCGGTGCGGTGCTCCGGGCCGGGCAGCGGGTCGAATTCGGTGTTGCGGAGGGGCGCCGGGGCGTACAGGCGCTCCAGGTCCGCACGCTGGAGCCACCGCCCACGGTGGCCAAGACCAGCCGCAAGAGCCCCGACGAGATGATCGTGATCGTCGAGGATCTCATCAAGCTGCTCGACGGGCTGTCGGCGTCCTACCGGCGCGGCAGGCACCCGGATCCCCGCGACGCCAAGAAGATCGGGGCAGTGCTGCGGGCCGTGGCCGACGACGTCGAGGCTTAGCGGCCACGCCCGCAAGACCCCACCTGCTACTGGGCTGGCCGGGGCGCCTGGCGCCGCCCCTGCCGCCGCGCGGTCAGGATCCGCCGCCGCCGGTGAAGCACCAGGAGCACGAACGAGATGGCCAGCCCGGTGGCGGCCACGGTCAGGCCCGCCACGCCGCTGGAGGTCAGGGACATGAGCAGTCCCGCCAGCCCGCCCGCTACCCAGGACAGCTGGTTCACGGTCTCCGAGGCGGCGAAGGCGGAGCTCCGGACCTCCTCGCCGATCTCATGCTGGACGGTGGAGTCCAGTGCGAGCTTGCTGAGCACCTGCCCGAACGCGGCGACGAGGGCTACCACCAGAGCGGCCCAGAGCCCGAAGAACACCGCGCACAGGGCTGTGACCACAGTGGAGACCGCGAGCATGCCGAACGTGATGAGATGCGGCCGCCGGGCCTTTATGGCCGATCCGGTAAGGCTGCCGAGGAAACCGCCCACCCCTGCCGCCGTGACCATTTCGGCCAGCGCGACCTTGTCGTTCACCCCGGGGAAATGCTCGATCCGGAGCAGGAACGCGAGGAAGAAGATCATGAATCCGGAGAACGCGCGCAGGGTGGCGTTGGCGCGCATCGCCTCGCCGACGGCCGGCCCCAGCTGGCGCAGCGTCCGCCATCTCGTCCGGTTCGGCGACGGCCCTGCCCCGTTCCCGTTCCCGGGCTGGCCGTCCCCCTGGCCGGCGGGCCGGGGATGGGGCTGTCCGGCCGGGGCCTGGCCGGCCCGCGGGCGGGCGGGCGGCGGCTCATCGGCGAGCGGCTGGGTGGGGTAGGGCTCACCGGCGGCCGGCACTCCCGGGGCGGCCTCCTGTGCGGCCCGCCGCGAGCGAGGCACGTCAACCCGGTCGGGCACCCGGAAGGACAGGGCCGTGGCCGCCAGGTAGATCACCGTGCCTGCCCGCAGCACCCATGCGGCGCCGCCGGAACCGCCGCCGACGATGAAATCGATGCCCCCGGCCAGGAGAACCCCGAGCGTGGAGGCGACCAGGGAGGCCAGGCCGGCCCGCGCGTTGGCGGTGACCAGCGTGATCTCCTTGGGGAGCAGCCGGGGTGTGATCGCGCTGCGGGTCACCCCGTACGCCTTCTGGAGCACGAGCACACCGAACGCGGCAGGCAGCAAGGTGACCGCGTCGTGGTGGAACACGGCGCCTGACATGCCCCAGCACAGCAGCCCGCGGGCCAGCAGCGTGCCAGCCAGGATGTAGCGCCTGCCGTCCTGAAGCCGGTCCAGCATCGGGCCGATGAACGGGGCGAGCACGGCAAACGGCGCCATGGTGACGACCAGGGCCAGCGCGACCTGGCTGCGGGCCTCGCTGACCGAGGCGCTGAAGAACAGGGTGCCCGCCAGCGCGACCGCCACGAAAGCGTCGCCGACACTGCCGGCCGCCGTCAGCTCGATGAGACTGGAGAGCCCGGTGCGGCCGGCCCCCGAGGCGCGCGTCATCCGCTGGACCACGTGACCGGCGCCCCGGCTGGCGGACGCCCCCGCCCTCGCACCTGACTGGGCGGCGGACGTCAGCTTCCGCGTCGCCTGCCCGGCTTTGAGCCGGGCGCCCGCCCATCCCATGGTTACAAGTATTCTGCGTCTTCGCGCATGCTACGAGTCGCGAGCCGGCCTGGATGTGACCCGATCGAGGCCGCACCGTGGTGCAAGCATGCACAAGGATGGGGAAGAATTGCTGAACGTGAGCCCACTACGGACGCGGACCAGGGAACCGGATGAGGTCTGCGCGCAGGCCGTGGACCTGGCGCGCGGTGCAGCCGACGAGCTCGCAGGCGCTGGTGGTGTCGGCGACTACCTGGGCGCGGAAGCCGACGGGGAGCGTGTCGTCACCCATCTTTTCCGCTGCCTCGACCCCGCCTACCGGGGGTGGCAGTGGGCGATCACGGTGGCCCGGGCGTCGCGGGCCAAGACCGTTACCGTGAGTGAGAGCCTGCTCGTGCCCGGCCCGGAGGCTATCCTGGCCCCGCAATGGGTTCCCTGGCGGGAGCGGCTGCGGCCCGGTGACCTGGGCGTGGGGGACATCCTGCCCGCACCCGCTGATGATGAACGGCTGGTGCCCACCGCGGCACTCGAGGGCGACGACGGGGTGGAGGACCTGACCGAGGTCGCTTCCGAGGTGGCCGGCCTGGCCGAGCCGGCGGTGGGCGTTCCCGTCCCGGCCGATCTGTCTCCCTGCCGGGCGCGCGTGCTGTCAGCGATCGGCCGCGACGAAACGGCTCTGCGCTGGTACGACGGTGAACCAGGGCCGAGGAGCCCCCTCGCCCACGCAGCGCCGGGACTGTGCCGGGCCTGTGGTTTCTTCGTCCGCCTGGGTGGCCCGCTCGGGCAGGTGTTCGGCGTGTGCGCCAACAGCTACGCCCCGGACGACGGCCGGGTGGTCTCGGTGGATCACGGGTGCGGCGCGCACTCGGAGGCGATGCTGCCGACGATGACCGGCCAGCCCTCCGTGCCCGTGATCGACGAGCTTGGCTACGACCTCGTCGACGTGCCCGGCGTCTCGGTGGACGAGACGGTCTTCGAATCGCTCGAGCACGGCTGAGCGGCAGCCGCGGCGCGGGCTTCCGCCCGGCGCTGCACCCTGCGGGCCCGTGCCCGCTTCGTCCGGGGCACGTACCACAACCCGAACAGCCCCATGCACACCCCCGCTACGCAGGTCCAGATCCACCACTGGTCAGCGGAGGGGATGTGCGTGCGCAGCACCAGCAGCACGGCCAGGGCGATCGCCCACGCTGCGGTGCCGGAGGCGGCGACCCGCTGGTCGTTCGCCTCGAGGGGCGGCGGTCCTGGCCGCCGGGTAGCGCTCACACGTCCAGGCTAACCCGGCGGGCGCGGCGGCGGCTTGACGAAATGTTTCGCCTCCGCGTACTGTTAGCAAAAGTAATGACTCAGGCTAATGAAGATGACGCTACAGCAGCAGCAGCAGCAGCAGCGGTCCGACGTTGGTCTCGCCACCGCACTCCGGATCTCGGTCAGCCGCCTCGCGCGGCGGCTCCGGGTCGAACGCCTCGTGCCCGAGCTGGCCGAGCCCGCGCTCTCCGACACCCAGCTGGCCGCCCTGGCGACCCTGGAACGGCACGGCGCGATGACCCCGGGGGAGCTGGCCGAGCACGAGAAGGTGCAGCCCCCTTCCATGACCCGCGTCATCGCCGCCCTGGTGGACTGGCAGCTCGTGACCCGGGCGCCGCATCCCACGGACCGGCGCCAGGTGATCCTCACCGTGACCGTGGGCGGCCGGGAGCTGGTGCGCAAGGTACGGCGGCGCCGGGAGGCGTGGCTGGCACGACGGCTCGCGGAGCTGAGCCCGCAGGAGCGGGCCACCCTGCGGGCGGCCGCCCCGATCCTGGAGAAGCTCAGCCAGTCCTGAGCGGGCCGCGGCGTTCGCCGCTGCGGACCTTCGCCTCGCTGGGAACCCGCAACTACCGGCTGTTCGTCACCGGGCAGGTCGTCTCCAACACCGGCACCTGGATGCAGCGGGTGGCGCAGGACTGGCTCGTGCTGCAGCTGACCCACGGCAGTGGCACCGCGCTCGGCATCGCCACCGGGCTCCAGTTCCTGCCGCAGCTCCTGTTCAGCCTGTGGGGCGGTGTCATCGCCGACCGTTACCCCAAGCGCCGCATCCTGTTCGCCACCCAGTCCGCCATGGGCACGCTGGCGCTCGTCCTTGGTGTGCTCGCGCTGACCGGTGTGGTGGCCGTCTGGCAGGTCTACCTGCTGGCCTTCGCACTGGGAATGGTCGCGGTGGTGGACAACCCCACCCGGCAGACGTTCGTCTCGGAGATGGTGGGCCGGGACGGGATGGCCAACGCCATCGCGCTGAACAGCGCCGCCTTCAACCTGGCCCGGATCACCGGCCCGGCCGTGGCGGGCCTGGTCATCAGCGCCGTCGGCACACCTGCCGCGTTCCTGGTGAACGCCGCCTCCTTCGGTGCCGTCCTGATCGGCCTCAAACTGATGCGCCCCGGCGAGCTGCACCCGGTGGAGCGGGTGCCCCGGGCACGTGGCCAGCTGCGGGAGGCACTGGCCTATGTCCGGGCCCGCCCGGAGCTGTGGGTGACCATGGCACTGGTTTTCTTCGTGGCAACGTTTGGCATGAACTTCCAGGTGACCACCGCTTTGATGTCCCGCGGCGTGTTCCACACCGGGGCCGGGGCGTTCGGGCTGGCCTCCACCATGTTCGCGGTGGGAGCGCTCGGCGGTGCCCTGCTGGCCGCCCGCCGGGCCCGGCCGGGCATGCGGCTGCTGCTGACCACCGCGCTCGCTTTCGGTGTGCTGGAGGTGGCGACCGGGCTGATGCCGACGTTCTGGACGTTCCTGGCCCTGCTGGTGCCGACCGGCCTGGCCCTGCTGATGTTCTCCACCACCGCCAACTCGACCACCCAGCTCGGCACCACCCAGGCGGTCCGCGGCCGCGTGATGGGCCTGTACATGCTGGTGTTTCTCGGCGGCGCGCCGCTGGGGTCGCCGCTGGTGGGCTGGGCGGCCGAGCAGTTCGGTGTGCGGACGAGCCTGATCGCCGGTGGGGTGATCTCGGCGCTGGCCGCGGCCGCAGCGGCGTTCCTGCTGGCCAGGGCGAACCGCTCGCCATCGCCATTGGCGATAAGCGAGACTCGGGGGCATGACGGTTGAACGGGTCGTGCCGGCGCTGGTGGCGGCCGAACGCGAGATGCTGGGCGCCTGGCTCGATTTCCAGCGGGACACGCTGGCGCTCAAATGCGATGGGCTGACCGGCGACCAGCTGCGGGAGCGGGCGGTGCCGCCGGCCAAGCTGTCGCTGCTCGGCCTGGTCCGGCACATGGCCGAGGGGGAACAACAGTGGTTCGCGATGGTGCTCGGGGGCGAGCAGGTCCGGTATCACTACTACACCGACGCCAACCCGGATGCCGAGTTCGACGACGTGGACGGCGCCGACGTGGCGGAGGCGTTCCAGACCTGGCGGTCCGAGTGCGCGGCCGCGCGGGAGCGGGTCGCGGCGGCCCCGTCGCTGGATGTCACGGGGAGCCAGGACGGCAGGGCCTTCTCGCTCCGCTGGATCATGATCCACATGATCGAGGAGTACGCCCGCCACAACGGCCACGCGGACCTGCTACGGGAGCGGATTGACGGTACGGTGGGCGCCTGAGCGGAGATCTAGGCGCGGCCGGGCCCGAGGCTGCTGCCAATGGCCTATGAGGCTGTTCGTGGCAGTCGCGCTCCCCGCTGGCGCAGCCGGTGAACTGGACAGCGCGGTGGCACCACTGCGGCTGGCCTGGCCTGAGCTGCGCTGGACCGGGCGGGACGCGTGGCATCTCACGCTCGCTTTCCTCGGCGAGGTGGACGAGGAGGTGCTGGGGGAGCTGGGCGAACGGCTCGAACGCGCCGCCGCCCGGCACGCCCGCCTCTCGCTGTCGCTCGGCGCTGCCGGAGCCTTCCCCACGGCCGCCCGGGCGCGGGTGCTGTGGACCGGGATCAACGGGGACCGGCGCGGGCTGGCGGGGCTGGCGGCGTCGGTGGCCGCCGGGGCGCGCCGGGCGGGTGTGGCGCTCGCCCCCGACCGCAGGCGGTACGAGCCGCACCTGACCCTGGCCCGGTGCCGGGCGCCGGCCGACGTGCGGACCCTGGTGGCGACGTTGGCCGGCTTCGCCGGCACGCCCTGGGCGGCCGGGGAGATCTACCTGATCCGGAGCCGCCTGCAGGATCAGCCCCGCTACGAAACCCTCGGCACCTGGCCGCTGCTCGCCCCGTCCGCCAGCCCCCCAGCCGAGGCGCCCCGCTGAGCCGCCCGGCTGCGCCGGCCAGGCTGAGCTGGCCAGTAAGCTGCCTGCTGTGAACCGCACGACGCGCTGGCTGCTCCCGACCGTGCTCGTGCTGCTCGTGCTTGGTGCGCTCATCGGCGCCACGCTCCACTGACCCGGCGGCGGGACTGCTAGAGGTGCTCGACCACGTAGTCGACGCATTCGGTCAGCGCCTCCACGTCGGCCGGGTCCACCGCCGGGAACATGGCGATGCGGAGCTGGTTGCGCCCCAGTTTGCGGTACGGCTCGGTGTCGACGATGCCGTTCGCGCGCAGGGCCGCCGCGACCGCCGCCGCGTCCACCGGGTCGGCGAGGTCGATCGTGCCGACGACCTGCGACCGCTGCGCCGGGTCGGCCACGAACGGGGTCGCGTACTGCGATTTCTCCGCCCAGGTGTACAGACGCGAGGACGAGTCCGCGGTCCGTGCGATCGTCCAGGCCAGGCCGCCCTGGCCGAGCATCCACTCCACCTGCTCGGCGAGCAGCAGCAGGGTCGCTACCGACGGGGTGTTGTAGGTCTGCAGCCTCGCCGCGCTGTCGATGGCGAGCGGGAGCGAGAGGAAGTCCGGGATGTAGCGGCCGCTGGCCGCGATCTCGGCGGCCCGCGCCAGTGCCGCGGGCGACATCAGCGCGATCCACAGGCCGCCGTCGGATCCGAAGCATTTCTGCGGCGCGAAGTAGTACACGTCGGTCTCGGCGATGTCAACCGGCAGCCCGCCTGCCCCGCTGGTGGCGTCCACGATGACCAGCGCGCCCGGGTCGGCCCCGGGGACCCGGCGGATCGGCATGGCGACCCCGGTGGAGGTCTCGTTGTGCGTGAGCGCGTAGGTGTCCACACCCGGCTCTGCCCGCGGCTGGGGATGGCTGCCGGGGACGGACTCGATCACGGCCGGGGCGGCCAGCCAGGGCGCGCCCGCGGTGACCTTCGCGAACTTCGACGAGAATTCGCCAAACGAAAGGTGCAGGGATCTCTGCCTGACCAAGCCGAACGCCGCGACATCCCAGAAGGCCGTCGTGCCGCCGTTGCCCAGCACCACCTGGTAGCCGTCCGGCAGGCTGAACAGCTCGGCGAGGCCCTCGCGCACCCGCCGGACGAGCGAGCGGACCGGGGCCTGGCGGTGCGAGGTGCCCAGGTAGGTGGTGCCCGACGCGGCCAGCGCGGCCACCTGCTCGGGACGCACCTTGGACGGGCCGCTGCCGAACCTGCCATCAGCAGGCTTGAGTTCTGCGGGGAGCACGATGTCGGTCACCCCAGCCACCCTATCGGTGACGCTCTGGTGACCGGGCCGGCCGCGAGCGCCCGGTCCGGGTCAGACCTCGTCCAGCACAGCCTCGGCGCCGTCCACGTCCCGGACCGGGCGCGCAGCCGGGCCCACGTACCGGGCGCTCGGCCTGACCAGCCGCCCCGTTTGCTTCTGCTCCAGGATGTGGGCGGCCCAGCCCGCGGTCCGCGCGCAGGTGAACATGGCCGTGAACATGTGCGCGGGGACCTGGGCGAAGTCCAGCACGACGGCCGCCCAGTACTCCACGTTCGTGGCCAGGACCCGGTCCGGCCTGCGGGCGTGCAGTTCGGCCAGGGCTGCTTCCTCCAGTGCCACCGCCACCTCGTAGCGGGGCGCGCCCAGTTCCTTGGCGGCCCGGCGCAGCACCCGGGCGCGGGGGTCTTCGGCGCGGTAGACCCGGTGCCCGAATCCCATCAGCCGCTCGCCGCGGTCGAGCGCGGTCCGGACATAGGTCGCCGCGTCGCCGGTCCGCTCCACATCCTCGACCATGTGCAGCACCCTGGCCGGTGCACCGCCGTGCAGCGGCCCGGACATCGCGCCCACCGCCCCGGACATGGCCGCCGCGACGTCGGCCCCGGTCGAGGCGATGACCCGGGCGGTGAACGTGGAGGCGTTCATGCCGTGCTCGGCGGCCGAGGTCCAGTAGGCGTCCACCGCCTTGACGTGCCGCGGATCCGGGTCGCCGCGCCAGCGGATCATGAACCGCTCGACGATGTTGTCCGACTCGTCCACCCGTTCCTGGGGGATCATCGGCAGGCCAGATCCCCGGGCGGCCTGCGCCACGAACGACAGCGCCATCACCGAGGCGCGCGCCAGGTCGTCGCGCGCCTGCTGGTCGTTGATGTCGAGCAGTTGCCGCATGCCCCAGGCCGGGGCGAGCATCGCCAGCGCGCTCTGCACATCCACCCGGATGTCACCGGAGTGCACGGGTATCGGGTACGGCTGCGCCGGGGGCAGGCCGGGGGTGAACGCGTTGTCCACCAGCAGGCCCCACACGCGGCCGAAGGTGATGTGCCCTACGAGGTCTTCGATGTCAACGCCGCGGTAGCGAAGAGAGCCCCCTTCCCGGTCGGGCTCGGCGATCTCCGTCTCGAATGCGACAACGCCTTCGAGCCCGGGCCTGAAGTCGGACATCTGCGTCTCCTCGTGCGCGACGTGACCCGGTCGGGGTCGCTTCCAGGCGGCGTGGCGGCAGGTGACGCGCACCGCAGCCCTGATCAATTCAACCTCGCGGGGAGTGCCTACCGGTAGCGGTGGGGCCGTGATAACCGCCACCTGGCGCTCCCGCTTCCCCGTCCTGGCAGCGGCTGTGTGAGGATCAATACCCGTGGACGCCGACGATCACCCGCCCGGGACGGGCCAGCCAGCCTGGCCGCAGGACCCGGGCCTGGACGAGGCCATGCTGGCCCCGGATCCCGTGACGCAGTTCTCTGGCTGGCTGGCGCAGGCCAGCGCGGCCGGCCTGCCGGAGCCGAACGCGATGGTGCTGTCCACCGTGACCGGCCCCGGACGGCCGCGCGCGCGGTCGGTCCTGCTCAAGAGCCATGGGCAGGACGGATTCATCTTCTACACCAACCGCACGTCCGACAAGGCCCAGGACCTGTCGGGGAACCCGTGGGCGTGCCTGCTCTTCCCCTGGTACGCGCTGCACCGCCAGGTGATCATCCAGGGTGCGGTATCGCCGCTGTCGGAGCACGACAGCGAACCTTACTTCCATTCCCGTGCACACGGCTCCCAGATCGGGGCTTGGGCGAGCAGGCAGTCGTCTGTGATCGGCTCGCGTGCGGTGCTCGACGACCGTTACGCACGGCTGGAACAGCGCTGGCCGGACGGCGCGATCGTGCCCATGCCCAGCTTCTGGGGCGGCTACCGGGTGACGCACGAGATCGTGGAGTTCTGGCAGGGCCGGGCCAACCGGCTGCATGACCGGCTGCGTTACCGCCGTCACGGGACACACTGGATCATCGAACGCCTCGCGCCTTGACCTGCTCCCCGGTCGCAACCGCATAACATCGGCTGCGAAGGGAGAACCGGTGACCGCGCACGGGCTGATCGACACCACGGAGATGTATCTGCGGACCATCTTCGAGCTTGAGGAGGAGGGCATCGTCCCGCTCCGGGCCAGGATCGCCGAGCGGCTCGGTCAGAGCGGGCCGACCGTCAGCCAGACCGTGGCGAGGATGGAGCGCGACAGCCTGCTGCGGCTGGAGGACGACCGCCAGCTGGTGCTGACCGAGACCGGCCGCGCGCTCGCCACCCGGGTCATGCGCAAGCACCGGCTGGCCGAATGCCTGCTGGTCGGCGTGATCGGCCTGCCCTGGGAAGAGGTCCACGTCGAGGCCTGCCGCTGGGAGCACGTTATTTCCGAGCAGGTCGAGCGCAGGCTGGTGGAACTGCTCGAATACCCGGTGCGCTGCCCGCACGGGAACGTCATCCCGGGGCTCGGTGAACTCGGTGTGCCGGCCGCAGCCACCGACCGTGCGGACGCGGCGGCCCGCGAGCCGGCCGCGCCCATGGACAGCGTCGCGGCCGAGCACGCACGGCGGGTCGTGGTGCGCCGGATCAGCGAACAAGTTCAAAGCGATGCCGACTTGATGCTTAAACTCAGGCGCAGTGGGATACAACCCGGACGCGAGGTCACGCTAGCGGCTACCGACGACGGTGTGCGGGTGACAAGTGAGGACGGAGCGGGCAGCATCACGGCGGAGTTGCCCCGCCGGGTTGCTGTGCACGTTTTCGTCGCCGCACCCTGACGGCCCGCACCCTGACGGCCCGCACCCCGGCGGCCGTGGCCGGGGGAGCGCCCGGTGAGGCGCTGGGATGAGAGCGGGCTTGCCGCTTTCCTGCCCGCCGAGACCGTACTCGGGCAGATCGAGGCGGCCGTGCTCGTCACCGACCAGCACGGCCACCTGCTGTACGCGAACGCTTATGCGGTCAAGCTGTTCGACTTCCCCGGCGACGCCGGGAACCTGGGCGGCCGGTCCGTCCTCTCGCTCGGTTTCGAGGAGGAGGACCTCGGCAAGGCGGCCGAACTGGTCCGGCAGGTGTTGCGCGGCAGTGCCTGGGACGGCACCTTCGCCACCGTGCGGTCCGACGGGTCCAGGGTCTTCGTCCAGGTGCAGGCGATCCCGCTGCGCCATCCCTCCGGCGCGGTCGACGGGATCGTGGTCATCGCCCGCCGGGCCACCCGGCGCGCCAGCCCGCACGAGCGTGACCGGATCGGGCTGCTGGAACGGATCGGGGAGCGGCTGGCCCGCTCGCTGGAGCTCGATCTCACCCTGCGGCATGTGGCCGAGATCCTGGTCCCCCAGTTCGCGGACCACTGCTTCATCGACCTGTTCCACGGCGACAAGCTGATCCGCCGGGCACAGATCAACGCGCGCGGCTGGACACCGCCGCCGGGGAGCTGGGCCAGGGTGGGCGAGCCGATCGCCTACCCGGACGGTCATTTCTGCCAGCAGGCGATGGCGCTCCTGGACGCGGTGGTGGTGGAGGACGTCCGCGACGGGCAGTACCCGGCGCCGAGCGCCATGAGCCTGCGCGCCAATGAGGATGCCGGGATCGTCTCGGTCATCGCGGCGCCGCTGTGCGCCCGCGGCGAACTGCTCGGGGTGATGAGCCTGGGGCTGTCCCGGCTCACGGACCGGGAAGAGAGCCACTATGACGCCGATGACCGCGACTTCATGGCGGCGATCGCCGGCCGGGTCGCCATCGCCATCGACAACGCGATGCTGTTCGAGGAGGAACGCCGGACCGCGCTGGCGTTCCAGACCAGCCTGCTCCCGCAGCGCCTGCCGACCTTCGACGGCCTCGAAGTCGCCTGGCGTTATGTACCCGCCAAGCCCCTGGAGACCCACGGCCAGGGAATCCAGACCCAGGTGGGCGGGGACTGGTATGACCTGATCCCGCTGTCGGCCGGGCGGGTCGGCATCGTCATCGGCGACGTGGAAGGACGAGGCGCCCGGGCCGCCGCGGTGATGGGCCAGCTGCGCGCCGCCTTGCGTGCCTTCGCCCAGGACGACAAGCTGCCCGCCGAGATGATGCGCAAGCTGGATGACTGGTGCCGGACGCTGGGGGCTACCGCGCCGGAATCGCCCGGGCAGCCGGACCCGCCGATGGTGAGCTGCACCTACCTGGTCTATGACGCGTGGTCCCGCACGCTGTCATTCGCCAACGCAGGGCATGACGCACCGCTCCTCATCACCGACGGTGAGGTGGGCGAGCTGGAGATCGAGCACAAGGGAGTCCTGCTCGGGGTGCGCGGCAAGGGCATACCCGGCCTGCCCACCTACCGCGAGGAGATGCGCCAGCTCCCGCCGGGGTCCACCCTGGTCCTGTACACCGACGGCCTCACCGACCGGCGGCATCGCCTCGACGGCAGGGGCCATTACACGGAGGCGGAGGCGGTGGAGATGCTCCGTTCCGCCGTCCGCGCGGTTGCCGGGGCCGATGTCGAGGACATCGCCCAGGCGGCGGAGGAGGCGGTGCCCGGGGACATCGACGATGACATGGCCATCGTCGTGGTGCGGACCTCGCTCACCGACCTCGCGTCGTGGGAGTGCTCCTTCCCGGCCGAAGCGATCCGGGTCTCCGAGGCGCGCCGCCAGGCGCAGGCGACCCTGACCCGCTGGGGCGTGCCCACCAAGCAGGCCGAGCTCACGTGCCTGCTCGTGTCGGAGGTGGTCACGAACGTCGTCCTGCACACGACCCTGCCGGTCAGGCGGCGGCGCAGGTTCGCGCTGGAGCCGGCCGGGGCCGCGCTGGCGGCTGGTGCGCCGCCGCCCGCGTGGGGGACGCAGGCGGTGCGCGAGGAGCCACCGCCGCCGCCCAAGCAGTTCACCCTGCGGCTGCGCCGCGGGGCCGCGGCGGTCTGGGTCGAGGTCTTCGACACCGATCTGCGCCTGCCCCGGATCCGCAGCGCGGACGAGACCGACGAGGGGGGCCGGGGCCTGTACCTGGTGGACCAGATCGCCAGCCGCTGGGGCTCCCGGCCGACCAAGAACGGCAAGGCGGTCTGGTTCGAGATGCCGATCACCCCCGGGGCGGCCACCGACTGACCCGGGTCCGGCCCCAGCCCTCAGCCCGCCGGTCCCAGCCCTCAGCCCGCCGGCCCCCGGCTCGGCGGCGGAAGCTGATCACTGGTGGGTGGAGTACGCCCACAACGCAAGCAGGGCCACGATGACCACCGCTATGACGGTCAGCCAGGTCCGGCCGCCGGTGGTGCCCATGCCCAGACGGCGGCGGAACCTGGCCCAGCCGAACGCCACCAGCAGGGCGATGAACACCAGCAGGATCAGCCCTGTGGCCATCCGCCGCCTCCCCGGCTCGCCCGCGATCCCCGCCGCGGCGGGGCTTCCGGTACGAGCATAGGCTCACCCCCGGCGCGGGTCGGTCCTCACGATGCCCGCGAGGCGGGACTGCCTGATGTGTCGTTGCGGGCATGGGTTGGAAGGTTAACCCGGCGGTAACATCAAGGTGACCGACCAGATCAAGGGGCGGGCTCGCCCCCGGCACCCGGAGGGCATCGTGGCGGAGGCTTTCATCGTCGGAGCGGTCCGTACGCCCGTGGGCAGGCGCAATGGCGGCCTGTCGGGGATCAACCCGGTGGACCTGGCGGCGCACGCGCTCACTGAGCTGATGGCGCGCACCGGCGCTGACCCGGGCGCGGTCGATGACGTGATCATGGGGTGCGTCTCCCAGGTCGGCCCGCAGTCGCTGGACATCGCCCGCCAGGCGTGGCTGTCGGCCGGGCTGCCCGAGCACGTGCCCGGCGTCACCGTCGACCGCCAGTGCGGCTCCTCCCAGCAGGCTGTCCACTTCGCGGCCCAGGCGGTGCTGTCGGGCACCCAGGACCTGGTGATCGCGGCGGGTGTGGAGAGCATGAGCGTGGTCCCCATGGGGTCGTCGGTCGGGCTGGCGGCCGAGAAGGGCATGCCGCTGCCGTTCGGCCAGGGCTGGCGGGACCGGTACGGGGACCAGGAGATCTCCCAGTTCCGGGGCGCGCAGCTGGTCTGCGAGAAGTGGGGGATCAGCCGGAGCCAGCTGGAGGAGTTCGCGCTGGAGAGCCACCAGCGCGCGGTCCGGGCCATCGACGAGGGCCGGTTCGAGCGGGAGATCGCCAGCGTGGGCGGGGTCAGCGTGGACGAGGGACCGCGCCGCGACACGTCGCTGGAGAAGATGGCCGGGCTGGCGCCGCTGCGCGAGGGCTGGGAGATCACGGCGGCGACCGCGTCCCAGATCTCCGACGGTGCCGCCGCCGTCCTGGTGGCCTCGGAGGCGGCGGTCCAGCGGTTCGGGCTCGCGCCGCGGGCGCGGATCGCCGCCCTGACGGTCACCGGCGGCGACCCGGTGTTCATGCTCACCGCGCCGATCCCGGCCACGGAGCAGGTGCTTGCGCGGGCGGGCCTCCGGGTCGGCGACATCGACGTCTTCGAGGTCAACGAGGCGTTCGCGCCGGTGCTCATCGCCTGGTCGGGGGACACCGGGGCGTCGCTCAAGAAGACGAATCCAAACGGTGGTGCCATCGCGCTCGGGCACCCGCTTGGCGCGACCGGTGCCGTGTTGATGACCAAGCTGCTGCATGAGCTCGAGCGCACGGGTGGCCGGTTCGGCCTGCAGACCATGTGCGAGGGCGGCGGCCAGGCGAACGCGACCATCATCGAGCGGGTCGGGTAAGGCAGGGGCCCCGGCGGCCGGTCCGGGAGTTGCAAACCTCCAACTCAGGTGATAGGTTTTCTGATACAGAAGCTATTACGAACCTTGATCTCTGGATCTAGGAAAGATGGAGGTGAACCGCAGTGCTGCTGACCTCATACGACCCCTTCACGCAGGAGTTCGACAGGCTCGCACGGCGGGTGTTCGGCACCACCAACGGTGCCGTAAGCCGGCGGTCCGTCATGCCGATGGACGTCATCAGGCGCAAGGACGAGGTGGAGCTCCGCTTCGACCTGCCCGGCATTGACCCCGAGTCCCTCGAGGTCACCGTGGACCGTGGCGTGCTCTCCGTGAGCGCGAACCGCGCCGAGGAGTACGCCGAGGGCGAGAACCCGTACCGGCGTGAGCGGGTGATGGGTACCTTCAATCGCCAGGTCTCGCTGTCGGACACGATCGACGCCGAGAAGATCGACGCCGGGTACACCAACGGTGTGCTCAGCGTGCGGCTGCCGCTGCTGGAGAAGGCGCAGCCCCGTAAGGTGGAGATTCACACCGGCGAGCAGAAGAAGATCGCTGCCTGAGAGCGGTCCTGGACTGCGGGCCCGGTGGGAGCCTCACCGGGCCCGCAACCATCTCCCGGGTCTGCTTGCAGTACTGGAATGAGCTGTGCCTCTGCTGCCTATTGACGACGAGAACCTGCCCCTGTTCACGGTCGGGCAGGTCTCCGTCATGCTCGAGGTGCAAGAAGCGTTCCTGCGGCGCCTCGATCAGAAGGGCGTGGTCAGCCCGTCGCGGTCGGGTGGCAACCAGCGCCGGTACACGATCCGTGAGATCACCGTGGTCCAGTATGTGGTCCAGCTCGCGGATCAGGGCGTGAGCCTGGCCGGCATCCGCCGCATCCTGCAACTGGAGGCGCGGGTTGGCGAGCTGGAGAGGCAGCTCGGGGAGCTGGAACAGGAACGTCTCGCGCTGCGAGCCCGACTGCTCCAGTACGGGGAGCGGGCCGAAGAATAAGCCGAGGGCAAGGCCCCCGGCAGCGCGGTTGTCCCCCAGCAGGCCGCCAACGCGATCTGTGTCCCTCTCTTGTCCGGTACGATGTCGGGGCGAACCCAGGCCGGGCAACGTCGAGTCGGCGGGGCCGCGCGGGTGTAGTTCAATGGTAGAACGTCAGCTTCCCAAGCTGATAGTGCGGGTTCGATTCCCGTCACCCGCTCCACGGTGAAACGCCAGGTCAGCGGGCACGCCGGACATGGCTCTCTGGCTTGTCGGCGTCTTGTTGATCTCCATGGGCCATTAGCGGGCCATTACCGGACTGGAGCTGTGCTTTCGGCGAGCGGTCGCCGGGGTGGCCCCGGCTGGCTTTGGCGGTCTCGATGTGGGCGTCGATGGCGCTGGTGATGGCCAGGTCAGCTCCTCGTGCCTCGTGCTGGTAGATGATCGCGGCGCGCTCGCTGTCGTGGCCCATCCGGGCCATCAGATCCTTCAGACTCGCACCGCTGGCCGCCGCGAAGTGGTTCCCGGTGTGCCTGAGATCGTGAAAGTGCAGGCCTGCGGCGCCGATGGCACGGACGGCGTGCGGCCAGGCCGCCATCTTGTTGAAGTTGCTGCGCCGCAGCGGGCCGCCCTTGACCCCAGGGAAGATGAGCGCGTCGGCCTCCGGACCGACGAACAGAGACAGGTGCTCACGCAGGACGGGAATGATCGATGAGGGGATGCCGACGATGCGGCGGGCGGCTCTCGACTTCGGTGGACCGAGCACCAGTTCGCCGGTTGACCGCTCCGCATAGGCCGAGCGCACGCGGACGATGCCTGCGGCCGGGTCCAGGTCGCAGCAGCGAAGCGCGGTTGCCTCTCCCCAACGCAGACTTGCGAAGGTCGCCAGAAGCACGAGGGCGCGGTAGCGCCGGTCATGGTCGTAATCCGCTCGGCCGTCCTTGCCCATTGCCCACAGGGCTGTTTCGGCGGCCTGCCTGCTGAGATAGACGTCAGGTGCGGTGCGCATGATGCCGTGCCGCCGGTATCGCAGCCGATGACGGCCATCTGGCAAGCGCCGGATGTTGCCGATCGGGCGACGGCCGACCAGTTCGGCCAGTTCGAAGACCTGTGCCACGGTCAGGACTGGGCGTTCCGGTGTTAGCTCGGTTCCGGCGCCTCGGACGCGGCACGGATTGCGAGGGAGGATCTTGTCCTCTTCGACAGCGGTCGTGAGGATCGAGCGGAGCAACCGGTATGCCTTGGCCGCCATGGAGACCGACACGCCGCCGCGCAGTAGCTTCGCTCGCCATTCGCGGATCATCGGTGTGGTCAGCCTGCCCAGCGGTATCCCACCCAGGTGGGGGTTGATGTGCTTGCCGCACAACCACATGTAGAGGTCGACGGTGCGGGGGCGCAGCCCGGCACGCTGGGCGATCCAGTACGCCGCATAGTCCTGAAGCTTGATCTTGCTGCGGTCAGAGTCTGCCCACTCACCTGAGATCATCTGAGCCTCGATCAGCGACAGCGCCCGTTCGGCGTCGGACTTGCGCTCGTAAGTCTCGGGCCCGGCGCGCATCCGACCGTCCGGACCGGGATAACGGATCTGGTACCGGCCGGATGCACGCCTGCGGATGCTGCCGAACCTCCGGTGCCGGGGCTTGTTCGCCATCACGCAGCCCGCCAGGGCGTAGGCCAGGTATCAGTGGCCGTCAGCGGCTCGACGACACCCGCCGTAATGAACTCGCGCAGCGCGGACTCAGGAATGCGGACATGGCCTCGCTTGCCGTTCTCGCCCAGACGGACGAACCGGATACGGCGCTCGGCGATGAGCCGCCGCGGAAAGCGCTCGGACGTGCCAAGCAGCTCGGCAGCCTGGGCCACGGTGAGGAGCCGGTCGTTCTCAGGCAACGTCGTCCACCCCCTCCCGTTGCGAGCCATCGCGCTGATCTCCGGGCGGCGGATCCAGCGGACCGGGCGGAGTGGTGAATTGGTGGCCTCGCCCGCCGAAGTGCCACTGGGCGAGGACGAGCGTGCTGTCCGGCGCAAGGTCGGGCATGTGCCCGGCGGCAACGGCTTGCTCGCGCTGGTAGGCGGCGCGGTCGGCGCGCAGGGCGCCGAGGGTGATGGAGTAGGTGCGGCTCTTGGTCGAGAAGTGGCCGCGGAAGCCGAGCATGTGCGCCCAGGCCGCAAGCCGCAGCCGTTCCAGGCTCGGGAGCTTGCTGAGGCGGAGGCATTCGGTGATGAGGCGGCGGGCGTGGTCCCGGATGGGAAGGTCAGCCAGCTGGTCGGCGGGGGTGACGCGGCGGTCGAGGGTGCCGGTGCATTCGGCAGCTTTGGTGGCGTACTTGGCGACATAGGCGGCGACCCTGCTATCGGTCAGTTCTCCGGTGGTGGTGACCGGGCGGGTGTCGAGTTCACGTCCCCAGGCCAGCGTCCGGGCCGGGAGGCCAGGGGCGGCCGGGATATCCAGGTGGACGGCGCGGGCGGCCTGGTCGATGGCGGCGGCGAGCAGGGCCACGGTTGCCCAGGCGGGCGGGGCCGTGGTCGGCCCAGTGGGGCCGTCGAGCCGGATGATGGCGTGGAAGTGGACGACGCCGCGCCGCTGGTATTCGGCGACCTTGGCGTAGGAGACCCGGACCTGGGCGGCGAGTGCCTTGTTGGTGAGCCCGGTCTGGCGGGCCAGAGTGCGGCGCAGCGTAATGGCGAAGCGGCGCCACAGTTCGGGGGCGCAGGCGTTGAACAGGACGGAGCCGGTGTAGTCGTAGCAGTCGGGGCACAGCGGCTCACCGAGCAGGATGTCGTCCCGGCTGTGTCTGGTGGCGCAAGACATGTGGCGCCCGTGGGGGCAGATGCGGCTATGCCGGCGGGGACGGCAGCGGAGGATTCGGCCGTCTTTCTCGCGGTGGACGTGGACGGGGCCGAACGATGGCGCGGTCAGCGTGGTGAAGACGCACGGATGGGTGGCGACAGTATCGGGAATGCCCTTGCCGCCGCTCAGCCCGGCGCGGATGAGCTGGTAGGTGTCAGCCCGGTAGACCTCGGCACAGGGCGGACACTGGGAGGCACGGCGAGTCTTGCACGCGATGGGCAAGACCCCGCCGGGCTCGTGGACGGTGGTGTAGCGGTGCAGGAGTTCGCCGGTGGCGCTGTCGATGTGATCGACGCGGCCACGCAGCAGAACCGGTTGCAGGCAGCCGCCCGGGTACCGGGTGGTGCTCGCGGGGATGGGGGTGGTGGACAAAGGGTGGTACTCCTCTCGTCGGGCCCTTGCGGGCGGTGGTGGACGAGCGGAGGCAAGCCCCAGCCAGGCGCAGAAGTATCGGGTTCGCTGATCAGCGGTGCTATGCCGCATCTGGCCTGGCCAGAGTCGCCTGCCGCTCAGGCGTGCGTTGGTGTGTGGCGTTGGCACCGTGACCGGGCACCCGGTGACTCACCAGCCCGGCACTTCACGGTCATCCCTCGCTGCGCGAGGTTCTGTCTGCTCGGGGATGCTACCCCGTGCCTGATGATACCCGTATCATAGATGCGTTACACATACTAAAAGTACTAACTAGGCAACTTGGTGGCGGGCAGACGCGCGGCCAGGGCGCGTAGCTCGCTTGATGGCGGGTCCTGCATTGTGAACAGGTCAGAGACGAGCTGGCGCACCAGGTCATGGGTCAGGACCTGCTCGGGGGTGATGTCCTCGGCCTGGCGCAACGCCGCGACCGCTTCGCCGACCTGGCGGCGCTGGGCGTGGGCGCGGGCAATATCGATGAGCATCCTGGCCCGTCGCTCGGCTGACAAGCCGCTGGTGTCCACCGTGGCGGCGGTGCGCAGGGCGCGGCCCGCGTCTCCGAGTTCGACCGCGACCGCGATCTCATACAAGGCCACGTTGGCCGGGCCGAACTCGGTGTTGTACTCGTTGCGTCCCTCGCCGAGCCGCCCGGCGATCTGCCTGGCCCGCTCCAGGTGACCATAGGCGGTGTCCGGGTCGTTGACGCGGGAGGCGATCACGGCGCGCTGCAAGGTCAGGGCGCCCCACAGCGACATGGCCTGGGGATCACCTTGGTCGGCCAGCGGCTGCAGGGCGTCGGCGGCGGTGCGAGCAGTCTCTTCCGCTTGGTCGTAGTGGCGTGCGGCCAAGAACACGAACACCAGCCGGAACGCTCCGGCGGCAACGAGCATCGGGTTGTCTGCCCGTTCGGCGGCGACCATGGCGCGGTCGGCAGCGATCCAGGCGGCTTCGGGCTCGCCGAGCTTGGCCAAAGCGGCCGAGCACGCCTGGTAGGTGGTGGCCAGCAGTTCACACACCTCGGCCCGCTGGGACTGACGGACTGTCCGGGCGGCGGTTTCCAGATCCGGGATCAGTCCGCGCAGCAGCCCGGTCAGGTCGGTGTATCGCCCGGCGTGGGTCAGGTCCCACGCCTGGCGGGCTTTGCTGCGGAGAGTGCCGAGTGCGGGCGGGCGGCTGCCGTTGAGCATGGCGCGCAAGGCATGAGCACCGGACAACACCAGGCGCAAGCCACGGGCGTCCGGCGGTTCCTCAGTCACCGCGGCGACGACAGGTGCCTCGGCGGCCAGCTCGGCCAGCGGGATATCGAGTGCGGCGGCGAGGGTTTCCAGCACCGACATGCGGTCCACCTTGCGCACGCCACGCTCGACCTGGGAGACCCAGGCCACCGACCGGTCGATCATCCGCGCCAGCTCGGGCTGGGACAGGCCCCGGCGACGCCGCTCAGCAGCGATCTTTCGGCCGAGTGCCTGCTGATAGCCGGGCGTGTTCAACCGCCAGTGCCCTTTCCGGTCTGCAGGGTCAGCCAGTCAACCTCGGTGCTGGCCAGGTACTGGCCTCGCTCGGCCAGGTAGCGGCGGGTGTGCGCGGCCGCCTCGTGGGCCTCGAACGCCGCCTTGTCCCGGTACAGCTCATAGAAGATCCGCTGCAGCGGCTGGCCGTCCACCAGATGGGAGGCGTACACGAGCGTTCCGGGCTCGCCTGTTTTGATGGCTTCGATGGTCTCGGCGACCAGCCGGTCGTAAGCCTCGGCGCTGGCCTCGTCTTTGCACGTGAAGCGCACGCACAGACCGAACATCGTGTCCCTCCAGGTCGCGTGACGCCATGTTCGCACTCTTTGTGCTGCGCCAGTACACGAAGTCTCACGTACTTATTGTACAGCTAACGGATTCAAGGTACGCTCAGTCGGCAGGCCGTGACCGGGCGCAACCAGCGAGGACCGATGCACATGCCAGCACCCAGAGCACTCGCACTGGCCACCAGCGTCACCTACCCAGGCACCACCGAGCACATCCGCATCGTCCGCGCCGACCTGCGCGCGGTACTCCACGAGTGCCCCATGGCAGACGATGTGATCCTCTGCGCCTCCGAACTCGCGGCCAACGCAGCCACCCATAGCCGCTCCCGCTTGCCCGGCGGTACCTTCACCGTCCGGGCCAAGATCAGCCCAGGCAACTACGCCTGGATCGAAGTCGAAGACGACGGTGGTCGTTCGACCCCGGGGATACGTGACTCCACAGGGCATCATGGGCTCGATATCGTCCGTGCCCTCGCTACCGACTGGGGCATCGACGGTGATCACACCGCCCGCACCATCTGGGCAAGATTCGACTGGTCCGACCGTCCCATAGCCGGGACAGGGCAGCCGTCCACAGCCATCCAGTGCCTTACCTGTGAGGAATTTCTTCACAATCACATCAAGGGCACGCGGAGCGCGCCTTGCGCCCCACGGCGCCCGTCGTGCTTGGCTCGCCGCCGCACACTGGAATCGGATGTGAACTGAGCGGCCCGGCCCGGCGAGCGGGCGCGCTGCGCCCGCGGGACTCACCGTTGCCGGTCCGCCCGCTCCGCCTTAGGCCGATAACGGCCACGGCGGGCGGCCGACCAAGCGTGACCCCGGGCACCGCCCGCGCCCGTTGACCGCCATCACGTCCGCCGCGGCGCGGTTCGCACAAGAACCGTGCACGATCCTCGCGGCGCTCCGCCGTGGGGCCGCGAATGCTCACAGTCGAGGCATGCGAGACCGGGCTCTTCCCCATCCTCCGCGCTGGCCATTGTCCGCGCCGCCCGGAACCCGTCAAGGCGCCTTACGGCGGCCCTTCGGGCAACCTTGACTGAACCCGGGCGGCTCAGTACTGGGCGCCTATCGGGGGATGGCGAAGGACCGCACGCGGACGCCCCACCTGATCTCTCCAAACACGTGAAGCTGGTCAGGTCGTAGACCGGGTCGACCCCTCGCTGGTACTGCTGATCTTACTCGACTTGGTTCGACGCCTCGGAACGATGGCCAGGAGCGAGCACGACCAGGTCAATACCAAGGCCAAGCGTGCGGCAGGCCGATCGCAACTCGAGCAAGCTATCACGCTGCCCCTGCGCGCCTCGCTGCAAAGCAGGGCCTTCTTGCGAGATAGGGCTATGGTTGCATCCAACTTATGACACTGCCATGCTAGGCAGCTCCTACACCGGACGGACCCCATGACAGAGGACACGGCCGAAGACATCACCCGCAGGTCCATAAAGGCATTTGTGGATGCGCAGAATGCTGCTGTTCTGGAAGTGGCCGACCAAGGTCTTTTGACTCTCTCAAGTCTCATTGCAAGTAAAGCAATCGACATTTCCCCACAATTCCAACGCCGAGACCGTTGGCATCCCGACAAGCAGTCGCGGCTGATAGAGTCTTTTCTAAGTAACATTCCGGTCCCACCTGTCTACCTCGCAGAAGACTCCGAGATTCTCGGCAGCTATGCTGTCATTGACGGGAA
>CAVUIU010000008.1:0-248984 GCA_963741615.1 uncultured Actinomycetes bacterium
GGCGATCGGCTTCACGACGTTCCAGTTCGGCGGCGACCTGGCCCAGGCGTGTTTGCTCGACGGCCCGTATCCCGAGGTGCTCGTCGAGGTCAGCGGCGGCCCGGGCGGGCTGGCGCTCGGGATCAACGGCATGCCGTTCGCGGCGCCGATCGTCAACATCAAGCCGCTGGCGGCAGGCGCCACCGGCGTGCGCCTCAGCGCCCCCGCCATGCGGATCGTCGGGCTCCCCGCGGGCACCACGGTGAGCGGCGTGTTCGCGTTCGGCAACTCCACCGCCGACGAGAAGGGCTGGGTCGAGGTCGAGATCGTCGGACTGCCGGGTGACGGTACCCCAGCCACCGGCACCGACCTGCTCGCCAAGCAGGGGCTCGTAGCGCGCCCACCGACCCGGTGTCGGCCGCCCTCGACCGGTTCAACCGCGGCGCGCCGTTCTACGGCTGGGACACTGCGTTGGAGCCGGGCGCCCCCGCGCCGTCGTGGGTGCTCGCCGACCCGACCGCGATGATCAAGCTGTTCCAGTCCGAGATGCTGCCCGATTTCGTCGAATCGTCGACAGCGCGATGGCCGCCGACCAGCAGCTGCGCAACTACGTGCGCACGCTGCCCAGCCCGACGGGGCAGACGGCGCAGGCGACGTTCAACCCGCTGCAGGTGCTGATGATCGGCGCCACAACCGATCCGCTGACTTCGCTTGTTACCGGTTTCGGCACGGCCTACGACGCCATGATCCTCGGCGAGCAGGTGGCCGGTGCCGACACGAACGTGTCAACCACGAGCTTGTCCCAGCAGGTCAACTCCATGGTGACCGCCACGTTCGTCAACGCCCTCGGCAAGGACGTGAAGTGGGCGGCGCTGCTGCTTGGCGGCGTTAGCACGAGCCTGCCGCCGGCCACGCCCGCCGCGGTGACGGCCGTGAGCCAGGGGGTACAGTCGCCCTCCGCGCTCGACGGCCCGTTCCATCCGGTGGTCACGGTGTCGTGGGACGCGATGCCGACGACGCTGCCGTTCCACCTCGGCAGCCAAGCGCTCGCCCGCCGCGGCGCGTCGCCGGCGTCGGCGTCGGTCGCACTGATGGACAAGCGCCCTGGTGACGTCGCGCTCCAGCCGATCGGTGCGTCGGTTAGCACCACCAACCCGCAGCGACGCTCCTTGTCCGACGGCTCGTACGCGATCGACGGCATGCTCCCCGCCAACGTCGTGCGGTACTCGGTGGCGACGCAGGACATCTTCGGGCGCTGGTCGCCCTGGGGCAGCGGCTCGTGCCAGGTGGGCGAGCCGCCGCCGGGAAAGGTCACGTTCTTGGCCCGCGCCTCGACACGACGCTCGCCGCGGGGCCGTGCCCCGCCGCGCTCACCGTCGACCTGTCGTGGGACTGGGCCAACCGCAGCCCGCGCACGATCGACGTCACCGGCCGCCGCTTCGGCCAGACATGGCCCCAGGACCCGCCCACCGACCTCTCGGTGCCGGCCATCCCCGGCACGTTCGCCTCGGGCCTCTCCGGTCTCCTGGCCTCGATCACGTTCGCGCCCGACGGCTCGATCACCGCAGTCACCGCCGGGAGCGGACTCACGGCGACCCTGCAGCATCTGTCGCCCGACTCGACCGAGATCGTCGTCGCGCCGGTGACCCTGCGCGCGCCGCGCCGCTACCGACTCACCGTCACCGGATTCGACCTCGACTTCGACGTGAACGGCCGCTGGGGCCTCGGGCTGTGGGCGCGCGGCACGGAGCAGTCGCGCCGGGTCGCGTCGGGCCATGGTCCTCGCCGCCGGGGGTGACGTCGGCATCCGACCCGCGGCCGCCGGTGATCCAGTCAACCTACGAGGTGGTGCAGCTCGCCAGCCTGCGCGACGCCGAGGGCCCGCACCACGCCAAGCTTGAGTGGGCGCCGATGGGCTGGGTTGTGTACCACGTGTACACCGCCGCCGAGTCAACGTTCCGTGCCCTCACCGGCCTGTCGGTCGTAAGGAGCGACATGACGCTGACGCAGCGCCTCGCCGAGCTGCGGGCGGCATTCCAGGCGAATCCGGCGCGGCGCCCGTTCACGCGCACGTCTCCGGCCTCGGTCGCCGGGACCTCGAGCAGGTCTCGGCCAGGGGCATCAAGGACATCCACCTCTTCGTCGTCCTGGGTGTCAGCGTCGGCGGCGTCGAGTCGGACTGGCCGGTCGCGACAGACACTCACTGCGGCAAGCGATTTGTCGCGTTCGCCGCCCCGCAGACGGTGGCGCCGGGACCGCCGCGCTGGAGGTGTCGCTCGTCGGTGACGGCCAGGCCGTACCGTATGCAGCGAACGTCCGCGCAAGACGGCAGCCGGCGACGCGTATCGAAGGTCGATCTCCACCGCGTCCGCGTCGCCGACGCAGCGACGTCGGTCGAGACGATGGGCCCGCCCTTGGCTACGATCACCGGCAGCGGCGGCGGGTACACGGTCGTCGCCACGCCACCCGGCGATCCCCGCTCGCGAGCCGACGACGGTCGCGAGCAGCCGATCGGCACAATCACCGGGGTCAACGTCGTCCCCGGGTCGTGGAAGCCGGTGTTCTACCGCGCTGTGGCGTGGGGCACCAACGACGCCAACCGCGGCCAGTACGGTGTCAGGTCGCAGTCCAGCGTCGTGCGGCAGGTTGTCGTGCCGCCATCGGCGGCGCCCGATCTCGGCGCGTTCACCGTCGTGCTCCCAGTGGCCGGATCGCCCACCGTGCGCATCGACGTCACCACCACGGCACCCGTGGCGCCAACCGCGCTCGGCCCGCACGTGCTCGAGGCCGACGTGGTGGCCACCGACTCCACCGGCGCGTCGAGCGCAGTCGATCTCGTCGTCACCAGGGCCGTGCTCGACGAGCTCCGGCGACCGAGCCGGGCGCCGGTCTCTCCGGCCTGTGGCGCGATCCCACGACGGACGGTGTCACCCCGCTGCACCTACTCGTCCGCCGGTCCGACCCGGACACCACCCTGCTAGTACGCGTCCGGCTCACCGATCCGCTTGGCCGCATCACCGAGCGTACGATCGACGTCCCCGTGGTGCCTCCGGTGCAGCCGCCGGACATCACCGCCCCGACGCTCACCACGGTGGCTGGCGGCACGATCGTGGCCTTCACCACGTCGGTGCCTGACACCACACCGGGGTTCGGCCCATACCGGATCGAGGTGACGTTCCGCCCCTCGACCGGCCAGCTCACCAGGCGCGGTGAGGACCTGGCCGACGTCCCCATCGCGCGGCCCGGCGAGGACATATTCGCCGACGCCACCGAGGCGATCCCGATCCGCCGCACACGCCGCGCGCTCGGCGTCAGGTCGATCGGTGTCGGATTGCGGCGCGCCGGCACCGTGACCGTGGCGATTGCCGCCCCCGACGGCGCGACGGCGAGCGTGAGCCGCCGCATCGGGAGGGTGGTGCCATTCCCGTGAGCGAAATCACGTCAGTGACCGTGCTGACTGCGGCCGATGCGGCTAACCAGCTCCAGAGCAAGGGACTCGATGTGCTCGGCCTGACCGTGCCGACCCTCGCCACGTTGTGGTCAACCGGCAGCACCACGGCCGACGACGCCACGTTGCATCTCTCGGTCACTGATCCGCGCGCCCCGTTCACGGGCACTTTCCGCCTCGAGGCGTCGCCGGTGACGCTGGCCGAAGTGTCGGGCGACCCGATTACGTCACCGTCGGGGGTGCTCCGGCTCCACCCCGAGGCCGTCCATCGGCTGGAGTCGATCATCCGGCTGCGCTACGGCGCACTGCAGGCCCCGTCCCGGTGGCGATGGCGGTCCGCGGCGTCACAATCCCCGCGGACCGCAGCTCATGTCGTGGTTTCGCGGCGGCGAGGCCCTCGGCATCACCGGTGCTCACGACATCTCGTTCCACGACCGCCGGGGCCTGATCATCGTCCCCGTCGCGGTAGCGTCGCTGCTGGCCGACCTGATGCTGTTCCGCCCCGCCCTGGTCGCGGCCGGAGCGGGCGGCTCGGCATCGCAGCCAGGCGGCGTCTCGACGATTGCCAACCTCCCCGGGCCGGAGGTGCGTATCCACGTCGTCAGCCCGCACGGCGCCGCCTACCGGTCACGTCGAACCATCGCCGAGCTGGAGGTGATCGACCAGGCGGGCGTGTTCGTCCGCACCGTGCCGGCATCGGGAGTCGTCGACCTGGCGCCAACGAACGCCTCGGCCGCGCCACCGCTCATGCCGCGGCCGATGCCGCCGCTGGCGCGCCGCTGCAGTGGGGGCTGGCACCGGGCGGGACCCTGCAGTCAACTCCGCTCGCGGCACCACCGCTCCCCGCCGGCACCAACCCGCCGAGCCCGACGCGTCAGTTCTTCCGCGTCGTCGCCGTCGATCTGGGCTGGCACCTCCTCGGTAACCGTGGCATCGCACCTGGCGATGCCACCGTCCCCGGCGAGACCGGGCGGCCCGCCGAGGCACCGATCCCGTCGGTGCGCAAGAGCGCCTCGAATTTCGACTTTCTCATTGATGGCAACGACGTGCTCGGGGCGATGGGGGCGATCTCGGCGGCCCTGCCGCCACCCGGGCCCGACCAGCGGGCGCTGCTCAGCTCGCCGGTGATCGAGGCCACGGTACCGCTGCCGCCGGTGGCGGGCACCGCAGGGCACTGGCCGTCGTTCCCGCCCGGGCCGGCGCCGACGCCAGCGACACGGCGGTGATCCGTCGGTACGACGCCACGGGCGGGTCCCAGCCCACCGCCACGTGGCGGAGCCCGGGCAGCGGTCCCAAGCGCGACGTGATCTGTCGTTCCCCGCGGGTTCTTTGCCCGTCGGCACGCACGTGCGCGTGTACCCCCGGACGTTCAAGCTGCTGCGCGGCATCGGTCAGGACCCCTCGTTCGTGCGGGGCGACGGTGGGGCGGCGATCATGCCGACCAGCGGCGACGCCAAGGTGCTGCTCGTCAACCCGTTCCTGCTCACCCCGGCCGACAGCGAGCCCGACCCGGCGCAGATCACGATTGACATCGTGGCCGTTGGGCGCGACGGTACACGCCGACTGCTGTCGGCCACGCACCTCGACGTCGGTGCCCCCCAGCCGTTCACCGACAACCTAGCCGACTTCGGCGGCACCACGTGAACGGCGGTGGCAGCGTTGCTCGCCGTGCCCGGCAACACGGCGATCGCGCCGGCCACGGCGTTCGGCAACCCGCAGGTGCGGGCACCACAGGCCCTGCCCTCGCTGCCCGCGTCACCGACGGTCAACGACGTGCTCGCCTGGGTGCGCACGCTCGCCAACGAGACGACGTCGCCACGCATCGGGCCCCATCTGCCGACGCAAGAGCGCTTCGACACGATCCTCGCGCTCGGGTCGGTGCCCGGCGGCCAGCAGATCTACGCGTGGGACGCCGTGCTCACCGGCGCCCGCTTCGGCCTCGAGTCGCGCTGCGCGAGCCCCGACCTGGCCGATCCCGGGAACCCCGCCGGTCCCGACGCCCACATCAGCGGCGTGCGCGTCGGCCGCTAGCTCGCCTACGACCTCGCCTTCCACGCACTCAAGCGCTGCCTGCCGATCATTCCCCTCGGCGGCCCGGCTGGCTGGATCGTGCAGTCCGCGGGCGTCAACTGGGACGTGCCCAACCCCGACCCCGAGCCACCGGCGGGCCAGCCATTCGTGGCGGGCGCCGTGCTCGAGACGATCGCCCCGCTCGTAGACTCACCGAGCTGTCGTTCCTGCCGCTCCCGCCTGCCGGCGCCGCGGTCTCGGCGCTGGTCGGTCAGGTCGCCGCCGCGCTCGGGGCCCCCGCGCCGGTCGTTGCCATCGCCAACGAGGCGCGCCTCCTGGGCGAGCTGCAGGGCGAGATCCAGACGGCCAAGGACGGCCAGCGCGATGCGATGTGGTCGATCGCCCGTGCCGTCGCCGAGGCCCGCGAGTACGTGTTCGTCGAGTCGCCGATGCGGTCGCACGGCCCGGCCCGACGCCACGCATCCCGAGGACGGTCTCGTCAACCTGGTCACCCTCCTCGCCACCCGTATCACCGGAACCCACGTCTCAAGGTCATCGTTTGCGTACCGAGGTTCCCCGATTTCCCCGTCGAGCAGGAGAACTGGTTCCGCGCCGCGCTCAGGCAGCGCAAGGAGGCGATCGACCTGCTGATCGCCGCCGACACCGCTCGCGTCGCCGCGTTCCATCCGATCGGCTTCCCGGGCCGAACCACCGTCGGCCGGGGCACGGTCGTGCTCGTCAACGACGCCTACGCGCTCGTGGGCACCTCGCACTGGCGCCGCCGCGGGATGTCGTTCGACGGTAGTTGCGACCTCGTCAGCATCGACCGCCGCCTCGATAACGCCGGCTCGTCTGCTGCGATCGCCCGCTTCCGCCAGGAACTGCTCGCCACGCGGCTGGGCGTGCCGATCCCCACCGGTGCGCCGACGACCTCTGCGTTGTGGACCCGCCTCGCCGAGCCAGAGTCGGCCTTCGACGTAGTGCGCGACCTGCTCAAGTCCGGCGGCCAGGGGCGTTGCGCTCCCGTGTGGGCCGGCCCCACCGACACCGCAGTGATCCCCGAGACCGACGACAAGACCGACCCGAACGGCAGGCTCGGTGTCGGGTTGCTCAGCACGCTGCTGGGGCTGGTGCCCTAGGAAGCTTGGGCCAGCGGAGCCGGGATTCTAAGTGAGTCTTTAATTAATGGGCGGTCGAGGCGAGGCGCCGGGTCATGAGGGTGATCATGCCCCACAGATCATGACTTCGTGGCCCTGTGCCGTGCCAGAACGCGCGCGAGGTTCTGACCTGGGGCTCTACGCTCGGCGCTCATGCTCATCCGCCTCGTCTACCTGATCATGGTCCGGCTCTTCGGCTGGCTGGCGCTCCT
Organism: uncultured Actinomycetes bacterium; assembly: GCA_963741615.1. Classification (GTDB taxonomy): domain Bacteria; phylum Actinomycetota; class Actinomycetes; order Streptosporangiales; family Streptosporangiaceae; genus UBA9676. The sequence continues at coordinate 6,807 of CAVUIU010000008.1, forward strand.
CACGCGAAGCAACGGCGCCAAGGACGCAGAGATCCTGGTGCTCCGTCATGAGATCGCCGTCCTGCGCCGCCAGGCCGCCCGGCCGAAGCCGGACTGGGCCGACCGCGCCGTGCTCGCCGCCCTGGCCCGGCTGCTGCCTGCGCACCTCCGTATGCACCGGATCGTGACCCCGGGCACCCTGCTGGCCTGGCGCCGGCGCCTGATCAAGCGAAAATGGCCTACCCGAACGCTGCGGGACGCCCGCGCGTCCCAGACGAAGTCCGCGAGCTCATCGAGCAGCTGGCCCGGCAGAACCCACGCTGGGGATACGGGCGTATCCAGGGTGAGCTCCTCGGCCTCGGCCACCGCCTCGGCGAGGGAACGATCCGCCGGATCCTGAACGCCGCCAGACTGAAGCCTGCACCGCGCCTGGCATCACCGACCTGGCAGCAGTTTCTGGTCGCCCAAGCCTCGGGCATCCTGGCATGCGACTTCCTGCACGTGGACACCGTGTTCCTGCGGCGCGTCGATTTGGCCGCGACCCAATGATGGCGGCCCCGCTGGCACGCACACCACGGTCCACGTCATCGACACCGGTGGCATGCCCGGCTGGCAGATCACCCTGATCGCAGCCGCGGCCGCCCTGGCCGCCGCCACCGTGGCGGTGCTCATCGACCGCGCCCGGGCGGCACGCAAAATGCACGCCACCACCGCCTGAGCCCTGCACCGGCACCGGGCCGGGCGCGTCAGCAAGCCCGCTACGCGGCCCGGCCACCCCGATCAGTCAGCCCCTACCTTCGGCCACACCGTGCCCGCTGGGATCTGAGCGTGCCCGCTGGGATCTAAGCGTGATCCATAAAGCTACGAGAACCACGGCCAGCGGCGACAAGCCCTCCCGCTGGAGAATTACGTGAGCGACACCTTGGAGAATTACGTGAGCCAAAACCGCCTCAACCTTGGAATGAGTCAGCGCCGACAATATTCCACAGATGACAGGAAAATTCATAATCGCCGGCCCACGTCAAACAGCGGCACAGGGCCTGTCGCACCGCTTCCGCCGATGACGCGCTGACCTGCGCACTTGCACCTCTTGACCCTTGCTACGGGAGCAAGAGTCAGCGGACCAGCAGCGTCATCGTGGGAGCCAGCCCGGCGGGACCATCATCAGTTCCAAGTGGTCACATGACTCCACGAGAAGCATTTCTCCTGGTCAGCGGGAGCGACTCGGCCCCGGGCACCCGCCAGCCGCAGGCCTTGCCAGCAGCAACAAGCGGCAGATGGGACCCGATCCGAACACCTGCTCGGCATCTCGTCCGGTCGCCGCTGCTGTACTTTCCTGCTGTACCTGGTGTCCAGATTTTCGAATTTATCTGTCTGACCTGGTGGAGCTAAGGGGATTCGAACCCCTGGCCTCTTGCATGCCATGCAAGCGCTCTACCAACTGAGCTATAGCCCCTCGAGCGCCGTAGGCTAACCGCCGATGACGCCTCGCCAGTGTACAAGATCCGGCGGCGTCGGCGGCCGCCTCCGAGCGCTGTCAGCGGTCGTCGCTGAGCACTGGCTCCGGCAGGGTGCCGGCGTTGTGCTCCAGCAGTCGCCAGCGACTCCGCCGGCGGGCCAGGACTGACCACGCGCAGTTGGCGAGGGGGCCGACGGCTCCCCAGAGTTCTTCGGGGAAGCCGAGCAGGCGGGCTGCGCCCAGGCGGATCGCCGCGCCGTGGCTGACCACGACCACCAGTGTCCCCGGGGTCATGGTGGCGGCGATGCGCTCCAGCGCGGCACCTGCCCGGTCGGCGACAGTAACGGACGACTCGCCCTGCGGGGGCATCCACTCCGCGTGCTCGGCGGGGTAGCGGGTGCGGATCTCGGTGTCGGTAAGGCCTTCCCACAGCCCGCCATACCTTTCCCGCAGGTCCTTGTCGAGCGTCACGGTCAGCCCGGTCAGCCGGGCCAGCGGCGCCGCCGTGGCCATCGCCCGCCCCAGATCGGAGGAGATGATGGCATCCGGCCTCAGGCCAGCGAGCAGACGTGCTGCCCGCGCGGCCTGCTGCTCCCCCACCGCATCCAGCGGGATGTCGCTCTGCCCCTGGAAGCGGCCCTCGACGTTCCACTGGGTCTGCCCATGCCGCCAGAGCACCAGTCGGACCGATTGCTCGCGGTACCGCCCACCGCCGCGTGGCGCCTCAGCAGGCACGGCAGCACCCCCAGCACCACCTGTGAGACCCGGAACCCCGCCTCCACCCGCGCCGCGCTTCCCCGGCGCGGCAGCACCCTCCCCCGGGGACGGCGTCGCGGCGTCGGCCGCTGCGGGCTGAACCTGTGACACGGTCAGCGGCGCCCCGTGCCGCCTGGGCCGTCAGCGGCGCGCGTCCGGGGGGAGCCACCAACCCCGACCGGCTCCGGCAAGGGAACCTGCGGGCAGTCCTTCCACAGCCGTTCCAGCGCGTAGTAGGTGCGCTCCTCGGCGTGCTGGACATGGATGACGAGGTCGAGGTAGTCGAGGAGGATCCAGCGCCCTTCGCGCTCGCCCTCCCTGCGCACCGGCCGGACGCCGGCCTTGCGCAGCCTCTCCTCGATTTCTTCGACGATGGCCCGCACCTGGCGGTCGTTGGCGGCTGAGCAGAGCAGGAACACGTCGGTGATGACGAGCTGCTCACTCACGTCGTAGGCGATGATGTCGGTGGCGAGCTTCTCGGCCGCGGCCTCGGCCGCGATCCCGGCAAGCTCGACGGCCCTGGCTGTAGCGGTCACGTGTGGCAGCTCGTTCTCCTCCGATGTGCCCTTCCCCTACCCTCCGCCGCATGGTCCCTGCGCGGCCGGGGATCCCATTCAGGATAGCCCGCCGGGCGCAATCGGCCATCCCTTGCTGGTCGGACCAGCGTTTCATGGCATTCCGCCCAGACGACGGCACCACCGCGAAGGCGGTCTTCATCCGGGGATTCCGGGGCGCCGGTCGTCCAGCCGGTACAGGCGGCGTTTGGCGATGTACTGCACGATCCCGTCGGGAACCAGGTACCAGATGGGCTCCCCGGCCGCGACCCGCTGGCGGCAGTCGGTCGAGGAGATCGCCAGCGCCGGGATCTCCACCAGGCTCACCTGGTCCTCCGGCAGCCCCTGCCCGGTCAGCCGGTGACCGGGGCGGGTGCAGCCGACGAAATGCGCCAGCGCGAACAGTTCCTTCACGTCCTGCCAGGACATCAGCCGCGACAGCGCGTCAGCGCCGGTGATGAAGAAGAACTCCGCCTCGTCCCCGCGCTCGGCGTGCAGGTCACGCAACGTATCGATCGTATAAGTGGGGCCGCCACGGTCGATGTCGATCCGGCTGACCGAGAACCGCGGGTTCGACGCGGTCGCGATCACCGTCATCAGGTAGCGGTCCTCCGACGGCGACACCTGCCGGTCTTCCTTCTGCCACGGCTGCCCGGTGGGCACGAACACGACCTCGTCCAACCCGAAGAAGTGCGCGACCTCGCTCGCGGCCACCAGGTGACCATGATGGATGGGGTCGAAGGTGCCGCCCATCACCCCGATCCGCTGCTCACGCACCATGCGCAGACTCTAGCGAGACCAGCGGCCCCGGGGCACCGCGACCGGCTTCTCACTCCAGGCCCGGCAGCGGCGGGCCGCCGTCCCGCCAGCGCACCAACCGCACCGCCTTGCCGACCTCGCTGCGGGGCACCGTGCCCGGCGGCAGCACCCGCACCCGCACGCTCACCCCGAGTTCGTCCCGGAGCCGGGACTCCAGCTCGCCCTCGGTGGGCAGGCCCCACCCGGGCGGCCCCGCCGTGGCCGGCGCCTGGGCAGGGGAGCCAGAGCCGGCCGCCGTTATGTATTCACAGCATGCGGTCAGGCGGCCGGCGGCCCGCCGTTCGTCCAGGACCAGCAGGTAGTCCGGGCAGATCCCGGGCTCGGCGAGCAGGACCCGCTCCACCTCGTTCGGGTACACGTTCACGCCGCGCACCACCAGCATGTCGTCACGCCGACCGGTGACCTTGCTCATGCGCACCAGCGTGCGGCCGCACGCGCAGGTGCCCCGGCGCAGCGAGGCGACGTCCCCGGTCCGGTAGCGGAGCAGCGGCAGCGCCTCCCGGGTGACCGTGGAGAAGACCAGTTCACCCTCGGTGCCGTCGGGCACGGGCTCGCCGGTGGCCGACTCGATCGCCTCCACGACGAAGTGGTCCTCGTTGACGTGCAGCCCGTCCGCCGCCTCGAAGCATTCCGAGGCGACCCCGGGGCCGATCACCTCCGACAGCCCGTAGATGTCCAGCGCCCGCAGGCCGAGAAGTTCCTCGATGCGGGCCCGAAGCTGGTGCGACCAAGGCTCGGCGCCGAACAGGCCGGCCCGCAGCGCCAGCCCCTCCCCCGGCCGTACCCCTGCTTCCGCCAGTGCCTCGCCGAGCCTGATCGCGTACGACGGGGTGCAGGCGAGGAGGTCGGGGCGCAGGTCACGGATGAGGGTCACCTGCCGCGGCGTCATCCCGCCCGACGCCGGCACCACGGTGGCACCGAGCTCGACCGCCCCCTGATGAATGCCGATGCCCCCGGTGAACAGCCCGTACCCGTAGGCGTTGTGCACGGTGCTCGCCCGCGTCGCGCCGGCCGCGGCCAGCGCCCGCGCGCACATCCGCGCCCACAATGCCAGGTCAGCGCGGGTGTAGGCGACCAATGTCGGCCGGCCGCCGGTACCGCTGGAACCGTGCACGGCCACCACGTCCGCCGCCGGGACGCCCACCATGCCAAACGGATATGCCTCCCACAGGTCGCTTTTCACGGTCATCGGCAGCCGTGGCAGATCCGCCAGCGCGCTGACGTCGCCTCCGGCCTCGACGCCGGCCGCCCGCAGGCGCGCGGCCTGGACGCCATCGAGCGAGAGCAGCCGGTCCACCAGCCCGCGCAGCCGGGTGAGCTGGAGCTGATCGCGCTGCTCGTGCGGCATCGCCTCCGCGTCGGGCTCGAACATGTGACTCACCTCCGCGCCGCCGGGCGCACGCTGTGATCGGCCGCTCATGACCGACCCTGCTGAGATCGACCCTGTGAGATCGGACCCTGTGAGATCGGACCCTGCCATGATCGACCCTGCCGTGATCGCCAGGGAAGCCGCCGGCCGCGCGGATGTGGCGAAAGGGCCACTCTTCGCCCGCGCGGGGCTCGCGGAGGGCGCCGCACGCCGGTGGGGGGCCTACCATGGCGAGCATGACGACTCCTCCGGATCGCGCCCGGGTACGCCTGCCCGGGATCAGCTCCCGGGCGTACGAGCACCCGGCCGACCGGTCGGCGCTCGTGGCCATGCGCAAGCTCACCGGCTTCGATGTGCTGCTCCGCCGGCTGGCCAGCCTGTTCAGCGACCGGAGCCTGCGGCTGCTGTTCCTGGCCAGCTCGGTGCGGACCTCCCAGGAACAGTTCCCGCACCTGCACGAACTGCTGCTCGACGGGTCAGCCGTCCTGGACCTGCCGGCGGTCCCCGAGCTCTACATCAGCCAGGACCCGTTCCCGAACGCGATGGCGCTCGGCACGGACAAGCCGTTCATCGTGATCACCACCGGAATGGTCGAGCTGTACGACCTCGAGGAGATGCGGTTCGCGATCGGGCACGAGCTCGGGCATGTGCTGTCCGGGCACACCGTGTACCGGACGATGCTGTTCCACCTGACCCGGCTGGCCACCAGGCTGGCCTGGTTCGCGATCGGCTACATCAGCCTCCGCGTGATCATCGCGGGCCTGGAGGAGTGGTACCGCAAGTCGGAGCTGTCCTGCGACCGGGCCGGCGTCCTGGCCGGGCAGGACCCGGCGTCGGCCCGTCGGGCGCTGATGAAGCTGGCCGGCGGGTCCCGGATGGCGGAGCTGAGCCATGACGCGTTCCACCAGCAGGCCCGCGAGTACGACGCCGTCCCCGACGTGCGGGAAGGGCTGCTCAAGCTGCTGCAGCTGCAGGGGACCACGCACCCGTTCGCGGTGATCCGCTTCGCCGAACTGGACCGGTGGGTCGCAGAAGGCGAGTACCGGGACATCCTGGCCGGGCGGTACCCGAACCGGGAGGACGACGATCAGACGTCGGTGAGCGAGGAGATGAGGGCGGCCGCGCGCTCCTACCAGGAGTCCTGGAACCGCTCCGCCGACCCGTTCGTCGGCCTGGTCAAGGGCTTCGCTGAAACCGCCGCCGGGGCGGGCGCACAGCTGTTCGGCGGCGTGTTCGGCCGCCGCGACGCGGCGGGAACGGCGGCGACGGCGGCGACGGCGAGCCCTAGGCTGCGCCAAGCTGGCCTGTCGGGGCGTGACATCGCCAAAGTGCTTAATGTGTCACCGCAGCGCGTCTCGCAGCTTCTGCGGACCGGGCACCTGACGACCTGACCGGTTGACAGCTCATCCGGTATGTCTCGCCAGGACGACACGAAATGTGATCATGGCCCCGCTGATACGGGAGCGACAGTAATCCCATGATCACGTCCTACTGCTACGGCTAGCCCTGGCGGTGCGCCGGCTGGCGGGTCGGCCTGGCCAGCAGCACGAGGTCGTCGCGGTGCACGACCTCGCGCTCGTACTCCGGGCCCAGCTCGGCGGCCAGGGAGCGGGTGGAGCGGCCCATCAGCGCCGGGATCTCCGCCACGTCGTAGTTGACCAGCCCGCGCGCGACGACCTGGCCGCCGGCGTCGCACAGGTTGACCGGGTCCCCCGCGTCGAAGGCCCCCTCCACCCCGGTGATGCCCGCTGGCAGCAGCGAGGCACGGCCACCCAGGAGGGCGCGCACGGCACCGGCGTCGAGCACGAGCCGGCCGCGCGCCGCGGCGGCGTGGGCGAGCCAGAGCTGGCGGGTCGTGGGCCGGCGGTCGTGCGCGGCGAAATACGTGCCGACCGGCCCGCCATCCAGCGCCGCGGCGGCCAGGTCGGCCCGGGCCACCACGGTGGGTATGCCGGCCTCTGTCGCGATCATGGCAGCATCCACCTTGGTGATCATCCCGCCGGTGCCCTCCCGGGCCCGGCCGAGGTTCACCCCGGCCAGGTCGGCCCGGCTGTCCACCCGGACGATCCGGCGGGCGCCAGGCTGGCGCGGGTCGGTGTCGTAGAGACCGTCCACGTCGGAGAGCAGGATCAGCGCGCCGGCCCGGATCACGTGGGCGACGAGCGCCGCGAGCCGGTCGTTGTCGCCGAACCGGATCTCGTCGGTGGCGACCGTGTCGTTCTCGTTGACCACCGGCAGGATGCCCAGTTCGAGCAGGCGGCTCAGGGTGCGCTGGGCGTTGCGGTAGTGGGCACGCCGCATCAGGTCGTCGGCGGTGAGCAGGATCTGGCCGGCCTGCACACCGTGGGCGGCGAGGGCAGCGGAATACCGGGCCATCAGCAGCCCCTGCCCGACGCTGGCGGCCGCCTGCTGGGTGGCCAGGTCCCGGGGGCGGCGGGGCAGCCCCAGCGGCACGAGCCCGGCCGCGATCGCGCCCGAGGTGACCAGCACCGCCTGGCCGCCGGCCCGGACCCGCCCCACCAGCACCCGCACCAGTGCGGCGATGCGCCCGTCGTCGATCGCCCCGTCGGTGGTGGTCAGCGACGACGACCCCACCTTGACCACGACGCGGGCAGCCGCCGCGACATCGTCCCGCCTCCCGGTCACCGCGGCACCCGGGGCACGTTCATGGGGAGAGCCGCCGGTCACTGCCACGCGGCCCCAGACCGTGCTGCAGGCCCGCGGGGATCTCGGGGTCCCAGTCGAACACGACGGCGTCCGGCCCGTCCCCGATCACCACCTCGGCGCCTGCCGTGGCGCCAGCCTCGGTGAGTGCCGCTTCCACCCCGATCCGGGCCAGCCGGTCCGCCAGAAAGCCGACGGCTTCCTCGTTGCCGAAATCGGTCTGCTGGATCCAGCGGCGGGGTTTTTCGCCGAGCACGACGAAGGAATTCTCACCTTCCCGGACAATCTCGAACTCCGGGCCGCCCGCCGGGGCGGGCCGGATCACCTGCCGGGTGGGCTCGGGCGGCGGGGCCGCCGCCCGAGCCGCCGCCACGACACCGCCTATCGCGTAGGCGAGCTCACGCAGTCCCTCATGGCTGGCCGCCGACACCGGGCAGACGGTCAGGCCCCGGGCGGCGAGCACGCCCGCGGCGCGCTCGGCGACGTCGCGCGCGGCGGGCACATCGATCTTGTTGAGGGCGACGACCCTGGGCCGGTCCGCCAGGTCGGCGCCGGTAGCGTCCTGGTAGGCAGCGAGTTCTGCCTCGATGACGTCGAGGTCGGCGACCGGCTCACGGCCCGGTTCCCCGGCCGGGCCCGCGGCGCAGTCCAGCACGTGCACCAGCACCGAGCAGCGCTCCACGTGCCGCAGGAAGTCGAGGCCCAGGCCTTTGCCCCGGCTCGCGCCCGGGATGAGACCCGGCACGTCCGCCACCACGTACTGGGTCTGGCCTGCCTCGACCACGCCCAGGTGCGGGGTGAGCGTGGTGAACGGGTAGTCGCCGACCTTGGGCCGGGCCGCCGAGATGGCTGCGATCAGCGACGACTTGCCCGCGTTGGGATAACCGATCAGGCCGGCGTCGGCCATGACCTTGAGTTCGAGCACGAGCGAGTGCCCGGCGCCGGGCTCGCCCCGCAGGGCGAAACCGGGTGCCTTCCGCCGCTGTGAGGCCAGCGCGGCGTTGCCGAGCCCGCCCCGCCCGCCCTGGGCGGCGATGAACCTGGTGCCCGCCCCGACGAGATCGGCGAGCACCTCACCGTCGTCGGTCTTCACCACCGTGCCCTCCGGCACCCGGACCACCAGATCCGTGCCGTCGGCACCGTTGCGGTTGGAGCCGGATCCCTGCTTGCCGCTGCCCGCCCGGCGCACCGGCCGCCGCTGAAGGTCCAGCAGGGTGGACGTACCCGGGTCCACCTCCAGGATCACGTCGCCGCCGCGGCCGCCGTTCCCGCCGTCCGGGCCGCCCAGCGGCTTGAACTTCTCCCGCCGGACCGACGCGCAGCCGTGCCCGCCGTCCCCGGCCTTCACGCGCAGGGCGACCTGGTCAGCGAACTCGGCCACTGTTCCCTTCCTTCCGGGTGGCCGGACAGCTCACAGGCCTGCCGGCTGGCACCCAGACGCGTCAGGGGCGGACCGGCTCGCGGTCCGCCCCTGACGTTGGCCTGGATGCGACGTTATTCGACCGGGACGGCGCCTTCGGCCGCCGGTTCGGCCACGATGCTCACGGCCCGCCTGCCACGCACGCTTCCGAACGTCACCAGCCCACCGACCAGGGCGTACAGGGTGTCATCCCCGCCGCGGCCCACCCCGGGTCCCGGGTGGAAATGAGTGCCACGCTGGCGGACGAGGATCTCGCCCGCGTTGACGCGCTGGCCGCCGAACCGCTTCACACCCAGCCGCTGTGCCGAGGAATCGCGCCCGTTCCGGCTGGACGACGCGCCCTTCTTGTGTGCCATCGTCAGCTCTTCTTCCCGGCCGCGGCCCCGGCCTTCGGTGCGGCCTTGCTCCTCGCCGTGCTGGTCTTCTCCGTGCTGGTCTTCTCCGGGCTGGTCTTCTCCGGGCTGGCCTTCGCCGTGCTGGCGCTGGCCGAGCCGCTCTTCCCGGCCGATATGCCGGTGATCTTCACCTGGGTGTACCGCTGGCGGTGACCCAGCCGGCGCCGGTAGCCGGTCTTGTTCTTGTAGTGAATCATGTTGATCTTGGGGCCGGCGATGGCGCCCATGATCTCGGCGGTGACCTGGTAGCGGCCGAGCTCGCCGGGGTCGCTGATCACCTTGCCGTCATCGACGACGAGCACGGCGGACAGCGTCACCCTGGAGCCGACCTCACCGGCGAGCGTGTCAACGGTAAGGACGTCGTCCACCGCCGCCTTCTCCTGCCTGCCACCGCAGCGCACGATCGCGTACACCCGAGAACTCTCTCTCTGCCTTGTGCGGGCTCTCTTTGGTGCGGACCCCGCACCGATCCGCGCCGGTCCGCAGACGCGGACCAAAGCGTTACGAGGGGCTCGCCTGCCTTAGCACACAGCTGGCCTGGGGTCCCCCGGCCCCGGATCCATCCTGTGGGCAAGATTATCAGACACCGGGGCGTGTCTCGTTGTTCCAGCTGTCGCGCAGCGGGCCGGAGATCTACGGGACATGGCCCGGCTCCTGCGTACCTGGCCCGGGGCCAGCCGGGGCCTGTATGGCCGGCAGCTGGCCGTCGGGCTCGGGGGGGCCCTGTTCGCGGGTGGCGGCCCGCCGCCGGCGGCGCCCGCCGGACGGCCGCGCCGTCTCCGCGCTATCCGTCCCCGCGCCATACGTCCCCGCGCCGACCGTCCCCGCGCTGTCCGTCTCCGCGCCATCCGTCTCCGCGCCATAAGTCCCCGCGCCGACCGTCCCTGCGCTGTCCGTCCCCGCGCTGTCTGCCCTGGCGCCGACCGCCGTCCCTGTGCGGTCAGTCCCGGCGGCGGCACCGTCCGCCCAGGCGGTGTCAGCCCGGGCACCAGCCGCCGGACCGTCAGTTCCGGCGCGGTCGGTTCCGGTGCCGTCAGCTGCGGGCTCGCCCGATGCGGCACCGCCGGTGGCACCGCCCGTGCCGCCGATGCCCGTGCCGCCGCCGACCGCGTCGCCGCCGGCCGTTTCGGCGCTGGCCGCGTCGCCGCTGGCCGTTTCTGGGCTAGCCGCCTCGGCGCTGGCCGCCTCGCCGCTGGCGTTGCCGCCGCTCTTGCGGGCGGCGGGCGGCTCAGGTGCCTTGCGCTGGCCGGATTCCTTGCCGTTCTTGGGCTGGCGGCCCTCCTTCGACGCCCGGCCGTCACCCCGGCCCCGGCCGCCGGAGGGGCGGTCGACCAGGTCGAGCGAAACGATCACCCCGCGCCCGTTGCAGCATTCGCACGGCTCGGAGAACGCCTCCAGCAGGCCGGAGCCGACCCGCTTACGGGTCATCTGCACCAGCCCGAGCGAGGTCACCTCGGCGACCTGGTGCTTGGTCCGGTCCCTGGCCAGGCATTCGAGCAGCCGCCTCAGGACGAGTTCGCGGTTGCTCTCCAGCACCATGTCGATGAAGTCGATCACGATGATCCCGCCGACGTCGCGCAACCTCAGCTGCCGGACGATCTCCTCGGCAGCCTCCAGGTTGTTGCGGGTGACGGTCTCTTCCAGGTTGCCGCCCTGGCCGGTGAACTTCCCGGTGTTGACGTCCACCACCGTCATGGCCTCGGTGGTGTCGATGACCAGCGAGCCGCCGCTCGGCAGCCACACCTTGCGGTCGAGCGCCTTGGTGAGCTGCTCGTCAACGCGGTAGTGGGCGAACGTGTCCTCGGCCGCCTGCCAGTGGTCGAGCCGGTCCGCCAGGTGCGGGGCGACGTAGCGGACGTACTCGTCGACCAGGTCCCAGCCCTGGTCGCCGGAGACCACGAGCTTGCTGAAGTCCTCGTTGAAGATGTCCCTGACCACCCGGATCGTGAGATCGGGCTCGCTGTAGAGCAGTTCGGGCGCGTTCGCCGACTTCGACTTGGCCTCGATGCTCTCCCACTGAGCCGACAGGCGCGAGACGTCGTGGGCGAGTTCCTCCTCGGACGCGCCCTCGGCCGCCGTCCGCACGATGACCCCCGCGCCCTCGGGCATCACCTGCTTGAGGATCTGCTTGAGCCGGGTCCGCTCCTTGTCGGGCAGCTTGCGGCTGATCCCCATCATGGAGCCGCCGGGCACGTACACCAGGTAGCGGCCGGGCAGGCTCACCTGGCTGGTCAGCCGGGCACCCTTGTGGCCGACCGGATCCTTGGTGACCTGGACAAGCACCGACTGGCCGGACTTGAGGGCGGACTCGATCCGCTTGGACTCACCCTCCAGCCCGCTGGCATCGAAATTCACCTCACCCGCATACAGAACGGCGTTGCGCCCCTTGCCGACATCGACGAAGGCGGCCTCCATGGAGGGCAGCACGTTCTGCACCTTGCCGAGGTACACGTTGCCGACGAGGGACTGGTGGCTGGCCTTGTCCACGTAGTGCTCGACGAGCACACCGTCTTCGAGCACCCCGATCTGGGTGCGCTCGCCGCGCTGCCGGACGACCATGATCCGGTCCACCGCCTCGCGCCGGGCGAGGAACTCCGACTCGGTGATGACCGGCGGGCGGCGCCTGCCCGAGTCGCGGCCTTCCCGGCGGCGCTGGCGCTTTGCCTCCAGCCGGGTGGATCCCCGGACCTGCTGGACCTCCCCGGCCGACTCGTCGGCGGAGCGGGCGGGCCGCACATGCACCACGGTGTTCGGCGGCTCGTCCGGCCCTGCCTGGTCGGCGTCTGGCGAGGTGCTGCGCCGCCGCCGGCGGCGGCGCCGGCGGCTGGCCGCGTCCTCGTCACCGGCCTGGGCATCGGACGCTTCCTGGGCACCCGCGCCGTTCGCCGCGCCGCCCTTGGCGGGGGCAGCCTCGCGCCCGCCGGCGGCGGCGCGCTCCCCGGCGTCGGCCGGCGCAGCTTCGGAATCGGCACCCTGGCCACGTGAGCGGCCACCCCGGCGGCGCCGGCGGCGGCCCTGGCCGTCCGCCTCGCCGTCGTCATGCTCGGACGGCTGGTGGCCGGCCCCGCTGACCTCGGCGTTGCTGGTGCCCGCGGCGACCTGGCGGCCGCGGCCACCCTCATCCGGGGTCTCCTTCACGGGGGGCGGCTGGAAGATCACCTGGGGCGGCTGGAACGTCGCGGCCGGGACGGCCGGTGAGCCGGCGGCGGGGGCGCCCGTCCCGGCAGGCGCACCGCTCGCCGCGGGTGGCTCGTTCGCCGGGCCGGCGAAACGGACGGCCGACGGGCCTGCCGCGGCCGCGGATGCCGCGCCCGGGGATGCCGCTTCCGTCGCCGCCGCGGGGGCGGCTGCCTCGGATGACGCGCCCGTCCCGGACGTCTTGGCGCCAGACTGCCGGCGGGGCGCCCGGCGGCGTCCCCGGGCCGCCGGGGCCTGGTCGTCTCCGGCCGGCCCCCCCGGCCCGGCCGGAGGTGGCTGGCTTTCGGCCGGCGCGGATCCAGCCGGCGCGTGGCCGGCTGCTCTGTCTATCTCGGCGGAGTGAGCGCCACTGCGCCCCTCACCGCTGGACTCTGCATCGTTCAGCTCGGTCTCGAGCATCCGGGTGATCTCCCGTCAGGCTCCCGGGCGCGGGGGACCGCACAGGGCCCTCCGCTCCGCGCAGGAGCGCGTCGCACGCGCCCGCCGGCAGGGCGCCGGCCGCCGGGGCCGGCCCCGCTCCGGGGCGCGTTGTCTCCATTAGTTCATGTGCCCCGTCCGGCCCGTGCGGCTGTCTCACCGCTCCGGACGGGTGCCGCAGACCGCCTGATACATCAGTTCCGGCGGCGTTGGCATGGGCACCGGCAGTCTCCGTACCAAGCGGCCCTTGCGCCAGCCGCGTCACCAGTGCTGGTGACGACGGGGTGAGGTCGGCCACCTGGCGGAGTGCTGCCAGGATGTCGTCAGGCCGCACGGCAGGCGTTACATGCCGAACAACCATTCGAAGTATCGCATTCCCGGTGGCCTGCGTGTCAACGGCGCACCGGTCGGTCTCCATCGTGATCACTGCTGCCCGGGCGTCCACCCGCCGGCTCCCCTTGGCGGTGAGGCGCTCGACTTCCACGCTGTCGCGGGCGAGGAAGGCTTCGACGGCGTGGCCCGCGTCCTCCGGCCCGACCCCGGGGAGGACGGCCTGCCAATCCGACGCCTCCAGCCGGAGATCGGCAAGGTTCGCCGGACCCTCGATCACATCGATCACATCTATCCCGTCCGGCAGGGCCGCATCGAGCCGGTCCCGTACGTCGGAAGCGGCACGCGCCTCGGTGAGTGAAATCTCCAGGTACTCGGCCTCACTCGCTGTCCCGGTGGGGGCAGCACCAGCGTAAGAGATCTTCGGGTGCGGCGTGAAACCAGCGGAATAGGCGATAGGCAACCCTGCCTGGCGAACTCCCCGTTCAACAGCGCGTGCGATGTCCCTGTGGCTGGCGAAACGCATCCTGCCTCTCTTAGCGTACCGGACAATCAGGCGAACAGTGATGGGAAGCACCCGTGTCGGCCCGGGCGTGGCGGGGCTGCCCATCAGGCATCACCCTGTGCCCCGGCCCCCGCGGGGAGCACCGTCAGCGGCAGGAGTTTCACCCCGGTCGGCCCGGTCTGGATCTCGGTGCCCATGGCGGGGCAGACGCCGCAGTCATAGCACGGCGTCCACCGGCAGTCCTCCACCTCAGCGGCCCCGGCCGGGTCCACCGCCTCCTGCCAGTCCCGCCAGAGCCAGTCACGGTCGAGCCCGGCGTCGAGGTGATCCCACGGCAGCACCTCGCTGTACTCGCGCTCGCGGGTGGTGTACCAGTCGAGGTCCACGGCCTGGTCCGCGAGCCCGTCGGCCGCCGCACGCTGCCAGCGATCGAAGGAGAAGTGCTCGCTCCAGCCGTCGAACCGGGCCCCGTCCTGCCACGCCGCCCTGATCACCGCCGCGACCCTGCGGTCACCGCGCGACAGCAGGCCCTCGATGATCGACGGTTTGCCGTCGTGATACCGCAAGCCCACCGCCCGGCCGTACCCAGGATCGGCGCGCAGCGCCCCGCCGAGAGCCCGCAGCCGGGCGTCCACCGTCTCGTGATCACACTGGGCGGCCCACTGGAACGGGGTATGGGGCTTGGGCACGAATCCGCCGATCGACACCGTGCAGCGGATGTCCCTGCGGCCGGCCGCCTCGCGGCCCGCCTTGATCACCCGGCGGGCGAGGCCCGCGATGGCCAGCACATCCTCGTCGGTCTCGGTCGGCAGGCCGCACATGAAATACAGCTTCACCTGGCGCCAGCCACTGCCATAGGCGGTGGTGACGGTGCGGATCAGGTCCTCTTCGGTGACCATCTTGTTGATCACCTTGCGCATCCGCTCCGAACCGCCCTCGGGGGCGAAGGTCAGCCCGGAGCGGCGGCCGTTACGGCTCAGTTCGTTGGCCAGGGTGATGTTGAAGGCGTCCACCCGGGTGGACGGCAGGGACAGCCCGGTGCTGGTGCCCTCGTAACGGTCAGCCAGGCCGGTCGCGATGTCGTTGATCTCGCTGTGGTCGGCGCTGGACAGCGAGAGCAGGCCGACCTCGTCGAAGCCGCTGGCGGCGAGGCCGCGCTCGACCATGTCCCCGATCGTGGTGATGCTCCGCTCGCGGACCGGCCGGGTGATCATCCCCGCCTGGCAGAACCGGCAGCCGCGGGTGCAGCCGCGGAAGATCTCCACGCTGAACCGCTCGTGCACCGACTCGGCCACGGGCACGATCGGCCGGCCCGGGTACTGCCACTCGTCGAGGTCCATCACGGTGTGCTTGGCGATGGTGAACGGCGCCTCCGGGCGGTTCGGGGCGACCCGCTTGATCCGCCCGTCCGGCAGGTAGTCCACGTCGTAGAAGCGCGGCACGTACACCCCGCCGTCGGCGGCCAGCACCGCCAGCAGGCCGTCCCTGCCACCCGGGCGCCCGGCCCGCTTCCAGTCCCTGATCAGCTCCGTGATCGTCAGGACCGCCTGCTCGCCGTCGCCGAGCACGGCCCCGTCGCAGAACTCGGCGATCGGCTCGGGGTTGAACGCGGCGTGCCCGCCCGCGATCACGAGCGGGTCCTCCTCGCCCCGCTGCGCGGCCGACAGCGGGATGCCGGCCAGGTCGAGCGCGGTGAGCAGGTTGGTGTAGCCCAGCTCGGTCGCGAAACTCACGCCGAGCACGTCGAAGGCGCGCACCGGCCGGTGCGCGTCCACCGTGAACTGCGGGATACCGCGGGAGCGCAGGATGGCTTCCAGGTCCGGCCAGACGCTGTAGGTGCGCTCGGCGAGCACGCCGTCGCAGCCGTTCAGCACCTCGTAGAGAATCTGAATGCCCTGGTTGGCGATGCCCACCTCATAGGCGTCCGGGTACATCAGGGCCCACCGGACATCCGCCGCGTCCCAGTCCTTGACCACGCTGTTCAGCTCGCCACCCACGTACTGGACCGGCTTGCGCACCAGCGGGAGCAGCGGCTCCAGCCGGGCATAGACCGATTCCACTGGCATCCCCACAGCTTACCGGGGCACGGAAGGCCAGGTATGCGCCCGGCAGCCGACAGCCGCACGACCCGCGGCGTTCGCTGATAGCGAGGCCGCCAGCCGCCGCCGGCCGTTCCCGGGCCCCGGTCAGTCGAAGACGCGGTGCCGGCGATGGATGGCGAGCAGGACGCCGACCGCGATCATGTCGGCGAACATGGCCGAGCCGCCGTAGGAGACGAACGGCAGCGGCAGGCCGGTGACCGGGGTGATCCCGATCGTCATCCCGATGTTGATGAAGGACTGCACCCCGAACCAGATCGCGATCCCGGACGCCACCAGCAGGCCGAACATGTCGTCCGCGCGGGCCGCGATCCGCAGCGCCCGCACCAGCACGATGGCCAGCAGCGCGACGATGGTGACTGCGCCCACGAAGCCGAGTTCCTCGCCAGCCACCGAGAAGATGAAGTCGGTGTGCTGCTCGGGCACGAAGTTACCGGCCACCAGCTGCCCGTGGAACAGGCCCTGGCCGAACATCCGGCCGGAGCCGATCGCGATCTTCGCCTGGGCGGCGCTGTAGCCGGTCCCCCTGGGGTCGGCCGACGGGTTGACGAACGCGGTGAGCCGCTGCACCTGGTAGGGCTTGAGCAGGTGCATGCTCCAGACCGCCAGCGCGGCCAGCACGCCGGCCACGCCCAGCCCCGCGAGCCACCGCAGCCTGATGCCGGACAGGGCGATGACCCCTATCAGCAGCACCAGCAGCAGGATGGTCACCCCCAGGTCGGGCTGGAGGACGACCAGGAACAGCGGCAGGGCGCCGCAGCCGAGTGCCAGCGCCACTTGCCGCAGCCCCGGGCGCGTGGCGCGGTCGCGCAGCTCGCCGAGGATCACCGCGAGCATGAGGATCATCCCGATCTTGGCGAACTCCGACGGCTCGATCTCGAACCCGCCCGGCAGCGCGATCCAGGAGTGCGCGCCGTTGACCGTGACGCCCAGCGGGCTGAGCACCACCAGCAGCCCCAGGCAGGCCACCCCGTAGGCCAGCGGCGTGTACGTCCGCAGCCTCCGGTAGTCGATCAGGCTGACCGCGACCAGGAGCACCAGCCCGATCACCACGTTGAGCAACTGCCGCTCCAGGTAGCTGTTCGGGTTGGCGCCCGCCTGCGCCAGTCCGGGCCGGGTGGAGGACCAGACGAGCAGCGTGCCGATCAGGGCGAGCGCCAGCACCGCCGCGAGCAGGACCCAGTCCACATGGCGCAGCGGGGAGTCCTTGGCCAGTGCCCGTTCCCGCAGGCCGCGCCCGCCGGGCTGGGCGCCGAAGCCGCCGGCCGGGCGGCGGACCGGGGCGAGCCCGCCGTAACGGGCCAGGCGGCCGGTGCCGGAGTTACCGGAGCGCAGGAAGCTCATCACTTGCTCCCCGCGTACCCGGCCGGGGCGGTGATCGCGCCGTTGCCCGACATGCTGGGCAGCTTGTGCGGTGCCAGGCCGCCGGGGAAGGCGGCGTGATGGCCTTCCAGCCCGTAGATCGAGTCCCAGATCTGCCGTGCGCACGGGGCGGAGACGTCCGCGCCCTCACCCGACTTCGGGACCATCACCACCACCACGTACTGGGGATGGCTCGCGGGCGCGAACGAGGCGAACACGGAGGTGGCCTGCCCGCCCGCGACCTCGGCGGTCCCGGTCTTGGCCGCGACCTGCAGCTTGCTCAGCGGGAACCCGGCGAACGCGCCCGCCGCCGTTCCCTGGGTGACCACATCGATCAGCGCGCTGCGGATGTAGTCCAGCGCCCAGCGCGGTGTGGGCAGGTGGCCGGTGACCGGCGGCGTGATCTTGGCGGCCACCTTTCCCGAGGGGGAAAGCAGCGCCTCGCCGATCCGCGGGCTGTACAGGGTGCCCCCGTTGGCCAGCGCCGCGTAGGCCCGCGCGAGCTGGAGCGGGGTGACCGTCACATAGCCCTGGCCGATGGAGGCGTTCACCGCCTGGCCGGGCGTCCACACGAACCCGCTGCTGCAGTTGTCGTACTCGATCTGCTGGATGTAGCTGCCGTACTGGTGGCCGTGCTTGCACCAGTAGTTCTTGTACTGCTTCCAGTAGTTGTAGAGCCATTGCCGGGTGGGCACGGTGCCCGGCGACTCCTCCGGCAGGTCGATCCCGGTGTTACGGCCGAACCCCCAGGCCAGCTCCATCCTCTGCATCTGCTGGACGGGGGCCTTCGGGTTGGCCCTCAGATCGGCGCGGGTGTTGTCGTGCAGCCACGTCTGGTAGGCGATCTGGTAGAAGACCGTGTCGCAGGACATGACCAGCGCCTCGTGCAGGGACATCGGCCCGAGGTTCTGGGTGGTCCAGTTGTTGAAGGTGTGGCCGGCCACGGTGACCGCCCCCGGGCAGCCGTACGGCCCGGCGGTGGAGAAGCCGCGGGCGATGGCGGCGGCGGTCGAGGTCACCTTCCAGGTCGATCCGGGTGCGTACTCCCCCTGGGTGGCCCGGTTCAGGATCGGCTCCCCCTGGGGGGTGCCGAACAGATCACGGAACTGCCGGGTGGAGATGCCGCCGGTCCAGACGCTGGGGTTGTAGGTCGGGTAGCTGGCCATCGCGACCACCCGGCCCCGGGTGGTCATCACCACCGCCGCGCCGGTGGTCGCCCCCAGGTTGCCCTCCGCCTGCGCGCGGCTGATGGCCTGCTCCAGGGCTCTTTGCGTGTCCTGCTGGAGCTGGGAGTTGATGCTGGTCACGAGCGTATCGCCGGGCACGGCCGGGACCTGGTGGTGGATCGCGGTCACCTCCCCGGCCGCGTTGACCGACAGCACCTGCCGACCCGCCGTGCCGCGCAACTGCCGGTCGTACTCCTCCTCCAGGCCTGCCTGGCCCACCAGGTCCACGCCCGAGAAGCCGGTCACCGGGAGGTGGCGCTGCGCGACCTCCTGCGGGGTGATGGGCTGCAGGTACCCGAGGAACTGCGCGGCGGCCGTGCCGAACGGCTGCTGATAGTGGATCACCGGCAGCACCTGCGCGGTCACCCCGGGGAACTCGCGCTGGCTCTCCATGATCTGCAGGGCGGTGGCGTCGCTGGCCTGCTGGTCCACCGGGATCGGCTGATAGGGCGAGCCCTGCCAGCACGGCTGGGAGACCCCGGGTGCGCACAGCCGGATCCGCTGCTGGAGCAGCGCGTACTTCATGTGCAGCAGCTTCGCCAGCCGGCGCAGCTCGGCCAGGCCCCCGTCGGGCTGCTGTGCGACAAGCGCCCGGTTCACCGAGACCACCAGCGAGGTCTTGTTGTCGATCAGTGGCTGGCCGACATCGTCGAGGATCCCGCCCCGCACCGACGGGACGATCACCGTCCTCGTCTGGTCCTGCGCGGCCGCGCTGGCGTAGGAAACCCCGGTCATGACCTGCAGGTACCAGAGCCGGCCGCCCAGCGAGATCAGCAGTGCCGCCACCACCACGTACAGCACCATCAGGCGCCGGCGCGCCGCCGGGATCATGGCCGTCCTCCCGTCCGCTTGTCCCCTATCCGCCACACCGCAGAGCGGCGCCGGCGCCACCGGTCCCCCCGGCCCAACCGGCCCAGTCCGGTGCGGCCCGAGCCCAGGCCCCGCCGCCCGCCGCGGCCGCCGCGGCCGCCACCCGGGAGTGACCCGCGGCGCCGGGGCACACGGCCGACCAACCGCGACAGCCCGCGGCCGGTGGCCCGGAACCGCGGGACCGCCCCCTGGCCGCGGCCGGACCTCAGCGGGCCCGGCGCACCCGGTGCCCGGCGAGCGGTGAAGGTGGCCCCGGACATCCCGCGGCCACCGGCCATCCCACCGCCAGCGCCCCGGCCCAGCGATGCCGCGCCGCCGAGCACGCCACCACCCAGCACCCCGTCCCGCCGGCGGCCGCGCAGGCGCAGCCGGGCGGGCCGTCCCAGTCTCCCACGGCCCGCCCCGGCCACGGCCGAGGGCCCGCCACGGAAGGCACGGGCCCGCAGCCGGGGCGACACCGCCCGCGGCAGGCCACTCCGGGTGCCGTTGCCTGCCAGGCCGGACCCGTGGCCGGAGGGCCCGCGGAAGGCGGCCCCCCGCATCCGGGATGCCCGGCCGGGCCCGCCGGGCCCGCTCTGCAGGCCGACCGCGGCCCCGCCGACCAGGGCACGCAGCGAGCCGCCCAGCACCCCGTCACCCCGCCGCGGCGCGCCGAGCCGCAGGCGCACCGTCCGGCCAGTCCCGGGCGGCCCGGGCTGGCGGCCCTGCCCCGTCCCGGCGGCGGCCGCGGAACCCGCGACGCCGCTGCGGGCCCGCAGGTGCAGCGGGCGGCGGCCGGATACCCACGGACCGGCTGGCTGCCCCGGCCCGCTCGGGTGGCCGCCGATCCAGCCGTCGCCCTGGCGGCCGGCCGCCGTGCGCAGCCGCGGCTCACGCCCGCTCCTGGTGTCCCTGACGGCGGCCCCGGCCGCGGTGGCACCGGCCGCGGCCACCCCGCCGAGCAGCCCGGCACCGGCCAGATCCCGGCCGGCCAGCAGCCCGGGCCCGCGGGCGCCGGTGGTCGCCCACCCGCCGTACCCGCCGAACCGGACAACCGCGTACACCACGAAGGGGCAGAGCAGGATGTCGTAGACCACCGCGACCGGCAGCACGAGCCGGATCGACTGCCAGCTGATGTCAGGGTCGCCGAACATGAGCCCGACCAGGGCGTACAGGGCTTCACCGGCGGTGACGCCGAGCGCCACGACGGCCAGCGGCAGCCAGGCAGAACGCTCCAGCGGGCCACGCAGCCGCCCGCACCCGTAGCCCACCAGGCAGAACACCAGAGCGCTCAGCCCCAGCAGATTGGTGGCGGGTGGCGCCATGTCCAGTGCCAGCCCGGCGCCGAACCCGATCAGCAGGCCCGGCATCGGGCCGCTGGCAAGCGCGAGCGTGACGACCAGCACCAGGACGAGGTCGGGTGCCGACCCACCCGGGAAGGGCAGCCTGTCCAGCAGCGCCGTCTGGAGCACCACGGCAACTCCGACGGCTGCGACGGCGAAGATGGCCCGCCGCACCTCAGCCCCCGGTACTTGCGGTGGCCCCCGGGCTGGGAGCCTGACCGGAGGCTCTGCCACTGGGCGACGGACTCGGGCTGGGGCTGGGGCTCGGCCTGGGCGGCAGCACCGAGTCACGCGGGTTCGTCCGGGGCGGGACGATCACGACGCCCACGACGCCAAGCGCACTGTCATTGGCGTAGGGCCGGACGAGGGCGAGCTTGGTGAGCGAGGCGACGCTCGCCTGCACCCGCATGATCACGCCCACCGGGACACCGGGCACGAACGGGCGCCCACGGACCGAGCCGAACGTGACCAGCTGCTGGCCCGGCTGGAGCACGGCGCCCGCGTCGAAGACCTGCAGCCGCAGCAGCGCCGGGCCGGGCCGGGACCGGCCGGTGCCGGTGACCGCCCCGATCTGCCCGGTGCCGGCCACCCGCACTCCCACGGTGGAAGCTGCGTCGGTGGTAAGCAGCACCGTCGAGGTGCGCGCGGCCACCGAGGTGACGGTCCCGACCAGGCCGGAACCGTTCAGCACCGTCTCGTCGGGCTTGATGCCGTCGTCGCGGCCGGCGTCGATGGTGACCGCGTTCTCGTACCCGGGGCTGGCCGCGATCACGTTCGCGGCGACGATCCGGTAACGGCCCCGCCCGGCCAGCGCGAGCAGGTGCTGCAGCTGCGCCTCCTGTGCCCTGCCGAGCTGGGCCTGGCTCAGTTCCGTGCGCAGCCGGATGACCTGCTGCTGCAGCGCCGAGATCTTCTGCTGAGAGGCCGGCGCGCTGGTCAGGTTGTCGAAGAAGCCGGACACCGGCCGGCTCACCGCGCCCACCATGCTCTCGGCCGACCCGAAGACCGTCCCGCCGATCCCGCGCAGGCCGCGGACGGGGCCGACGGTCCCGCCACGGGAGTCGAAGGTGATCAGCGCCAGCGCCGCCACCAGCAGCACGCCGAGAACCAGGCGGGTCCGCCGACTGTCGTGCACCGGGCCTCCTCATCCACGCCGCCACCGCGGCTGACCGCCTGCCCCGCGGTCAGCGCCTGGACTCTGGCACCAGCACCTGCCGGAGCGTGTCGAAATCCTCCACGCACTTGCCAGTGCCCAGCACCACCGAGTCAAGCGGGTTGTCGGCCATGTGGATGGGCATGCCCGTTTCCTCGCGCAGGCGTTCGTCAAGCCCGCGCAGCAGCGCGCCGCCGCCGGTCAGCGCGATCCCCCGGTCCATCACGTCGCCGGCCAGCTCGGGCGGGCACTTGTCGAGCGTGGTCTTGACCGCGTCGACGATGAGCGCCAGCGGCTCCTCGATAGCCCGGCGGATCTCTTCCGCCGAGATCACGATCGTCTTCGGCAGGCCGCTGACCAGGTCCCGGCCCCGGATCTCGGCGTGCGGCTCGTCGGCGGAGGGGAAAGCCGACCCCAGCGCCATCTTGATCTCCTCGGCGGTCCGCTCCCCCAGCATGAGCGAGTATTCCTTCTTGCCGAAGGTGATGATGGCCTGGTCGAGTTCGTCCCCGCCGATCCTGATCGACTGGGATGTCACGATCCCGCCGAGCGAGATCACGGCGACCTCGGTGGTGCCGCCGCCGATGTCCACCACCATGTTCCCGGTCGGCTCGTTGACGGGCAGGCCGGCCCCGATGGCCGCGGCCATGGGCTCCTCGATGATGTACACCCGGCGTGCGCCCGCCTGGTGCCCGGCTTCCTTCACCGCGCTCTGCTCCACCCCGGTGATGCCGCTCGGCACCGCCACCACCACCCGGGGCTTGGCCAGGTGAGTGCGCTTATGCACCTTCTGGATGAAATAGCGCAGCATGCGCTCGGTCACGTCGAAGTCCGCGATGACCCCGTCCTTGAGCGGCCGGACCGCCACGATGTTGCCCGGCGTCCTGCCGATCATCCGTTTGGCCTCGACTCCCACCGCCACGATCTGGCCATTGTTCGTATTGAGGGCCACCACCGACGGCTCGTTGAGCACGATCCCGCGCCCCCGCACGTACACCAGCGTGTTCGCGGTGCCCAGATCGACGGCCATGTCCCGGCCCAGGAAAGCCAGCGCGTTGCTCATAAGGAACGAGAACCTTCCAGAAGGGTCCTGCTGTGATCTGTATGGCAGGCCACGGCCCACGTCCCCCGCGAGCTCCAACGCGGCCTTATGTCCTTCATGGGCCAGGCCCGGGCCGGTTAAACGAGGTCAGGAAAGAAGATCTTGATCTCCCGCTCGGCCGAGTCTGGTGAGTCCGATCCGTGCACGATGTTTTCCTGCACTTCCAACGCATGATCCCCCCGGATGGTGCCCGGGGTCGCACGGACGGGATCGGTCGCTCCGGCCAGCGCGCGGAACGCCTCGATGGCACGCGGCCCCTCGGCGACCAGGGCAATCAGCGGCCCGGAGGTGATGAACTCCACCAGCGAGCCGAAGAACGGCTTGCCGGAGTGCTCGGCGTAGTGCGTCTGCGCGGTGTCGGCCTCGAGCGCGCGCAGATCCATGGCGACGATCCGCATCCCCTTGCGCTCGATCCTGGACAAGACGTCCCCGACCAGGCCGCGGCGCACTCCATCCGGCTTGATCAGGACCAGGGTTCGTTCAGTCAAGTAATTCCTCCTCGCGGCCAGCCCCGCCCGCTGTCGCGGAGTGACCAGCAATAACCCGTATGCGTGCGCAATCCTACCGGTGCGCGCGGGCACGGAAGTGTTGTCAACGCGCCCGGGATCGGCAAAATGCGCAGGCTGGGCGCCCGCCCGGCCGGCCGCGCGCCGGGCGCGGGCCGACGGCCCCCAGCCGGTCCCGGGCCGGGCCACCCGGGGGCGCCACCACCGGCATCTGATGGTGGACACACCGGGCCGACCTGGGGCAAGCTCAATCCGTCACCGCCTGATCCGGCCGGCCGGGACCGGCCGCCCTGGTCGCGTATCCGGCCGCGGGGTACACGAGGATAGGGCGGAGGATGCGTGGGAGAGCGTGATCACGGACGGCACCGGAAGCAAGGCGCCGGGCCCGGTGAAAGGGCGCGGCCATCCCGGCATGCTGGACAGGGTACGGGCGCTGGCGGTCACCCAATCCGCCGGGCCGTCCCCGGCGCCGTTCCGCCGGGAAGGGCTGCTTGCCAGGATCGCGCCGTTCGCGGTGGTAGCGGTCCTGGCCGAACTGAGCATGGCCCTGCCCCCGGGCCCGTCGTCCGCCCTGACCGCCACGCTCGCGGTGGCCCTGCTCGCCCTCGCGGCCGCCGCGGTGTTCCTGCCCTGGGGCCGGCTGCCGGGGTGGGCGACGGTGATCGTCCCGCTCCTGTACGCCGCCTCGGTGCTCCCGCTCGTGCTGGCGGCGGGCGGCGCCACCTCCGGTGTCAGCGTGGTCCTGCTCATCCCGCTGGTCTGGACCGTCCTGTTCCACCGGCCCTGGGAGTCCGCCTGCGTCTGGGCCGGCATCCTCGTCGTGCTGTTCATCATCTCCGTCTCACCCGTCACATCGCCCACCGCATACATCGTCCGGCGGCTGGTGTTCTGGGGGCTGCTGACAGCCATGATCGCGGTGGCCGGGCACGGCCTGCGGGTCCGCATCAGCCGGTCACGGGAGGCGGCCGCCAGGGTGCAGGGGCACCTGCGCGAGGTCAGCATCATGCAGGACCGGGAGCGCATCGCCGGCAGCCTGCAGGACAACGTGGTACAGCGGCTGTTCGCCGCTGGCCTGTCGCTGCAGGGGACCGGCGCGCTGAGCGGGGTGCCCGAGGTCAGCCAGCGCATCGACGCGGTGGTGCACAATCTGGACGAAGCCATCCGGCTGCTCCGGCAGTCCATCTTCGGGCTGGAGCACGGGCTACCGGAGCAGGGGCTGCGGCGCAGCATCCTGGACGTGTCCAACGAGCTGACGCCGACACTCGGCCTGGTCCCCGAGGTCACGCTCGACGGCCCGATCGACACCGAGGTGCCGCCCCGGGTCGCCGGCCACCTGCTGGCGGCGCTGCGTGAGACGCTGAGCCGCAGCGGGGCCACGGTGCGCGCCACCAGGGTCGCGGTGGCGGTGATCGCCCGCGACGACGAGGTCTCGCTGACCGTCACCGACAACGGCGGCCGGTGGTCGGCCCGGACGTCCACCGACGGCCTGCGGCTGGCGAGCCTGCGCGACCGGGCCCGGCGGCTCGGGGGGACGGTCGAGCTCGCGGCCGCGGAGGCGGGCCGTTCCCGGCTGATCTGGCGGGTCCCGCTGATCACGCCACCGCGCAGGCCGCCGGACGGGGACGGCAAGCGGCCCGGGACATCGGGGACCCAGCAAGCGGCGCCGCGCTGACGGTCCACCGGGTCAGGGAGCCTCGCGGTACCGGCGCCCGAGCCAGATCGCGACGGCCCACAGCACGGCGAACACCGCACCCAGCGCGAACATCGCCGGGACCACGAGCCCGGCCGCGATCACGGCCGCCTGCAACACGCTGCCCGCCGCCAGCGCCCAGCCCTGCCCCGGCCGGCCGACCACCGCCGCCAGCAGCACGGCGGCACCCGCCAGCACGCCACCCGCCACCCCCGCCCGGGCGTGCGGCACGTGCTCGATGGTGATGGCCACCGGGATGGCGAGCCCGATCACGATCGCTTCCATGATCAGCACGGTGGCGCAGAGCCTTCTCACCGGGGCCGCCTCACCCCAGCAGCGACCGCGCGTCCGCCGCGGTCACCACCGATCCGGTCACCAGCACACCGGAGCCACCCAGGCCATCGGCTGCCGCCTCGTCGGCCATGCCCACCGCCGCCTCGATCGCGTCGTCGATCCGGTCCGCCACCCGCACCCGGTCCGGCCCGAACACCGCCCCCGCCAGGTCGGCGAGCTGGGCGGGGTCCATCGAGCCCGGTGAGGAGTTGCGGGTCACCACGAGCCCGTCCGCGGCCGGCTCAAGCTGGTCGAGGATGGCCGGCCCGTCGGCGCCGGTGCTGATCGCGAGGACGGCGATCAGGGTCCGGAAGGAGAACGCCTCGATCACGGCGGCGACGCTGACCGCCATGGCCGCCGGGTTACGCGCGGAGTCGGCGATCACCACCGGGCTGCGCCGCACGACCTCCAGCTGGCCCGGCGAGGTCATCGCGGCGAACGCCTGCCGGACGAGTTCCTCATCGAGCGGCCCGGCGCCCGGCCCGCTACTGGCGAACGCCTCCACCGCCGCCAGCGCACAGGCCGCGTTCGCGGCCTGATGCTCGCCGAACAGCGGCAGCAGCAGGTCACGGTACTGCCCGGTCAGCCCGCGCACGGCGAGGGCCTGCCCGCCGACGGCGAGCTCACGCCCGGCCACGCCGAACTCCAGGCCCTCCCGGGCGACGGTCGCGCCCACATCGGCGGCGCGGTGCAGCAGCACCTCAGCCGCCGCGGCCGGCTGCTGGCCGAGGATGGCGACCGCACCCGCCTTGATGATGCCCGCCTTCTCCGCCGCGATCTCCCCGACGGCGGAGCCCGGGTAGCGGGCGTGATCGACGGCGATCGGCGTCATCACCGCCACCTCGCCGTCCGCGATGTTGGTCGCATCCCGGGTCCCGCCCAGGCCCGCCTCGATCACCGCCACGTCCACCGGCGCGTCGGCGAACGCGGCGAACGCCATCGCCGTCAGCACCTCGGGGAACGACAGGCGCAACGGCTCGCGTTCCTCGACCAGCGTCACATACGGCGCGACGTCGTCGTAGCTGGCCAGGAACGCCTCCACCGGCAGCGGCTCGCCGTCCACCTCGATCCGCTCCCGGACACTGCTCAGATGCGGGCTGGTGAACAGGCCGGTGCGCAGGCCGCGGGTCCGCAGCAGCGTCTCGATCATGCGGGCGGTGGACGTCTTGCCGTTGGTGCCGGCGACATGGATGACCGGGCAGGCGCGCTGCGGGTCCCCCATCAGCGTGGCGAGCGCGCTGATCCGGTCAAGGGTGGGCTCGATCACGTCCCCGGGGCGGCGGGCGAAGATCTCCGCTTCCGCCTCCCGCATGCGCCGGGCCAGGGCGGGGTCGTGCGGCGCCGGGGGCTGGGGAGGCGTGGGGGGCCCGCCGGTCAAGCCTCCCCCTGACCAAGCGCCGCCAGACGGCCGGAAATCCGGGCGATGTCGGCGCGGGCGGCGTCCAGGCGGCGGCGGGTCGCGTCCACCACGTCGCCGGGTGCCTTGGCGAGGAAGGCGTCGTTGGCGAGCTTGCGTCCGGCCTGATCGGCCTCTTTGCGGGCGGCGGCGAGGTCCTTCTCCATCCGGCGGCGCTCCGCGGCGACGTCGATCGCGGCCGCCGTGCCGAGCTCCACCGTGACCCCCTCGGCGTGCAGGGACGCCGTCGGGGTGAAGCCGTCACCGGCCGGGGTCAGCCGCAGCAGCGAGCGGATGGCGCCCTCGTGGGCGGCCAGAGGCGTGCCGCCGATCCCGGCCAGCACGGCGGGGACCGGCTGGCCCGGCCGCAGGCCCTGGTCGGAGCGGAACCGGCGGACCTCGGTCACCAGCGCCATGAGCGAGGTGATCTCGGCCTCGGCTCCCGGGTCGCGGGCGTCCCGCCCGGCCGGCTCGCCGACCCGCTCGCCGGGCCAGCCTGCGCTCATGGCCGAGGTCCCGCCGGTCAGGGCCGTCCACAGCTCCTCGGTGACGAACGGGATCACCGGGTGGAGCAGCCGCAGCAGCCGGTCGAGCAGGTAGCCGAGCACCTCGCGGGTGACCTGCCCGGCCTGCCCGGCCTCCCCTGCCTGGCCGGCCTGGCCTGCTGGCGGGGACAGGGCCACCTTGGCCAGTTCCAGGTACCAGTCGCACACCTCGTCCCAGGCGAAGTGGTAGAGCGACTCACAGATCTTGCCGAACTCGAACCGCTCGTACAGCTCGTCCACCTCGGCGGTGACCGCGGCCAGCCGGGAGATGATCCAGCGGTCCGCGGTGGACAGGCTCGCTGCGGCTGGCAGCGCGTCCGGCACGCTGGCTCCGTTCAGCAGCGCGAAACGGGTGGCGTTCCAGAGCTTGTTGCAGAAATTGCGGGCGCCGGTGACCCATTCCTCGCTGACCGCGATATCGCCGCCGGGGCTGGCGCCGCGGGCCAGGGTGAACCGGGTGGCGTCGGCGCCGAACCGGTCGATCCAGTCCAGCGGGTCCACCGTGTTGCCGCGGGACTTGGACATCTTGCGGCCGTGGGCGTCGCGGATCAGACCGTGCAGGGCGACGGCGCGGAACGGCACGGCGTCGGCCGGATCCCGGTCGCCCATCGCGTACAGGCCGAACATCATCATCCTGGCGACCCAGAAGAACAGGATGTCGTAGCCGGTGACCAGGACCGACGTCGGGTAGAAGCGCCGCAGGTCCGCGGTGTCGTCGGGCCAGCCCAGGGTGGAGAACGGCCACAGCGCGGAGGAGAACCAGGTGTCGAGCACGTCGGGGTCCTGGCGCCAGTCGCGGCCGGCCGGAGGCTCCTCGCCGGGCCCGACGCACCTGACCTCGCCGCCGGGGCCGTACCAGACCGGGATCCGGTGCCCCCACCAGAGCTGGCGGCTGATGCACCAGTCGTGCATGTCGTCGACCCAGTCGAAGTAGCGGACCGCCATCTCGGGCGGGTGGATGCGGACCCGGCCGTCCCTGACCGCGTCACCTGCCGCCTTCGCCAGCGGCGCGACCTTGACGAACCACTGCAGGGACAGCCTCGGCTCAACGATCGTGCCGCACCGGCTGCAGTGGCCGACCGCGTGCAGATAGGGGCGGACCTCGCCGGTGATGCGGCCCTGCTCGCGCAGCGCGGCGACCACCGAGGGCCTGGCCTCGAACCTGTCCAGGCCCTCGAACGGCCCGGTGACGGTGATCACCCCGCGCTCGTCCATGATGGACAGGCTCGGCAGGGCGTGGCGGCGGCCGATCTCGAAGTCATCGGGGTCGTGGGCCGGGGTCACCTTGACCGCGCCGGTGCCGAAGCCGGGATCGACGTGCGGGTCGGCGACGACCGGGATGCGACGGCCGGACAGCGGCAGCTCGACCTCCCGGCCGACCAGGTGGGCGTAGCGGGGATCGTCGGGGTGGACGGCGACCGCGGTGTCGCCGAGCATGGTCTCCGCCCGGGTGGTGGCGACCACGACCGAGTCCGCGCCGTCGCCGTACCTGATGGAGATCAGCTCCCCGTCCTCGTCGCTGTGCTCCACCTCGATATCGGACAGCGCGGTGAGGCAGCGGGGACACCAGTTGATGATCCGTTCCGCGCGGTAGATGAGGCCGTCGTCGAACAGGTGCTTGAAGATGGTCTGCACCGCGCGGGACAGGCCCTCGTCCATGGTGAAACGCTCACGGGACCAGTTGACGCTGTCGCCGAGCCGGCGCATCTGGCCGAGAATCTTGCCGCCGGACTCCGCCTTCCACTGCCACACCCGCTCGATGAACGCCTCCCGGCCCAGGTCGTGGCGGCTCAGGCCCTGCTTGGCGAGCTCACGCTCGACCACGTTCTGGGTCGCGATGCCCGCGTGGTCCATGCCGGGCAGCCACAGCGCGGTGTACCCCTGCATCCGGCGCCGCCTGACCAGGGCGTCCATGAGCGTGTGGTCGAGCGCGTGGCCCATGTGCAGGGAGCCGGTCACGTTCGGCGGCGGGATCACGATGCAGTAGGCAGGCCCCGGCGCGCCCGCGTCCGCGGAGAACAGGCCGCGTTCTACCCAGTCCTGGTAACGGCGCCCCTCCACGTCGCCGGGCGAGTACTGGGGCGGTAGCTGGATGCGCTGGTCTGCGGTCACGTCAGCCGAGTCTAGTAGTCCGCAGGGCTCCCTATTTCCGCGAACATCAGCCACGGCTACGTGCGATCGGGCGTCCGCCCCGTGAGCCGCGGGCGTAGCGTTGCGGCGGATACTGGCGTCGATCGCGCGTCTCGGGCACTACGGGGGCAAGCGTCCGGGACATGCGCCAGCCCGCGGGCACGGGGCGTGCGCCCGCCTCAGGCGGACTTCTCGCGGGGGGTGCGGCTCCGGGCGCCGCGCGGGACCAGCGTCGGGTTGACGTGCTCGAGCACGACCGGGCCGGTGATGACGACCCGCTCCACGTCCTTGCGGCTGGGCACCTCGTACATCACCGAGAGCAGCACCTCTTCCAGGATGGCCCGCAGGCCACGGGCGCCGGTGCCGCGCAGGATGGCCTGGTCGGCGACGGCCTCGAGCGCGTCGGGGGTGAACTCCAGGTCGACCCCGTCCAGCTCGAACAGCCGCCGGTACTGCTTGACCAGCGCGTTCCTGGGCTCGGTGAGGATGAGGATGAGCGCCTCACGGTCGAGGTTGTGCACGCTGGTGATGACGGGCAGGCGGCCGACGAACTCGGGGATCATGCCGAACTTGAGCAGGTCCTCGGGCATCACATCGGCGAACGCGTCGGCCGCGGGCCGGTCGCTGCGGACCCGCAGCTTCGCCCCGAAACCCATCCCGCTCTTGCCGACCCGCTGCTCGATGATCTTCTCAAGGCCGGAGAACGACCCGCCGCAGATGAACAGCACGTTCGTGGTGTCGATCTGGATGAACTCCTGATGCGGGTGCTTGCGGCCGCCCTGCGGGGGCACCGACGCGGTCGTCCCCTCCAGGATCTTCAGCAGCGCCTGCTGCACGCCCTCACCGGACACATCCCGGGTGATGGAGGGGTTCTCGCTCTTGCGGGCGATCTTGTCGATCTCGTCGATGTAGATGATGCCCGTCTCGGCCTTCTTGACGTCGTACTCAGCGGCCTGGATGAGCTTGAGGAGGATGTTCTCGACGTCCTCGCCGACATAACCGGCCTCGGTCAGGGCGGTGGCGTCGGCGATGGCGAACGGCACGTTGAGCAGCCGGGCCAGGGTCTGGGCGAGCAGCGTCTTCCCGGACCCGGTGGGGCCGAGCAGCAAGATGTTGGACTTCGCGAGTTCGACCCCGTCCTCGCCGGACCGGATGTCGCCACCCGACTGGACCCGCTTGTAGTGGTTGTAGACCGCGACCGACAGGGCCTTCTTGGCCTTTTCCTGGCCGATCACATACGCGTCGAGGAACTCGTAGATCTCGCGCGGTTTGGGCAGGCTGTCCCATTTGAGCTCGGACGGCTCGGCCAGTTCCTCTTCGATGATCTCGTTACAGAGATCGATGCACTCGTCGCAGATGTACACGCCGGGGCCAGCGATGAGCTTCTTGACCTGCTTCTGGCTCTTCCCGCAGAACGAGCACTTCAGGAGGTCACCACCATCGCCGATGCGTGCCACCAGATAACTCCTTTACCCCGGTCGCCGCGGCGGCCGGTTACAGTCGGCGGTCCTGCCATCATGGGCCAGCGAGGCCCCGCCGGTCTACCCTGTCTTGTGCCCGACTCTTGTACTCGACGGTACCGCTCGCGGTCCCCGGCGCGAAGCCAGTCGCCGCCGGCGCGGCGGCCACCGAACCTCCAGCCGGGTTCTCTGCTCTAGGACGA
The DNA here is from genome assembly GCA_963741615.1 of uncultured Actinomycetes bacterium. Classification (GTDB taxonomy): domain Bacteria; phylum Actinomycetota; class Actinomycetes; order Streptosporangiales; family Streptosporangiaceae; genus UBA9676. Next base: position 38,069 of record CAVUIU010000008.1, read on the forward strand.
CCCTACCTCGGCACGGCGCTTCAGGCTCGTCAGAACCTCGTCCACGATGCCGTACTCCTTCGCTTCCTCCGCCGAGAAGTACTTGTCCCGCTCGACGTCCCGGCGCACCTGCTCCTCGGCCCGGCCGCTGTGCAGGGCGATGATGCGCTCCATGGCGGTGCGCATCCGCAGGATCTCGCGTGCCTGGATCTCCAGGTCGCTGGACTGGCCGTAGCCGCCTTCGGTGGCGGGCTGGTGGAGCAGGATGCGGGCGTTCGGCAGTGCCATCCGCTTGTCCTTGGTCCCCGCGGCCAGCAGGACGGCTGCCGCGGAGGCGGCCTGGCCGATGCAGACGGTCGCGATCTCCGGCTGGACGAACTGCATCGTGTCGTAGATCGCCATCATCGACGTGACCGACCCGCCCGGCGAGTTGATGTACATGGTGATGTCGCGGTCGGGGTCCATCGACTCCAGGGCGATGAGCTGCGCGATCACGTCATTCGCGGAGGCGTCGTCGATCTGCACGCCGAGGAAGATGATCCGCTCCTCGAAGAGCTTGTTGTACGGGTTCATCTCCTTGATCCCGTACGACGTCCGCTCCACGAAGGACGGCAGGACATAGCGTGCCTGCGCCGGGTGTGCCAGCTGGGCCCGGGCCGGGCCGGCTGGGCCCGTGCCGACTGGGACTGTGCGGCCACGAGATCGCCGCGGCGGGCCTGGACTGTCGGCCGGCTGGTTGTGCTCACGGTGTGTTCCTCCGCTCCGGTCCGGGGTTCAGGAGACTGGCCCTGCCGTGGGGACCTGGGTGGCATCGCGGACCACCTCGTCGACGAAGCCGTAGTCCCGGGCCTCGTCCGCGGTGAACCAGCGGTCGCGGTCGGAGTCGGTCTCGATCTGCTCGACGGTCTGCCCGGTGTGGTAGGCGATGCGCTCGGCCAGGGTCCGCTTGATGTAGAGCATCTGCTCGGCCTGGATCCTGATGTCGGTGGCCGTCCCGCCGATCCCGCCCGAGGGCTGGTGCATCAGGACCTGGGCGTGCGGAAGGGCGTACCGCTTGCCACGGGTGCCGGCGCAGAGCAGGAACTGGCCCATGGACGCGGCCATGCCCATCGCGTAGGTGGCGATGTCGTTCGGCACGTACTGCATCACGTCGTAGATGGCCAGCCCGGCGCTGACCGAGCCGCCGGGCGAGTTGATGTACAGGCTGATGTCGCGCTTGTCGTCCTCGGAGGCGAGCAGCACAAGCTCGGCGCAGATCCGGTTGGCGATGTCGTCGTCCACCTGCTGGCCGAGGAAGACGATCCGGTGCCGGAGCAGGCGCTGGAACAGCTGGTCGCCCATGGGCATCAGCGGCGCTTCCGCTGTGCGCGCCGCGGCCCACCTGACTTGCTGCAATGCCGGAGGGCTGCCCAGGCTGCCCTGCTGGTTCGCTTCTCGGCGCTGCGCCGCGTCGCTCACGGTGCTCTCCTCGCTTGCTTTCACTGTGCCGTTGACTGTGACCCTAACGCGGGGTCGCGCCCGGAACGTCCGCCGCTGCGCCCTGTTCGCTGTCGGCGCAGGCCCGGCTGGCCTGGCCGCCCGCCTGTTACTCGGCTGCCGTCTCGCCAGTGTCAGCCGTGGCCTCCGCCTCGCCCGCAGCCTCCGTCTCGCCCGCGGGCTGCGCCTCGTCCACAGCCTGCGCCTCGCCAGCAGCCTCCGCCTCGCCCGCAGCCTGCGCCTCCCCCGCGGCCTGCGCCTCGCCCGCGGCCTGCGCCTCGGCCGCAACCTCCGGGCCGCCCGCACCCCCCGCGCCAGTGTCATCGGCCCCGCCGGTGGCCCCTGCCTCGCCCGGCTCGCCCGGCTCGCCGGGCTCGCTGTCCGCGTCCGCCTGGGCCTCCGCGGCGATCGCCTTGACGTCAACGGCACGTCCCGCCTCGTCGGTGACCGCCGCCCGCTCGGCGAGCAGGTCGAGTGCCTTGGAGCGCAGCACCTCGGTGACCGCGATGCCGAGCTGGCCCCGGTCGACGATCTCGGTGGCCAGCCGGTCGGGGGGCACGCCGAGGCGGTAGGCCTGCTCCACGATGTAGGCGTTCAGGTCTTCCTGCTCGATCCCCAGGTCTTCCCGGCGGGCGATCTGGTCCAGGACGAAACCGGCCTTGACGTAGCGGCGGGCGTCCGTCGTGATCTCCAGGTCGAGGTCGCTCGCGGTCAGGTCACGTGAGGCGAGATAGCTGTCCTTGGTGGCGCCGGCCCGCTCCAGCTGCTCGTCCAGCGACTGCTCGCGCCGCTCGATCTCGGTGGCGACGAGGCGCTCGGGCAGCGGGATGTCGAGCCTGGCCAGCAGCGCATCGAGCGCCCGCTCCCGTGCCTGGCCCGCCTGCTGCATCCGCTTGACCGACTCCAGCCGGGTGCGGGTCCCGGCCCGGAACTCGCCAAGGGTGTCGAACTCGCTCGCCGACTGCGCGAACTCATCGTCGAGTTCGGGCAGTTCCTTGACCTTGACGCTGTGCACGGTCACCGAGACCTCGGCCTGCTTCCCGGCCTGTTTCCCGCCCGCAAGCTCGGCCGTGAACGTGCTGGCGTCGCCGGCCGACATCCCGGTCAGGGCCTCGTCCAGGCCGTCCAGCAGTGAGCCGCCGCCGACCTCGTAGGAGAGCCCGCTCGCCTGCGCGTCCTCCACCGGCTCGCCGTCCACCGATGCGGACAGGTCGATGGACACGTAGTCGCCCGTCTGCACCGGGCGGTCGACCCCGCGCAGCGAGGCGAAGCGCTCCCGCAGGCCGGCGATGTACTCCTCCACATCGTCCGGGGTGACCTCGGCGTTGTCGACCGTCACCGGCATGTCGGCGAACTCGGGAAGCTCGAATTTCGGCCGGATGTCCACCTCGGCGGTGAAGGCGAGCTGCTGGCCGTCGTCGAGCTGGGTGATCTCCAGGTCCGGCTGGCCGAGCGCGAGGACGTCGTTGTCCTCCAGCGCCTTGCCGTACAACTGCGGGACGGCGTCGTTCACCGCCTGCTCCAGCACGACGCCCCGGCCGAGCCGCTGGTCGATGACCCGCGGCGGGACGTGCCCGGGCCGGAAGCCGGGGATCCTGACCTGCTTGGCAACCTCCCGGTAGGCCTTGTCGAGGCTGGGCTTGAGCTCCTCGAACGGAACCTCGATGGTCAGCTTGACCCGGGTCGGGCTGAGCTCCTCGACATCGGTCTTCACGGCGGCGTCACTCCCTGGTCGCCCGCTTTCTGCCCGCTGCGGGCGCGTCAGCGGGAAACGGTGGGGGCCGACGCAGCCTCAGGCGGCTACGGCGGCCAAGTCTATGGCAGCCCGCCGCCGGAGCCGGTCACCATCGCAGCCCTCACTGCAGGCCCATCCGGCGGCCGCGCGCGATGGCCTCGCGGCGGGAGCCGACGCCGAGCTTGCGGTATGCCGAGCGCAGATGGGTCTTCACCGTGTTGATCGACAGGAACAGGGCCTGCGAGATCTCCTCGTTGGTCATGTGCGAGGGGAGGAAACACAGGACCGCCCGCTCGCTGTCGGTCAGCCGGACGCTCTCGCGGGCGGCCGGCGGGGCCAGCCTCGGGCTCTGGCCATCGAAACGTTCCAGCACCCTGCCCGCGAAGCCGGCCTGCCAGCTGGTGGGCGGCACCAGCACGGTCACCGCCGACCGGACGGACGCGCCCCCGTCGAGGAACACCCGGTACGCCCGCTCGGGCTCGGCCAGCGCGAGGGCCTGCTCCGCCAGGCCGGCGGCCTCGCCGGCGGCGCCCAGGCGGCGGTGCGCGACCGCAGCCACCAGCAGTGCGGCGATCCGCTCCTGCGACGTGGCTGGCGCGGCGCCGTCGGTGTACGGCGCCACCAGCTCGGCCGCGGCGGCGAAATCGCTTTCGGCGAGCAGGAGGCCGGCCCAGATGAGCATGGCGTCGCTCCGCCCGGGAACCTCCCCGTCATCCGCCAGCAGCAGCAGGGCCCGTGCGCGTCCCGTGTCGCCCGCCCGCAGCGCGGCCTCCGATTCCGCCACCGTCACCACCGAGGCCATGGCCGGGCGCGCCCGGGCCCAGGTATCCCGCAGGCGGGAAAGGACCGCGCGTGCCGCGGCGGCGTCGCCGTCCGCGAGCAGGATCCTGGCCTGCATCAGCGCGGCGATGTCGGTCAGCGGCGGCTCGCCAGGAAGGTGGCCGGCCCGGCGGGTGTCCACCTCGTCCAGCAGGCGCTGGGCTGCCGCGAGGTCGTCCCGGGCCAGCCGCACCTGGGTATAGGCGAAGTCAGCCAGCCGGGACGCCTCGTGCGTGGCCGGGATCGCTGCCTTCCGCACGTCATCGGCTGTCGCCAGAGCGATCCCCAGGTCGCCACAGCAGGCCTCTGCCAGCGCGCGCCAGGCGCGCGACCTGCCCTGGAGTGCTGTCAGGCCGCCCGCACCGAGCTGATGGTCGGCGTGCCGGAGCGCTTCGCGCGCGCCGGCGACCTCCCACCGGCACAGGCCGGCGATCCCCAGCGACAGCCAGAGCAGGCCCTGGGCGCGGTGCTCCGCCTGGGTATCGATGCGAGGCTGCGCCGACCCGGCCAGCGCCCAGGCCTCCCGTGCCAGGGCGGGGTCGTGACGATCCTGGCCCGCCGCCTGCATGATCCGCAGTGCCATCAGCGTGGGCTCCATGATCCGCCGCATGGCGCCGCTGGCCGCCGCCAGCGCCCGGCCCGCGTTTTCCAGGTAGACCCCGGCCCCGTCGGGGTCATGCCGCCAGAGCCGGAGCCCCGCCCAGGCCGCGCCCACCGCCGGGTCGTGGGCAGCGCGATCGGCGGGGATGAGCGCGAGCACGGACTCCAGCTCCGCAAGGTCGGCCGACATGACCATGCCGAGCCCCGATTGTGCCAGCACCTGGGCCGCGTAGTCCCAGTCCTGCGCGGCCGCCGCGGATCGCACCGAGTCGAGTACCCGGCCGTGGCCCGCGTACCAGCGAGCGGCCCGGCGGAGGAGGACCGGGATCTCGTGCGGGATCTCACGGTGCAGCTCGGCGGTGAGCACGTCCTTCAGCAGCGGGTGGTACCGGTAGTCCCCGCGGCCGCGCCCGACCGGCTGAACGAAACTGTTCTCCCTGCTCAGCCGGTCCAGGGTGCGGGCGCTGCCGGACTGGCCGGTCAGTGCGTCGGCAAGATCACCGGATACGGCGGGCAGCAGGCTCGTCCGCAGCAGGAAAGTGCGGATCCGCGGCTCCTGGCGGGCCAGCACCTCGTCGCAGAGGTAGTCGGTCACCAGCGGCTCGCCCCCCAGCCCGGTGACCCCGGCACCGTCGCCGGAACCGGTGCCCGCGCGCATGGCCGCCAGCCGCAGGCCTGCCATCCAGCCCTCGGTGCTCTGGAGCACCTCGTCCCGCTCGGCCTCCCCCACCTTGATGCCGAGCATCGCGAAGTACGCGTCAGCCTCCGCCGCCGTGCAGGCGAGGTCGGCGCCGTTGATGTCGGCGAGTTCCCCGGCGACCCGCAGCCGGGCCAGTTGCAGTGCGGGCGGCCGGCGCCCCGCCAGCACCAGCCGCAGCGCCGGCGGGGCGTGCCTGATCAGCGCGTCCAGCCCGGCCAGCGCACCGGGGTCGGTCAGCTCGTGACTGTCGTCCAGGACCAGCACCACCGGCTCGGTGAACGCCTGGGCGGCTTCCACCAGCCGGAGCGGGAACTCCTCCGGTGAGATGTCCGCCAGCGCCCGCAGCGCTGGCGAGGCGGGCCTGATCCGGTTCAGGCCCGCGCCCAGGTAGGCCCAGAACCCGTCGTGCCGGTCGCCGGCGTCGAGCGTCAGCCTGACCACCCTGCCGTGGGCGGCGCCATCCGCCGCCCACGATGCGCATGCGACGGTCTTGCCCGCGCCCGCGGGGCCGGAGATCACCGTGACCCGGTGGCGGGCGGCCTGTTCGATCAGCGTGGTCAGCCGGGGCCTGGCCAGCACGGGGAAACTCAGCTGCGGCGGCCGCAGCTTGTCCTCGAGCAGGTGATGGCCGCCCGGTTCGCCGCCAGCCCGCTCCTTGTCACCGCCGGGGCTGGCTGCGCCGCCGGGCCCGCTGCCGTTCCCCTCCTTGACCTTCCGCCGTCCGGGCAGCGTCGTACCGCCCATGGTGCCCGTCATCGACATCCCCCCGATGTCCGGCTTATCCGGCCTGGCGGCCGGTGGGCGACCGGTCCCTCACCACCCCCGGCAGGGACATATGTGCAAGCCGTAGCCCTTTGAGGGCTAGTACCAAGGCCACGTAGTTAACGTCCGGTTGGGACGCGTCAAGGCGTGTCGGTCCCGCGTATGGCAACGGGACTCATCGATGATCCGGTTCGACCAAGAGCCGATCATGAGGAGTCCCGTTGAAGGACCAGTGTGTCATCACCAGGAAGATCACGGTAGCGGCCGGCGTGTTCGCTCCTGGCCATCTGGGTGAACTCACCCAGATCGTGCCGTTCGAGATGGTTGACCAGGCGCTGGCGGCTACCGGCACAACCCAGGCGCGTCTCCGTGTGCTGCCTTCGCGGGTGGTGGTCTACCTGCTGCTGGCCGGGTGCCTGTTCGCCGGGCTGGGGTACCGGCAGGTGTGGCACAAGCTGACCGCCGGCCTGGGCGAGCTGCCGGTGGCCAGCCCGAGCGACAACGCGTTGTGGCAGGCCCGCGCCCGCCTGGGCGCTGCGCCGCTGCGGTGGCTGTTCGACCTGCTGCGCGGCCCGGCCACGGCGATCACCGCTGGGCCGGTGCGCTGGTGCGGGCTGCTGGTATGCGCCATCGACGGCACCACCATGACCATCCCCGATAGCCCCAGGAACCTGGCCGCGTATGGCAAGCAGGCCGGCCACCACGGCGGGTCGGGCTATCCGCTGCTGCGGCTAGTGGCCCTGGTGACCTGCGGCACCCGGACCATCATCGACGCGGTGTTCGGCCCCACCAGCTGCGGCGAGCTGGACTGCACCCGGCGGCTGCGGCGCAGCCTGCACGCCGGCATGCTCGTGCTGCTGGACCGTAACTTCGACACTGCCGCGCTGATCGGCCAGCTCGCCGCCACCGGCGCGCACCTGCTGGTCCGCCTCAAGCGCAACCGCAAGCTGCCAGTGCTGCGCCGCTACCACGACGGGTCCTACCTGCCGCAGATCGGCGCCGTACAGGTGCGGGTCATCGAATGCGAGATCACCATCGCCACCAGCGCCGGGCAGCACACCGGCATCTACCGGCTGGCCACCACCCTGCCCGGCCACCGCCAGCACCCGGCACCCGCGCTGGTCACCCTCTACCACCAGCGCTGGGAGATCGAAACTGCCTACCTGGAACTGAAAGCCAGCATCCTGGGCGGCCAGGTGCTACGCGCCCGCACCCCCGCCGGCGTTGCCCAAGAGGTCTACGCCCTGCTGACCTGCTACCAGATCCTGCGCATCGCTATCACCGACGCGATCGAGGCCGCCGGCGGCATCGACCCCGACCGTGGCAGCTTCACCATCGCCCTGAACGCCGCCCGCGACCTGACCACCCAGGCGGCCAACATCATCGCCGATACCATCATCGACCTGATCGGCGCCATCGGCCGCCGCGTACTGGCCAACCTGCTGCCCGACCGGCGCCTGCGAGTCAGCCCCCGCGTCGTCAAACGCGCGATCTCCAAATACCAGGCCAGAGGACCAGGCATCAACCGGCGCAGCTACAAAGCCACCCTCAACATCAACATCCTCACGGCCTCTGGGCCTTGACACGCCCCGCCGGGACCTTAACTACGTGGCCTTGGGGCTAGTACCCTCCGGTGAGATGTATCAACCGGGGCCGGTGAGGGTGGTGGGGCGGGATTGACCTGCTCACTCACCCGCATCGGATGAGGCCAGCCGTTGCCGGGGTGCCTCGGCACATCAACCCGGCCGTGACGCTGGCGTTCGCCGCCCGTCAGCCAGCTCATGCGGCACGCAGTAGCACGTGGTGCTATCTGCGCCTAGACTGGCGCCATGAGTGAACAGCCCGAGATCACCCAGCGCGACCTGCGCAACAGATCCAGAGAGATCATGGATGCGGTCGAGAACGGGCAGGCCTTCACCGTCACCCGCGACGGTCACCGCATCGGCGAACTGATCCCGCTGCGCGGCCGCCGCCGCTTCGTTCCCCGGCAGGAGTTCGCTGACATGTCGCGCACCGCCTCTGCGGTCGACCCCGGCGCCTTCCGGGCTGACCAGGATGCAGCAGCCGACCAGGACATGACTGATCCTTATGCTGGGTGAACGCCCGGCTCAGGGGCTTCTGGACACCAACATCATGATCTTGCGGAGGTGGGTGGATCCAGCCGAGCTGCCGGACGAGATGGCGATCAGCGCGATCACGCTCGCCGAGCTTTCGGCGGGACCGCATCAGGTACGCCGGAACGAGGAGCAAACCAGCTACGACGAGCAAGCGGAACGGGCCCGGCGGCTCGACGTGCTTCAACGGGCCGAGAACGAGTTCGACCCCTTGCCTTTCGACGCCGAAGCGGCCCGCATCTATGGCCGCGTGTCAGCGGCGGTGATCGCCGCTGGGCGAAGACCGAGGCGCAGAACCACCGACTTGATGATCGCTGCAACAGCGATCGCGCACGGCCTTCCCCTGTTCACGACCAACCCTGGCGATTTCACGGGGCTCACGAAGTTGCTGATCCTGATGCCGGTGACACGCCCAGAAGTCCCTCGCGAGCGCTGACCCCGGTTCGCGGGAGAGAACGATATGAGATTACCCAGCGCGAGGCTGGCGGCTGCCCGCCGGGACCGGCGGCTGGTTACCTGCGGCGGCCCCTGGCCAGCACCGGCCCGACGTCGCCGGCCCCGTGGTCGAGCTGGTAGTCGAGGTTGATCGCGGCGTTGATGAGCGAAAGGTGGCTGAACGCCTGCGGGAAGTTGCCCAGCTGCTCCCCGGTCAGGCCGATTTCCTCCGAGTACAGGCCCAGGTGGTTGGCGTAGGTGTGCATCTTCAGGAACGTCAGCTCGGCCTCGTCCAGCCGTCCGGACCGGGCCAGCGCGTCCACGTACCAGAACGTGCAGAGCGAGAACGTGCCCTCGCTGCCCCGCAGCCCGTCCGGCGAGGCGCTGGGGTTGTACCGGTAGACCAGGCTGTCGGAGACGAGTTCTTTGTCCATGGCGTCGAGGGTGGACAGCCAGGCCGGGTCGAGCGGGGCGGCGAAACCCATCAGCGGCATCAGCAGCAGCGACGAGTCGAGCACATCGCTGCCGTAGTGCTGGACAAAGGCGCGGCGCTTGGAGTTCCACCCGCGCTCGTGGATCTGCCGGTAGATGCGGTCCCGCTCCGACCGCCACCGCGCGATGTCGGCGGGGCGGCCGCGTTGCTCGGCGAGCCGGATGGCGCGGTCCAGGGCGACCCAGCTCTGGAACCGCCCGTAGGTGAAGTTCTGGCGCCCGCCCCGGGTCTCCCAGATCCCCTCGTCCGGCTGATCCCAGTGCTCGCAGAGCCACTCGATGATGTCGCTCACCGCCGTCCAGCCGATGTGCCCCATCTGCAGGCCGTGGGTGTCGGCGTGGTACATGGCGTCCATGGCCTCGCCGTAGATGTCGAGCTGGAGCTGGTCGGCGGCGCCGTTGCCGATCCGCACCGGGGCCGAGCCGCGCCATCCCTCGAAGTGGTCGAGTGTCTCCTCGGTGAGGCCGGAGGTCCCGTCCACCCGGTACATGATCTTCAGCGGGGGGGCGTCGCGGGCCTTGTGCTCCATCACCCGGTTCCTGACCCACAGGCCGAACGTCGCGGCCTCTTCCACGTAGCCGAGCCCGAGCAGGGCGTAGACGGAGAACGAGGCGTCCCTGATCCAGGTGTAGCGGTAATCCCAGTTGCGCTCGCCCCCGACCTGCTCGGGCAGGCCGGTGGTGGGCGCGGCGACGAGCGCGCCCGACGGGGCGTAGGTCATCAGCTTGAGCGTCATGGCCGAGCGGGTCACCATCTCCCGCCAGCGGCCGGTATAGGTCGAACGGCCCAGCCACTTGCGCCAGTACTCCGCGGTGTCCCCGGTCAGCCGGGCCAGTTCCCCCGGCGGGAGCCGGCGGGGCTTGCCCCCCATCGACTCGAGCACCACTCCGGCGGTCTCGCCCTCCCGCAGGGTCCGCAGCACCCGCAGATCCTCGCCCAGGCGCTGCGCCTGCGTCCCCAGGTCGGCCGGCTTGCTGCCGCGCGGCCCCACCGAGTGCAGGGTCAGTTCCAGGCCGTCGGCGTGGAACCGGGCGCCCTCGTCGGTGAGCTCCATCTTGTGCGGCCTGCGGCCGTAGTCGAACCGCGGCTTGACATCGATCACGAACCGCATCGACCCGCGGACCACCCGCATCAGCCGCACCAGCCGGTGGCGGTCGGTGGCCCTGGGCCCGGCGATGGGCATGAAGTCGGTGACCTCGCCGACCCCGTCCGGGCTCAGGAACCGGGTGATCAGGATCGCGGTGTCGGGAAAGTAGAGCTGGCGGCTGACATAGTCGTCCCGGTCCGGGGCGATCCGGAAGTGGCCGCCCTTGTCCGCGTCGAGCAGCGACGCGAACACGCTGGGCGAGTCGAACCGGGGGCAGCAGAACCAGTCCACCGTCCCGTCGCTGCTGACCAGCGCCGCCGTCTGCAGGTCGCCGATGAGCCCGTGATAACCGATGTCGGGGTAGCGCTCCATGGCCTTCTCCTGTAGTCGGGGATGTCACATGCTCGGGGACGGCGACGCGGACGGGCAGTCCGTGCTCAACGACGCCAGCAGGTTGCTGGCCGCCGTGGTGACCCCGCCGAGCGCGGTCACCACGCCCGAAACGGTGTCGGCGCTGGGATGGGCGGCCAGCTTCGAGGCCGCGGGCTGGAGCTTCCCGAGCGCGGACTTCAGGGCACTGGTCTGGGACTGCCACTGCCCGTGCGCCTGCGCCGCGAGAGCGGTCAGCTTCGCCTTGACGTCGGCCAGGTCGGCCTTGATCTCGCTGGCCGCGCCCGCCCCCACGCTGAAGTGCGTGAGCTTGCCCAGCGAGGCACGCAGGGCGGCGGCATCGGCGCACAGCGCGGCATTGCGGCTCGGCGCGGCCGGTGACGGGGCGGCGGACGTGCTCCCGGCGGACGCGCTGCCCGCGCCGGACGGGGTGCCGCTCGACCCGCAGGCGACCGCGAGCAGCACCGCCCCGATCGCGACCGCGGCGATCTTCCACCAGGCAGGCCTGGTCACCGTGACTCGCCTCATGTTCCCCCAGGATTGTCTCCCGCGGGCCGCGGCACCTCACCCGCAGGGGGCTATCTCGCCCGGCCATCCCTTGCGGAACATGACAACCGGATAACCATTCCCGCCCACCACCTGCCGCTGGCCGCCATCTGCTGCGTAGCGTCGGCACATGGGCAGCACCAGGGGCGCCTACCGCGGTCACGCCCGGGCGGGACGTGGCACGAAGCTGCGCGGGACCCGGGCGTCGTTCGTGTTGCGGCGGCTGGGATCGGCCCGCCTGCTGCCCGCCAGCCTCCTGCTTGCCATCATCATCTCGGCGGCCGTGACGACGGCGCTGGCCGGGTTCGGCGCCAGGGCACTGCCGGCGGCCACCCATCGGCGGCTGGCGAGCGTGCCGGGCACCTCGGTCCAGATCAGCGGCCAGATCGGCGCGGCCACGGCCAGCGCCGACACGACGGCCATCCGCTCGTCGCTCCGCTCGGCCCTCGGGACCGTTCCCTTCACACTGGCCAGCGGCCGCTGGTCCGACGCGCTGGCACTGCCACGGTCGCACGGCCAGACGTCCGTCCCGCTGATCCAGGCCGCGGTGCTCGCCGGGGTCACCGCGCACACCGAACTGGCCGCGGGGAACTGGCCGGGGCCGGGCGGGCCCGGCCAGCCCATCGGGGTGGCGCTGCCCGTGACCACGGCCAGCATGCTCAACCTCGCCGTCGGGGACGTGCTGGCCCTGCGGGACAGCACGACCGGGGCCCGGGTCCGGCTCCGGGTGACCGGGCTGTTCCGCCCGCGCGACCCGGCCGCGCCGTACTGGCGGCTCAGCCTGCTCGGGACATCGGGCAAGCTCGTGCAGGGCACGTTCGTCACGTACGGCCCGATGCTGGTGAACCCGGCCGCGCTGGGACGGGGGGGCCTGGTGGTCGGCGGCGCGTCGTGGCTCGCCCGCATCGACACCGCCCGCATCCCGCCGGCCCGCATCACCGCGCTGCAGCAGCGGCTGACCGCGGCCGTCTCCTCGCTGGAAGGCAGGCAGGACCTGGGCGGGCTGCAGGTGACCACCGGCCTGCCGCAGACCCTGGCCGCGCTGGCCAGCAGCCTGGTGGTGTCCAGATCCCTGCTGCTCATCGGTTCGCTGGAACTGATACTGCTGGCACTCGCCGCGGTCACCCTCGCCGCACGGCTGCTGGCCAGCCAGCGGGAGGAAGAAACCGCGCTGCTCAGCGCCCGCGGCGTCGCCCGCAGCCAGCTGGCGCGTGCGTCGCTCGCCGAGGCCACGCTGCTGGCCGTGGCCGGTGCGGCGGTCGGGGCTGTGGTCGGCATCTATGCCGCGGACCTGCTGCTGTCGGCCAGCGGGCTGCCGGCCGGTGCCGCCGGCGGGCCTGCCGGGATCCTGCGGGGGAGCGGCGGCGGTGTGTGGTGGCTGGCGGCGGTCATCACCGTGCTCGTCATCGTCATCATGACCTGGCCCGCGCTCCGGCCGGCCATGCCGGGGGCCGCCCGGGGGCGGCGGGGCAGGCAGGCCGCCCTGGCCGGCGCGGCCCGGGCAGGCCTCGACGTGGCACTGATCGGCCTGGGAGCGCTGGCGTTCTGGGAACTGCGCAGGTACTCAGCTGTCCCGAGGCTGTCAGGAGGCAGCCTCGGCGTTGACCCGGTGCTGGCCGCCGCCCCGGCAGTGGCTCTCGCCGGGATCGCCCTGATCCCACTGCGGCTCCTGCCCGCCGCGGCACGGCTGCTGGACCGGGCGAGTGCCCGCGGCAGGCGCCTCGGCGGGGCGCTGGCCAGCTGGCAGGTGAGCAGGCGGCCGCAGCGGCAGGGTGGCCCGGTCCTGCTGGTGGTCCTGGCCGTGGCGACCGGCACGCTGGCGCTCGCCCAGCACCAGAGCTGGCGGCAGTCCCAGCTGGACCAGGCGGCCTTCGCCGCGGGGGCTGACGTCAGGGTGGATCTGGCCACGCCCCTTCCGCTCGGCCGCGCCGGGACGATCGCGCACGCCCCCGGCGTGATCGGCGCCATGCCGGTCACCACCTTCAACACCGGGTTCGACGTCTTCGCCCTGGACGCCGCCGCGGCGGCGGACACGGTGCTGCTCCGCCCGGATCTGTCAGCGCTGCCGCTGACCGCGCTCTGGAACCGGATCACGCCCGGCCGGGCGGGCCAGGCGGGTCGGGCGGCAGGCCCCGGCCCGGGGCCGGCGCTCCCCGGCCCGGGGCTGGCGCTCCCGCGGCCGGCCCGGCTTGATCTCACCGCCATGCTCACCCCACCGCGGGAACAGCCGCTCGGTGCGCTGCCGGTGAGCCTGTCGGTGCAGGACAGCTGGGGCATCGTCTACACCGTCCCGGCCGGCGATCTGCCCGCGGACGGCCGCTACCACCACCTGACTGCCGCTCTGTCCGCCACCCGGGGGGCGCGCTACCCGCTGCGCCTGCTGGCCCTGTCGGTGAGCTACGAGCTGCCGGGATTCCCGCCGCCCCCGTATCCCGGCAACGCGGCCAAGCTGGCCGCCTTGCGCGCGGAGCATCAGCGGGCGGCAGCCCGCGCCGCCCTGGTCATCCGCGCGCTGGCCGTCTCCACCAGCGCATCGGGCGGCTTCCCGGCGCCGTTCGCCGGCGCCAGGGGCGCTGGCCCGCTGGCATCCCGCGGTCGCGGCCGCGGACCTCGCCGACCCGCACGCGAACGGAATCGCCCCCGCCGTCACCGCCTGGCGGGCCACGGCCGGTGGGGCCACCCTGACCTTCAAGACCGGCGCCGCGCACCTCATCGAGAAGCCGGGGCTGCCGCCGCTGCCGGTCGGCGGCCAGCTCACGCTCACCGCCGGGGGCCCGGCCACGCCGCTGCCCGCGATAGCGACCAGTGCGTTCTTCGGCTCGGCGGGCGCCCACCTCGGCGACGTCATCCCGCTCCCGGTGGGCAACGTGAGCGTGCCCGTGCAACTGGTGGCGAAGGTCCGCGCCTTCCCCACCGTCTCACCCGGGCAGCCCGTGGTGATCGTCGATCAGGCCTCGCTCGCCGGTGTGCTCGCGGGCGAAGTCGCAGCCGCCGCTGCCGGTGACCCAGTGGTGGCTGCGGACCGGGAATGGTGCGCCGGCCGGGCTGCCGCCTGGCGCGGCCACGACCAGCCGCGCGGGCCTGGCGGCCGGCCTGCTGGACGATCCGCTGCCGAACGTGCCGCAACTGGGGCTGCTGGTGATCGTGGCGGCGGCCGCGTTGGTGGCGTGCATCGGGTTCGCCGTCAGTGTGGTGGCGACCGTCCGGGAACGCCGGCTCCAGGATGCCCTGCTCGCCGCGCTGGGCGTCGGCCCGGCCGCCCGGGCCGGCCAGCTCTGCCTGGAGCAGCTGATGCTGAGCCTGCCCGCCGCGGCCGCCGGCGCGCTGATCGGGGCGGTCCTGGCCGGCCTGCTGGTTCCCGCCGTCACGCTCACCGGCGGTGCGGCCGGGCCGTTCCCGCCCGCCAGCGTGGTGATACCGCTCGGCCAGCTGGCACTGCTGGCGCTCGCGGTCGCGGCCGTGCCCGTCCTCGCGGCCGCCGCGACCGCCGCCTACCACCCCGACCCGGCTGCCCAGCTTCGTGCCGGAGAGTCCGAATGAAGCGGGCGGGCGGCCGGCATAAGTCGGCCCTGCCCGGCGCCGGCGGCCAGGATCGCCTCCTCCTGGCACGTGCTGACCGGCACCGGGGCGGCGGCCAGCGCCGCGCTCGCGATCCTCGTGCTGGCCTGCACGTTCATCGCCGTCGCCGTGCCGCGGGCGAGCCTTGGCTACCGGACCCAGGTGATCCAGCGCATCCTCCGGGCCGCGTCCGCGCAGGAGACGGCGGTGCTGGCCAATACCGATCTCTCCGGTCTGGACCAGGCGTATCTAGGCCCGGGGCAGCTGGCCGCCGCGGGCAGCAAGCTCGCGGACGGCCTGCTCGGCGCGGGCCTGCCGCTCGCCCCGGCGGCGTCGCAATGGTCCAGCCTGGTCATCAGCGCGGGCCCGGTCTCCGGCGCCCCCAGGCCGGCCGCCCAGCACATGGTCACGCCCCAGCTGCAGCTCCTGTACCGGAGCGGGCTGAGCAGGAACGCCGCGCTGCTGGCCGGCTCCCTGCCCACCCGGGCGCAGGGGCACGGGTCGTCGGCGACGTTCCAAGTCGCGATCACCGCGGCAACCGCGGCCAGGCTCGGCCTGCATCGCGGGTCCCGGCTCCGCGCGGCGGGCCAGCTGCTCGTGGTCAGCGGGATCGTCAGGCCGCTCGGCGCCGCCTCCTCCTTCTGGACCGTCAACCCCGCTGCGCTGGCGCCACGGCTGACCTACCCGTGCCGGGATTGCGCGCCCTACCTGAGCAGCGTCGCGTTCGTCGGCGCCGCCGAGCTTCCGCAGCTGGAAAGCTACCTGGGCAACCAGCCGAAGCAGGCGCTGTGGGGCTTCCCGCTGGCGACCGGCAACGTCAACGCCGATCAGGCGGCCGGCCTGCTGCGCACGCTGCGCGACGTGTCGTACCTGCCCTCGGTCACCTCCGTGGGCACGCGGCTCGGCGTGACGGCGGGCGCCAGCTACCCGCTCGTGATCAACCTCAGCTCCGGCCTGGTCACCGCGCTCCCGTCATTCGTGGCGGTCAACGCCGCCGTGCAGCGCGCGCTCTCGCTGCTGTTCGTCAGCCTGGCCGCCATCGCGGCGGTGGTGGTGCTGCTCGGCGCGCGGCTGGTCGCCGACCACCGGCGTGGCGAGTTCGCCCTGATGAGGGCGCGCGGGGCTGCGTCGGCGCAGATCGCGGGGGTGGCCTTCATCGGCGGCGCGGCGGCGGCCGGGCCGGCCGCCGCGGTGGCGGTCACCGCGGCGGTCCTGGCGACACCGGGACCGGCCTCCCGGCTGTCGTGGTGGCTGGCCGGCCTGATCATCGTGGCCGCGCTGGCCGGCCCGCCGGTGCTGGCGGTGTGGGGCCAGCGGACCCGCCGCGGCGCTGCCCGCAGCGCGCTGGCACCGGGTAGCCGACGCAAGATCGATGCCGCGCGGCGGTGGGTCGGCGATGGCGCGCTCGTGTGTGCCGCCGTCGGCGGCCTGGTCATCCTCCGCCAGCAGGGCCTGCCGCCTCCCGGCAGCACGGACCTGTTCACCAGCCTGGCGCCGGTGCTCGCGGCGATACCGGTCGCGCTGCTCGTCGTCCGCTCCTACCCGCTCGTCCTGCGCCGGCTGACCCGGCTCGCAGGCCGGCGGCGCGGGGTGGTGATGATCGTCGGCCTCGCGCGCGGGAGCGCGGCCGCGTGGGCCGCCGTGCTGCCCGTTTTCGCGCTCATCCTGGCGTTCGCGGTGGTCGCGTTCGCGGCCATGGCCCACGGCGCGGTGGCCCGCGCCGACGTGGCCGCGTCCTGGCAGGCCGCGGGCGCCGACGCCGTGGTCACCGCGCCGGACACCGGCCCGGGGCTCACCCCGGCCGCGCAGCGCCTGATCACCGGTGTGCCTGGCGCTCGGCACACCGCCGCGGTCGCGGTGACCCTGGGAACGACCGACCAGGGCCTGCCGCTGCCCGCCATCGTCGTCGACCCGCGGCAGTACGCGGCGCTCACCGCCGCCACGCCCACGCGGCCGTTTCCCGCGGCGGCGCTGGCCCGGCCGGGCGCTGGCGCCGCGCGGGCTGGTCAGGTGCCGGTGCTCGTCTCACCTGCCGCGCAGGCCATGCTCGGCCCGGGCAGCACGCTGGCCGTGGCGGGCCGCCAGCTGAGGATCGCGCCGGCGGGAACCCTGGCCAGCATCGTGGGCGGGCTGGCCGGGAGCCCGTTCCTGGTCCTGCCCCGGTGGGCGCTGCCAGGCCACTCACCCCAGCCAACCGTGATCGCGATCGTCGGGCCGCGGCTGGACACGGCCGCGCTCACCAGGGCGGTCCGGCATGCCGTGCCCGGCGCCCGGATCACCCTCCGCTCGCGCGTGCTGGCCGCCATCGCCCGCTCGCCGCTGCCGCACGGCGGATTCGTCACCTTTGCCCAGGGTGCTGTCGCCGCCGGCGCGTTCGGCCTGCTTATCCTTTTCCTCATGCTGGTGCTCAGCGCCCGTTCCCGCGAGATGACGCTGGCCCGACTGACCACCATGGGCCTTGGCGCCGCCCAGTCGCGGCGCATCACGGTGGTCGAGGCCGTCCCTGTCATCCTGGCCGCCGCCGTCGGCGGGACCGTCTGCGCGCTGGCGCTGGTGCCGCTGGTCGGGCCGGCGGTGGACCTCGCGGCGTTCACCGGCATGCCGGTGAACGTGCCGCTGCATGTGGACCCGCTGGCTCTCGGCGCCACCGCGGCCGGGCTGCTGCTGCTCGCGGGGGTGACCCTGACCGTCCAGGACCAGCTGGCCCGGCGCCGGGGCACGAGCCAGGCGCTGCGGGTGGGCGAGTGAGACCGGCGAGGCGAGGCAGATGACCATACCCGCAGGCGGCGAGGCCGGGCAGGTCGTCCCGGCGGCCGGGCTCAGCCAGCTCGGGGCCGAGGTGGAAGGCGCCCGCGCCATCTACGGCGAAGGGGCGCTGATCATGTGCGACCGGCTGGTGCGGATCTACGCCGCGGAGGGGATCGAGGTGCAGGCACTGCAGGGGCTGGATCTGCTCATCACCGACGGCGAGCTGACCGCGATCGTCGGCGCGTCCGGCAGCGGGAAGTCGACGCTGATGAATATCCTGGCCGGCCTGGACACGCCGACGGCGGGAAGGGCCAGGGTGGCCGGGCACGACCTGGCCTCCATGACCGCGCGCGACCGGCTCGGTTACCGCCGCGCGACCGTCGGCTTCATCTGGCAGCAGACCTACCGCAACCTGCTTCCCTACCTGACCGCGCTGCAGAACGTGATCATTCCGATGCGGTTCGCGGGCCAGCCGCGCCGGCAGCGGGCCGCCGGGCCGGCGAACTGCTCGAGGTGCTCGGGCTGGCACACTGCGCCGGGCGGACGCCGGCCCAGATGTCCGGCGGCGAGCAGCAGCGCACCGCCATCGCCACCGCGCTGGCGAATGAGCCGCGGGTCCTGCTCGCCGACGAGCCGACCGGCGAGCTCGACAGCGCGACCGCCCGGGACGTGTTCGCCGCGCTGCAGACGGCGAACAGCGAGCTCGGGGTGACGGTCCTGGTGGTGACCCACGATCCGGCGGTGTCCGCGCAGGTCCGGCGCACGATCGCGATCCGGGACGGCCGCACGAGCAGCGAGACCCTGCGCCACGGCATGGACGGCGACGACGGGGGCGGCGGCACCGGCCATGCGGTCGAATATGCCGTGCTCGACCGGGCGGGGCGCATCCAGCTGCCCCGCGAGATGACCGACGCGCTCGGCATGCGGGACCGGGTGCGGCTGGAGCACGAGCCCGACCACATCGGGGTCTGGCCCGACCGGAACGTCCGGCCATGAGCAGCGGGCAGGCCATCCCGGCGGCTGGCGCGGGCGTCGCGGACGCACCATCGCAGATCATGGTGGCGGTCCGCGAGGTATCCCGGACGTTCGGCAGCGGGCATACGGCCGTCAACGCCCTCCAGCAGGTGTCACTGACGGTCCGCCGCGGCCACCTCGTGGCGCTGTGCGGGCGGTCCGGATCCGGCAAGACCACGCTGCTGAACATCGTCGGCGGCCTTGACACGCCGACGAGCGGCAGCCTGGTGGTGGCCGGCCAGGAGGTGACCCGGCTGACCGACCGGGAGCGGACCGCGCTGCGGCGCAGCACGGTCGCCTTCATCTTCCAGTCCTTCGGGCTCATCCCCATGCTGTCCGCGGCCGAGAACATCGGGATCCCGCTGCGGATCACCGGCACCGAGCCGGGGACGCGGGAGCAGCGGGTGGCGACGATGCTGGCGATCGTGGGGCTCTCCGAGCACGCGGCGCAGCGCCCCAACGAGCTGTCGGGCGGCCAGCAGCAGCGTGTCGCCATCGCCCGGGCGCTGGCCGGCAGCCCCCAGCTCCTGATCGCTGACGAGCCGACCAGCCAGCTGGACCTGGAGACCGGGCGGCAGATCATGCGCCTGCTGCTGACCGTCGTCCGCGCCGAGGAGATCACCGCCCTGGTGGCCACCCATGATGAGGCGCTCATCGACCTGGCCGACGAGGTCATCAGGCTGGAAGATGGGCGCGTCGTGACCTGATGTGCGGAAGCAGTGCGCGCCGGGTCAGGCGGGCACACCGGGCCCTCGTCCGGGGTTTCGGCCTCTCAGGCGACAGGGGCAGAGCCCTCCGCTGGCTCGGACTCGATGAGCAGGGTCAAGGCCTCGATCAGGGCGAGGTGGGTGAAGGCCTGCGGGAAGTTCCCGAGGTGCTGGCCGGTGCTGGTGTCGATCTCCTCGGCATAGAGCAGAAGCGGGCTGGCGAACGACAGCAGTTTCTGGCACAGGGCACGGGCGCGTCCGGTCTCACCGATCATGGCCAGCGCGCTGACCAGCCAGAACGAGCAGATGGTGAAGGTTCCCTCCTCACCCGCGAACCCGGTGTCGGTTCCCTCCACCCGGTAGCGCAGCACCAGGCCGTCTTCGGTCAGCTCGTCGGCGATGGCCAGTACCGTCGCCTTGATGCGGTCGTCGTCGGGGGGCAGGAACCCCATGATGGCCAGCAGCAGCAGCGAGGCGTCGAGGTCGTCGGTCTTGTAGTGCTGGCGGAAGACGCCCCGGTCGGACACGCCCTTGGCCAGCACCTCGGCCTTGATCTTCTCGGCTCCTGCCCGCCACCGCTTGGCGCGTTCGCCGTCGCCGCGTTCCTCGGCGAGGTCGGCGCCGCGGGCGGCGGCGACCCAGCACATCACCTTGGACGCGGTGAAGTGCTTCGGGTCGCCGCGGACTTCCCAGATCCCCTGGTCGGGCTCACGCCAGTGCTCGAGGGCGGCGTCCACGAACCCGGCGAGCCCCTCCCACACCGGCATCACGATCTGGGATGCCGCCCGGCGGAACTGCACGTCCAGCGCGTCGAGGATCATCCCCCACACATCGTGCTGGTGCTGGTTCCAGGCGCCGTTGCCGATCCGGACCGGGCGCGCGCCCCGGTACCCGGACAGGTGATCGAGGGTCTTCTCGGTCAGGTCACGTTCCCCGCCGATGCCGTACATGATCTGCAGTTCGAGCTTGCGGTTGAGGTCACCGCCGCTGACGGCGTCGATGATGAAACCGAAATACTCGAGCGCCTCCCAGTCGAACCCGAGGCGGTACAGCGACCGGAGCATGAACGACGAGTCCCGGATCCAGGTGAACCGGTAGTCCCAGTTGCGTGCCCCGCCGGGCGTTTCCGGCAGCGAGGTCGTCGCTGCCGCCATGATGGCGCCGGTCGGGGCGTAGCTGAGCGCCTTCAGCGTGAGCGCGCTGCGGTCGATGTAAGGCTTCCATGGATGGTCAGCGATCTTGGCTGTGCTCAGCCAGTCGCGCCAGAAGTCGACCGTGGTGTTCAGCGCGGCGGAAGCCTCCTCCAGGCTGGCCGGGACCGCCGCATCCCCCCACGACAGGACCACGAACGCAGACTGGCCCTCGGCGAGCGTGGTGCGGCCGTAACAGCGCGCCCCCAGCACGCCGAGCTGGATGCTGCCCGCCAGCTCCAGCCGCACGTCCCCCTCCGCCGGGGCGACCGTCATCGCGCCGTACCCCTCGCCCCGATAGCTCCAGGTGCCGCCGGTGGTCCCGTAATTGAACAGTGGGGCACAGTTCACCATGGCCTCGACCCGGCCGCTGATGCACGTCGCGATCCGCACCAAGGCGCCGACAGCACCGAAATCCGATGGGGCCCGGCGGTAGTCCGACCGCCGCGCCTTAGCCTGGACCGGGCCCACGACCAGCAGGTCATGGACCGTCATCCAGCCCGTGGGAGTCTGCCACGTGGTTTCCAGCACCATCGTCCCCGGCACATACCGCCGAGCCTGAGGCACGTGGGCGTTGCTGGGACCGAACCTGAACAAGCCGGCGGCCCGGTCCAGCAGCGCCCCGAACACGCTCGGCGAGTCCGGGCGTGGCAGGCACAGCCACTCGACCGACCCGTCCGGCGCCACCAGGCAGCTCTGCTCGCAATTCGACAGCAACCCATACTCGGCAATGGGCGGAAATACGCTCATCGGTGCCCGACCTCCCGGCAATCAAGACCGACACGTTCCGGACTCTGATCGACATTCCGACCATAACGACCGGCCTGAGCCGCGTCGTCACCCCACATGGGTGAGCCTGACCAGCGCTCCCCCGCGGGGGGCTATCCCAGCCGCTCCCCCAGATGCTCGCCGACCCGGATCGCGTTGGCCATGGCGGTCAGTGCCGGGTTCACCGCGCCGATGCTGGGGAAGAAGCTGGTGTCCACCACGTACAGGTTGTCGAGTTCGTGCGCCTTGCAGTTGACATCGAGGACCGAAGTGGCGGGGTCGGTGCCGAACCGGCAGGTGCCGGCCTGGTGCGCGCAGCCCGCGACCGGGATGCTCATGTCCATGTAGAAGTTCTTGCCCAGCACATGGTGCTCGGCCATCCCGGTGTGGTTCAGGATCTTCTTCAGCTCGCCGTAGAGACGGTCGGCCTCGGCGTCGTTGGTCGGGGTGTAGGCCAGGTGGATGGTGCCGTCGCGGTCGGTCGTCACGCGGTTGTCCGCCACCGGCAGGTCCTCAGTGGTGAGCCAGAAGTCCACCGCGTGCTCCGCCACATCCGACAGGGTCCACTCCGGGGACAGCTTGGTGAGCTTGGGCTTTTCGCCCCGCATGGCCTCGGCGTTGGACTTGCCGATCATCTGGATGTTGCCGGCCGGCCACTCATCGTCCTTGGTGGCGAAGTAGAAATCGTTGATCCCCAGCGTCTTCTGGAAGACCGTGTCGTTCTTCTCCTTGGATAGGGCCACGACCGCCTTGCAGTTGTGGAACATGTAATTGCGCCCCACCTGATCCGACCCATTCGCCAAACCATGGGGATGGGCGTCATTAGCCGAATTGAGCAGCAGCTTGGCGCTGTTGGCGGCGCCGGCGGCCACCACCACGATGCCGCCGCTGTAGACCTCATGCTCACCGTCCCGCGAGACGACCACCCCGGTGATGGCGCGCCCGGCGCCATCGGTCTCCAGCTTGGTCACCTCGGCCCCGGTGACCAAGGTGACGTTGGGCCGGTCGAGCACCGGCCGCACCGCGATCACCTCGGCGTCGGACTTGGCGTGCACCAGGCACGGGTAGCCGTCGCACCACGAGCACCGGATGCAGGTGCTGCGGGGCCGCTGCGCCTCGTTCAGCATGATCCCGCACGGCGCGTGGAACGGATGGTAGCCGCCCTTCTCCAGGCCCTCCGATATCCGCGCGATCCTCGGCTCGTGGGAGACAGCGGGCCAGGGGTAGGGCTCGCTCCGGTGGCCCTCGGTCGGGTCCTCGCCGCCGTTGCCGTGCACCTGGTACAGCCGCTCGGCCTTCGAGTACCACGGCTCGAAGTCGTCATACGACAGCGGCCATGCGGGGGAGATCCCGTCCACGTGCCTGAGCTCGGCGAAGTCGCCCGGCCGCAGCCGGTACAGGGCCGCACCGTACATCTTGGTCGCCCCGCCCACGAAGTAGTGCACCTGGGGCTGGAACGGCTTGCCGTCGCCGCCGAACCAGGTGTCCGTGGAGATGTACCGGCCGTCCACGAACACCGGCTGGGGATCCCAGTTCCCGGTCTCCCGCGGCAGGAAATCGCCGCGCTCCAGCAGCAGGATCGACCTGCCCGAACCGGCGAGCGTGTGCGCGAGCGTCCCGCCGCCGGCCCCGGACCCGATAATGATCACGTCGTAGTGCTCGGTCACCATGCCACTATCGCCGCCGGACGCGCGTGGGACATCCCCCGTTCGGGGTGAGGACGGCCGGCGTCCGGGCCCGGCGGGGTCAACCACCCCGGGAGGGTGATGCCCGCCGATCCCTCCCCGGTGACAGTGGTCACCACAGGCGATAACGACCACGGGCGATAGCGAGGATGGTTTGCCATGACGGATCAGGAAATGTCCTCGGGGGGGTTCTCAGTGAACACCGGGCCCCTGCTGGCCGGGGCGGTGCTGATCGGAATCGGCAGCCTGATCGGGCTGGCCGGACTGGCGATCAGCGGTGCGACGCTGGCAGCCGCCGCGCGGCGCTGGGTCAACAACATGGAGGTGCCGCCGAGCCAGCTGGCGCAGCAGCACCTGGCCAAGGTCAGGGCCGCGGCCAGCGCGGGGGCCAGCGCGTGGCGGAACGGCGCGGCCGAGCCTGCCATTCCCGCCGAATGATGCGCACGGGCGTGAAGGGCCGCAGCGGCGTCGGATGACCGGCACGGGAGGGGCCGATGACGAACGTTGACCTCGCACGGTGGCAGTTCGCGTTCACCACGATCAACCACTTCCTGTTCGTCCCCATCACGATCGGGCTGGCCTTCCTGACGGCGTTGCTGCAGACGGCGTGGTATCGCAGCAAGCGGGAGGAGTATCTGCGGCTGACCCGGTTCTTCGGCACGCTGCTGGTGATCAACATCGCGATCGGCGTGGTGACCGGCCTGGTGCAGGAGTTCGAGTTCGGGATGAACTGGGGCGCCTACTCGCGGCTGGTCGGCAACATCTTCGGGGCCCCGCTGGCGATGGAGGGACTCGGGGCGTTCTTCCTGGAGTCCACGTTCCTGGGGCTGTGGCTGTTCGGCTGGGACAAGCTGCCGCGGCGGGTGCACCTGCTCACGATCTGGGCGGTCGCGTTCGGCACCGCGTTTTCGGCGCTGTTCATCCTGGCGGCCAACTCGTGGATGCAGCACCCGGTCGGCTACACGATGGTCAACGGCAAGCCGCAGCTCAACGACATCTGGGCGCTGTTCACCAACCCGGTGTTCCTGTGGGGATATTCCAAGGTGGTGCTGGCGTCGCTGGTCACTGGCGCGGCGGTGATGCTGGCGGTGTCGGCGTGGCAGCTGCGGCACAAGGGGGACGCCGATGTGTTCACCCGCTCGGCCCGTCTCGCGCTGGTGGTGCTGGTCCCGGCGATCCTGTTCACCATGCTGGTGGGCGATGAGCTGGGGGTGATCGAGGCCCGCTACCAGCCGATGAAGATCGCGGCCGCGGAGGCGCAGTGGACCACCTGCCAGCCGTGCTCGTTCTCGCTGTTCCAGATCGGCGGCGGCAACAACGACCACACCCCCACCCAGATCATCGAGATCCCGCATCTGCTGTCGCTGCTGGCCACCAACCACTGGAACGGCAAGGTGATCGGGCTGGACCCGCTGCAGAACCAGTACGTCAGCAAGTACGGGCCCGGTTACTACGTGCCGAATGTCTTCATCCAGTACTGGGCGATGCGGGCGATGGCCTACCTCGGGGTCCTGGTCCTGCTCATCTCGGTGTGGGGGCTGTGGCTGATCCGGCGGAAGAACCTCGCGACGTCCCGGCTGTTTTTGTGGGTGGCGGTCTGGGGCGCGGTGCTGCCGTTTGTGATGAACACCGCGGGCTGGCTGCTGACCGAGAGCGGCCGCCAGCCGTGGATCGTGCAGGGCATCATGCTCACGAAGAACGGGATCTCGCCGACCGTCTCCACCACCTGGATCTGGATCAGCCTGATCGGATTCATCCTGCTCTACGGCATCCTGGGCACCGTCAACCTGATCTTGATGCTGCGGTACTCGCGTGAACAGCTCCCGCCCGCCCGCGCGCCAGCCGACGTGGACGAGCCGGTACCGGCGATCCAGTACTAGAGGTCTGTGATGAACAATCTCGTCCCGTTCTGGTTCATCGTCATCGCCATCTTGTGGACCGGCTTTTTCATCCTCGAGGGTTTCGACTTCGGGGTCGGTATGCTGCACAGCCTGGTCGCCACCGACGAGGCCGGTCGGCGCGCGGCCGTCAACACGATCGGGCCGCTGTGGGATGGCAACGAGGTGTGGCTGATAACCGCCGGGGCCGCCATGTTCGCCGCGTTCCCCGGCTGGTACGCGACGATGTTCTCGGCCTACTACCTCGCGCTGGTGCTGCTGCTGGCGTCCCTGATCGTCCGCGGCGTGGCCTTCGAGTACCGCGGCAAACGCGGCGACCCGCGCTGGCGGGCCACCTGGGACGTGCTGCTGACCGTGGGCAGCCTGCTGTCCCCGCTGCTGATCGGCGTGGCGCTGGCCGGGCTCCTGCACGGGCTGCCGATCAACTCGGCCCAGAACTACACCGGCTCATTCTGGGATCTGCTGCAGCCGTACGCGCTGTTCACCGGGATCACCCTGGTCGCTGTCTGCCTGCTGCACGGCGCGACGTTCCTGTGCCTGAAGACCACCGGCGACATGCGCGAGCGCAGCGGGCTCCTGGCCCGCCGCATCGCTCCCTTCACCCTCGCCGCCGTGGTGGGCTTCGCCATCTGGACGCACGTGACCCACACCACCACGTTCTTCCTCAACCCGGTCGAGCTGCTCGCCATCCTTGCCGCGATCGCCGCTGTCTGGCTGGTCTATGAGCACCGGGAGGGCTTCGCCTTCGCCGCGACCACGGTCACGATCGCCGCCTGCATCGTCTCGCTCTTCACCGGCCTGTATCCGAACGTGATGGTGTCCTCCACCCGGGCCGCCTACAACCTCACCGTGCACAACACCGCGTCCGGGGCGTACTCGCTCAAGGTGATGACCGTGGTCGTCGTCATCTTCCTGCCGGTGGTGCTCGTGTACCAGACCTGGACCTACTACGTCTTCCGGCGCCGCGTCAGCAAGTCCGATTTCGAGCCGCCGCATCTGCCAGGCACACCCCCACCCGGCGTGCCGGAGAAAACCGGGTCATGAACCGGCGGTCGGCAGCGCCGGCAAGTCATGATCACAAACTGCGCAGGCAGGAGGAGCAGACATGGCAGGAAACCGCGCCGACGCCCTGGTGATCTTCGGGGCGACCGGCGACCTGGCCAAGCTGGAGACATTCCCGGCACTGGTCGGGCTGGTCGAACGCGGCGTGCTCGACTTCCCGGTGGTCGGGGTGGCCAAGAGCGGCTGGGGCCTGGAGCAGTTCCGTGACTACGCAACCGCTTCGCTGAAGCTCAACAACATGGACCCAGCCAGCCCGGCGGCCACGAAGATGCTGAGCCTGCTGCGCTACGTCAACGGCGACCTCGGCGACGATGCCACCTACCAGGCGATGTCGGAGATGGCAGGCGCCGGCAAGGAGTTGCTGTTCTACCTGGAGGTCCCGGCGTTCCTGTTCGGGCGGATCGCCCAGGGCATCGCCACCGCCGGCCGGGCCGCCGGTGCCCGGGTGATGGTGGAAAAGCCGTTCGGCTCCGACCTGGCCAGCTCACGCAAGCTGAACGACACCATGCACCAGTACTTCTCGGAAGAGGCCATCTTCCGGGTGGACGACTGGCTGGCCTTCGAGCCGGTGGAGAACGTGCTGTTCGGCCGGTTCGCCAACGCGGTGGTCGAGCCGCTGCTGAACCGGACGTATGTGGAGAGCATCCAGATCACCATGGCGGAGGCGTTCGACGTGTCCGACCGGGGCTCGTTCTACGACCGGACCGGCGCCATCCGGGACGTGGTCCAGAACCACATGCTGCAGGTGCTGGCCACGGTGATGGCCGACCCGCCCGATGGAGAGGGCCTGTCCAACTGGCGGGCCGCCAAGGCGGCCCTGGTGGCTTCGCTCACCCGGCTGACCCCGCAGGACACGGTGCGCGGCCAGTACGAGGGCTACCACGACGTGGCGGGCGTCGACCCGCATTCGACCGTGGAAACCTTCGCCGCCATCCGGCTGGAGTCCGACTCGTGGCGGTGGGCGGGCGTGCCGATCGTGATCCGGGCCGGGAAGTGCATGCCGGTCACCGCCACCGAGGTGACGGTCCGGTTCAAGCACCCGCCCCGCGACGTCTTCGGGCTCGCCCCGCTGCCGCGCAACAACGAGCTGCGGTTCCGGCTCTGGCCCGAGACCGCGGTCTCCTTCCTGCTAGCGGGCAAGAAGCCGGGCACGGGCTGGGAGCCGCAGATGGAGGACCTGACGTTCGCCCAGGAGCCCGGGAGTGACCAGCGCCCTTACGACCAGCTGATCGGCGCCGCGCTGGAGGGGGAGCGCTGGCTGTTCGCCCGGCAGGACACCGTCGAGGCCGCCTGGAGGATCGTGGACGAAGTGCTGGGCGACGCCACGCCGGTCCACCCCTACGCCAAGGGCAGCTGGGGTCCCGAGGAGGCGGACCGGCTGCTGCCCGCCCGGGACACCTGGCACGACCCGACGGGCTGACCGGCCCGAAGACCATACGGAACGAAAGATCGGGGCGAGCCATGGCCGCTACATCCGGCTCCCGGGTGGTTATCGTCGGCGGCGGGTTCGCCGGGCTGTTCGCGGTCCGGGCGCTGAAGCGCGCGCCGGTGCAGGTGACCCTCATCGACCGGGCCGAGCATCACCTGTTCCAGCCGCTGCTCTACCAGTGCGCGACCGGGATCCTGTCGGTGGGGAAGATCGCCTCCCCGCTGCGTGAGCTGCTCAAGAAAAACGAGAATGCCGAGTTCGTGCTGGCCGAGGTGACCGGCATCGACGCAGCCGCCAAGAAGGTAATGGCGCGGCGGCCGCTGGGCGAGGAGATCGAGTTCGGCTACGACTACCTCATCCTGGCCGCCGGGGTCCGGCAGTCCTATTTCGGGCATGACGAGTACGCCGCCTTCGCGCCCGGGATGAAATCGATCGAGGATGCGCTGAAGATCCGGCGGCGGGTGTTCGGCGCGTTCGAGATGGCCGAGTCCGCCACCGACCCGGCCGAACGCCGCCGCTGGCTCACTTTCGCCCTGGTGGGCGCGGGACCGACCGGCGTGGAACTGGCGGGGCAGATCCGGGAGGTCGCCACCAAGACGCTGCGCGCCGAGTACCGGCATATCAAGCCCGAGGACGCCCGGGTCATGCTGTTCGATGGCGTGAGCGCCCCGCTGGCCTCGTTTGGGCCGAAACTGTCCGCCCTGGCCGCCCGGGACCTGGGCAAGCTGGGTGTCGAGCTGCACATGGGCTCGATCGTCACCGAAGCGGACCTGGGCAGCATCGGGGTCAAAGACCACGACGGCAACATCACCCGGCATGAGGTGGGCACCATCTTGTGGACCGCGGGCGTGCAGGCGCCGCCGCTCGCGGGGGTGGTGGCGAAGGCCACCGGCGCGGAGCAGGACCGGGCGGGCCGCCTGCTGTGCGGCAAGGACCTGAGCCTGCCCGGCCATCCCGAGATCATGGTGACCGGGGACCTGATGTGCCTGGACAAGCTGCCCGGGGTAGCCGAGGTCGCCATGCAGACGGGACTGTACGCCGGGCGGAGGATCAGCCACCAGGCCCGGGGCGAGACCTACGGCAAGCCGTTCCGCTACCACGACCTGGGCTCGGCCGCCTACATCTCCCGTGGGCGCGCCGTCATCTCTGCGGGCAAGCTCAACTTCGGCGGCTTTCTCGGCTGGTGGGCCTGGCTGTTCATCCACATCGGCTTCCTCACCGGCTACCGCAACCGCTTCGGGGCGGTCCTGGGCTGGTGGTTCGCCTTCACCCGCGACCTGCGCCGGGAGCGGGCCTTCACCGTCAACGATGTGCCCGTGGGGACCGGCCCGTACGGCAACCTCCTGGGCTCGGCGCCCCCGGCGGGCCCAGGAGGCCCGGCTGGACCGGCTGGCCCGGCAGGCGGCACCGGCCCGTAACGGCCGCCCAGCCCTCCCCGATGCCGCTCCGGGCCATTCGCCGAGCGCTGCGGGCCGGCCGGTGCCCGTCACAGGTAGTCCGCGCGGCGGACCACGCCGGCCAGCGCCTCGCCGCGCAGGAACCGGCGGACGTTCTCCGCGGCCCGGCGGGCCGCGGCCGGCAGGACGCCGGGGACGATGCCCGAATTGTGCGGGGAGCCGATCACGCCGGGCAAATCGAAGAACGGGTACCCGGTGGTGAACCCACGGCCGTCGCGCGGCTCCTGCCACCAGGCGTCGATCCCGGCGCAGAACTGCGGGTTCTCGCGCAGATGCCGGTAGAGGGCACCCTCGTCCACGATGGCGGCCCGGGACACGATCACGAGGATCGCGGTGGGCTTCATCAGCGCCAGTTCCCGCGCGCCGATGAGGCCCCGGGTGGCCGTCATCAGCGGCAGGCAGACGACGAGCACGTCCGCGGCGGCGAGCACCTGGTCCAGGTCCGCCAGCGTTCCGCAGAACTCGACCGGCTCACCGGTGCGGCCGGAGGAGTTGACCGCGTGGATGCGCGCCCCGAACGGCCGCATCAGGCGGGCGGTGGCGGTGCCGATACCGCCGAAACCGAGGATGGCACACACCGCGCCGTCCAGCGTGAGCAGCGGTTCGGACTGGTTGAACTGGCCCCTGGCGAGGGCGGCGTGGCGCTGGGGCAGCCGCCTGGCCAGGGCAAGCGCCATCGCCATGACGTGCTCGGCGATGGGCGCGGAGTAGGCGCCCACGTTGCTGGCCAGCACCAGCCGCTCCGGGATGGCGGCGAAGTCGACGCCGTCCGCGCCGGCCGACAGCAGCTGGACGAAGCGCAGGCCCGGCATGTCCTGCCAGGATCCGGCCGGAAGTTCCCGGCGCAGGTTCCAGCCGACGAGCACATCGGCCTGCCGCAGGATCGTGCGGCGGTCATCCTCGTCCCGGCCCTGCAGGAAGGCGACGCTGGCGTCCCCGGCCAGGACATCGGCGTTGATCCGGGTGAATTCGCCGTCCACCGGGTAGCTCACTGCCACCAGCCGTTCGTGGGCCATCGGGTTCCTTTCTGGTCAGGGCTCTCCGCCTGTCCAGGGTGCCCCACCCGTGCCGGATGATGACCACTGCCCCGCCAAGCCAGAGGGTGATCGGATGACCAGCAACCAGGCCCCTCCCCCGCCGGGGCGGATGACCGAGGCGGAATTCCGCGCCCTGCGCGACCGGCTGCGCGCCCAGCTCCCCTGGGGACCGGGCGACCGGCGCGGCGCCCTCAACCACATCGGCCCCGCCCAGATCCGGGCCGCGGCCGCCGAGGTCAGGCTGGGCCGCAGTGTGTCACTGGCCGCGCCGGTGGAGCACCACGTCAGCGCCGACAACCCCGATCCTGCCCAGCACCAGATGGTCCAGACGCCCGACGCCGCCGCGCCCGGGCTGGCCTTCGCGGCCGACCGGATCGCCATGAACATCCACGGCAACGCCGACAGCCACCTCGACGCCCTCTGCCATGTCAGCTTCGACGGCACGCTCTACAACGGCGTCCCCGCCAGCGCCGTCACCGGCGCCGGCGCCGCCGCGCTGTCCGTCGCCACCGCCGCCAACGGCATCGTCGGCCGCGGCGTGCTCCTCGACGTGCCCCGGTCCCGCGGGACGGCGTGGCTCGAGCCCGGCGACCACGTCACGCCCGCCGACATCGCCGCCGCCGAGCGGGACCAGGGCGTCCAGATCGGCCAGGGTGACATCGTGCTCGTGCGGGTGGGCCACCGGCGGCGGCGGGAGGAACGCGGGCCCTGGGACGCCGCCGCCGCCCGGGCGGGCCTGCACCCGAGCGTGCTGCCGCTGCTGGCCGAGCGCCGGATCGGCGTGCTCGGCAGCGACGGCAACAACGACACCGCGCCCAGCGCAGCCGATGGGGTCAACTTCCCCGTGCACGTGCTCGCCATCAACGCGCTCGGCGTGCATCTGCTGGACTACCTCCAGTTCGACGACCTGGTCCCGCTCTGCGAGGAGACGGGCCGCTGGACCTTCCTGTGCGTCATCGCGCCGCTGCGGCTGACGGTCGCTACCGGGTCGCCGGTGAACCCGATCGCTGTCTTGTGACGGTCGCTGCGTGCCCGGCTCAGCCCGCCGCATCGGCCTCGCGGCCCGGGGCGGGCGAGCGGCGGATCAGGCGGCGCTCGGGCACCGGGGCCAGCCGGGTGCCATCGGCGGCGGTGCCGAGCCTGGGGCCGTAGCGCCTGGCCAGCGGGTCGGCGGTCAGCCCATGGGCGATCACGCTGAGCAGCACGGTGAACGCGACCACGGTCACGACGGGCCTGGCCGCGAGCGAGCCCAGGTCCTCGAGTGCCAGCAGGCCGAAGACGACCGAAGCCAGGCCGCGCGGGCCGAACCAGCCCACGAAGGCGACCGTGGCGCGGCCGAGCCGGGCCCCCGCCAGGGAGACGGCCACCGGCAGCATCCTGACGACGGTCAGGCTTGCCACGGCATAGGCCACCACCTGCCAGGTCAGGTCCTGCAGCGCGGGCACGACCGCGATGACCCCGAACAGCAGCCACACCAGCAGCGAGAGCAGGGTGCCGATCTCCTCGACGAACGGGACGAGCCGGGCGGCCGGCCCACCCGCGGCGGCGAACCCGAGCCCGCCGACGAAGGCGGCGATGAAGCCGTTGCCGTGCAGGGCAGCCGACGTGGCGTACGAGCAGACCGCGAGGCCGAGCACCGCCGCCCCGGCGAACCCCTCGGCCACCCAGCCACGGCGGCGGCCCGCCTTGATCAGCCAGCCACCGCCGCCGCCGACCAGGGCGCCGACCGCCAGCCCGACCACCAGTTCCAGCACCGCCGCCGCGGGACCCGTCTGCGCCGCGTGCTCGGCGGTCGCCGCGCCGGCGATCGCCACCAGCACGAACGGCGTGGCGATGCCGTCGTTAAGCCCGCTCTCGACGTTGATCAGCCGCCGGATCCGGGCGGGCACCGCCGGGTTGACCATCATGCCCGCACCGAGGGCGGCGTCGGTCGGCGCGAGCGCCGCACCGATCAGCAGGGCGATCCAGATGTCGCTCACCCCGGGCAGGATCAGCGCCAGCAGTGTCCCCAGGCCGATCGTCACCGGCAGCGCGATGCCGAGCAGCCGCACGCACAGGCCCAGGTCCGCCCGCAGGTGGTGCAGGCCGACCCGGGAGGCGTCGGAGAACAGCACCAGGGCAAGGGTGAACTCGGCCAGCACCTTGACCAGCTCCCCGCTGGGCTTGATCCCCAGCGGGGTCAGCGGGCCATGTGTGAGCAGCACACCCGCGGCAGTGAACATGATCGGCGCGGTCATGTCGAAGCGTTCCAGCCGCGCCGACACGGTCCCCCAGACGAAGATCAGCGCCGCGATGATCGCCAGGTCGGCGACGCTCACCGGGCCGCCCGGCTAGCTGGCGGCGGGCGCGATCACGCCGACCGGGCCGTTCGGCTCACCGCCGGCGGGACACGCGCCGCGCGGTGCGCCGGCCTGTGCGGCGCGCGACTCTGCGTGATCCGAACATCTCATCCCTCCATCCGTTGTCGCGGGTGTCAGCGCTTGTTCGCCGCTGCAGCCGTTTCCAGATCGTGAAGTTCCTTCGCCTCTTCGGCCGACACCAGCCCGAGCTCGATGAGGTCGAGCGGGCTGATGAAGCCGTCGCTGATCCGGAAGCCGCCGGCCCGGGCGACCGCGTCCCGCAACGGCACCGCCCAGTGGTGTTCCAGGAGCAGCAGCGCGGCGGCGCTGTCGTTGGGGATGTCTTCCAGCACATCCCACTCCTCGGCTCCGCCGAAGACGTCGATGCCCTCGGCCGCGGCCTGTTCCGCGCCCGCGGCGGCACCGGCCGCCATCCCTTCCTCGCCCTCGATGCCGAGGCCGATCAGCGCGCCGACCTTGCTGCCAAGCTCGACCGCCTCTTCCTGCGAGAGGTTGCTGAGGTGCTCTACCTCGATGTCACCGTGCGGGTCCTTGTAGACGACCAGCGAGTCGATCACCCGCACCATGCCGTTTGCGTGCAGCCGCTCCAGTTCGTCGATGATCTCGCCGTGGAAGTCCGGGTTCGCGAACCCCAACACGATGAGCTGCACCGGCCCGATGGCCATGTGGCTACCCCCTTCGTCCGGTCAGCCAGGCGATTCTGGCCGCGGTGGCCGCCGGGCGGCATCCCGGGTGACGCCGCCCAAACCGGTCACACCCGTGCAGTATCCGACGGCGGAGGGCGGCGGCGCATCACCCGGGACGGGTTGGTTCCCGCCTGCCTGACGCTGGCGCCCGCGGCCGATGACCGCACCGGAAAATTCACTCCTGGTGGATGATCCGGTGCAATCTCCGCGCAGCGGAAGGTTGAGCCTGAATCGCCGGCGGCGAACGGGAGGACCAAGGTCATGAGCGCCCGCTGGCTCGCCCGGTCCGCCTACGCGCTGATGCTCGCCGCGGCGGCGGTCCTGATCGGTTTCGCGGAACTGGCCAGCCTGGCCATGGTCGGCCTCGGCGCGATCGGCGCCTGCCTGGTGGTGGCCGGTGCGTACTGGTTCCTCGCCCACCGCGGGGTGCTGCGGTGGATAGCGCTCGCCGTGGTGATCCTCACCCCGGTCGCCATGCTGGTGGTGTTCGCCGTGCACCGTCTGCTCTGGGTCGCCCTGGTGTCGGTCGCGCTCATGGTGCTGGCGACCGTTGCCGGACGGCTGGCGCTGGCCCCGGCCGCCGTGGACACGGACATGCCCGCCCGGGAGGTCCCGGCGCCCCAGCGCCCGTTCCTGATCATGAACCCGAGGTCAGGGGGCGGGAAGGTCACGAAGTTCGGGCTGAAGGAGAAGGCCGAGGAGCTGGGGGCGCAGGTGGCCCTGCTCGAAGGGCCGGGGGTGGTGGACGTGGCGGCCCTGGCCCGGCAGGCGGTCGCCGCCGGTGCGGACCTGCTCGGCGTGGCCGGAGGCGACGGGACGCAGGCGCTGGTTGCCGGGATCGCCGCCGAGCACGATCTCCCGTTCCTGGTGATCAGCGCCGGCACCCGCAACCATTTCGCGCTGGACCTCGGGCTGGACCGCGATGATCCAGCCGCCTGCCTCGACGCCCTCACCGACGGCGTGGAACAGCGGGTCAACCTCGGCATCATCGGCGAGCGTACCTTCGTGAACAACGCCTCGTTCGGCGCGTACGCCGAGGTGGTGCGCGACCCCGCCTACCGGGACGACAAGCGGGGCACCACGCTGGAAGTCCTGCCCGACCTGCTGAACGGCAAGCGCGGGGCCCGGCTGACCGCCCGCGCCGGCGATGCCACGGTCACGGGCCCGCAGGCCCTGCTGGTGAGCAACGACCCGTACGAGATGGGCGACATCGCCGGGCTCGGCCGCCGCGCCCGGCTCGACACCGGGACACTTGGCATCGTGGCGGTGACGGTGAACAGCGCGCGGCAGGCCATCCAGCTGCTGCGCCGCGGGCACGGCCAGGGCCTGACCGTGCTCGCCGCCGGCGAGGTGGTGGTGGACGCCGACGTGCCCGAGATCCCGGTCGGGATCGACGGGGAGACCGTCATGATGCCCACCCCGGTGCGCTGCACCATCCGGCCCCGGGCGCTCCGGGTCCGGGTGCCGAGGAACCGGCCCGGGGTCCCGCCGGTCAAGCCCGCCATGGACTGGACGCAGCTGCGCCAGCTGGCGTCGTTCCGCTCCGCACCGGCAGGCTCCTGACGCCGGCCTTGTGGGTCACACGCCGCGCTCGGCGTGGACCCGCCCGGAGTCGGCGGCCTTGGTGAGCGCCTCGTAGTCGCGCTCGTTCTGGTCGGCGTAGGCGGCGGCGAACTCGGTGATCGCGCGGTCGAAGACATCGCGGGCACCGAGGTAGGAGGCGATGGCGATGTGGTCACCGGACCTGGCATGCGCCCGCGCC
Organism: uncultured Actinomycetes bacterium; assembly: GCA_963741615.1. Taxonomy (GTDB): domain Bacteria; phylum Actinomycetota; class Actinomycetes; order Streptosporangiales; family Streptosporangiaceae; genus UBA9676. The sequence goes on from CAVUIU010000008.1 coordinate 72,566, forward strand.
AGGGTGCCACCGCACAGCTGGGCGTAGATCCGCATGCCGTTCGGGATCAGCGCCTCGATCGGCATCGAGAACTTCCAGTCCCGCAGCTGGCGCACGTAGAAGTCGCGGTACTGCCCGTCCAGCCCTTGCGTCCGCTGCCAGCCGAGGAAGATGTCGCTGGCCGCCTGCATGAGCCGCTGGCCCGCCACCACCCGCTCACCCTGGTTGGCGTACTTGCTGGCGCCCTGGTACGGGCTGAGAACCGACGGCTGCGCCTCCTTGACCTGGAGGAACAACGGATCTGACTGGTCACGGCCGAGCATCAGGATGATCCAGCAGCGGGTCCCCACGCTGCCGACCCCCACCACCTTGCGGGCCATGTCGACGAACTGGTACTGCTCCAGCAGGACCCGCCGGTCGGACTGCAGGGTGCGCCGGTAGTCGGCGATCAGCCCGCGCAGCTCCGTTTCCATCCCGGCCCGGTCGAGCTGCTCGGGGAGCAGGTCGATGAGCGGCACGACCAGCGGCGGATCGGCCACGATGCGCAGCTGCCCGTCCTGGGGCGCGGCCAGCTTGTCAAGCGCCTGCCTGCTGTCGTGGCCCCGCGCCTTCGCGAACGCCGCGTCGAGCCGCTGGCGCTGGCGGCCGGTCAGCCGCCCGGCGAACTCGCGCCGGAACTGCTCGATGTTCACGTCGCTGTACCAGACGTCCAGGTTGGTCATGGCCGCGAGCTGCCGCATCACCAGCCGGTACTGGGTGGCCGCCGCCTGCACGATCATCCGGCGGTCCTTGCGGGCGAAGCCATTGCCCCTGGCCGCCACCTCCAGGCTGGCGGCCAGCCGCTTGACGTCCCACTCCCACGGGCCGGGCATGGTCTCGTCGAAGTCGTTGACGTCGAAGAGCAGCTTGCGCTCGGGCGAGGCGTACAGGCCGAAGTTGGACAGGTGCGCGTCCCCGCAGGCCTGGACGGTCAGCCCGGTGACCGGCGTGGTGGCCAGGTCGGCGGCCATGGGCAGGGCGGCGCCGCGGAAGTAGCTGAACTCCGATGCCAGCATCCGCCCGTACCTGATGGGGACCAGCTCAGGTACCCGGGACTCGCCCTGCCCTTCCAGCAGGGCGACCGGGTCGGGCCGGTCTGCCGACAGATCGAGGGCCGCGTGGCTTTCCCGTGAGACCGCACTACGCAACGCCTTGCCTGCGGCAGCCCGTTGCGCCGGGCTGAGCGGCTCCGGTGGAGTCGTGGCCCGCCGGACGGCCGTCCGCACCGTCGCCGGCCGGGCTGGCCGGGCTGGCCGCGGCGCGGTGGACCGGGCTGGCCTCGCGGTGGAACCGGCCGGCCTCGCGGTGGAACCGGCCGGCCTCGCGGTGGACCGGGCCGGCCTCGCGGTGGAACCGGCCGGCCTCGCGGTGGACCGGGCCGGCCTCGCGGTGGAACCTGCCGGCGTCGCCGCGGACAGTGCCTTCGGCTTTGCTGGCGTTGCGGCCGATGGCTTTGCCGCTGGCGCCGCGGCCGACCGTGCCCGTGGCCTGGCTGGCGCCGCGGCCGACCGTGCCCGTGGCCTGGCTGGCGTCGCGGCCGATGGCTTTGCCGCTGGCGCCGCGGCCGACCGTGTCCGTGGCCTGGCCGGCGTCGCGGCCGATGGCTTTGCCGCTGGCGCCGCGGCCGACCGTGTCCGTGGCCTGGCTGGCGGCGCCGCTGCTGATTCGGCTGGGGGCGGTGTCTTCGACGCTGCCGCCGACTGTGGCTTGGACCCTGCTGCGGGCCGCCCTGCCTGCCGGGCCTGGCCGCCCGTCCGCGCCTGGGGCATGGCGCCTCCCAGTTCCGTTGTGACCTCACACTTGCTTACCTGGCCGCCGTGCGTCGTCACCCACCCCGGGTGAGTCCCGCTGACGGCTGCCCGGCTGCCGCCGCCGGGTGGGCGGCCGGGCGGGGTGCGATCCGGGCGGCGGCGACGTGGGCGACGACCACCGCCACGATCACCAGCGGCATGACGGCCAGGCCGTCCGATGCCAGCAGCAGCGTAGCAAGCAGGACCGAGGTGAGCGGCAGGGTGAGCATCACCACGGCCATCGCGCCGATGCCCATCGCGACACCGGGTACCAGCGGTAGCCCGGGCAGGTGAGACAGGGCGATGCCCCCGGCCCCGCCGATGAACATGGCCGGGAAGATGGGCCCGCCCCGGAAGCTGCTCAGCGAAACCCCGTAGGCGAGCCCCTTGCAGACGACAAGCAGCACCAGCCCGCCCACGGAGTAGCTGGCGGCGTGGGTGATGAGCGGGTCGAGCGCATCTTGCCCGGAGAAGAGCACGTCCGATGTCGCCTTGCCGGTCGCCTCCGCGTAGACGATCGCGAGCGCGCCGACCGCCACTCCCGCCAGCGGCACGACGAGCATGGTCCACTTGTCGGCATAGGGCTGCAGGAAACGCGCCAGCCACCGGATACCGGGACCGACCAGGGCGGCGGCCAGGCCGATCACCACCGCCCAGCCGAACTCGGCCACGGTCGGCTGGCTGAAACTGGGCAGGCCGGGAAGGGCCAGCGAGAACGTGCCCAGCCCGGTCACGTTGTCCAGGCCGATGAAGATGAGCGAGCCGATTCCCGCCGCCAGCAGGCCCGGCAGCAGCACCACCCCCAGGATCGGGCCGCCCAGCCCGGACGCCTCCATCAGCAGGAACGCGCCCGTGATGGGCGAACCCAGCAGCGTGGCGATGGCCGCGAAGCTCCCCGCGCTCGCCAGCACCTGGACCCCCTCGGCGGGCACTGGCCGCCGCCGGGCGGCACGGGTGGCCAGGACCGCCAGGCCGCCGCCCATGGCGATCAGCGGCATCTCAGGGCCGAGCACGGCACCAAAGATCAGCGTCGCCAGCGCCGCGAAGATGACGCCGGGAAGCTGGACCGGGGCCGGCGCGCCATGAACAGCGAAGCCGCCGGCCGGTGAGACCCCGCCCCTGCCCGGCAGGTACTGGATCGCCAGGCCCGCCAGCACGCCACCCACGGCCAGGACCGGCAGCGGCCACCACACCGGCTCGGTGGCGAAACCGAGCCCATGCGGCAGGTGCGTGAAGATCTCCTTCTGCAGATAGCTGACCAGGGCCAGGAAACCGTAGGCAGCAGCAGAGATGGGCACACCCAGGATCGCCGCCAGAGCCAGCAGCATCAGATAGCTCCGGCTGCGCAGCAGGGCCATGGGGTCGGGCGAACCAGGTGGCCCCGGCGGCCCCGGCGAACCTGGCGAACCCGGAGCGCCCGGAGCGCCCTGGGCGCCCTGGGCGGGGCGCGGAGCCGGATCCGGGTGGTTTGCGGGCATTCCCATCGACCCATCCTCGCGCCTGCCGGGGTAGCGGCGGGTCACCTGCGCGGGGTGACTACAGCCGTGCCCGCCGGCCCGGCTGGTTCCCGGGTGAGCGAAAGAGTGCAGACCGGCAGCGTCTCGCCAGGTGGTGACCATCGGGGCAGCTGATGACACTTCGCCCCGAACGGGTGATGCCGCCGCCGGGGCCGTCTGACCAGGCTTTATGTCGGCCGCCCCGAGCCGGCACCGCCCGCGGGGACGGGGCCGGCGGCCAGCGAAGCGTCGAAGCCACGCCGGCCTCGGAGGCGCCCATGAGACTCTCCCGGTTCGTGTCGCTGTCAGAACTGCGGTCGCCTGCCGGAGGGCGGGGGCCGCGGCCGCCGACGCTTCTCCCCGCCCCGGCGCCTCTTCCAGCCCCAGCGCTCCCCCCCGCGCCCCTTCCGACCGCGCCCCTTCCCTCCGCGCCCCTTCCCTCCGCACCGGCGCCGCCGGCCCGTGCCCACGCTCCGGCTCCCGCGCTGGAACGCCGGGCCCCGCACTCGCTCTTGCGGCTGAGCACCACCCTCGAGCCCACGGTGGCCGGGCTCCTCACCGAGGCCGTCATGGCCCGGGTGCTGGCCCGCCCAAGAGGCGTGGGTACGGTGGCGCTCGATCTCGGCGCCGGGGCCGATATCGACGCCGCAGGCGCCACGGCACTGCGGGAACTGCACGGGCAGTTGCGGGCGATCGGCATCCGGCTGCGGGTGGTGGTCAGCTCGAAACAGGCCAGGGATCTGTTCCGGGACACCGGGCTGACCCACCGGCTCGGCGCCCGGGCGATCCATCAGAGCCTGCGCGCCGCGGTGCTCGCCGCCTACGCCGAGCTGCCCGGGCCCGGGCTCGTCACCCCCGGCATACGGGACGCGCTGGCGAGGCCCGCCGAGCCGCTCGTGCTCCAGGCACAACAGCGGCTCGGCGAAGCCGCCGTGCGCCCCGGCAGCTTCACCCGGCGGGGATGGGGCGAACTGCCGGAGGTGATTGGTGGACTGTGATCGCCAGGACCATCCGCAGAGAGGAATCACGCCATGTCTGACCTGATCGCGATCGGGTACCCGGATGAGACGACCGCGGAACTCGCGGCCACCGAGGCGCGCCGCCTGGCCAGGGACCTCATCATCGAACCCGACGCGATCGCGGTCATCGTCCGCGACTCCGAAGGCAAGTTCCACGTTCACACCAGCCATAACCCGGTCGGCGCGGGAGCCACCTGGGGGATGTTCTGGGGGCTGCTGTTCGGCCTGCTGTTCTTCATCCCGTTCTTCGGGCTGGCCATCGGCGCGGGCATGGGCGCGCTCAGCCAGTTCGGTGGCACGGTCCTCAAGTCCTCCCTCAGCAAGGAAGGCGAGAAGGACCTCCAGGACGCGCTGCACGGCGGCGCCAGCTAGCCCTCCGGGGCGCCCGGCTCTGATGGTGGCCGGACCCAGCCGCGACGGGACACCTCCCAGCATCGACGAGCCACGGGCCGGGCCCGGGAAGAGCCGATCAGGGGCAGCATGACCAAGGGAAGTCCGGGGCGGCGCAGGCCCGCCGCGCGGGCAGCGCGGCACGGGGACCGCTTCGGCCTGCTGCTGCTCGTGCTGATATCCGCCTACGTTCTCTCCGCGTTCGCTTCCGGCACCGTGATGAGCGCGGTGCAGATCGTCTTGTTCCTCGGGGCTGCGCTGCTCGCCGTGCGCAGCGGGCGGATCGGCCGGCGGGCAGCGCGGCTGGCGATCGCTGCGGTGGTGGGCGGGTCGGCGGTCGCGGTGACACTGGCGGTGACCCATTCGGCCGACGCCGGCGCCGGGGTGGCGAACCTGTGGACGGCCCTGGTCCTGCTGCTCGCGGCCGTCCTCATCGTGCGGAGGGTGCTCACCCTGCCCGAGGTCCCGCTGCAGAGCATCTTCGGCGCTGTCAGCGCCTACATGATCATCGGGCTGATGTTCGCGGCCATCCTTTCGGCGATGAACAGGTTCGGCAACGGGAACTTCTTTGTCCCCGGGCAGGTGGCCAGCGCCAGGACCCAGGCATTCCAGTACTTCAGTTTCACGACCCTGACCACCCTCGGCTACGGCGACTACACCGCGGCGCAGAGCAGCGGCCAGGCGGTGGCTGTGATGGAGGCAGTGCTCGGCCAGGTCTTCCTCGCCACCCTGGTCGCGCGCCTGGTCGCGGCCTTCCGCGGCCCGCGGTCCCCGGCACAGCCGCGCGCACGGCGGCGCGTCGGCGACGGCAGGACCGGCACGGCTGGAGGGGCACCCGCAGGCCGAGGTCCACGCCCGTCCTTCTGGCGCCCCCGCAAGCCACAAGGACGGGCGTGGACCGTGCTGCCGGGCTACCGGGACCAGCCCGCGGCGCGGGGCCGGCCGGGACCACCCGGTTTGCCACCTGGCGCTACACGTACTTCATCTCGCGCCCGTGCACTGCCAGCGCATAGATCACGATCACGTCCAGGGCATGATGATGATGATGATGCCCCAGACGGGGTAGGCGGCGATGAACGCGAGGTTGACGATCGCGCTGATCACGGCGAAGGCGATACCGAGCACCCGGGCCAGCGTCATGCCAGCCAGCACCCCGAAACCAACAAGCACGATGGCGACACCGATCCCGAAGTGCACCCAGCCCCAGGCGCTGTAGCTCACGTGCACCAGGAGATTGTTCGAGGTCACCAGGTAGTAGCTCCGGTGGAAGACCGCGACAAGGCCCTCGATGATCTGGAAGGCACCGAGCACGATCATCGTGACGCCCGCGAAGATGATCCAGCCGACCCACCCGGTTGGCCGGGCGGGCGCATGCGCGGCCGGCCGCGGGGCTGGCGGCTGGTTGGCTTGTGTCTCGGTCATCCTGCTCCCCATCCTTCGTCCAGCGCGGCGGGGGCTGGGTTCTACGCTTGTCAACCGGGGGCGGTGCGGCATCACCCAGCCTGGGTGAAATGTGGATATGGCCAGCGCTGTGCCGGGTTCGCGCAGGGTGGAGCCAGGTAGGCGAGTGTGCCGTGGTCGCTGGCCACGGTGGGCTCGCCGGTGGGCGCCCGGCCCGGGGTCAGCCGGCGGACGGGCCGCGGGACAGGAACCGGAGCCGGGCGGCCCGCGCGTCCCACGAGTAGATGACCGCCGTCCCGGCGATGACGTCGTGCAGCGCCCGGCGCTGGTCTCCCAGGAGAATGCCCAGGAACCCCAGCCCGAACAGCAGGAAGCTCAACGGGAGTGCCAGCGTGCGCACCACCGCCCGGCGTGCCCCCGCGTCCGCGCCGTCTGCCCGCACCACCCGCACCCCGAGCAGCGCCATGCCGAACGTCTTGCCGCTCGCCGCCCAGGAGTAGGCGAAGTAGATGAACTGCCAGCCCACGAAGGCCACGCTCACCCACACGTCGCCCTTGTTCCAGCTGATGGAGTTCCCGGTCAGCACCTTCGCCGCGAACGAGACGAGAGCCAGGGTGAGCGCGAACAGGCCGGTGATGGTGCCCTCGTCCACTATGAAGGCGACATAACGCGACGCGAAACCGGCGTAGCGCCCCTGGAAGTTCTGCTGGGTGGCGGCCGGGGCACCGGAGGGCGTGGCATCGCCCGCGGGCGCGGTCATGGCCCAGCCGCAAGCCGCAGCCTGTCAGGCGGGCCGGGCGGGCCGGGCGGGCCGGTGTACTTGCGGCGGCGGAAGCGCCCCACCCAGCGGGCGAGGAACTCGTCGAGCCCGACGGTCTGGCTGCGGACCACGTCGAGCGCGTTGCTCATGACCCCGCCGGAGGACCGGGCGATGACCGCGCCGAGGTCGGTCTGCTCGACCAGTGCGTCCATGTCGACGCGGCCGACGATGCCGTTCACGTCCACCCGGTCGATCACGGCTTCCACGTCGACCTTCCTGATCACCTCGTCCACATCGACCCGCTGGACGATCCGGTTCACATCCACCTGCTCGACCATCGCCGTGATGTTGACGGTGCCCACCAGCCGGTTCACGTCCACGGTGGCCAGCAGGTGGTCCAGGTCCAGCCGGGAAGCCAGCCGGTCCACGTCGACGTGCGCGAGCAGGCTGTCCACGTCCGCCCGCGCGAGGAGGGGGTCCAGGTCCACCCGCGCGAGCACGCGGTCCACGTCAACCCGGTCAAGCACCCTGTCAACATCGACCCGGTCGAGCAGCCCGTCGATGTTGACCCGTTCGAGCAGCCCGTCGATGTTGACCCGTTCGAGGAGCCCGTCGATGTTGAGCCGGTCCAGCAACCCGTCTACATCGATCCGGTCCAGCACGGCGTTCAGGTCGACCCGGTCAAGCAGCGCGTTCACATCCAGCGCGTCCACGACCAGCCCGGTCACGCGTTCCGCGATGCTCTGGGCGAGCGCCTCCATGGGCGGGGCGAGCCGCCCGTGCACCGAGCGCAGCGGGGCAAGGGGATCCACACCGTCCAGTATGGACCGCCCACCAGCGCAATGATCACCCCTAAAGGGTGAGGCTGGGCACGGCCCGCCGGTGCGGCGCCGTGTCAGCCGACGTCGGGGTGGCCCGTCGGCCCGGGCGGGCGCGAGGCAGGACAAGCTCCCGGCACCACTTCACGGGGCGGCACCGGGCGGCGCTGACGCCGGACGGGCGGGAAGAATGGCGGTAACCTTGATCACGAAATGGGACGGCCCTGGGCAGACGGTTTCGCGGACGGCGGATGCCGGTGCCGCGGGGTCGACCACCCAGGCCGGCACCGTGTGCCGGGTGGCGCGTGACACGAGTGGAGGCCCGGTGACCATCGGAGGAAGCGCCGCACTCATCATCATCGGCGCGATTCTGCGGTTCGCGATCACCTGGACGCCGAAGTACGTGAACATCCAGGCCATGGGCGTGATCCTGATGCTGGGCGGCATCGTCGGCCTGGGCATCTCGGTGAGCATGCTTGTCATGCGGCGGCGCAGCCAGATGGGTACCCAGGTCACTGAGCGCCGCCGCTACCTGGAGCCGCCCACCTGACCACGCATCCTCCGGTCAGGAACGGGCCCGGCCAGCCCGCGGCGAACGCCTGCCGCGCCGCCCCGGGACCGGCGAGTGAGGGATCAGTCTCCGCGCCCGTGCGGCGCGCCGGCGCTGAGTCCCACGCACGACCCGGTGCACCACCGCGGGGAGCGCGCACCTGCTGCCTGGCGGGCTCGGGTTGTTGTCAGATGTGAGGTGCAAGCTGGCGAGGACAGGTCCGCGAACCCGGGGAGAGACCGATGGCCGTTGGCTTTCAGCTGGTGATCGACTGCACCGATCCTGACCGGCTTGCCCGCTTCTGGGCGGCAGCGTTGCGGTATGAGCTGGCGCCGCCCCCGGCTGGCTTCCCCACCTGGGATGACTACTGGCGCGATGTCGGGGTGCCAGAGGATGAGCTGGGAATCGGCGAGGACCGGATCATCGATCCGGGTGGGGGCGGGCCGCTTATCTGGTTCCAGTTGGTGCCCGAGCCCAAGACGGTCAAGAACCGGCTCCACATCGACATCCACGCCAGCGGCGGGCGGGCGCTTCCGATCGAGACCCGCAGGCGGCAAGTCGACGCCGAGGCGAGGCGGCTGGCCGATCTTGGCGCCACCGTGGCCCGCGTCCTGCACGAGGAGGGGCTCGACCACTACGCGGTGGCGATGAAAGACCCCGAGGGCAACGAGTTCGACATCAACTGACGGCAGCCGCCTCCAGGACGATCAAGGACGCGACGCTCTGCCGCGCGGAGCCCGCCCGGGCGTGGCATATCGTCGTGGGCGTATCAAGACAGTTTCCGAGTTGCGAACGATCGGGCGGAGATGCGCAGCGGTGGCATCCCAGTGGGCACCGTGACCGGGCTGTGGCGATACCCGGTGAAGTCGATGGCGGCCGAAGCGCTGACCACTGCCGATGTTTCGTGGGCCGGAATGGCCGGCGACCGCAGGTGGGCGCTCGTCCGCCCCGCCTCTGGCAGCAACGGTTTTCCCTGGCACACCATCCGGGAGAACCCCGCCATGTGGACCTATGTGCCGCGGCTGCGCAGCCCCGATCGCCCGGATAAGTCTGAGATCGAAGTGCGAACCCCTGACGGCGGCACTTACAACCTGACCGACCCGCGTCTTGCCGACGAACTGGGCGCGGGCCTGAGAATCATGCGGCTGGATCGCGGGCTGTTCGACGCCATGCCGATATCGCTGATCACCACCGCGACCGCGTCCGCCCTCTGCGGCCTGGCCGGGGTCCCGGCCAATGAGCTGCGCTTCCGGCCCAACATCGTCATCACCTCCGCCACCGGGGCGCCCTATGCGGAAGAGACGTGGGTCGGTTCCACCTTGTGCATCGGTGGGGTGGCCGTCCGGGTCGACCGGCGGGATTCGCGGTGCGTCATCGTCAATGTGAACCCCGGCACCGGTCAGCCCGACGGGCCTGTGCTCAAGGTCATCGGGCAGTACCGCCGCACCTACGCGGGTGTCTACGGCACCACGGTGGAGCCAGGGCGACTTGAGGTCGGCGACGAGGTGACGATGGGGCCGTGAGACGTCAGCGAGCTGCTACTCCCCCCGCTGCGTGGGGCGCCGTGCCCGCCAGCGGAGTGGTGTCGAGGTATCTGATCTCGTATACGCGCTCGGTGAACTTCCAGCCGTCGCCGGTGCGCTGGTAGCGGTCGTGGTAGATGGCGTAGTTCAGGTGCGAGCTGCCGTCGCGGAGGCGGATGAGCTCTGACACGTATGCGCGGCCGGACGCGGTGTCGCCGTCCAGCCGGATCGTGCCCGGGTGCGTGGTCTGCACGAGGTAGTCCACGACAGCCGGTACCCGCTCACCCCACGCGCGGATCTCCGCCTGGCTGGCGAGCTCGACGTCGGCGTCGGGGATCCGCAGCGCGCCGTCGGGTGTGAACAGCGACGCGGCGCGGTCGTAGTCGCGCATCATCGCCGCGTCGGTGAACTCGCCGCGCAGCGCCTCGATCTCGACGCGGTCAGCGATGGCCTCAAGGTCGCTCATCGGTTTCCCTGCCTTCATCTGCGTTGTGTCCGTGCTGCGGTGTTTGCCCGGCCGGCGCGGGCCAATGGTTATCCGAACTGGCCGGGCTGGTAGTCGCCGGCGGGCTGCTGGACGATGACGTTCATGCGGTTGTAGGCGTTGATGAGGGCGATGGCTGCCACCAGCGCGACGAGCTGGTCGTCGTCGTAGTGCTTGGCCGCGTTCGCCCAGGCCTCGTCGGTGACACCGCCGGCGGCGTCGGCGATGCGGGTACCCTGCTCGGCGAGCTCCAGCGCGGCCCGCTCGGCCTCGGTGAAGACCTTCGCCTCCCGCCACGCCGCGACCAGGTTCAGCCGCTGCTGGTCTTCCCCCGCGTGCATGGCGTCCTTGATGTGCATGTCGGTGCAGAAGCCGCAGCCGTTGATCTGGCTGGCCCTGAGCTTCACCAGTTCCTGCGTCGCCGCCGGCAGGGCCGAATCATGCAGAACGGCTCCCGCCGCGTTGATGTGCTTGACGACCTTCAGCACCAGGGGGCTGCCGAGGTAATCGATACGGGCGTCCATCGTCATCTCCTTGCCGTTCTGGCGGGTCAACCTGAGCCGGTGGCCCGCCGGATGGTGTGTCCTTCTCAGCAGTACGACGACACAACCCCCCGGAATGTGAGGCGGCGCGCCAGCCTTACATTCCGGTGCGGTGTCTCGTCGAACTGGTGAGGGCAGATCCGACCAAGGGAGGCCGTCGATACCATGACCACCCCATCCGGGCCCCGGGACGGCCGGGCCGATCCGGGCCTGAGCGCGATCATGGGCGAGCGGCGTCAGCTGATCAATCTCACGTACCGGCTGCTGGGCTCGCTGGCCGATGCCGAGGATGCCGTGCAGGAGACGTACGCCCGCTGGTATGCCATGTCCGCGCAGCAGCAGCAGGCCATCGAGTCTCCGGGCGCCTGGCTGACCACGGTCGCCAGCCGCATCTGCCTGGACCTGCTCCGCTCGGCCCGGGCCCGGCGGGAGCGCTACGTGGGCGAGTGGATCCCCGAGCCGCTGCCCGAACCCGCGGAGTGGATCAGCGGGCGGCCGGGCGGCGCCACGGCCGACCCGGCCGACCCGGCCGACCGGGTCACCCTGGATGAGTCGGTCAGCATGGCCTTCCTGGTCGTGCTCGAATCGATGACCCCGGCCGAGCGCGTCGCGCTCATCCTGCACGATGTCTTCCGCTATTCCTTCGCCGAAGTTGCCGAGATTGTCGGCCGTACCCCGGCGGCATGCCGCCAGCTGGCCTCCTCAGCCCGCCGCCGCATCGGCACCTCGCAGCCACCCGCGACCCCTCCCGGCCGCCGCGCCGGCCTCGTCCGGGACTTCAAGCAGGCATGGGAAGCCAAGGACATCGACGCCCTCATCGGCCTCCTCGACCCCGATACCACGATGACCGCCGACGGCGGCGGCCTGGTCAGCGCCGCGCTCCGGCCGGTCGAAGGCGGCGAGCAGATCGCGCGCTACCTGGTCGATATAGCCGGCCGGGCATTCGGCAACGTGACGATCCTGGAGCGCACGGTCAACGGCCAGCCCGGCCTGGTGGCGCAGCAAGACGGCGTCGCCGTGACCGTGTTCGCGTTCGACGTCGTAGGCGACCGGATCAAGCACATCTGGGCAGTCCGGAACCCCGAGAAGCTCCGGCCCTGGACGGGGCGCTGACCCGCGTCTCACTAACGTCGGGGAGCCGTCCCGGCCGGCGCGGGAGCCGATGCCGGAGGGCTGCTGCAGCAGGTTGCTGCGGGACCGGGTGACGGCTCTGATCTGTCTCACAAGCCCTTACGCAGGGTCGCGGCCGCTCTGCGCAGGTCATCTTGGACGGCAGCCGTAACCCGGGCCACGCTACCGAGCGCGAGGTGCTGAAGCGGCGAAGCTCCAGCAACCTCTGCCTGCTGTTCGGATACGGCCGAGGCCACGAGGGAGAACACCCAGTGAGTGACATGCGCGTCGTCAAGGAGTACGCATGCAGCCGCCCGATCCTCTGGAAGACGCTCACCGACCCGGCGCTCGTCCCGCTTTGGACATCGACGGGGCAGGGCGGCCGACCGGAGGGCTTCAAACCCGAGGTCGGTATCCAGTTCAAGTTCATCGGCAAGCCGTTCCCGGGGTGGGACGGCATCGTGCGGTGTGAAGTCCTGAGGGTGGACCGCCCGGCGCTGCTCCGTTACTCGTGGCGGAACAAGCCGGACGACGAGCCGACCATGGTCACTTGCCGGCTCGATGAGACTGCCGACGGCACGCGTCTCACCTGGGAACACACCGGCTTTCGTGGCGCCGGGGGGCTGTCCATGTCCAAGCTCCTCGGCCGTGTCCGACATGCTCACCGAGGGACTCCCGCAAGTGCTCGACGACCTCGACGAAGAAGGAAACCTTCGACCCGGCAGCGAGCTCCGGCCCCAAGGCTGAGCCTGGCCGGCGCAGCCGGAGCCCGCATGAGTCCATCGTCCCCACATGCGCCGATCTTGCCGACTCACCGGCCCGCACAGATATCGCGTCTTGCCTGGTCAGTCCCTGAAGTGCACATTCGTGGTGTTCATGCATATGGTGGCGCGGTCACCATGTCTGGATGCGCTCGACGGGGCGCCGGCGCTCGATGTGCAGTCGCATGTCGAGCACGACGCAGCCGTTGGTGGTGCACCGGACGGGGTTGAGGTCGGCCTCGACCATCTCGGGGACCTCCCTGAGAAGCAGGGCGAAGCGCAGGATCAGCTCGCGTAGCGCCTCACGATCGAGCGCAGCGGCGCCCCGGAACCCGTCCAGCTGAGTGGCGACGCCACCGGAGGAGTCGATCAGCTCGTCGGCTTCGACGTCGGTTGCCGGCGGCACGCGGAACGCCACCGTTTCGGCAAGGCCGGCTTGGCGGCCGCCGAGGCCGACCGCGATCACCGAGCCCAGATCGGGATCGCTGAAGGCGCCCACCAGCACATCGGCGCCGGGCGCCACCAGGGGCTGGATGATCGCCCCTGTCCATTCCCGTCCGGCCGCCCGCACCCGTCGTTCAAGCTCGCGCCAACCCGATCGCACCGCCGATTCGCCCTCCAGCCCGAGCAGCACGGCATCGATGTCGCCCGCATGCGCGGGAGCCGCAAAATCCGCCTTCAGCGCCACCGGACCGCCGATTTCCTGCGCCGCCGCGACCGCGCCCTCCAGATCGCGGCAGCGATCCGAGGCGACAGCCGGGATTCCGTGGGTGTCCAGCAGAGCCTGTGCGTCGCTGAGCGAAAGCCAGCCGCCTGCGGGATCGCGGTCAAGCAGAGACGAGATCAGCGCACGCGCCGCTGTCACGTTCAGGCCAGAGTAATGCGGGGCCTGGCCGAGCGGGCGCGACAGCCAGGCGCGGCGTTCGGCGGCGCGCGCGAGCACGGCGGCACACGAGTCGGGGAACAGGAAGTTCGGCACACCCGGGCCGTTCCTGGCGGGCAGGCGGCCGTCCGAGCGCACGACAGATGCCACAACCGGTTTGGGCTGGCCCTTTGAGACCGCGGAGATCGCATCCAGAACGTTCTCTGGGTCACCGTCGTGATGATCGACGTAGTAGACCATCAGCGCATCGATGCCGGTGTCGGCGAGCAGCTCGCGGATGCTCGCGGCGTAGTCGCCCGGTCCGGCGCCGATCCCCAGGATCAGGGGGTACTGCGTGCTGCTCGCCTCTGTTAGTTCCAGCCCGCGCGTCGCGCACGCGTCGGCGGCGAGCGTGGCCACACCGGCGGAGTTGCTCACGATCCCGATCCGCCGCCCGCTTGGCAGCGGCTGGCTCTCGAACAGCTGGGCGGCGTCGAACATCGCCTCGCCGCTGTGGAACCGCATAACCCCGGCGTTATGCATGAGCGCGTCAGCGACGGCATCCCCGTGCAGCGCGGCAGCGGTGTGGGAACGCGCTTCGCCGCGCGCCCGCTCGGCGGCGCGGCGCCCCTTGACAACCAGGATCGGTTTCTTGCGCGACACACGACGCGCGATCCGGGTGAAGCGCTCAGGATCGCCGAACCTCTCCACATAGAGGATCACCACCGCCGTCCGGTCGTCTTCCTCGCACCACTCGAGCAGATCGTTGGTCGAGACATCGGCGGGGCTGCCAAGCGAGACCAGCACCGAGACCCCGAGCTGGCGGGCCTCCGCATGCCCGAGCAGCCCGATCCCGAGCGCGGCTGCCTGCGAGCCGATCGCCAGACCGCCAGCATGCACGCTCGCGCCGCTGAACGTGGCGTTCAGGCTAACGTCAGCGGCGGTGTTGACCACTCCCAGCGAGCTCGGCCCGACCATTCGCAAGCCTGCGTCCCGGACAATCTTCAGCAGCCGTTCCTCTCGCCCGGGGGGCGCCGCGCCGTTGCCCTCAGAGCTGGCCGGGAGCAGCACCAGCGCCTTTGCGCCGGCCGAGGCCGCCTCGGCGGCGAACTCGAGCTGTTCGTCGCCTGCGGCGCAGATGATCACAAGTTCCGGGGTGACTTCCAGCTCGGCCAGGCTGCGAGCGGCCCGCATCGAGCACACTACGCCCCCCGAGCGGCTGACCGGTGCCACCGCGCCCTGGAAGCCGCCATCGACGATGTTGGCCAGCACCGCGCGGCCCAGATTCCCCGGCGCCGCTGCGGCGCCCGCAACCGCTACCGACGAAGGCGCGAGGATCGGCCGCAACGCGGCGACCGCGGCGAGATGGTCGCGCTCGCCGATCCGCTCCCGCACCGCCTCCGTCGGCGTGATATCAAGCGAGACCGTCAGCTCACCAAACGAACCCCGGCGCCGCACGCCGAAGCCGGCGCCCTCGAACACCCCCAGCATCGCCCGGTTGCCGAACAGGACTTCCGCATCGAACCGGCTGATCCCACGCTCCGCCGCGATTTCCGCGAGCTGCTCGAGCATCCGCGTCCCTGCGCCGCGGCCCTGCCAATCGTCGGCCACCGCAAACGCGACTTCAGCGGCCCGCGGCTCACGCAGCCCGTCAAAGCCGGCGACCGCCACCACCGAGCCCTCGTGCCGGGCGATCAGCGCGACCCGGTCAACGCCCCCACCCTCAGCGGCTGCACGCGCGGCGATATCGGTCCGCGAATAGCTGTGGAAGCGCATGTAACGGCTCTCCGGCGACAGGCCGTCGAAGAACTCCTTGATGTCGCCGAAGTCCGCCAGCGCCGGGACCTGCAAACGCAGCGTCAACCCATCGCGCAGCAGCACATCCCGAACCAGCCGCCCGGACTCGCCGACCGGACCGGGCATCACAACTCCCGGCCGCCGTTGACCGCCCACACCTGACCCGTGATGCACGGCCAGGCGCGCACGCCGACTGCGATGTTGCAGCAGCCGGGAACCTCCCACCGGTGGCACGCGCATACCTGCTGGCAGGAGCCGAGATTCCGGGACCAGGCGACCACCTGACGGCTTGAGCAGGCTCCCAGCTTCCGGTGGACCGGGGCCGCCTGCGACTTGACCGTGTGGCGGGAGAGGAACATTTCCCCGGCGACCTCCGGGAACGACAGGCGGGTAGAGAGCATCGGCAGGAGCCGGAGCCCGGCAGCGGTCAGGGCTGAGGCTCCCAGGACGAACGAACCCCGGGCATGGGAAAGCTCCGCCCGAAGGTCCTGCCCGGCGAAGACACCAAGGCCGGGGCGTCGCATACCTACCTCCTCGCGGTCCCGGAGAAGGGCCCGGGGGCCGCCTCAAGTGTCGCCGCCGATGATCCCCTCGGTTTCCCTCTGGCGGTGGAGCACGACCCGGATCCGCGCAGCTGGCCGTGCTGGTAGCCGAACATCTGCTCCAAAGCCGTGCTGGCCAGTGCGATCGTACCCTCGGCGTCTGCCAGTGCCACCCCGTCCTGGAGCGCATCGACCAGCTTCCACACCGCCGGGGTGAGGGCTTCCCCGTTCCCCTCCACTGGCCCGGCTGCCTGGATCGGGCGGCCTGCCCGCCCAGCGCGGTGAGGCGGGGCCTGGCTACCGGTTCCCGTCTGGGCCGGCCTGGCCATCAGGGGAACACCGTCGCTGGCGCGCTGGACGGACAAGCCGTGGCCGCTTCCAGCGACGGGTAGATGCAGACCAGCCGGTCCAGGCCGCTGAGGCTGAGCACACGCGAGACGTGCGGGGTGGTGACGACCAGCCGCAGTTCCGTGCCGCTGATGACGGCCCGTTGGAAGGCGCGCACTACGGCATCGGCGCCAGCGTGATCACACCAGATCGTCGCGGTCATGTCCGCGATCAGCGCGGTCGCGCCACGGTTGATGACCGACAGCAGTTCCTCGCCGAACTGCCCGGCATTGGACTCGTCCATGTGCTCCGGAAGCGCCACCACCGCCTGCTGGCCGGCCCAGCGCACCGGGCAGATGTCCTCAAGCACGGCAGCGTCCCAAGCAGGCCCGGCAGACCGTGCGTGAGGTAGCTACTGCGATCGCGCGGAGCGTGGCTTCTGGCTGGCGTATCACTGAAACCCTGGGTCTGATCCCGGCTATGACTGGCCGGGCCGCCAGGGGCTGGAGCGGCACGTTCCTGCACCCGTGCTCTGGCCTGAAGCAGGATGCTGGCGGACAATCGTGCGCTCCAACTATAAGCCGCCGCCTTGGCCCAGTGCTAGCCGCGGCGTGTTTAACCCAGGTAGAACCCGCCGTCGGCACGACAGTGGATGCCAGATTTGGCCTCTCCCGGCTGGCGGCCTCTTCCTGTGAGGCCCCAGGAAGGCCCCTGCCTGGATGCCTTCCGCACCGGCGAGCCGACCGAGCATGAGAATCTGCAGGCCTGCGCCGGCCGGTGGCCGTTGTTCTTTACCGCCCTGCGGGCCGGCTTCGCCTCGGCGCTCGCCCTGCCGCTGCGGCTGCGGGAGGTGACCCTGGGCGCGCTGAACCTACTCAGCGCCACCCGCGCCGCGCTGAACAGCCGGGTGGTGATCGAGCAGGCCAAGGGCGTGATCTCAGAACGCACCGGTGTCGACCTGGCCGAGGCCTTCTCCCGGTTGCAGGCCTACGCCCGCAACCACAACCTCCGCCCCACCGATGTCGCTCAGGCCGCCATCGACGGCACCCTCGACCCGCTCGCATGGCCCCCACCCTCCCCACTCGCGACAGTACGAGCAGCTGACGGCTTCCCCCGGACCCAGGCCAGAGCCTACGTTCCCGACCCGGGTGACCAGTCCCCAGCCTGGACGTCGGCTCTCTGACCCTCGATGAGGTCCGCCGACACGACCTGATCTGGATGCTCGCCTGGGACCTGACGGCGCCCTCATCCCCCGCCGATCGGGCCGCGACGGACCGGCCGTGCCTGCCCCCGGGAAGCACCGCAGGCACGGTATGAACCTGCAGTCATTGCCTCCCCGGGCGGGGACATCCTGTGAGTCTCCGGGGCCCCGCCCGGCTCCGCCCACCCGGCGAACGCGCCAGCGCCCAGCTGAAGACCTGGCGTATCATGCGCAAACTCCGCTGCTGCCCTTGGTGCGCCGGCCAGCTCGCCAAAGCCATCCACGCCCGGCACATCCCGGATCCAAACCGGATGATGGGCTCACTGCTTCGTATCCTTGTGGTGTGGCCCGACCGGGTGAAGCTCTTGCCGAGATTCCGCTTGAGACGCGGCGTTTCCAGGATCTCGGCGGCTGCTTGCTGGAGCCGATGATCGAGCGGGTGCATGTGGCCGAGCAGCACGCTGGTGAGCTGCTGGGCGGCAAGACGGTGTGGGTGGTGAACTCTACCGCTTTGGGCGGTGGAGTTGCGCAGCTGCTTCGTACGCTGCTGCCTTACTGGAAAGGCGCTGGCATCGACGTGCGGTGGATGGTGCTGCGCGGTTCTGGCGAGTTCTTCCGGGTGACCAAGCGCCTTCATAACCACCTGCAGGGCCAGCCCGGCGATGGCGACGTGCTCGGGATCGAGGAGCTGACGGCGCTGGACCGGGCTGCCCTCTACCACGCCGGGGCGCTAGCGTCCCTGGTCGCCCCCGGGGATGTGGTGGTGCTGAACGACCCTCAGACGGCAGCGATGTCGGGACCGCTCCAGCGGGCTGGCGCGAACGTCATCTGGAGCTGCCACATCGGCATCGACCACGACGACGAGTACTCCTGGAACGCGTGGCGGTGCCTGAGGCCGCGCCTGGCCGGCGTCCGCCGCTTCGTCTTTAGCCGCTACACCTCCCTGCCGGAGTGGCTGGGCGGGACGGAGACGTCGATCGTGACGCCGGGCATCGACCCTGGGTTGACGAAGAATCTGCCGATGCCCGATGGCGCCGCTCGCGCGATCTTGCAGCACCTTGGCCTGGCCGCCGGAGTCTCGGCCGTCACCCCCAGCTACGACTGCACGGGTGGGTCCAGGGCGATGCTCGCCGGCCGTCCCACGGTCTTGGACTGCGACGGGGCACCGGACTGGGACCGGGACCCGGTGGTGGTCTCGCTGGCCCGGTGGGACCGCATCAAGGACCCTCTGGGGGTCCTGGACGGCTTCCTCGAGCGGGTGCTGGCGGCGACCGGCGCGCACCTGCTCCTCGCGGGCCCCGACGCGAGCCAGGTCGCTGACGACCCCGAAGCAGAAGCGGTGCTTGCTGGCGTTCGCGAACGCTGGCGGCGGCTGCCGCCCCGGGCGCGCGCGAGGGTTCACATCGCCTGCCTCCCGCTCAGCCCGCCGGAGGAGAACGCCGCGATGGTGAACGCGATCCAGCGGCTAGCCGCGGTCGTGGTCAAGAAGAGCTTGCAGGAGGGGTTCGGCCTAGGGGTGACTGAGGCGATGTGGAAGGCACGTCCCGTCGTGGCGAGCGCGGTGGGGGGTCATCTCGAGCAGATCCAGCATCGGCACAGTGGGCTGCTGGTCGAGGACCCTGCTGACGTTGGAGCGTTCGGCGATGCGGTCGTCGAGCTGCTGCAGGAACCGCGGCGGGCCGCCCGGCTCGGCCAGACCGCGCGGGAACGGGTTCGCGCCCTGTTTCTCAACGACCGGCACTTCGTGCGCTGGGTGGAGGTCTTCGGCTCGGCGCTGGAGCGGCGTGCCGGTGCCGCCGGGTCAGTGGGCCCCACGGCAGGCGTGCCAGCGCAACCACCGCACGGTGCCGCAGTGCCCGGCCTTGATCTTGGCGACCACGACGCTCTGACCGGGCTGTGGAACCGCCGGCGCTTCGAGAGGGAACTCGACCGCGCACGGCAAAATGCCGAGCGGCTAGCGCTTCTGTCCATCGACGTGGACCGATACAGGGATGTGATCCAGCGGCACGGTGCGGCTGCCGCGCAGGGAGTGATCCAGAGCATCGCGCAGGTACTTGCAGAGCGCCTTCGGCCCAATGACACACTGGCCCGCATGGGAGGCGACGAGTTCGCCGCCGTATTCCACGCCGCGACACCCCCGCTCATTCAGAGCCTGGCCGACGGGCTCTGCACGGCCGTGCGCGAGCAGGCACATGCCACCGGCACCAACCGGATTCCTGCCACCATCAGCATCGGCGCCGCGTTCTTCGACGCGGGCACGCAGACGCACCACGAAGCGCTGCTCGCCGCCGACACCGCCCTCCACGAGGCCAAGGTCGCAGGCGGCGACCGCGCCATCGTGTACGAATCCCCACAACACGCCTGACGCAGCGCCGCAATGACCTTTCGCCGCCGCACAGACAGCCTATTCGGTGCGGCATCGGCGGCCGTGCCGACCGGCGCGCGAGGCGCACATAGCGGATACTTGCGCGCCGGGGGTAGGCCAACGCCAGTCACGGTGCGTGACTTAGCCTCGAACGCTCCGCTGGCGGGTAATGTCAGCCGTCAGGTGTGCCTATTGCCAGCGAGGATCGACGTGTCGAACCTGACAGATCAGGCACGCTCAGGCCGGCCCAGGATCCGCACCGCCATGACGCCGGCCACAGCAGCTCATAGCATGCCGGGCTCAGCGGGGCGCTCGGCGCCGGGAGCGGGCGGGCCGCCGGCCACGGAGCCTAGATAGCCGACGGCCGGCGGCGCGGCCTGGCCGGCCGGGGGTTTGCTGGCCCGCCGCTCCCGCCAGGAATGCCAGAGCGGCGGCGCGACCATCGCGGCGACCAGCACGCAGACGGTCGCGAACGCATACCGCGAGGCCAGGTTGGCCAAGGTGACCCCCTCGCTGCCGAGCAGATACCCGCCAGTGGCGAGCAGGGCGGTCCAGGCGGCGGAGCCGAGCGTGTCGAACAAGATGAATGGGAGCAGCGGCAGCCCCGCCCAGCCCGCTGCGGCGTAGACGGCCGTCGAGGCACCGCTTGGCAGGAAGGCGGCCAGCGCCACCAGCGGGCCAGCGAACCGCCTGCCCCGCGTTTCGACGAAGCTCGCCAGCGCGGCCGACCGCGGACTCCGGTGGCCGAGCCGTACCACGATGCTGTGGCCCCAGAGCCGGCCCGCCCACCAGTACACCCAGTCGAATCGCATCATTCCCGGCAGCGCAGCGGCGACCACGACGGCCAGCTGGAGCTTGCTGCCCACACCGGAGAACGCGCCCGCCGCCACGATCGAGGAGTTCGACCCCGTGAGCACCTCGAGCAGCACCGGGTGGGTGGCGATCAGGGCCGGGGTCAGCGGGATGGCCGCCACCGCGTACACGGCGCTCACCACGATCGCGATGCCACAGCACACGTCACGCGCGCGCGGGCGGCCGTGCCAGGGAACCCAGCCGGCCAAACGCGCCCGGGGACCATTGCCCTGCGCCTGGCCCGGCGGGCTGGGCAGCTGCGGCGGGTCCAGCGCGGTCATGTGGCCCCTATCCAGCTTGGTGGTGACCCCAAATTAAGCGCCAGCACCACCGGCGTTGACCCCGCATCACGTCCAAGTCCTCGTGCTCCTCAGCCGGCCAGCCGTAGGGCTGCTGGCGATCGCGCAGCTCCACCTCCCCACCCCCAAGTCCGGTCCGGCGTGGCGCCCAGCGCTTGATCGGATTTGCGCCCTTCACGCCCGAACTCAGCCCGCAGGCCATTCAGCTCCCGATTGCACAGAACACCCAACTCGGCGCCATATGCGAGGCCGGCCAAAACGATCAGCATGGCACGCGTAACGGCGGGTCAGCGCGCGTTACCCGTGACCTTCCTGGCCACTCATGGTAACCGGCCTGGAGGTTGCAGGTGTCTCTGAAGATCGCTCGGTTGCCGACGGATCCGGGCAAGATCTGTTCAACCCGAACTACCAACACGCCCATCTGCCGTGCCTTTGAGGTCCGATCCATGACAGCCAGTACCGCCATTCGGCGTTCAAGCTGACGGTCAGATGACGGTCAAACGATCTTCAGGGCCACGGCGGCTGGTCATGACAGGCCCAGGACCTGCACTTTTGGTCGGGATGGCCGGATTCGAACCGGCGGCCTCCTGCTCCCAAAGCAGGCGCGCTAACCAAGCTGCGCCACATCCCGTGGGACCGAACGTAGCCTACCGTCCCACGGGCCAGGTTCTGCGGCGCCGCAGTGCGTCCAGTGATGCGCACCGGCCCGGCACCGGGCGGTGGACGGTCCCAGCATCCTTCGGCAGTTCGGCCTCGATGCCATGCAACCGGTACGCTGTCGGTGCTCACCCGGTGTCGGCGGAGAACCTCACTGGGCGCGCGGGCGTAGCTCAATGGCAGAGCTCCAGCCTTCCAAGCTGGTCATGAGGGTTCGATTCCCTTCGCCCGCTCAGACACCTTCGCCCGCTCCATCTACTGGCCTGGTCAGAGCCGTGACGACCACGAACGGGCCTATATTTGGAATGGCCGTAGTGCCACACTCGTGCCACGAAGAGCTGCCTGGATCATGTAACCAGCACCGCGACCGAAGCACCTGTATGACAGATCGTGATACGCTGGACTCATGTCATCAGCCATCAGTGTGCGTCTCGATCCCGAGGCGCTGCGGGCGCTGGCCCAGATCGAGTTGACCGGCCTCAGCAGATCCGAGGCCATCCGCAAAGCCATCCTCGACAGCGCTGCCAGGCTGCGCCGCCGAGACGCGCTAGCCGCTGAGGCGGCGGCGCTTGAGGCCGACGAGGACGACCGGCGCGAGATGCTTGAGGTCGCTGACTTCATGGAGAGCATGCGTGCTGCGGGGTGACATTCACGAATTCCGTCCGGCGAGACGGACGGGCCGCGAGCAGCACGGCCGACGGTACGGAGTGATCGTCCAGGCCGATGAGTTGCTGCCTCGCTCGGTAGTCCTGGTCGCGCCGACGTCGCTCAGTGCCAGGCCCGCGTCGTTCCGCCCGGAGATAGAACTGCTGGGCGAGACCACCCGCGTTCTGGTCGAGCAGGTCGGCGTCATTGACGCCGGACGGCTCGGCGACCTGGTGGGCCGGGTCACCCCAGACCAGCAATGGGGCATCGACGAAGCTCTCACGACCGTTCTGGGTCTCCGCTAGCAATATTCGGGAAGTAAAGCAGCGCACCACTGCTGCCGGATCCGCCTTAAGTTCATGAAGGCGCCGCCGCCGGCCCGGCGTCGGCACCGGGTTCTGCCTCGGCAAGGCCGCCCGGCGCACGCCGGGCCATATCCGAGCGGTTTGCATATCAAGCAGGCTCATCGCATGCAGGACAGGGCGGAGCCTGAAGCCGAACATCTGGACCGCGCGCGGCGCTCTGCCCGCCATCACGTCCCACGCCGCGCGGCTGAGAGAGGCACCTTTCGGTGATCGGCTTAGCCGGATCGGGGTACGAGGCGGATGACCGGCAGGACGCGGTCGGTCTTCTGCTCGTACTGTGCGAAGCGGGGCGCGGCGGTGGTGATCTGCTGCCACGCCTTGTCGCGCTCTGCCCCGTGCAGTTGTTCCGCCGTCACGGCGATCGTGCGGCCTTTCATCTCGACCGTGACTTCGTCGGGGTGCGCGGCCATGTTGTGATACCACGCGGGATTCCGTGCCGCTCCGTTCGCTGACGCCACGATCAGCCAGCTGCCGTCCGGGCCGGGAAACCAGCCGACCGGATTGGTCCGCCTGGCCCCGCTCCTGGCGCCGGTGGTCGTCAGGATCAGGGCGTTGAAGCCCATCATCTTGCCGCCCTTGCGGCGGAGGCGACGCGACATGACGTTGTTCAGCCACCGGAAGAAAGGCCCTGACGGCAGGCGGGCGCCACGGGTTCCGGCGCGTGTATTGAAGCTCATGTGACCTCCTGGTCGACGCTCAAGGTTCCGTGTGCCCGGCGCGTGGCGCGCTACGCAGTACCGGGATCGCTGCCGTCGGCAGCCTGGTGGACGGTGCGCCGGATGACTAGCTCGCGGTCGTGGCTGAACGGGCTGCCGTCCAGGTTCCAGCTCCAGGAGATGGTGGGCGTGATTCGCATATAGGGCGCTGGCCCGAACTGGCCCTGCCGGTCGACAAGTTCAGCTGTACCGTAGATCCGCAGGTAGCGCGGGGTCCAGGGCTGGACGGACACCAGGTCATCGATGACGATCGCCACCTTGGCATTCCCGGCCTGTACGTTGCGGAACTTCCGCGTCTTGACCGGGTCCATGCCGCCAACGTAGAGATGCGTCCCGTCGTACTCGTATCCGACCGGCGACACATCCGGCTGGCCGCCGGGAGAAACGGTGGCGATGCGAGCTAGCCGCTGTGAGCGCAAGTAGGCCACCTCTTCATCTGTGAACGCCATGCCGGTCTCCTTCCGCGGCGAGCTTCCGATCCGCCCGCTCGTAGCTAGTTAATGTCATTTACTATACGCTCTATTAACTATACGTGCCGTGTACAGTATCACCATGGACGAGAGCGCGCGGGTAACCGCGGCCACCGTGACGGATGCCGGGCCGCCGCCCGGCACGGGTCAGCGTTTCGAGGACGCCGAACAGCTCATCCAGCTATCCCGCCTGGTGCAGGACGTTCATACACGCGTCTCGCAACGGCACGGCCTGCCTCCCGTGCAGGCCAAGCTGCTGTGCGTCCTGGCGCCCGGCCCCCGGAGGATGGCTGAGCTGGCCCAGTGCTTCGGCGTCGAGAAGGCCGCGCTCACCGGCCTGGTGGACAGAGCTGAACGACGCGGCTTCGTCAACCGGTCCCCAGCGACCGGTGACCGCCGCGCCCTGGACGTGACGCTCACCAGCTCCGGCCGCCAGGCAGCAACCGCTTTTCACGCCGACGCCTCGGCAGAGCTCGACCAGCTGCTCTCGCCGCTTGCACCCAGTGACCGCGGAAACTTCCGGACTGCACTGAGCACGATCATCGCAGCGCGCACACAGCCTGCCGCCCCGACTCGGGTCGGCTAACCACCACGGGGCGGGCGATCATGCCCGACCTGGATCAGTGAGGCGAGCGATCGACGGGAGCGAACTAGGACGACAGGCACCCGGGCCGACATTCAGGTCTACATTTGCGCACGGCACGGGAACGTCTGGCAGCTTCCGCATGATCAGAACTCCCCTGGTCTCGGGTCATTTGGGGACAGGGCACGCCAGGGGAACGTGGCCGCGCCGGGCCGCAGCGCTCGCGGTGTCTGTGTCCTGTCGCTAGTGCTTCAGACGCTGCTGCTGCCCGGAAGTCATCGAGCCAGGGATCTGTGGGTCCGGGTGCCCCTCGAAGCGGACGGCCCGAGGACTACGAGCGGTCCCTCAAAGCGTTCGAGCACACCCACCAGACGGCGATCGAGCAGTTCCGGCGCTTCCCTCAGTTCTCGCCGTCTGACTGCCACGCCGGATCGCGGCCAGTCAGTCCTATGAGCCTGTCGAGCAGTGGCGCGTTGTCTTGCACTTTTACCGGCGGGCCGAACAGCCCCGGGGTGCCGTTCGGATTCTGGGCGGCGGTTGGCTGCACGAACGCGTATGCCGTCTGGAGCAGCTCGGGCGCACAAGCGTAGTAGTGGCCGGTGGCTACGGCGATGTCCCAGCCATGCACGACGACTTCGTTGGCCGCGACATTGCCAGCGACCTCCCCAGGCAGGTCAAGGCCCCCGGCCCTGGTCATGCCCGTCCACGCTCCCTGGTCCCGCCAGGCGGCTGCCAGCTGGGCCAGCCGGTCGGGTATGCGTGTCCGCCAGTCCGTCCCCAGCCGCGACCCATCCGCCGATGGTGGCTGGCTGCTAGCTTCCAGATCCTTCGCCGCCGCTGCGGTGAACGCCACGCAGAGTCCGTCAACATGATCGAGCAGGTCAGCTACCGTCACTTCGCGGCAGGGCGTCGGCGCCCCCAGCTGGTGGTCGCTGACGTCAAGGACAAGCCGGGTGAGCATCTCGGTGGCGGGCGTCAGGTCCGGCATCTCGTTTCTCCTTCCGAAGATCACCACGGGCGTTCAGCTCAACCCGCAGCTCCGGAGTCAGCGTTGACGGCGGCGAGCCCCCGAGATGCCACCGGGTGGCCATCAACAGCCAATGATTACCACCAGCAGCACTGCGTAAACACCGACGTAGACGCGGGTCTCGACCGGTAGCGGACCTGCTCGACCAAGCCGCTGAGCGCCTTCGCGAATCGGCTTCGCCGATCCGGCGACCACTCACCAGGGATTCGGCACCCCACGAGGATGACGGGGAGAACTGATTCAGGCGGATCAGCCCAGCTGGAGCTGGCCGGTACCCCCAGGGATCAAAGTAGGACGTCGTCAGATGCTCCGGAAGCTGACGTGAAGCTAGTCGGTGATGACCGGCGACCGCCGCCGGGCTGGATCCGGAACCGCTGGCCTAGGCTTTCAGCATGGCGGCATCCCTCGATGAGCTTCCCAAGATCGGCGCACCGGCGACCCGCGCCCTGAACAACGCGGGTTACACATCCTTGCGTCAGCTCGCGGGCGTCCCGCGCGCGGAACTGGCCAAACTCCATGGCATGGGCCCCAAGGCCCTACGGATCATTGAAGACAACCTGGCCGAGCAAGGCCTTCGCCTCAGCTGACATCCCAGCGCCAGCGGAATCGGAGACCGGGCCCTCCCCCGCTAGCGGCGGGCCTAGGCGTCTTCCCCGGAATCCTTCAGCTGCGGCGTCAGCGGCCGCAGCGCCTGCGACCGCAGCACCGCGACGGTGAAAACCAGCGCGGCCGCCACGGCAGCGAGCTCAATGGCGTAGAAGATGAACCAGACACCGGGCCGCAGGTGGGCGCCGAGGGCACCCAGCCAGCTGACCACGCCAAAGCCCAGCGCGACGGCCTGAATCGATACCGCGGCCTGTACCACCTGACGCGCACGGTCCGTCAGACCGCCCGCGAACGCTACGAGGATCACCGCCAGTACCGGCAGCGCGAAGATGGCACCGGCGACAAATTGCGGCGCCACAACCGATGCCCGCGACCCGAAGGTTGTCACCGCGACCGGGCCGGTCGTCACCGCGACCGGGCCGGGAGCCGTGGGCAACGGCGAAGCGGGGGCCGCAGCGGCGTGCGCCGTGACCGGATTGGGCGCGGCGGGCAGTCCGGCACCGGGCAGGCCAAACAGCTGCCAGGCGCTGACGAGCACCGCGATGGCCGCGACAACGAGCAGGATCCAGGCGACCGGCTCACTATGGATGTGCGCAGTCTGTCTAGGTACACTAGACGAATGCCTCTTGACTCCAGCCTGCTGGGGCAGGCGAGAGCCGCAGCGGCCCGCGTGGTTGACGCTGAGCGTGACGCCGAGGTCGCGCGCGCCGAGTTCCATCGGGCCGTACGTCGCCTCCAGATGGCAGGCGGATCGATGCGCGAGATCGCACAGGCATTCGGCCTGAGCCACCAGCGCGTTCATCAGATTGTGAAAGCAACCGGGGGAAGCCGAAGCTGGCGCAGGGGCCGGGCTGGTCCTGGCGAGCATCTGTCGTGCTCGTTCTGCGGGAAGCACCAGAAGCAGGTCAAGAAGCTGATCGCCGGGCCGGGGGTCTTCATCTGCAACGGTTGCATAGACCACGTGCACACGGTGCTGACCGCGACCGACAGGACGGCCAGCACGCCCATCGCCACGATCCGGTATGTCAGCGATGAGAACCGTGACGACCGGTGCAGCTTCTGCGGAAGGGGCCGCCCCCAGGCGGAGGCCATGGCAGCAGCCGGTGAAGCGCGGATCTGCAACGAGTGCCTGGACCTGTGTGACGAGATGGTCAGCGACAGGTCTGGCTAGAGTTGCGCTGCCTGGTTGCCGAGCAGAATGGCAGGGCTCATCCACCAGGGTGACGGCAGACCGGCCATCGCCATGGCGCCCGCTCAGAGTCCATCATCCAGGAATGCAGTGAGGGCCGAAACGAACCGGTCGGCGTCATCGAGCCAGGGGTAGTGGCCAGCGCCTGGCTGGACAACAAGTTGGGCTGCGGGGAACAGCGCGGCAAACTCGGCAACCACCCCGGGGGGCCGGGACAGGTCGAATCCGCCAGCGACTACCAGCACCGGCGAGCTGAAGGCGGCGAGTCCTGCGCGGGCGGCCGCCGGGTCAAATGCTCCCTCAGCGGCAAACATGCGCCCCGCATCCTCATTGGTCTGTTTCTCCTCCGCGGCGCAGTGGGCTTGGGCGGCGGCGTCCCAGCGGCCATAGAAGAACGGGGCGATGGCGCGCCAGTCCTCCGCAGTTCCTGCGCCGGCGTCGATCCGTTCGAAGGCGGCAGCCGCCTCGGCGAACCAGGGCTCGTCTTGGCGAAGCTGCACGATCTCACGCCGCATCTCACTGTCGGGTTCCAGATCGACAGCCCGCCCGCTCGGCGTGATCAGGGCGAGCTTGTTTACCTGCCGCTGATGCCGTACCGCATATTGCACGGCGATATTGGCACCAGCCGAGTGCCCCAGCATGTCGAAGCTGTCGAGACCAAGATGAGCCCGCAGGGCGGAGATGTCCTCCACCAGGCGGTCGCAGCGGTAGCCCTCTGGGTCGGCTGGGAATGCCGACTTGCCAGTGCCCCGCAGGTCCAGCATGATCAACTGCCGGTGCCCGGACAAGCCGCCGAGATCGCCCAGGTAGGCGGACTCACGCATGGGCCCGCCGGGCAGACAGACCAGCGGGACACCTTCTCCGTGGATGTGGTAGGCGAGTTCAGTTCCGGCCGGGGTACAGAAGGTGGGCATAGGTGTGATGTTGACATCGGCCGCAGACCAGCCGCAATCGGGTACCACCGACGACCCGGACCTGGCCGCCGCCTTGCAAGACACCTCGATGGGCTGTCGGCAGAGCAGGCGCGGTCAGGCGGTCCGTCTCGGATACCGGAACCGACCCTCGCTGAGAAAGCCGACACCGCCATGTACGGAGACGACGAAGACCGCATGGACGCAGCCGGGCAGCTGGCCAGGCTCCACCCGCGCGCCTTGCGCGTGACGGACACCAGTGGCACAGTACTTTGAGGTACTAAACCAAGGGATACGATCATGGGCTACCAGCTCCGGATGCACAACCAGATCCGCGGCTGGCTGACCGATCTCCGGGAAACCGAACCTGAACAGGCACGCCTCGTCGGCGAGGCAATGCTAGCGCTGCTCGACGCGGGCGAGGGCCTCGGCCCGCCGCTGGTCGTCCCGCTGGGATCGGCGCTTCGGCCACCGGATGATCCCAGGGAGGCCCTCGACCTCTCCTACGAGCGCCAGCTGGAACTCCTGACGAAGGTCCGCCGCGGTGTCGCCGCCGTGGCGACCTCGCGAAAGCGCGTCGAGCTGCAGGCCAACCAGCTGGAGCGCAGGGCCGCCCGGCTCGCCAGCCAGCGCGAGGCCGCGCTCAATGACGGGCGAGAAGACCTGGCCAGCGAGGCGCGAACCCACGAGGCCGAGGTCCAGGAGCAGCTCTCCGAGCTGCAGCGTCAGTTTCTCATTCTGGCGGATGAGGAGGAGAAGCTGGCCGCTGCCAGCCAGCGCCTGCAGGCCAAGGTCGATGCGTTCCGGATCCGGAAGGAGACGTTCAAGGCCACCTATACGGCCGCCGAGGCATCCCAGTGGATTCGTGAGGCATTCGCCGACATCGACGCGGACGCCAGCGACCTGGAGGCGACGAACGCAGCGGCGGACGCTTCGCCCGGGTCCGGCGATGCGGCGACCCCGGGGAACGAACTGGCGGAGATCCGGGATCTCACGCCGCTCCCTCCAAGCAGCTCCGGGCCCACGGGCCAGGACGACATCCATCCGCCGCCCGGCATGATGGAACTGCGGCCAGGTGCTCCCGGCTCCCTGCGGGCCGGCTTGCTGTTCGCGGTGGAGCCGGAGGACACAGCCGTTCTGCTGGCATGGGTCGCGGATCCGGGCGGGTCACCCGGCGATTATCAGGAAGTGATACGGACCGCGGCAGTCCGCCTGGCGATAGCTCAGTCCGCCGACCCGCCCGCGGGCGCGGTTTCTGCCGCCGCCTTCGTCTCCTATGACTCGGAGTCGTTTCTTGACGAGTTCTTCCCCGGTGAGGAAGCGGAGGTCGAAATCGGGGCAGGCGTGCTCGTCGCCCGCAATCGTGCCCACACCCTCGCGGAGGCGCGGCAGCGGATGAGGCTGACTCAGGCACAGGTGGCAGAGCGCATGAACGTCCGCCAGGAGCGAGTCTCCGCCATTGAGCGCGCCGAGCCGGGCGCGACCGAGGTCCGGACGCTGGCAGCCTACGTGCATGCACTCGGCGGCAGGCTGGAGATCATTGCCGACATCGGCGACGAGCGGATCACGCTGAGGTAGCCCGGGCCTGCCCGGCACGGGGGCGCGCCCCGTCTCATCGTTACCGCTGAGGGCCGGCCGGTCAGGCAGGGGCGGGGACGCGTTCGGCCAGGAAGGCTTCCCAGGTCCGGTGGCCCACGGCCCGGTCGGGGGCCAGGTTCGCGCCGGCCCGGACCGCGCGGGCGGCCTTGCCCGGGAGCCGGACCGCCGCCATCGGCCGGTGCTTGCCGCGGGCCCGCAGGTATCCGCGGAGCAGATCGGCCATCCCATACACCCGCGGGCCGGCCATGTCGGGCACCAGCCCGGCCGGCTCGCCCAGCGCCAGTTCGGCGAGCCGGGCCGCGACCTCACCGGCATCGACCGGCTGGAACCGGAACCCGGACGGGACCGGTATCACCGGCAGCCTGGCCATCTGCCGCGCCGTCATCAAGACCAGGTCATGGAACTGGGCGGCACGCAGCGTCGTCCACGGCAGGCCAGCGCCCGCCACCACCTGCTCCGCGGCCAGCTTGGACCCGAAATAGCCGAACATGGCACGGTCGATGCCACTGACCACGGGGATCCGGTCCGCCCCGATGACCGAGATGAACACCAGATGCCGCACCCCCGCCCGCGCCGCCGCACGCACCAGGTGCTGGGCCTTATCCCCATCGCCCTTGGCGCTGCCCGCGCAATGCACGATGATCCCGGCACCCTCGACCGCGGGCCCCACACCTTCATCCCTGGCCAGATCACCGCTCACATACTCGACACCATCCACGGCCCCGCGGGCACTGCGGCTGAGCACCCGCACCTCGCAGCCAGCCTCCCGCAACCGCGGCACGACCAGCCGACCGAGCGTGCCCGTACCACCAGTAACCAGAACGCGTGACATGACTCCTCCTCACCGGCCGGTCGCCGGGGAACCCGCCCCGGCTCGTGCCTTCACCCGGGGCCTGCCCTGCCGGGCGGTCAGGCACGCCCCGCATGTCACGTCCGCGGGGTGGCGGGTGCCAGTGTGGTGACACCTGGCAGCCAGGGAATGTGACAGATGACCGGCCGTGACTGGCTGGCAGCAGCTGTCAGCCCTCCGGCCCTCCGGCCCTCCGGCGGGCGGGTCATCAACGCGGATGTTCACACCGAACTCACACGCAATCCGCGCGGTTCGCTGATGGCCGCCGCCGAGAAGGCCTGCAGGTCGCTCGCGATCGCCAGCGGGTTCGAGCAGACCCCGGCCGAGCTCCGCAAGCATATCGAGCAGCTGACCGCGCAAGACGCGTGCCTGCGCAAGCACGGCGTGCCGAACATGCCAGGCCCGGACGCGCAGGGCGGGCAGACCTTCCCCAGCAGGGTGACCCCGCGGTCGCCGGTCTTCCAGGCGGCCGCGAGGCATTGCGCTTACCTCAATCCCTGACGCGGGTGACGCGGCAAGTCCGGGCACAATGACCGCATGAGACACGCCGGCCGGCCCGCCGCGGTTGCGGCCGCGCTCATGGCGGCGGGTTGCACGGCCGCCGTTCCGCCGGCGACCCGGGGTGCCGGTTCAGGCACCCTGCATCTGCCGCATCTGCTTCGCGATCGCCGCCTCGACCTCGTGCAGCTGGCCGCTCGGGCTGAACTGGAGGAATTCCGAGCCGGCCTCCGCTTCGGGCGCGTGGCCGGGCGCCATGTAGAACGCATCGCCGGCCTCACAGACCTCCTCATGGTCGGCGTAGCGGACGGTCAGCCTGCCCTTGAGGACATACCCCCAGTGCGGGCACGGGCAACGGCCCCCGGGCAGCCCCGCGAGCATCGGGGCCAGGTCGTGGCTCTGGCGGATGGACACGAAATTAACCGTGTAGCCGCCGAACTCCTCGCCCCGGTCCTCGGCCACACCAAAGTCCTTGACCCGTGTGGCACTCTCCTTCGACACCTTCGGCATCCGGCTCATCTCCCTCGGTCGATTCCGGTGCTGACGTCATGACGCTAGGCGCGGGGCCACCGGCCGGTCATGGGGTGTTCGCCTCATCTTCGGACCGGGAGTGGTCATCGATGCGGTGGGGTATAACGGGCGCTGTCATCTGGGTCGGCAAGCGCCAGCAGCCCCACTGGTGCCGGATGCCTGCCATCTGGCGGAGAGACAGGAAGGTAAACGCGGAATGCACCGGGTCATTTCTGCTGCGATCTCGATAATGGTCGCCGCTTCCGGGATCATCGGGATCACGCTGGCGTCCGCGGCACCGGCCAGCGCGCAGGCGTCCTGCACCGGATACAGCGTCTACAAGGGCGTCGGCGGCAACTACGTGTTCATACCGACCATTGGCAACGCCACCTTCAAGGACGACTGCCAGCTCGGGGAGGGCAACGACAGCCAGGCGGTGACCATTCTGCAAGGAGCCCTGAACACGTGCTATCACGCCGGGCTCGCGGAAGACGGCGACTACGGGCCGCTGACCAAGGCGGCCGTCGAGCATGCCCAGAGCGTCGAGCACATAACGGTTGACGGCATCTACGGGCCCCAGACCCGCGACCACATCAAGTGGTACGACTTCTCCGGCGGCTGCGCACGGCTGTAGCTGAGCCCGTGCCGGGCCGGTCAAGGGTTGCCCCCGGCCGGCCCGGCCGGGAAAAGGGCTGCCGGAGGTAGTTTGTCGGTATGGGGTTCCTGCGCCGCCGGCCACCCGGCCCACCGGTCAGCCCGCCCGGCCAGGCCGGCCACGCCGGCCAGGTCAACGGGGGCGCCGGCCCAGTCACCGATCCCTACGGGGACGCGGGTGACCTGGTCGCGCGCTCGGCGGCGGCCTACGTGTCGAGCGTGCCCACCGATCCCGCGGACGATGGCTTCTTCGGCCCCGCCAGCGTCACCTGGCGGGTGAGCTCCGACCTGTCCTCGACGGTCGCGGGCCTGCGGGCACTGCTGGTGCAGGCGCTGCACCCGCTCGCGATGGCCGGTGTCAACCAGCACAGCGGCTGGCGCCGGGATCCGGTCGGCAGGCTGGCGGCCACGTCGTCCTATCTCGCCACGGTCAGTTTCGGCGAGCGGGCGGCAGCGGAGCGGGCCGCGGCCCGGGTCCGCCGGATCCACGAGCACGTCAGCGGGACCGACCCGGTGACCGGCCGCCCGTACGCGGCCAGCGACCCGGCGCTGCTGCTGTGGGTGCACGCGGTACTGGTCGATTCCAGCGTGGCCGCCTGCCAGCTGTTCGGAACGCCGCTGTCCGCCGCGGACAGCGATCGTTATGTCGCGGAGATGGCGGTCGCGGCCGAACTGGTCGGCGTCCCCGGCGCCCTGGTCCCGTCCAGCCTCGCCGGGCTGCGGCAGTACCTCGCCTCGGTCCGGCCCGAGCTCCGCTGCACGCCCGCGGCCGCCGAGTCGGTCGGCTACCTGCTCGACCCGCCCGGCCTGGACCCTGGCATCGCGGAGATCTGGCAGGACATCCGCGACGGTGCGATCGCCGCGACGCCCGGCTGGGCGCGGGAGATGTACGGCTACCGCACACCGGCAGACCTGACCCCGGCCCGCCGGACCGAGATCCGGCAGGCGCTGGGCGTCCTCGATGCCGTCTTCCTCGGCGAGCCCGGCGTGCTGGCGGCACGGCAGCGGATCACGCTCCGGATGCGCACCGCGCAGCGCGCATGAGGAAAACCTTCGCTGCGGCCGCGATCGGCGGCTTGCTCGCGGCCCTGGCTCTGGCCCTGGTGCGGCGCCGCCCGGTGCTGCCCTCGCTGCGCCGCCCGCCGGAGCAGCCACGCCGCCCGCGGGCGCGGCCGCGGCGCGCGCCGCTCCGGCTCCGGCTCCGGCGCGGGCTTGCGGCCCTCCGGCTCGCCGCGCGTGGCGGGGCGCGCTACGCCGGCAATGCGCCGCGGCTGTTCGCCGCCGCGGGCGACAACCGTGAACGGCTGCGTAACGACCTGGCGCTGCAGACCGCAGAAGATATCGCGGACACTCTCGGGGCGATGAAGGGCGTCCTGATGAAGATCGGCCAGATGGCCAGCTACGTCAACGACGGCCTGTCCCCCGCCGTCCGCCGCACCCTGTCCCGCCTGCAGGACAGCGTCCCGCCGATGAGCGCCACGCTTGCCGCCCGGGTCGTGGAATCCGAGCTTGGCCTGCCCCCGGAACGGGCCTTTGCCAGCTGGGACCCGGTACCCATCGCCGCCGCGTCGATCGGGCAGGTGCACCGCGCGATCACGCACGACGGCCGCGCGGTGGCGGTGAAGGTGCAGTATCCAGGCATCGCCGAGACCATGGCGGCCGACCTCGACAACGTGTCCCTGCTGCGCCGGATGCTGCGCGTGACCGCGCCCAGCCAGGACGTCGACGCGCTCATCACCGAGCTGAGGGACCGTGTGCTCGAGGAGCTCGACTACCGCCGGGAGGCCGACAACCAGCGGCTCCTGGCCGCCTACTACCACGGCCATCCCACGATCCACATCCCCGGGATCGTCGGTGAGCTGTCGGCCCGGCGGGTCGTGACGAGCGAGCTGTCGGACGGGGCGCGGTTCGCCGAACTCGCCGGCTGGCCCCAGGAAGAACGCGATCTGGCCGCGGAAACGATCTACCGGTTCGTTTTCCGGAGCCTGTACGAGGTCCACGCGTTCAACGGTGACCCGCACCCGGGCAACTATCTCTTCCACGGCGGCGGGCGGGTCACCTTCCTCGATTTCGGCCTGGTCAAGCACTTCACGCCGGCCGAGCTGCAGCCGCTCATGCAGATGGCCCGCAACCTGTGCGTCGACGACGACCCGGAGGCGTTCCGCCGCAGCCTGGAGGACGCCGGCTTCCTGCGCCCGCACGCGCCGCTGAGCACCGAGACGATCGTCGATCACCTGGGCGTCTTCTACGCGACGATCCGCAGGCCAGGCCGCCTCACCATCACCGGCGAGTACGCCTCGGCCGTCGTGCGCCACTTCTTCGACCTGCGCAGCCCGGTGGCGGAATATGTGAGCATCCCGCGGTCCTACGTGATCCTGCAGCGCATCAACCTGGGCCTGTTCGCGCTGCTCGGGGAGCTGACCGCAACCGCCGACTGGCGGGCCATCGCCGAGGAGATCTGGCCGTTCGTCCAGGGGCCGCCGTCCACCCCGGCCGGGGAGGCCGAGGCCGCCTGGCGGGCAGCGCGGGTCAGTCACCCCCAGGCGGCTGCTGCTGGTCCTGGAGGCGGCGCACCTCCAGCACCTGGGCGCCGAGGTTCTCCAGCCTGGTCAGGAGCCCGTACAGCGCGGCCTGATCGGGAAGGCGGCCGTGCAGCACCGTCCCGACCGGCTCCACGGCAGAGTTGAGCTGCTCGAAATCGAGCAAGGCCTCAGGTGGAAGTGTCCCCGCCACGCGGATCTCGTAGTAATGCGGGGAAGTCAACTGAAGCCCCCCAGGTGCTCAGAACGCGGGTGTCCACTGCCCACCATGCGGCCGATCGGCCTGCCGGGCTCCACCCATGGAGGGTGATTCCTCACCCGGGTGAGACCAGGCCGGGGTGATGACGGCTCACCTGCCCGTCAGCCAGGCTGATCGGGCGTTCAATCCCGGTCCGGGGCAGGGTGGTGCCGTCGGCAGGACCCTCCCGCGCGGGTGACCCAGACAGTTCGCCATCCGGAACAGGGGGTGCCGATGGCGATCAGCACAGCGATGGCCTCGGCAGGACGTTCCCGCGCCCAGCCGGGTGCTGACCTGTCCGTCCTGCGGTCCAAGATCACGGTGCCCGGCCCGCCGGACCGCGCCATCCCGCGGCCCCGGCTCGACCAGCTCATCGCCGAGGGCGCCGGTGGCCCGCTGACCGTGCTCATCGGGCCCCCGGGCATCGGCAAGACCCTGGCCATGGCGTCGTGGGCCGCCACGAACCAGCACCCGGGCCCGGTGGCGTGGGTCACACTCGATGAGTTCGACAACCGGCCCGGGGTCCTGTGGGGCTATGTCACCACCGCCTTGCGGCGGGCCGGCGTCCCGGCGCCGCACCTGTCATGGGCGGCGGCGAGCGAGGACACGGTGGACCATGTGTTCCTCGTCCAGCTCGCGTCGGTGCTGGCCGCGGCGGATCCGCCGGTCATCCTCGTCCTGGACGACCTTCATCTGCTGACCGGGCGGACGGTCCTGCAGGGGCTGACCTACCTGCTGCGCAATGCGCAGCCGGGCCTGCACGTGATGGCCGCCTCGCGGATCGACCCGCTCCTGCCACTGCACCGGTTCCGGCTTACCGGGGAGCTGACCGAGATCCGGGCCGGCGACCTCGCGTTCAGCGTCCCCGAGTCCGGGCTGCTCATGGCGCAGCATGGCATCACCTTGCCGCGGGACTCGCTGGAGTGCCTCACCGAGCGGGCCGAGGGGTGGGCCGCCGGGCTGCGGCTGGCGGCGATCTCCCTGCACGGGCACCCCGACCCGGAGCAGTTCATCAAGGAGTTCGTGACCGAAGACAGTCCCGTCGCCAGCTATCTCGTGGAAGAGGTGCTGAACACCCAGCCGCCCGGGATACGCGAACTGCTCCTGAGGACGAGCATTCTGGACAGCTTCGACTCCGCCATCGTCAACGAGCTGAGCGATGACCACGCCGGGAACGACCTGCCCGATCTCGTGCGGACGATCGGGTTCGTGCAGCCGGCCGGCTCCGGCCGGTACCGCTACCATTCGCTGTTCGCCGAGGTCCTGCGCTTGAAGCTGCGCCACGAGTGGCCCGGCCTGGTGCCCGAACTGCACCGGCGGGCGGCCGGCTGGTACCGGCGGAACGGCTCGCTCACCGAGGCGGTGCGGCACGCGGCGAGGGCAGGGGACTGGCAGCTGGCGGCCGGGATCGTGGTGGAGGAACTGGCGCTGGGCCAGCTCATCAGGCCACGGGAGGACCGCCTGCTGGCCAGCGAGTTCACGCGGATGCCCTATGCGCGGACCTGGACCAGGCCGGAGCCGCTGCTCGTCGCGGCGGCGCTGGCGCTGGCGGAGGATCATCCCTGCGACATCTGGCTGCACGCCGCGGAAAGCATGCTCGGCCAGCTGCCGGCCGGGGAAGCCCTGCCATCGCGGCTGGCGGCCGCGCAGATCCGGCTCGCCGTGGCCCGCCGCACCGGGGATCCGGGGTCGCTGGCAGCCGCGGCGGCCGAGACACAGGCCCTGCTCGATGCGGTGCCAGCGGCCGTGCTGGCACGGTGCCCCTGGATACCCGCGCAGGCGCTGTCGAGCCGCGGCGCCGCGGAACTATGGTCCGGCCACCTGGCCGAGGCGGCTGCCACGTTCGAGGCGGCCATCGCCACCGCCCCGGCTCCGGACAGCGCCCACGAGCACGCCGACTGCCTGGGGTATCTTGCCCTCGTCAACGCCCTGCGGGGGCGGCTGAACCGCGCCGCGGGCCTGGCGGAAGAGGCGTTGGCGTCGCCAGCCAGCGACGATGGGCGGCCGCCGGAGCCCACCAGCGCCGCCGCACATGTCGCGCTGGCGGCCGTCCATACCGAGCGCAACGAGCTGCGCCAGGCACATGGCGAGCTGAAGCGGGCCG
Source organism: uncultured Actinomycetes bacterium (assembly GCA_963741615.1). GTDB lineage: Bacteria > Actinomycetota > Actinomycetes > Streptosporangiales > Streptosporangiaceae > UBA9676. The sequence goes on from CAVUIU010000008.1 coordinate 109,635, forward strand.
AAGCAGCCCTGCGGCTGCACCCGGACAAACTGACCGGGACGGTTGCCTGCATCGTGGCCGCGCGCAAGGCCCTGGCCGAAGGCCATCCGGGCAGCGTCATCGAGATCGTCCACCAGGCCCGGCAGGCCTGGCCGCTCCCCCACTGGCTCGAGTGCCGGCTGGCCCTGCTCGAATCGCGTGCGCACGCCGCGCAAGGTGACGCCACATCCGCGCTCGACGCGGCGGGAAGGGCCGATCCGGCCTCGCTTGAGGCGGCGGTGGCGCAGGCCTACGCCTGGCTGGCCGCGGGAGACCCGCGGGCGGCCAGGAACGCGCTCGCGAGCCACCGGGAAGGCACCGAGGCGGTGCCCGATCACGTCCGGCTGGCGTCCTGGCTGGCCACGGCCCGGATCAGCTACGGCAATGGTGAGCGTGCAGACGGCCGCCGGTCGCTGCAGCGCGCTCTCCGCCTCGGCGAGCCGGAGCGGGCGCGGCTGCCGTTCGTCCTGGAGCGAACATGGCTCCGGCGGGTGCTGCGGGCCGATTCTGACCTGGCCCACGTCTACCGGGATCTGCTGGGGCCCGACCTGGTGGGCCCCGTCCGGGGGCCGCTCCCGCCGTCCGGCGCGGGCCCGTCAGCACCGGTCATGCTCGAACCGCTCAGCAGCCGCGAGCGTGAGGTGCTCCGGCACGCGTCCGAGATGCTCGACACCGCTGAGATCGCCGCCGTGCTCTTCATCTCGGTCAACACCGTCAAGAGCCATCTCAAGAGCATCTACCGCAAGCTGGCGGTGACCCACCGCGGTGAGGCCGTCCGCCGCGCCCGGGAGCTCCGGATTCTGTGATCGCCACCGCTACGCGATGGCGTACGGCCCGAGGTCGTTGAGGCTGACGATGTGCAGGGCGAGTTCCTCGAACCGGTCCAGCAGCCCGTAGAGCTCGGATTCGTCGCGCACCGAGACCACCATCGAGGTCCAGCCGTTGCCTGACTCGATCGTGAGCGTGTCGATGAGGCTCGCCAGCAGGTCCGTGCATTCGTCCCGGACCACGATCTGGTAACGACGCCCGGCGATGGTCGTGCTCATGATGCATCCTCCGGTAAACGAGCCAGCTATGGCGACCATGCCTGCTGCCAGCTACCCGTCCCGTGCTCAATCATTCATCGCAGACAACGGGGTGAACCGGCATCACCCGCCGCGGGTCACCCGGGGGTGAATCGGGAATGGCTGCCACGGATCAGCAGAGGCCCATCCGGTGACCCTGCTCGACCGCCTGGCCCCGGGTGCTCACACCGAGCTTGCGGTAGATCACCCTGGTGTGGGTCTTGATCGTGTTCGGTGAAAGGCTCAGCTCCTGCCCGATCTCGCGGAGTGAGAGCGTTCCCCGCAGCAGGCGGAGCACCGTGACCTCGCGTTCGGTGAGCGGTTCCGGCAATGATGCCTGGGGCACGGCATCCCCCTGCCGGAGCCGCTTCACCCGGGCAAGCTGGGCATCCGGGGCGTCCGGCCACGAGGCCAGCAGTTCTTGTGCCTCATCAAGCAGTTCCGTGGCCGCGGGATCGCCGAGTTCGAGCAGGACGTCCGCCAGCAACAGCAGCACCTCAAGGGTTGGCCACGGGCTGATTCCGGGCACCCTGCGCCGGAGCCGGAGCGCGCGCCCGAGCTCGCTCCTGGCCTCGTCGAGCTTCCCCTGGGCGGCATGGAGCGCGCCAGCGGCCATGTCGGCGACGGTGGCTTGCGGCGTGTCGCCGATTTCACCCCGGTCCCTGAGCTCGCTGGCCACGCGCACGAGTTCCTCCGCCCGCAGCAGCCTTCCCTGCTCGACCGCCACCAGGCCGAGGATGCACAGGGCCGTCATGCGTACCAGCGGGATAGGCGATTCGCAGACGACCGCCTCTTCCAGAACCGCTGTCGCCGCGGCGGTCTCACCGCACAGGTGGAGGGTGAAGCCAAGCCCGGCCCGCGCCAGGGCGTACCAGGGCGACGCCGGGTCCTTCTCCAGCTGCACGGCCAGCTGGCCCGACTGCCGCATCACACCGATGCCATCGAACCCGTAAACGGCCCGCAACATCGCCGCCGAGGACTCCAGCGACTGCATCCCGTCGGGCAGTGGCCCGGGATGATCGGCCGCCTCGATGACCGGGAGCCAGCGTTCCACCGACGGCCGGTCGCCGGCGAGAGCCGCTGCCCAGGCCGCGCAGTGCGCCGCCAGCGGGTAAGCGGCGAGGACGTCGTCACCGAGCGCATGCAGCCATCCGCGGACCGTTTCCGCCCGGCCCGCGTCGGCGTAGCTGAACCACAGGCCCGCGATCAGGTCCACGGCCCCGGCGATGTCATCTCCGGCGAGCGCGTGGCCGATCGCCTCGAGCGCCGATCCCGTCTGCTGATACCAGGCACCCGCCCGCCGGTGCAGGGTGGGGATGACGCCGGGCTCGGCCCGGGCCAGCTGGCTGCGCAGCAGATGCGCGAACAGCCGGTGATAGCGGTACCAGCCCCGGTTCTCGTCAACCGGTATGACGAAGAGGTTCTCCCGTTCGAGCGTCCCGATGATCTCCGCGGCGTTGGTGGAGTCCAGCACGGCATCGCAGAGCGGGGCGCTGAACTGGCCCAGGATCGAGGTGTGGGCGAGGAAATGGCGGATGTCGGCAGGCTGGCGGCTCAGCACCTCCTCGATCAGCAGGTCGGCGATGTAGCGGCTGTCACCGTTGAACTGGCGGACGAAGTCGCCGGGGGATGGGTGGCCCCGAAGAGAGAGCGCGGCCAGATAGACCCCGGCCGGCCAGCCCTCGGTCCGTCCCACCAGTGCCACGAGATCAGGATCGCTGAGCCGGACCCCGGCCGTGCGGCTGATGAGCTCCGAGGCCTCGGCGGGAGTGAACCGCAGCCCGCCCATCCGGATCTCGGCCATGTCCCCGGTCAACCGCAGCCTGGCGAGCGGCAGGGGCGGGTCGGCCCGGGTGGTCAGCACCACCTGGACCGTGGGCGGCAGATGGTGGAGCAGGTACTCAACCTGGCCGTGGCAGCTGCGTTCCTTGACCCGGTGATAGTCGTCCAGGACCAGCACCACCGGTGCCGTGAGCGCGGCGAGCTCGTTCACCAGGACCGGGAGAATGGCCCCGCTGATGTCGGGCTTGGCACGGAGCGCTTCCAGCAGGGGCCGGACGCCGAGTTCCGGGCAGGCACGCTGCAGCGCGTGCATGACATAGGTCCACAACCTGACCGGGTCATTGTCGTCCGGGTCGAGTGAGACCCAGGCGAACGGCCGGCCCTCGATGGCACTGCCGCGCCACTGCGCCACCAGCGTGGTCTTGCCGTAGCCCGCCGGGGCGTCAACGAGGAGGAGCTTGGCCTCGGCCTTCGCGAGGACCTCGACAAGCTCGGGCCGTTCCACCCATCCGTGACGCGGCACAGGTGCGTGGAGCTTACTCTCCAGCGGCACCTGCGGATCGGCGCCCGCGGACGCGCGCGCCAGAACGGACCCCGACCCCTGTAGGGGCGACCGTTCATTCCCAGACGGATCGTCCCGCTCGCGCACACTATCCAGGCGCGCATAGTAGCAGTTCCGCCGCGACCGGTACAGAACAGATTTAACCCCTCATGGGTGGGGCGAACCGCCGTCCGGGCTGGTGGGATGGTGGGCGACGCGAGGATACGAGAGGCACGCATGAGGGAAGAGGAACACCATGTCTGACCTGATCGCCATCGGATACCCGGATGAGGCAACCGCGGAAGCCGCCGCCGACGAGGCACGCCGGCTGGCCAGGGATCTGATCATCGAGCCGGATGCGATCGCGGTGATCGTGCGGGACAACGAGGGCAAGTACCACGTCCACACCAGCCATCACGCCGTCGGCGGCGGGGCGACCTGGGGCATGTTCTGGGGGCTGCTGTTCGGCCTGCTGTTCTTCGTCCCAGTCCTCGGCCTGGCGATCGGCGCCGGGCTGGGCGCCCTGATGGGCAAGGCGGCCAAGATGGGCATCGACAAGCAGTTCGAGGAGCAGGTGCGCGACATGCTCAAGCCCGGCACCTCGGCGCTGTTCCTGATGGTGGAGAAGGTGACACCCGACAAAGCCGTCGAGGCGATGAGCAAGTACGGCGGCACGGTCCTCAAGACCTCCCTGTCCAAGGAAGGCGAGAAGGAGCTCCAGGACGCCCTGCACGGGGGCGGGTCAGCCGCCTCGTAGCACACATGGCAGCCGGTTCCCGGACGGGATGTACCCCAACGACGGAGGTGGCGAGAGATGACCGCGTCTGACGCAGGCTCGGGGCGCGGGCCTGATTCCGCTCCGGGCGCGGGCAAACCCGCCGACGGCGGCGGTGCGAAGCGGGATGCGGGCGAGGGCGCCCAGCCGGCCGCGGGCGAGAGCGCCCCGTCGGCCGCGGGCGAGGGCGCCAAGCCAACTGCCGGCAAGGGCGCCCCGCCAGCCGCGGGCGAGAGCGCCAAGCTCGCCGCGGGCGGGAAAGCGGGCACGGAACCCGGTAAACCGTCCGTCGCCGAGCAGGCCGAAATAGAGCGCCTGCGCGCGGAGGCCGCCGCCGAGCGGGCCGAAGTGGAGCGCCTGCGCGCGGAGGTCGCGCAGCTTCACGGCGGCCAGGACCATCCGGCCGCACCCGCCAGCCGCAAGCACAACGGCTGGCGGGCCCCGGTCTCGGTGGTGCTGATTGTCCTGGGGTGTGTGCTCGCGCCGTTGTCGGTGGTGGCGGTGTGGACGGCCAACCAGGTGTCGGACACCAGCCGTTACGTCGCCAACGTCGAGCCGCTGATCCACGAGCCGTCGGTCCAGCGTGCCCTGACGGAGAAGATCTCCACCGAGATCGACGCCAAGCTCAACGTGAAGGGCCTGGCCACGCAGGCGGCCACCGCGCTGAACCAGCGCGGGCTGCCGCGGGTCGGTGCGCTGCTGAATACCTTCTCGGGGCAGCTCGCCGGCGCCGTCAACGGGTTCATCCACACCCAGGTAGCCAAGATCGTCGCCAGCCCGCAGGTCGCCCAGTTGTGGGTCCAGGTCAACAAGGCGGTTCACGCCCAGCTGGTGAAGGCCCTGTCCGGGCAGGGCAACGGCGCCATCACGATCAGCAACAACCAGGTGGTACTGAACCTGGGCCCGTTCATCAACATCGTCAAGCAGCGCCTGGCCGCCCGGGGACTGACGATCGTGCAGAAGATCCCCTATGTCAATCCGACGCTCGCCCTGTTCTCCGCCAAGTACCTGGTCAAGGCCCAGACGGGGTACCGGCTGCTGAACGACCTCAAGATCGTGCTGCCGATCCTCACCCTGGTCCTGCTGGGCCTGGGGGTGTACGTAGCCCGCCGCCACCGGCGGGCCCTGATCGGCGCGGGACTCGGCTTTGCCGCGTCCATGCTGGTCCTGGGCCTGGGGCTGACGATATTCCGCGGCATCTACCTGGGCAGCGTGCCGTCCAGCGTGCTGCCCGCCGACGCGGCGGCGGTCCTGTACGACACGCTGGTCCGGTTCCTCCGGGACGGGCTGCGGGTGCTGCTGGTGGTCGGGCTGATCGTCGCGATCGCCGCGTTCTTCACCGGGCCGTCGGTCACCGCGGTCCGCACCCGCGGCGCGTTTGAACGCGGATTCGCCTGGATACGCAGCAGCGGTGAGCACGCGGGCCTGAGCACCGGGCCGGCCGGCCGGTGGACCTACACCCACCGCCGGGCGCTCCGGATCGCCGCGGTCGCGATCGCGGCGCTGGTGTTCATCTTCTGGGGCCAGCCGACCTGGGTCACGGCGCTGGTGATCGCCATCGTGCTGCTGATCGTGCTGGGTCTCATCGAGCTGATCGGAAGGCCGCCGTCCCAACCGCAGGTGGCCGCGCAGCCTGGCGGCTGACTATCCTGAGTGGCCTGCGCAAGCCCCAACCGTCAGCCTCGAGCTCGGCCTAAGTGGTGAGAATGTCCGCCGGTGACCTCCGGGTTCTTTACGTGCTGGGTATCTACCACAGCGGCACCACGGTGCTGAGCAACATGGTCGGCCAGCTCGACGGGTACTTCGCCGTGGGTGAGCTGCGCTCCCTGTGGCCCAAGCTGACCCGTTCCGACTACCGGTGCGGCTGCGGTGAACCCATCCAGGAATGCCCGGTCTGGAGCCGGATCCTGGACTCGACGTTCACCGACGGTGAGGACCGGGTCCGGGCGGCGCGGGACATGTGGCGGGACCAGCGCGAGGCGCTGCACGAGTACCACACCTGGCTGCGGGTCGGCGGGCTGCTGCGCCGCCGTGGACAGGGCCTGCCGGCTGACGGCCCGCTTGCCCGCTATGCGGACCGGATGGCCCGCCTTTACCGCGCCATCGCCAGCGAGACTGGCGCGGACGTCATCGTCGATTCGTCCAAGGAGCCCACCGACGCGGCTCTGCTGCTGCTCATGCCGGAGGTCGATGCCACCTTCGTGCAGATCGTCCGCGATCCGCGCGGACTGGTGTACTCCCTCCTGCGGAATCAGGCCGGTGGCGAGCCGGTGGTCGGGAGCCGGTGGCGGCAGAGCGCCTACGGGGCTTTCAGCTGGTCGGTGGGCAACATGGCCGGCGCCGCCGTCCGCCGGGCCGCGGGCCCGGCCCGCTCGGAGCTGCTGCGGTACGAGGATTTCGTCCTGCAGCCACGTGAGTCGGTGGAGGCACTGGCGGAACTGGCTGGCCGCCCCGCGCGGCTGGCCACCGATCCTGACGACCCCCGCACCGTGACTATGCACCCGACGCACACCGTCGGCGGCAACAACAACCGTTTCCGCACCGGGCCGGTCCGGCTGCGCGAGGACACCGAATGGCGTTCGCGGCTGCACCGGGTCGACCGGGCGGCCGTGACCACGGTGTGTTCCCCCTTGATGACCCACTACGGCTACCGGCTGACGCCCTGACCGGCCGCCGTCGGGGCGGCCAAGCAGCGGGACAGCGCGCGGAGGGAACCAGCCGGGCAGCGCGCCACCGGCCGGTTTGCGGCCCCGCCGGGCAGGGCAGGTCCGGGGATGTCTGCCGCTGTTGATCATGCGCTGGACAGTCCGGGCCGATGGGGACCAGCCCGGCAGATCCGTTGAGCACCGGGGGGGCTCATGCGGGCGACAACCCGACTGACTGGCCTGTCGGCGGCACTGGCCTGCGTGGTGGGCGGGGCCGGCCCGGCCGTGCACATCGCACGGGTGCCAGCGGCCCGCGCGCCGGTCACGCATGTTGTCGAGATCATGCTGGAGAACCACACCTTCGACAACCTGTTCCCCCCGGCCGGTGCCCCCGGCGGCACCCAGCCGGTCTCCGCCCCCCCGAACGAGGGCGACGTCCAGGGCGGCATCGACAACAGCCGGGCGGCTGAGTTCGGCGCGATGGACTTCCGGCCCGGCCGGGGCTACCTCATGGACCGCTTCACCGACCCCCCGTTCGGCGTCCAGGCGATCACCACGTTCGGCCCCGGTTTCGATCCTGACCTGCGGTACCTGGCCAGCAGCTACGAACTCGCTGGCCGCAACTTCCAGCCGGTGGTCGGCCCGACCGGGCCCAACGTGCTGATGGCGCTCAACGGGACCGCCCACGGCTGGTACTCCAACCAGCCCGACCCCCACCCGAAGGCGTGGTACTCCATCTTCGACGAGCTGACCGCGCACGGCCGGAGCTGGAAGATCTACTACGCGCTGCCCCGGTGGATCCTGCGGGGCACGGTCTGGCAGCAGATCATCCCGCCCGGGCACGCCCGCGACCTCACCACCGGCAGCCGGTTCTTCACCGACCTGGCCCGCGGCCACCTGCCCGCCTTCTCCTTCGTCCGGCCCGGCATCGGCTATAGCGAGGAGCCGCGCGAGGACATCGGCCAGGGCGACGCCTGGCTCGGGCAGCTGGTCAGCGCCGTCGCCCGCAGCCGCTACTGGGGGTCGACCGCGATCTTCATCACCTACGACGAGGGCGGCGGCTTCTGGGACCACGTCGGGCCGCCCCGGGCGCGCGGGTACGGCACCCGGGTCCCGCTGGTCATCGTGAGCCCGTGGGCCCGCCGGGGCTCCTACTGGCAGCGGTCCACCAGCATCTCCGTCCTGTCGTTCATGCAGCACCTGTGGAACCTGCCGCCGCTCACCCCCCTGAACGCGGCACAGAACGATCTGCTCGGCGCGTTCGACTTCCGCCAGCGCGCGTTGCCGCCGCCGCGGCTGCCGGTAGCCCCGGCCGACACGATCGGGTTCCACGGCCGCAGCGACGTGCTGGAGGTCAAGGCGCCACGCGCGGGCCACTGGCTGCGGATCAACCTGGAGGCGGAGACCGGCGGGCTGACCCTGGACCGCTCGCTGTCCGGGCCGGTCAACCTCACCCTGACCCCGCCGGCCGGGGTGGCGGCCGGTTTCCCCGCCTCGGTCACGCTGACCGGGGGAAGGGCGTCGTTCCGCGTGAAGTTCCCGGCCCCCGGCTACTACCGGATCACCGCCGCCGGCCCGCGCGGCAGCCTCGGCTGGACCACCGTCATCGTGCTGTGACGTACGGCTGGCGGCAGGACGGCGCCGCCGGCTGACCGCCGGTGCCGTGGGTGTCACGTGTCGTAACTATGGGTAATCTCACGATTGCTATTCGTAATCGACATGGTTCATGGCTGAGCGAGGGGGGAGACCGGATGCGGGGCGTGACAGGGGTGCGGGCCGTGCGGGCCGCCAGTGCCGTCATCGCCGTCGGCGGCACTCATCCTGGGCGGCCTCGCCTGGGATAGCCCCGCGCAGGCGGCGGGCCCGCGGGTCCCGGTTCCGGGCACCCATCCGTCGTGGGCGGTGCCGGCCAGGCGCTTCGGGACAGCGGGCGTGACCACGGGCACCGTGAACCTGCGGGTGTACCTGGCCAGCCGGGATCCGGCGTCCCGGCGTTCAGCGTCCCGTTCGTCAGCGGCGCGCGGCGAAGCGCAGCTGCGTTTCATGATCGCGCCGGAGCCAGTCGTGGGTGAGCCGCGGGTCGCCGAACGGCTCGCCCCGCGCCAGGTTGTCCAGGTAGCGCAGGTCCGCTGCGACCCGGCGGCCGAACTCGGCGGCGTCGCCGACGTGGCCATGGCCGGGTACCACCTGGCGCACGCCGGGCAGGGCCGCCAGCTTCTCCAGCCCGGCCCGGTAGTCGCCGAGCGGGTCGGCCCCGATCAGGTCCAGCAGCGGGATCTCGACGTCGGAGAGCATGTCCCCGGCGACCAGGGTGCCGGTCGCGGGCAGAAAGAGCGCCGTGTGGCCCGGGCTGTGCCCGCTGTGGGTCACCACCCGCGCCTGCGGGCCGTCCCAGCCGATCTCGGTGGCTGCCGGGTCCATGGGCACGAGCCGGCCGAACAGGGCCATGTCGTGGCCGGGCGCGTCCTCCTGCACGCCGGCCACCATGGCGTCCCGCTTGGTCTCGGCGATGTGGACCGCGGCCGGCGCGGCGTAGCGCGGCACCTCGCCGAGGTCCTGGTGCCACAGCACGTGATCCCAGTGCGGGTGGGTCGAGAACCCCGCCCGCGGCCGCAGGCCGCGGGCTGCCAGTTCCGCGGCCAGTGCGGCGAGGTCGGCGACCGTGATGGCGGGGTCGATGACCAGGCAGCCGCCACCCGGGGCGGCGACGACCGTGCTCGTGGTCAAGTACTTCTCGCTGGTGGCGACCAGCACCCCCGGTGCGACCTCTGCCAGCCGGCCCGCCATCCCGCCTCCCTCGCGCTGCCGACCGCGCAGGGCGCGGCTCAGGTCGTGGTTACTTACTCCCAGTCGGAGGAGTCCACGAGCCCTTCATTTTTGGATACCCGGATTGTCAGGTCAGGACGGGCATTGAGCCGGGCTACGACCTCGGCTAAGTGCGATTGGAGGACGTCACTGGCTTCCCAGGCATCGCAGCGGAGCCACACGTGATGACCGATGGCGTTGTTCATGCGGCGCCGCATGAACTCCGTGTCGTGACTCACGAGTGCGGCCCTGTGGCTGGACGCCCAAACGGTCAGGTCGTCATCCGAGGCAGTGGCCAGTCCGACAGCGCCAGTTGTCTCGCAGGTATGTCGCTGCTGCCGTAGCATCCGGCCCACTGCGGCGTCTACGTCGTGATCCAAGAGGAAGTGCACTACCCGGCCGCGGTGAGCAACTGCCGGGCTGTGTCAACATCTGCCGCCTCTAGGTCCGGGAACGCTTCCAAGATGGCCGCGGTCTTGTAGCCGTGTAGCAGATAGTCCTGCACTGTCGAGACCCGGATACGCGTGCCGGCGAAGACCGGGGCGCTTGCGTGTACTCCCCGGCGCTTCTCGACATGGCCGACGACCTGCTCTGACCGCTTCACCGCGTTGGCGATCCGTAGCCGCAGCGGGTCTAGGTGCAGCGTCTCCTCGATGACGATCTGATCGGGCCGTAGGTCGCCCTCCCATTCGCCGTCGGGGTGCTGGAAGTAGATCTCTTGGCCGATCGTGGCGAATTTCAGTTGACGCAGTGGGGACTCATAACCGCGTGCGCGCAGGTGCTCGACAACCCGCCGGATGTGCTGGAGTGACATTCCTCGTTCAGTACGCAGCGCACTGACGACCAGAAGGGCCAGAAGATCCTGGTAGTTGTACAGGCGGATGTTGCTGCGTGCGCCGAGTTGCCGCCTGATCGACGGGACAACCAGGCCGATTTGCTCCCAGTAGCGCTGGCGTCCCTTGGATACTCCCGCGATGCTGCGGGCTCGGTTGTCGGGGAACGCAAGCAGATCTTCGGTTGTAGCCGCACATGCGCACCCCCTACGGCTTGATAGTAGAACCGTTCGGACCGGAAGCAAGCGAGGACACTCGATGGATGGTGAGACATCACGATCTGACCCGGGTTGTCCGGGGTGCGCAGGTTCTATGCGTGGGAGGCATAGAACCCACCACGATCATGGCCGGAATGGCCCGTGCCCTGCGTCGGCGCCCAGCGGGTCAGGCGTTGTGGCGCCACCAGACGCCGAAGGCGTCACCAGGGCCGTTGCCCATTCCGTCGTTCCACAGGAACGCGGGCTCGACCTGCAACTGGTTCCCCGGCGGCGGGTCACCCTGGCTGGTGAGGATGGCCGGGTTCAGCGCCCACGGCCCCCTGAAGGTGCCCCGCTGGCCGTTGGCCGTGGTGAACGCCCCCCTGAAGAACTGCGTGAGCCGGAGGTCCGTGGCTGGCGCCGAGCCGGGGACCTGGTCGCAGTTGATCGGAGCCTGAGCTCTCACCGTGGGAGGGGAGGAGGCGCAGGCACTGAATTCCACCAGCGCGGACGCGTGGTTGAAGACCGCGCCGTGTGCGTCGAGCGTGAACGCGTGTGTTGTCGGAACGATGCTGGTGGGGCCGAATGCGACGGTGAAGTGGAGCGAGTTCCCAGGTTGGTAGCCATAGATGCTGAAGAGCACACCGGTGCCCGGAGTGACGCTCGGCCCGACCGGGAAATTCTCGATCGCCATGCTGCTGCCGTTGTTCCAGAGGAAGACGCCGAACGCTACCCAGTCAGTAATGCCGTTCTGACCACAGGGGTCGGTTCCGAACAGACTCAGGTAGCCCGCGCAGGTCGTGAGCCCTGCCACGGCTGCGGAATCGCTGCTGGTAAGCCCTATATCCAAGGTCGGGACGGGGTTGCTGCCCACGGTGACGATCCCGGACGGGGGGAGCGTGATGAGCGCCTGAGCGTACCGGAAGTCCCGCCCGCTGCTGACATAGCCTGCGCAACCGCCGGTATAGACCGGTATAGATAGGCGAAGTGGAGTCGATGCTGGTGAACCCGACGGCCTTCGTGCAGGACGGCGTATAGGTCGGCGGGCCCCCCGAGGCTGCCAAGAGCCGGTGGACGGCTCCAGCCGTCGGCCACACCATCGCCGCGTCCGCGGATCCGGCCGCGGTCAATCCCAGGGCCGTGATCGTCGCGCCCAACGCCGCGACAGCCTGGGGAGCGCTCCATTTGGTGCGGTCGTTGGCACCGTGATCACTGCCGACGCGTAACGGAAGTTCCGCCCGGTGGCCGCGTACCCGGAGCAACCGCCATTATCGACGGTTGTGAAGAACCCACCGACCTGATTGCAGGGAGGCGTGAAGCGCATCGGGGCACCGGACGGCCCCGCGTTGAAGTGGTGCGGCACTGACGCGGCAGTGGTCGCCGCGCCCGCGGATCCCGCCGCTGCGAGACCCATGGTGGTGATCGTGGTGCCTGCCGCCGCGGCGGCGACAAGCGCCTTCGTGATGCGTCTGCGCATCGGACGGATCCTTCCTTTTCGAGTGCCGGGCCGACGACGGCCAACTGGTGGCCTGGGGCGGTGATGGGTGAGGCCATCCCGGACTGCCTCTGTGGTGGTCCCGCTTGCGCTGAGCCCCCGCCCCCCGTTTAAGTCCAGGAGAACCTTACCACGCGTGGCCTCCTTGTAACTAACAGTGACAATAACCTGGTTAAGCAGGCTTGAAACCTCAGTCCACAGGGAGAAAACTGCCCTCAGCGACACGGCCGGCCGGCTAAACGTGGGCCGGGAAACGGGACAAATAGTGCGCTCAGCCCGGAAGCGGCCCGCCCCCGACAGCGCGGCCCTTCCACTCACCGCCCCGGCCCGCGCGGTGACGGCGCGCCGAGTCCACTGTCATGGCGGTGTAGAACGCCGCGATCAGCGGCAGGCACGGGGCGCGCCATAGAGAGAGCCCGTACAGGCGGAGCACCGGACCATAGGTGAGCGTCATCAGCCCCCAGCCGGCCAGGCCAGCGGACAGGCACCACCACGCCGCCGGGCCGCCGCTGGCTACGACCCCCGCCAGGCCGCCGATCGCGGCCGTCGGCGGCAGCAGGTAGAGCCAGCACAGGCCGGCGACGGTTCCCGCGAGCAGGGCGGGCGAGTAGCGCAGCTGGGTGTAGGCGCTGCGGGCGACCATGTCCCACAGGCTGCCCAGGCCGGGGTAGGGCCGGCGGCTGTGCACGCTGGTGGTGAAGCCGAGCCAGCAGCGCGCCCGGGCCGGCCCGCGTTTGAGCAGCCGGGCCAGGGCGACGTCGTCGATCCGGGCGCCCGCGATGCGTTCCAGGCCACCGGCCGTCGCCAGCGCCTCACGGCGCACCAGCATGCAGCCGCCGGCCGCCGCTGCGGTCCGGGAGCGGGGCTGACCGACCCGCCGGAACGGGTACAGCTGGGCGAAGAAGTACACGAAGGCCGGGACGATCCATCGTTCCCAGCTGGTTTCCGCGCGCAGCAGGGCCATCTGCGAGACCAGGGCCCGGTCATCGGCGACGGCGGCGCGCACGAGATCAGTCAGGGTCCCCGGCTCGAAGGCGATGTCGGCGTCGGTGAACAGCAGGTAGCCGCAGTCCCCCGCCGCCGCCACCCCCTGCGCCATCGCCCACACCTTGCCCGCCCAGCCCGCCGGCGGCGGGCTGCCGCTGACGACCCGCAGCGCGGCGCTCCCGCCCAGCGCCGCGGCGACCGCCCCGGTGCCGTCGGTGCTGGCGTCGTCCACCAGCACCACCGAGAACGGCCCCGGGTACTCCTGCGCCAGCACGGTGGGCAGCGTCTCCGGCAGGATCGTGGCCTCGTCCCGGGCCGGCACCACCGCCACCACTCTTGGCCACTGAACTGGGTCAGGCGCGTCAGCCCGCCCGGGCAGCCGGACATCCGTCCGCCAGAACCCGCCATGCCCGGCAACCAGGTACACCCAGGCTGCCGCCGCCACCACGCATGCGGCAACCAGGAAGATCATCCCCGCAGCCTCCCATATGGCCGCCATCCCCTCGCCACAAGCGTGATCAGTCCCGCAAGCCGTCACGATCCGCCGAGTTCATCGCGGAGGGTCTCCACCGTCCAGGCCGGACAGCCGCAGCCGAGGAAGGGCCGGCGTAACCTTTGATTGTGCTACGAGAGTGCTACAATCGTCGCATGACAGAAGTGCCCACTCGCGATCTCCGGAACGACACCGCCGGAGTACTCCGCCGGGTCCAGGAAGGTGAGGACATCGTGATCACGCTCAGGGGGCGCCCGGTGGCGCGCCTGACACCTGTCACGAAGCCGCGGCGCCGATGGATGCCACGCGCCGAACTCGCTGCGAGGCTACGGACCGCCCAGGCCGATCCCGGGCTGAAAAGCGATCTCGCCCGGCTGGCCGGTGACACGACCGCCGACCTGGGCCCCATCCGTTGAATGGGCCGACGCGCGGAGTACTGGACACCAGCGTGTTCATTGCCCGCGAGAGCGGACAGCCGCTTGATGAGTCCGTCCTTCCCGACGAGTCAGCGATATCGGTGGTGACTCTCGCCGAACTGCATGCAGGGGTACTGGCGGCGGCGGATACCGAGGTGCGCGCGAGGCGGCTGGCCACCCTGAACGCGGTCGCGGACATGCTCGTGCTCCCGATCGAGGAAGAAGCCGCCATCATGTGGGGGCGGATGCGGGCACGCTTGGCGGAGACCGGCCGCCGGGTCAACGTCAACGACCTCTGGATAGCGGCCACTGCAGCCAGCCGCCACCTGCCCGTGATTACCCAGGACGACGACTTCCGTCCGCTCGCCGGGCTAGCGGGCCTGACGGTTATCGAGGCGTAGCTTTCCAGGCAGCACCAGTACTACTCCGTGCTAGATGCTGGCCGAGTAGTGTGCTCAACCCTGGCCGGCTCCGCCTCGACCAGCCCGATCTGGACGGTTAGCCGGCAGGCTTGCCGTCGGCGGAGCCGCCGATGGCGCCCCGGGCGGTCGGCTCCGCCGGGCCGTCCGCCGCCGGGCCGTTGTCGGTGGTGGCCAGGTTCCGCTTCACGGACTCCAGGATGGTCAGGCCCTGGCCGACCAGGCCCGCGGCAAGCTCGCTCAGGCCCTCGGCTCCGTTCAGCACGTTGACGTTCGCGCCGGCCAGGCCGCCGGCCGCTTCCTTGACGATCTGCGGGAGCTGGTCGATGAGCATCCGGTCGAGCGAGACCCGGTCGTTCGAGGCGGCCGCGTCGGCCAGGATCCGCATCCGCTCCGCGTCCGCCTTGGCCAGGATGCGGACCTTCTCGGCCTCCGCCTCGGCCGGCTTGACCACCTCGGCGACCAGCTGGCGCTCGCGCAGCTCGGCCTGCCGCCGGGCCAGCTCGGCCTGGGCGTTGATGACCTCCATCTGCACCTGTGCCTGGGTGAGCGGCCCGGTCTGCGCCGCCTTCGCCTGCGCCTGGTCGATCTCGGCCTTGTACTGGGCCTGCACGACCGCCGTCTGCCGGGCGTACTCGGCCTGCTTGCGCTGGGCTTCCTGCTGTGCCTCGGCGGCCTGCTGGGTGGCCTGCGCCTGCGCGATCTGCGCCTGGCGCTGGATCGCGGCGTTGTGCGGCGCGGCCATCGCGTCGATGTAGCCGGATTGCATGTCGTCGATCGACTGGATCTGCAGCGAGTCGACGGTCAGGCCGATCTTGGCCATCTCCGCCTTGGAGCCGTCGAGAACCTCAGTCGCCAGCTTCTGCCGTTCGGTGACGATCTCCTCGACGGTCATCGAGCCGATGATCGAGCGCAGGTGGCCGGCGAAGATCCGGCCCGTCAGGGTGGACATCTGGTCCTGGTCGGACAGGAACCGCTGGCCCGCGTTGACGATGCTCTCGTCGTCGTTGCCGACCTTGAACGCGATGACCGACCGGACGTTCAGCGAGATGCCCTGCCGGGTGACACAGGTCTCGGCCACCTCGGACTCGCACATCGCCAGCGTGAGGTAGCGGGCCTTGCGGAAGAACGGGAGCACGAAAGCGCCGTGGCCGACCACGACCCGGAACGGTGCGCCGGCGGCACCCCGCCAGCGTCTGCCGCCGGATATCAGCATGGCCTGGTCGGGGGCGGGGACTCGGTAACCGAGCATGGTCAGGCTCCTTTAGCGAGCATTGTCAGGAAAAGCATCATCAGGAAAGGGGTTGAGCGGGTCCGTCCACTCGCTCACGTCCACCGTTCGCGTGCCGCGGGTTTCGATGACCAGCACGGTCGCGCCCCGGGGGATCGGTTCGGGGGACCAGGCGAGGTAGGCTTCCGTGCCTCCGCGGATCTTGAGCAGCACCTCACCGGGGCCGGCTTTCCCGCGCGTGGCAACGATGACAACGCCGATGGAGCCGATCAGGGATTGGTCCCCAGCCACCGTCAGCTACTCCTCGCACCACCCCGAAATGTGACTTCACACACTATCCCTCGGGCCAGCGCGGTAGGCCCATCCGCCCTCCCCGGACGCCCACCTGGATGGCACGATGCCGGCCGGGGACGCCGCCCGGCGCCGGCCCGGTGACAGGGCCCCCGAAGCGGAATAGCACCCGGGGCGGCCGCGTTGTCAATCATCGCTGGTGTGTTCGTGTCCCCCGGGCCGCAACCACCTTAGCCTTCGCGGACTACCGTTCGGCTGGAGCCGCGTTGTGCCACTCGCCGAGGAGGCGACCGGCACACCAGCGCCGCATGTAGACACCCCCGGTGAGCTCCCCCCGCTCCCGGGGGTGTCTTCACGCAGGTCCCCTCACCGGCCAGGCCATCCCGGTCGCGGCCAGCACGTCGGCCGGGCCCGGCAGCGCGGCCTGCGCGCCGCGGCGGGTGGTGGCCGCCGCCCCCGCCGCGCACGCGGCCCGCACCGCATCGGCCGGCCCGACCCCGGCCGCCAGTGCGACGGCGAGCGCCGCCACGAACGCGTCACCGGCGCCGACACTGTCCACGCTCGCCACCCGGAACCCGGGCACGCCCGTCACGCCGGCCGCCGCGCCGGCCGCACCCGGCGCACGGGCCAGCACCGCCCCGGCCGCGCCCAGGGTGACGACCACGTTCCTGGCGCCGAGCCCGGCCAGCCCGGCCGCGGCGTCCGGTCCCGTCACCGGGCGTCCCAGCACCGCCGCCGCTTCCTGCTCGTTGACCACCAGCCAGTCCACGCCGCGGGCCAGCAGGCCGGCCGCCCCGTCCGGCGCCGGAGCCAGGTTCAGCACGCACAACAGGCCTGCCTCGCTCGCCCGGCCCAGCACCCCGGCGAGCACCCCGGCCGGGATCTCGGCCGAGGCCACCAGCGCCTCGCACGGAGCCGCGAACGCCGCGGCGACCTCGTCCGCCCCGGCCAGGCCGTTCGCGCCCGCCGCCACCGCGATCGTGTTCTCGCCCGCGCCGTCCACGGTGATCAGCGCCACCCCGGAGGCTGCGCCGGCGACCACCCGCACCCCGCCGGCGTCCACCCCCTCGGCCGCGAGCCCCGCCCGCAGCCGGGCGCCGAACTCGTCGTCGCCGCAGCAGCCGACCATCCGCACCGCCGCGCCCAGCCGGGCGGCGGCCACCGCCTGGTTGGCCCCCTTGCCGCCCGCCCCGATGACCGCGGCCGCCGCCGACAGGACCGTCTCCCCCGGCCCGGGCAGATGCGGCACCGCCAGCGAGATGTCGGTGTTCAGGCTGCCCACCACGGTCACCCGGGGACGCTGCCCCATGCGCTCAACCGCCCTTCCGCCGCCACTATGGCCCAGCCCGCCCGCCGGCCGCCCGGCCGTGGAGTCAGCCGGCCGTGAATCGCCCGGCCTCGGGTCAGCCCGGGCTGCACCAGTGCGCCACCGCGCGGCGCACCTCGTCCTGGCGCAGCACCGGATCGTGCTCACCGGAGGCCCAGGCCACGTAGCCGTCCGGCCGGACCAGCATGGCAGCCGGCAGGCGCGAACTGCACCCGCGGCACGCGACAGCCCGGACCTGGCGCGGCAGGCCACCGGGGCAGTCGCTGTCCAGCAGGACGAACCGCCCGCCGTGGAACAGTTCATACATCCGCGCCAGCGAGCCGTCCGCCGTGCTGACGTGGGCGCGGGGCAGCCTCGCCCCGGCGAGCGGATGGGCGCCGTCCCCGGCCGGATAGCGGATCGCCGTGCCCGAATAGGTCTGGGCGAGCTGGGACTGGACGCTTGGCAGCGGGGCGACCGCCCGCTGCGCCAGCCAGCGCGCCGCCCGGCCGGTTACCGTCCGGGCGGTGTTGCGCCGGAACTGCCGGCGAGCGAGCTCGAGGACGGCGGCCCCCACGGGATGCCGTTCGGCATGATAGGTGTCGAGCAGCCAGGCCGGAGCCCAGCAGTTGACCGCGGCGCCGAGCTTCCACCCGAGGTTGAACGCGTCCTGCAGCCCCGCGTTCAGGCCCTGTGCCCCGGCGGGCGAATGGGTGTGGCCGGCGTCGCCCGCCAGGAACACCCGGCCCACCCGGTACTGGGAGGCCTGCCGGCTCTGGCTGCGGTAGCGCCGTGACCAGTACATGTCCCGCGGCCCGAAGTCGCGGCCGGTGACCCGGGCCAGGCTGGCGGTGACCTCGGCCATGGCGACCGGCTCGGTCACCGGAACCTCCGCCCGGGAGTAGTCGTACAGGACCACCCGGCACGAGCCGTCCCGGAGCGGGAAGACCAGCAGCATGCCGCGGCGGGACAGGTGCCCGTAGGCGTCGTCCATGGGCAGCGCGTCCAGCGTGAGGTCGGCGAGGATCACCGAGCCGGGGTTCTCGGCGCCGGGGAACGGGATCCCCAGCGACTCCCGCACGAAACTGCGGATGCCGTCGCAGGCCACCAGGTACCCGCCGCGGATCACCGCGCCGTCCGCCAGCGTCACCCGCACTTCCGCGTCATCCTGCTCCACCCCCACCGCCTGCCGCGACCAGCTGATCTGGGCGCCCAGGTCCATGGCACGGGCGGCGAGCAGCGCCTCGATCTCGCTCTGCGGGAGGTCGAGCAGGTACGGGAAATCGGAGTTGAGATGGCGGAAGCCGATTGCCGCGCCTCTTAGCTTGCCGTTTAACCTCGGGATCCGGCTTTCCCGAGATTTGTGATCTTGTCCTGGCGTGCCGCCATGACATGGCACAGCCACCGCGTGATCATCTTCGGGTTCCTTCCAAAGAGCCCAGAGATGATGGCGGTGGCTGTGGCGTTCAGTATGGCGTGGCTGGAGCCGGGGGTCGAGCCGCGGCTGGAAGGCGATCGGGCGCGGGAGCGGCTAGCGGCCTTCCGCGGTGAGCTTTACCGCTGTTTCACGGCGCGGGCGGATGCCCTGTTTGAGCTGGCTGATGCGGTGCTGTGCGCGGACGGGCCGGTGCAGACCCTGGCCGGGCTGTCGCTGGCGCCTGAGCACCGGCGCGGTCACGGCGCCTTGTATGACGCGGTGAACCGCGGGCGGATCGATATCAGGCGGCTGCGCCGGTCATTGGCGGGGCTGCCGTTACCACGTGCGGCGGATGGGCGGCTGGTGCTGGCCGCCGATGTGAGTAACTGGCTGCGGCCGGGCGCGGTGACCAGCCCGGAGCGGTTGTTCTGCCACGTCTATGGGCGGGGGAAGGGGCAGGCGCAGATGATCCCGGGCTGGCCGTACTCGGTGATCGCCGCCCTGGAGAGCGGCCGGACCTCCTGGACCGCGGTGCTGGATGCGGTCCGCCTTGGCCCGGATGACGATGAGACCGCCGTCACCGCCGCCCAGGTCCGGGACGTCGTCACCCGGCTGATCGCTGCTGGGCACTGGCGTGAGGGCGACCTGGGCATCCTGGTCGTCTTCGACGCCGGGTATGACGTGACCCGGCTTTCGTTCCTGCTCGCGGACCTGCCCGTGGACCTGCTGGGCCGGCTGCGCAGCGACCGGGTGCTGTGGCTGCCGGCGCCGCCGCGCCAGCCCGCCACCATGGGCCGGCCCCGCAAGCACGGCGGGGAACTGGCCCTGACTGACCCGGCGACCTGGCCGGCCCCGCAGGTCACCACGAGCACCGTAACCTCCCGCTACGGGATAGCTGTGGCCGCCGCCTGGGACCGGGTGCACCCCCGGCTCACCCACCGCGCCGCCTGGCTGGACCACGACGGCGGGCTGCCCGTCATCGAAGGGACCCTGATCCGCTTGCGAGTGGATCACCTGCCCGGCGACCGTGACCCCAAGCCGGTATGGCTATGGTCCTCGGCCACCAGCGCCACCCCCAGCGACGTGGACAGGTTGTGGCAGGCGTTCTTGCGCCGTTTCGATCTGGAGCACACGTTCCGGCTGTTCAAGCAGGTCCTTGGGTGGACCGTCCCGAAGATCCGCGACCCCGCGGCTGCGGACCGGTGGACCTGGCTGATCATCACCTGCCACGCTCAGCTCCGCCTCGCCCGGCCGCTCGCTGACGACCTGCGCCTGCCCTGGGAACGGCCCGCCCCGCCGGGCCGGCTGACCCCGGCCCGCGTCCGCCGCGGGTTTAGGAACATCCGCGCGACCGCAGCCCAGCCCGCCGGTGCGCCAAAACCCGGCAAGCCCGGACCCGGCCGGCCACCAGGATCGAAGAACCGCCACCCGGCACCCCGCCACGACGTGGGGAAAACCACCAGAAGAGAACGCACGCTCAAGGCAAGACACGAACGCGCAGGTTAAACGGCAAGCTTAGAGCCTGTTGATAAAGGGGTTCATGCTGCTGCCTGTGCTGCCGGCTGCGGTGGCTGGCGGTTTCCGCCCCACCGCGGTTCGGGTGGCTTGCCTGCCTCGTAGCGGGCGAGCCTTTTGGTCATGATGAAGACGGTGGCCCAGTAGACCATGGCCTCGTGGTTCTCGGCGCGGCGCTCGTAGTCACGCACGAGCCGCCGGTAGCGCATCAGCCAGCCGAAAGTCCGCTCGACGACCCACCGGCGGCGGACGACCTGGAAGGAATGCGGGCTGGTCCGGTTGACGACTTCCAGGGTGATGGCGGCGGCGGTCTTGACCCACCGGGCCAGCGGCGCGCCGTCGTATCCGCTGTCGGCCCACATGATCTGCAGCGTGCTGAAGGCATCGAAGAGCCTGATGACCAGGAGCTTTGCGCCTGCCTTGTCGCTGACCGAGGCGGCGGTGACCACCAGGGCCAGCAGCCAGCCCTCGCAGTCGACGGCCAGGTGCCGGCCGCGGCCGGTGATCTTCTTCCCGCCGTGGTAGCCGCTGCTGGCCTTGGGCACGGTATCGGCGCACTTGACGATCTGGGAGTCCACGATGCACGCCGTGGGCTCCAGCTTGCGGCCCTGGCGGTCGCGCAGCCGTTCCCGCAGCCGCCGTACCAGCTCGCCCGGCAGTCCCCGCTTGTTCCACCGTTGGCAGAACGCATACACCGCGTCCCACGGCGGGAAATCGGCCGGCAGCGCCCGCCACCCGGCCCCGTTGCGGACCATGTATGCCACCGCATCGCACATCGCCCGCAGGTCGTGGACCATCGGCCGGCCCTCGGCGATGACCAGCTCCTTCATCACCTCCCGCGCCCGCGGCTCCAGGGTCTTCCATTGCTCACCGGTCAGGTCCGACGGGTAACGCGGCACCCGGTCACGGCAGCAGCAGCCCGGCGAGGCGCATCTGGCGTTCGGGGCCGCGGCAGGGTAGACAGGCATCCAGGCCCCTGGCGGCGGGAAGGCTTCGACAACCTCCCGGCACTACCAGGGGCCCCCTGCGTTCTCGACGGCAACACGCCGCGCAGCGACCAGATCGATACGAGTGCTCCCGGCCTACCGGCCAGCACCCTTTATCAACAGGCTCTTAGAGGCCCCGGCAATAGGGGCGTGTCACTTGAGGCGCTTGGTGGTTGGGCGGGTGTCCCAGCGGTAGCGGTTGCGGGCGCGCTGGATGAGTGCGCGCACGGTGACGAACGCGGCGGCGAGGTAGAGGTAGAAGCCGACGACGGTGGCGTCGCGGTCGGTCATGCGGCGGAGTTTGCCGTAGCCGTTCATCCAGGAGTGGGTTCGCTCCACCGGCCAGCGCTGGGTGGCCTGGAGGGGGGCGGGTGTGCCTTTGTGGGCGATGTGGCCGTCGAAGCCCAGTTCGCTGAGGGTCTGGCGGGTGGGCCGGCTGTCGTAGCCGGCGTCCAGGTGGCAGGCACGCTCAGCTGGCAGCTTGCTGTCCAGCTGGTCCGCGGCGGCCTGCAAGGTGGGGGCGAGCAGCGGGGAGTCGTGCCGGTTCGCCGGCGCGGAGGCGATGCCCAGCGGGATGCCGTAGTTCTCGGTGGCCACCGAGCGTTTCAGGCCGCCCTTGCGCCGGTCCACCGGGGAGGGGCCGGCCCGCTCACCCCCGCACGGCGCCTTGGTGATGCACCCATCCACCGCCACATCGCCAAGCTCCAGGCCGATCATCTGGTCGTAGGCGCGCAACGCCAGGGCATGCACCTGCTCGCCGATGCCCAGCGCCGCCCACGCCTTCAGCCGCCGCCGGATCGTACGGTCCGAGCACCCCGGGCTGGCGATCCGCTCATACCCGCTGCCATCCACCAACGCGGCCACGACGTGCTCAAACACCACCCGGTCGCTGACCCGGCGGCGATGGCAGCCCAGCGGGTGAGCGGGGTCAAACGGCGGGCGCTCCCCGCCGATCAGCGCGCAGAACTCGCCCCAGATCGGCTCCAGCAGGCATGATGGCAGCACAGGCACGGGACACCTCGAAGATCATCGACTGTGGTAAGCCAATGATCATCAGGACCCGTGCCTGTGCTATGTAACGACACGTCCCGAGCGCCCTATTGCCGCGCCTCTTAATCCGAGCGGGAATGAAGGTACCGGCAAACCGGCCTGGGCAAAGGTCTCCGCCAGGCCCCTTAGGTCCAGCATCTCCATGCTCCGGGCGTGCAAGCAGATCGCCCGGGAGTCGGTGCGCAGGGCCGCCCGCCGTTCCAGCACCAGGCATTCCACCCCGGCGAGTGCGAGCTCGGCCGCCAGGGCCAGGCCGGTCGGTCCCGCCCCGATCACGATCACCCGTTCAGGCCCCGCGGATGCCACCTGACCTCCTCATCCCCCTGCCTGAGGGCAGCGCACCGGCGCTGGCCCGGCACGCGCCATCACCGTCAGCCGCCGCCCCGGGCCAGGCCCGGCCGGGCAAGAAAATACCCTACTCCGGGGTAATCGCCCCACTGCGGTCACCCGGAACGTGGACACCGAAATCGGGTATCGTTCAAAGATCACTGCTCTGTTGTCGCACACCTCCGTGCGGACGCTGATCCTCGGGATAGATCAATCCGGACGGATCATTCAGCATGACCGGAATGCGCAGGAACTCCTTGCCCCTCCCGGCGAATCCCTGCTCGGCGCCAACCTGAGCGATCTGGTCACCGCGCCAGCGGAGGCCGGGGCGTCACTGAAGGGGCTGCTCGACGCCGCCCGCAACGGCCGGGAGGCCACCGCCGTCCTGGCCCTGCGCACCCGGCGCTACGACCCGGTCAACGCGGTGGTCAGCATCCAGCCGATGCGTGGAGACAACGACAGCATCAGCGCACTGGTGATCATGCGCATGCCGCCGCCGAGCGACGAGCAGTTCCTCGACCCCGCGCTCATGCGGCACGCGCTGCTCGACGACACCTTCCGCCAGATCGGCGCGACCCTCGACCTGGACCAGATGGCCCGCGGCCTGATCAACATCGTGGTGCCGCACTTCTGCAACTCGGCCGGCCTGCTGGTGCTGGAGAGCCTGGTGACCGCCGACGAGCCCCCCGCCTACACGGTGGACGGGTCGCACCTGCTGCGGCGGGTGGCCGTCGCGAGTGACGACGGCGACCCGCGCCTGGATGCTGCCTTCCCCACCGGGGAGGTGCTGCGGTACCCGCCGGGAACGCCCTACACCGAATGCATGGACACCGGGAAGCCGGTGCGGGCGAGCAACGTCAACAACGAGGACGCGCTCGAGATCGCCGAGTCCTGGCTGCGGCGCCCCGTCGCCAAGCTGCTCGCGGACACGTCGATGCTGCTGCTGCCGCTCAACGCGCGCGACACCACGCTCGGTTTCATCGTGTGCACCCGGCGGGCGGGCTTCCGGCCCTTCGACGCCTACGACGCCGAGATCGGGATGGAGTTCGCCTCCCGGGCGGCGATCTTCCTGGACAACGCGCGCCGGTACAGCCGGGAGCGTGCCACCGCGCTCACCCTCCAGCGCAGCCTGCTGCCGACCGGCCTGACCGCGCCCTGCTCGGTCGAGGTCAGGCACCGCTACCTGCCCGGCAGCCAGCTGATCGAGGTCGGCGGCGACTGGTACGAGTCCATCACCCTGCCCGGGGCCAGGGTGGCGCTGGTGGTCGGCGACGTGGCCGGGCACGGGGTCCGGGCGGCCGTCACCATGGGCCGGCTGCGCACGGCGATCCAGACGCTGGCGATGCTGGAACTGCCCCCCGCCGAGTCTCTCCAGCAGCTCAACGAGCTCATGCAGATGCTGGGCGTGCGGGAGCCCCACTTCGCGACCTGTGCCTACGCCGTCTACGACGCGGTGCACGGCACCTGCGAGGTTGCCTCGGCCGGCCACCTGCCCCCGCTGCTGGTGCGCCCGGACGGTGAGAGCCAGTTCCTGGACGTCTCGCCGGCCCCGCCGCTGGGGATCGGTGAGGGCATCATCCACAGCCGGACCTTCGAGATCCCCGACGGCAGCCTGCTCGTCCTGTACACCGACGGGCTGGTGGAGAGCCGGGGCAGCGACATCGACGACGGCCTGAAACGGCTGCAGGGGGTGTTCGGCCCGGGGTCGGCCGAGCGCCCGGTGGACGATCTGTGCAAGGCCATCCTCGCCGGCGCCTACGCCGATCATCAGCGCGACGACATAGCGCTGCTGATCGCACGGCTGAGCCGTATCGACGGCAGCCAGCAGGCGACCTGGGTCCTGCCCGGCGAACTCACCTCGGCGGGCGAGGCCCGCGCGCTGGTGACCGAGCCGCTGGAGAAATGGGACCTGGCCAGCCTGCTGCCCACCACCCAGCTGCTCGTCTCCGAGCTGGTGACCAACGCGATCCGCTATACCAACGGCCCGGTCACCCTCCGCCTCGTCCTGGAGCGGACCCTGACCAGTGAGATCGCCGACTCCTCGTCGGCGCTGCCGCGGATGAGGTACGCAGCCGGGGACGACGAATCAGGCCGCGGCCTGCAGATCGTCAGCCAGCTCTCGCTGCGCTGGGGTGCCCGGCGGACGCCGGGGGGCAAGGTCGTCTGGTGCGAGCAGCAGCTCCCGCGCGGCTTCGCCCCGCCCCACCCCCCGCCTACCTGACAAGCCCGGTCAGCCGCCCACCTGACAAGCCCGGTCGGCCGCCCACGTGACAAGCCCGGTCAGCCGGCCCCGTGACAAGCCCGGTCAGCCGGCCCCGTGCCTGGTGTCCTGCTTGATGGCCAGCTGCCCCTGCTGCATCAGGCCGATCCGCTGCGCCCGGGCGGCCACCGTGCTGTCGTGGGTGACCAGGATCAGCGTGAGCCCGTGCTCGCGCCACAGCCTCTCGAGCAGTCCGATGATCTCGTCCCGGGTGACCTCGTCGAGGTTCCCGGTCGGCTCGTCGGCCAGCAGCACCGTGGGCCGCTTGACGAGGGCGCGGGCGATCGCCACCCGCTGCTGCTGGCCGCCGGACAGCTCCGACGGCAGGTGACGGGCCCGGTCGGCGAGCCCCACGTCCGACAGCGCCTGCGCGGCCCGGGCCCGGCGCTCGGACACCTCGACACTGAGCGGCACCAGGGCCGCCTCGACGTTCTCCTGGGCGTTGAGGGTGGGGATCAGGTTGAACGTCTGGAAGATGAAGCCGATCGAGCTGGCCCGCACCCGGTTGACCTGGCTTTCCCGCAGCGCGGCCAGGTCCCGGCCGTCGAAGTCCACCACACCTGAGGTGGGCCGGTCCAGGCCGCCGAGGATCTGGAGCAAGGTGGTCTTGCCCTGGCCGGTCGGGCCCTGGATGGCGAGCCACTCCCCGTCCTGCACCCGCAGGTCCACACCTGCCAGCGCGGCGATGGTGGCCCGTCCCTTCCGGTAGTTCTTGGTGACGCCGGACAGTTCGTACATGGCTTCTCCCTCACTCCACCCGCGACAGCGCGTCTGCCGGACGCAGCCGGGCCGCCCGCCAGCCGCCGAACCCGCCGGCGATCAGGCCGCCCGCGACGGCCAGCACCACGGCGAGCGCTACCGCGGCCAGCGTGACCGGCGCACTGAGATGGACCGTGACCGCGTTGGCGGCGTCCGCGGCCAGCCGCCGGAACCCGCCGCGCCGCCGAACCCACCGCCGGGCGGGCCGCCGCCAGCGAAGGCGCGGGCGCCACCCGGGGTGGCCGAGCCGGTGGCCTGGCCGGCCGTGGCGGTCAGCGGCGGGGCCAGCTTCGACACGAGCGCGGCCCCGGCGAACCCGAGCACGATCCCGCCCAGCCCGCCGATGATGCCGATGGTGACCGACTCGCCGAGCACCTGGCCGACGATCCGCCTGCTGCGCCAGCCGAGCGCCTTGAGCGTGCCGAACTCCCGTACCCGCCGTGACACGGCCGACATGGTCAGCAGGCTCGCCAGCAGGAAGGCGGCGGCCAGGACCGCGACTGCCAGCCACTTGCCGAGGTTGCGGGCCAGGCTGGCGGCGCTCGCCACCGACCCGGTCACCTCGCTGGCAAGGTCGCTGGCGGTGGTCACGGTCGCCGTGGGCTGGACACCCGAGATCTCCCTGGACACCGACGGGATCACGCTGGCGCTGCTGGCCGCCACGTAGATGGTGTTCACCTCGTTCTTCAGGCCGGCCAGCGCCTGCGCGCGCCGCAGCGGGATGTAGACATCGGCGGGGTTGCCGCCCTGCGGCTGACTCGCGATCCCGATCACCGTGAAGGAGGTCCCGCCGACGTTGATCTTCGAGCCGACGGTGAGCTTGTTCTGGGCCGCGTAGCTGGAGTCGATGACCGCCACGTCCGAGGCCGCGTCCGAACGGGTGAAGGTCCGGCCGGACCTGATCTTGCCGGAGCTGAGCGGGCCGACCTCACCCGCGGACAGCTGGGCGCCGTTCACCGTGAACGCGTTCGTGTGGAACGAGGACGAGAACCCGCCGCCGCCACCGCCACCACCGCCGCCGCCGAACCCGCCGCCGGACGAGGCGGCCGGGATCGTGCCGGAGATGGACAGGTCGGTGAGGGTCAGCGCCCCGCCCGCCGCGGCGACGCCGGGCAGCCCCGAGATGGTGGTGACCGTCGAGGAACTGAGGGTGCCCAGCCCGCGGTTGATGAGGGTGCTCCGGCTGAACTTGGTGCCGGCCTTGGGCCGGGTGGGCCGCTGGCCGGAGGCGGGACGCCCCCTGACGCGGAAGCCGAACCCGCCGGCGGCGCCGGCCGCGGGCGCCTTGGTGACGGTGATGTCGGTGCCCACCCCGTACAGGGCGTGCAGCACCTTGCCCTGCGCCTGGGCGACGCCGGAGGAAGCGGCGATCACCGTGATGACCAGCCCGATCCCGACGGCCAGGCCCAGGGAGATGAAGACGACCTGCCGCATGCGCCGGCGTAGTTCACGCCGGAGGTAGGTGAAGAACATGGATGCCTCCACGGATGGCTGCTCGTGCCGGTGCCGCGCCCAGGTCAGATGCTGGTGGGCGGGGCTGGATGAAGCCTGTAGGGGGGCTGTGGGATGGCTGGAATGGCGGTGCGGGGTGGGTGTCGGCAGCACGGCTTCGCCGAGTCGGCAGCAGAAACGCCGATTCGGCGGAGCCGCACTGCCTGCCGGGCCACTCCTGAACCGGCGCTCGGCCGGCCCCTGGTTCCGGTCAGCTTTGGCGGGTGTAGAGCACCAGCCAGATGCCGCTGACTGTCCAGCGGTGTGCTTCGTGGAAGCCGAGGCCTGCCAGGAGCGGGACGTGGCCGCGCTCGTCGCCGGTTTCGATGACCCACACGCGGGTGACGGTGGCGAGGCGGCTGCGGACGACCGGGGCGGGCGCGTTCGTGCCCAGCAGGGTGGCGGATCCGGCGGCGGTCTGGCCGAGGCCGACATCGCGCAGGGACCGGTAGCCCGCCGGGTAGGCCGTCTCGAACTCGCGGTCGCTGAGGCGGGGGAAGAGCAGCGCGTCGCCGGGCCGGCTGTGGGTGGCCACCACATGGCTCAGCTGCCGGAGGTTCTCGCTGTGGCTGCCGACCCGGCGCACGCTCACCTGGCCGGGCAGCGCGATCAGCACGATGAGGGCCAGGCCGGCCGCGCCGCCGGCCCAGCCGAGCGAGGCCAGGCCGGCCCCGGCCAGCAGTGCCGCGGCCGGCGCGCAGAAGACGATGTAGCGCAGCGAGTACACGGGATCGGCGGCGGAGGTGATCAGCAGCGCCACCGGCGGCAGCAGCAGCCAGGGAAGGCACAGGGCCAGCAGCCGGGACGGCACGTCCGTGCCCAACCGCCCGCGTAGCGCGCTGACGGCAATCGTGGCCACCGTCACCAGCAGCACCGCCGCCGCCAGTCCGGGCGGGCCGAGCAGCTGGCGGACGCTGGCGACCTGGGCCGCGTCGAGCGGCTTGAGCCAGCTCACCTGGCTCCGCTGGCCCACGGAGATCACCACCACCGGGCTGACCACCACCACCGCCGCGGCGCAGGCGACCAGCCAGCCCCGCACCAGCGACGCGGCGCCGCCGGGCGTGGCACCGTCGGGCGTGGCACCGTCGGGCGCGGCCCGGTCGCGGCGGGCCCACAGCGCCAGCGTCAGCGCATGCGCGGGGATGAGCAGAAGGGCGAAGATGTTGCCCAGGCCCACGGCGGCGAGAGCCACGCCATATCCGGCCAGCCAGCGGCGGCGCCGGCCGGGACCCGCTTCCGTGGCCCGGACGAGCAGGTAGCTCGCGATCGTGGCGAGCGCCGTCACCAGGGCGTAGCTCCGCGCGTTCTGGCCGTACCAGGTCACGCTCGGCAGTGCCGCGAAGACAAGTCCCGCCGCGAGCCCGGCCCGGGTGGACACCAGGCGGCGCCCGAGGACGGTGACGAAACCGGCCGCGACCGCCATCGCCACCGCGGACGGGAACCTGAGCGCCAGCTCACTGGTGCCCGCCGCCCGGGTCTCGAACCACATGAACACGTAGTAGGCACCGTGCACGACATCGGCGTGGCCGAGCATTTGCAGCAGCTGGGGCAGGCTGCGGTGCACGGCGGACAGCGTCGCGCCCTCGTCCCGCCACAGGGACGGGCGCTGGATCTGGTACAGCACGACCGCCAGCGTGACCAGCGCCGGGATGAGCGGCACCCAGGCCGCCCCCCGGCCCAGCCGCGCCTGACGGCTACCGGGAGCCGCCGCGCCCGGTCCGTCAACCGTCACCGGGTTCCCCGCAGATGCCGTCACGAGTGTCCTTCGTCCGCGGGGGACGGCTGCCCTCCCGCACCAGGCAAAGATCGCCGCAATTCGTGACGGAATGCTACTGCACGGCGTTTACCGCACGGGTGGTGTCAGCCGCCGCGGACGGCGCGCAGCGACTGGCGCAGTGATCCCATGGTGGCGAGCACCGCCGACGGCTCATACCCGCAGTGCGCCATGCAGTTCGCGCAGCGCGGGTCCTTGCCGCGGCCGTAGGCCTCCCAGTCCGTCGTCTCGATCAGCTCGGCGTAGGTCTTGGCGTACCCGTCCGACATCAGGTAGCAGGGCCGCTGCCAGCCGAGCAGCGAATAGGACGGGATCCCCCACGCGGTGCAGGCGAAGTCGGCGCCGCCCTCCAGGAAGTCGAGGAAGAGCGGCGAATGATTGAGCCGCCAGCGCCTGCGGTTGCCGTTCGCGAACGCCTTGCGGAACAGTTCCCGGGTCTCGGTCACGCCGAGGAAGTGCTCCTGGTCGGGGGCCTTCTCGTAGGCATAGGCGGGCGAGATCATCATCTCGTCCACGCGGAGGTCGTCGTTGAGGTAGTCGAGCACGTCGATGACGGTCTGCGGGGTGTCGGTGTTGAAGAACGTGGTGTTGGTGGTGACACGGAAGCCGCGCCGCTGGCACTCCTTGATGGCCGCGACCGCCTCGTCGAACACGCCCTCCTTGCACACCGACGCGTCGTGCCGCTCGCGCAGCCCGTCGATGTGCACCGCCCACGCGAAGTAGGGCGACGGGGTGAACTTGTCCAGCTTCTTCGGGATGAGCAGCGCGTTGGTGCACAGGAAGACGAACTTCTTCCGCTTGATCAGCTCCGCGACCAGCACGTCGATCTGCGGGTGCATGAGCGGCTCGCCGCCGGCGATGGACACCATCGGCGCGCCGCATTCGTCGATCGCGGCCAGCGCCTGCTCGACCGGCATCCGCTGCTTGAGCAGATCGTGCGGCTGCTGGATCTTTCCGCAGCCGGCGCACTTGAGGTTGCAGGCGAACAGCGGCTCGAGCTCGACCAGCAGCGGGAACTTGTCCTTCCTGGCTAGCTTGCAGCGCATGAGGTACGCCCCGATCCGCAGGCTCTGGCGCAGCGGCATGGTCATGGCGACCTGACCTCCTTGGGCAGGCTGAATCGGATGGATTCGGTGGTGGTAACGCGCTCGTGCACCTCCACCGGGCCGAGGCCGGCCAGGGCGGCGACGATCTCCCCGACCACGGCTGGGGGGGCGGACGCCCCGGCGCTGATGCCGACCGTGGAGACCCCGGCCAGCCAGCCCAGCTCGATGTCGGCCGGGCCGTCGATGAGATGGGCCGGGGTTCCGGCCCGCTCCGCGGTCTCCACCAGCCGGACGGAGTTGGACGAGTTCGCGGAGCCGGCCACCAGCACCAGGTCGGCCTCGGCGGCGACCGAGCGCACGGCCTGCTGCCGGTTGGTGGTGGCGTAGCAGATGTCGTCGCTGCCTGGCGCGCGTGCCGCCGGGAACCGCTCGCGCAGCGCCCCGGCCACCTCCTCGGCCTCGTCCACCGAGAGCGTGGTCTGCATGAGGTAGGCGACCTTGCCGGGGTCCGGCGGGCGCAGGCGGGCGACATCGGCGGCGGTCTCGACCAGGGCCATGGCCTCCGGGGCCTCGCCCAGCGTCCCCTCGACCTCCTCGTGCCCGGCGTGCCCGATCAGAGCCACCAGGTACCCCTCGGCGGCGAACCTGCGCGCCTCGACGTGCACCTTGGACACCAACGGGCAGGTGGCGTCGACGGCGACCAGCCCCCGCCGGGCCGCCTCCTCCCGCACGGCCGGGGAGACGCCGTGCGCGGAAAACACCACGCACGCCCCGTCCGGCACCTGCGAGAGCTCATCCACGAACACCGCGCCGCGCCGCTCCAGGCCGGCCACGACGTGAGTGTTGTGCACGATCTGCTTGCGCACGTAAACCGGCGGCCCCTGCCGCTCGAGCACCTTCTCGACGATCTCGATAGCCCGCTCGACGCCGGCGCAGAACGAGCGCGGCCCCGCGAGCAGGATCCGGCGCTGGCCGGTTGCCGCGCCCCACCTGGCGAGGGCCGGCCCGGCGGCCCGCAGCGAGCGGAGTGCCCGCAGCCCCCCGGCCAGCGCGGCCGGGCTGCGCAGCGGCCGCTGCGGGGTGTCGGAGACGGCCCGGATCACCACCACCGGCCGCCCGCCGGCCGCGGCGGCCAGCCACGCCGACTCCAGGTTGACGGCCAGCGCACCGGGATCCACCGCCCGGGCGCGCTCCCGGCCACCGGCCAGCCGGCCCACGCTCACCACCGGCCCGGAGACGACCGGCAGCCCGGCCCGCCTCAGCTCCCCGGCCAGCAGCGCCGCCGACAGGCACGGGGTGGTCGTGGTCCCGTCCGTGACCTCGGTGGCCACGACCAGGTCGCCTGGGGTGAGTTCTCCGGGCAGCCCGCCGCCGGTACCCGCGACCGCGAGCGCGCCAAACGTATCCTGCCGGAGCCGCCCCGCCTGCCGCTGCGAGCGGGCCGGCCCGTAGCCGGTCACCCGGACCTCGCCGCCCCTGCCGATCCCGCGCCGCACCGCCCGCGCCTCCGGCAGCAACGGCGCACACACCACCAGCCGCCGGCCGGGAGCTACGCCCGCCGCCGCGATCGGCCTTGCCTCTTCCGCGCTCATGCGGTACCTGCCTGGCCCGCCACGTACCGCCCCAGCGCACTAACCGGGAACACCAGCCGGTACAGGTGATAGTTCAGGTAGAAGTCCCGCGGGAACCCGGTCCCGGTGTACTGCGGCTCGTCCCACGTCCCGTCCTCCCGCTGACGCTCAGCGAGCCATCGCGCGCCCCGCTCCACGGCGTCGTTGTTTTGGCCTTCGGCCGCGAGCAGCGCCAGCAGCGCCCAAGCCGTCTGTGAGGCAGTGGATTCGCCGCGCCCGGCCAGCGCCGGGTCGTCGTAGGACCGCATGTCCTCACCCCACCCGCCGTCGGGGTTCTGGTGCGCCAGCAGCCAGCCGACCGCGCGCCGGATCGCCGGCTTGCCGGGCTTGACCCCGGCCGCGATGAGCGCGGGCACCACGGCGCCGGTGCCGTAGACGTAGTTCGCGCCCCACCGGCCGAACCAGGAGCCGTCGCTCTCCTGCGCCCGCAGCAGCCAGACCACGCCGCGGCGGACCGCGCGGCTGCCGGCCAGGCCTTCGGCCGACAGAGCCTCGATCACGTGCGCGGTGACATCGGCCGAAGGCGGATCCACCACCGCGCCGAAGTCGCAGAACGGCAGCTTGGTCACCAGGGTGGACGTGTTGTCGGCGTCGAACGCGCCCCAGCCTCCGTCCCGGGACTGCATGCCCGCCATCCAGCGCATCCCGCGCCGGATGGCCTGCGCCCGGGCGGTGCCGGCGTCCGAGCAGTGCGCCCGGCGCAGCGCGAGCACCACTTCGGCGGTGTCGTCGATGTCGGGATAGTTGTCGTTGTCGAACTCGAACGCCCACCCGCCGGGCGCCAGCGACGGCCTGCGCACCTGCCAGTCACCCGGCCCGGTGATCTCCTCGCGCAGCAGCCAGTCGGCGGCGCGGATGAGGGCGGGGTGGCCGGGCGGCAGGCCCGCGTCGGCCAGCGCGATGACCGCCAGCACGGTGTCCCACACCGGCGACTGGCAGGCCTCCAGCCGCCGCACCGGCCCGTCCGGGGTGTCCTCCCTGATGGTGAAGCGTTCCAGCCCGGCCAGCCCGCGCTTGATCACCGGATGGTCCAGTCCGTAGCCGAGCAGGTGCAGGGCGATCAGCGAGTAGACCCACGGTGGCTGGATGCCACCCCAGCAGCCGTCCTGCTCCTGCCTCGCGATGATCCATTCCGCGCACCGGCGCAGTGCCGCGCGGCGCACCGCCCGCACCGGCGCCGCCCGCTGGGCGCTGCGCTCGTAGGTGTGCAGCCCCTGGTCCAGCCGCCCGAACAGCGCTGCCCACCCGAGCCCTGTCCCCGCCCGGGCCGCCGGGTCGGCCTGGCCCTCCGCGGCGGCGGGGCCGCCCGGCACGGTCAGCTCCGCCAGCCCGAACGGGAGCGGCCGGACCGGGCGCAGCGAGCCGACGATGGTCAGCGGCACGATCGTCTGCCGGGCCCAGTAGGCCCAGTCGTAGACGTTGAGCGGGAACCAGGCCGGCAGATAGATCAGTTCCGGCGGCATGACCGGCAGGTCATCCCAGGACCATTCGCCGAACAGGGCCAGCCAGATCCGGGTGAACACCCGGGTCGCCCGGATACCGCCCGCGGCGCGGATCCACCCCGCGGTCCGGGCCATGTGCGGCTCGCCCGGCTGATGCCCGGCGAGCCGCAGCGCCACGTAGGCCTCGACCGTGGTGGACAGGTCACCGGGCCCACCGTAGAAGTTGGCCCACGTGCCGTCTTCGCGCTGTTGGGAGACGATCCACCGCGCCGCGGCATCGGTCTGCCCGGGGGTGCGGATCCCCAGGAACTCCCGCAGCAGCAGGTCCTCGGCGTCCATGGTGACATTGGTCTCGAGCTCGCCCTGCCACCAGCCCTGCTCGTGCTGCAGGCTGAGCAGGTGGTCGCGGGCGCGGGCGAGCGCCTGCGCGGGGGTGCAGCCCAGCACGGGCGCCGGTGCCTGGCTCACCACTGGCGCGCCGTGATGAACTCGGCGATCCCGGCGAACTCGGCCCTGACATCGCCGGGCATGTCGGTGTCCGCCAGGCACTTGTGCGCGGCCGCGAGTTGCGTGCCCGCCTCGGCCTCGGTCCAGGTCTTGCCGCCAGCGGCCTCGACCAGTCCCGCGGCCAGCGCGAGGTCGTCCTCGCTGAGCGCCTCTTCCCGGGTGAGCAGGACGGCGAGCTCGTGCGCCTCGCCGGTCCCGGCGGACAGGGCGGCCACCACGGGCAGCGACTTCTTCCTGGCCCGCAGGTCCGAGCGCACCGGCTTGCCGGTCACCTCGGGGGAACCCCAGATGCCGAGCAGGTCGTCGGTGAGCTGGAAAGCCAGGCCCGCGTGCGCACCGAACGCGGCCAGTCCCATCGCCAGCTGCGGGGCAGCACCGACGTGGATGGCACCGATGCTGCACGCGCATGCCATCAGCGCGGCGGTCTTGTCCCCGGCCATCGCCAGGCACTCCGGCAGCGACACGTCATCGCGCTGCTCGAAGGCCAGGTCCGCGCCCTGGCCGGCGATCAGCCGCTGCACCGCCGCGGACAGGGCCCGCGCTGCCCAGACGCCCTGCGAGCCGGTGTCCTCCAGCAGGATGTCCTGGGCGAGTGCGAGCATGGCGTCACCCGCCAGGATGGCCCCGCCGACGCCGTACACGGTCCAGGCAGTCGGCCGGTGCCTCCGCTCGGTGTCGCCGTCCATGATGTCGTCGTGCAGCAGCGAGAAGTTGTGCACCAGCTCCACCGCGACCGCGGCGGGCACACCACGTTCGGGCGCGACGTTCGCGGCGCGGGCCGACAGCAGGGTCAGCGCGGGCCGCAGCGCCTTTCCCGCGCCCGACGGCCGGCCGCCGGGGCGCGGGGCACCGCGCGGGGCGGGCGGGCGGACCGGCACGACTGCGGCACCGGCCGCGCCCGGCAGCGCGCCCTCCGGCCCTGTCAGGCCCAGGTGGTAGGCGGCCACCTTGCGCACATCCGGGCTGAGCCTGTCCACGGCCGCCGCGAGCGCCGGCCCGACCAGGTCGCGGGCCGTTTCCACGCCCGCGGGCATCACGGCCGTCACGCCGTGGCTCCCGTGCCCGCCGGGCCGTTCACCGGGGTCGCCCTCGTCCCGCCCTCGTCCCGCGGGTGCCCGGCAGGCGGGACCGCCGTCAGGCGCCGGGCGGACCCGGCCGGCCCGGCCTGCGGGCCAGCGCTGCCTGGCGCCGCGAGCTTTTGGCGCAGTACCCGCGCCGCGTTCAAACCGCTCCGCACGGCTCCCTCCATCGTGTCTGGCCATCCGGTGTCGGTCCAGGCACCGGCCAGCACCAGACCTGGCAGAGCGGTCGCGGCCCCGGGCCGCAGCCGTTCACACCCCGGTACCTGGCGCAGCGTGGCCCGCCGCTCCCTGGTGACAAAGAAGTCAGTGACCCGCGCGTCACGCGCGGCCGGGAACAGTTCTGCCATGGCAGGCAGGAACCGCTCCCGCAAGGCCGATGCCGGGACGTCCACATAGCCATCGGCTGCCGACAGCGACACCGCGAGGTATTGCCCCGACGGCAGCCCGGACGGACCGGTCCGGTCGAACACCCACTGCACGGGCGAGTCCACCGCCGCCGCGAACGGCAGCCGGGTGACCCGCCGGTCGTAGATCACGTGCACGTTGACGATGGGCGAGGTGGCAAGCTCCCGCCATTGCGCGGGGCCGGGCCCGGTACCTGCGGCATCCGGCTCCCCCGCCGTGCCCGCAACTGCCGCGGGCGCGAGCCGGGCCGCCACCGCTGGCGGCACCGCAAGCACCACGCCATCGGCGTCGATGACCGGTCCCGGGCCGCCACCGTCCTGCGCGGTGCCGGCGGCGCCGTCGGTGCCGTCGCCGCCGGGGCGCGCGGCGAACCGCACCCGCAGCCGGGCGCCGGGCACGCCGGGCAGCACCTCCACGGCGACGGCCTTCGCACCCAGCCGCACCTGTGCACCCAGCCGGGCCAGCGCCGCACCCGCCGCCTGCCCGTGCAGTTCACCGAGCGGGATGGACGGCACCCCGATGTCGGCGGCATCCCTGGCCCCCAGCAGCGCGGTCTTCACCACGGTGGCGGCCAGCGCCAGGTTGGCGTCATCACCGTCCACGTTGAGCGCGGACACGGTGAACAGATCCCACAGCAGCCGCCGGGTCCGCTCGTCCTGCCCCCGGGCGGCGAGCCAGTCACCCAGCCGCTGCTGGTCGAGGTCTTCCCGCGCCGGGTTCAGCGCGGCCATGGCGAGTGCGGCCCGCGCCACGCGCAGTCGCTGGGCAACGGAAAGGAAGCTGTAGCCCGCGAGAGCCTGGCCCATGTGCAGCGGACCCGGCAGTGCGGTCCGGCGCAACCGTCCCCGCCCCCCCGGTGCCAGCACGGTGACGTCGAACCGGTCCTGCAGCGCCACCGCCCCGGTCATGCCGAGCCGGGCGAGCAAGCCGCGGTAGGCCACGCAGCAGCGCAGGAACACGTGCTGGCCGTTGTCGACCATGAGGCCGCCGCGGCTGAACGAGGCGGTCGCGCCGCCGAGCCGCGGCCTGGCTTCGGTCAGCGTGACGTCGGCGCCCGCCTCGCGGAGCGCGATCGCGGCGGTGATGCCGGCCAGGCCGCCACCCACCACGACGATCTTGCTGGGCGTACTCACCGGGCCGCCCCCTTCAGGGTCGGCCTGGCTGCCCCGTGCGGGCGCAGCGCCACCGCCAGTGACCGGGCCGCGACCATGGCTTTCTCTCTGGTAGACAGCGACATCCGGCGCTCAAGAACCGCGCGCGGGGTGGCGGCGATGTGTTCGAGCAGCCGGAAGTAGATGCCGGCCATCGCCCCAGCGGAGGCCGCACTGCGCCAGTCGAGCAACGGCATCAGCGCGAGGCCCTTCGTGTACCAGGTGCTTGCGCGTCCTGCCTCGAATTCCACCAAGGCTGCGAGCTTGTCCCCGTTGGTGCCATCGGCCGTGTGCTGGAGAGACCCGTTCTCCAGCGAGCAGCCGAAGCGTTCGAAGTCCTCGGCCGGCAGGTAGATCCGCCCGTCCAGGTAGTCCTCGCGGATGTCGCGCAGGATGTTCGTGAGCTGGAGGGCGACGCCGAGCGCGTCCGCGAGCGGGGCGGCGGTGGCGACGTCGGCCGTGCCGAACACGCCGAGCGAGAGCCGGCCGATCGAGCCCGCCACGCACCGGCAGTAATGCAGCAGGTCGTCGAAGGTGCGGTAGGTCGTGCCCCGCACGTCGGCCTCGCAGCCGTCAATGAGCTCACCGAACGCGGCGAGCGGGATGTCGTACCTGTCTGCCGCGTCAGCCAGCGCCACCAGCACCAGGTCGGCGCCGTCCGCGCCACCGCCGGTGCCAGCACTGGCACTACCACCGCCGCCCGGGGCCTCGTCGCCAGGCGGCCTGCCGTTCGCGCCGAGCGCGGTCACGCTGGCCCGGGCGTCGGCCAGTGCGGCCAGCTTGGCGGGTTTGGGCAGGTCGCCATCACCGATGTCGTCGATCCGGCGGGCGAAGGCGTAGACCGCCGAGAGCGCCTGCCGCTTGGCGGGCGGCAGCAGCCGGATGCCGTAGGAGAAGTTCCTGGCCTGGGACCAGGTGATCTCCTCACAGTGCC
This sequence comes from uncultured Actinomycetes bacterium, assembly GCA_963741615.1. GTDB lineage: Bacteria > Actinomycetota > Actinomycetes > Streptosporangiales > Streptosporangiaceae > UBA9676. The sequence goes on from CAVUIU010000008.1 coordinate 146,710, forward strand.
GGTAGGCAGCGTGGACATCCACGGTCTCATCTCCCGGTCGCATACGCCTTCACCAGTTCCGCGGCCACCCGGGCCTTGGCCGGCCTGGCCGTGGCGCGCAGCACGTCGTGGCCGCTCGCGGCGATCGCGGCCAGCGCTGCCCGGCCCCCGGCCACATAGCCGGCCACGGCCGCCCGGGCGGCGCCCCGCAGGGTGCCGATCAGGGGGGCGCCGGCGTCCAGCAGGCAGCGGGCGCGTTGTTCCTCGAAAGCGATCAGCGCCCGTACCTGCGGGGCGGCGCGCGGGGCGGCGAGGTCCCGCTCGGCACAGCCGAACCGGTCCATGTCCTCCTGGGGCAGGTAGATGCGGCCCGCCCGCAGGTCCTCGGCCACGTCCTGCCAGTGCTCGGCAAGCTGGAGCGCGGTGCAGACCTGGTCCGAGAGCGCCTCGCGCTCGGGCGTGGCGGCCCCGAAGACATGCAGCACGATCCGGCCGACCGGGTTGGCGGAGAGCCGGCAGTAATCCAGCAGGTCGCCGAAGGTCCGGTAGCGGGAAACCACCTGGTCCTGGCGGTTCGCCTCGATGAGGTCACGGAACGGCTGCGCGGGGATCGCGCATTCGACCACGGCCGGGGCGAGCGCGCGGACAACGGAAAGCCGCGGACCGCCGCGGTCAGCCCCCGCCTCTCCCTCCCCGTGCCGCCACCGCCCGTGCCGCCACCGCCGGAGCCCTCACCGCCGCCGGGGCCTTCACCGCCGGAGCCCCCGTCGCCCGACGCGCCCGCCCACGACACCATCCGGTACAGGCGGTCGAGGTCGGCTTCGAGCTCGTCGAGCAGGCCAAGCCTCTCCGGCGCCGCCGCTTCGTCCCCCATGTCGTCGGCTGACCGCGCGAAGCCGTAGACGGCCGCCAGGTGCCGCCGGTACCGGGCGGGCAGGAACCGCAGGGCGACCGGGAAGTTCTCCGCCGGCGCCTGGGCGCCCGCCCCAGCCGCGATCGCCGCGGCGGAGGCGCTCGCCGACCCGGTGGCGCGGCATTCGTCTGCTCGCGTCGCGTCCGGGGTCACAGGGCTATCCCTTCATAGTTGGCAGGCAAATGCAAACAATGACATGAGCGTCACATGACATACGTGTCGGAGAACGGGGAAGAAGCGCTCCCCTCCCGTCCCGAGGCCAGCGGATGGAGTATACGATGCCCTGAATTGCGGCTGCCGCGGGTGTCAACGCCAGCTCCGGGATGCGGGATCTTCCCCCTTCATTGTGAACGCTGAGAAACACATTATTAACTCCCTGTTGACCTGCCGTTGCGCACCGCGGGTGTAGCCGCATCGCCCCAGCTACGCGCGTAGACCAGGCGGCAGGGATAACGCGCGGCGGGGCATGCCGGCCGCTCCGGCCGCCGGGCGCCCATTGCCCTCCCCGCCCGAATAAGCGTGACGCGCAGTCGCTAATCGTGTGCACCCGGACCCGGCCCGCCCCCGTGGCTCCTATTCACGCTGATGGGTGGGCCTCGCCGCCCGGCTGAGGTCCCGCGCCGGCACCCACCGTGTACCTTTCGCTGACGTCAGTGTCATATATACGCGCGCCGCTAATTCTCTGACGCCGATGTCATATCCCGGCGCGGGGATTACCGGATCAGGTTCGCCAAATGAGGGCGAGCGCGCAGTCGTCGCCACCGCCGCCCGTGCCGGCCTGCATGGCCCGGACCAGATCCGCGGCCCCTGCCCGGAAGCCGGAGACGACCAGCCGGTCCGCCTCGCCGAGCAGCCGGTCGGTCCCGTAGTCGATGTCCCGGCCCGGCGCCTCGACCAGCCCGTCGGTGTAGAGCATCAGCGCGTCACCCGGCCGCAGGATGCCCCGTTCGGGAACCAGGCGGAGGTCGCCGACGACTCCCAGCACGATGCCGCGCGCCTCGGTGATACGCCAGGTGCCGTTGCTGGCGTCGAGATGGGCGGCCGGCGGGTGCCCGGCGGAGGTCACCACGTACTCACCGCTGGTGAGGTCGAGCGCGAGGTGGACGGCGGTGACGAAGCCTTCCGGCATCTCCCCCCGGCGCAGGTACGCGTTGCACGCGGGCAGGAACTCCTCCTGCCGCACCGAGCCCAGCAGGCCGCCGAACGCGCCCGACAGCAGCAGCGCCCGGGTTCCCGCGTCCACCCCCTTGCCCGCCACGTCGACGAGCGCGACCTCCAGGGTCTTCCCGTCACAGGCGGAAACCAGGAAATCGCCGCCGAACGAGGAGCCGCCCGCTGGCCTGAGCACCGAGACCGACCCCCAGCCTTCGGGAAGCGCCGGCAACGTCCCCTGCGCACGGATCCTGTCCCGCAGCTCGATCAGCATCTGGTTGCCGCGGAGCCCCTGCATGCCGAGCTTCTTCCTGGTCCGGGCGAGCACATCGGCGACCAGCGCGGTGACCACGATGGTGGCGATGAGCCCCGGTCCCGCCAGCCCTTCCATCGCGTCGTAGGCCAGCCCGACCGCGATGAGCGCGAACAGGATGTGCAGCGCACGCGGCCACAGCAGGAGGCCGCCGGCCAGCACGGGCAGGATGAGCAGGCCCGGCGAGAACCACTCCTCCGAGACGTGCACGGCGGCCACGCTGATGATGGCGGTCGCCAGCGCGAGGCCAAGCGCCACGCGCCGGTTCCGGGTGATCAGCTGGCGCCGCGCCAAAGCGCCGGTCCTGCGCGCGGCCACACGGGCAGCGAGCACGGAGCGGGACCAGCCAGGCACAACCATGATGCCGGCACTGTATCGGCCCGCGGGGGGGATCCGGAACATGCGGGCTCCGGTCACATGCGGCGCGGCGCAGCCGGCCGGTCTGTCCGGCCCGCTCATGGAGTGACGCCCCGGCCCGCCCGGCCCGGGTAATCGACTGGCGCCTGCCCGGCGCGCCCGGGTAGGAATGCGAGCATGGCCGCCCCATATCCGATACGTCCCGTTACCGAAGACGAACTGCTCGTGGTCCACGCCGTGCACGAGCACGCCTTCCACGGCGGGCCGCCATCCGACGAGCTGCGCGCGCGCATGCACTCACGTTTTGAATTCGAGCGCATCGTGGCGGCGTACGACGGCAGCACGATGGTCGGAACCGCCGGTGCGTACAGCTTCCGGATGCGCATTCCCGGTGCGCTGGCCGCGGTGGCCGGCGTGACCCTGGTCGGCGTGCTGCCCTCGCACCGGCGCCGCGGCATCCTCTCCTCGCTCATGCGCCAGCAGCTTGACGACGTGCACGACCGGGGCGAGGCGGTGGCCGCGCTCTTCGCGTCCGAGGCAAGGATCTACGGGCGATTCGGGTACGGGCGCGCGTCCTGGCATGCCGCATTCAGCCTGCGCGCGGGCGAGGGGGAACTGGCCGCCGACGCCCCCGCCGACCGGGAACTGCGGCTGCGGATCGCCGACCCGGAGTCCGCCCGGGCCGAGATGGCCAAGATCTACGAGGCGGTGCTCGACGAGCGCCCGGGCTTCTTCGCGCGCAACGACACCTGGTGGGACCGGGCCCTCGTGGACGACCCGGAGGACCGTGCGGGCGCCAGCCCGCTGCGCTGTGTCATTGCCGAGGACGCCGCCAGCCCGCGCGGGTACGGCCTGTTCTCCGGGCGCGAGCGGTGGGACGAGGACGCGTTCCTGCCCGAGGGCGTCATCGAGGTCCGCGAGGTCGTCACCACCGATCCGGCTGCCACCGCCGCGATCTGGGGCGATCTCCTCAGCCGGGACCTCACCACCGAGTTCCACGCCGGGATGCGGCCGGTGGACGACCCGCTGCAGCATCTGCTGGCCGACCCGCGCCGGGTCCGCACCCGCATCGCCGACGGGCTGTGGGTCCGGCTGGTGGACGTCGGCGCCGCGCTCAGCAAGCGCCGCTACGCGTGCCCGGTGGACGTCGTCATCGAGGTGACCGACGACGGCTGCCGGTGGAATCAGGGCAGGTGGCGGCTCACCGCCGGGGCAGCCGGTGGCTGGGTTCCCGGTCCCGGCACGCCGCCGGCCGGGGTCGGCGCCAGCTGTGAGCGGACCACCGAGCCGGCGGACATCGCGCTGCCCGTGCAGGCGCTGGGCGCCGCCTACCTCGGCGGCACCCGGCTGGGCCCGATGGCGGCCGCCGGCCTGGTCACCGAACTGCGGCCGGGCACCCTGGCTCCGCTGTCGGCCGCGCTCTCCTGGGACCCCGCCCCCTGGTGCCCCATGCTCTTCTGACCGCAACGGCGGCGGACGCTGCTTCAGGCCGGCTCCGCCGCCAACCGCCCACACCCGGCGGCCAGCCGGGCTGTGCCACACTGACGGTGGAGGCCGTGATGCCCGGGATGAAGGTCACGCTGGACACCGCGATGCGGGTCAGGGACGTGTCGAAGCCCTTGCCCCAGCACGAGGCCGACGCCCACGCGGCCGTGGCTGACTGGACCGCCTCGCCGCGCCGGCCCATGCCCGGGCCACCGCGCTCCGGCACGGGTCAGCGCCCGGCGGCGCCGGCACCACGCACCTCGGATCAGCGGCCGGGCAAACCGGCGAGCCCGCCAGCACGGCAGCCACCACCCCGGCCGGCCGGGCGCGGCGAAGCAGGCGAATCCCGGCCGGACCCGGCCCGCCGTAAGCGGGGACGGCGCCGGCGCCGGCGCGGCAACGCGGGCGGCTGAGCGACGGCGCAGGCGGCTGAGCGACGGCGCAGGCGGCTGACCAGGGCACCCGGCCCGGACAGGTGACCTACGTCATTCGTGGCCGGGCAGCGGCGGCAGGTCGCCGGACCGCTCGTAGTCCGTGATCATCTCCAGCCGGCGCACGTGCCGCGCCTCGCCCGAGAACGGCGTTGCCAGGAATACCTGGGTGAACGCGATCGCGTCGGCGGCGGGATGCATCCTTGCTCCCAGGCTCAGCACGTTGGCGTCGTTGTGCAGCCGGGCAAGCCGGGCGGTCTCCTCGCTCCAGGCCAGCGCCGCCCGGATCCCGCGGATCTTGTTGGCGGCGATCTGCTCGCCGTTGCCCGACCCGCCGATCACGATCCCGAAGCTGCCCGGGTCGGCGGCCGCCGCGGCGGCCGCCCGCATGACATAGGGCGGATAGTCGTCATCGCCGTGGTAGGACGCCGGGCCGCAGTCGGTCACCTCGTGCCCAGCCGAGGCCAGCCAGTTGACGAGGACCGACTTCAGCTCGAACCCTGCATGATCAGATCCCACGTAGACACGCACGGGCGCCAGTCTCGCACGCCCCGCGAACCACCCGCAGCCGGCTCACCGGCCCTGCCCGGCAGTCGGTTAGCAAGTCGACGCCGGGCTGCCCGGCTGGGATCGGGAGAAGTTGGGCTAACCCTACAGATGTAGTGTTGTTGCTACATGCCAGGCAAGCACACCGTGCAGCCATCAGGGAACTCGAGGTTGCTGGGTGGAGAGTCCAGCGCACCAACGCACGGGCACATGCCTACGCCAGGGCGTTATGCCCTGGCGGACCAGGTTGCTGCCCGCCGTTCTCGATCAACGGCACCCCCGACGTGGATGAGCACGAAGCGGAGAAGATCCGAAGGAGGATGCGGCAACACGGTGCCAGGGTGGCCGCCCGGAAGGAAGAGGAAGGCGAATGAGCACCTACTGGTTCGAGCTTCAGATCGGGCCGGTCAACGACCTCGAGGGTGCGGCCGAGCGGCTGTACTCAGTCTGCGGTGACGGCCAGCTCGCCGGTGACGAGCGGGACGGCACCGTCCTGTTTTCGCGGGAGGCGCTCAACGCCACCGGGGCGATCCTGTCGGCCATCGACGACAGCGAGCGCGCCGGACTGTCGGTCACCGGCGTCACAGAGGACCTCGTCACGGTCGAGGACATCGCTGAAAAGACGGGCAGGTCTGCTCAGGCAGTCGGACACTGGATCACCGGCGAGCGTGGACCAGGGCGCTTCCCCGCGCCGGTGATTCACCGAAGCAGCCGCGTCAAGCTCTACTCATGGGCACAAGTGTCGCGCTGGCTGTCCGATGCCAGGCTGGGGAAGGTCAACCCGGCGGCCGCAGAGGTTGCTGCGGCGGCCGCAGCGGTGGATGCTCTGCTGCGCGCACGGCAGATCCTGCGCCAGGCTCCCACTGCGCAACGTGACGCAATGGCGAAACTGGTAGCCGCCTGATCCTGGCGGTCAGCAGGAACCCTCGCCCGCCCCGCGCCAGCCCGCAGAGCCCCGGGCGAAGGCGCCCGGCCTGTCAGTCGAAGATCGGGTCCCGGAAGCGGCTGCGCTTCAGCTCGAAGAAGCCGTCGGTGCCGGTCACCAGCATGACCCCGTCCCACAGCCGCCCGGCGGCCTCCCCACGCGGGATCGGTGACACCACCGGCCCGAAGATGGACGTACCGTTCACCGAGATCACCGGTGTGCCGACGCCCTCCCCGACCCGGTCCATGCCGTCATGGTGCGAGGCGCGCAGCGCGTCGTCGTACTCGGTGCTGTCCATCGCGTCCGCGAGCGCCGCGGGCAGGCCGGCCTCGGCCAGCGCCGACTCGATCGTGTCACGGTTGCGTTCCGCCTTGTCGTGATGGAAACGGGTTCCGATCGCGGTGTACAGCGGGCCGAGCACCTCCGGGCCGGAGGCCTGCTCGGCCGCCATGCACACGCGCACCGGGCCCCAGGCGGTGGCCATGAACTGCCGGTAGCGGTCCGACAGCTCCCCTTCCCTGCCTTCGTTCAGCACGGCCAGGCTCATGACGTGCCAGCGTGGCTGCACCGGGCGCACCTTGGTCACCTCCAGCAGCCAGCGCGAGGTGATCCAGGCCCACGGGCACAGCGGATCAAACCAGAAATCGACCGGCGTCGGCTCCTGCTCGGCCACGTCTTCCTCCTCCGGGGGAAATTCGGCGGGTTGGACCGTGCCTGCGGGGTAGTCACCAAGGGGCCCCGCGGGGACGGCACCGTTGCCTGCAACCGGGCTGCTCCCCCAGCCATTCCGTCCGGCGTGGCAGGATTCGGAACGGCTGGCGGGGAACAACGCCCGGAGCCATGTCAGGGCCGGACCGAGGAAGGACACCACGACGTGACGAACAACCTCACCCGCGACGAAGCTCATGACCGGGCCCGGCTGCTCCAGGTCATCTCGTACCGGGTCGAGCTCGACTTCACCGCGGGCGAGGAGACCTTCCCGTCGGTGAGCACGATCACCTTCCGCTGCACCCGTCCCGGCGCTGACAGCTTCATCGACCTGACCGCCCCGTCGGTGAGCGAGATCACCCTCAATGGTCAGCCGGTCGGGGCGGACGCGTTCGACGGCGACCGGATCGCGCTGGCATCGCTCGCGGCCGACAACGAACTGCGGGTGGTGGCGCGGTGCGCCTACTCCCGCAGCGGCGAGGGGCTGCACCGGTTCACCGACCCCGCGGACGGGGGGGTCTACCTCTACACCGACCTGGAGACGTTCGACGCCCACCGGGTCTACGCCTGTTTCGACCAGCCCGACCTCAAGGCCAGCTTCGAGCTGACGGTCACCGCGCCGGACGGCTGGCAGGTGATCTCGAACATGGCACCGGACGTGACCGGCGCGCCGGACGGCCCCACGGCGCCCGCGCGGCGCTGGCATTTCCCGCCATCACCGGTGATGTCCACCTACATCACCGCCGCCGCGGCCGGCCCTTACCACGGGGTCCGGGCCGAGCACGACGGCATTCCGCTGGGCATCTACTGCCGGGCCTCGCTGGCCCAGTACCTGGACCCCGACGAGATCTTCGAGGTGACCCGGCAGGGTTTCGACTTCTTCCACGCCGCGTTCGGGGTGCGCTACCCGTTTGGCAAATACGACCAGCTCTTCGTGCCCGAGTTCAAGGCGGGCGCGATGGAGAACGCGGGCTGCGTGACGTTCCTGGAGGACTACATCTTCCGGTCCCGGGTCACCGACTTCGTGCGGGAGGTGCGGGCCGAGACGATCCTGCACGAGATGGCGCACATGTGGTTCGGCGACCTGGTCACCATGCGCTGGTGGGACGATCTGTGGCTGAACGAGTCCTTCGCCACCTGGGCCGCTACCTTCGCGCAGGCCGAAGCGACCCGCTGGACGGCGGCCTGGACCACGTTCGCCCAGCTGCACAAGTCGTGGGCCTACCGGCAGGACCAGCTCCCCTCCACCCACCCGATCGCCGCCGACATCCCCGACATCGAGGCGGTGGAGGTCAACTTCGACGGGATCACCTATGCCAAGGGCGCGGCCGTGCTCAAGCAGCTCGTGGCCTACGTCGGCCTGGACAACTTCCTGGCCGGCGTGCGCAGTTACTTCGGCCGGCACGCCTGGTCGAACGCGACCCTGATGGACCTGCTGGCGCCGGTCGCGGTCACGTCCGGGAGGGACCTGGCCGACTGGTCCAAACAGTGGCTGGAGACCGCCGGCGTGAACACGCTGCGCCCAGAGTTCGCCACCGACGGGCAGGGGAGGTTCACCGGGTTCGCGATCCGGCAGGAGGCCTCCCCGTCCCATCCCGTCCTGCGCGATCACCGGATCGCGATCGGGCTCTACGACCGGACAGACCGCGGCCTGGTGCGCCGGCTGCGGGTGGAGAGCGACATCGCCGGTGAGCGCACCACCGTCGGCGCCCTGGCCGGGGAGCCGCGCCCCGACCTGGTGCTGGTGAACGACGACGACCTCACCTATGCGAAGATCCGGCTGGACGAGCACTCGCTGGCCACGCTCATGACCGGCATCGGCGAGTTCACGCAGTCGCTGCCCGCCGCGCTGTGCTGGGCCGCGACCTGGGACATGTGCCGGGACGCCGAACTTGCCGCCCGCGACTACCTGCGCCTGGTCCTGGGCGGGGCCGGGTCGGTCACCGACATCTCGGTCGTGCAGACGCTGCTGCGCCAGGCAAGCGCCGCGCTGCGCCGGTACACCGACCCGGCCTGGCGCCCGGCCGGGCTGGAACTCGCCGCCGGGGCGCTGCGGGGCCTGCTGGAGCGGGCCGAGCCCGGCTCCGACGCCCAGCTCGCCTACGCGCAGGCATTCGCGGGGGTGGCGGTCTCGCCCGGCGACCTGGCGCTGCTGGCCGGGCTGCTGGACGGGTCCGGGCAGATCGACGGGCTCGCCGTCAACACCGAGCTGCGCTGGCAGCTGCTGCGCCGGCTGGCCAGCCGGGGCGCCGCCGGGGAGGCCGAGATCGAGGCCGAACTGGCACGGGACGCCACGGACGCGGGCGCCCGGCGCGCGGCCACCTGCCAGGCCGCGATTCCCGAGCCAGCCGCCAAGGAGGCCGCCTGGCAGCGGATCGTCAGCGGCGCGCTGCCGAACGCGCTGTTCCGGGCGACGCTGGACGGCTTCGCCGATCCCGACCAGCTTGACCTGCTCAGGCCCTACCAGGAACGCTATTTCGAGGTGGTCCCCGGCATCTGGCGGGACTGGGGATCGGACATGGCCCAGTGGTTCGTGGCCAACGCCTATCCCATGGCCGACACGCGCCAGGTGATCGAGGCAACCGATGCCCTGGTCTCCAGGACCGACCCGCCCGCGGCGCTGCGGCGCCTGCTCATGGAGGGCCGGGACGCGGTCGAGCGGGCGCTGCGCTGCCAGGAACGCGACCGCCAGGCCGGCTGACCGCCGCGGCGACGGCGCGCACGCCCGGATGGCCGGCCAGGTCCTCCAGCAGGACCGGCCGGCCGTCGCCGTCCGCCAGCGGGACGCACCAGTTCGGGTACTGCGTGACGGTGCCGGGCAGGTTCTGGGGGCGGCGTTCCCCGACGGCATCCGCCAGTGAGACCCCCACCAGCGCGGCCGGGGTGCGCGCGAGATAGGCGTAGAGCGCGGCGGTGAACTCCGCCGGGTCCAGCCGGGCGCACCGGCCACCTGGCCCGGCCGACCCGGCCGGCCGGGCCAGCCCTTCCCGGGCGAGGGCGTCCTGCCAGGCCAGCAGGGTCGCGGCGGCGTCAGCGCGTTCTGCATCAAGGTCGCGGGCCAGCAGTCCGAGACCGGCCCGCAGCGTGACCTGCTCGCCGGTGACGAAGGCGGCCACCGGCGGGACGTCGTGGGTGCCGACGGTGGCCAGGCAGCGGCGTCGCCACTCCCCCGGCGGCCGGGGAAGGCCGTCCCGGCCACGCTCGAACCACAGCATGGACGTGCCGAGCACGCCATGGGCGGCCAGGTAGTCGTGGACCCATCCCTCGACCGTGCCGAGGTCCTCCCCGATCGCCAGCGAGCCGGCCCGGACAGCCTCGCCGGTGAGCACACCGACCATCGCCTCGTGCTGGTAGCGGACGTAGGTACCGCGGTCCGGGGTCATCCCGGCGGGCACCCACCAGAGCCGGAACAGGCCCAGCACGTGGTCCACCCGCAGGCCGCCGACGTGGCTGAAAGCGCCGCGCATCAGGCCGGCCAGCGGCTGGTAACCGGCCGCGGCGAGCCGGCCGGGATGCCACGGAGGCTGCCCCCAGTCCTGGCCCAGCTGGTTGAACGCGTCGGGCGGGGCGCCCGCGCTGACCCGCGGCACCAGCACGTCCGCGTAGGCCCACGCGTCCGCGCCGCCCGGGTGCGCGCCCACCGCGAGGTCGGCGACCACCCCGATCCGCATGCCCGCCGCCCTCGCCGCCGCCTGGGCCGCCGCGTGCTGCTCCCCGGCGAGCCACTGCAGCCAGGCGTGAAACCGCACGCTGGACCGCAGCCGGCCGCGCTGCGCGGCCACAGCGGCAGAACGCATGCTGCGCAGCGGCGGTGGCCACCCCCGCCAGTCGGGTCCGTGGATCTCCGCCAGCGCGCACCAGGTCGCCCAGTCGTCCAGCGGCTGGCCCTCGTGGACGCGGAACCGCTCGAACGAGGAGCGGCGGTCCGGGGCCAGCGGCTGCGATCCGATGATCTCCAGGGCGGCTCTCTTGGCCCGCCACACCGCATCCCGGTCGATGAGGCCGCCCCCGGCGCTGGCGGCGCGCAGCGGGGCGGCCAGGTCCTCGATGCGGCGCCGCTGCCCGGCCGGCAGCAGCGCGTATTCGGGGATGTCCTCCACCCGCAGGTACAGCGGGCTGATGAACCGGCGGGTCATCGGCAGGTAGGGCGACGGGCTCACCGGCGGGGCCGGCTCGGCGGCGTGCAGCGGGTTGATGAGCACGAAGCCCGCGCCGAGCTCGCTGGCGCTCCAGACGGCGAGGTCGGCCAGGTCGTGCAGGTCACCATGGCCCCATGACCGGCGGGAACGCAGCGAGTACAGCTGGACGGTGAACCCCCAGCTCCGGCCGGCCGGCTGGGGCGCGGCCCGCGGCCGGCCGAGGTGTGCGCCCAGCGGCCGGAGTGCCTGCCCGGGAATCGCGTCGCCCAGGGCCGCGAGCACGGCCCGCAGGGTTTCCTCGCCCACCTCGGCACGCTGCCCGCGCCAGTCGCGGTAGGACGTCGCCACCCCGTGGGCCTGCGCCTCACGCCGCAACTGGTCGCCGATCACCCTGCCATGATCCCGGCCCGCCCGCGGGGCCGGTGCGCCGGGTGCCGCGGGCGGGCTGTCCGAGCGCGGGGCCGTCGGCCACGGCGACGGGCTCCGCCAGCTCGACCAGATCGTGGCCGCCCGGGAACGGCCCGGTGACGTGGTGGTCTACCCAGGTGATGGCACGCTGCGGACGTTCGCCGCCGCCTACCCGTACGGCCTGGCCATGCTGCCCGACGTCTCGGCCGACCGGACACCAGCGCAGGCCGCAACCCTCGGCGGCACCAACGCACCGCTGCCGCGGATACGCCACGCGCTCGCCGACGCCAGCCGGGTCTGGGTGCCGGAGATGCTCCCGGTCCAGCCCTCGCAGCCCATCCCGGCGCTGCGCGGGCTGCCGTTCTCGCTGGTCCGGGCGTGGGGAATGGGTGACAACATCTGGCTCGTGCTCTATGCCAGGAACCCCTGACGCGGGCGGCTCGGGGCGGCCCGCCTGCGCCGGCGTCACAGATGCGCGGCGCTCAACCGGAGCCAACGGCGGCCAGCAGTGCGAACAGGATGGTCGCCACGGCAAACACGCCATGCGCGGCCACGATCAGGGCGGGCGGGTGCCGGACCGGCGGCGGGTCAGGACCGGCCGGGGGAGGCGCCGCGCCCGCGCCGCCGGGAACGGCATGAGCGACGGAGAGCGTTGCCGCGGCCAGGGAGCGCTCGGGAAGCCACAGGCTCACCAGCGCCATGCCAAGCCCGGCCACCGGCAGCAGGAACCCGCAGGCGATCCAGGCCACGCTGGTCACGCCGGTGATCAGGAAGACGATCCAGGCCAGCAGGCCAGCCACGGCAAGCGCGAAATGCGCGAAGATCATCGACGGTGGGAACCCGGCCTGCCCGGACCGGGCGCGGCGGGGCCCGCCGTGGGCGATCCATCCGGCCAACATCCAGGACCCGAGCCCAACCGTGATCAGCCAGGCGAAGAGGGCCGCCAGGCGGAGCGAAAGTCCGCCGGCGGTGCCGGCCGGGCCGGCCGCCGGTGCCGCCGCCAGCGCGCCCGGGCCGCGCTGGGCCGGGACCGCGGTGACCAGCTGCGCCAGCAGCGGGCTCAACTTCAGCGCGCGGGCACGTATGCGCGCCTTTCCGTGCACGGTGCCAGCCACCGCGTGAAGCGCGGTGCCGACCGCGAAGTTGATCTGAGCCCCCGTCAGCCCCCGGCAGGCGGCCGGTACCGAGGTGATGGTGACGTGATGCTCGATCGCACTGATGCCGAACCGGGTGCAGGATTCCACCGAGGCCCGTTGCGGGCCCGCGGGCCCATGCATGCACCCGGCGAGAAGCCCGGCCAGCAGGACTCCCGCCACGGCGCAGGCCGAGCGGGCCCGGTTCCGGCGCGTGGCCCGCCGCATGCGCTACCGCCGCCCGTATCCGGGCATCAGGGCCCGGCCGAGCCACAGGCCGGCGGCTGCCTGGATCACGGCCACCAGCAGCGTGACCGCAACCGCGACGGGTGCGTACGGCGGCAGCCCCGCGAGCGCCGCGATCTCCCGGGCCACCGCACCCTCCGGCATGCCGCGCAGCACCAGCCACCACAGGGCAACGCCCCAGCCGCCGGCCGCGATCACCGCGGTGGCCGGCAGGGTGACCCGCAGCCGCCAGTGCCCGGCGTGGGCCGCCAGCCCTGCCGCGAGGCCGGCCAGGAACGGGACGAACCACAGGCCGAGCAGGGCGCCAGCGGCGATGATCACCACCGCGGCCAGGCAGGCAAGCAGCCACAGGCCGAGCGGACCCCGGTGCCGGCGTGTCCAGGCCGGATAGCGGGGCGCCGGTGGGCCCGACGGGGCAGGCTGCGCCGCCCCGAGCCGGCCCAGCCGGTAGGAACCGCGTTTGCCCAGCCTGCGCAGATCAGCCATGCCGGGCTCCCTCCGGGCGTCCCCGTTCGGGTGCTTGCGGGGGTGCCGGGACGGCCTTGGGCGCCCGGGCCCCGGGTTCCGCGGTGCGCTCGTTCATGGCCGCAGGCTCCACCGGATCGGGCCGGCCGCGTACCCGCCGGCCGGGGGCATCGCCAGGTACTGCCCGTTCCACCAGTCCGCCATCTGATCCTCATACCAGCCGGACGCCGGGTTCTCACTCTGCCCGCCCGGGTACACGCCCTCCCCCGTGGCGGACCCGTGGCCGGTCCACCCCACGATCATGCGCCAGCTCGGGCCCTGGTGCGAGACCAGCCCGCCGTCGGCGGCGTTCACCGTCCACGGGTCGGCGCCGGAGGCACGCGGCCCGTAGCCGAGCGCGGCCGCCTGGGTCACCGACGGGAACTGGCGGCTGTGCAGCCGGCCCCACGCCCAGCTCGACGGCGCGCCGTGCAAGGTAGCGGCCAGGTGGGCCACGGCGGTGGCGAACGCGGCCCGCATCACCACCGGCGCCGTCCGGTGCGGGCCGCCGGGCGGGCTGAACGCGCTGTTGGCCCGGTCGGCCGTGGTCCACGCCGCGAGTACCTCGTCGAGGCTGGCCAGCGACGGGGAAACCGCCAGCCCCGGCCGGTCCTTGTGCACCGGCACGTCCGCCGCGTTCCACCACGGCTGGAACACCGCGTGCAGGTAGTCGCCCCAGAACGTCCACCACAGCGCGGCGGCCGCCGACGTCCGCGCCATGGTGCCGTCCCAGCCGTGCAGCACCGCGGCCGCCGCCTGCTGCTGTGCGCTCAGGTGCCCGGCCCGCAGCGCGGCGAGCAACCGCGGCACGATCTGGTGCGCCAGCGGATCGGTCAGGCTGAGCTGGACCGCCGCGAAGTCGGCCGGGCGCAGCCCGGACCGCCCGCGCAGCGAGGCGTAGATCTGGCTCGCGCGGTAACCCGGGTCGAAGAAGTCCGCGCTCGTCCCGATGTAGTACGGATAGGAAGCTCCCACCGGGCGCTGGTTCGCGGTGGCGACCACGTGACCCGGCGGGTTGTAGACCTGCGGGATCGACGCATAGGGGATCACCCCGGCCACGTCGTCGGCCCCGGTGCCCGGCAGCGGCAGCCACGGGTCGCCGTGGCGGACCAGCGGGTAGTAGCCGGCCGAGATGGCCCCGATGTTCCCCCGGTCATCGGCGTAGACGAAGTTCTGCGATGGTGCCCGCCAGCCCGCCAGCGCGGCACGGAACTGCGCGAAGTCGTGCGCGCGGTTCACGCCGAGTATCACCGCGAGGTCGGGGGATGGAATGTTGCCCATCCAGTCCACCGAGGTGGTCTGGCCTGCCTGGGTCATCACCGGGCCGTGCACGGTCAGGTCCACCGTCAGCCGGACCGGCGACCCGCCCCGGACATCGATCGTGTAGTGCGCCTCGCGCATGCGCCGCCAGGAGCCCCGCCAGAAATACTGTCCGGGACGGCCCGCGCTTGTCCGCTCGGTGTAGAACAGCGCGGCCTGGTTCTCGGTGTCGGTGAGGGACCAGGCGATGTGGGTGTTGTGGCCGATCAGCACGCCCGGCAGCCCCGGGACGGTGACCCCGGTCACGGACAGGCCGGGCGCGGACAGGGCCGCCTGGTACCAGATCGAGGGCACGGTCTGGGGCAGGTGCGGGTCACCGGCCAGCATCGACTTCGCCCCTGCCAGCACGGGCCCGTTGGCCGCCCAGGCGTTGCTGTCGGGGTATTCGTGGATCTGGCCGAACGGCAGCTTGTCCGCCTGCGCCAGCAGCGCTGCCGCGGCGGTCGCCTTCCGCGCCGACACCCCATCGTGGGCGGCTGCGCGGGGCCTCTGCGCGCTGGCGCACGTCGGCGGCGGTGACCGGGGTCTCGCCCGAGACGCGTGGAGACGGCGGTGCGGCGGGCAACGCTACGCGCGCCGCCTGTGCCAGCAGATCGGCTGTCGCCTGGGGGGCGATGGGGGCGATGCCGCGGTATTTGTAGGGGCCGGGGTCGTAGGCGGTGTGCTGGCCGGGGGCGAGCACGGGGAACCAGGCCATCGTGCGGGCCGCACCGAGCGAGCGCTCCAGCAGGGCGTAGTCGAGCGGGGTGGTGGTGTAGTCAAGCTGCTGGGTGAGCACGCCCTGCAGGACCATGCTGTCCACCGGGGTCCAGGGGACCGGGTAGACGGCGGCCAGCGCGTAGATGGAGGGCCAGTCGCCGGTGCGCCGGACCTGGGCGAGGTAGTCGTTCACACCGCGGGAGTAGGCCAGCAGGGCCTGGCCGGCTGGGCTGGCGGGCGGGGTGGCGGCCCACTCGGCCTGGGCGGTGCGCAGCAGGCCGAGGCGCAGCTCGAACCTGTCCGAGGAGAGGCCGGCCGGGCCCGCGAGCTGGGCGATCTTGCCTTCCCCGAGGCGGCGTTCCAGGTCCATCTCGGTCAGCCGGAACCGCGCATGCAGGTAACCGAGCGCGAGGAAGGCGTCGCCGTCGCTGGCCGCCCGGATGGAGGCCACACCGTGGCTGGTGAAGGCGACCGAGACCGGGTGGGACAGGCCGGGAAGGGCCAGCGTCTGCGAGCGGACAGGCTGCCCGCCGGCGGCCGAGGCCCAGGCGCCGTGGCCGGGGGCGAGTGCACGGCCGAGAGCGGGCACCGGACCGTAGCCGAACGCGAACAGCGCCAGCACGGCGGCGGACACGCACAGTGCCGCCAGCACGCGCAGGCTCCGCCCCACCAGCGCGCCCCGCCCTCGCTCGGACATCATCTGAGCACCTCCGGATCACTGCCGTGCGGGTGGCGGGACTGCCCGGCCGGACGCGGGGCAGCCGGCACCGGCCTCACCAGAGCGGCGGGTGACGGTCCTTCCACGGCCTGACCGCCTCCACCTGCGCGGACAGCGAGATCAAGGTGGCCTCGTCGCCCATCCGGCCGGCCAGCATCACCCCGACCGGCAGCCCGCCGGCCGTCCAGTGCAGCGGCAGGTTCACCGCGGGCTGCCCGGTCACGTTGTACACGGCCGTGTAGGGCGTGAACCGTTTCTGCCGCTCGAAGTTCTCCGCTGGCTCCACTTCCTCGAAGTAGCCCACCGGGGCAGGCGGTGAGGCGAGGGTAGGGGTGAGTACCGCGTCGAAATCGTTCAGCATCTTCCATGCCCCGCGGACTATGAGCTGCAGGTATGCCTGGGCGAATATGAGCTCGGACGCGCCGAGCGCCTTCCCGCGGTCGCGCAGGTAGCGGGTGAGCGGGAGCAGGAGGTCTTCGCGGGCCGGGTCAACCGGCGCCAGGGTCGCCATCGCATACCAGAGCACCTCGAAGAACGGCACCACATCCGGGCTGAATGGCGCCTGGATATCCACGACCTCGTGCCCCAGGTCGGCGAGCAGCATGCTGGCTTCCTCGTACGCGGCCACGCAGTCCGGATGCACCTCCCCGCCGTCGACCGGGTG
This sequence comes from uncultured Actinomycetes bacterium, assembly GCA_963741615.1. Lineage (GTDB taxonomy): Bacteria > Actinomycetota > Actinomycetes > Streptosporangiales > Streptosporangiaceae > UBA9676. The sequence goes on from CAVUIU010000008.1 coordinate 163,350, forward strand.
CTGCAAGGTCCGGCCGATCCGCAGCCGGCCCGGGTCGCTGCGCGCGTGCCCGAGGAACGTCTCCCCGGCCGGCAGCGGCGGCTGGGTGTACATGTCGCCGGGATTGTTGCCCGTCATCACGTCGAGCAGGAGTGCCGCGTCCGCCACCGTCCGGGCCAGCGGGCCGTCCACGCCCAGCCCGACCAGGTCCGGCATGAGCGGGGCGGAAGAAATCCGGCCCCGGGACGGCTTGATGCCGAACAGGCCACACACGCTCGACGGGATGCGGATGGACCCGCCGCCGTCACTGCCCTGGGCGGCCGGCGCCAGACCGGATGCGACCGCCGCTCCCGCGCCGCCGCTGGACCCGCCCGCCGACCTCGACAGGTCCCACGGTGTCCGGGCAGGTGGCCCGATCTTGGTCTCGGTATAGCAGGGCAGCCCGAACTCCGGGGTGGCCGTCTTGCCGGTGAACACGGCACCCGCCGCCCGCAACTGGGCGGTCACGTGGTCGTCCTCGGCGGGGACGTTGTCCTCGAACGCCAGCGAGCCGAGGGTCTGGCGCACCCCGGCGACCATGTTCAGGTCCTTGATCGGGATCGGCACCCCGGTGAGCGGCGGAAGCGAGTCCGGGTCAGCCGCCTCGGCGACCGCTTTCTCAGCCCGGTTGGCCTGGTCGCGCGCGAGGTCGGCGGTGACCGTGTAGAAGGCACCGACCTCGGCGTTCAGCCGCTCGATGCGGTCCAGGTAATGGCGGGTGATCTCGGTGGGTGAGAGCTCGCGCCGCCGGACCGCAGCCGCCAGTTCCAGCACCGTGAAATCGTGAATCTGGGTCACGTTACCGAACCGTAGTCTGCCGACGGGCCTGGGTCCAGGAGCAGGCCACTGCCGTTACCAGGGACATCGCACGCGGCCCGGGCAAGGCCGGCGAGCGCGCGGGTTACCGGCCACGACACCAACACCGAACCGGCCCACCCTCCTTGTAGCCGATCGATTACTCTTTGATGCGTGAATAGAATGACCGGGCCGCCGGGGAGACAGCCCACTCCGCCGATCGGGATGCATGCCCTGGACGCGGAGAGCGCCGCCGCCGAGAGCACGGCCGGGGAGGGGATCGCCGGGGAGGACACCAGCGGGGAGGGCACCGTGGAAATCGCGCCCGCCCCCCTTGCGCCCGCCGGCTCCCTCGCGCCCCCCGTCCTCGCCACGCCCACCGAGTACCATGCGCCCGCCGTCCTGGCCATGACCACCGATCCCCACGCGCCCGCCGGATCCCCAGCTGCTGTGGTGGGCGCGCCGTGCCGTGGTCCTGGTCAGCGTCGGTGCGGTCATGACCTTCCTCACCGACTGGCAGATCGGCCTGCCGGTCGCAGCGGTCGCCGCCACAGCCGACATGCTCTGCCATTCCCGCACCAGGGCGGTCATTCCGCCGGCCGCCCGGGTGACGTCCGCCCAGCGGCAGACGAGGCGGCGGCTGGCGCGGACCGCTCCATCCGGCTACATCTCGATCCACAAGCGGATGATCCCCGGCACCCCGGCCGTCGTCGATCACCTCGTCATCGGCCCGGCCGGGGCATGTGCCAACCGTACCCGCCGCCTCGACGAGCGGCAGATCGAGCTGATCCACGCGGCCGCGGCCCAGATCCTCCCCCCGGCCGGGTGACCCCAGCCGGGTGACTCTAGCCGGGTGACCTGCCTGGCACGCGGTGGCGGCCCGTTTCTCGCCACCCACCACGATCATGAAATGGAGCGCCGTCCGGACGGGGGCGGCCCCCGGTAGGCTGGGGGCTCAGCCTCTGGAGGGAAAATGCCGCCGCTACGCTCCCGTACCGTCACGCACGGGCGGAACATGGCCGGGGCGCGCGCGCTGCTGCGTGCCACCGGGGTCGCGCGCGAGGACATCGGCAAGCCCATCGTCGCGGTCGCCAACAGCTTCACCGAGTTCGTCCCCGGCCACGTGCACCTGCGCGAGGTGGGGCAGGTCGTCGCCGACGCGGTGCACGCCGCCGGGGCGGTGCCCCGGGAGTTCAACACGATCGCGGTGGACGACGGCATCGCGATGGGCCACGGCGGCATGCTGTACTCCCTGCCGAGCCGCGAGCTGATCGCCGACTCGGTCGAGTACATGGTGAACGCGCACTGCGCGGACGCGATGGTCTGCATCTCCAACTGCGACAAGATCACTCCGGGGATGCTGCTCGCCGCGCTGCGCCTCAACATCCCGACCGTGTTCGTGTCCGGCGGGCCGATGGAGGCCGGCGTCCCGCGCGGCGAGGGCGAGACGACCGGGGCCGTCGCCAAGCTCGACCTGATCGACCCCATGATCGCCTCGGCCGATCCCTCGGTGTCCGACGAGCGGCTCGCCGAGATGGAGGAGGCCGCCTGCCCGACCTGCGGCTCGTGCTCGGGCATGTTCACCGCCAACTCCATGAACTGCCTGGCCGAGGCGATCGGCCTGGCACTGCCGGGCAACGGCACGACGCTCGCGACCCACACCGCGCGGCGCGCCCTGTTCGAGCAGGCGGGCCTCGTGGTCGAGTTGGCCAGGCGGTACTACGAGGGCGACGACGAGTCGGCGCTGCCACTGTCCATCGCCACCCGCGACGCGTTCGAGAACGCCATGGCGCTCGACATCGCGATGGGCGGCTCGACCAACACGATCCTGCACCTGCTGGCCGCTGCCCACGAGGCACGGGTCGGCTTCGGGCTGAAGGAGATCGACGAGCTGTCCCGGCGGGTGCCGTGCCTGTGCAAGGTGGCCCCGAGCAGCAGCTACCACGTGGAGGACGTGCACCGGGCCGGCGGCATCCCGGCCATCCTGGGTGAGCTGGACCGGGCCGGCCTGCTCAACCCGGGTGTGCACACCGTGCACAGCCCCTCGCTGCGGGAATTCCTCGACCGCTGGGACATCCGCTCGCAAGCGGCGCCCCGACAGGCGCGCGAGCTGTTCCACGCGGCGCCGGGCGGGGTCCGCACCATCAAGCCATATTCACAGAACGCCCGGTGGGCCGGGCTCGACGAGGACCGGGCGGAAGGCTGCATCCGGGACCGGCAGCACGCCTACACCGCCGACGGCGGCCTTGCCGTGCTCTACGGCAACCTGGCACCGGAGGGGGCGATCGTGAAGACGGCCGGCGTCCCGGAGGAACTCTGGCGGTTCGCCGGCCCGGCCCGGGTGTTCGAGAGCCAGGAAGACGCGGTCGACGGGATCCTGGGCGGCACGGTGGCGGCGGGGGACGTGGTGGTCATCCGGTATGAGGGCCCCAAGGGCGGCCCGGGCATGCAGGAGATGCTCTACCCGACCAGCTTCCTCAAGGGGAAGGGCCTGGGCCGGGCCTGCGCGCTCATCACCGACGGCCGGTTCTCCGGCGGCACCTCGGGGCTGTCCGTCTGCCACGTCGCGCCGGAGGCCGCGGCGGGCGGCACGATCGCGCTGGCCGCCGACGGCGACCGGATCGAGATCGACATCCCGCGCCGCGAGCTCACGCTGGACGTGCCGGAAACCGAACTCGCCGCCCGGCGGGAGCGGCTGCTGGCTGGCCCGGGGTTCCGCCCGGCTGCCCGCCACCGCCCGGTCAGCCAGGCACTGCAGGTCTACGCCGCCATGGCGACATCCGCCTCCACCGGGGCAGTGCGCGACCTGGGCTCATTCAGCCCGCTGTCCGCGCACGCGGAGCCAGCGGTGGGCCAGGCCCCGCGCTAGGGCATGGATCCACGAGACACGCCCTGATGGCGACGTCGCGCGAGTGGCTGGGTGGTGCCCGGCCGCGTACGTTGCCAGCCGCGATCGTCCCGGTCGTGGTGGGCTCGGGGGTGGCCTTCGGGTACGGCAGCTTCTCGCTGTGGCGCGCGGCCCTCGCCCTGGTGGTCGCCCTGGCCCTGCAGGTGGGGGTCAATTACGCCAACGACTACAGCGACGGCGTCCGCGGCACCGACGAGCGCCGGGTCGGGCCGGTCCGGCTGGTGGCCGCGGGACTCGCCCCGCCGCGGCAGGTGCTCGGCGCCGCGCTCGCCTGCTTCGCCACCGCCTGCGTGGCCGGCTTTGCGCTCGCCGCCACCACCTCCTGGTGGCTGCTGCTGCTGGGCGCCGCCGCGGTGGCCGCCGCCTGGACCTACACCGGCGGCAGCCGCCCGTACGGCTACCGGGGCCTGGGCGAGCTGGCCGTCTTCGTCTTCTTCGGGGTCGCCGCCGTCGCCGGGACCGCGTACGTGCAGATGGACCGGGTGACCTGGCTGGCGCTGGCGGCGTGCGTGCCGGTCGGCCTGCTGGCGTGCGCCCTGCTGGTGGTCAACAACCTGCGTGACATCCCCTCCGACACGGTGGCCGGCAAGCGCACCCTTGCGGTTCTCATCGGCGACCGGCGGACCCGCGTGCTGTACGGCAGTTGCACGCTGATTCCGTTCTGCATGCTGGTGGTGATCGCCTTCGCGCGCCCGCTCGTGCTGCTGGCCCTGGTCACCCTGCCGCTCGCGCTGCTCCCCGTGCGGGCGATCCGGGCGGGCGCGAACGGCCCGGCGCTGATCGGCGCGCTCGGGCAGACGGGCCGGCTTCAGCTCGCGTTCGGGGCGCTGCTCACCATCGGCCTCGCGATCACCCTGTGACCGCGGAGGCGCCCGCGTCCCGCCCGTCAGCGGGGCCGGTCTCCTCCGCCTCGGCCACCTGCCGCTCGACGGCCGCAACTTCCTGCTCCACCCGCGCGAGCTCGTCCCTCGTCCGGGCCGCCTCCGCCGCGACCGCCTCCTCCGCCCCGGCGGGATCCCCGTTGGCGGCCAGGGCAGCGGTGGCAGCGCCGGTCACCTCGCCGGGCAGGGTGGGCCGGGTGGGCGCGGCCGGGGGCCCGGCCGGCTGGCCCGCGTTGTCGCTGCCGAACGCGCCGCTCAGCGTCTTCAGGGCCGTGGTCACCTCGCTCGGGATCACCCAGAACGTATTGCCTTGCGCCTGTGCGAGCTGCGGCAGCGTCTGCAGGTACTGGTAGGCGAGCACCTTGGGGTCCGCGTCGTTGCGGTGCACCGCCTGGAACACCGTGCCGATCGCCTGGGACTGGCCCTCGGCACGCAGGATCTGCCCCTGCTTGTCGCCCTCGGCGCGCAGGATCTGGCTCTGCTTCTCGCCCTCCGCGGTGAGGATCTTGGACTGGCGGACGCCCTCGGCGGTGAGGATGGCCGCGCGCTTCTCCCGCTCGGCCCGCATCTGCTTCTCCATCGCGTCGATGACGCTCTTGGGCGGGTCGATCGCCTTGATCTCCACCCGCGTGACCCGCAGGCCCCATTTGCCCGACGCGTCGTCGAGCACGCCGCGCAGCATTGTGTTGATCTTGTCACGCGAGGTCAGGGTCTCCTCGAGGTCCATGTTCCCGATCACGCTGCGCAGCATGGTCGCGGTGATCTGCTCGATCGCCTGGATGTAGTTGACGATCTCGTAGTCGGCCGCCCGCGGGTCGGTCACCTGGAAGAACAGGACAGTGTCGATGTGCACGACCAGGTTGTCCTCGGTAATGACCGGCTGCCCCTTGAAGGCCACCACCTGCTCGCGGAGGTCGATGAGCGGCTTGACCCGGTCCACGAACGGGATGATGAAGTTCATCCCGGGCTCCAGGGTCTTGCGGTACCGGCCGAAGCGCTCGATGTTGCGCGCCCGCGCCTGCGGCACGATGCGCACAGTCTTGATCACGAAGAGGAACATCAGCACGACGACGACGACGGCGGCGACGAGCGCGGCTATTTCTGCCATGGCTACTCCCTGGGATGAACAAGCGCGGTGGCGCCCTCGATCGCGAAGACGTCAACGGTGGAGCCCACGGGAATGACCTGGGCCTCATCGTAGGAGCGTGCCGACCAGACCTCCCCGCCGATGCGGACCCGGCCGGCCAGCGGTGTGACCTCCTCGAGCACGGTGGCGGACCGCCCGACCAGGGCGGATGTTCCGGTCCGCAGCACCGGGGGCTGCCGGATGTGGCGCACCGCCAGTGGCCGCACCACGCCGAGGCCGGCCCCCGCCGCGACGGCGAAGGCGGCGATCTGGAAGGGCAGGCCCAGGCCGACGCCGCCCACGACGGCCGCCACCACCGCCGCGACGGCCAGCAGCCCGAAAGCCAGCGTTGTCGTCATGACCTCGGCGACACCCAGCAGCGCGGCCAGGACCAGCCAGACAATCCACGACCCCATGGTCACTCCCGGAGTGGGCACGGCGACAGCGAGCCCGCGTACGAGCGGACATGCGCAGCTCTCCCGCGCCCCCTGTATTGACAGTAACTCCCCGGCAGAGCCCCCACACCCATACCAACGTCGCGGAAGAGGGCCCCGTTCAGCCACTGCCCGCGCGGAACCGGCCGCGGCCCACGACCAAGAGCCAGCCGGGAGTCTCGTCCTCCCAAGTTGGCGAGGGCGCCCGCCGGTGGCGACCACCGGCGGCGCGCCCTCGTGGTCTCACCCGTGACGCTACGGCGGCCCCACCGGCCCGCCCACGGTCCTTGGTCACCCACCGGGACGCCGAACGCACTGCTTGCCGCGGCCGCCCGTCCGCAACCGGTCACAGCGCATCAGGCATCACAGCAGTTACCGGCCGCACCGGGCTCCGGGGGCGGTATTCACATCTCGCCGCCTGAGGGAGGACGATGGTGCCAACCCATGCAGATGGGACCCACCGGAGTTGCGACCGAGGGTCCAGCCGAACGGGCCGGGCCAGAGGGGGCTGCCATGACCGGCATCACCGAGCCGTCCTACAGCCACGGCGCGTCCGCGGTGCCGCTGCTGGGCGAGACCATCGGGGCCAACCTGCGCCGGATCGCCGCCGCCTACCCGGACCGGGAGGCGGTCGTGGACGTGCCCACCGGGCTGAGATGGACCTACGCCCGGTTCGACACCGACACCGACGCGCTCGCCCGGGGGCTGATCATGGCGGGCATGGAGCCGGGCGACCGGGTGGGCATCTGGGCGCCAAACCGCCCCGAGTGGGTGCTGCTCCAGTACGCGACCGCGAAGGCGGGGATCGTCCTGGTGAACCTCAACCCGGCCTACCGCAGCCAGGAACTGGGTTACGTCCTGCGCCAGTCGGGCGTCCGGCTGCTGGTGAGCGCGGAATCGTTCAAGTCCAGTAACTACCGGGCGATGGTGGAGGAGGTCCGGGGACAGCTCGAACAGCTGGAACGGGTGGTCTACCTGGAGTCCCCGGAGTGGGACGCGCTGCTGGCGGCGGGCGCCGCGGCCGACCCGGCCGGCCCCGACCCGCTGGCCGAACGGGAAGCCGGCCTGTCGTTCGACGACCCGATCAACCTGCAGTACACCAGCGGGACCACCGGCTTCCCCAAGGGCGCGACCCTGTCCCACCACAACATCCTGAACAACGGCTTCTTCATCGGCGAGGGCTGCCGCTACACCGAGCAGGACCGGGTATGCGTGCCGGTGCCCTTCTACCATTGCTTCGGCATGGTCCTCGGCAACCTCGCCATCACCACCCACGGGGCCTGCATCGTCATCCCCTCCCCCGGCTTCGATCCCGACGCGGCGCTGGCGGCGGTGCAGGCGGAGCGGTGCACCTCCCTGTACGGGGTGCCGACCATGTTCATCGCCGAACTCGCGCTGCCCGGCTTCGCGTCCTACGACCTGACGACGCTGCGCACCGGGATCATGGCCGGTTCACCGTGCCCGGTCGAGGTGATGAAGCGGGTCATCACCGAGATGAACATGACCGAGGTCACCATCTGTTATGGCATGACCGAGACGTCCCCGGTCTCCACCCAGACCCAGGCCGACGACGACATGGAACTGCGGGTATCCACCGTGGGGCGGGTCCACCCGCATGTCGAGGTGAAGATCATCGACCCGGAGACCGGCCTGGTCGTCCCGCGCGGGGTCATGGGCGAGCTGTGCACCCGGGGGTATTCGATCATGCTCGGCTACTGGGACGACGAGGAGCAGACGCGGAGCGTGATCGACGCCGCACGCTGGATGCACACCGGCGACATCGCCGTCATGGACGACGCCGGCTACCTCAACATCTCGGGCCGGATCAAGGACATGGTCATCCGGGGCGGGGAGAACGTGTACCCACGCGAGGTGGAGGAGTTCCTCTACACCCATCCGGCGATCCAGGATGTCCAGGTGATCGGGGTCCCCGACGCCAAGTACGGGGAGGAGTTGTGCGCCTGGATCAAGCTGCGCCCGGGAGCCGAGCTGAGCGTGGCGGAACTCCGGGAGTTCTGCACCGGGCAGATCGCCCACTTCAAGATCCCCCGGTACGTGCGGATCACCGACGGCTTCCCGATGACGGTGACCGGGAAGGTGCAGAAGTACCTGATGCGCGAGGTTTCCGTCGAGGAGCTCGACCTGGGGGAAGAGGAGCGCACGCCCACCGCCTGAGCGGCGGCCCATCCCGCCGTTACCGGCCCGCCCGGTCTGGCGCGTGCGGGGTCAGCGGTAGCTCGGGGCCGGCTCGTCGGACGGGACGATCCGTACCCCGAGCGGCATGAGCGAGACAGGGATGATCTTGAAGCTGGCGAGCCCCAGCGGGATGCCGATGATCGTTATGCACAAGAGGATCCCGGCTATCAGGTGGCCGAGCGCAAGCTCCCAGCCGAACAGGATGATCCAGATGATGTTGCCGATCAGGGAGCCGACGCCCATCCCCCCCTCCCGGGGGGCGATGGTCCGGCCGAACGGCCACAGCACATAGTTTGCGATCCGGAATGCGGCGATCCCGAACGGGATCGTGATGACCAGGAAGAACAGGATGAAGCAGACCACGCCGGCCAGCGCGTAGGCGATGGACATCCAGATGCCGCACAGGACGAGCCAGATCACGTTGAGGATGGTTCTCATCGCTTTTGCCACCCCCGAGACTGGTTCGCGCGGCCGGCCACCGGATCCCAGTTTACCAAGGCGGCCCGGGCGGCCCTGGTGCCCGTGGGCCCCGCCGGGCGCCGCTGCTGCCCGTAGGCCCCCGCCCTGGCGGCCCTGCTGCCCGGGTGGGCCCCGCTGGGCGGCAGGCCGGGGCCAGGCCCCGGCGGTGGCCTTGCGTCATCGTGGCCAGACTGTGTCCGTGCCGATGAAGATGGGTTCAACCAGGATGGCCCGGCCGGCGTCATAGATGTCAGCCGGCTCGCGGAGCCGCCCAGGCACAAGGAACCCATATGACCGTAACTGTCCGCACCGCCCGGCCGGCCATCGCCGGGGCGGCGCTCGCCTGTGCTGCCGTCCTCGCCGCTGCCTGCGGCCACTCCACCCCGAATGCCACCCCGACCAAGACCGTCACGGTCACCTCATCCGCGCGGGCGAGTGCGGGCGCCAGCACCCCCGGGGCGGCGACGGCCTCCCCCGCGGCCGCCACCTCACCGGCCGTGCCGGGCGCCCCGGCTCCGTGCCCGACCCGGGATCTGGCCCTCAAGCTGGGGCTCAGCCAGGGCGCGGCCGGCAGCACCTACCAGGTGCTCGACTTCACCAACATCTCCAACGTCTCGTGCACGCTCTACGGCTACCCTGGCGTCTCCCTGGCGGGCGGCCACCCCATCACCCAGATCGGGCTCGCGGCCGACGAGAACCCGTCGCCGCCGCGGGAGCTGGTGACGCTCGCACCGGGCGCCGTGGCCAACGCGCTGCTGCGGATCGTGGACGCGCTCAACTACCCGGCGTCCAGGTGCGGCCCCGTCACGACGAAGTGGCTGCAGGTCTACCCGCCGAACCAGACGACGCCGATCTACCTGAGCTATGCCACGACGGGCTGCTCAAAGCCGGTGCGGATCCTGAGCGTCAACGTCGTGCAGCCCGGCTCCGGCGGCTAGCGGAACCCGCCCTGGTCCTGGCGCGGTCAGCCCAGCTCCAGGAGGGGGTCGAGGCCGAACGTCAGCCCGGCCGGCAACGACGCGACGCCACGGATCCCCAGCAGGACCCCCGGCATGAACGAGGCCCGGTCCAGCGAGTCGTGCCGGAGGGTGAGGGTCTCGCCGTGCCCGCCGAGCAGCACTTCCTGGTGCGCGACGAGTCCGGCCAGCCGGACCGAGTGGACATGCACCCCGTCCACGACCGCGCCCCGGGCGCCGTCCAGGGCGGTGACCGTGGCATCGGGGGCGCGCCCCAGCCCCGCCGCCGCCCGGGCGCCGGCGATCAGCGACGCCGTCCGGGACGCGGTTCCCGATGGCGCGTCCGCCTTGCCCGCGTGGTGGAGCTCGATGATCTCGGCTGAGTCGAAGAAGCGCGCCGCCTGCGCGGCGAACCGCATCATCAGGACCGCGCCGATCGAGAAGTTGGGAACGACCAGGACACGGGCACCGGGCGCGGTCCCAAGCCAGCCCCGCACCGTCTCGGTCCGGGCCTCATCGAAACCGGACGTGCCGACCACGGTGTCCAGGCCCTTGCCGATGCACCAGTGCAGATTGTCCATGACCACGCCCGGGTGGGTGAAGTCGACCACCACGTCACAGCCGGTCAGGATTTCCCGGTCGTCTCCCTCATCCACCCCGGCGGCCACAGTCATGCCCTCGGCCCCGGCCACCGCCTGGCATACCTGCGAGCCCATGCGGCCCTTGGCACCCAGCACACCGACCTTGATCATGTCTGCCTCCTCGGCATGTCCAGGGGGCGGCAGGTGTCAGGACAGTGCCAGGTGTCAGGACAGTGCCGCCGCGAAGCCAGCGTCGTCGTCGAAGGGCCCGACCACCGCGAGCGCCTTGGGCAGGCCCAGGATCTCGGCGGCGACCCGGCGCACGTCGTCGTGGGTGACCGCCTCGATCGAGGCGAGGATCTCCTCCACCGGCTCCAGCCGCGGGTAGACGAGCTCGGCCTTGCCCAGCCGGCTCATCCTCGATGACGGGTCTTCCAGGCCCAGCACGATCGACCCGCGCAGCTGGCCCTTGCCCCGCTCCAGTTCTGAGTCGGTCAGCCCGCTGGAGACGACCTTGGCGATCTCCTCCTGGCAGATGGCGAGCACCTCGTCGGCCTTGGCGGGCAGGCAGCCCACGTACACGCCCCACATGCCGGTCTCGGCGTGCTGTGAGGCAAAGCTGTACACCGAATAGGCCAGCCCGCGCTTCTCCCGGACCTCCTGGAACAGCCGGGAGGACATCCCCCCGCCGAGGGCGGCGTTGAGCACGCCGAGCGCGAACCTGCGGTCATCGGTCCGGGACAGCCCCTCGCACCCGAGGACCAGGTTCGCCTGCTCGATGCCACGCGACACCAGCCGCACGCCGCGGCCCGCGCCGCCCGGCACTGCCTCCCCCAGGCCGCCGAGCCGCGGCGGGGAAGGCTCCGCTTCCGTGGCCGCGGCAGCGCCGAACGCCTCGCGGACACAGGCGACGACCGCCTCGTGCCTGACGCTTCCCGCGGCCGCCACCACCAGGCTCGGCGGGGTATACCTGGCCTGGTAATGCTCGGTGATCTCCTCGCGGGTGATGCCGTTGATCGAGTCCGCCGTGCCCAGGATGGGACGGCCGAGCGGGGTATCACCGAACAACTGGGCCGCGAAGGCCTCGTGCACGGTGTCGGAGGGATCGTCATCGTTCATGGCGATCTCTTCCAGGATCACTCCCCGCTCGGCGTCCACGTCCTTCGGCTCGATCAGCGAACTGGTCACCATGTCGGACAGGACGTCGATCGCCAGCGGCAGGTCGGCGTCGAGCACCCGCGCGTAGTAGCAGGTGTACTCCTTGCCGGTGAACGCGTTCAGCTCACCGCCGACCGCGTCCAGGGCGGCGGAGATCTCCAGGGCGGTGCGCCGGCTCGTGCCCTTGAACAGCAGGTGCTCAAGGTAATGGGTGGCCCCGGCATGGGCGAGATCCTCGTCGCACGAGCCAACGCCCGCCCAGATGCCGAACGCGGCCGACCGCACGGCCGGCAGGTGCTCGGTGACCACCCGCAGCCCGCCCGGCAGGACCGTGCGGGCCACGGCCGCATCGCTGTCGGCTGGCCGACGGCCGGTCACTGGTCGCGGCGCCGGCGCTCGCGGTGGCGGGTGCGGTGGCCGTCGCGGTCCCCGCCCTGCGCTCCGCTGCCACGGTAGTCGTCACGGTCGCGGTCACGGTCGCCGGAGCGTCCCTCGCCGCCGTCCGGCGACACGCCGGCCGCCGCTTCGCGCTCGACGACCTCGACCGGGACCAGCGAGAGCTTGCCGCGGTCGTCCACCTCGCGGATCTCGACCTGGATCTTGTCGCCGACCTTGACCACGTCGTCGACGTTCTCGATCCGGGCACCGCCGTGCAGCTTGCGGATCTGGGTGATGTGCAGCAGGCCGTCCTTGCCGGGCAGGAGCGAGACGAACGCACCGAACGTCGTCGTCTTCACCACGGTGCCGAGGAACCGCTCCCCCACCTCCGGGATGTGCGGGTTGGCGATCGCGTTGATCGTTGCCCGCGCCGCCTCTGCCGAGGGCCCGTCGGTGGCGCCGATGTAGATGGTGCCGTCGTCCTCGATGGTGATCTCGGCGCCGGTGTCCTCCTGGATGGAGTTGATCATCTTCCCCTTGGGGCCGATCACCTCGCCGATCTTGTCGACCGGGACCTTGATGGTGATGATCCGCGGCGCGTTGGGGCTCATCTCGCCCGGGGCGTCGATCGCCTCGCGCATCACGCCCAGGATGGTGAGCCTGGCGGCCCGCGCCTGCGTGAGCGCGGCGGCGAGCACCGAAGCCGGGATGCCGCCCAGCTTGGTGTCAAGCTGGAGCGCGGTGATCACGTCGGTGGTGCCTGCCACCTTGAAATCCATGTCGCCGAACGCGTCCTCGGCGCCGAGGATGTCGGTGAGGGTGACGTACTGCCCGCCCTCATGGATGAGGCCCATGGCGATACCCGCCACCATGTCCTTGAGCGGCACCCCGGCGTCCAGCAGCGCCATGGTGGACGCGCAGACCGAGCCCATGGAGGTGGAGCCGTTGGAGCCGATCGCCTCCGACACCTGGCGGATCGCGTAGGGGAACTCCTCCCGCGTCGGGAGTACCGGGATCAGCGCCCGCTCGGCGAGCGCCCCGTGGCCGATCTCCCGCCGTTTCGGCGAGCCGACCCGGCCGGTCTCGCCGGTGGAGTAGGGCGGCATGTTGTAGTTGTGCATGTAGCGCTTGGTCCGCTCCGGGTTGAGCGTGTCGATCATCTGCTCCATCCGGAGCATGTTCAAGGTGGTGACACCGAGCACCTGCGTCTCACCGCGCTCGAACAACGCCGACCCGTGCACCCGGGGCAGGACGTGGGCCTCCGCGGACAGCTGGCGGATGTCTGCCAGGCCGCGGCCGTCGATGCGCACGCCCTCGCTGATGATCCGCTCCCGGACCAGCTTCTTGGTGAGCGCCCGGTAGGCGCCGCTGATCTCCTTCTCACGGCCCTCGAACTGGGCCGTGAGCTGCTCGGTGGCCAGCGCCTTGACCCGGTCGGTCTCGGTCTCCCGCTCCTGCTTGCCCGCGATGGTCAGCGCCTTGCCCAGCTCGTCGCCGACGGCGCCGGCCAGCGCGTCGTAGACGTCCTGGCCGTAGTCGGCGAACACGGGGTAGTCGGCCGTCTCTTTGGCGGCCTGCCCGGCGACCTGCTGCTGGGCCTCGCAGAGCACCTTGATGAACGGCTTGGCCGCCTCCAGGCCCTGCGCGACCGTTTCCTCGGTCGGGCTCACGGCACCGCTGGCGGGATCGGCCAGGAGCCTGAGGGTGCGGGGCGTCAACTCGGCCTCCACCATCATGATCGCGACGTCGCCGTCGTCGAGCACGCGGCCCGCGACCACCATGTCGAACGTGGCGTCCTCAAGCTGCGGATGGGTGGGGAACGCCACCCACTGGCCCTTGATGAGGGCGACCCGGACGCCGCCGATCGGGCCGGAGAACGGCAGCCCCGCGAGCTGGGTGGACAGCGAGGCGGCGTTGATGGCCACGACGTCGTACAGGTGCTCGGGATGCAGCGCCATGATCGTCTCGACGATCTGGATCTCGTTGCGCAGCCCCTTCACGAAGGAGGGGCGAAGCGGCCGGTCGATGAGGCGGCACGTCAGGATGGCGTCCTCGGACGGGCGGCCCTCCCGGCGGAAGAACGAGCCCGGAATGCGGCCCGCCGCGTACATCCGCTCCTCGACGTCCACCGTGAGCGGGAAGAAGTCCAGCCCCTCCTTGGGGTGCTTGGACGCGGTGGTGGCCGACAGCACCATGGTCTCGTCGTCGAGATAGACGACTGCGGAGCCGTTGGCCAGGCGGGCCAGGCGGCCCGCCTCGAATCTGATCGTATGGGTGCCGAACTGGCCATTGTCGATGACTGCGTCGGCGGTATACACACCCTGCACGGGTGAGACCTCCTTGGGTGAGGTCCCGCGCCCGCCTATCACGGGTGACGCGCCGACACCTGGCCGGGCTGGCTGCCGGCCGGTCTTCGATCGAAGTCCTCGGCCCGGGTGCGTGACGCCCTTGCGGGTGTCCCCCTGACCCGAGAACCACTACCGAGGACCGGCCCTGGTGCCCTGTGCGTTCCCCGGACCGGGGCCGCGGGACGTTGTTCTCGAATTCTGTTACGACCCTACCTGCGCAGGCCCAGCTTCCCGATGAGTGCGCGGTAGCGCTCGATGTCTGTGCGGTAGAGGTACTTCAGCAGCCGACGGCGCCGGCCGACAAGCAGCAGCAGGCCGCGGCGACTGTGGTGGTCATGCTTGTGCACCTTCAGGTGCTCGGTCAGGTCGTTGATCCGCCGGGTCAGCAGCGCGACTTGGACTTCCGGCGAACCGGTGTCACCCTCATTGGTCGCGTGCCCGGCGATGATCTCCTGCTTCACGGCTGTTTCCAGCGGCACGTGGCGTTCCTATCTCTGCGTCTGATCATGAAATGCCTGCACGGATCACCAGATCCACCCAGGCCAGGGCGCATAGCAACACAATGTGCACAGAGCCCCTCGGCCAGCCGCTTGAGGGTGCAGCCGACCTGGCCGGCGACGCCAGCCATTTATCACGGTATCACGGCCCGGGCGTGGCCCGGGCATGGCTGAGAACGGCCCGAACAGGGCAACGGCCCGCGCAGCCGGACCCGCGCCCCGGACCGCCGGCCGGGGACCTTCGCCCAGGCCTTGGACCCTAACCCAATTCGTGACATTCCGGAAGTCTGTCATCAGGGGATTCGGCGGCGCCGCGGTCCCGCGGTCGGCGGATGCCCCGGGTTTACCTCAGTAGGGGGAATGATGAAATACACACAGCCGGGCAAGGCCGGCAGCATCGTGTCCGTCGAGACACACTACGAGAACTTCATCGGCGGCAAATGGCTGCCACCGGTCTCGGGGAAATACCGGGTGAACCTGAGCCCGGCCACCGCCCAGCCGATCTGTGAGGTGGCGCACTCCTCGCCGGAGGACATCGAGCACGCGCTGGACGCGGCGCACGCCGCGGCCCCTGCCTGGGGAGAGGCATCGCCTGCCCACCGCGCCGAGGTGCTGAACGCTGTTGCCGACGCCATCGACGCCCACCGTGAGGAGCTGGCCGTCGCCGAGAGCTGGGAAAACGGCAAGCCGGTGCGGGAGACGCTGGCGGCTGACATCCCGCTGGCAGCGGACCACTTCCGCTACTTCGCGGCCGCAGCGAGGGCCAGGGAGAGCACGACCACCGAGATCGACTCCCAGACCATCGCCTACCACTTCCACGAGCCGCTCGGGGTGGTGGGCCAGATCATCCCGTTCAACTTCCCGCTGCTGATGGCGGCGTGGAAGCTGGCCCCGGCGCTGGCGGCGGGGAACGCCAGTGTGCTCAAGCCGGCCTCGCCCACGCCGTGGTCGATCCTGAAGCTGGCCGAGGTGATCGGGGACATCCTCCCGCCGGGCATACTCAACATCGTCAACGGGCCAGGCGGCGAGATCGGCAAGGCGCTGGCCACGAACCCGCGGATCGCCAAGGTCGCGTTCACCGGTGAGACGGTGACCGGGCGCCTGATCATGCAGTACGCCGCGCAGAACATCATCCCGGTGACCCTGGAGCTCGGCGGCAAGTCGCCGAACATCTTCTTCGCCGACGTGATGGCGACCGACGACGAGTTCCTCGACAAGGCCGTCGAAGGCCTCGTCCTGTACGCGTTCAACAAGGGCGAGGTGTGCACCTGCCCGTCCCGCGCGCTGATCCAGGAGAGCATGTACGACGAGTTCATCGCCCGCTGCCTGGACCGGATCGCGGCGATCCGGCAGGGTGACCCGCTGGACACCGAGACCATGATCGGGCCACAGGTCTCCGCGCAGCAGCTCGAGAAGATCAGTTCCTACGTGGACATCGGGCGCGCGGAAGGTGCCGAGGTCCTGGCCGGCGGGCACCGCGGGCATGTGGACGGCGAGTTCGCCGGCGGGTACTTCTACCAGCCGACGGTGCTCAAGGGCCACAACAAGATGCGGGTGTTCCAGGAGGAGATCTTCGGGCCGGTGCTGGCCGTGACGACCTTCTCCGACGAGGCGGAGGCACTGTCCATCGCCAACGACACCCTCTACGGCCTGGGTGCCGGGGTGTGGACCCGCGACGGCAGCCGCGCCTTCCGGATGGGTAAGGCCATCAAGGCCGGCCGGGTCTGGACGAACTGCTACCACCAGTACCCGGCGGGAGCGGCGTTCGGCGGTTACAAGGTGTCCGGCATCGGCAGGGAAACCCACCAGATGATGCTGGACCACTACAGCCAGACCAAGAACCTGCTCGTCAGCTACGACCCGAAGCCGATGGGCTTCTTCTGAGGCCGGGCAGTTCTGATGCCAGGCAGGTCTGAGGCCAGGCGGTGACCGGGACTCCGACGGCCCAGCGGGTCGTCACCACCCCCGCGGCGCGGCGGGCGATCGCCGCCCTGTCCGCCCGCGGGGGCCCGGTCATGTTCGTCTGTTCCGGTGGGTGCTGCGGGGGCACCGCCCCCATGTGCTTCCGGCAGGGAGAGTTCATCACCGGGTCCGGCGACCTGCTGCTGGCCGAGGTCGGCCAGTGCCCGTTCTATATCGACCTCCGCCTCTACCGGGCGTGGGGCGAGCCGGTGCTCACCCTGGATGTCGAGCCGGGATTCCCGGAAGGGTTCTCGCTGGCCGCCGGGGACGGCATGCACTTCGTGGTCCGGGGGCAGCCGGCCCAGTGCCGGCCAGCACAGGCGCCCGCCGGCACCGGGCCCGCCAGTACCGGGCCCAGCCGTCCGGAGCGAAGGTCCCCCGAAATGGGGCGCAACGGCCCCTGACCGGGACGGCAATACCCAGCGATCATGAAAGAACCGGCCCTTCCACCATGAAGGGCTGGCCGCCAGGCAGGAGAAAGATCATGAAGCAGCGCCCCTCACTCGCTGAACTAGGCCTGTCCACCGGCAAGAAGTCGCGGCTGCACCGGATCCTGTTCCGGCACGGCCTGCGCAACGGGACTGCCCTGTTCCTCCCCTATGACCAGGGACTGGAGCACGGCCCGCGTGACTTCTTCGCCAACCCGGCTGCGGGCGATCCCCGCTACATCGTCAGGCTCGCCCTGGAAGGCGGCTTCAACGGCATCGCGCTGCAGATCGGCCTCGCTGAGAAGTTCTACTGGGACTACGCGGGCGAGGTCCCGCTGATCCTCAAGCTGAACGGGAAGACCGACATCCCCTCCGACGCCAGCGCGCTGTCCCCGGCCCACGCGAGTGTCGCCGACGCGGTCAGGCTCGGCGCCGACGCCGTCGGGTACACGATGTACGTCGGGACCCCGGCCGCCGAGACCGACTTCGCGCAGTACCGGGCGATCCGTGAAGACGCCGAGCGGCTGGGCATGCCGCTGGTTGTCTGGGCCTACCCGCGCGGGTCCGCGATCGAGGCCAAAGGCGGGAAGGACTCGTTCTATGCCGTGGACTACGCGGCCCGCACCGCCAGCGAACTGGGCGCGGACGTGGTGAAGGTGAACTTCCCGCACCCGGAGAAGCAGACGGGGGTCAGGGAGGAGTATCTGGGCGACTTTTCCTCCCAGCAGGCGATCGACGCCGTGGTGCGCTCGGCCGCCCGGACCCTGGTGCTGGTTTCCGGTGGCTCACGGGCCGGCGACGACGCCATGGCGGAGAAGGCCCGGCAGTCTCTTGAGGCCGGTGCCACCGGGCTCATCTTCGGCCGCAACGTCTGGCAGCGGGAGCACGACGAATCGCTCGCCTTCGTCACCCGGCTCCGGGAGATCCTGGCGAAGTACCCGACCGACGGGGGCCACTGACCGGAATCCGGCGCCCGGCCGGACCCGGCGCTACCCGGTCTCCGCCGCGGTGATGGCGCGGGTCTGGTCCACATCGCGCCGCATCTGCTCGGCCAGCGCCGCGGCGGAGGCGAAACGCTCCATGCCCCGCAGCCGGGCGGCGAAATCGACCCCTACGTGCACGCCGTACAGCTCAAGGTCGTCCCGGTCGAGCGCGTGGGCTTCCACGACCCGGTCGTGCCCGTCGAAAGTCGGGTTGGTGCCCACCGAGATCGCCGCCGGCCAGCGCGCCTCCTCGTACTCCTGGCCCTCCTGCTCACCCAGGGTTGATAGCCACCCGGCATAGACCCCGTCAGCCGGGATCGCGGTGTGCGGGAACGTCTCCAGGTTGGCGGTGGGGACGCCGAGCGCTTTCCCGCGCCGGTGCCCGGGGACGACGACGCCCTCGACCCGGTGCATGCGCCCGAGGTCGCCCGCCGCGCCCGTCACGTCGCCGGCGGCCAGCTCCTGCCGGATGAGGCTCGAGGAAATCTTGGTCCCGCCGTCGCCCAGCAACGGCACCGCCTCGGCGGTGAAGTCGTACTTCTCGCCAAGCTCGGCGAGCAGCGCCACGTCCCCGGCAGCGCGGTGCCCGAAGCGGAAGTTCTCGCCGACCGCCACGGCAGCCGTGTGCAGCCGGTCCACCAGCACCGAACGCACGAACTCTTCCGGGCCGAGCCGTGAGAACTCGAGGGTGAACGGCATCAGGCAGACCGCGTCTGCCCCCAGCCCGGCCAGCAGTTCCGTCCGCCGTGCGGCGGTGCACAGGAACGTGGGGTGCGAGCCCGGGCGGATCACCTCGGCAGGGTGCGGGTCGAAGGTGATCACGACCATGGGCAGCCCCAGCCCGGCGGCGATGCCGGCCGTGTGGCTGATGATGTGCTGATGGCCCCGGTGCACCCCGTCGAACACCCCGATGGTCACCACGGACCTGCCCCAGTCCGTGGGCACGTCCGCCAGGCCCCGCCAGCGGTACACCGCGTCTCCTTCGTTCCGTGACGCCTGGCGGTGCCCGGCAATGCCGGCCGGCCCCGCTCAGCGTTCTCCCGCCACCCAAGCCTGCCATGTCACCCCGGGGTGGGAGCATCCGCGTGGCCGAAGGCTGGGGGCGGGAGGATGCGGGCAGCCTCACGCCGGGTGCAGCGGGTGCGGTCTCAGGGCACGAACACGGCCAATGGCCTGGCCCGGCCGTCGTGCTCCTCGATCAGGGCGATCAGGGTGCCGTCGGGGGCCAGCGCGGCGACCGGGCCGGTCCCGGCCCCGGCCCCGGTCTCCGCCCCGGCCCCGATTCCGGTCCCGGCCCCGGCCCCGGCCCCGGCCAGGCTGACCCCGTGCGAGAGGGAATCCGCCTCAGCCTCGGTCAGCGACCTGACCGGGAAGGCCGCTGCGGCCGCGGCCGCCAGGGGGATCACCCGCAGCCCGGCCGCGAGCTCGTCAAGCCCGCTGGCCTCGCCGAGATCATAGGCGCCTACCCGGGTACGCCGGAGCATGGTGAGGTGCCCGCCCACGCCGAGTGATTCCCCGAGGTCGCGGGCGAGAGCGCGGATGTAGGTCCCGCTGGAACAGCGCACCGCCGCGGTCACATCGAGCAGCTCGCCGGACGGGCGCGGGTCGCTGATGATGAACTCGCGCACGGTCACGGCCCGCGCGGCCAGCACCGGGGCCATCCCCGCACGGGCCAGCTGGTAGGCCCGCCTGCCGCTGACCTTGACGGCGCTGATGGCCGGCGGGACCTGCTGGATCTCCCCGGTGAACGCCGCCGCGGCCGCCTGCACCCGGGCCAGGGTCAGGTCACCCGCGGGCACGGCCGACACCACGGTTCCGTCGGCGTCGCCGGTGTCGGTGGCCTGCCCCAGCCGGATCGTGGCCAGGTACTCCTTCTCGGTGAGTGCCAGGTGGCCGAGCAGACGGGTGGCCTTTTCCACCCCGACCACCAGCACCCCGGTGGCCATGGGGTCGAGGGTGCCGGCGTGGCCCACCCGGCGGGTGCCGGCCAGGCGGCGGATCCGCGCCACCACGTCATGGGAGGTCCACCCGGCGGGCTTGTCCACGATGACCAGCCCGCTGGCCGCGGTCACCGGTCCAGATCCTCCGGATCACCGGGCGCCCGGCCCACCCCGAGGACGGCGGCCCCGGGGTCATCGTCACTGGCGGCGCCGGCGGGCGGGCGGTAGGGGTCGGGGTCACCGGCCGGCTGCGCGCCCTCCCGGGCGGCGGCCAGCGCCGCGTCCGCCGCGCGGGCCTGGGCCACAAGCTCCTCCAGGTGCTGGGCGCCCTCGGGCAGGGTGTCACGGACGAAGGCCAGCGAGGGCGTGTACCGCAGCCCGGTCTGGTGGCCCACCTCGGACCGGATCAGCCCGGTGGCGCTGGCCAGCGCCGCCGCGGTGGCCGCCTGTTCCTCGGCCGTTCCGTAGACGGTGTAGTAGACGGTGGCCTCCCGCAGGTCGCCCGTGAGCCGTGCCTCGGTGACCGTCACGAAGCCGAGCCGGGGGTCCTTGACCCGCCGTTCCAGCATCTCGGCCACGATCCGGGCGATCCGGTCGGCGAGCTTGTGTGCCCGCGCTGCGTCCATGACCCTCTCACTCCTCCTCGCTGACCAGCCGGTGCCGCGCTGACAGCAGATCGATCCCGGGGCGGGCGGCGACCAGGCGCTCGCACGCCTGCAGCACCTGGACGGCATGCGCCGCCGTCGAGGACACCACCGCCACCCCGATCTCCGCCCGGCGGTAGCGGTCCAGGCTGCCGGTCTCGGCCACCGCCACGCCGGGCTGCCGGCGGCGCACCTCGGCGATGATCGAGGCCACCGCCGAACGCTTCTGCTTCAGCGACCGCACGTCGCCGAGCAGGACGTCCAGCGTCAGCGCACCCACGTACACCGCGGCCCGCCGGGACCGTCATCCGTCCGCTCAGTCCCGCGGCTTCTCCCGCATCTCGTAGGTCTCGATCACGTCCTCGACCTTGATGTCGCTATAGCCGATGCCGATGCCGCACTCGAAGCCGTCGCGGACCTCGGTGACGTCGTCCTTGAACCGGCGCAGCGAGTCCACGGTGAGGTTCTCCGACACCACGACACCGTCGCGGACAAGGCGTGCCTTGCTGCCCCGGGTGATGGTGCCGGAACGGACGATGCAGCCGGCCACGTTGCCGATGCGCGGCACCCGGAAGACCTCCCGGATCTCCGCCGAGCCGAGCTGTACCTCCTCGAACTCGGGCTTGAGCATGCCCTTGAGCGCCGCCTCGATCTCCTCGATCGCCTGGTAGATGATCGAGTAGTAGCGGATCTCCACGCCCTCGCGCTGAGCCAGTTCCCCGGCCCGCCCGGCCGGCCTCACGTTGAAGCCGACGATCACCGCATCCGATGCGATGGCCAGGTTGACGTCGTCCTGGGTGATCGCGCCGACGCCGCGGCCGATAACCCGCAGGACCACATCCTCGCCCACATCGATCTTGAGCAGCGCGTCCTCCAGGGCCTCGACCGACCCGGACACGTCACCCTTGATGATGAGCAGCAGTTCCTCGCGCTCACCGGACTTCAGCGCGGACTCCAGGTCCTCCAGGGTGACCCTCGGCCGGCGCTGGGCGAACAGCGCGCTGCGCTCACGGGCCTCCCGGCGCTCGGCGATCTGCCGCGCCACCCGCTCATCGGACACGACCAGGAAGCTGTCGCCGGCGCCGGGCACCGCGTTGAGCCCGAGCACCTGCACCGGACGCGACGGCGGTGCGTCCGGCACCGGGTCGCCGTTCTCGTCGAGCAGCGCCCGGACCCTCCCGAACGCCTCACCGCAGACGATCGAGTCCCCGACTCCGAGCGTCCCGCGCTGCACCAGCACGGTCGCGACCGGCCCGCGGCCCTTGTCCAGGTGCGCCTCGATCGCGACGCCCTGGGCGTCCTGCTTGGGATTGGCCCGCAGGTCGAGTTCCGCGTCGGCGGTCAGGACGACCGCCTCCAGCAGGGAGTCGATGCCGCGGCCTTCCTTGGCAGAGACGTCCACGAACAGCGTGGTGCCGCCGAACTCCTCGGCCACCAGGCCATACTCGGTGAGCTGTGCCCGCACCCGGGCCGGGTCGGCGCCTTCCTTGTCAATCTTGTTCACCGCCACGACGACCGGCACCCCCGCCGCCTGCGCGTGGTTGAGTGCCTCGGTCGTCTGCGGCTTGACGCCGTCGTCCGCCGCGACCACCAGGACCACCAGGTCGGTGGTCTCCGCGCCGCGGGCACGCATGGCGGTGAAGGCCTCGTGACCCGGGGTGTCGATGAAGGTGATCTTCCGCTCGGTCCCGTCCACCTCGGTCACGACCTGATAGGCGCCGATGTGCTGGGTGATGCCGCCCGCCTCCCTGGCCACCATGTTGGTGTGCCGGATGGCGTCGAGCAGCTTGGTCTTGCCGTGGTCGACATGGCCCATCACCGTCACCACCGGCGGGCGTGCCTGCAGGTCGGTGTCCTCGCCCTCGTCCTCGCCGAACTCGATGTGGAAGGACTCCAGCAGTTCGCGGTCCTCCTCCTCGGGCGAGACGACCTGGACGTTGTAGTTGAGCTCGGCACCGAGCAACTGCAGGGTCTCGTCGTTCACCGACTGGGTGGCGGTCACCATCTCGCCGAGATGGAAGAGCACCTGGACCAGCGAGGCCGGGTTCACCCCGATCTTGTCGGCGAAGTCGCTCAGCGACGCCCCCCGCGACAGCCGGATGACCTGGCCGTTCCCGCGTGGGATCTGGACGCCGCCGATCGCGGGCGCCTGCATGTTGTCGAACTCCTGGCGCCGCTGCTTACGCGACTTGCGGCCACGCGAAGGACGCCCGCCCGGGCGCCCGAACGCACCCTGCGTGCCGCTGCGGCCGCGGCCGCCGCCACCGGGGCGGCCACCGCCGCCGCCGGGCCTGGGGGGACCACCGCCGGGGCCGCCGCGCGGACCAGCGCCCATGCCGGGGCCACCGCCGCCGCGTGCGCCGCCGGGGCGGGGGCCAGCGCCCGCGCCGGGGCCACCACGGCCTGGGCCACCGGCGCCGCCGGGGCCACCACGGCCTGGCGCCGGGCGCGGAGGCATGCTGCTCGGGCTCGGCCGGGGCCCAGCAGGCCGAGGGCCGCCGGGCCGTTGCATGTCAGCCGGGCTGGGGCGGCCGGGCGCGGCGCCAGCGGGCCGCGGGCCACCCGGCCGGCCAGCCGCGGGGCCGCTACCGGGTCCCGCCGGGCCAGCCTGGCCCGGGCGGGCCGGCGCCCCACGCGGAGCCAGCCCCATGCCGGTGGCGGTCGGGCTGTACGGGTTGTTGCCAGGGCGCGGCCCGGTCCGCGATGCGGGGCGGGCGCCGGGCCGTGGTGCGCCGGGACGGGGAGTGGCCGATGGCGGGCCGCCCGGCGCCGGCCGTGGGCCGGGACGCGGGCCCGCGGGCCCGGCGGGCCCACGCTGGGCAGGCGGGGACGCTGGGCTGGCCGGCGGCGCGTCAGAGAACGACACCGGCGCCGGGGACGGAGTGGCGGGGGCGGCTGGTTCCCGGGTGGGTGCCTGCTCGCCTGCCGCGGGCCCGGCACCGCCAGACCCGTCAGGTGCCGGGGCAGGCGGGCCTGATGGGGCCGATGGGGCCGCAGGGGCCGTCCCGGCCGCCGCCGTACCATCCACGGCGGTCGCGGCCGCCGGCTGGGAGGGTGCCGTCCGGCTGCCGTTCTGCCCGTCCAGCCCGGCCGGTGCGGCCGGTTCGCCCGCGGGCGCGCCCGGCTGCGGGCGGTCTGGTGCCTTCTTGGCCGGTGCCTGCTTCGGCGCCTGCGCCGAGAACGCTTCCTTGAGCCTGCGGACCACAGGCGCCTCGATCGTGGAGGACGCCGACCGCACGAATTCGCCCATTTCCTGGAGCTTGGCCATCACGGCCTTGCTCTCTACGCCGAACTCCTTCGCGAGTTCGTATACCCGGACCTTCGCCACTGCGCTCCCTTACTCGGTCCGGATCGTCCGGACCCTCGTGGCCGGTCCGGGGCAGCGCGTGCTCCGGCCGGCGTCAGACTCTGCTGTTCATCGCCGCGTTCTCATCAGGCGCTTCTCACGATCGGATCCTGCTTTCCCGGCAATGCCGTTCTTGTCGCTGCCCTGGCTGGCCGGGCCGGCCTACCCTGGCAGTCCTGTCCCGGGCTACCCGCACCGCTGCGCCAGATACTCCCCGAGCGCGCCGGTCGCCAGTGGTCCCGGCAGGCGCAGCGCCCGGGCAAACGCCCGCCGCCGCCCCGCCTGCTCGAAGCATTTCTGGCTGAGATGCAGGTAAGCGCCCCGGCCAGGCAGCCGCGCCTGGGGATCGGGGACGATCTCGCCGCCCCGGCCCACCACGCGCAGCAATTCCGACTTGGCCCCGCGGACCCTGCACCCGACGCACGTCCGAACCACAGGTACGGGCGGGGCCGGCCGCGGGGACCGTGTAACCATTCCGGACGTAAGCTTACCGCGCCGGGGCATCCGTGACGCCGCGGCTGCTCGGTGGAACGCGCCGCTCGCCGCCGGTGTTCCCCGCCGGGTCCGGCCCGTCGCCCTCCGGCTCCGGCCCGGCCGCCTCGGTATCGGGCCGGATATCGATCTTCCAGCCGGTCAGGCGGTGGGCGAGACGGGCGTTCTGCCCTTCCTTGCCGATCGCCAGTGAGAGCTGGTAGTCCGGCACGATCACCTGGGCGACCCTGGCCTGGGCGTCCACGATGTGCACCCGCGACACCCGGGCAGGCGAGAGCGCGTTGGCCACGAACTCGGCCGATTCATCCGAATAGTCCACGATGTCGATCTTCTCGCCATGCAGCTCCGCCATCACGTTCCGGACCCGGCTGCCCATCGGCCCGATGCAGGCGCCCTTGGCATTGACCCCGGCCTGGTGTGACGTCACGGCGATCTTCGTGCGGTGGCCTGCCTCCCGGGCGATGGCGACGATGTCAACGGCGCCGGAGGCGATCTCCGGCACCTCCAGCGAGAACAGCTTCTTCACCAGGTTGGGATGAGTCCGCGACAAGGTGATCGAGGGCCCCCGATATCCCTTGCGCACGTACAGCACGTAGCAGCGCAGCCGCTCACCGTGCACATACCGCTCGCCCGGCACCTGTTCGCTCGGGGGCAGGATGGCCTCGATCTTGCCGAGATCCACCAGCACCGCGCGCGGGTCCTTGCCCTGCTGGATGACCCCGGCCACGATGTCACCCTCGCGCCCGGCGTACTCACCGAAGGTGAGCTCATCCTCGGCATCCCGGAGCCGCTGCAGGATCACCTGCCGGGCGGTGGTCGCGGCGATCCGGCCGAAGCCGTCCGGCGTGTCGTCGTACTCCCGCAGCACCTCGCCGTCCTCGCCGGTCTCCACCGCCCAGACCGTCACGTGCCCGGTGGCACGGTCCACCTCCACCCGGGCGGTGGGCGAGGCCCCTCCGGAGCGGTGGTAGGCGACGAGCAGCGCGTCCTCGATGGCCTTGACAGCCAGGTCCATCGAGATGTCCTTCTCGCTCTCCAGGCTGCGCAGGACACCCAGGTCAATGTCCATCGGCCCTCCCCCTCATCCGCGGGCCGGTGGCCGCGGGCGCCGGCCCGGTGCCCTTGCCGCCGGTGTCCCCCTCAGGCCGCCCGAACTCCACCTGCACCCGGCCGGGGCCCAGTTCGGCGTAACCGAACTCGCGGTGCTCGCCGCCGACCTCCAGGGTGACCCCGGTCTCGCCGGCCGCGATCACCCGCCCCTCGACCGGGCGGGCCTGTCCCGCGCGCACGTCCTGCCCAGCCCGCTCGTCCTGCGGCACCCGTACCAGCCTGCCCACGGCACGGCGCCAGTGCCGCGGCTGCGTCAGCGGGCGGTCCACGCCAGGTGAGGACACCTCCAGCGTGTACGCCGTCTCTCCCATCGCCCCGGTCTCGTCCAGCCGGGCGGAAAGGTCGCGGCTGATCAGCGCGATGTCGTCCAGGGCCACGCCCCCGTCGGCGTCCACGACCACACGCAGCAGGCGGCGGCGTCCCGCGCTGCCGACCCGGACCGACTCCAGGTCCATGCCAGCCGCCTGCACGACCGGCTCAAGCACCCCCGCGAGATCCACCGGGTCCACGTCGCGATGGCTGCCGCGGCGTGCGTCCGCCGGGGCCTCAGCCCGGCCGCGGACGCCGTCAGGACGTGACGATCCGTGACGGGAGTTAGCGCGCACCACGACCTCCTCGTCCACGACCTGTGCTGTTGTCTGCCTTGTTCTAGGGTAGCCGGACCGCGTAGCCGCATTGCCCTGGCCGCGCCGGGTGGCGCCGGACGGCGCCGCGCCGTGATCGTCTCGCCCTCCGGTCAGTCATGGCGGCGATGGCCGGCGGCCATGGCATGCTGGGTGCCCGCAGGGCCACGGGGCCGCCGCACCGGCACGGGGCCGCAAGCGATCACAGCGCCCGGGAAAGCAGGAGGCCAGGCTCAGGACGCAGGAGGCTAGGTGGCGTACGAGGCGACACGGCGCGGCTTGCTCGTCGCGGCGGCGACGCTGCCGCTGGTGGCCAGCGGCTGCAAGGGTATCGGCGCACTGGGCACGCCGCCGCGGCCGCTGCCGGACGTGGCTGTGCTGCGCGAGGCGATCGCCGGGGAAGACGTCATGATCTCCCGCTACACCGCCGTCCTGGCGGCCGCGCCGGCCCTCGCCGGCTCGCTGGATCCGCTCCTTCGCCAGCACCGCGAGCATCTGGCCAGGCTCCGGGCACGCCTGATCGACCCACATGCGACGGCCGCGGCCAGCGCGTCCCGGTCCGCCTCGGGGCCCGCGGGAGTGCCGGGCACGCCCGCGGCGGCCCGTGCCTACCTGCGCGGTGCCGAGCACAGCGCCGCGCAGGCGCTGCTGCGCCACCTCGCGGTGGCCTCGCCCTCCCTCGCCCAGCTCCTCGCCAGCATCGCGGCGTCGGAGGCCACCCACGCGCTGCTGCTCGGCGACGGGCGGCTGGTCCGATGAGCGCCTCCCCCACCCCGGCCGGCGGCGGAAGCGGTGCCCCGGCACGGGGAACGGCCGGCGCGGCGGCCCGTGCCACCGGCACCCCCGCGACCATCAAGGCGCTTCAGGCGGCGCTGACCGCCGAGCACGCGGCGATCTATGGGTATGGGGTCGCCGGGGCACACCTGACGGGGGCCCGGCAGAAAGCGGCGGCCAGCGACTGGGCCGTCCACGAAGCCGCACGGGACACCCTCGCCGCCATGATCACCGCGCTCGGGGCCCAGCCGGTGGCAGCGGCCACCGCCTACCGGCTGCCGTTCCCGGTCCGCGGCGAGCAGGCCGCGATCACGTTGGCGGCCTACCTTGAGGACCGGGTAACCACCGCCTACCTGGGCCTGGTCGCCCTCAGCGAGACCAGGCTGCGGGCGTTCGGGGCCCGGGCCGCACAGTCCGCCGCGCTGCGGGCCACCAGCTGGCGCGGCCGGACCCTTGCCTTCCCCGGGCTGGTAGTTCCAGCGCTGGGCCCGGTCCCCTCCGGCCCCGGCGCAACCCGGCGCACGCCGGGCCCGTCCGCCCCCGGCGGGGCAGTGCCGTCCACGCCGCCGACCGGGTAAGCGCTTGCTCGATCGTGGCCGCGGCGGCGTCCAGGTCGTCGACGGCGGCGATCCGCTCGGCCCACGGCCACCAGTACCACCAGCTGCCATCCCGGCAGCGTGAGACGTAGATATCCCCGGCCGTGCCGTCAGCCGCGGGATGGGCGACCTGTAACCATGGGACGCGGCCGGCCGGGACGACAAGGCTGACGTCCATGCCGCGCGTGGTGAGGGTTCCGGCGAGCCGTTCGAGCCGGTGCAGGGTGGCGGTGCGAAGCGGGGGCGCGCCGCGCTCCAGCCGCGTTACCGATGCCATCGGAGTCATCCCCAGTTACTAAGTGAGATCCCTATTAGTGACGAATTAACAACGCAGAGTAATACTACGGAGGGCCGCGGTCGTCCGCAGGGACTTGCCACGGTTGCCGGCGTGTCCTGTCACGGCGGCGGGTCCGGTCAGCCGGCGGCGGGTCCGGTCAGCCGGCGGCGCGTCCGGTCAGCCGGCGGCACATCCGTCAGCCGGCGGCACGCCAGGGATGGGCGCTCAGCGGCTCCGGCAGCGGATCGGTGTGCAGCACGGTCAGCCGGGAAACAGCCCTGGTCAGCGCGACATAGAGGCGGTGCAGCCCGCGGGGCTGGGCGGCGATCCGGGCCGGATCCACCACGATGACGTCGTCGAACTCCAGTCCCTTGGCCAGGGTGACCGGTACCAGGGTGAGCCGCTCGTCCTCGCCCGCGCCGTCGAGCACCTGATGACTGGTGCCTGCGGCGACGAGCATCCGGTGCAGGCCCGGGACCTGCTCGTCCGAGGCGATCACCGCGGCGGAACCAGGCCGGGCCAGGGCCCGCGCGCACGCGGCGGCGAGAAGCCCGGGCAGCGTTCCCGGCGTGGCCGGGGTGACCGTCAGCGACCCCGGGTCCTGCCGCAGTGACCGGGCCGGAGCCAGGCCCGGCGCCAGCCGGGGCAGGAGCACGCTGGCGAAGTCGAGTATCTGCCGGGGCACCCGGTATCCGGTGTCGAGCACCTGCACCCCGGCCTGCGGCTTGCCGAGGTCGGCAAGGAGCTGGGCCCAGCTCTCCGCCGCCGCGGGCGCCGTTCCCTGCGCGAGGTCCCCGAGCACGGTGGCCGAGCCCGTCGCGCAACGGCGGCCGACCGCGCGGCACTCCATGGGCGAGAGGTCCTGCGCCTCGTCCACCACCACGTGCGCGAGGCTGGGAATCCGCTCGATGAGATCGCTGGCCTCGTCGATGAGCACCGCGTCCGCGGCCGTCCAGCGCGCCGAACCGGGGCCGCGGGGCGCGGTGTCCCAGCGGATCGCCGCCTGCTCGTGCTCGGTGAGGATCCCCTCCGCGGCGCTGGCGAGCAGGGCCGGGTCGGAGAGCAGGCGCATGACGAGGCGTACCGGGTCCGCGGCCGGCCAGGCCGCGTCGACGGCCGAGCGGACCTGCCGTGTCCTGCGCACCGCCTCATGGGTCCGGTCGTCCACGGCCTCCCCGGCTGCCTCCATCCGGGTCAGGATCACATGCGCGATGCGATGGCCCAGCATGGCCCGGCCGGCGCCGTAGCGGACGCCACGCTCCCGCAGCTCCGCCATCAGCTCGGCGATCTCGTAGCCGGGTACCCGCCAGCGCCACGATCCGCGGGTCAGGACCAGCGCCTCGGCGGGCTCGCGGAGCCCTGCCCACAGCGCCCGCCGCAGCACCTCCGCCATCCGCGCATCGCCCTTGACCCGCGCGGCATGCCTGGAATCAGTGGCCCGGACCGGGACGGTGCCGACCAGGCCGGGGATGGTCTGCTGGGCGACATCCGCCTCACCGAGAGCGGGCAGGACCCGCCGGATGTAAGAAAGGAACGCCCGGTTCGGGCCGATCACCAGCACACCGCCGCGCAGCATCCGGCCCGGATACGCGTAGAGCAGGTAGGCGACCCGGTGGAGCCCGACGGCGGTCTTGCCGGTCCCCGGGGCGCCCTGTACGCACAGGCTCTGATCCGCGCCGGCCCGGACGATGTCGTCCTGGTCGGGCTGGATGGTCGCGACGATGTCGCGCATCGGGCCCGACCTCGGGCGCTCGATCTCCTCGATGAGGATCCGGCTGACCGGCAGGCCCACAGCCGGGCCTGCGGGCTGCCCCGCCCGGGTGAAGTCCTCGTCCTCATACGCGGTGAGGTCGCCGCCGGCGAAGCCGAACCGGCGCCGCAGCGCCAGGCCCATCGGATCGGCCGCGCTGGCCCGGTAGAAGGGCCGGGACACTGGCGCGCGCCAGTCGATGACGACCGGGTGGCCATCGCCGTCGTGAATGTGGCGCCGGCCGATGTGCAGCCGCTCGCCCGGCAGCGCCCGGCCGGCCGGGGCAGCCCGGTCCTCCCGGCCGGCGCCCCCCGCCGTCGGCTGGCCGTCCGTTCCCGCCTGCAACCCCGCTGGATTCTTAACGTCATCGGCGTAATCGAGCCGCCCGAAGAACAAGGGGGCGTCGGGGATGTCGCGCAGGGCTTCCGCCCTGCGGTGCAGGTCGGCCTTGAGGTACTCCTCCGACACCCGGTCCCCGGCCATGGCGCGCAGTCCCAGCACGTTCTCGCGCATCAGCCGCAGGAACTCACGGGAGCGCTGAAGGTGGTCGCGTTCGGCGGCGAGCACAGGGTCGGCCGGGCCGCCGGGTGGCGTGACGGCCGACGGCTCAGGGGTGGCCAGGCCCAGGAGTGGCCGGCTCAGGGGTGGTGGGCCTGGTGGTGCCGGGCGGAGGGGTGGCGTCGGCGCCCCCGCTGGCCGGAGGCATGGGTCATCACCTCGGTGGAGTTGGGGCGTCCGTCGGTGACGGCACAAGAGCCAGCAGCCTACCAAGGCGACGGGCGGGTGGTCAGCCGGGTTTTTCCCGGGCGGAGGCAGCCCGTGTGGCCCGCCCGGCCTGGTCGCCCTCCCCGGCGGGCGCGGCCTGCGCAGCCGGCCCGGCACTGGCGGCGCCCCCGGCTGCGGTGGTGAACCACCTGGGGACGATCACCAGCACGGTCACCAGGGTGGCAGCAGCGGCCACCGCCAGCCCCAGGTAGACGTCATGGGTCGCGGCCGTGATCGCTGCCCGCAGGTAGCCGGCCGCTGCCCGCCCGAGTTCGGCGGGCCGCGTGAGCGCCGCGGCAACCTGCTGCGGCAACCGGTCCCGCAGCACCGTGGGGGCGGCCCGCAGCCGCTCGGCCAGGGCGGCGTTGAAGATCGCGCCGAAGATCGCCGCGCCACGCTCTGGCCGAGGAACCGGCAGAACATGAGGGTCCCGGTGACCACCCCGCGCTGTTCCCAGTTCACCGTGGACTGCGGCCCGACCACCGTGCACACCGCGA
Organism: uncultured Actinomycetes bacterium; assembly: GCA_963741615.1. Taxonomy (GTDB): domain Bacteria; phylum Actinomycetota; class Actinomycetes; order Streptosporangiales; family Streptosporangiaceae; genus UBA9676. The sequence goes on from CAVUIU010000008.1 coordinate 194,272, forward strand.
TGAGTCCGAGCCCGAACCCGAGCACAAACGTGCTCACCACCGGCTGCCACACCTGCCCGCTGCCCATGGTGAGCAGGAAGAAGACGATCGCGGCCAGGCATATGCCCGCGCCGATCAGTTCGGTGTCGCGGAACCCGAGCCGCAGGAAGAACCGGCCGGACACCCAGGACGCCAGCGGCCAGCCGACGCTCATGGCGGCGAGCACGGCCCCGCCGGGGCAGCACACCCAGGTGACCGCCGCGCGCCACGCGCGGCGGACCCGGCGGCCGGCGGTCACCCCGCCCGTCGTTGAGCGTCCGGGTTGCCGTGATGTCAGGCGCCAGGGCCGCCGCGACCGGGCGTGACGACGTACTGGCGCAGGCACAGATCGAGGAAGGTCACCGGGCCGCGCGGCCCGGGCACGTGGTCGACGTTGATGCCGGTCTCCGGGAGGCCGCGGAGCTTGAACCCGTCGAGGAGCCGGGTGCTGGCGTTCCAGAACGCGCCGGTCCCGGTGTAGGCGGCCAGGAAGGCCTGCGCTGCCGCGGCGTCGCCGGTGACCACGCTCGCTGCCAGCCCGGATGTCTGCTCACTGGCGGTCCGTGCCGCCAGCACCGGGCCCGCGACCGGGGCCACCGTCACGGTTGCCTCGTGTCCCTCGTCGAGTGCCCACTCATGGCCGAGCGGGTGGTCATGGGGTGGCAGTGACGCGGTGACCCCGCGGGCCGCCAGCGTCTGGATCGCGGTCGGCAGCAGGACATCCCAGGCTGCCTCGTCCACCAGGAGCAGGTTGAGGCGGTTGCACACGCCGAGCCGGTCCAGGCTACCCGCGATGATCTGCGCCGCCATCGCGGGGTCGGCGGCGGCGTCCAGATAAAGCACACCGCCGCCGTCGGCGTGGGCGAGCGTGCGGACCCCGTGCCGGGCCGCCTCCGCCGCCAGGGCCCGGGTGGTATCGCCGCTGCCCCGCAGGATCACCAGCGGGATGAGCCCGGGCCGGCGGACCAGTTCGGTGGCGGCTTCCCGGTCGGCGGAGCGGACGAGCTGCAGCGCGCCGGGATCCAGCCCGGCGGCCGCCACCGCGGGCGCGATGACGTGGTCGAACAGTGCCGTCGCCGACCCCAGTGCCGCCCCCCCGGTGCGCAGGACCCCGGCGTTGCGCGACTTCAGCAGCTGGGAGGCGACGTCAACGGTCACGTTGGGGCGGGCCTCATAGTTGGCGCCGATCACCCCCACCGGGACCCGGCGCTCGGTCAGCCGCAGCCCGTCCGGCCCACCCGGCCCACCCGGCAGATCGCGGACCGGCACCTCGCCGGGCGGGAACGGGACATCGGCGAGCAGCCCGATCTGGCGGGCCATCTCCGCGACCCTGGCCTCGTCCAGCCGGAGCCGGTCAAGCAGGCCCGCGCCGAGCCCGGCTTCCGCACCACTGGCGACGTCGGCGGCGTTGGCCGCCAGCACGTCGGCTGCCGCCGTGCCGAGCAGCGTGGCCATGCCCCGCAGCGCCGAGTCGATGGCCGCATCGCCGGCGGCGGCCAGGCTCCGGGCCCCTTCCCTGGCTGCCTCACCGCAGGCGGTCACCGCCTTGGCCACGTCGGACACGGGGGCCATCCTAACGTCGGGCCGGCTCAGAACAGGACGGAGGCGAAGGTGGCGGTGTCGGTGAATCCCACCCGGCGGTAGGCGGCCCGGGCCGGCTGGTTGAAGTCGTTGACATAGAGCGACACCACCGGCGCGACGTTGCGCAGCGCCTCCGCGACCACGGCGGCCATCCCGGCCGTGGCCAGCCCGCGGCCACGCAGCTCGGGCCGGACCCACACCCCCTGCACCTGGCAGGCGAGCGGGGTGACGGACCCGATCTCCGCCTTGAACACCACCTGGCCGTCCTCGATCCGGGCGAAGGCGCGGCCCATCCCGATCAGCTCGCTCACCCTGGCCCGGTAGGCACCGCCGCCGTCGGGCCCGATGGGCGAGACGCCCACCTCCTCGGTGAACATCGCCACCGAGGCGGGAAGCAGGATGCGCAGCTCATCAGGCCGGACCCGGCGGACCAGCGGATCGGGAGCCACCTGCGGCGGCCCGGAGATGGCCATCACCGGCTGCGCGGCCCTGATCTCACGTGGCTGGCCCCAGTACGGCCGCAGCAGCTCCCACAGGCCCAGGGCTTCCGGCGCCGGCCCCACGATCGAGGAGCAGCGGCGGCCCAGCAGCCGGGCCCGGCCCGCGAAGGCCGTGATCGCGGGGGGCGTGGCGGCGACCGGGACCAGGTTGGCGCCCGCATAGCACAGCGAGGTGAGCCGCCCGCCCGGCTGGTGGCCCCAGACCTGCCCGCCCAGCCGCGCCGGGTCCAGCCCGGCCTCCCGGACCCGGGAGCCGACGAAGACGTTCACCACCGGGTCGCGGTCGCATAGCTCGATGACCTCATCGCGATCGCGGTTGTCGAGCAGGCGCAGCGCCGACGACCGCCACGCTTTGGTGCGCAGCACCCTCCCAGCGTATCGGCCCTGGGCATGCCCGGGTTACAAGCCGCCCGTTATCGCCCCGCAAGCCCCCGGGAGCCGGCCCGGCCGGGCCGTCAGCCGACCGTGGACGGTGGCGGCGTCGCCGGGCAGGTCGCGTTGACCAGGCCAGGCTGCTGGGGCAGGGCCCCGGTCGCCAGGTAACGGCTCAGGTAGCCATCGACGCAGGCGTTGGGCGGCTGCGCCAGCGACTGGCCATGGTTGCCACCGCCCAGCACCACCACCATCCGGGCGCTGGGCAGCCGGCGGTGGGCGGCTTGCGCCCCCGCGTACGGGGTCGCCGCGTCCAGGGTGCCCTGGATCATCAGGATGCCCGGCAGCCCCGCACCCTGGATCTGCAGCGAGCGGGCGGGACCCCGCACCGGCCAGAACGCGCAGGCCGCGTTGTACCAGGCGTTGTCCCAGGCCTGGAACGGGGCGGTCCGGTACACCCGCCTAGTGTCGGTGTCCCACCTCGCCCAGTTTCGTGGCCAGCTGACGTCGCTGCACTGCACCGCGTTGTAAACGGCGAACTCGTTCTCCTTCTGCGCCCCCAGCTCCTCGTACTGGCCGAGCAGCGGGGTGGCGTGCCCGCGGAGGTAGGCGGCCAGCGCCGCGGCCAGGCCCGGCCAGTAGATGTTGTCGTAACCGCCCTGCAGGAAGGTGTCGTCGAACTCGTCCGGGCCGAGCACCGGGCCGGACGGGCCGGAGACCGGATGAGCCCCGAGCATGGCGCGTGCCCGGTACCACGCCTGGTCAACCTGCGCCTGGGTGAAGCCGAGGTGGTAGGCGGCATGCCGGGCGGCGACCCAGGAGAAGAACGCCAGGATCCTGGCCTCGAACCCGTAGTCCTGGCTGATGTTGTCGGCGTACCAGATACCACGCGGGTCCACGATGCTGTCGAGCACCATCTTGCGCAGCCGGTGCGGGAACAGGGTCGCGTACACCTGGCCCAGGTAGGTGCCCCAGGAGTAGCCGAAGTAGCTGATCTGCCGCTGGCCCAGGGCGGCCCGGATGGCATCCATGTCCCGCGCCATGTCGGCTGAGGTCATGAACGGAAGCAGCCACCCGTACCGGCGCTGGCAGTCAGCGGCATAACGCTTGGCCCGCCCGATGAGCACCTGCTCGGCACGGGAGTTCGCGGGGATGTAATCGGGCTGCACCCCGGCGAAGAAGCCGGGCTCACAGTGCAGGGCGGGGACGCTGGCACCCACGCCGCGCGGGTCGAAGCCGATGATGTTGTATTCGGAGGACACGGCCGGGTCCAGGCTGCGGGCGATGTACGCGGGCCACGGCAGGCCACTGGCGCCGGGGCCGCCCGGGTTGAACAGCAGGTCACCCTGCTGCTGGGCGGCGGGCGCGGAGGCCGGCGCCTCCGACAGGGCCAGGGTGATCTGCCGCCCGGCCGGATGGCGGTAGTCCAGCGGCACCCGCAGGCTGGCGCACAGCATCCGGGCCCTCCCCACCAGGCAGGAATGCCATTTCACCGGCCCCGCGGCCGCCCGGCTCGGGGCCGCGGACCCGGCCGTCCCGGATGCGCCCCCCGACGAGCAGCCGACGGCCACGACCGCGAGGACGGCGCACAGTGCGGCGGCCGGTCCCCGGGCCGGGCGCAAAGCTGGCCCGCGGCGCATCAGCATGCCAGCCATCTTGCCCGACCGCACCGCTGGCGGCTGCCGGGCCCTGCCTGGCTGCGCCGGGTCCCCGGCTGGGCCTGGGCCGCCGACTTCAGGCGGTGTGCTGCCGCGCCTGCAGGGCCGCCCGGTACTCGGCGATCACGATGTCGTTCAGTTCCTGGACGGACGTGTCCTTGCTGCGCTTGTCCACGGTGATCTGGCCGTGCTGGAGCAGGTTGACCCGGTCGCAGATCTCCAGTACCTGCCCGTAGTTGTGCGCGATGACGATGATCGATACGTCACCCTTCTGCTTCAGATCCCTGATCAGGTCCAGGATGAGTGCCGCCTCCTTGGCGCCCATGGCGGCGAGCGGCTCGTCCAGTAGCAGGACCTTCGCTTCCGAGTAGACGGCGCGGGCGACCGCGATCGCCTGCCGCTGCCCACCGGAGAGCCTGGCGACCGGGACGTCAACCGACTTCAGGCCGATGCCCATGTCGTCCAGGCGCTCCCGGGCGATCCTGCGCATGGCCCGGTTGTTCAGCAGTGGCCAGCGCACCCGCTCCCGGTTCAGGAAGATGTTGTGGTACACGGTGAGCTGGTCGATCAGCGCGAGGTCCTGGTAGACCGCGTCGATGCCGAGCGAGCGGGCGTGGTCTACGGACTTGAACGTCACTTCCTGCCCATTGAGCAGGACCCGCCCGGAATCGGGGGGCTGGAAGCCACACAAGATCTTGAGCAGGGTGGACTTTCCTGCCCCGTTGTCGCCGATGAGGCCGAGGACCTCGCCCCGCGCCAGCCGGAGGTTGATGTCCACCAGTGCTGTCACCGCGCCGAACCGCTTGGATACGTGTTCTACCTGCAGCACGTCACCGGCTGGCCCAGTGGGTGCCGCCTGCTCATCCGGTGCCTGGGTCGTCATCAGGCCCTCCCTGCTTCGCGCAGCCGCGCGAGCTGGACGTTAGCAACCATCGCGATCAGGACGGCGGCGCCGAAGATGATGTTGATGACGTTGGCGTTGATCCCCATGAGGTTGAAGCCGTCGAGCAGCAGGGCCAGCACGATCGCCCCGAGAAAGGCGCCGAGGATCGTGCCGGAGCCGCCGAGCATCGCGGTGCCGCCGATGACCGCGGCGGTCACCGAGTAGAACATCGGCGTGAAACCGCCCGCGCTCGGATCGATGGTATTGAGCTGGAACGCCACCATGAGGCCGGTGAATGCCCCCAGCACGGATGTGATCATGAAATTTCCGTACTTGATCCTGGCGATATTGACGCCCGCTTCGCTCGCACCAAGCTGGTTACCGCCGGTCGCGATCGTGTACAGGCCCCACCGGGTCCGGGTGAGGACGATATGGAAGATCGCCACCAGGACGAGCGCCCAGACCAGTTCGGACCACGCGTATGTGCCGATCCAGTGCCCGATTCCCTGCACGCTGAGCGGCGGGAAGACCGGCTGGGCGTGGGAGGTGTAGAGCGTGAGCCCCAGCAGGATGAATGCGGTGGCGAAGGTGGTGATGAACGACGGGACTCCCACCGTGACCGTGAAGAAGCCGTTGACCAGGCCGACCACGAGGCCCAGGAGCAGGGACAGCAGGATCGCGGCGATGGACGGCACCCCGTAGAAGTCGATCAGGTAGTGCATGAGGAAGGGCGCGAACAGGAAGACGAAGCCGGGCGACAGGTCGATCTCGCCGCAGATCAGCAGCAGCACCTCGCCGATCGCGATGATGGCGATGGGGGCCATGATCTGCGTGATGTTGATGATGTCGGCCTTGGTGAAGAAATTCGAGGAGGCGGAGGAGATGAACCCGAAGTAGATCACCAGCAGGACCGCGACGACGAAGATGGTTGCCTCGCGCTGCTGGACGAACACCTGGCCGACAGCATGCAGGGGTCCCCAGCGGCTCTTTCCCGGGGCAGGCGCGGTCGGCGGGGTCCCGACAGCACCAGGACTGCGCTCGGCGGTTTCGCTCACCTAGACCACTCCTTCCACGCCGGTCGGCGGCGCGCCGACGGCCGGACCGGCCTGCGGTAACAGACACAGTATCCGCCGTCGGCGCGCCTGGCCCAAGCCCCGGGCACCTGCCCGGGGTCCCGTCACACGCTGGTGGTGGCGGGTGGGTTGACGATCGGGCCGGACCGCGTGAGCAGCTTCTGCTGCGTAGTCGATCCTTCGAACCTGCTCGTGGTGCTCTGGTAGGGCCCGACATTGTCCTTGGTGACGAACGTCAGGCCGGTGTCGGTGTTCGGCGGGGACAGCAGGCCGCCGGACAGGTTGAAGAGGTAGAGGTAGAGGGTTGGCAGGAACCCCTGCAGGTAGGGGTTCTGGTCGATGGTGAAGTTCAGCTGGCCGGACTTGATAGCGGTGAGGGTGCCAGGGGTGAGGTCGAATCCCCCGGCCGGGATCTTGCCAGCCAGGCCGTTCTTCGCCAGGACCGGGCCGAGGAACTGGGTCGAGCCCGCGTCCACCGCGAACGCGCCCTTGAGGCTCGACTTGTGCGCAAGGATGTAGGCGTTCTCGGCGCCTTCTTCGGCCGAGGTCGCCGCCCCGGTCGCGATCTCGCTCACCTTGAAGCCCGCCGGGGTGAGGATTGACGCGGCGCCGTCGTAACGGGGCTGGATGTTCCCGGTGCCCGGGGTGGCGATGAAGATGACGACTTCTCCGGGGGAGCTGATGAGGGACTTGATGCGGTTCCCCATCGCCTGCCCCGAGTTGTAGAGCGCCTGGCCGACGTAGCAGAGCCGGTTGGTGCCGATGTCCGGCACCCCCTTGGTGACGGTGCCGTCCGCGTTGTAGCTGATCACGGGGATGCCCGCGTTCATGGCGCTCATCACCGGCGCGGTGAACCCGGTGGAGCTGATGACCGTCGTCGCGATGCCGCTGGCCTTCGCGGCGATGGCGCTGTTGAAGAAACTGACCATCTCCGGGACGCTCGAGGTCGAGGCCGAGCCGCCCCACTTGGGCGTGGGAATGTCGAGCAGCGCGGCGGCGTCCTGGAACCCGTACTGGGTCGGCACGAAGAACGGGTTGCTGTACACGTGGTTGACGAACCAGAACTGCCACGCAGGCGTCTTCGGGAAGTTCCCGGCCGTCGCCGCCGCGGCGGAGGTGCTGCTGCTGGTGCTGCCGCTGCTGCTTGATGAGCAGGCAGCGAGCAGTGCGGACGCAGCCGCGGTCGCGCTCACCAGGCCGGTGCCGGTGAGCAGCTTCCGGCGGGTGTGACCGTCCTTCATGTTGAGGGTCTCGATCGCCTCTTCGACCTTGGGGTCAACGTCTCTCATCTAACCTCCAGAAGTGTGATCATCAGAAGATTGGGTGCAGTCTGTGCCAGCCGGCCGCTCCGGTGGTAGGGACCTTCGCCCTTGCCCGTGCGGCATCGGCCGAGTACGGAAAGGTACGACGGAACAGGACCCTCGGCCGCCGCGTGCCCCGATGTGCGGCACCCCGCACGTCATGGCGGCCCCCGGCCGGGCCAGGCTGGTCGGCGGCCCGGCATGACTCTGGTCACGGCGGGCAGCGGCGGATGTGAACCGTGCCCGCCGGTGCTCAACCGGGAGCGATGGCGGGCGGAAACCGGCAGCGAACTCCCCCCGGCTCGGCATGGCCTGCCCTCGATTCGGCAACAAAGTCCTGCGGATGGGCACCGGAGCCAATCCGGGGCCGTACTGCCATAGGCATACCGGGGCCAGGGCTACCTGCCCCCAAGATGGCAGGCCGACACGAGGGTTGACCTCGAGGCGACCTGTCTCTGTGAGGCCTTAACGTAAGCCAAACAAGCTTGATCGTCAACGAACAGACCCCCTCAGATACGAACATGTGATCTTCGGCTCCGGGGAGGTGAAGCGCCGCCACCGGGGTAGGTTTATGCCAGTCCGCTGACATCCGCTGCGGGATCCTCCGATTGCTTGCCGCTGGCCGGATGGAACCACGCCCGGAAGGGGCCGTGCGGCCCGGATGGGACCGTGCAGCGGGCCGGGCCGCCGCGGGAAGGCACCTGTCCACACCGCCCCGGCGAAGGGTGACGAGATGCTTGCCAAGCACCGCCAGGCGCTGATCCTGCAAGAGGTGCGGGGCGCGGGCAGTGCGCGCGTCAGCGAGCTGACCACGCGCTTCGAGGTTTCCGATATGACCATCCGGCGTGATCTGGAGGCGCTGGCCAGGTCAGGGCTCATCGACAAGGTTCACGGTGGGGCGGTCCTGCCCGGCGCGCCGAGCAGCCACGAGCCGGGCTTCGACACCAAATCCACCCTGGAGCAGGCGGCCAAGGCGGCGATCGCGCGGGCGGCAGTGGAGCTGGTCACACCGGGAAGCGCGATCGGCCTGTCGGCGGGGACCACGACCTTCGCGCTGGCCGAGCAGCTGATCGGCATGCCGGGCGTGACCATCGTGACCAACTCGGTGCAGGTGGTGAACCTGCTGCGGAGCGGCAGCGCCGCCGACCACAGTGCCGGGGGTGCCTCAGTCGTCCTCACCGGTGGCACCCGGACCCCCTCGGATGCCCTGGTCGGGCCCATCGCCGACCTGACCATCCGCTCCCTTCACCTCGATCAGCTCTTCCTGGGCTGTCACGGTATCGACCCCGTGGCCGGCCTCACCACGCCCAACCTTGCCGAGGCGGAGACCAACCGGGCCTTCGTGCAGGCGGCGCGCAAGGTGACGGTGGTGGCCGATCACACGAAGTGGGGGATCGTCGGCCTCTGCTCCTTCGCCGACCTGTCCGAGGTGGACACGCTGATCAGCGACAGCGGGCTGCCGGTCAAGGCGCGCACGCTGGCCGCGGCCCGGGTCGGCCAGCTCGTGGTCGCGAAGCTGCCGGCCAGCCAGGCCAGCCCCCCGGCGGGGGCAGGTGATGACGAGCCCGGCCAGGACACCGGGATGCTCCCGCCAGCGCTCGGGAGACGGTGAACGCGGCACGTGCCGCCGGGGCGGTGAAGCGGACGTGCCCGCAGGGCAGGGCCGCTCAGGACACGGTGACCGTCGGCGCGCCGGGGGCGGTGCCGGCCTGCCCGGCCTGCCCGGCCTTCCCGGCCGCTTCGGCCAGCTTCATGGCCTCCTCGATGAGGGTCTCCACGATCTGCGACTCGGGCACGGTCTTGATGACCTCGCCCCGCACGAAGATCTGCCCCTTGCCGTTACCGGAGGCCACACCCAGGTCGGCCTCGCGCGCCTCGCCGGGCCCGTTGACCACGCACCCCATCACCGCCACCCGCAGCGGCACGTCCATCCCCTCCAGGCCCGCGGTGACCTCGTCGGCCAGGGTGTAGACGTCGACCTGGGCGCGGCCGCAGGACGGGCAGGAAACGATCTCCAGGCCACGCTCACGCAGGCCGAGCGACTCCAGAATCGCGATGCCCACCTTGACTTCCTCCACCGGCGGGGCGGACAGCGACACGCGGATGGTGTCCCCGATGCCCTCGGCAAGAAGCGCGCCGAACGCGACCGCCGACTTGACGGTTCCCTGGAAGGCGGGCCCCGCCTCGGTGACCCCCAGGTGCAGCGGGTAGTCGCACGCCGCCGCGAGCTGCCGGTAGGCGTTGATCATCACCACCGGGTCGTGATGCTTGACCGAGATCTTGATGTCGGTGAACCCGTGCTCCTCGAAGAGGGAGCATTCCCAGAGGGCCGACTCCACCAGCGCCTCGGCGGTGGCCCGTCCATGCTTGGCGAGCAGCCGCCGGTCCAGTGAGCCCGCGTTGACACCGATCCTGATCGGCACCCCGGCGCTGGACGCCGCCCGCGCGATCTCGGCGACCTTGTCGTCGAAGGTCTTGATGTTCCCCGGGTTCACCCGCACCGCGGCGCAGCCGGCGTCGATGGCCGCGAACACGTACTTCGGCTGGAAATGGATGTCGGCGATGACGGGGATCTGCGACTTGCGGGCGATCTGCGGCAGCGCGTCCGCGTCGTCCTGGGAGGGCACGGCCACCCGCACGATCTGGCAGCCGGCGGCGGTCAGCGCGGCGATCTGCTGAAGCGTCGCGTTCACGTCGGCGGTCAGGGTGGTGGTCATCGACTGGACCGACACCGGCGAGCCGCCGCCGACGGGCACTACGTGCTTGCCCTTGCCCACCATGATCTGGCGGGACTTGCGGCGGGACGCGAGCGGCTCGCGGGCCGGGCCCGGCATGCCGAGGTCTGTCGTCATGACGCTCATTGCCTCACTGGAGGATGTGAACCGGATTGACGATGTCTGCCATGATCAGGAGCAGGCCGAACCCGACCAGCAGGGCGAATACCCCGACGCTCACGGGTATGAGCCGCCGGAAGTCCACCGGGCCCGGATCGGGCTTCCCCCGCAGCCTAGCCAGCCAGGCGCGGCACCGCTCGTAGATCACGACGGCGAGATGCCCGCCGTCCAGCGGGAGCAGCGGGAGCAGGTTGAACGCGCCCACGAAGATGTTCAGCGAGGCGATGATCAGCAGTACCACGCTGACCCGGGCCTTCCAGCCGATCCGGGCGGCGACCACCTGGCCGGTCGCGTCCGCGGCGCCGACCACGCTCGTGACCTGGCCGCCCGGGGTGCTGGCGCGGTTCTTGGCGAACAGATCCGGGATCGCCCGGGGCAGGCTCGCCACCACCCCGGCCGACCCGGCCATGATCTGGCCGAACTCGTTGCCCGCATAGGAGACGGCGCTCAGCGGCCCGGACCGCTGGAAGACGATGACCGGCGAGATGCCCAGGTACGACCCGTGGCGGCCGCTGACAACGGCCATGGAGGGACGCAGGGTCAGCTGCCGCCCGCCGCGCTGTACGGTCACCGCGACCGGTGTGCCGGGCGGCTGGCGGCGGATGACCTTGCCCATCTGGGTCCAGTCCGCCACCGGCGTTCCCGCGATAGCGATGATCTTGTCCCCGGCGCGGAGACCGACCTGCTTGGCGGGCGAGGCGGGATCCGCCGACGTGCAGCCAGCGCTCAGGTTGGCGGGCACGCAGGCGTCGATAGCCCCGACGGTGGTCGCGTTGCCGGGGCTGGCCAGGCCGATCCCGGCCGCCACCACGAACAGCAGCACGAAGGCCAGCGCGAAATGCATGAACGACCCGGCGGCCAGCACGATCATGCGCTGCCAGCCGGGCTGGCGGCGGAACGACCGCGGCTCGTCGGCCGGGTCCACCTCGTCTATGTCGGTCATGCCGACGATCTTCACGAAGCCGCCGGCCGGGATGGCCTTGACGCCGTACTCGGTCTCACCCTTCCGGCGCGACCAGAGTGTCTGGCCGAACCCCACGAAGAACTGGGTGACCTTCATGCCGAACTTCTTGGCGGTGACGAAGTGACCAGCTTCGTGCAGCATGATCGAGAAGAGCAGGGCCAGGACAAAGATGAGGATGCCCAGGAGGAAACTCATCCGGCGGAATCTCCCCTCCTGTGGGCCGTGTCCACTGCGTGCTGGGCGCGGCGCACCCGCTTACCGGTCAGTTCCCGGGCCCTCTCCCGCGCCCACCCGTCAGCGGCGAGCACATCCGCCAGCTGAAGGGTGCCCTCCGAGCGGCCGTCATGCTCTGAGACTACCTGCGCGACGATGTCGACGATCCCGGGAAAGGCGAGCCGGCCCGCCAGGAACGCATCGACGCATACCTCGTTGGCCGCGTTGTAAGCGGCCGGTGCGGTGCCTCCGGCCGAACCCGCGTCACGGGCGATGCGGACGGCGGGGAACGCCTGCTCGTCGAGTGGCTCGAAGGTCCAGGTGTGGGCGGCGGTCCAGTCCACTGGCGGGGCGGCGCCGGCGGTGCGGTCCGGCCAGCTCAGGGCGAGCGCGATCGGGATCCGCATGTCGGGCGGGCTGGCCTGGGCGATGGTCGAGCCATCGGTGAACTCCACCATGGAGTGGACGACCGACTGCCGGTGGACCACCACGTCGATCGCCTCGAAGCCGATTCCGAACAGCAGGTGAGCCTCGATCACCTCCAGGCCCTTGTTGACCAGCGTCGCGGAGTTGACGGTGATGACCGGCCCCATGTTCCAGGTGGGGTGGGCCAGCGCCTGCTCCGGCGCGACCCGTTCCAGCTCGGCGCGGCTGCGGTGCAGGAACGGCCCACCGCTTGCCGTCAGTATCAGCCTGGCCACCTCATCGGCGGACCCGCCGCGCAGGCACTGCGCGATCGCGGAATGCTCGGAATCGACGGGCACGATCTGGCCTGGCCGGGCCAGGCCGACCACCAGCGGGCCGCCGGTGATCAGCGACTCCTTGTTCGCCAGGGCGAGCACCCGCCCGGCGCGCAGGGCCGCCAGGGTCGCGGCCAGGCCGCTGAACCCGGTGACCGCGTTGAGCACCACATCGCAGGGCCAGGCAGCGGCTTCGGCGACACCCTCCGGCCCGGCGAGCACCACCCTCGGGTACCCGCGGGCGCCCTGCGCGCGCAGGGCCTCGCGGAGCTTGATGACGGCCGCCGGGCGCTCGACGGCCACCACCTCGGGCCCGAACTCGATCGCCTGGCTCGCCAGCAGGCCCGGGTTGCCGCCGCCCGCCGCCAGGCCGGTGATCCGGAAACGGCCCGGGTTCCGCCGGATGACGTCGGCCGCCTGGGTGCCGATCGACCCGGTGGAGCCCAGCAGGACGACGTCACGCGGGCCGGTACGCGAGGATTCCACCCCGTCATTGTGCCCCGGCCGGGTGGCCGGAGCCGAGCGGGTGCCTAGCCGGCGACCGGGGACGGCGCCCGCTCCCAGTCGGGGCGCAGCGGCATCCCCGAGCGCCCCGCCACGCCGAGCCGGACGCCGAGGATCTGGTGCAGGGCGACCACGTTGCGGTCGAAACCGAGCCGTGAGCCAGCCATGTACAGCCGCCACACCCGCGCCGTGCCCGTACCGACCTCGGCGACCGCCTCGTCCCAGTGGGCATCGAGGTTGGCGCACCACCCGGCCAGCGTCAGGGCGTAGTGCTCGCGCAGGTTCTCCTCGTGCCGGATTTCGAACCCGGCGTGGTTCATCTGTGACACCAGGTAGCCGGGGCCTTCCAGCTCGCCGTCGGGGAACACGTACCTGTTGATGAAGTCCCCGGGACGGGGCGGATCGCTGTCGTCCGGCCTGGTGATGCAGTGGTTGAGGAGCCGGCCTTCCGGCTTCAGCTTGCCGTACAGGAACGAGAAGTAGGCCGGCAGCTGGGCCTTGCCGATGTGCTCGGTGAGCCCGATCGAGCTGACCGCGTCGAAATCGCCCTCCGCCACGTCCCGGTAGTCGAGGTGGCGTACCTCGGCCAGGCCCGACAGCCCGGCGTCCTCGATCGCCCGCTGCGCCCAGGCGGCCTGCTGCGCGGACAGGGTCACCCCCAGCGCCTTCACCCCGTATTCGCGGGCGGCGTGGCGCACCATGCCACCCCACCCGCAGCCGACGTCCAGCAGCCGCATGCCGGAGCGCAGGCCCAGCTTCCTGGCGACCAGGTCGTGCTTGTATGCCTGTGCCTCCTCCAGTGTGGCGTCCGCATGCGGGAAGCAGGCGCAGGTGTAGGCCATCGACGGCCCGAGCACCCACTCGTAGAAGGTGTTGGACACGTCGTAGTGGTGAGAGATCGCCCTGGCGTCACGTCCCTTGGAGTGGCGGCGCCCGCTCAGCCAGCGGCCGCCCACTCGCACCTCCTGCGGAGGCGGGGGCACCCGGGGGAAGAGCAGCTTCGGCCCACCCAGCTCGTTCAGCAGGCGCAACCGCTCGGGCAGGCCCAGCTGCGTCTGCTGGGCCGGCATGATCCGGGCGAGCGCGGTGTACATGTCCCCGTTGACGTCGAGGTGACCGGAGATGTAGGCACGGGCCAGCCCGAGTGAGCCCGGCGCCTGGGCCAGATAGGACACCGCCACCGGGGAGCGCACCGTGATCTGCACGGGCGCGCCCGTGATGCCTGACCTGCTCCCGTCGTAGGCGCGGAACTCCACCGGGGCGTCCGGCCCCGCCACCTTCTCGAACACCGCCGCCAGTGCCATCCCACTCATCCCTTCACTCACTGCCCGCGCACGCACTTCTCGTACAGGCCGGCCAGCCTGCCGTCGCCGTCGTACTCACGCTTCAGTGCCGCATAGGCCGGGCCGTTGTAGTGCGCCCAGAACTGCTCCGGCGAGTAGAACGACGTCGAATACAGCCCCTTGCGGCCGCCGAGTGCGGCGACCTCCGCTTCCACCAGGCGGTTGAAGTGCCCGTCCGCGTGCCCCGGGGGCAGGGGCACGGTTCCCCAGAAACCGAAGTTCACATACACCTCGCCCGGCTGCAGGGGGTAGAGCGGCCAGGACTGGTCCCCGCGCAGGCGCAGCGGGCACAGCCATACCGGGCTCATGCCCACCTCGGCGGCGAAGAACCGCGCGTACTCGGCGCTGCGCCCCAGGGGGATCTCCACGTCCTGGATCACCGCTTCGCGCGGTGACCAGCCCCGGCGGGCGTTCAGCGCGTCCGAGAGGTGGTGCCGCCGGTCGAAGGCGACCAGGGCCCGGTAGACGTCCGACCGCCGGTAACGGCGCGGCCAGGCGCGGCGGATCAGCGGTTGCTGGACGCCGAACGGGCGCGAGCACCAGAACCAGTCGGTGTCCCAGCGCCAGAGATAGTCGCGGATGGTCAGGAAGTCCTCCCGCGGCCCGCGCAGCGAGCGGTAGTAGATGCGCTGGCCGGTGTAGTCGCTGACCCAGGGAGCGACGTCACTGTAAGCGCCAACCGTCAGGTAGATCTCGTCCGGGCTGAAGGCGGTGCCATCGACGAAGTCCGCACGGTGCCCGCGCAGGCTTCCCTCCGCCGCGATCTGGCCGACGGCCTCCATGCACGCCTCCGGGGTGGCGAAACGGAAGTGCCGCAGGTGCACGTACGGCTGGACCTGCTCAAGCTCGATGGTCAGCGAGAGCGCGTAGCCGAGTGTGCCGTAGGAGTTCGGGAAGCCGCGGAAAAGGCCGGCGTGCTCCCCGCCGGGGGCGGCGGTGACGACCCGGCCGTCCCCGGTGAGGATCTCCATCTCGGTGACGGACTCGTGGGGCATGCCGTTGCGCAGCGATGTGGACTCGATGCCCAGCCCGGTCACCGCCCCGCCGAGCGTGATCGTCTTCAGTTGGGGCACCACCAGTGGCATCAGGCCGTGGCGCAAGGTGGCGTCGGCCAGGTCCTCGTAGGTGGTCATGCCGCCGACGACGGCCAGCCGGGCCCGCGGGTCGACGTGCAGCACCCGCGTGAACGCCGACACGTCCAGGCCGCCCGTGGGCGCGGCCGTGCCGGGTGCCCGTCCCCCGGCCGCCGCCGGCGGCTCCTGTCCCAGGTGGCCACCCCCGCCTTGCTCCCCGCCGCCCGGCCGGGGAGCGGATCGCGGAACCGGAATAGGTTGGAGGTCCGCTTGGCCAACCGGACCGGTGTCCCCGGCGGGAGGGCCGCGTAGGCGTCACGGATGGCGGCCACCGCCGCCTGGTGCTCAGCCAGCACCGTGGCGGGAAGCCGTACCGGCGGGGACGCGGTACTGGGGACTGCCACGCCTGGTCCTCCCTCGCGGGTGGCGTCGGTCACGCCACCTCTCCTCTGCTCACGGCCACTCTCCGGTGAGAATGAACGCCTCCGCCCGCACTGGCAATGCCCGCGCCGGATCTGGACGAACGGCTCAGAAGTCTAGCGTGAGCGTTTAGTCCGTTTTGTTCGAGATACACCAGATACCCGGTTCATCCGCTCGTAACTCCTCTCGACCTCCTCCGGGCTCATCGGTAAGCGTGCCGCCGACGGCGGCACGCCAGCATCGAGGATGTCACGCAGCAGCAACGCCATCGAGTAGTCCGGATCGCATGCCAGCGCACGGTCAATCGCGATGTTGGCGAGCGCCCCGTCGCCGCACTGCCAGGCGGTGAACGCGAGCAGCGCCGCGGGAGCAGGAACCCAGGCACTGGCGGCGGCACGCACCAGGTCAGTCCACAGCCGACGGTGCGCATCGCGGTGGCCAGGCTCCATCCGCGCCCACGCGTCGTCACGAACCGGCAGGTTGGCAAGGCTGATCACGAGCCAGGCGAGGCGATCGTCATCGGTGATCGTGCCCCCGCCGCGGTAACAGGCGATCGCTTCCCCGACCGCGCGCCGTCCTTCCCTGATCACCAGGCGCAGCGGGCTGCCACCCCGCCGTGCTGCCTTCTCGGCCAGTGCGGCCGCCCGTGCGCATGCACGCTGCGTTGCCTGGTCCCTGGCCCCGGCCCGCTCGCCGGTGAGCGGTGCGAGGGTGCGGGCCAGCGACGTCCGGTCCGGGTAGGCACCCAGGCCGGCCGCGGACATCGTCGCGGCCACCGGGTGGGAGCGGGGGTCGAACGCCACGCCCTCGGCGGGGCAGCAATTCACGTCGCCGCAGACGTAGGACCAGTAGCGGCCGTCCTCGACCCGTAACAGCTCCCGGACGGCAAGCCCGCCCTTGCGGGCAGCCCCGCTGAAGGCGTCGATCAGCGGGGTGACCAGCCTGCCCTGGCCGTATCCGACGGCGATCACGGTGGCGGCACCGCGCTCGGCAAGGACGGCCACCGCGTGCTCCGCAATCCGCCGGGTGGCCTGCGGGTCCGGAGGGTCAGGCAGGTCGTACCTGAATCCGAGCTCGACCTGGTCACGCGGGCCGCCGGCGCCGATCACCACCAGGCTCTGGGCCGGATGGAACCCGAGCAGGTGGGGAATGGCGGCGAGCACATCAGCGGGAGAAGTCAGCCGTACCCGGGGCGAACCGGGCCGGCCCTTGGTGTGGGGGGCGTTACCGCCCGCGGGCTGTGTGGTGTCCATGGCACCAGGCTGGGCTGGCGGCGGGGCCGGGACCAGAGGCAGGCCGCTATCTGTGGACCGGGCCAGGCAAAGCGCCTGGGCTGTCCACAGCCAGCCGGCCGGGCCTTGACAGCCGGTCGGCCCTTGGATACCCAGCCGGGGCCTGACAGTCGGCTGGCCATTGGACACCCAGCCGGATCAGGCAGGCTGGCCAGGGCCGGGCTGCTGGCCCTCGAGGAACCGGGAGACCAGGCCGCGGATCACGGTAGCCATCGAGAAACCGTGCTCGCTGCACCATTGCCGCAACTGGGCATGCTGCTCTGAGGAGAACCGGACCGGCACCATCTGCTGGCCGGAGGCCTGGGCCATCAGCGCTCCCGAGCCCAGGGTCACGTTCTGCTGGAGCAGGGTCGCCAGCGGGACGGGGCGCGGCCGTCCGGGAGCCCTCAGCCCGCCCGTCGGCCCGGTTTCGAAGCCCTGGCGCAGCAGCCACGTGTACACCAGGTCCCGGTCCGCTTCCGGCAACGTGCCGAGCGCACTCACGAGCACCTGAACTGGATCCTTCGGGGCATCCGGCCCGGGCTGCGCTGGCACTTCGGGGGGATCGTCGGTCATGGCCGCCTCCGCGTGGGCACCGATGGCGAGCGATATCGGATGTGCGATATCACGCTATCGCGCAGCGGCCACGTGCGCACGCTCCCGGCGCGGGCCGGGCGCCACTTACAAGTCGACGCCCAGCAGGGCGTCGACGGTATTCCGGACGAGCAATGCCGCGGCACGCCCATCCGGTGGCGGGACCCGCGCGGCGGTGATCTCCCGCGCCCAGTTGTCGACCGCGGCGAGGGCGGCTGGCGCGTCCAGATCGTCGGCCAGTCGCTCGCGCACGGCGGCCAGCACGGCCTGTGCCGACGCGGGCGCGGCGGCCAGGGATGCCGCGGACGGAGATCCCGCGGACGGGGGTGCCGCGGACGGGGATCCCGCGGACGGGGATGCGGACGGCGGGCCGACCGATGGGGACCCCGGCTCCCGCGGTCCGGCCAGCAGCGGGCCCACCGCGGCCCGCCAGAGCGCGAGTCGGTCGGCTGCCGCCGCCAGGCCCGCCGCCGTCCAGTCCCAGTCGTGGGAGTAGCGATGGGCGAGGATGGCCAGCCGGATCGTCATCGGGTCGGTGCCGTAGGCCAGCAGCGAGGACACGAACACCAGGTTCCCCAGCGACTTGGACATCTTCTCCCCGTCCAGGCGGACCATGCCCGCGTGCACGTACCGGCGGGCGAAGGCCCGCACCCCGCCGGCATCCCTGCGGGCGGCGGCGCCGTCGCCGAGCGCCACCCGGGCGTGCGAGGCGCTCATCTCGTGATGGGGGAAGATCAGGTCGGAGCCGCCCGCCTGCACGTCGAACAAGGGACCGAGGTATTCGGTGGCGATCGCCGCGCACTCCACGTGCCAGCCCGGCCGCCCGGGGCCGAACGATGAGGCCCAGGACGGCTCTCCCGGCCGGGCGGCCAGCCAGACCAGGCAGTCCAGCGGGTCCTTCTTCCCGGGCCGGTACGGGTCGCCGCCCCGCTCGGCCGACAGGATGGCCATCGCCGCCGGGTCGAGCCGCGACACCGAGCCGAACCCGGTATCCGACGCCCGGGAGAAGTACAGGTCACCGTCCAGCTCATAGAGCGATCCGCGCTCGGCAAGCCGGCGGGAGAACCCCTCGATGACCGGCAACGCCTCCACCGCGCCGACCAGCCGGGCCGGCGGCAGCACCCGCAGCGCCTCCATATCGTCCCGGTAGCGCGAGATCTCCCGGTCGGCGAGATCCCGCCAGTCATCGAGGTCACGGGCCGCGCGCTCGAGCAGCGGGTCATCCACGTCAGTGACGTTCTGCACGTAAATCACGTCATGGCCGGCATCGCGCCAGGCGCGGACCAGCAGGTCCCAGGCGAGAAAAGTCGCCGCGTGCCCGATGTGCGTCGCGTCGTAAGGGGTGATGCCGCACGCGTACATGGTGGCGGTCGGGCCGGCTGCGGCCGGAACCACGTCGCCGGTCGCGGTGTCGCGGACGTACGGCTCCGGGCCCTGTCCCGGCAGGGGGGGAAGGCTGACAGCGCGCCAGGAATCCATGAGCGCAGGTTATCGCCCTGACCCGGCCGCATCAGCCGCCGCCGGCGGCAGGCACGTACCGCGCATAGCGGGCGCCAGCCGCGGGCCGGCCGCTTGCTCGAATGCGTATGCGATCGCGATGAGCCCCGGCTCACTCCACGCCGGGCCGATAAAGGACAGCCCGACCGGAAGCCCGGAGATCCCACCAGCCGGAACCGAGATGGCCGGGTACCCCGTTACCGCCGCCGGGCCGGAGGTGTGGAAGACGTCGTGGTCGCCGAGCAGGTAGTCGGTCAGCCAGGCCGGGTTCGCGGTCAGCGTGACGATGGCGTCCAGCCGGTGAGCCGCGAGCGGGCCGTCCAGGGCCTGTCTGGCCCGGCTGGCCACTTCCCCGCGTACGGCCAGGTAGTCGGGGTCGGCCAGGTCGCCGCTGGTGGCTTCGGCCTGCTCGAACAGTTCCTGGCCAAAACGGGCCAGCACCCTGGCCCGGTGCCGGCGGTTGAACGCGATGAGCTCCGCCAGGGTGGCCGGGTGCTCGCCGGGGAGCGCCGCCAGGTAGGCGTTGAGGTCGTGCTTGAACTCGGTCAGCAGGGCGGTGAGCTCGGGCTCGGGGATCTTGTCCGCACCGGGCAGATCCACCGGGTTGACGAGATGGGCGCCGAGCGCGGCCATCCGGGCGAGGGCCGCCTCCAGCACGGCCACGGTGGCCGCGCCCGCGGCCGCGGAGCCCTCCCGCCACACCCCGATGCGGGCTCCGGCCAGCGCGCCCGGGTCGAGAAACGCGGTGTAGTCGCCGGGCTGGCCGACCGCGGCGGCGGTGACCGGATCACCCGGGTCGGCGCCGGCCATCGCGGACAAGAGCGCGGCGGCGTCCGCCACGCTGCGCGCCATCGGGCCAGCGGTGTCCTGGGCTCCCGAGACCGGCACGATCCCGCCCCGGCTGACCAGGCCGAGCGTGGGCTTGATACCGACGATCCCGCAGGCGCTTGCCGGGCAGACGATGCTGCCGTCGGTCTCGGTCCCCACGGCGACCGCCGCCAGGCCGGCCGCGACCGCCACCGCCGAGCCCGAGCTGGAGCCCGACGGGTTCCGGTCGAGCGCGTGCGGATTGGCCGCCTGCCCGCCGAGGGTGCTCCAGCCACTGGTGGAGTGGGGGGAGCGGAAATTGGCCCATTCCGACAGGTTCGCCTTGCCAAGGATCACCGCGCCCGCCTCGCGCAGCCTGGTGACCAGCCAGGCATCGCCCTGTTCGGACCCCGCGAGGGCGGGTGACCCGGCGGTGGCTGGCATCCCCCTGACCGCGATGTTGTCCTTGACCAGCACCGGGATGCCCTGGAGCGGCCGCGCCGCAGTCCCCCCGGCCCGTGCCCGGTCGCTGGCTCCCGCCCGGTCGCTGGCCTCCGCCCGGTCGCTGGCCTCCGCCTCGGCAACCACGTCGCCGTTGACGCTGATGACCGAGTGCAGCACGGGGTCCAGCCGCTCGATCCGGCTCAGGTAGAACCCGGCCAGCCCGCGCGCGGTGACAGTGCCTGCCGCCAGCGCCTCCCGCAGCGCCGCGACGGTGGCCCCGTCGGCCGTCATGGTGCTGCCGGGGATCGTCTCGCTCGCTGCCGGGGGCTCTGGCATGGGGGAAGAATAACGGGCCACGGCCGCGAGTCATGATCACGGACGACCACACGCGGTTTTCGGCGGGCGATCGTCCGTGATCATGGTCAGGGGCGGGGCAGGGCGGGGGCTCAGGGGAGCCAGGAGACGTGGCCGTGCAGGGCGGCGTAGCCCACGAAAGCGACCGCGTCGATCAACGCGTGGGCGATGATGAACGGAGTCACCCTGCCCCATCTGCGGTACAGCACGCCGAACACCACGCCCATCGCCGCGTTGCCGATGAACCCGCCGAATCCCTGGTAGAGGTGGTACGAGCCGCGGAGCACCGCACTGAGTATGATCGCGTGGGCCGGTGACCAGTCGAGCTGATCCAGCCGCCGCAGCAGATAGGCGAGGACCAGGATCTCTTCCAGCACCCCGTCGTGCAGCGCGTCGAGGATGAGCACCGGGGTCCGCCACCACACCGCGGGCAGGTTTTCCGGGACCACGTTGAGGCTGACCCCAAGGTGGAACGCCGTCAGGTAGAAGCCCAGGCCGATCCCGCCGATGATCGCCGCCAGGGCCGCGCCCCGGGCCAGGTCGCTGGCGGGCCGTTTCGTGTCCAGGCCGATCGAGGACGGCGACTCGCCCGACCGGGCCAGCATGTAGAACACCAGTGCCACCGGGGCGAAGGCGACCAGGAGGTTGGCCAGTTGCAGCGTGAGGTCAAGCAGCGGGCGCCCCGGCGCCAGCGACCCGACGAGCAGCGCTTGCTGGCGCTGGAGTGTCTTGTGCGCCGTGAGCGACCCGATCAGGCTGATGACCGCGAGCAGCCCGCTGGCGCCGAGCGACACCGCGAACACAACAACGATCTCCCAGCCCAGCAGCCGCCTCGTGAGCGGCGGGAGGCCAGTGTCCTGCCCCGGAATCACCTCTGGACTCTAAGGCATTCACCTGAGCGTCCCCTGAACGTCCCCTGAACGTCCCGGCAGACCTCAGGCACCGGCGGCGGAGACGATCGCGTCGGTCACGAAGCCGAGCACCAGGCCCAGCAGGATCCCCCAGGCGACCAGTTCCTTCAGCTTGGTGGCACGCGCGACGGCGAGGAGCTCGATCACGACGTACAGGATGGAGCCCGCCGCCAGGGCCAGGAACGCGATGGTCATCAGGGGCGCGGTGATCTGCATGCCGACAATGGTGCCGACGAAGGTGGGCCCGCCGCCGATGAGCCCGAGCAGCGCGAGCCGCCGCCAGGACGGCCGCTCCCCGGCCGCGGCCAGCGGCGCCACGATGCCGAACCCCTCCGTCGCGTTGTGCGCGCCGAACCCGATCACCAGGAGCAGCGCCAGGCTCAGGCGGCCTGCCGCCGCGGAAGCCCCGATGGCCAGGCCCTCGCCCATGTTGTGCAGCCCGATGCCGACGGCGATCAGCATCGACAGGGCCGCGGCGCGGGCACGGGCGGCATCGGGGCCGGCCGGGATCAAGGCCGGCTGCGCCGTCGCCGCCCCCGGCCCCTCCGGCCGCAGGCGCGCGGCCCGGTGCTTCATCCAGCGGTCGAAGTAGACCAGGCCGATCAGCCCGGCGGCCAGGCACACCAGCATGACGCCGCCGTCGGCGACTGCCCTGGCGTAGTGATGAAGGCCCAGCGCGGCGTCGGCGGGCGCCCAGGCGTTGGTGAGGACATCCCACAGCAGGAAGATCAGGATGCCGATGGCCAGCGCGTTGAGGAACGCCTTGAGCCGTGGCACCGAGGCCCGCACGCGGCCGAGCGGCAAGCCGATGAAGATGGTGACGCCCGCGAAGGCTCCGAGGAGGGCGATCTGGGTTGCGGGCACGAAAGCTCCTCCTGATGGCTCGGCGGGCCGGGCTGTCCCGGCGGTCCGGGCTGCTGCGCGGTCCGGGCCGCTGCGCGGTCCAGGCTGTCCCGGCGGCGGCCCCTCGTCCGGGCGCCGGGTCAGGATAGCCTAAGTAAGGTATACCTAACAGCGCAACCCGGTGCCCGGACCGGGGGCAGTTTGCCGGGCTCGGGCGGGCTCTGGCAGCCCGCGTCGCAGCGCCCGGCGCGCGGCCCCGGACAGGCGCCGGCCGCCACGCCCGCATGGCGCGGCGGCCGACGATCCCGCTGCGGCGGCCATTGACGCCGCCACTGTGTATGACATCTGGTGGGCCTGTCTCGACAGGCTCATCGCCAGGGGGGTGTATCCGGGTGGTGACATTACTGACGATCCCCCGGCAGATCTTATTGACCCTGTTGAATCCCGTCAGGAAACCAGCCCGATCAGCAGGTCATCGAATTCGCCCAGCTTGACGCCTTCGATGAGCGCCGCGATCTCGGCCCGGGTGTAGATGAGAGCTGGGCCGTCCGGATTCCTGGAGTTACGCACAGCGAACTGATCGGTGCCGACCTTGGCGAGCTCGACACAGGCTCCCTGCGAGTTGCTGATGCTGCTCTTGCGCCACGTAGCCCCGGAGAGTTCCGCGGCCGACATTCCGTTGTACGTGTTCATGTATCCATGACTTCCTTAAGCATCCCGCTCAGGATATCGACAGAACGTTCTGGTGACTCACTTTCTACACTAAGTCGTTCCATGACCTCGGTGTATTTTTCTACATCGTCACGTTTATCCAGATATAGGGCGCTTGTGAGTTGTTCGAGATAGACCACGTCCGGCAGATCAGGCTCCGGGAACCGCATGATGGTGAACGCCCCGGCCTCGGCCGCGTGGCCGCCTGACCGGAAGGGCATCACCTGGAGCGTGACATTCGGCTCATACGTGGCCTCAATCAACTGCACGAGCTGTTCTCGCATCACCTCCATCCCGCCGATGGGGCGCCGCAGCGCCGCCTCGTCCACGATCGCCCACAGCCGGGGGCCGCCCTGCTTGGTAAGCAGTTCCTGCCGGCCCATGCGAAGGCTGATCCTGCGCTCAATCTCCTCGGGTGCTGCGCCCGGCTGCCCGAGCCGCACCACCGCCCGGGCGTATTCCGCCGTCTGGAGCAGCCCGGGGACGAACTGCACTTCATACAGCCGGATGAGGGACGCCGCCTCCTCCAGGCCCACGTAGACGCCGAACCAGTCCGGCAGGACGTCGCCGTACTTGTGCCACCAGCCGGGCGAGTTGGCCTGCCTGGCGAGCTCCACCAGCGTGGCTGACTCGTCGTCGTCCACGCCGTACAGCGCGAGCAGGTCGACGACGTCGCGCTCCTTGAAGCTGACCCGGCCCAGCTCCATCCGGCTGATCTTGGAGCCGGATGCCCGGATGGTGTATCCGGCCTCTTCGCGGGTGATCCCGTTCGCCTCGCGCAGCAGTCGCAGCTGGGAGCCCAGGAGGATCCGCAGGACGGTCGGGCCGCTCCCTGGCTGCGCTGATATCACCACCGGGACCCCCTCAGCTCCCGCTTCGGCGATCCGTGAGCACGTTCCTCGTCGGTCCTCCCCCGGGCCGCGCACGTGCACCCATCGGTTTCATCTGCACGTGCATCTGGCCTTGCGTTTGCAAGTTACACAAGGGATGATAGCGCTTGCGCCGCGAGCGCACGCCTAAACGTGCCAGCGACATAGGACGGGTAACCGCATGACCGCACACCGGGCGGCCCTGCCACTGACGGCGGAGGTCAACGGTATGAGCCGGGTTAGCTTCCGCGCGGCGAGCATGCCCCACGGAATGCGCCAGGCGAGCCACTTGGTGCCGGCACAGCCCCACGCGGAGAGCACGAGCTACCTGCCAGCCCAGCCGGCCGCCACCTGCCTGCTCCGGCCGCGGCTCGAGTCGGTCAAGACCGGCCGGGACTTCACCCAGGCCACGCTGCTGAGCTGGGACATGGCCGCCCTCACCGACCCTGCCGAACTCGTCGTCTCCGAACTGGTGACCAACGCACTGCGGCACGGCATCCCGTCCGCCCGCGAGCCCGCGGGCGGGCACCACATCCGGCTGCGCCTGCTCGCGCAGGCCCCGTTCGTGATGTGCATGGTGACCGACCCGGGCATCGACATCCCGGTGCTGCGCGAATCCGGGCCGACCGAGGAAAGCGGACGCGGGCTGAACGTGGTCGAGTGCTGCAGCGTGCGGTGGGGCTGGCATCTTCTCGACGAAGGCGGCAAAGCCGTCTGGGCATTGCTGCGGCCACCCACGTGATCGCGGGTACCTCATCAAGGCAGGGCGGTATCTGGTCAAGGGAGAGCGGCGCGGCTAGGCTCGGTGCGCCGCCGTCCCGGTGAACCGCGAGCCATCAACTCGGCGCGCCCGCCGGAGTTCGTGAGGAGCCCCAGATGTACCAGCCATACCCGCAGGATGGCGGGATGCCGCCCGAGCCCGTCCGGCCCACCCCACCGGGACCGGTGCGGAATGCGGTCCTGCTCATGTATGCGGGCGCCGCGCTGAGCGCGGTCACCCTGATCGTGACCGTGCTGAGCTTCCACGCCATCGAGAGGGTCATCCGCAACGCGACGAGCACGCTGACCCAGCAACAGGTGCATCAGGCCGCGGTGCTCGCGGTCACCATCGCCGTGGTGGAAAGCCTGATCGCCATCGGCTTGTGGCTGCTGATGGCCTGGGCGAACAAGAACGGGCGGAACTGGGGTCGGATCACCGCCACCGTGCTGTTCGGCCTGAACACCCTCTTCCTGCTGCTCAGCTTCGTCCGGGCGAGCGTCTCGATCAGCCTGGCGTTCTCGCTGCTGGTCTGGCTGGTCGGCCTCGGTGCCATCGTGTTGCTGTGGCGCAAGGATTCCAGCCAGTACTTCGCCGCCGTGAGCAGCCGGCCCTGAGCCCCGGTCAGCCGGCCCCGCGCATCAGCGCGTAGCACGCCACGGCGGCGGCGGCGACCACGTTCAGCGAGTCCACCCCGAGCGCCATCGCGTGCGGGCTCATCGGGACGCAGACGCTTTCGTCGGCCTCGCGCAGCCAGTGGGAGGACAGGCCGTCGCCTTCCGAGCCGAGCATGAGCGCGACCCGGCCGGGCGGGCCGGGCTGGCCGGGCGGGCCCGCTGCCGCCACCCTGTCCAGGGCCGGCGCGGACTGGTCGGGAACCAGGGCGAGCAGCCGGAAGCCCGCCGCGCGCAGCCCGGCCAGGCCCCCGTACCAGTCGGTCATCCGCGCGTAGGGGATGGCGAAAACCGCGCCCATCGAAACCTTGACCGCGCGGCGGTAGAGCGGGTCCGCGCACCGGGGCGCCAGCACCACCGCCCCCACCCCGAGCGCGGCAGCGCACCGGAAGATCGCCCCGACGTTCCCGTGGTCGACGAGGTCTTCCAGCACCAGAATCCGGCTGTGGCCGGCCGTGACGGCACCGACCGCGGGCAGCGGCCGCCGGGCCATCGACGCCAGCGCGCCCCGGTGCACGCGGTAGCCGGTGATCCGCTCCGCGACGTCAGGGGGGGTCACGTACACCGGGCACGCGCACGCCTGCGCCAGATCGGCGAGACCGGCCATCCGGTCCGCGGTCGCCAGCAGCGAGCGCACCGGATAACCAGCCCCGACCGCACGCCTGATCACCTTCTCCCCCTCCGCCACGAACAGCCCGTATCTGGCCTCCAGGCTCGTGCGCAAGGAGGTGTCGGTGAGGCGCACGTAGTCGGCCAGTCGCGGATCACCGGGATCGTCCACCCGGATGGCGTCGGTCACATCCCCAGTCTGGCCGGCCACGGCTCCGGCGGAGCGGGCAGGAGCGCACGGCGAAATGGGCAAGCCGCGCCGCCGCTTTCCCCGGTCCGCTACAGTCATGCGCGCGAAGAGCCAGCAGGTTCGGGCGCCCGGAGTGACGCCGGCTGGCCTGCGGGGCCCTTGTGACAGAGGGATGCCGTGAACGCTGCACGGAGCAGGCGGGGCCGGAACTACCGCCCGGGGCGCAGGCGCCGGACGCGCGCGGCCGCGCTGACCGGCCTCGCCGCTGTCATCGCCGCCACCTTCCTGCTCGCGCTGGGCGCCCGGGCCGTCATCGCCCGGGACGCCTGCGCCAGCCACCCGGTGGTGGTGA
Organism: uncultured Actinomycetes bacterium; assembly: GCA_963741615.1. Lineage (GTDB taxonomy): Bacteria > Actinomycetota > Actinomycetes > Streptosporangiales > Streptosporangiaceae > UBA9676. The sequence goes on from CAVUIU010000008.1 coordinate 220,692, forward strand.
ACGTGGCCTCCGCCACCGACATCGCACCGGTGGTGCGCCACCTCGGCGGGTACTTCAACCGCCTGAAGCAGCAGGTTGACGGCCGGTGCGTGCGGGTCGCGGTCACGGCTGAGCCGCCGGGCGCGGTGACGGCGCGGCTCACCGGCGCCGCGGCGTCCCCGCACCTGCCGCCGCCCGACGCCTGGATCCCCGATTCGGACCTGTGGGCCGGCCTGGCAAGCCAGCCGGCGGGCGCGGCCCGGCGGATCAGGCCCTCCGGCATCACCCTCGCCAGCAGCGCGCTTGTCATCGTGATGCCGCGGCCGGCCGCGGCCCTGGCCCCCGCCTTCGGCACCACGGTCAGCTGGAAATTCCTGCTCCCCCAGAGTGCGGGTGGCCCGGCCGCCGCGCTCGAGCTGCACGTCGAGTTCCCCGACCCCACCAGCAGCGCAACGGGGCTCGTGGCGCTCACCCAGATCCAGCGGATCATCGGCCGGGGCGCGGCCGCCCAGGCCGCTCTCACCAGTTTCGCGATGCACGTCCAGGTCGGGCCGGCGGCGGCCGGCGCTTCGCCGCTGGCGTCGCTGGCCACCTGGGCGCCCTTGCCCGGCTCGGGTGCCGCCTCCGGGCCGGTCCTGGTCACCACCGAGCAGGCGGTGGTCCAGTTCGACCGCGCGCATCCGCGGCAGCCGCTCGCGGTGCGCTATCCGGCCGGGGGCAGCCAGGAACTCAGCTATCCCTACCTGATCACCACCGCCAGCCCGCTGATGGTGGCGGCGGCCGGCAGATTCGGGGAACTGCTGCGGTCAAGTTACGCCACGTCATACGTGCGTTATGCGGGCTTCCGCTCGGGCGGCGGGGTGGCCGGCGACTGGCCTGCCTCGTTCGGGCTGACCAGGAGCAGCCCGCCTGTGCTGCCGCCGCCGGGCCTGGCGGAGGCCCGGATCACCCTCCGCGGCTGGCAGCGGCTCAGCCTGGGCTCGCGTGACCTCGCGCTGATCGACGTCTCCTCGGCGATGGCCGCGGCGACCCGGCCGGGGGAACCGGGCGGGCCGGGGGGACCGGGCGGGCCGGATCTGGAGCAGGTGCTCGACCGGGGCGCCGGACTGGGTCTGGCGCCGCTCCCCGACGGCACCCAGCTGGGCTTGTGGACGTTTCCCAGCCGCATCGCGGAAGGCCGGTCCTACCAGGAACTGGTCCCGGTCGGGCCGCTGCCCGATGCCCTGGGGCACTTCACCCGCCGGCAGCGGATCCAGCGCCTGGCCCAGTCCGGCCAGCCGCTCCCGCACGCCCCGGCCCCCCTGTACGGCACCATCCTGACCGCCTACCAGCAGATGCTCGCCACCTACCAGCCCCGGCGCACGAACGCCGTGCTGGTGCTGACCGCCGGGGTCAACCACGACCCTGACGACATCTCCGCCGGCACGCTGGTCCGTGACCTGCAGGTGCTCTACGACCCCAGGCGCCCGGTCAAGATCGTGGCGATCATGCTCGGCCGGGCCGGGGACCTGCACGCGCTGACGGAGATCGCCGCCACCACGAAGGGGCAGGCCAGCGCGATCACCCACTACGCCAATCTCGGCCAGGCCGTCGCCGCCACCCTGGCTCGCGCGCTCTGCCAGCAATCCTGTGCCAGCTAGCTGGCACGATACGGGCCGATGCCGGGCCGGGCGGGGCGCAAAAAGTTCCGCAGAAACCTGGACCGCGGATGTCAACCACATATCCGGGTCAGGCGTCTTGCATGTGAGGCCCGGCGAGAGCGGGGCGCCGGGCCTCACGTAAAGCTCCTGCCGGATCGTTGACCCGGCGGGTGAGGTTCCCGCCGGATCGGTAGACCGACCCGGCGGGTTGTGAGGCCCGGCGAGAGCGGGGCGCCGGGCCTCACAAAAAGGTTCCCGCCGGATCGGTAGACCCGGCGGGTGATGAGGCCCGGCGAGAGCGGGGCGCCGGGCCTCAAATAGCTCCCGCCGGATCGGTAGACCCGGCGGGTTGTGAGGCCCGGTGCGAGCGGGGCGCCGGGCCTCACAAACAATCCTGCCGGGCCGTTATCCGTCCGCGTCGAGCATCTGGTGGGCGCGCTCGATCAGCACCGGCACCGCGGGGCCCTCGCGCTCGAACCCCTCACCCACGGTCTTGCGCTGGAGGAACCGGGCGTGGATGCCCTCCAGCACCACCGCCAGCTTGAAGCAGCCGAACGCCATGTAGTAGCCGAGCCGGGACAGGTCCAGGCCGGTGATCCGGGCGTACTGGGCGGCCAGTTCCTCCCTGGTCGCGAAACCGGGGGCGGTGGTCACCGAGGCTCCCACGCCCAGCGCGAGCCAGTCCAGCTCGCTGGGATCGGTCCAGTAGACAAGAGCCAGGCCCAGGTCAGCCAGGGGATCACCGAGCGTGGACATCTCCCAGTCCACGACCGCCGAGATGCGCGGCTCGTCGCCGGGGACGACCAGCATGTTGTCGAGCCGGTAGTCGCCATGGACAAGACCGCCCGGCGGCGCCGCGCCGCTGACGGCGGGCAGCCCGTCGGCGAGGCGGCGGGTCAGGTCCTCATAACCGGGCATCTCCCTGGTCACGGACAGTTCCCACTGCCGCTGCCAGCGGGCGAGCTGCCGGGCCAGGTACCCCTCCGGCTTCCCGAACCCGGACAGCCCGACGGCGTCCACGTCGAGCCCGTGGATACCGGCGAGCATCTCCACGAAACGCCCGGACATCAGGCCCGCCTGGACGGGCGTGAGCACATCCGCGTCCTCCCGGGTCCGCAGCACCAGCCCGGGCACGTAGTCCATCAGGTAGAACGGGGCGCCGACCACCGATGGATCCTGGCAGAACGCGACCGGGCGGGGTACCGGGACCGCGGTGCCCGTCAGCGCGGTGAGTACCCGGTACTCCCTCGCCATGTCGTGCGCCGTGGGCAGCACATGCCCGAGCGGGGGGCGGCGCAGGACCAGCTGGGCGCGGCCTGCCCCGTCCGCCGCGCCGGTATCGAGCAGGTAGGTCAGATTGGACCGGCCGCCGCCGATCAGCCGTACCACGGGCGGCCCGGAACCGCCGGGGATGCCGTTATCCGCCAGCCACCTGCCGAGCCGGGCGACGTCTTCGACACCTGGCACGCCGCCTTCGGCCATCAATCCGCTCCTGTCCGCCGCCCGGCCACCGCGCCGGTGTGCCCGGCGCCTGCCCTGCATGATCCCCGAAACACGGCAGTTCCCGCCAGCCACCAGACGGACGCCGGGGGGCCGCTGCCGCTGGCTAGGCGGCGGCAGCGAGGTCTGCCAGTATCCGGCAGGCACGGGTGATCTCGCTGCTGCCGGCGACGCCATAGCCGAGCACCAGCCCGTTCGTGGTGACCGGCCCGGCGAAATAGCGCGCCAGCGTGGCGACCGCCACCCCCCGCCGCCACGCCGCCCCGGCGATCTGTTCGGCGTCCCCGCCTGTCCGCAGGACCATGTGCATGCCCGCCTCCTCACCGAGCAGCCGCCCGGCGGCGCCGCCGAAGACGCTGGTCATGGCCAGCCGGCGGCGGGCGTACTCGTGCCGCATGCGGCGGATATGCCGCTCCAGATCGCCGGTGCCGATCAGGGTGAGAACCGCGCGCTGGGCCGGGCTGCCTGCCCATTCACCCAGCCCGGCCGCGACCTCCGCCAGCTGCGCCACCAGTTCCGGCCTGGCCACCAGCCAGCCGACCCTGAGCACCGGCGTGAGGATCTTGGTGGTCGTACCCAGGTACACCACGACACCGGGGTCCAGCCCGTACAGGGCCGGCAGCGGCCCGACGTCATAGCGGAACTCACCGTCGTAGTCGTCCTCGACGATCAGCGCCCCGGTGGCACGTGCCCAGGCGATCAGCGCCTGCCGCCGCGGAACCGGAAGCCGGCCACCGAACGGGTACTGGTGGGCGGGGGTGATGTAGATCAGCCGCAACCCGGCCGGGAGCGCGCCGGTGACCAGCCCGTCGGCGTCCACCGGGCAGGGGACCAGCTGAGCCCCGTGGGCGGCGAAGACCGCCCGCGCGGCCGGGTAACCCGGCTCCTCCACCCCGACCTTGTCCCCGGGCCGCAGCAGCGCGGCCGCGATCAGCCCGAGGCTGCCGGCCACGCCACGGGTGACCATGATCTCCTCGGGCGCGCAGCGTACCGCCCGGCTGCGCCGCAGGTAGCCGGCGAGGGCCGCACGCAGCGCGGCGTTCCCCTGCGGTTCCGCGGCGGCGGCCGGCGGCTCGGTGCCGGCGCTGCGCCAGGCCCGCCGCCACGCGGCGCGGTCGATGCCGGCCGCCCACGGGAGCCCGGGCCGCAAATCGATCACCGGGCTGGCCGGGCCCGGGCCGGCCTGCTCCCCCGGCTGCCGTCCGCGGCCCGCAAGGGCATCGGCCGCCCGCCCGGCCGCCCCATCCCCCCTACCCGCCCGGCTGGCGCCATCGGCGACATAGGTGCCCGAGCCATGCCGGCCCTCGATCCACCCTTCCGCGAACAACTGGGCGTAGGCACCGGTCACGACCGTCCGGCTGATCCCCAGGGTGGACGCGAGCGCCCGGGTGGACGGCAGCCGTTCGCCCGCCGCCAGCTGTCCATCCGTCATCGCCGTCCGCAACTGGCCCACGATCTGGACGGTGAGCGGCGCCGGGCCCGCCCGGTCGGCGGCGAGCGGCAGGTCCACGCCCCCATGTCGCAAGGTGGTCACAAGTGGCCTTCCATTCTTCCAGCAAAGTGGCTACTCCTATCAGACCACTTTGCCGGTAACGTGGCCAGCATGAACGCCGCGTACCCCCTGTCCGTGACCGAGCGCACCCGGGTGCGCCGCCACTCCGAGCGGGCCAGGACCGACCGGGCCGAGCTGTACGACGTGCTCGACGCCGGGATGATCTGCCACTTCGCCGTGGTGATGGACGGCTCACCGGTGGTGCTGCCCACCGCCTACGGCCGCCGGGACGACACTCTCTACCTGCATGGATCTTCGGCCAATCGGGGCATTGCGGCCGCCGACGGCCAGCCGGTCAGCATCGCTGTCACCCACATCGACGGCCTGGTGTGCGCCCGCGCGGCCTTCAGCCATTCCGTCAACTACCGCAGCGCGGTGATATTCGGCGTCGCCAGCCTCGTCACAGACGATGCAGAACGCCTCGCGGCCCTGCGGGCCGTTACCGAACAGCTGATCCCCGGCCGGTGGGCGGCGCTGCGCGCACCCTCGCGCAAGGAACTCGCCGCCACGGCGGTGCTGGCCGTGCCGCTCGCGGAGGCCTCCGTCAAGATCCGCACCGGCCCGCCCGCCGACGAACCGTCCGACCTGGGCGCCGGGGTGTGGGCCGGCGTGGTGCCCGTGACGGTGGCGTTCGGCGAGCCGGAGCCGGACCCGGCCCTGCGCCCGGGCACCGGTGTCCCGGCTCACATCACCGCGCTGGGCGGGGGGCCGCCGGCCGGCGGCCGGGCCTGAAGATCGGTAACTGTGGCAGAGCCTCCCGGTCAAGACCCTAGGCTGGGGGAATGACTGACCGGCTCGTGTGGATCGACTGCGAGATGACCGGGCTCGACCTGGCGCGCGATGCTCTGGTCGAGATCGCCTGCCTGGTCACCGACGGCGACCTGACGGTCCTTGACGACGGTATCGACTTGGTCATCAAGCCGCCCGCCGAGGCGATCGACCAGATGCTGGCCGTGGTCAGGGAGATGCACACAGCCTCCGGGCTGCTCGGCGAGCTGGCTTCCGGGGTCACCCTGGCCGAGGCGCAGGACCAGGTGCTCGGCTATGTCCGCGGCCACATCGCCGAGCCGCGGAAGGTGCCGCTGTGCGGCAACTCCATCGCCACGGACCGTTCCTTCATCGCCAGGGACATGCCCGCACTCGACGCCTACCTGCACTACCGGATGGTGGACGTCTCCAGCATCAAGGAACTGGCCCGGCGCTGGTACCCGCGCGTGTACTTCGCCAGCCCGCCCAAGCACGGCGGGCACCGGGCGCTCGCCGACATCAAGGAGAGCATCCAGGAGCTGCGGTACTACCGGGAAGCGGTGTTCGTGCCACCACCCGGCCCCGACTCGCTGACCGCGCGGCAGATCGCCGCGCAGTACACCACCGGACCCGCGCCGGGAACCGAAGGGGCGGCCGAATGCGGTTCGGCCCCATGACCTCGTGCCGCTATGCTTCATCCAGCCCGGGACGATGATGCCGGGGCGATGGTGGGCGTAGCTCAGTTGGTTAGAGCACCAGGTTGTGGTCCTGGGGGCCGGGGGTTCGAGTCCCCTCGCCCACCCCACGGAAGTAGCAGGTCAGGAGGCCCGGCCGGGCAACGGCCGGGCCTCCTGACTGGTCAGTGTCCGATTCTGGGAGCAGTCCGGGAGCCGACAGGAGCCGGCCCTGTCTGAAGTGGCTCCTTATGCCACTGGAGACCTACTCCGCCGCCATAGGTTCTGGCCGTGAGTACCCGTGGGCACTCCTCCCATCGCACGTAGCACGGCCCTTGTCTATCTGGTGTGGGGGAGTTCGACGGAGACGTTGGTGGACTTGATGGCGGCGATCACAAGCATCCCTGGTTCCAGGCTGAGTTCGTCTGTGGCCTCGCGGCTGAGCAGCGACACGAACCTGTGGGGCCCGGCCTGGATCTCGACTTGGGCCATCACGGTGTCGCGGACAACGCGGGTGACCAGTCCGCTGAATCTGTTGCGCACTGAGTGGGCCACGACCATCTTGTCCTGTGTATGGTCGGCCGACTCGGCTAGTTCCTGCGCCAGCGTGGCGAGCGCCACTCCGTCCACGGCCATCAGCCCGGAGGCGTCGTCGGCCGCTGTGATCCGTCCCGCCTCGATCCAGCGGTACAAGGTGTCGGTGCTGACCCCGAGAAGGCTGGCAGCCTCTTTGATCCGGAAGATCGGCATCCTGCGACTGTAACGCAGATGGGTCGGCCCTCGGCGGTGGGCGCGTTCACGCCAGCTGGCCGCTTGGGCCTGCCCGGATTCACGGTTCTGGGCTGGTCTGGAAGATGCGGAGGCTTCCTGGCGGCAGGCTGACTTGTACGGGTTCGTCGGCTGTGAGGTGGAGGTGTTCGATGTCGCGGTGGAGCATCAGCGCCACGATGGGCGGGTCGCTGCGGAGGGTGATGCGGGCCAGTGGCCGTGTGTGAATGATCCGCCCGACTTGTGCGGTGAGGCTGCCGTCAGCTGACGCATCCGCCGCGGGGCTGAGCTGAACGTCTTCGGGGCGATAGAAGGCCTGTACTAGGCCGTACAGCCCTTGGGCTGCATCGTGGAGAACGAGCTGCCCGATCCGGGCCGCGCCGTCGGCCGCGGTGCCGTTCCCGAGTTCGGACCAGCCGAGCAGGCGGGCGATGTCGGGATCGGCTGGCTCGGCGGCGACGGTGACGGCTGGTCCGGTCTGGCGGAGCTGGCCGCCGACGATGATAGCCAGGTCGTCGCCGATGCTGAGTGCTTCGTCCCGGTCGTGCGTGACGTGTGCGGCCGGGATCTCCAGCTCGGCCAGCAGCCGCTGCAGCAGGGCGCGCATGTCTTCGCGGGTCGGCTGGTCGAGCGCCGACAGCGGCTCGTCGAGCAGCAGCAGGCCGGGCTGGATCGCCAGCGCGCGGGCCAGGGCCACCCGTTGCCGTTCGCCGCCGCTGAGCGATCGCGGTGACCGGTCGGCGAGGTGGGCGATCCCGAGCTGCTGCAGCAGCTCGTCAGAGGCGTCTGGGGATGCCGCGCGGCGGGCTCGTGGCCCGAATCTGACGTTCTCCTTGACGGTCAGGTGGGGAAAGAGCGCGGCGTCCTGGAAGACGAGGCCGATGCGCCGCCGCTCGGGCGGCAGGCCGGTGATCTCGGTCCCGGCGAGGCTGATCCGTCCGGACTGCAGCGGGCGCAGCCCGGCGATGGTCTCCAGCAGCAGGGTCTTGCCGGCGCCCGATGGGCCGAGCACCACGAGCACCCGGTCGGGCGGGATATCGAGGCTGACCGGGCCGAGGGTGAAGGACCCGGCCCGGGCGGTCAGCCCGCTGACACCGAGCCCACGGTCATCGGTAGGCACGGTCGATCCGGGCGAGCAGCCGGCCAGAAGCCAGGGTCCGCAAGACCAGGAAGGTGGCCAGCGTGACGATCAGCAGCACCACGGCAGCTGAGGCTGACTGGGTGAGACCGGACTGCAGGAACAGGTTGTAGATCTCCACCGGCGCGGTCGCGGGATAATAGGCGATGATCACCACGGCGCCGAACTCACTGATCGAGCGCGCGTACACGAGCACCGCACCGGTCAGCACCCCGCGCAACCCCAACGGCAATGTGATGCGCCGGAACGCGTGCCATGGGCTGGCGCCCAGGCTCCGGGCCGCCCGTTCCAGCCGGGGATCGATGGCCTCAAACGCGACCCGGGCGCTGTTGACCGCGAACGGCGCGCTGACGAACAGCATCGCGGCCACGATCCCCCACTGCGATCCGTAGAACGACACCCCGAGGTGGGCGGCCGGGGCGCCGACCCAGCCGGTGCGGCCGAGCAGGAACAGCAGCGCGATGCCAGCAACCGTGTGCGGCACTACCAGCGGCAGGTCCACCACGGACTGGATCACGCCCCGGCCGCGGAAGCTGCCACGGGCGAGGATGTAGGCCAGCGGCACGCCGAACAGCGTCGCGATCCCGGCGGTGATCGCCGCCGCCTGCAGGCTCAGCAAGATCGCGTCCCTGACCGCGGCCGTGCCGGCGGCGTGCCGCAAGCTGGCCGCCGACGAGGTGGTCACCAGCCGGATGATCGGCAGCACGATGAACGCCAGCAGCAGGCCGCCCAGCAGCCAGGTGATGACCCCGAACCAGCCCAACGGCCAGCTGCGGGCGGGCTGCCCCGCCTTGATGGTTGTATCTGTCGTTGTCACGTGGTCATTGTGGCGCCGGGCGGACTCCCTGCCGCTCCTACCCGCCGGAGGATGGCCACTGAGTGGTGAGCGGCTTGACCGATGCGGGCACCTTGGCTTGGGGGTTGGCCAGCGCGGGCGAGATGACCACGAACCCGTTACTGCGCATGATCGCCTGGCCTTGGGGGCCGATGACGAAGCTGATGAACTTCTGGCCCAGCGCCGCGTTGGGTGCGCTGGTCGGGATGGTCAGCCCGTAGATGATCGGCTTGGCTGCCAGCGTGCCCAGCGATCCGGCGCTGATGGAGACCTTGCCGTAGGCGGCGGCCATCGAGGGGTCGGACAGGTTGATCTGCGGCGGCAGCGCGATCCATTTCAGATGCTGCTCTTGCGCGGTGGACTTATAGATCGCCAGGTAGTCGATCTGCCCCGACTGCAGCGCGGAGAGCAGTGAGGTTTCGGTCTCCGCGACGCTGGAATCCGGGGAGTTCTTCAGCACCGAGGCCGACAGGTTCGGCTGGTGGTAGTAGCCGTTGGCCAGCTGCAGCATCTGCAGGGTCTGATAGCCCGAGGGGTCGGCGGCCGGGTTGGACCGGCCGATGTGCACGCCCGGCTGGGCCAGCACCTTGTACCAGTTGGACGCTGTGAGCCCGCTGGCGCCCTTGCTGTGGCTGGTGTAGGCGAAGGTGATCTGGTTGGACACGAATCCCAGGTACCAGGTCGCGCTGGCGGTGAACATCAGCTTGGGGATCAGCGAATAGTCCGCCACCCCAAGCACGTCGGCGGGCTGGTGCAGCTGGGTGATGGCCTTGACCATGTCACCGCTCGCGCCGAACTGCGAATGCACGGTCACGCCCGGATTGGCCTTCTTGAACGCCGCGATCTCCGCGGCGAACGGCGCGGCCAGCGTGCCCGCGCCGAACACGATCAGCGTGCCGTGCGCCCCCGACGCGGCCGGGCTCGCGCTCGTAGACGAGCTGGGGCTGCCGCTGCAAGCGGCAGCCAACGTCACGATCAGGCAGGCAGCGGCGGCAAGCCCGCCCCTGCGAAGTCTGCGGCCCACGGCTGCACCCTTCTGTACTACTACAGAACGTGGCAGAGCCTAACAGGGGGGTGGTCCTGCGGGGGGCGTCATATCAGCACGCGATTCACATCACGCTGCCGCGAGCATCGCGGCCCCGGTAGAGTCCGGATCATGACCAGGTATCTGCAGGTCAGCACCGAGATCGCGGACGACATCGCATCGGGGCTACTCGGTCCTGGGGACGAACTGCCGAGCATCCGTGACGCCGCGGACCGGTACAAGACGACCGGCTCAACTATCGGCCGCGCCTACCGCTACCTGGCCGACGCGGGCGTGATCGACGTCGCCGACCGTCGCCGTTCCCGCGTCTCAGCTGGGGGCGACGCCGCGGCCAGGAGGCTGCTTGGTGGTCATCCGGTCCTGCGGCTGGCAGGCAGCGATGACCCCGGCCTGGACATCGCGCTTCGCCAGACCGGGACCTCCGTCACCACCGTGGGGGCGCGTGGCAGTTTCCACGGCCTGACCAGGATCTGGCGCGGCACCGCCGACGCCGCAGCCATCCATCTGCGGCACCGCTCAGGCGGCCACAACAGCCCCTTCGCCCGGACGCTGCTGCGCGGCCGCCGCCCGGCGATCATCCACCTATGGCGACGCGAGCAAGGCCTGCTCACCCCCGAAGGCAACCCCGGCCACATCACCGGTCCCAGTGACCTGCGCGCCCTGCGGGTCGCCCGCCGCCACTTCGGCACCGGCACCCGTGTGCTGCTCGACCAGCTGCTGACCGAAGCGGGCATCGAGCACGCCTCCGTGACCGGTCCGGAGGCGGCATCCCACCTGGAGGTGGCCATGGCGGTCGCCTCCGGCCAAGCCGACACCGGGCTCGGCGCCCGCGCCGCCGCCACCGCCCTCGACCTCGGCTTCGTCCCGGTCACCTGGGAAGACTTCGACATCGTGCTCAGCAGCGACGCCCTGCCCGCAGCCGAACCACTGATCGCCACCCTGCGCACACCGGCCGTGCAGTCATCGATCGACGCGCTCGGCGGCTATGACCTGTCCCGCGCTGGCTCGGTGGAAATGCTGGCCTGACCGGTCATCCCGCCCGCCGGTAGATTGACCCGGTGCTCACCGGTAGCAGGGCAGGAGGCCGGCCCGGATGACGGCCGGGCCTCCGCTCTGGCCTCAGTCGTGCTGGCTGATCCATATCGAGATGTGGGCGGGTTCCAGGGCCTGCTGCACCCGCCGCCGCAGCGGGCTGAACAGCGCCACCGCGGCCAGCGTCGAGGCGGCAACCGCCACCGGGGAGGAAAACGTCAGACCGCGGTAGCGCTGATGGCGAACGCGCCGCCCACCCATAGCGCGGCCACGGCCAGATACAGCCGCAGCGGCCACCGAAGCACACCCCCGAGCCCAGCAGCAGCCATCCGATCGGGTTACCCGGCTGATGCCAAGCCACCAGCAGGCCGACCCCGGCCAGCGCCAGAGTCAGCAGCGCCACCGCGACATTGTTGCCGGTGTTGCTGCCCGCGGCCCGGCCCGCCAGGCCCGCCAGCGGCAGCAAAGCCACCCCCAACGCCAGCACCAGCCCGAACAGCACGACCGCCGTGACCGGCGAGCCCAGCCGGAAGCGGCGCACCGCGGCCTCCGCCATCACCGGCGCCTGCCCACCTGCTTGCTGCGCTTCCCCCACGCAGCGCACGCTACCCCCGGACCGTTCCGGGAACGTTACCGTCGTCCGTAGGGTTGGCAAGTGCCGATTGAGCTGGTGTTTGAGACCCATTCCACGACGGTGGATAACGAGCAGGGGCACGCCACCGGCTGGCTGCCTGGCCAGTTGTCCGAGCAGGGCCGGGCGCAGGCGCAGCAACTGGGGCGCCGCCGCAGAGGCGACGGGATCACCGCCGTGTTCAGCTCCGATCTGACCCGTGCTACCCAGACAGCATCGATTGCGTTCAGCCAGTGTGCGATCCCGGTGCTGTATGACTGGCGGCTGCGCGAATGCGATTACGGGCAGCGCAACGGGATGCCCGCAGCCGAGCTGCACGCTGGCCGGCGCGAGCACCTGGACCGCCCCTACCCGGGCGGGGAAAGCTGGCGGCAGGCCGTTGCCCGGGTCGGGCGGTTCCTCGCCGACCTGCCACTGCGCTGGAAAGGGCAGCGAGTCCTGCTCATCGGTCATACCGCCACCCGATGGGGCCTGGACCACCTCCTCGGCGGCGTCCCGCTGGAAGACCTGATAGAGCAAGACCCCGCCTGGCAAGAAGGATGGGAGTACCGGATCAGCTAGCCAAAGGACGCCGTGGTGGCAGCGGCAGTAGCGGGCTGAGACGCCGTAGCCGGGGCTACTTGCGGACGCGGAACCGAAGGATGGTGACGGCTCCTGACCGTGTGCTGTCGAGTGGTTCCAGGTCTATCCGGGCCAGGCCCGGGGGCGAGAAGAAGCGGGTGCCGCCGCCGAGCAGGACCGGCAGGACGAACACCAGGATCTCGTCCACGAGTCCCCGCCGCAGGCACTGGCCGGCTACGTCGGCGCCGAGGATTTCGAGGTTCTTGCCGCCCGCGGCGCGCAGCGCGGTGGCGACGGCTTCCCCGATATCACCGGTGAGGAACGTGACCGCCGGGTCCGGCGGGTCCGGCGGCTCATGGGTGAGGACGAACACCGCTCCCCCGTCGTAGGCAGGGGTCACCTCGCTCGGATTGCCGGTCATGCGCTTACCGACCTCGTAGGTCCGCCGGCCGACGAGCATGGCGCCGGTGGCCGCCATGATCTCCGGGAACTCGTCCTCGATCGGCGCCATGAAGTCGAAGATCCAGTCCATCGCGTCGCCGGGACCGGCGGTGAACCCGTCGAGCGACATCGTTCTGTTGACGACCACTTTGCCGTTTCCCGTGCTCGTGCCGCTCACCATGCACCTCCGAAGGAGCTTCCCGGGGCTGTCATCCCCAGGCTGCGGATGATGACGTTACGCGCCCATGTCTGCCGGGCCCCGTGGCCCGTGGCCGACCCGCTTCCCGCGGGAAAATCGGCCGGGCCCATTTACAGGCCGCCGAGCAGGTCGCGCAGCGCCTGGGTGTAGGCGCCGAGTGCTGCCCGGCCGTGGCTGGTCAGGGTCACCGTGGTCTTCTGCGCGGACCCGTTCCTGGTCTTCTCGCTGCTGATGTAGTCGGCTTCTTCGAGTTTGCGCAACTGGATGATCAAGTTGCCGGGGGTGAGGCTGAGCATGTCCTGCAGGCGGGTGAAGGACAGCGCGTCGCCGTCGGGCAGTGCCGCCAGCGTCGCCACGATCCGCAACCGGGTGGGGACGTGGATCAGCGGGTCGAGCTCATCGTTGGTCATGCCCGGACCATGCTGCGGCGCTGCCGCCAGGCTATGGCGGCGGCGGTGCCGAGGAGCACGACGAACAGGCCCACGCCGGCGACCGCCCACGCCCCGGCCGGTCCCGCGAACACGCCCACGACGCCGACGGCGGCGACCGCGGCCGCGGTCCAGCACGCGCGCCAGTTTGACCGTGCCGCGCTGATGCCCGCCCAGGCCAGGCCGGCGCCAATCAGCGGCACCGCGGCCGGGTAGATCCCGTAGACGATCGCGTCGCTTACTCCGGCGCCAATCAGCACCCCCATGACCACGAACACGCCGACCCAGATGGCCACCCAGGCGGCGACCTCGGCCGGGCGCAGCTGGGATCTCCCGCTCACCCCGGTGGTCGCGCGCCTGGCAACCGTGACCGTCGCGACGAGGTTGACGACCGCCAGCACAACCACAACGGGGATGACCGCGGCAGTCGGCCAATGGTAGGGATGCTGTCCACGCACCGACAGCCAGACCGTGCCGTAGATGACCAGGGCGATGAACGCCCTGATCGCCACGAGCCACGGCGGGTAGGGCTCAATCTGGCGCCGGGTCTGCTGGGTGGTCTGGTCCAGCAGGTCAGCGGCCTGCCGGGGGTCGAAGTTGCCGCCGTTGCCGGCGGTGGTGGTGTCGGGTGTGTGGTTCATGGTGCCTCCCTCCATCGACTCTATGCCATAAAGTAGACTCCGCTTTATGGCGTAAAGTCAAGGGCTCAAGCCCATGAACTTTATGCCGTAAAGCCGGGTGGTGGCGGGACGAGGCCAGCAAGAAGCCCAGGGTCGGCAGCCGGTACCCGCCTGCCCTGCGAAGGCCCGTGACCAGGCTGTCAGCTCACGGCGGACCGGCGGGCAGGAAGCCCGGCCGCCGTCGCGGCCGGGTCGTTTTGCATGCTCAACGTCCGGTTCTTTACTGCGCCGGCGAGGGGTGTCAGCCTGGACGGGTGATGTCGCCGGTCAGGTACTGCACCACGCCCGCGGGCCGCGTCGCGTACTCGACGGTGGGTGCCGGCCCGGCGCTGGTGTGCGATTCGGGCTGGGTTACCCATCTGCGCGGGCAGCTGGAGCTGTTCTCGTTCCGCAGCTTCGTCGAGCGGCTGGCGGAGCGGTTCACCGTGATCCGCTACGACAAGCCCGGGTGCGGCCTGTCGGACCGGGACGGGCTCGACCTGTCGTTCGACGGGCAGGTGGCGGCGGCGCTGGCGGTCGCCGATGCGGTGGGCGCCGGCCGCTTCAGCCTGTTCGGCGCCTCACAGGGCGGTCAGATCGCTGCCGCGCTCGCAGCGAAGCATCCGGATCGGGTCGAGGCGCTGGTGCTGTACGGGACGTGCGCCAGCGGCGCCGATCTGGCGCCCCCCGAGGTCAGGGACTCGATCGTGGCGCTGGTGCGGGCACATTGGGGACTTGGGTCGAAGGTGCTGACCGGCATTTTCGTCCCCGATCCCACCGCCGCGGAACTGGAGGCGCTGCTGCGGTTCCAGCGGGTGAGCGCCTCTGCCACCGTGGCCAGCCAGATCCTGGGGGTCTACTACGACACCGACGTCAGGGCATTGCTTCCGGCGATCCGGGCGCGGACGGCGGTCTTGCACCGTGAGGCGGACAGGGGTACACGTTTCGAGCTGGGGCGAGAGGTCGCCACGCTTATCCCCGGGTCGGTGCTGATCCCGTTGCCGGGTTCCAGCCACCTCTATTACCACGCCGACTGGCAAGGGGTGGCGGAGGCGATGCTCACCTTCCTCAGCGAGCCGACGAGCGCGGGTCCGCGGCTCACCGCCCGTGAGCTCGAGGTGGCCGGGCTGGTCGCCGAGGGGCTGACGAACCATTCCATCGCGGTGCGACTGTCGGTGGCGCCGCGGACGGCGGAGGCGCACGTGGAGAACATCCGGCGCAAGCTGCAGGTGCGCTCACGTGCCCAGATCGCGACGTGGGTGACCGCGCACCGGCTGCGCCCCTGAGCGTCTCGGTAGTTCGCCCGATGCGCGGGGGCGGGCACGGCCCTCCCGGCCGGGGAAACCGGCGGATTGCCGGTAGTTCACCCGATTGCCCGCCGGACCTGAGCGTTCTTAGCGTCGAGGTATGGCGCACGACATCAAGCCGGCCCGCCCCCCGGTCGCCGTCCGGCCCCCATCGCAGACGAGCATTCCCGCGCTGATCAACCTGGTATACGCGGCAGCGGTGTACCTGTTCTTCGTCGTGGTGCTCGGCTACGCGGCCGGCTTCTTCATCGGTTTCGGCGTGCCCAAGGGCGTCGACCAGGGGACGCGTTCCGCCTGGCCGCTGGCGGTGGCGGTGGACGCGGGATTGCTGTTGCTGTTCGCGGTCCAGCACACCGTGATGGCCCGCCCGTGGTTCAAGCGCCGCTGGGCCCGCATCGTGCCGGCGCCCGCCGAACGGACGACGTTCGTCTTGTGCGCGAACCTGCTGCTGGCACTGCTGTTCTGGCTGTGGCGGCCGGTCCGCGGGACCGTCTGGAACTTGTCCGGGCCGGGCGCCTACGCGCTGCTCGCCGTCTACCTGGCCGGCTGGGCGGTGGCCGTCAGGTCCACCTTCCTGATCAGTCACTTCGACCTGTTCGGGCTGCGGCAGGCATACCTGCATGCGCGGGGCGCCCGTTACCGCCCGCCACCGTTCACCGAGCGCGGCCTTTACCGGCGCATCCGGCATCCGCTCATGGCCGGATTCGTGGTCGTCTTCTGGTCGGCGCCCACGATGACGGTCGGCCACCTGCTGTTCGCGGCCGCCGCGACCGGCTACATCCTGGCCGGCATCGCGTTCGAGGAACATGACCTGAAGCTGTCCCTCGGCCAGCCCTACACCTCGTACCGGGCCCGCGTGCCCGCGCTCATCCCCCATCCCCGGGGCCGCCCTCAGCGGAGCGCGGTAAACGAGCGCCCTCAGCGGAGCGCGGAACACGAACAGTCTCAGCGGAGCGCGGAAAACCAATGGGAGAAGACGACATGAGCAGCAGGACAGTGGCCAGCCCGGCGACGGGGCCGGCGGACGCGGGAGGCCGCGCGGCCGCACCGGCCCGGATCGGCATGTTCACCCCCTTCGGCCTGCTCGAGCAGGGGCCGGAGGCTGCCCGCGCATTTCTGACGCAGGCCGGCCGGGCGGGCATCGACCACGTCTGCTGCGGAGACCACGTGAGCTTCTTCGCGGGCCTGGGATTCGACGGGCTCGTGCAGGCCACCGCGCTGGCGATGCTTCACCCCACACTGCCCGTCCATACCGGCGTGTACCTGCTGCCGCTGCGCCATCCCGTGCTGGTGGCCCGCCAGCTCGCCGACATCGCCCAGCTCGCCCCCGGACGTCTCGTCTTCGGCGTCGGGGTGGGTGGTGAGGATCGCCACGAGGTGGCGATCTGCGGGGTGGACCCAGCAACCCGGGGCGCGCGGATGAACGAATGCCTCACCATCGTGCGCCAGCTCCTGACCGGTAAGCCGGTCACCTTCCACGGCACGTTCTTCGACCTCGACGAAGCAGTCATCGCCCCCGCACCGGCGCAGGCGATCCCCATCCTCGTCGGCGGGCGTTCCGACGCGGCGATCAGGCGCGCGGGCCGCCTCGGCGATGGGTGGCTGGGCATCTGGAACTCCCCCCGCCGTTTCGCCGCCGCCGTCGAGATGGCCGCGGCGGAGGCCGCCCGCGCGGACCGGCCCGACCCGCCGGGCCGTCACGCGATGCAGGTATGGTGCGGGCTCGCTGACTCCAAGGAAGCTGCCCGCGCCTGCCTCGCGCCGGCGATGGAGGCCTTCTACCAGCTCCCGTTCGAGCGCTTCGAGCGCTATTGCCCCTACGGCACCGCCGCAGACGTCGCCGAGTTCCTCGCGCCCTACGCCGCCGCGGGCTGCACCGAATTCAACCTCATCCCCCAGTCACCCGACCCTCACCAGGCCATTGCCGGCACGGCAGCCGTGAAGAGATGGCTGGCACCGGCGTGACTGAGCTCAGGGCTCGGCCAGGTCCGCTGGTGGGCGGCGGGCGGTGGCGTGGCTGGTGTGCGCGGGGCCCAGCTGCAACAGCATCTGGACCGGCCCGGGGAGCGCCAGGCGGTCCCGGATCAGGTCGCGGATCGCGGCGGCTTCCAGCGGCTGCGTGTGCAGGCTGGCGAACACCCATCTGCTGGCCGCGTGTGCCAGCAGCCGGTGCAGAGCCTGGCCTGCGCGGAGCCAGTCGGCCCGGCCATCACCGGGCGTCAGCAGCAGCGCGGTGACGGCGGGCGGCCCGCCGTCGGCCAGCAGGCCGAGGCCACGGCCCAGGTCGAAGTCACGCTGCGGCAGCCGCCCTGGCGGCCGGCCGGCGCCGGCGCGGAAGGCGCTGGCGGGGACGCCGTCGCGAGCGGCGTCGGCCACGCTCCGGCTCCACCGCCGCACCTCTGCCTGGGCCGCCGGATCGAGATCCTGCCTGCGGCCGGCCGCGCCGACGACGTCGGCCAGCTTCTGGTAGCCGATGGCGTCGACGAGCACGAGCGTGGCACCCTCGGCCAGCGCGTCGTGCTGCAGTCCCGGAACAAGCCCGTCGGGCAGCGGGCCGGGAGCGAACGGCCCGCGGTGAGTGTGCCGATGCGGCAGCGCCTCCAGCAACTGGCGTTCCCTGGCGGTCATCGGCTCCGCTGCCCCCATCCTCACCCGGGCGAGCAACCGCAGCTGGGCCGGTTCCGGGAGCAGCTCGACGTCCGGCAGGTACCCGAGCGAACGCACCGCGAGCCGCAGCCCGAACAGGGCAGCGCCGCAGCTGATGAGCATCTCCCGGCCAACCGGATCGACTTTCAGCTTGCGGCGCTGGTCGGCGTACAGCTCGATCGCGTGCCGGCCGACCCGGAACCGCCACGGCTGGGTGTTGTGCACCGATGGCGCACGGGCCGCCGTGCCGATCAGGTAGTCGGCCTGATCGGCAGGGATCGGCACCACTGGCCGGCCTGCCGCCTCTGTCATGCTGCCCACCCACCCTCTGCGCGTGGCCAGGCTCCCTCCGCTGGGCCGGGAACTCCAGGGCCGTAAGGCGGGCCCTGGAGGTGTCCAAGGTCCCGCGAGGGCGAGGCGGCGCCCCCCGACGGGCGGGCACATACGTAGAATCTGGGCGGCACGCCTGCCGCGGACTGATGGGATCACGCAGATGGATCAGGTTCCCCGGACATCGATCGCTGGGTCAGCGACCGCGGCGCTCGCGATTCCCCGTCTCCGCCCAGGATGCCGGCATGCGTGACGGCACGTTCCCGGTGACGTGGATGGGCCGGCAGGCAATCGTGACGCTTCCGGAGCACATCGACGTGTCCAATGCCGGTCAGTTCCGCGAGCAGTTGCTGTCGGTGATCAACCGCGGGTCCAGCGTGCTGATCGCGGACATGACCGCGACCCTGTCCTGCGATCACGCTGGCGTGGACGCCGTCGCACGCGCATACCAGCGTGCGGTCGTCAGCGGCACGCAGCTGAGGCTGGTGGTTACCGCGCTGGTCGTACGGCGCGTGCTCGGCGTTGAAGGACTGGACCGCATGGTCTCCATCTACCCCTCGCTGGAGGCGGCGATCGCGGCCGGCACCCCGGAAACAGGCGTGCCTACGCTGGCCGTCGCCGGCGCGGGCGCGGGCGGCCACCAGGGCGCCAGCGGCCACCAGGCGGCCAAGCTCGCGACCGGGCCGACCGGGCCCCGGGCGGCGATCCCCCCGGCCCTGCTGTGGCAGCTGATCGATGCGCTTGGTGACGGGCTGGCGCTGACCGACGCCGACGGCCAGATCATGCTGGTGAACCGGGGGCTGGCAGACATGTTCGGCTACCAGCAGGCCGAGCTGATCGGCTGCCCGATCGAATCGCTCGTTCCCGCCGACCTGCGGGAAGCGCACCGGGGCCACCGGGCTTCCTATGCGCGGGCTCCGCAGGCGCGGCCGATGGGTGAAAGGGCCCGCCTGGTCGGGCTGCGCAACGACGGGGTGACGTTCCCGGTCGAGATCAGCCTCAGCCCGGTGCCGACGGCGGGCGGGCATTTCATTCTCGCCGTGGTCCGGGACGCCACGGAGACGCGCCGGCGCGGGGACCTCGCCGACCTTGCCCGGGCCGCTGCCGCCGAGCAGACGCATCGCGTGCAGGAACTGCTCGACCAGGTGGTCCACAGCCTGTTCCAGGCCGGGCACAGCCTGCAGACTGCCATCGACCTGCCTCGTGAGGTGGCCCGCGAGCGCATCACCGAAGCCCTGGGCCGGCTGGACGACACGATCCGCGAGATCCGTGAGTACGTGTTCAGCGTCGATGGCCAGGAAGCGCCGCCGGCCGATCCGGCACCACCCAGCGGCGGGGTGTGACCCGCAGCCCGGGTGCGGAGCGGGATGGGCCATCACCGCGTGATGCCCGCACATTGCGGGTACGGCGGCGGATGGCGGATATGGAAGGAGACTCGTCCGGTGATCAAATACGTGTACGAGATCGATTACCCGTTCGGCGAGAAGCGCAAGTACCTGGAGTGGGTCCGGTCGATCGCGGATACCCTTCAGGCCCCCGGTGAGCTGAGGCGGCTGGCGTCGTACGACAACGCGTTCTCGGCGACACCGCATCGCGTCGTCGAGTTCACCTTCGACTCACTCGAGGACGCGGGCCGGTATTTCGGCCGTAAGGAGATCAGCCTGATATTCCAGAGCGAGCTGCCGCTGCACGGCACCAACATCGGCATCAAGGTGCTGGCGCTCCGTGGCGATTACAGCACCGGAGCCGCGGCCGGGTAGACCGCCGCCCGGCAGGATCAGCCCTGAGATCCTGCCCCCGGCGCGGCCGGTCAGCCGCCCCGGAAACGCGGCCGGTCAGCCGCCAGGAAACAAGCGGGGGCGCGCCGCTTGGCGCCTTCGCTGCGCACAGGGGACCGCCAGGTAGCCTCTGAACCCGGGTGTGATCGGGCAAGCCCGCATGCTCACCCCGACCCAGTGGCCGGCCAAGCGGGCCCGGCCCACGCGGGCCAGCCCTGCGGCCCCTGGAACCCTGCCGGAGCGTCCATCGTGGACTCACTGACCGAACTGCTGAGCCGGTGGCGCGAGGAACTTTCTGCCTGGGCGATCCCCGACCACATCACGGCGGGCGCCGCCGAGTCACCCTGGGTGCTGCCACGGCAGGTGTTCGCACGCCGCGCGGACCGGGTGCGCCGGTCCCCGGGCGGCCCGTCGTTCGAGCGGGCGTGGGAGGCGCTGGATCCCCCGGGCAGCGTGCTGGACATCGGTTCCGGGGCCGGTGCCGCGTGCCTGCCACTGGCACCGCGCATCACGACGCTGACCGCGGTTGACGCCGACGAGCCGATGCTCGGGCTGCTCACCGAGCGGGCCGGTGAGGCCGGCCTGGCCGCGCAGGTGGTCCACGGCCGCTGGCCCGGCATCGCCGGGCAGGTCGCCCCCGCCGACGTGGTGACCTGCCACCATGTCGTGTTCAACGTGCCTGACCTGGGGCCGTTCCTGGACGCCCTGACCGATCACGCCCGCAGGCGGGTGGTCGTCGAGACGGCCGCGCGTCACCCGCTGACCTCGCTCAACCCACTGTGGCTGCGCTTTTACGGGCTGAAACGGCCGGAGCGGCCGATAGCGGGCGACATGCTGGCCATCCTGGCCGCGATGGGCCGCAACCCGAGGCACACTGAATGGAGCCGCCCGGCCGTAGCCGACTACCAGTCGATGGCGGAACTGGTGGAGGTCACCAGGCGCCGACTGTGCCTGCCGCCCGAGCGGGCCGGCGAGGTGGAGGCCGCGCTGCTGGAGCTCGGGGTCAATCCCGGGCAGCCCGGTGATCTTGGATCCTCGGGGAGGGACGTGGTCACGATCTGGTGGGAGGGGAGCGCGTGAACGAGTGGCCAGCAGGCTGGTTCCGTGACGAGAAGTCCGCGCCAGCCGGTCAGGCGAACGAGCCCACCGTGAACCTGCCAGCCGGCGGCGCCGGGACGGCGCCGGCCGCGGCCGGCGCCCGGGCGACAGCGGCCGGGCAGCGCGGCCGGGCCGGTGGCTGGCCGGAGCAGCCGCCGCTGGACGGCTCACCGGGCCGCCAGCGCGGCCCTGCCGCCCCCACCCGTCCCCGGCCGCCGCGGCCGGCGGTCCCGGGCCGTGGCGGTGGCAGGACGGGGCGGTCCCGGGTGCGACGGGTCCTGCTCGTGGCGGGCATCGTCGTGCTCGTCCTGCTGATCGCGGTCGGCGCGATGTACTTCTACCTCGACTCCCAGCTCAGCAGGAGCAACGTGCTCGTGGACTACCAGGGCCGCCCGGCCGCGGGCGCCGGGCAGAACTGGCTCATCACCGGATCGGACAGCCGCCAGGGCCTGACCCGTGCGCAGGAGCGCAAGCTGCACACCGGATTCGACGTCGGCGGGCACCGCTCGGACACCGTCCTGATCCTGCATATCCCGTCCAACGGCGGCCGCGCGGTGCTCATCAGCCTGCCCCGCGACTCTTATGTCCAGATTCCCGGGTACGGGAACAACAAGCTCAACGCCGCTTACTCGTTCGGCGGCCCGAAGTTGCTCGCCAAAACGGTCCAGGACAATACCGGCCTGCGGATCGATCACTACATGGGCATCGGTTTCGGCGGCCTGGTGAACGTCGTCAACGCGGTCGGCGGCGTCACCATGTGCCTGCCAGGCCCGATCCACGACCAGGCGTCAGGGCTGCACCTGAAGGCGGGCTGCCAGACACTGAACGGCGCGCAGGCCCTCGGGTATGTGCGTGTCCGGCATGCCTTCGGCAGCCAGGATCTCCAGCGCGTGCAGGATCAGCGGCTCTTCCTGCGGGCCCTGCTGCGCAAGATGACCAGCCCGGCCACCCTGCTCAACCCGGTCGCAGCCGTGCCCGCCGCATTCGGGGCAACGGGCGCGCTCAAGGTGGACAACGGCACGCACCTGTACCAGTTGCTCCAGGTCGCGCTCGCGCTGCGGAGCCCGGAAACCACCACCGTCCCCATCGCGAACGCGAACTACCCGACCGCGGCCGGCGACGCGGTGCTGTGGGACAACGCCAGGGCGAACAGGCTGTTCCATGACCTGAACCACGGCCAGCCGGTGCCCAAGAGCCTGCTGACCGGCTCCCACCTGGCCGGTGGCTGACAGGCCGCGCAGCGCCACGACCGCCGGCGGCACCGGGCCCGGCGCGGTGTTTCCGGCCCGCCACCGGGTGGATTGACAAGCCGCCCGCGCGGTGCTTCCGGCCGCCCGCCACCGGGTGGATTAGCCAGCCACCCGACACCATGAGATTTATGGGTGGCATTCGCTCTTGCGCGAGCCTGGGCCGGCTTCGATAGCATGCGTCGCAACTTATTTGCTGGTATGGGTGGGCGGAGGCCGGATGAGGACCGCCAGCGTGTCTCGCGATGTGCGCCCGCTGGGTCTTTCGTCGCGCGAGGCGGAGATCATGTCCCTCATCGCGGAAGGGCACTCGAACGGGGCGATCGCCGCCCAGCTTGTGCTCGCTGAGAAGACCGTGAAAAACCACGTGAACCGGATCTATGCCAAACTCGGGGCCGATTCGCGGGCGGCGGCCATCGTCCGCTGGACCGGAGCCAGGGGCGGCCCGGTGTGACCGCGCCGCTGGAACCGTGGTGAGCGCTCCTGACCTTGGCATACGATCGTCAGGTCAGGCCCAGTGCACGTTCAGGAAACCTTCAGGTAGGTCCTTCAGGATCAGCACATGACCATCCCGTCGGCCGATGGGCGCAAGCGGCACGATGCCCGGCTGCTCGTTGTGGAGGATGAGCCGAACATCCTCGAACTGCTGGCTGCCAGCCTTCGTTATGCAGGATTCGAGGTGATCACCGCCGCCGCCGGGACCGAGGCGGTGCAGCTGGCGGGCCGCCACCGGCCCGACCTCATCGTGCTCGACGTGATGCTGCCCGATATGGACGGGTTCGACGTCATCCGGCGGCTACGGGGCGGTGGTGCCCGCATTCCGGTCGTCTTCCTGACTGCCAGGGACGCGATGGAGGACAAGGTCAGGGGCCTGACCCTGGGCGGCGACGACTATGTGACGAAACCGTTCAGCCTGGAGGAGGTCATCGCGCGGATCCGGGCGGTCCTGCGCCGCACCAGGGGCGATGCCGCCGAGCCCACGCCGAGGCTGAAATTCGCCGACCTCGAACTCGACGAGGACAGCCACGAGGTGTGGCGGGCGGGGACGCCGGTCCAGCTGTCCCCGACGGAGTTCAAGCTGCTGCGCTACTTCATGGGCAACGCCAACCGGGTGCTGTCCAAGATGCAGATCCTCGACCATGTGTGGGACTACGACTTCCGTGGCGACACCGGGATCGTCGAGTCCTACGTATCGGTGCTGCGCCGCAAGGTGGACAGCAGCGGGCCACGGCTGATCCACACCCTGCGCGGCGTCGGCTACGTGCTCAGGCTTCCTGCCTCCTAGCCTGCCCATGTCAGACGAGTCCGGACTCAGCCGCCGCTGGCGGGAAGCCCGGCGGATACCCGACCGGGTCCCGCTGCGGATCAAGCTGATCACCGCCGTGCTGGCGCTCGTCGCCGTCGCGCTGTCCATCATCAGCGTCGCTGGTATCTCCGTGCTGCGCGGGTACCTGCTGAGCACGGCCGACACCCAGCTCACTGACCAGCCCGCCTTCGACTACTACGTCCAGCACTACCTGTTCACCCAGGTCGCCACCGAAAGCATCGGCGGCCAGCAGTGGATCGCCTACCTGCCCGCAGGCTCGCACCAGGCCCAGCCGGTGCTGGAGCCCGCTGTGCCGCGGTCCGGATTCCGGGCGAGCGTCCTTCCACCGCCGGCCATTCCCGCCACCAGCGGCTGGCTCGCCGCGCACAACGGGGAGCCGGTCACCGTGTCCGCGCAGTCCGGCGGGCGAAAGTGGCGCGTCGTGGTCTACCAGCAGAGTTTCGCGGGCCCGAATGGAACGACCGTCACCGGGACGGTGCTCGCCGGGATCGACGTGACCAGCGTGTACAACACCCTCGATACGCTGGCCCACATCGACCTGATCGTGAGCGGGATCGTGCTTGTCGCCCTGGCGGTCGTCGGCATCGCGATCGTGCGCTCCAGCCTGCGGCCGCTCACCGACATCGAGCTCACCGCGGAGGCGATCGCCGCCGGCGACCTGTCCCGGCGGGTACCCGACCGCGATCCCCGGACCGAGGTCGGGCGGCTCGGCCGCTCGCTCAACGCCATGCTGGCCCAGGTCGAGACGGCCTTCCACGCCCGGGAGAACTCGGAGGCGGCGGCCCGGCGTTCCGAGGACAGGATGCGCCGTTTCGTCGCCGACGCCAGCCACGAACTGCGCACGCCGCTGACCGCGATCCGTGGCTATGCCGAGTACTACCGGCAGCGCGGCGGCCTGGGCAACGGCACCCGCAAGCCGGACGCCGCCGCCGCGGACACCGAACTGGCGCCCGCCCATGGCGGCCCGCTCACCACGCCGGACATGGACCGGATCATGCAGCGGGTGGAGCAGGAGTCCGCCCGGATGGGCGTGCTGGTCGAGGACATGCTGCTGCTCGCCAGGCTCGATCAGCAGCGCCCGATCGAGCTCCGGCCGGTCAACCTGCTCACCCTCGCCGCCGACGCCGTGCAGGACGCCCGGATGATCGCGCCCCGCCGGAAGATCGAGCTGACGGTCGGCAGCGGCGCGGCCTTCCTCGTCCTCGGCGACGAGGCCCGGCTGCGGCAGGTCATCGGCAACCTGATCAGCAACGCCCTCACCCACACCCCCGACGGGACGCCGATCGACGTCCGGATCCTCACCGAGGGCCAGGCCGGCCATCTCGGGGTGCCCAGCGTGACCCTCCGGGTCACCGACCACGGTCCCGGCCTGGGCAGGGAGCAGGCGGAACGGGTCTTCGAGCGGTTCTACCGGTCCGACCAGGCCCGGGGACGCGGGACCGGCGGCGCCGGGCTCGGCCTGGCGATTGTCGCCGCCCTGGTGCGCGCGCACGGCGGCGCCACCGGCGTGGACACGACTCCCGGCCACGGCGCCACGTTCTGGATCACGCTCCCGCTCGCCGCCGAAGCAGCCTGAACATGGCCGGCCGCCTCATGCGGCCAGCGCGGCCCGGGCGGCCTCGGCGACCGGCCCGGCGTAGCCGGCGCCGAACAGGCAGGCATGGACGAGCAGCGGATGCAGCTGATGCAGCGGCACCCGCGCACGCCAGCCTGCTGCCAGCGGCGCGACCTCGGTGTAGCCGGCCAGGATCTGGTCCAGGAACGGCGCTCCGAACAGGGCCAGCATCGCCAGGTCGGTCTCCCGGTGCCCGCCATGCGCGGCCGGGTCGATCAGCCAGCCGCGCCCACCGGACCACAGCACGTTCCCGGACCAGCAGTCGCCGTGAATGCGGCTCGGCGGCTCGGCCGGTCCCGCCAGGTCGCCGATCCGTGCCACGACGGCTTCCACGTCGCGCACCTGGGCCGGCGACAGCGTGCCCGCGTCGGCCGCGCGGCGCAGGAACGGCAGCAGCCGGCGGCTCGCGAACCAGCCCGGCCAGTCCTGGGAGCTCTCCGGGTCCCCGGGGCCGTCCTCGCCGGCCGCGGGCCCGTCGTTTGGCAGCGGCAGGCTGGCGATGAACCCCGGCCAGGGTGCCCCGAACCGGTCCGCACCGGCCGCATGCATCCGGGCCAGGTCGCGCCCGAACCGCCCGGCCGAAGCCGCGTCCGCCGCCCCCGCCCGCACCCAGGAAATGACCAGCGTGCGGGTGTCCCAGCCGAGCACGTCGGGCACCGGCACCGCCCCGGCCCCGCCCAGCCAGGCCAGCCCGCGGGCCTCGGCGCTGACCGCGGCGCCCAGGCCGGCGGCCGCCGCCTTGACGAACACGACCCGGCCGCCGGCCAGGGTGGCGCGGTAATGGCTGCACTGATGCTGGGAGCCGGTGAGCCGCAGTTCGCTCACCCCGGTGCCGGTGAGCCGCACCAGCCGCTCGGTGATCTCCCCGTCGGCGGTGCCGCTCACCGGCCGGCGGGTTGCGCGCCCAGGAATTCGGCGAGCCGCTGGGCCAGCCCCTTCGCGGCGGCATGGATCAGGTCGAACGCGCGGGCGTACTCGCCGGGGTGGCCGCCGTAGGGGTCGGGCACCTCGCCACCGAAAGGATCGTCATCGGCGAGGTCCGGATCGAACGAGCGGAGCAGCCGCACGCGACCCGCGGCCTGCGAGCCGCGCGCCATCCGGCGCAGGTCGGCGAGGTTCGCCGCGTCCATGGCCAGCAGCAGGTCGTAGTCGTCCAGCCAGGAGGGCTCGATCTGGCGGGCCCGGTGCGCGGACCCGTCGTAGCCGCGCCGGGCGAGTTCAGCTCCGGCCGGCCCGTACATCCGCTCCCCCACATGCCAGTCGCCGGTGCCCGCGCTATCGACCGTCACCGCCCCCGCCAGGCCCGCCCGCGCCAGTTCCCCGCGCAGTACCACCTCGGCCATGGGTGAGCGGCAGATGTTCCCCAGGCACACCAGGCAAACCCGGTAGGGGCCAAACGCCTGCCGGTGGCCGGGCAGCGCTTCGGAGGCGGGAGTGTGAACAGGCATGCAACCAGGATGCCCGACCCTGGCAAGTGCCGGCGGTGTTCCCCCCGGTGCACCCGGCGGGCCGCCGCGTGATGCCATCCGCGGGTCGGGGAGCATGTCACCATGGACCGCATGCCTTCGGATGAGACATATCGGTCGCTGTCGTACTGGCTCGACTCGATGCCGGGCCCGCTCGCTCCCGGCGATCCGCTGCCGGGAGACGTTGACGTGGACGTGGCCATCGCCGGTGCCGGGTTCACCGGGCTGTGGACCGCCTACTACCTGGCCTGCGCGCAGCCCGGCCTGCGGATCGCGGTATGCGAGGCGCGCATCGCCGGGTTCGGCGCGTCCGGGCGCAACGGCGGCTGGTGCTCGGCCCTGTTCCCCGCGTCGCTGGCCAAGCTCACCAGGATGGCCGGGCGGGACGCGGCGGTCGCCATGTACCGGGCGATGCAGCGATGCGTGGACGAGGTGGGCCGGGTGGCGGTGGCGGAGGGTATCGACTGCCACTGGGCCAAGGGCGGTACCGTGCACTTCGCCCGCTCCGCCACCCAGCTCGAACGGGCCAGGGCCGAGGTCGCCGAGGCGCGGGAGTTCGGGTTCGGCGAGGACGACCTGCGCCTGCTGACCGCCGCCGAGGCGCGCGAGCAGGCCGAGGCGACCGACGTGCTCGGCGCGACCTACACACCGCACTGTGCTGCCGTCCACCCCGCCCGGCTGGTGCGCGGCCTCGCCGAGGCGGCGCGGCGGCGCGGGGTCGCGGTCTACGAGGCCACCCCCGTGACCGAGATCGCACCGGGGAGGCTGCGCACGTCCGCGGGTACCGTCCGCGCGCGCTACGTGATCCGGGCCACCGAGGGCTACACACCACTGCTGCCCGGCCTGGAGCGGGCCATCGCACCGGTGTACTCGCTGATGATCGCGACGGAGCCATTGCCCGAGGCGGTGTGGGCGCAGATCGGGCTGACGGCCCGGCCGACCTTCGGCGACCACCGGCACATGGTCATCTACGGCCAGCGCACGGCAGACGGCCGGCTCGCGTTCGGCGGCCGCGGCGCGCCCTATCACGTCGGGTCGGCGATCCGGCCGGAGTTCGACCGGGTGCCGCAGGTCTTCGACGCGCTGCGGCACACGCTGACCGACCTTTTCCCCGTCCTCGCCGACGCGAAGGTGACGCACACCTGGGGCGGCCCGCTCGGCATCCCGCGCGACTGGTGCGCATCCGCCGGGCTGGACAGCGCCACCGGGCTCGGCTGGGCTGGCGGGTATGTCGGCGACGGTGTCGCCACCACCAACCTGGCCGGGCGGACCCTGGCTGACCTGATCCTGGGGACCGGCAGCGACCTCACCCGGCTGCCCTGGGTGAATCACCACTCACCCAGCTGGGAGCCCGAGCCGCTGCGGTGGCTGGGGATGAACGCCGGCCTGCGGACCATGGGCTGGGCCGACCGGCGGGAGGCGCGCACCGGCCGCCAGTCCCGCGCCGCGCAGGTATTCGGCCGGTTCCTGGGTGGCTGACCGGCGCCAGACGCCGCGGCCAGAAGCGGCCCGCACCCGGCCGCCACGGTGAGGCAAATCCGGCTGCCGGACGGCGCCCGCGGCCCGTGCGCCGGTTCGCGCCACCCACGCCGGTGCTGTTACCATCACTGAGTCTCAAGCGCCGCTAGCTCAACTGGCAGAGCAGCGGAC